>JBFMEW010000002.1:0-543920 GCA_040753175.1 Acidobacteriota bacterium | reverse complement strand
ACCCAAGCGCGGGCAGCAACACGCCTGCGATGAGATAGCAAAGTCGGAGAAATCTCATGACCCAAGTCCTCCTTTCCGGATGTCCTCATATCCCTGTCTCTGACCGTGAACTCGTCTCAGGCTTATAACCTCTGATTACTGATGGGCTCGGGCTAGGTCCAGTTGAGCTTCTCGAATAGCCAGGCGCATCGCTTCATTGTTGCGCTCCAGTGCCTGACGTTTTTCACGCTCGGCTTCGGCCAGGTTTCCCTTCTCTTCCAGAACCAACGACAAAAGCAGATGACCGATGACCTCCTGATCCCCTCGAAACTCGAACGCACCAGAAGTGTACTGACGGGCCCGTGCTTCCAGCTTGGCCAAGAGTTCCTCATAAGCTTTTCGGTTGTTGAGGGCCTTCTGGGCCAGGGCCTGATAGTAGGTTCCAAGGTGCGGTTTCCGATACTGCTCAGCCAAGATTTCTTTGAGGTACTGATCCGCCTGTCTCTTCTCATTTCGAGCACCGTAAACCTTGGCCAGGTTCCAGAAGACATGGGCCCGGAAATCGGGTGTGCGCGGAGCCACTTCCAGGTTCTTGGGATACTCGCAAGCCCGCTGATAGTATTGGAGTGCGAGAGCATAGTCTTTCTTTTCGAAGGCCAGATCGCCCAACTTCTGATTCACCTCCACCCAGGCCATATGGATCCCATATCGTCCTTCCCAGCTGTGGAAGTGGCGCTGGCTCAACCCTTCGTAAGCCAGCCTGAGGTTGTCTGACCCTCCCACGGCCAGACGAAGGTCAGCCAGCCGGGCCACCAGGTCATCGCGCAGGCTCACGGCGTCATGGTATTGCTCCAGAAGCGCCAGTCTCTGCGAGACGGGGTGACGGGCCCGCTCGGCAACCTCGTCCATCTCCAGCAGAGCTCGCCCATCCAACCGATTCAGTGCGATCGTCTTCCGATAGGCTCGGTAGGATGCTTCCAGATCATTGTTCAGATCGGACTGTGCCAATGCCACGTTCCGCCAGGCCTGCCAGAGCGCGTCTTCCCATTGCGTGGCTTGTTTCCAGTGCTCGAATCCCTCACGACGACGCCCCATGGCGTACAGCATGTTTCCCAGATAGAGGTGGGCCCTTGCGTCCTTAGGATTGGAACGCAGCGCTGCTTCCAACGCTGCCTTCTCCTCAAGCCGGTGCGGGTTGGTGTAATTAACCGGTCCCAGCGCTCCCTTACCGTACCATTCCGACGCAGCCGGCAAGTGACCTTGCACCTCCTGAAAATAGCCGCGGAGGTAGCCGACCATGGGATAGAGTTGTGCCGCCTCCTTACCCTCTGAATACTTGGCCAGCACCGTGTCAGCTTCTGAATAAAGTCCCGCCTCGGCATAAGCGGCCGATAGTTCCAGGTAATTCTGAACGGCGTCCCTCATGATGCCATTCCAAAGAGATTCCTCTTCCCGACAGTTCTTGCCGGCTGCCCGCAAAGACAACACCTTTTCGCGGGATCCCATGAAATGCATGGGGTCCAGTTCCATTGCCCGTTCGGCTGCGGCCAATGCCTCAACGGGGCGACCCAGGTGCCGCCAGGCTGCGGCGCGCAAGGCCGGGATATCCGCAAACCGGCGATTTTCCTCCTCCGCCTCTTCCAGCTTGGCGAGAGCCGCCTCATAGTGCCCTTTGCGCAGGTCCAGTCTGGCCAGGTTCAGGTAGGCTGCCGATGAGAAATCGTAAGTGTAGGTCGCCCGATAGAACTCGTCGTAGGCATCCTCCAACCTTCCCAAACCGACCAGCGCTAGCCCTTTTCCAAAGTAGATTCGCGAATTGTCGTAGTCGCGCTCTTGGGCAATGCTCAAAGATTTCAGCGCCTCTTCCCAGCGTCCCTGCTTCAACGCCAGAAATCCCATCTCTAGGTTGACGCGCGAGTCATTGGGATCCTTCTTTAATGCTTCGTTGTAGTAGTTGAGAGCCTCCTCACGGCGACCAAACTTGTCGAGCCATTCGCCGGCATGATAAAGCTCGTCGGACTCCATCTTGGCCGGGTCTCCCGGATCTTTCTGACCGGGTGGAAGGGTCACCTGCCTGGGTCGACGCTGCTGAAGCTCAATACGCAGATTGCCTTCGGGATCGTAGACAGCCAAATACAGGTCATACACCGTGGCGTCGGACTCTATCGCGGTTTCGGTTAGGAACGGCCGATCCGGAGAGATGGAGATCTTCCAGGCATCGGTTAGGACCCTTCCAGTCCTGTTGTTCTTCAACACCACACGGTAACCCTCGACGACTCCGGTCGAATAGACAGCCCCGAAAGCCTTTCCGTCCTGCAGATCCGTGTTGATCGCAAAATCTTTGGTGGCTTGATGATAGCCTCGCGTGTCGCGAACCGGGTACCAGTAGTCATGGGTGGTCTTCACCTCCTGGGGCCACATCCAATGGTAGTCAGGTTGGTTGTCGCTCCAGGCGCCTGCTTGAGGCTCGAAGTAAGGCCCACCGCCTTCCGTCAGAATGTCCTCCCAAATCCGTCCAGAAGGCCCCGAGCCCCACGTCCACAGTTTCTTGCCGGGCATGGTCTGGTGACTGGCCACGTGCACCATTCCTCCGTCAGCTTTGTGGTCATAGGTCCCAAACCAATCGGAAGGATTGTTGTAGGCAAAAAAACTACTCGCGTTGGGAACGTTTTTCCACCAGGTGAGATCCACCCCATCATGAATGGGCCAGTTCCAAAACTCGTGTTTGCCATGTCCGGTGACCATGTCGCCCGGGTACTGGGCTTGCGTATATTCATTGGCATGGGTAGCCGAGGTCGCCCAGAACTGAAAGGGATGCTTGTGGTTGGTGGGGTTGATGAAGACGTAGTCGCAGCGGAGGTAGCTCCGGCCGGGAAAAACCGTCATGCCCACCAGCCACCGCATTCGGTAGATCGGCTCGGTTTCCCCCACCCACACCGTGGCACTTCCATCCTTGTTCCGGATGACCCGATGGTCGACCCTCATGAATCCGGAGGGTCGATGGCCATGTGGGAAATTCCATTCAATTCCCCCTGAAATCCAGGCACCCGTCATGCTGAGCAGCCCCGGCTTGATCGTACGCTGCCAATAGATCCAAACGTAACCATTGGTCTTGTCGAGCGCACCGTGAAGCCTTCCGCCGATCTCAGGCAGCACCAGAATCTGAATGTACTCGTTCTCCAGGAAGACCGCGTCGTACAACTTGTCCACTTTGTTGTCTGTCAGCGTCTCATCAAGAGTGTAGGGATAAATCCGTCCGCCTTGCGACTGCGAGAAGATAGAGTGAACAGCCGAGGCACCGATCTCCCAGGTGGGAATCGAGAGCTTCTCTTCCCGAACCACAACTTCTCCCGCCAACTCCAAGGCATCCAACGCCGTGAAAGACATCATCACCACCAGGATAAGAATAGTTGATCTCAAGGAGGCCTCCTTCATCTTCACCAAAACCTCTCCACCACCGCCTTCCGACATCGCCACCCACGGCCGGCTACAAGCCATCCTGCCGAACCGAGATGGTCCTGTCACTTTTGGGAACCGTTACCGTTTCCGGCGCCCGACGGCGAGGCCTTGCGGAGCACCTCGATTCGTCTGGCCATTTTCTGGCGCCAGGCAAACAGTTCTTCTACATTTCGCGAGAAGCTGCTGACATCCACCACCATTTCCTCCACAGCGCGGTCAGCGAAGGCAGCGTCCCCCAGGGCCTTCAACAGCCAGAGATACTCGTAGTCCTCAATCCCCTCGCGCAACAGCTCGAACCGAATTGAAGATACGGGACCTTCGACATTGCGCTGACCGGTCTGGCGCTGAACGTGATGCCCCGGGTAAAGCAAGGATCCTTCACCGTTCAACACATACCCTTTACTGCACAGAAAGCCACTGAGGAACGTCACTGGATCGAGCCAGGGGTCTGGAGTCTGGGGCCAGTAGTTTAAGGCCCAATAGAGAATCCCGTTCATCCGATATCGCCAGGTGATCCAGGGAACCATGACCGGATCCATGGCGGGGGCGTCGATGAAGTAGTTGGGCTGCGGGAACACCTGGTCGCAGGAAATATACCAAGTCATCTCGCCGCCCTTGGCCTGTTCCTCTCGAATGGCCGCCTTGACGGCAGGTCGGTTGAGAGCGTTACCGTGCATGGAGAAGTTCTGTACGGCACCCGTCAGCACGCCCCATTCCGGCCGGTCCGGAACCGGCGATTCCGTGGCCAGGAAGGGCACCCCCGGGATGGACTCGTGGACCAGTGCGGCCCATCGTCGGGTGTCGGCATAGTGTTGGGCGGTGTCGGGTTCGTCAATGGGGCTGTTGAGAACCAGCCTGGAGGTCCATTGGTTCTTTTTGAAGAAATCACCCACCTGCTGCAAATAGGATCGCACGCGCTGAGTTAACTTCTCTGAAAAGTCGGGCTCCCCCTGGCGAAGCTCATCCGGCACCACTTCCAGAATCACGCGCTTGGTTCCCAGTTCATCCAGATAATGACGATACAATGCCGGATCGAACTTTACCCGCACGTCTCCGCCGCTTTCCAACTCAATGTCCGGCTGGAGAAGCTCATGGAACCACGGCTCCATGCGGTTCGCATACAGAAACTGGTAGTAGCTGCGAAGCAGCTTGGTCGCTTCCTCCGAATCGCGATCAATACCGTACCCGCGGGCCAACCACGATCGAGAAATGTTCATGTAGGTGATCAGGTGCGTCTCCCGAGGCAACGTGAAATCATAAACGGTCAAGTGGAGGCTCAACTGATCGATGGCCCGGCCGTTTTGAGTGATCTCCACCCATCCCACGTACTTTCCTGCCCCTGCGGTCTCGGGTACCCGCACATCGATCCAGACCCCGCGGTTCTTGACAAAGGATCGGAACTCAGCCTGCATGTCGAAGGGATCTGTCAGCGGCGCCAGCGCATCGGGCCAGAACCCGGTAGAGCCAACCGGGCTCGACTTGGCATAACACAGCACGACGTGCTCAAGGAACAACCTGATTTGATCGCGGGGGATCTTTCCGCCCTGACCCTCAAGATCTGAAACTTTCACAAAGAAACCGCCGGCGGCTGGGTCGTAACGCGTCGGCGGTGGCGGCGTGGACAATACCATCTGAACCGGAACATGTTCATTGCGTGCTCCCGCAATTGCAATGGTTTTGGACTGGCTTGACCATACAAGGTTGTCCGACTCGACCGGATCGTCAGGCCTCACCTTTTGGACGCTGGGAACGGCCCACACCTGGACTGCAGGTTCAACGGCGCCGACTAAGCTACCGGGAATCAGAACAGCCATGGTCAACACAAATGATCTCATCCACATGACATCGCTCCTTGCGGTTCATCTGATTCGCCAGACTTGTTTATTTATGCGATTCGGGAGACGGGTGCTCCTAGGAAATGACGACCGAACCGCGAGTATCGGCTGGTCGTCGGGGCGCTCCGCGATTGACTTGTCTTCTCAGAGAGGCACTTCGGCGGGCCGGCGAGCCCAACCGCGATCCTTGATACAGCAGTAGTGGGCATAACCCAATCTATTCCGAGAAATAACGTCCGGCTCGGCTACTTCTCAAACTCGATTATCCCAAACCGATTGGGAACGTGAAAGGTTTGGTTCAAGGTTGGACTCCAGGCATAGAACTGCCTCTGGCTATCGTCTCCAAATCCATCACAGCGATAAAAGTTGATCCGCCAAGAATTCCCGGCCTCAATTCGCCTGAGTCCGAATGCCGCCGCTGGAATCCTCATTTCGCACGTCCAGGTTTGCTGGTCCCGATTGACTCGAGTGGCATGCTGGAAGCGAGAGTCCCAGCTGGCGTCGGCCCGAAGCTCTTTGTCCCAATGGACCGCCAGATCGATCCACTGGTTGTTCGGTGCGACTTCGAACTCCCAGTAGGTACCGAGTCGATCGGGAAACGGATTTACGAAGACCTCCACCACATCGCGGTCCCACAGTTCCCATCTCTCCAAGGCCGGATCCTCACCCGAATACACATTCAGGTGCTCGTACTCGCACCAGAAAGCACAGTACAGTGATGACTCGCTCCATAATGCCGCCACCTCGGTCGAGACCACAGCCTGACGTGAGGGGTTGCTGTTGTCGACCAGGCTTGCTTTCAACGCTTCCTTCCAGGCCGGCTTCGAAAGGCAGCCATCCGGCACAAAGTCCTCTTCCAAGTGTCGTACAGCCAGCCTTCTTTGAGTGGTATATTGAGACCGTTCTCTCACGATCAATCCATCAAATAGAAAACCGCATCGACCGCCGGCTCACATTCTTCTAACGAGCCAAACGTCGAGCCTATGGCATTGTTCCTACGGCGTGTCTTTTGGCCTCCACGCCCACTGCTGTTGCGTTCAACTTTTCTCCAGGACCTCCAGGAGCTGCTCCACCGCTCGACGCCCTTCTCCGATAGCGCCCAGCCAAAACTGGTGGCCGTACAATTCGGAGTGGCCAAACGCAATGCGCCCAAAACGACGGCGGATAATGTCGCGGGGCACGGCTGTCTCATGCGCGGAGAAGAAGAATCCAGGCTGCGGATTCACGTAGGCGTGTCCCCACCGGTTCAACACAATTCCAGCAATATCTTGGCGAGCGTTGAATCCAGTCTTGCCAAACAAGCGCGTCATTTGGGTGCGGATCTGCCGTTCGTAGTCGACAAAGGGAGTCGATAGCAATTCCGCCCGACCTCGCAATCCCTGATCGCGCGCGGGCAATCCTGGATAGTAAAACGGAACATAGAAAGTCAATACCACCGGCCGATCGGGATGCAGGGGCGGGCGAAAATCTCCCACCCACATCGGCCGGCGGATGTTGCAACAAAATCCGAAACCGGTAAACCATCGGCAGGCCGTGAAACCCATCCTGTAAAGAAACCGCCAGTTCGTCAGGGCCACGTTTACCACCAGCATGGGTGAATGCAGGAAGGTTGCATAAGCCTCCTGATAGGAGCTCGGCAGATCGCGCACCACATGTTTACTGATCCACCCTCCTGCCGCCATCAGCACGGCACGGGCTTTGGTTTGAAAAGTCTTGCCCCCTTGGACGTAGGTGACCCGCACGTGTCCTGCCCGCTCTGGCTGTCCCTCGTGCTCCACACGCACCGCGGTCGCGCCCAAACGCATGCGTATTGGCCTATCCGGGACGTCCAGCTTTTCAAAAGCGATGCCGCCATTGAGAACATCGGCAAATTCTGTGGTTCCGGCGATGGCATCGGGAATCAGGCGCTTGACAAAATAACGGGCGAATCCATCATTTCCTCCAGGAAAGGCATGCCAGGTCAGAGGTGAGAGATCGCTCCAGTTCGAGGGGTAGGAATAGCTCGATGAAAAGCCGCCGAATCCAGGCATGGCAATCTGGAAAGCAGCATAGGCTGAAAGGGCATCACAACCGAGTCCCAGAGCCGCTGCCAGGATCGGATCGGCGTAGCGGGTGACCTCGGGGTTTAGCTTCATGACCTTTTCCAGATAATCCCGGTAGGTCATGGAATCTAACCAACGTTCGAAACGGTTCTCCGGGTGATATCGCTGCCTCGTGGTCTTCCAAGTTCGATAATCGCGTCGGATCGAGGAGGCAAGAGGGGCCTTCTCGACTCCTCTGCCGCCGAAATTTCTGATCCACTGCGGTTTGACTCCATGCGACTGGCGATCCAGGAATGTCCCGAAGCTACGGGATTCGTCTACCCAAAGCTGGAATCCGTAGTTCGTACGGTCGAACTCCAGTTGCTTGAAACCCCTGTCCCACGGACTGTACTCGAATTCGCGCGGCACCTCCAGTTCGCTGTAGAGCTCGTAGCCTGGGTCGCCAGGCCGTGCCGGCACATCAAACTCGTTGGCCCCCTGCGGACCGGACAGTCGGTGGCCCTCGACGATAAACTCGTTCCGCTTCGATTCGCCGCCAAAGACCAGATGGTTCTCTAGAATCAGGCAAGTCTGGTGCGATTTGCGGGCCTTATTGAAATAGAAGGCTCCGCCCAGACCGCTCAGCCCACCTCCCACGATGACCAGGTCCCAGGTTTCTCCCGTATCTGCGACATCGATGGAAACCGCATCGTAGCGGCCATCGCGAAGCTCGTGCGCCACCCGGATCACTTCCTCGGTGTTTCCCTGCGAACGAGCATAGTCGCCCACTCCCCCGTAACCATCCCAATCGCTGGCCCCGACTTTTTGGCCTGCCGGTGCTGGCGCCCGCAGCAGACCGCTTCCAATGCCGATCAGACTGGCATTGAGGAAGTCACGCCTGGTAATGGCCGCCCCCAAACCCAGCCGCTTGTCCGTTCCGGTTGAAAGACTCTTCACGTGCGATCCTCATTGGGCCAGTCGTTGGCCAACTTCGACCCGAACCCGGTCCCATTCTTCCGGGTTGTTCTTCCAGATCTCGGTGTCGAGCATGGCAGATGGGCCAAAAGGACTCTTGTAGATGATGCGGTTTACAAAGGCGTCGGCCTCTGGACGGCCACTCTTCTGAGCCAGCAGCCAGAAGTACTCATAGTCTTGCAGGCCACGGCGTTGCGCTTTCAGGCGAATGCTGGGGATGGGCTCTCGATAACCCATGACTATACCCCGATAAACGAGCTGTCCCGACCCGTTGTAAATGCGTTTGGGTTCTTTGAAATTCTCTGCCTCATACCAGGAAGCGTATGCATTCCAGTCAAATTCCCATTCCACCCATCCGGCCTGATACTTCCAGCCGACCCAACCGATCGCGCGATTCACATTCAGGTCTAGGTCCAGGAACGTATTGGATCCGCACCCGGAATTCTTTTTCTGTTCGTAGATCATGGGGCCGTAAAACCAAGTCTCGACGCCCTTTTTTCTGAAGTACTCAACGGTTGGCAGGTCAAATGCGACGGTGTGGCAAACCCAAAGGTCAACTTCGCCGGCCATTCTCTCCATCGCTTCTCTGGAATAACCACCATCGATCCGATACTTGAACCACCCCCGTCCCATCGACTCGTGGAGCAGCTTTCCGTAATAGATCATCTTTTCATAGGCATCCTCGTAGTAGGACTCGTCCAGCCCGTCCAGAAAAGAAACTTTTATCACCTTGCGCCATTCCGGGTTTCCGTCAAGGTGCTCCCGCACCTGCCGTCCAACTTCCTTCCAAACGGCCTCATACTCCGCGGTCCGACCCGCTGCTGGCAGGGCCATGGGCCATGCCCGTTCCTTGTTACCATGTTTCTCAATGTCAAAAGGCAGCATCAGGTGGTGTACGGGCCTGCCATAGCCTGGTCCCCAATAGCCGTGCTCCTTGGTGAAAGCCGTGCCATCGAGGTAGCTGGACACGCGCCGGTCGTATTCAGTCCAATCGATTTGAACCCGAGTGCCTTCGAGGGACAGTTCGGGTCGATAGGCATAGATCAGCGGAAGAAACCGATGCTGCCGGGCCAGTTGATAGTAGAGCCGTTCCTCCTCGAGCGGCATCTGCCTCATGGAACCGTTCCACACGTCGCCCGGCAGGTGGCTCTCTTGAGGTAAGGCAAAATCCCAAACCATCAACTCGACTCGGACACTTTGGCTGCCTCCCTTCCATTTGACCTCAACGTTCCCCAAATACTTACCAGGCGGCGCCTCCGCCCTTTCAAACGGAACGTAGATATCCACCCAAATGGCATGGTTCGTTTGCCCGGGGATGTTGTTGTAAAGATCAGGGATGGAAAATGGGAAGCCGGTTCTCAGGTTCGCTTTTCGTTTGGGCAGCAGTGCGTCGGCATACCACGCCGGGCCCAATGAGCTCTTCTCATAGCCGGTGGAGGGACGACGCACTTCGACATACCATTCCTTGAAAAGTTGGACATACTTTCCGCTAAGTCGGGAACCCTCCGCGTGCTTGAGCTCGGTCAGAACGGCATCCACCTCATCCGCCTCGCCCTGAGTTTCCACGACCAACTGAAAGGCCACAAACTCATTTCGACCCGCGTGCAGGGATACAGTGTTCCGGGCCCGGTTCCAGACTCCATTGGTCTCTCGGAAATCGTCGGAGGGATAATCCTTGTGGATGTCCGGCCGATCCTCGAGAAGCCTTCCCGTAACGGGATTCACCCGAACGCTGTCGCCGACGGCCCAAACTCGAACTCCCTGAGCACTTCCTTGAGCCGTCCACAGAGTCAGCACCAACAGAAGTCGTGCCCCCGCCAACAGGTTTGCATGCGTCATTGAACTCACTTCTCTCTCCTTGTTCCCTTTTCAGTTCCACCGGTTCGCTTCACCGCACACTCAGGCGCAACTGCACGGACTTAACCTCTCGATTCAAGGGGGTCCAAAGCAACCCTACCGCGTTCGAAAGATTATTCTCGGGAGCGTTGGCATAAGGATTGAAGGGGTGAACCGGCCAGAGCAACTGTGCCCCGGGGCTGGTCTCCAGTGTCCATCCTCGATGGCGCAGCGATCCACCCAGTTCTTCGGCTGGCAGTTCAATTCTCTTCTCATCCAAGCCCCACTTTCGGCCGGAGCCGGTTTCGATCGGCTCACCCGCCTTAAGCACCAACTGCAGACCGAGGCGGGCCTCCGCCGCGGGTCTTTTCCAACGAAGATTGAAGACCAGCCCCACCTCCTGTTCGGAGGGTTTCTGCACCTCGACCACCGCAAAGAATGGATCGTAGGCCAATGCCAGCCGATCTCCGGCATCGCTCATGTCCAGACGGCTGCTGAGGGGCAGATGAAAAATCTGGCCATCGAGCTTGCCGGAGAAGGTCGCAAGTTCCGGTTGCCGTTTTGAGTTTGCTCCCGTCACAATCAGCCCCGTCTTCTCGTGAAACACACTCAAGTGACTCTGCCGGTCCAGGTAAAAGCGGCTGCTGGTCTGTGTATCGATGATCCCCGACAAGCAGAGCACCCAGGGGCCCTGCTTGCGGATACCGGCGGGAACACTCATCTGATGCTGGTAACTGAAACGATCCTGCGGAATGGGTGCGGTAGGACCCTCGTGGAAATACAGTGCGTTCTGGGCGACACGCCCGAGGTCCTCGACGGAAAACCGCTCGTTCAAAGACTGGCTCGTGAGTAGCTCCGCATAACGACGGCCATCCGGAAAGTGCGAGAAACCGAAGTGACCCCACATCGAAACGCCCCAGTGGCGGTTTCGATCGTTGATCGTCTCAACGGGTGTCCCATCGGGATAAGTGAAGAAGATATGGAAGTCGGTAGACCGCCGCAAGGCAGCTAGAGCGGCTGAATCTCGGCTATGTTCGTAGTAGAGCGCCACAGCAGAGGAGGTCAAATAGTCATATCCTGTCGTCGGACCGGAAAAGCTATGTTCTCCCCAGAAACCATCTGCCGACTGTTCTTCGGTTGCGAAGCGGTGAAGCACCCGCGCTGCTAATGCCTTCCATTCCGGTTTATCCAGAACGAGACTTCCCAAAAATAAAGTGGAGGACCACAGGGAATAGTGGTTGGGCGATGTGACCAGATATGGCGATTGATACCTCGGATAGTCCTGCCGCTCGCTGACATCCGCGGCCAGCTCGCCTAGTTGGGTCAGTAGAACCTCCCTCCAGCGCCGAGTCCGATCGGGGTCGAGTTGGGGTCCGATCAGGCGAAAAGCATCAACCCACATATAGGTATCGCGATGGTGATCCAGGCGATCATAGCGCCCCGCGGCGTGTTCCTGAACCAGGAGATCACCGATCTTGATGGCCAGCTTTAGCATCCGCTCATCGCCATAGCGGACATTCGTACTATGGGGTACCGTGTAGAGGACGGCAGCCACCAGAATGGACGAGGGAAAGTGACGCCAGCCTGGTGCACTCTCGAGCACGGGAAGCGTCGCCTGCGGCTCGGCAGCAAGCCTGTTTTCAATCCTCTCGATGCCCTGATTGAGCAAGCGGAAATACTCGGCCGGAAGGGAGCCTGCCCGCACCTCCTTGATTCCTGAGAAACTCAAGAGGAGTATGGCGGGCAGCAATAATCGCAATCTAACCATCGGCACTTGTTCCCCTTCCTATGCCAGGCGCATGATTCTTCCTCGAAATCCGGCCTCAGCGGAGCAGCGACGAATAAACCTGGGCGACTGTGCTGTGTGGCCGCCGGGACGAGATCCGCAAGTTCGCTTCGGATCCGGCCAGTTTGAACGCCAGCTTGGGCAGGGCCAGTTGTTGGTCCCGATCGTTCGCGCGCAGCCTGAATCCCAGCGGATCGCTGGTATCGACCAACCAGACCCGGCGTGGAGCCAGGCTGGCCAATACCTCCGGCAGGTCGAACGACCTTAACACTCCCGGAATGACGTTCTCGAAGATTCGACGATGAACTCTGTGCCGGACGACCGCTTCGTACGATCCGAGCATTCTGTCGAACGACAGTTTGGTCAATCGATCGTCGAGTGCTGCGGTAAAGAGGAGAGGAATGGCGGCCGACTCCACTCCGAAGCCGCCAATCTGACGCGGATCCACTTCAGGCCGGCTTGCCAGGAGGTCAATGCCTCGACTGATGTCCAGCATCCGCATGCCAACCAGCGGTTTATCCACCAGTAGGGCTGTCATGGCGGTGTTATAGTCGCCAAAATATCGAGGAAAATCGCTGGCTTGGTCTTCATCCTGAAAGAACGTCTCACCCATTCCTCTCAAATCCGGAGCCAGGACGACCCATCCAGCCTTGCACAGCTCCTCTATGTCACCTCCAGGTCCAGCTTCCGCGGACTTGCCTCGGCCATGGGCATACAGGATGGCAGGGTTCCGCTGCGGACCAGATTCCGGAACGAACAAGAGCGAGGGAATGCGGATTCCCGGTTCGCTGCGGTACACGATCTTCTCAATCCGGTAACCCGAACGCTGAATTTGCCCAAAACTTTCCCACTTCACCGCCTCGGTAGGTGCTTTGAACCGGGTGAGTGCCAGAACACGCTGCTTCACCTCGCGTCGGAACGAATCCAAGTCTGTAGCCTGCCTCAGGGCCGGCAACCCTCGATTCAGCTGCTCCAGTCGTTTCAGATTCAGGGAGTGAACCGTCTCACCTCCCAAGGATGTCGCCACCTGACCGCTATCGGTGCAAAACAGCTCTTGCTCTCCCAACGGTTCTACCTGCGGTTCCGGATCGTCATCAGTCGCGTTCTTCAGCCAGCGCGCAAACCAGTCATAAGCAGCCAAGCGCCGCGGTTTGGAGTAACCATGGCCGTCGTCAGCATCCACCATTTTCAGGCGCTCCGGTTGACCCAACAGCTTGTAGATTCCATGCGCCTCCTGAAAGGTCGCCCGTGCCCCTTCGATTGCGAAGAAGTCTCGAATGGCGGACAGCATCAGGTAAGGTTTCGGTGCAAAGGCCAGAACGAAGTCCCCATGGTCCAATCCATCCTCAATCCAAGGCAGCAGGACTTGCTCCGCATCCTGCGGACCGATGGTCTCCAGCAATTTGCTCCACGAAGTCAGGTAGCAGGACGGAGCCGCCACCTTAATCCGATCATCGAGCGCAGAAAGATAGGCAGTATGCGTCCCCCCTCCCGAATTGCCGGTGCACGCAATCCGCTCCGAGTCGACTTCGCTTCTGGAGAGAAGATAGTCCAGTGCTCGGACTCCGTCCCAAATCGTGTAGCGCGCCAAGTGGTCGCCAGTGAGCAGGCATTGGATTCCTTGAATCGTGTGCTCTGTCGTCGAGCGGAACACTTTGGAATCTTTGAAATCGGGATCGAACATTTGCACCCGTTCGCCCTGTCCAATGGTGTCCCAGGCCAGCGCCACGTAGCCTTTCTTGGCCAGCGATTCGAGCATGACCTGCCAGGTCACGTGCGCCTTGGCGCCCAACTCGTGCCCCAGGGGATAGAGAATCCCCGGGTAGGGAGCGCGTCCGGCTTTGGGCAAGTATAGATTCGCGGTAACGTAGAAGCGGGGCTGGCTTTCAAAAATGACCTTCTCGATGGCGTAGTCTTCACGGTCGATCCGCCCGACGACGCGAGCGTTTAGCGGAGTGCGCTCCGGAAACCCGCCCAAGGCCCGAAGCATTCTCTCTCGCACATAAACCTTGCGCTTGGCAACTTCCTCCGGACTGGACAGGGCGGCCACGGTCTGCTGACGCTGCTGTAACAGGGTCGCAGCCAGTCTGTTGACGTAGTCCGGCAGCATTCTTCGAACTTGACGAAAGTCCTCAAGGTCCGACACAAAGTCCAGTTCGGTACGGGATTGGGCGGCCATCGGCTGTAGATGGAATGTGGCCGAAAAAGCGAGTACCGCCAGTGCCAAAATAAAGAGACGAGAAGTGAATAGGAGTTGGATCGCCACTCTCGGCTTGCCGCCACACACTGTGACTCTTATCATCCGGGGACTCCCTCCTCTGTGATCCTGATCGGTTGTGTCAATTGGATCCCTGCAATGCGGGTCAATCGGGATAACTCCACGCTCAGCGCCTTTAGACTAGAAGCTTCCTGACCACTTCACCACTCACATCGGTTAGCCGGAAATTCCGTCCCTGAAACTTGTAGGTCAAGCGCGTGTGATCCAGACCCAGCAGGTGGAGGATGGTGGCCTGTAGATCGTGGACGTGGACTTTGTCCTCAATCACGTTGTAGCCGAGTTCATCGGTCTTGCCGATGGTAATGCCTGCTTTGATTCCCGCTCCGGCCAGCCACAACGAGAAGGCACGTGGATGATGATCGCGCCCCAGGAATTTGGAGCCGTTGCGCTCTTCGTTCATCGGCGTACGCCCGAATTCCCCTCCCCAAACCACCAGCGTGTCGTCAAGCAATCCTCGCTGTTTCAGATCCTGGATCAGGGCCGCCGAAGCACGATCGGTCTGCTCGCACATTTGGGGCAGCTTGTGGATAATGTCGTCTTCCCGGCTGCTGCCGTGGTTATCCCAGCCTCGATGGTAGAGCTGCACGAATCGCACTCCCCGCTCCACCAATCTCCGCGCTAGAAGGCAGTTGTTAGCAAAGGAAATCTTGCCCGGCTCGGTTCCATACAGCCGATGAATCGATTCCGGTTCCTGGCTGATGTCCATCAATTCCGGTGCACTGGTTTGCATGCGGTAAGCCAGCTCAAAAGCCGCGATGCGCGTCGCGATCTCCGGGTCCCCCACGGCTTCCAGGCGTTGCTCGTTCAATGTCCGCAACGAATCCAACGAGTGACGGCGGGTCACGTCAGTCATGCCCGCAGGGTTCGACAGGAACAATACGGGGTCACCCTGAGACCGGAATTGCACGCCCTGGTAAACGGTGGGCAGAAAACCGCTGCCCCAGCACGAGGTCCCGCCGTCGGGTTGGCCACCCCCCGAAATCATGACGACAAAGCCTGGCAGGTCCTGGGACTCGCTCCCCAACCCGTAGGTAACCCAGGCCCCCATACTCGGCCTACCCAGCTGGGTCGCGCCGGTGTTGACGAACAGCTGGGCCGGGGCGTGGTTGAAGGCGTCGGTTGTCATCGATTTGACGATGGCAATGTCGTCCACGATTCGGGCGGTATGAGGCAGAAGCTCCGAAAGCTCGGCACCAGTTCGACCATGCCGGCTGAACCTGTAAGGAGAGCCGAGCAGCTTAGGTGTGCCTTTGATGAAAGCGAACCGTTCTCCCTTCACAATTTCTTCCGGAATGGCATCGCCGTTGTAGCGGTTCAAATAAGGTTTGTAATCAAACAGGTCCAACTGCGTCGGCGCGCCGGCCATGAAGAGATAAATGACGTTTTTGGCCTTGGGCGGATGATGAGGCGACTTGGACGCCAGACTGCCGGCAGAGGATCGACCCGGTTCGGCTGCGTCGGCCGGCTCACACAACAGAGAAGCAAGCGCGGTGACACCCAGGCCAAGACCGCAGTCCCTAAAGAAATGACGGCGGGTGATCGCCTTTAAGACCTCACTTTCAAGACTCATGGCACGACTCCTGATGCAGGTGATTCCAACAGATTCCCTCGACTCACTCCTTTGTAATCGTTTCATCGAGATTCAGCAGCACATTGGCCACCACCGTCCAAGCGGCGGCTTCCCATACGGGGGTCCCTGTCGGCCAGTGCTGATCTCCTACCAACTCCAGAGCCTCTCTGGCATTGGCTCCTTCACTAAATCGCCGCGCCTGTCGTTTCCAGAGGGCCACGACTTCTTCTACCTCGGAGGGCTTGGGCGATCGAGCCGCACACAACCGGAAGCCATACGCGCTGCGGCCTTCCACGGTTGGACCGGATTCTCGGACCATGCGCAGCGCCAGAGCCTGCGCTGCTTCGAAAAAGGCCGGATCGTTCAACGTTGTCAGGGCTTGCAGGGGCGTGTTCGTGCGCGGTCTCCTGACGGTACAGTACTCGCGGCTGGGCGCATCAAAATTTGCCAACGAGGGATATGGCGAGGTTCTGCGCCAGAAGGTGTATAGCCCGCGGCGATAGCGATCGGGCCCCGTACTGGCCGTCCACTTTTCCTGGCTGTAGTGCTGAGTCCAGATCCCCTCCGGTTGAGGGGGGAAAGTGCTTGCCCCACCAATCCGGTGGGAAAGCAGGCCGCCAATCGCCAGGGCCACGTCCCGGATGCTTTCGGCCGCCAACCGGAACCGCGGCCCTCTGGCTAATAGCTCGTTGTAAGGGTCGCGCTCGTATAGCTCCGGAGTCACGCGAGAAGCCTGGCGGTAAGTAGCAGACGTCACGATCAAGCGATGAAGGGCCTTCAAATCCCAACCGTTTTCCATGAATTCGACCGCCAGCCAATCAAGCAGTTCTGGATGAGAAGGCTTCTCTCCCTGCGTTCCAAAATCTTCCGGCGTGGCCACCAAGCCGCGTCCGAAATACTGTTCCCAGATGCGATTGACCGTGACGCGAGCCACCAGCGGGTTTTTCTCACTCACTAACCAACGCGCCAGAGTCAGCCGATTTGCAGGTTGGTCAGCCGGTAACGCTGGGAAGATTCCGGGTACCGCAGGAGAGACCGGCTCCCCTTTGTTCAGGAAACTTCCGCGAATATGAATGTGGGTATCCCTGGGCTGAGTTCTTTCCTGCATCACCATTACCTTGGGCACTTCCGGCAGGGTCTGACGCAACTCGCCTATTCTTCTGCGTACCTCATCCAGTTTCGGAGACACGGATCGATAGAAGGAGGCCAGTTCAGCTCTTTGAGCCTCCGAGCGGTCCCTCACGCTCAATGTGAGGATGGCCCGCATCGAGTCAGGCAACGAGACCGGCGAGGGGGATTCGGTGACTTGCAGCCGGAAGCGGCCCAGATTCGCATCTTTTTGCTTGGATCGATTCCCCAGCGCCAGAGTTAGGGCCGTTCCCTGCTCGAATCCGACTTTTGCATCGACTTCCAGGACCAAGGTCGCATTCTTCCCACCACTCACCTTCCAACCGAGGTCAGCTTTGCCGTTCAGATAATCTTCTCCAGTGAACTTCACTTCGGCCGGCTCGACGGCCAGCAACCTGAACGACACGGGCTGAACCGTATGGGGGCTGTTCCTGGGACTGGCCTGGACCTCGAAACGACTGAGAAGGAAGCTCCCATCGCCGGCCCTTCCCGGCCCGTTTTGCGGCAGGGTGTGGTCGGCCAGCGCCTCCAGTCGAATACCGGTGATGTTTTTCAGGTCGGTTTGTAACACAACCGTGTAGACATCGCTTTCCGGATTCGCGCCTCGCGCCCGAACGGAGCCATCTTCAAGCACTTCCAGCGTAGCCCCACCAGCCGACAGAAGTCCCGTTGGCCGGACAGTCGTCCAAACCACCGGGTCCTTCTCCGCTTGTGCCTCCCACACGGCTTGAGCCTGCTCCAGCTCTGGGGTGGAAGTTGACAACACCTTTTCCAGGCGTGAGATTTCAGATTGGATGAGTTCCTGCCCGGTTCGCTGCACGGCGGAAGGTGCCTCGATCTCTGGTTTTTCGTCTCGTTGCGCACCATCCACGGTGTTGTTGAAGAACGCGAAGAACTGGTAATACTCCTTTTGCGTAAAGGGATCGTACTTGTGATTGTGGCATTGCGCACACGCCAGGGTTGTTCCCAGCCAGATCGTCGCAGTTGTGTTGGTGCGGTCCGCCACGCTTTCGACACGCGTCTCCTCAGCGTCCACGCCGCCTTCCATATTGATCATCGTGTTGCGGTGAAAGCCGGAAGCGATCTTCTGTTCGAGCGTGGCGTGGGGCAGCATGTCTCCGGCCAGCTGTTCGATGGTGAACTCGTCGAAAGACACATTGCGGTTAAGCGCATCGATCACCCAGTCGCGGAACTTCCACATTACCCGGAGGGGATCACTTTCGTAGCCATGACTGTCGGCGTAGCGAGCCAAATCCAGCCAAGGCCTCGCCCATTTTTCTCCATAGTGCGGCGAAGTCAGGAGCCGGTTGACCAACCGGCTAGACGCCTCCGGGTCGTTGTCAGCCAGGAAGGCTTCAACCTCCTCGAGGGAAGGAGGAAGGCCGATCAGGTCCAGACTCAGACGGCGAATCAACTGGGCTCGGTCCGCTTCCGGTGCGGGACTGAGCCCTTCTTTTTCCAGGCGCGCCAGAACAAAGGCATCGATCGGATTCTGAACCCAGCCCCTCTTCTGAACGGGGGGCAATACCGGTCGCACAGGCGGTAAGTAGGCCCAGTGAGTGTCTTCAGAACGATGCCCATCCGCCGCACCCTCGGGCCACCGTGCCCCCTGGTCGATCCATGCTCGGATCAGATCGATTTCTCGCGGCTCCAGCGGGTCGCCTCCCAAGGGCATGCGCTTGCCCTCAACTTCTCCGGAAATCATTTTCATCAAAAGGCTGTCGGAAGACCGGCCTGGCAGAATAACCTTGCCGGACAGTCCACCTTCAAGCGCCTTTGAAGAGTCCAGTCGCAGATCGCCCATCGGGTTTTTGGGCCCGTGACACTGGACACATCGGGCGCTGAAGATCGGCTCGATGCTCTCCACAAAGTCGACTTCTCCTGTCGCTTGCGAATCCTGGCCGGTCGCGGAAACCACAACCTCTTTACCAGCCGTCAGCCCCGTCAGAAGCAATGCCACAAAGAAGCCAACTATCCGGTGCCGGTTCCGTGAATTGCTTTTCACTATGCAGTCCCCATCACTGGTCTTTGGTTTCAGTTTGGAGTCCCGCAATAACGAGCTCCAAGAACTCTTTCGCCCGGCGGGCCAGCGCGTCGACCCCCTCCGGCTCCTTGGGTCTGGGTACCACTGGCGCAAAAATATTCTCGCAGCACAGCGGCATCTTCAACCCAGTGTACGCCACCGGATGGAGCAACTTGTAGTGATCGATCTCACCCAACCCCGGCCCACAGTCCTGATCGGCTGGAAAATTCCGGTGGTCTTTGATGCAGAAGCTGCGGACTTCCGGGGCGCACTTTTGAATATCCGGAATCGGGTCGAGGTCCAGATAATCCATGACGTTTCCGGCGTCGTAATTGACCTTGACGCTTTCATGGGCCACCTCGCGTACAATCTCGGCGCAAGCCTCCCCCGTTCCGGTGTTTCCACCGTGTTGCTTGACCACAACCAGGACCCCATGATCGCGGGCAATTGGGCCCAGCTGCTTGAACCGCTCGATCCACAACTTTCGATCGCTACCTTCCGTATGTCCGAAGGTCAAAACCTGGGGAACTCCGGCCGCTGCGGCCTGACGAATGCGCTGGGTCAGCACCTCCACGGCCCGCGGCGCTTCCGGATAGATCATCGAGAACAGCAGCAACGGCTCAAGTCCGGCGTCCCGGCAGCGCCGACCCACTTCTTTCGCCTGTGCGGGGGTGGCATCCTCCCCAATCACCGGCACAGGCTTGCTGGTGGAAGACTCCTTGTGTGTGGTCCCCCACGCCACGTAGTCATATCCCGCCGATTTGATGCCGGTCAACGCCCGCTCAAACGAAAATTGCGAATAGGGCAGCGTCATGCACGCGATTTGAAACAGAGTTGGCTTTGCAGATGCCGGCTTGGCCCCGGTGAGGGGTCCAGTGGCCAGGGCTGACAGCGCAACAGCACCCGATTGAAGAAAACGGCGACGTTCCATATGACTCCATCCCCTCCTAATGAAGCACGGCTTGGAGTCGATTTGATTATGCACAAATCCAGCGGCCGGTCTTCCCTGTCGGTATCCATTCGTGACGTCTAGCTTAACCTCGTAATTCCAGGCAAGGCCACTTCCGGCATCGCAATGGGCCCCCACTCATATTTGGCCGGCGTCAGGTCTTCCGTGGAGTTGAACGCCTGCTCCCAGGTAACCATCTGCCCGGTATAGGTGGCCATACGACCCATAACCGCCAGGAGCGTGCTCTTGGCCATATAGTCCCCGTTGTTGATCGGCTGTCCGTTCCGGATACTGGCAAACAGCTCGTCATGCTCCGTCTGGTACATGTTGTTGACTGGTTTTCCGAAGGTCCATTTCGAGTCGGCCGAGATGACCAGGCGTCGTTCCGATACCTCGGCCGTACCCCTGGCTCCGATCACATAGCTGCTCATGTCGTTGTGGCACCCGCGTTGTTGCCGGCATTGACTGAAGAGCTTGGCTCCGCCGGCATATTCATAGATCACGGAGTGATGATCGTAGATGTTGCCGTGTTCGATTCCGGTGCGGACCTGACGCCCGCCCATCCCGACTGCACGAATCGGATACTCGTCCTTCATGATCCAACTGCAAACATCGAGATAATGGACATGCTGTTCGACGTTGAAGTCCCCCGAAAGCCAGGTAAAGTAGTACCAGTTCCGCAGCTGCCACTCCATGTCGCTCCACTCCGGCTTCCTGGGCTTAGTCCAGATGCTTCCCCGGAAATCGTTGGCCTGCATCGCACGGATCTCTCCCAAAGCCCCGTCGTGAAGGCGCTTGATCGTCTCCCTGAATCCGAAGTCATAGCGGAGGCACAGGCCGGACACGACCGAAAGTTTCTTCCTGCGTGCCTCCTCGCAGCTCGCCAGCACCGACCGAACGCCTGGAGCATCTATGGCCACAGGTTTCTCGGCAAATACGTGCTTCCCCGCCTCAATCGCGGCCTGTAGGTGTCTGGGACGGAAGTGAGGGGGTTCGGTCAGCAGTACTACGTCCACTCCACTGGCAATCACTTGCTGGTAGGCATCGAATCCCACAAAGCGGCGTTCCTCAGGCACATCGATTTTCGAAGCGATCTTCTCATCGGCCTTCAGCCGCCTCAAGCTGGCCTCCAGGTGATCCTGAAACACGTCTCCCATCGCCGTGAGCTTTACGTTGGAGTCCGCCTGCAAGGCCTGGCTTGCGGCACCAGTGCCTCGTCCACCGCATCCGATCAGGCCAACTCGGATCACGTCACTGCCTGCGGGATGAGCCCCAAGCGACCATTCGGCCCGAGTGGCCAACGCGGCCGCCATGACGCTCCGGCCTGAAGTCTTCAAAAATCGACGGCGATGGATAGGAGGAACAGGGTTGGATGACATGCGTCGTTCTCCGTTTTATGGTGATGGGGACTGCTTGTCACAGCTTTTTGACACAGGAACAATGGTAGCTGCTTCTATACTTCTATAAGGGATGGAGTTCAAGCCTCCGAAACCAGATTTCGAATCCTTCCGACTCCAGCAAAATCTTGCCGGCCGTGGGATAAACGTCGTAGCATTCGTTGACCGTGATGCCGTTAACGACGACGGTGATGCGATCCTTCCGGCAGATGCATTCCAGTTTGGTCCACTCTTTGAGCGGACTCTCGACGTCGTTCTTTCCCCTCGTATCGATCCATTCCTCGAAATCCGGGTCGTGTAAAGACCACCAGAACTGCTTGCCCGAGTAGACCGTGGGTTGGCCATCCTTGCGCCATCGAGTACGCCCATCTCGTTCGATTATGGTGGTGCTGGTAATCGTCACCGGAACCGGCTTCCCCTCGTCGTCTTTTCCTCGAATGACTATGAAGTCACCAACACACCCTTGAGCCACCTGACACTCAATCGACGACATCCAAGGGCTGGGGTTCCCGTCCGGTCCGATGCCGTGCAGCAGAATACCAGAGTTGCGCACCGTCTTGGCGCCGTAGGTCTTCTCTCCCCACTTGAATTCCGTCACCAGATGGTAATCCCGGTACTGGTTGTGCGTGGCCAAGTAACCATCCACTTCCCCGGTGATGCGAATCATCCCATCCCGCACTGAGAAGACACCTCGCGGATCCTGGTAGTGGGTGTCTTTCAACCAGCCGTAAAACCCGCCGAGATCTTTGCCGTTGAAGAGTGGAAGGACGGTTCCTTGGGGACTGATGGCCTCCTTGGCTTCTGGCGGAGGCAGGCTCCTGTCACCCCAGATCGGATCCGCCCGGCGGATCAGGGACATTCCCGTTCCCAGGGCGGCCACTCGGAAGAAATTCCGCCTTGTCGAATTGCCTCTGGCTCGATCGCTCATGACACCGCTCTCCTCTTTTACTCTTTGCGGGATGGCTCAGCAGCAACCTTCGTTAAGTCCAGGAGGATCTGGTTGAGAAGGTTCCGGGCCTCGCTCAAGTCTGACGGCAGCGGTCGATAAGGCCGGACGGGATCTGCCTGCTGCGTGGCCAGTTCCATCGCCTCCTTGAGTTTCCCCTCGATCTTTCGTTTCGTCTCGGCAAACCCCTTTCCACCCATCCCCTCCAGGTGGCGCTGAATCATCCACAGACACTCGTAATCCTGAGCGCCCTTTCGCAACATTTCGGATCGAATGCTGTCGACTGGGCCTTCCTGGCCTGGGTAAACGAAAAACATGTCGCCGGAGCGCCACTTGTAGAAAGGCTGCTCCCGGAAGCCGTCCACCCAGAAATTCCACGCCCAACGGATGTATCCGTCAAAATCGTACTTCCATACGAGCCAGGGAAGCATTCGACTCTCGAGTGGATCGGAAAACAGGAACGTGTTCGGATACAGCGGGGAATTGGCTGTGTACATCAACGTTCTCTTGCCCTGCCTGCGCCGCAAGATCCGATCCGGCAATGGTACTTCAGACTGAATGTAGCCATAGTGGAAGGCCGTTTCGGAGGACAGTTGATTATATTTCCCCTTTTCATCGCCCCCACTGACCATGAGCTTCAGATTCGGCGCGATCCGCTGAAACACCGGAACGATCCGATCCAGATTCTCGGTGCTAATCTCGTCCAGTCCAACCGTCGTCATGTCCAGCCAGCCCTTCCGACTGAGGTGCTGTTCAAAGCTGGCCGCGAACTGACTCCAAACTTTCTCGTACTCCGGCGTCCCGGCAACCACTTTCACTTTGCGAACTTGCCCACTCTGCGTGTCCCGGTAATGAACGACGCTGTAATTCAGGTGCGGCATGTTCACAGGTGACCAAGCCTGAAGGTTCTGGTCGATTCCAGAGTCGAGACAAAGTTGAACGAACCGGTCGAACTGGGTGTAGTCGAACGTAAACTGTGGATCCTGCAGATCCTCCCATCGCCCTCCCAAGCGCCACTCCACAACACTGGCGACTGGAAAACCTGTGTCGCCTTCCCAGGGATCCTCCAGGAAAAAAACCGTAATGGCATCCTGGCTGTGCTCGGCCCAGTTTCGAATGTACGCCTCCAGAAGCTTCCAGTGCTCTTCAGACCATCTCGGCACTTTGTGCAGCCGAGCGACTGATCCAGGGTCGAGCAAGACGTTCAGGTAAAAGTGGTCTTCGTTCACTGGCGGAAGGGTCAGGTCCAGCACCGTCAACGTCAACGTGAACGTCGCAACCTCGTGCCTCTGCCGATTCAGCTTCAGCGTTCCGGTGTAGGCGCCAGGCATGGTCGTTGCGGGAACCTGCAAATCGATCCAGATTGGCTGGGTCTGATTCGCCTTCAGATCCACGGAAGGCCTGGGTATGAGCGGGTCCGGACTCCACTGGCCGTTTTCGTCCACAGGCAAGAACTCGGGATAGCGAACACGAACGGACCGTCCCCCAATGGTCTGCCCCGATCCGTTCAGATCCGACACCTCCACGCTAAGCTGCTCTGCGTCCCGGTCGCTTCGGACCGCCAATTGGCAGATCGCATACTCATTGCGGGCCGCCTCCAGCTTGATCTCCCGGTTCTCGAGATCCCGCCCAAAGCTGCCGAAGTACACACGCCGGTGCGGGTCCGCAATCCAGCCCTGGATCCGTCCATCCACGCCTGCTACTCGGCTGCGGCATCCGCTAAACACCGTGACCATCGATAAGCAGCAGAGAAGCGTCCCCAGCAGAATTTGAAACCGGACGCCGCTGGTCGTAACTCGATTTAGTTGGCGAGACCAGACTTTCATGCCCTTTACTGTCCTCTCCTGTGTGAAGAACTCTGGTATCGCAGAGCGAACACCGAAGCCTTACCCTCGTCGCCTCTTTCGCCGACTACTAACAACACGACATCGTGAGTCGGGTCATAGACCATCGCTGCGTTTTGGCCGATCCGCTCCGGCAATCGACTGCCGGACGGGGCGGATGGAGCCAGCTCTTGCCAACGGTTCGCTCCGATGTGATAGGCCCACACGGTCCAGCCACAAGCGTGGCGGTTGGTCATTTCATAGACAAGCAACACATCCTCTTTCGGGATCAAGACAGCCTCACGGCCGCACTGCGGCGGCTGGTTGGGCGGCGCCGCCACCTGCGGTTCGAGCTTCCTCCAGCGGCGCGTCTGCAAATCCGCCAGCCACAATTCGTCCCGCCGCTCGCCTGCTCCGTGCAGGTAAACCAGGTCGCGTTTGGGATCATACGCAAGACTGGTCTGCTCATAGAGGTTCTGCGGCGAAAGGGGTCCTTCCGTGAGCCGTTCCCAGTCCTTTCGATCCGACCTCCAAAGATACAGCGCCTTGTCTTCGGCGGGATCGGAGGGTTTCCAGGGTAGAAGGTATCCCGCATCGTTGAGTCGGCTGGGCCAGTCGACGTTGACCGCCATGACGCCCTTCGGGGTCGAGAAGACCGTATCCAGTCCAGCCGGCGCAGCTCCCAGCAATTCCCAAGACCCACGGTCGGGATCGAAACTCCAGGTGACGTACTTCACATATGAAGACGGGGGGTTCACCAAGGCATCCACCTTCGCCTGGTAGTCGGAAGTGAGGGTTGATGGGAAAGCCTTGAGCCACCCCGGCTCGTAACCCGTCGTCAATCGCACCGTGCGAACCATGATCATCCGCCGGCTGACAGGATCATAGGCATAGATACGGCGTCCATGGTCTGTCCAAGGACCTCCCTTGAACGTCACGCCCGCAAGTCGCACCCCATGATTCCAGGTTCGCTCGGGATACTCCGGCTCCGCATCCAATCGTTTCCAGGTATGGTCCTGGACGTCGTAAGCATCGACATCGTTCCCTTCGTATCCGCAGTGCCCTCCCCCCCAATAAAGAATCCAGCCTCGGTCCGTGTCAA
This sequence comes from Acidobacteriota bacterium, assembly GCA_040753175.1. Lineage (GTDB taxonomy): Bacteria > Acidobacteriota > Terriglobia > Versatilivoradales > Versatilivoraceae > JBFMEW01. The sequence goes on along the minus strand of JBFMEW010000002.1, from coordinate 518,813 downwards.
ATGTAGCGGACCCCCATGTTCGCGTTGGTGCGGCCCTTCCCGGCTCGGCCAGGTGGACCCACTGGTTGACCGTCAAATCAGCGAGCCGTTGTCGCTGGACCTGAGCTCGACTCCGCCGCACGGCATCGCTCTCAATCGGCGCCTCCTGCCATTTCGCAATGGTTTGAAGCTTGCTAAGAGTCCCTGAAGCTTGCTCGATTTCAGCGGGAACGATGCGATAGCCGTAAGTCTTGCGAACCGGATAAAGAATGTTGCAGGTGGTGGTGTCCCCTGGCTTCTGTGTGTTGGTTACCAGCACAATCAGGCCCTTGTCGGTCGCCAAATCGGCGCTCAGATAGAAGCCGGTCGGAACCTTGCCTTTGACCGGAAGCCAGCGATCACTCCCCACGTCATAGGCCCACATGTCCTCGAGGTCCTTGGTGTTGTATCCGCCTCCCACAAAAACCCAGCCAGTCTTGGGATCATAGACCGTAAAATGCCCGGCCCGAGCCGCCGGTGCTCCCTCCGCTCGAGACGGCCGCCACTCGCGACGCTTCAGGTCATAAAGCCAGGTGTCGTTGAGGTAGTGGCTTTGGCTGTCTCCTCCGAACAGGACCAGCACCTGATGTCGTGTATCGCAAACCAGGCGTGTGTTCATTCTGGGCGGAGGCTGACTGCTGGTGCGGACAGGCTGCCAGACGTTTTCTCGATGTCGATAGGCCCAGGTGCCCGTGAATCCGACCGCATGTCCATCCAGGGCTTGCTCGGCGACGTGCCCACCGCCGAACAGTACGATTTCATCGTTCACTGGGTCGTAGGCCAGCGATCCTCCCACCACTGGCGGCGGAGACTGCCGTGGATTCAGGTCCGACCAGCGATGCCGCTCCGGGTCATAGGCCGCTGTCAACCCGCCGGTGAAATAGACAAGAGAGCCAGTGGGGGGATGAAACGTTGCCTGGTCGAAGACAATATTCAGGTCCGGTCTGGGGGCGCCTTCTTTCTCCAAAGTCGGACTTCGCAGCACCGTTCTTTCGCTGCCGGTGGTGATGCCGGAATAGGTGCGGGGCACATAACTGAGCGGCAGTCTTTGACTCCACAATTCCCTCCACTCGAAAGGCAACTGGCTTTGCCATTCACCGACATCTGGATCGAAAGCCACGACGTCATACTCCGGAATCCTCATCAAAGGTTGTTCCTGAAGTAGATCCGGGTCATCGTTCATGAAGCCCCACAAAAAGAAGGCCTTTCGGTTTGGAGCGTAACGAATGGCGGATCCGCGGCGAGCCCCGAAAGGATCGGCTTTCAAGAGACTCCAGGTATTGGCTGGAAGCTCGGCATGACTTTGAGTCGCGCTCCCCATAAGGAGCAGCATGAGCGTCACCGAGATGGCTGACTTTAAGGTCGATTCGTCAAAGAGCAACATGAAGCGGCTCCTGTGCCTGTCGAAAATCATTGAGACGAGCTTATAATCACGATAATGCCTATCTTCTTCGCACTCACAAACCTCGTCTCGTTGCTGGTGATCGGCGGCCTGTCTCAGGCCGACCAGTGGTTCGAGCAAGCTCAGGAGTTCTTCGCCCGACAACGATGGGCTGAAGCCAGGTCGGCAGCGACAAAGACGCTCGAACTGGATCCGAACTTCGCAGATGCTGAAATCCTGCTCGGACTGATCGCCTCGGCTCAGCAACAGCTTGGCGAAGCAGAGACGCACCTAAAACGAGCCGTGGATCTTCAGCCCTCTAATCCGCAAGCCCACTCCTATCTGGCCTCGAATCAACTGCAACAACAAAAGCTTCCGGAAGCCGAGGCTGGGTTTCGGCGGGTTCTGAGGCTGGCCCCGGACAATCTGGTTGCTCACTACAATTTGGGCCTGACTTGCTTATTGAGACAGAAGCCGCAGGAGGCACTCGCTCACTTCGAAAGAGTCCGCCAGCTCCAGCCTTCAGACATCGCCGCGCTGATTGGACTTCTGGAAAGTCAGCTGCTGCTGAAGAAACCCACAGCCACTGCCGTCGCACAGTTATCAAAGCTCCTTGATGACCGAGATCCCAGATTGCTCCAAGTCGGCACGATGCTGGCCGTCCACCGGGCCTTTGACTCCGCTATCCCGATCCTGGAGCGTGTCTCCAGAAGCGTTTCCGATTCCTACGAGGCCTGGTACAACCTGGCCTTGGCTTATCTGGGGGCGGGAGAGTCGGAATCCGCTGCTCGCGTTCTTCATGAGCTACCTGCCAACCTCCAACGGGCCGAGTCGTTGAATTTGTTGGGTCAGGTGGAAGAAACAAGGCAGCGACGACAAGAGGCTCTGATGGCCTTCAAAAGGGCCGCTGAACTCGAACCGGCCAACGAGTCCTACCAGTTTGACTACGCGAATGCCCTCTTGCAGGGCGGCCAAGTCGCTGAGGCGTTGATCGGCTTCGAGCAGAGTCTCCTCCAAATCCCGAACTCCTGGCAGTTACAGATCGGACTGGGGGCAGCCCAGTATCTGATGGGACAGTACGAAAACGCGGCAGCTTCCCTTCTTAAAGCGGCTGTTCTCCAGCCCAAATCGCAAGTCGCCTTCGACCTGCTCGGGAGGGTCTACGAGCAAGTTTCCGAACACCGACAGGCCATTCATCTCGCACTGCAGCGTTACGCGACCGAATCGGCGGATGACCCATCGATCCACTACCACCTCGGGCACATCTCCTATTTAGAGGCTCAGTCGACTTCCCAACCAGACTATCTCCCCGCGATCCGTCACCTGGAAAGAGCGCTGGAACTGAAGCCTGACCTCGCAGCCGCTCAGCTTGAGCTAGCCGTGGTTTTTCAGGCCCAAGGGCAACTTGAACGAAGCGTCGCGCTCCTGGAAAAGCTGGCCAACACAGCCCCCGATCTACCTTCTGTTCGGTACCGGCTGGCCCTGGCTTACCAGCGGCTTGGGCAACGAGAAAAGGCCGCGGCACAGTTTGCGCTCTATGAACGACTGAAGGCCGCAAGCCCAGAGCAATCTGAGGTGCGAGCTGCCGTGAGTTCTTTAGCCACCCGCTCACACTAACCGCTACTTGCAAGCAGCCCCCCTCGACAGGGTTTAATTCCTCGATCGTCCACTCACCAGCTTCAGGATCTGAACCAGTTCGCGGCGAGCTTCGTCTTCCTCTTGCTTGCTCTTGACTTTCAGATTCTCGAACGCCGTGAGCGACTGTTGTGCCTCCTGGAGCTTTCCCAGCTTCCGGTAAGCCAGCCCCAGCTGGTACAAAGCGGTGGCATGCTCAGGATCGAGCGCCACGGCCTTCTTCAATTGAGCCAATGCCGAGTCGGTTTGGCCATCCGCCATGAGTGTTTGCCCCAGAGACACCAGCGATTCGACATGGTCGGGCTTGCACTTCAATGCTTCGCGAAGGGCGTCGAGAATGGCTTTCCGTTGAACAGGTTCGTCTTGACCACCCATACGAATCAAGCTCAGAGCCAGCAGATACCGGGGACGATAGTCGCCGGAATCCCGGCTGCCGGCTTCTTTGAACATCGCAACAGCCTGGTCCAGCTTCCCGCTCTGTAATTTGACCAAACCCAGCGACAAAAGAGGTAAGGTGGAGGTTGGCTCGCTTTGAGCGGCTTGCTCGAAGGAGATCTGAGCAGACTGGAAGTCCTGATCCAAGGCGTGAAGGACTCCCTTTTCCACCAGGAGCTTGGATGAGCCGGGAATCTTTTTCAAACCGCGTTCCAAGATTTGAACGGCAAACTCGTTGTTGTGATGAGCCGAAGCAAACTGGGCCAGGGCGAGATAGCCAACCTCATTGGAAGGACTTCGGTCAACGGCCTTGGATAGGGCTTGGTATGCACCCTCGGGATTTCCGCTCTTCTCATATGCTTCGGCCAGCCAAAGTTGAACGTCCATGCTGTCATCTCCCAGTTCCACGCCACTTTGAAATGTCGCAATCGCATCCTGGAATTCCCCTGACTCAAGCTGAGCTAGCCCAAGGTTTCTCAGTAGGACCTTACGATCGGGGTAAGTCTCCCGGATCTGAAATAAACTCTGAACCGCCCGATCAAAGTGCCCGTAACGGCCAAACAACAACCCCACTCGAAACCGGCTCTCGACACTCAAATCTGCCTCAGTGCCAGCAATCTGCAACAAGCGGTTGACCGCCTCCAGATCCTTCGCCGCTAGAAACGTCTCCAGGACCATGGGAAGCGACTCTGGATTTCGGAAGGCCAGATCGCCACCTTTCAAGAACCGATCACGAGCTGTTGCAAACTCCTTCCGTTCAAAAGCCGCCACACCCAGGTAAAAATGAGCAATCGGATCCTCGGGTTGAACCTTCGAAACTGCATGAAATTGTTTTTCGGACTCCGTCTTTTGGCCCTGGAACCACAACACCGTCGCCAGGTTCCTGCGAGCTGGGATCAGTCTCGGATTCACGTGAAGAGCTTTTCGATAGAACTCAGCAGCACTGTCAAGCTGCTCGAGGCGGGTGTAGGCGAGGCCTATTTGGTAGCTGAGTGCAGCGTCCGCCGGTTGCAGGCGATGTTGATTAAGCAGTAAGGGAAGAGCTTCTTCGACCCTGCCGGCCTTTAAGAGCTCTTCCGCCTTTTGCCTCTCGGATTGACTCCCCTCCAGCACCGGCAGGCTCGTCACCGTGTTCAGAATCAACACCGCCAGCATGGCAATCGGACTTCTGGCCATCGTTTAGTTTTTCACTCGACACACTTCGGCACTCCCGACTCAGTCCAAGGCACAACCCAGGTCTGTGACCTCCGCTTGCACACGGCAACAGCCTCCAGGAAGCTCAGGTTGCTGCTCATTTCCAGCACAGACTTCCAGGCTCATGTCGCAACTACCAAAGGAATTTCAACGCAAACTGGATGATGCGCCCGTCTGCGGCTCGCCGCAGACGGCCGAAGGCGCCTGAAGTGACGGTGGTGCCGACTGAGGTAAAGTTCACCTGGTTGAAGGCATTAAAGAACTCCGACCGGAACTGCAATCTGTAGGGTTCCCGGAAAACGAAGTCTTTGATCACGGCAAAATCCGAACTGCTCAGTGCCGGGCCGCTGATCAAGCCCCGTCCTGCGTTGCCGTAAATGCCCCGCGGAACATCGTTGGTGGGCACAAAAGCGTCGATGTTGAAGAACCTTTGCACCATTGCACCGCGGTTGGAATGATCCAGCTTGATGTTGTCGCGGGTACTCCCCGACTTGAGCAGGGCCAACTGGTCGCCAAAAGTTCCATCCAACGCAACATCGTCACCCATGATGAAAGTAAGTGGAAACCCGCTCTGGAACGTATGAATCCCAGTGAGGGTCCATCCTCCCAGTACCCGATTGGCCACTGGGTTTTCAAAGCGGATGGGAGGCGACCAGAGCCAGGAAGCTACAAACGCGTGCCGGCGGTCCCAGTCGGAACGGCCTCGCTCCTGGCGCAGATCAAAGGGGTTGAACACGGTGGCACCCAAATTGTCCGTGGAACTGCTATCGATGGATTTGGACAGCGTGTAGGAACCTAGGACCGACAGCCCGCTCGAAAACCGCTTAGTGACCTGCGTCTGGAAGCTGTGGTACCAACTCCGAAAGTCGTTGCCGAGAAGGAACCCATTCGGACTCAGGATGCCGGGTTCGAATATCACGCGATCGTTGATGTTCTGATCGGACGGCGGTGAACCGTCGACTGGAGAGTTGATGAACTGTGCCGGGTTGTAAGTTCGAAGAGCCTCAATCTTGATGCCGATCTTTCCGGCGTAGGCAGCTTCCACCATCAGCGTCGGTGTGACCTGCCTCTGGACAGAAAGGTTGAAGGATTGAATATAGGGAGTGCGTAACGAAAGATCGGTAAAGACACCCCCGATAGGCAACGGGAACAGGGGACAATCGAATCCGGGGTATTGAGAAATCTTCGTACAACCAAACCGGCCCGTGGTGTCGGCAGGGGGCGGAGTCAACCCCAGCGAACCGTATGGATTTTCAATCCGTCCACTGAAAATAGTTGAGAAGCCGGCAAAAGGTGGGTTTTCCTGGGCCAGGGAGTCGGCATTGACGCTTTCGAAAAATACTCCATAACCTCCGCGTACGCTGGTTTTCCCGTCTCCGAAAACATCCCAGGCAAAGCCCAGGCGGGGAGCGAAGTTGTTCATGTCATCGTCAGCCAGGCCTCTGGGCAGGTCGCCCGGAAAGAGGACGCCCACCGGAGCATCCGGCACCGCCTGAGACTGGCGTCCAGGCGCGACCGTGTTGATGCGGTCATGACGGTCTCTCCAAGGGAGGAAGGGTTCATAGCGAACTCCATAAGAGAGCGTGAAGCGCGGGGAAATCTTGAACTCGTCCTGGAAGTAGATTGCGTGGGCATCCGTGATCACATCCGTGTCCCGAATTCCAAAATTCAGAGACAGGCTGTCAAATGCCCCCAAAAGGAAATCGGCCGTCGGATCGCCAGTCTTGGTCCCGTTGAAACTGAAGCCCGGCGAACCGATGAAGATCTGCCTGAAGTTCAGGTGCAGGACCTCATAGCCGAATTTGAAGTTGTGCCTTCCCTTGATCCAGTTGAGGCTGTCCTTGAACTGCCAGTTGGTGTTGAGGAAACGCGTGGTGAACCCGGACCCCAAGGTGAAGTTGCCGCCCACATCGACAGACACGGCGCCGGTAGGCACGTATTGCGGCATACTGATACCCAACTGAGTCGGATCGATGGTTCGGGTCTGCAGTTGGTTCGAGGTCGTTCGCAACATCGTCCCCGTAAACTGGTTGAGCAGGGTCGGACTGAAGGTGTAGGTGTCGTTGAGCGTGAAGTGGCGGGTGTTCTGGACAAAGCTTTCCGAAATGTAGTTCGGGATGTTACCGCCCGCCGCGAAAGGCTGGGACCGGCTGTTCTTGTCGTCGTAGTAGGTCCCATACAAGGTGTGGCGGGAACTCTGGTTCCAGTCCATCCGAACCATCCACATGTCTCCGTCTCGCGGACTGGCGGCCAGTGAGACAACGCTGCCGGTGCCGGACTGAGGCACGAAGTTCAACAAGTTGGTGGCCACCGGGCTGATACACCCAGGCGCAATGCGGTTGGCGACGACGCAAGGGTTACCCGAGGAGTCGGTGAAGGGCAATCCAGTGCGGGTGTCGACCGGGTTGGTGAGAGTGACGCCGGAGCCCGTAAAATCGCCGGCTCGTTGCGCCGCAGAGGGCACCAAGGCCTCAATGGTGTTGGCTTCCCGTCGATCGCGCAGGCCCTGGTAAGACCCGAAAGCGAAGAGCTTGTTCTTCCTTAGGGGACCTCCTGCAGCCACCCCAAACTGATTCTGCTTCTGATCAGCAACTCTGGACTGAAAGAAGTTTCGAGCATTCAGGCTGTCATTGCGCAAGAACTCCCAAACCGAACCGTGAATCTCGTTGGTGCCTGCCTTCGACACGACATTGACCTGGGAGCCAGGGTTTCGACCATACTCGGGTGCGAAGTTGTGGGTCAGAATCCGAACCTCCTGGATGGCATCCGGGGGAGGATAGTTCATGCCGGTGTTGCGCGAGGGATTGTTAAAATACCCTCCGTTAAAAGTAAACAGATTCATGTTGGGACGTCCGCCGTTCACGTTCATGGTCGGCCCACCGCGAGCGTCGCTCAGTTGCTGCGGTGCGTTCACATTCAAAACACCCGGTAGAATCCTGGCCAGCGCGATGACGTTTCTGCCATTCAGCGGGAGGTCAACCACCCTTCGATCGTCAACCAACCCAGTGAGGGTGGGCGAGACAGTGTCCACCAGGGGGGCAGCTCCCTGTACCGTGACCTCCGTTTCCACCGAGCCCACCTGAAGCACCGCATCGACACGAATGTTCTCGTTGACCGTCAGGATCACACCGGAGCGAACCAGCTTTTGAAAGCCTGATGCCTCGAAGGTGATTTCATACTCTCCAGGAAGCATGGCTACGAAGTTGTAGAATCCCTCCGAGTTTGCTTGTGCCTTCCGTGTGATTTGCTGGCCCACCTGCACGGCGGTCACTCCAGCTCCCGGCATGGCGGCTCCGCTGGGGTCTTTGACGTAGCCGCTGATTGTACCAGTTTGAGCCTGAACTGATTGAGCAGTAAACAGCAGCACCAGCCACATCGCGACCGAGACTGAAAGGATAGCCTGACGACGGATCTCATCTATTCGCTGACTCATATCCCTCTCTCCTTCAGAATCCCTGCCTTTGGGTTAAGGACACATCGGCATCGCCGTGCGGACGGCGGATGCCCAGTCTCGTCGGTTCTCTCCGGGCACCTTCCTCATTACAGCATCCCAACAACTTGTCTCCGCTGACCCCTGCGCCGACGGGACACTCAAATCGACTCGAAAACGTCCTGGTTTCTTTCCTCTGTCAATGAACATTTATCTAATCCGCTTTTCGGAGATTAGTCAAACAAATTCTAGGACTGCCTTATCAGCTGCCGTCGGCATCCGCGTTCCCATGGTCCTTGAAGGCACCTGCTGATGATTCTGCTTCTGTTGTTCGGCCTTTGACAGTGTGGAGCCGATTGCCTCAGCTCTCCCCGCAGTCACGCGGCGATGCGGCATTTTGTTTTGACATGGCATCCCGAGTAAGGTATAAGCCCGTTTATTGATGCCGACAAGAAACCGTGTAGAGGAAGCATGGATTCCGTCCGGAGCTCTACGGTGAAGGTCGGCCCGTGCCGCCCAATCTTAGACCCGAAAGGATTTCGCGAGTGATTCGTAACGAGAAGGCTCTCGGGCAGTGGCTGGATGCCTATGTTGAGGAGAATCGATCACGTTTGGTTCAGATGGTTCGTGACCTGGTACGGATTCCGTCCGAAAACAGCCCCCCTCGTGGCGCGGAGGAAGACTGCCAACGTTATCTTGCCGACCAATTGAGCCGGAATGGCTGGGCACCTGAGCTGTATTCTCTGGATGAAGTTCCTGGACTCAAGGACCATCCGTTGTTCTGGAGCGGACGGGAGTATCAGCACCGCCCGAACCTGGGAGCTCGAATGACCGGCCAGGGTCGAGGGCGTTCGCTGATTCTCTCCGGACACATCGACACTGTTCCGCGTGGATCGCAGCCCTGGTCGAAGGATCCTTTTGGCGGGCAGGTTGAAGGCAACCGACTCTACGGTCGGGGATCCAACGACATGAAAGGTGGGGTTGCGACGAACTTATTTGTCGTCGAGGCGCTCCAGCGCTTGAAGCTCAAGCTAAGAGGCGACCTGATCTTTGAAAGCGTGGTGGATGAGGAGTTCGGAGGGGTCAACGGGACTCTGGCCGGCCGCCTGAAGGGCTTCAACGCCGACGCCGCCATCATCTCGGAGCCCTCGTTTCTGAGGATCTGCCCAGCCCAGCGCGGCGGGCGAATCGCGCATCTGTATCTGGCGGCTCCTGGAGGAGTGCTCACCGAGGGTCAGTTCCCAAAGGGAGTCATTGAACAACTGACCTACTTTTTGAAGCGAGTCCAGGATTTTGCCCAGCAACGGCGAAGTCGGGCGCTGACTCATGAGTTTTACGCGCAGCATAGCGATCCCGTTCCTGTTTCCATCACGAAGGTAATCACCGGACCGTGGGGCACGTCCGAACCCATCACGATCCCGGAGTCTTGCCGCATCGAGATGTACTGGCAGCTGATGCCGGGTGAACGTCAGTCATCGGTGGACGAGGAATTTTCCGAGTGGCTTCAGGCTGTCACGGCTGAACGGCCGGATCTATTTCCTCAAGCACCGGAAGTCCAGTTCCCTGTGCGTTGGTTGCCTGGGTCCGCGATTGCCCGGTCAGAGCCGCTGGTCAAGGAGTTGTCCGCCTGTGCCGCGGAGGTCCTCGGGCATATCCCCCCAATCGCCGGAATAGAGGGGCCCTGCGACATGTATGTCTTTCACCAAGAATTCGGTATTCCGGCCGTGCTGTGGGGTGCCCGCGGCGGCAACACCCACGCCGCCGATGAGTATCTGGAAATCGATTCCGCAGTCAGCGCAGCCAGGACGCTGCTTCGATTTGTTTGCAACTGGTGCGGCGTGGCGGATTGAGCAAGCCGCCTGCCGCCTGTGCTCAAGTCGCAGCCTATGTCGATTGTCGTTCCTCCCAAGCCTGAGCCTTTAGAACCTTGCGTAACGCCTGAGATTTCGACATGATGCCACGTTTGAAATCTACGCTCCGGAAGCTTGCGATGCGGTTCGAGCGCTGGAGCGTGACAACGGGAGGAACGAGAACTCATGATCGGATCCGGGCTCCAAAAGCGATTTCAAGATCAAGTGGCCCTGGTTGTTGGCGGCGCCCAAGGCATAGGCAAGGCTATTGTTGTCCAACTGGCCCGCGAGGGAGCTTCGGTTGTGATGGCCGACATCGATAAGTCGGCCATGGAGAAGACACAAGAGGCATTGACCAAAGAGTCCCTTCAGGTTCAAAGCCTGCTTGTCGATGTCCGTCTCAAGAAGCAAGTCGATCGCATGGTCGAGCGTGTGGTCAAGCGACACGGCCGCATCGACATTCTCATGTACGTTGCGGGCGTGGGCAAGGTGGTCCCCTTCTGCCAAACAACCGAGGCAGACTGGGATTTTACTGTCGACATCAACCTGAAGGGAGCCTTTCTGGTGTCCCGAGCGGTGACTCCTCACATGATCGGACAGCGAAGAGGCAAACTGGTATTCATGGCCTCCACGAATTCGTGGGACGGTGAGGCCGGCTTGGCACCTTACAACGCCTCCAAGGCCGGGCTTTACCTTCTCGCCAAAACGCTCGCTCGCGAGTTGGGACCGCATGGCATCAACTCCAACGCCATCGGCCCCGGACTGATCCGCACGCGTCTGACCGAGCCTGTCATGAAGGACAAGCAGTTTATGAAGAAGTACGAGAACCTGATTCCGGTCGGCCGCATTGGAGAGCCCGAGGATGTCGCCGGTCCGGCTGTTTTTCTGGCTTCCCGAGAAGCCGACTACGTCAACGGCGTGATGCTCTTCGTAGACGGTGGCCAGCTGGCTTGAGCTCACTGGGAGCCAAGTGGAAGGTAGAGCTGCCACGCCTGCGCATCGAGAAAGATGAGGCCGACGTGAGCTATCCCGTAGCACCCAAATCGCTCTTCTCGTTTTTCCTGGCGTGTTCCCTATTGAGTCTTTCGAGTTGTCAGAACACACAACGGCCGCGGCCGGCCGACGAAGCGACGCCGGGACCTGCCGAATCGAAACCGGTGGTCAAATACGGAGTTCCCGTCGTTCAGGGCCCGATGGACGCCTTGCTACTGAAGGACTACGACCCACAATCCTCGCTGGTGGTGCCTGAAACTCTTATCAGCAAGGCCAGGGTCGGTGCCACCGATGTTCACGCCCATGCTTACGCCGATACGCCGGAGCAGGTGGCCGAATGGGTGCGCGTCATGGACGAAACGGGTGTGGAAACTACCATCGTCTTAACCGACGCTGTGGGCGCGGAATTTGACGGGCTGGTCGACCTTTACCTCAAGCCTTATCCCACGCGCTTTCAGCTGTACTGTGGCCTCGACACACGCAACGCCGACGATGGCGACTACGCTGAGCGGGTGGTCCGGGAGCTGGAGCGCTGCTACGAAAAAGGAGCACGGGGGGTTGGAGAACTCTCCGACAAGGGATGGGGGTTAAATGGGAGTTCAGACTCCCCGCTTCCAAGAAACCGACGGCTTCATCCCGACGATGCCAGACTGGATCTCTTCTGGAGGAAGTGTGCCCAATTGAAGCTGCCTGTCAATCTTCACATCGCAGATCATCCTTCTTGCTGGAAGCCGCTCGATGCGCACCAGGAGCGGACCCCTGATTTTCAGACTTTCAATCTTTACGGGAAGGACGTTCCCAGCCATGCGGAGTTGCTCGCGATGCGAGACCGGCTGCTTGAGCGCCACCCGCAAACATCGGTGATCGCCTGCCATCTCAGCAACCAGGGACACGACCTGGCTTCCTTAAGTCGAGCCTTGAGTCGCTATCCCAATCTTTACCTGGACATTTCGGCACGGGATTACGAGCTGGGCCGACAACCACGTTCAGCGCTGAGGTTCTTGGCCCAACACAAGGACCGGGTGCTCTTCGGAACCGACATGGGCCGCGACAAGCAAGTCTATCTGAATTGGTGGCGCCTGCTGGAAAGCGCGGACGAATTCATTCCCGGTCGGATCTGGTGGGCTTACTATGGACTGGAGTTGCCGGACGCTGTCCTCAAACCGCTCTATCGGGACAACGCACGGCGCATCTTGAATTGGAAAGCACTTTAAGAGTTGGCGGCAAAAAAGCTACCCCGTTTTGTCTCCTAACTCCGATCTCCTGGAGTCGTCATGCTGCAACGGCGCCACTTCCTCAAAAAGCTTGGTGTGGTGGCTTTGTTCGGGAGCCGGCGATTAGAGCCAGACCTGGTTCTACACGGCGCCAAGATTCTGACGATGGATCCGCGAAACCCCACGGCAGAGGCAGTGGCCATCTCTCAAGGGCGGTTTCTGGCAGTGGGCAGCGACGTCGAGGTGTTGTCCCTCGCTACCTCCCATACAAGAAAGATCAAGCTGGGTGGCAAGACGCTGGTCCCGGGCTTCATTGATGCTCACTGTCATCCTGCCGAGTCCGGACGGCTTCATCTCCGCCAGGTGGACTGCGATCTGCGCTCCATTTCACAAATCCAGCAGGCCATCCGCGCGCGAGCCGACAGCACTCCAGACGGTCAGTGGGTACTGGGCTTCAAGTACGATGATACGAAGATACAGGAAGGACGCTTGCTCAATCGATCAGATCTCGACCAGGCAGCGCCGGCTCATCCGGTCTTCATCAGTCATCGTGGAGGGCACACCGCTTTTGTAAATTCTCTCGCTTTGCGGCAGGCTGGCGTTTCCGAGACTTCCCCAGACCCACCCGGAGGCCACTTCGGCCGGGAAGCCGGGGGACGTTTGAACGGCAACATCCGAGAGAAGGCCGTGGAACTCTTCACCCGCCTGCTACCGGCCAACGACAGCCGCAGTGACTTTCAGGAGGGCGTCAGACTGATCAGCGAAAGAATGGCAAGGGCAGGTATCACCTCAGTCCACGATGCGGATGCCACCCCGGAGGATCTGCGAGCCTACCAGGACGCCTTGGCCGCTGGGCAGCTGTCGTTCCGAGTCTACTGTTTGATGCGTGCCAACAGCTTCGACCGCATGTTGGCGGCAGGAGTCCAAACGGGCTTAGGAGACGAATGGGTGCGGGTCGGGGGATTGAAGCTCTACTGCGACGGCTCGATCTCGGAACGCACTGCACGCCTGGCACAGCCCTATGTCGGCCGGGCTGACGATTACGGAATACTGGTGACGGACGAAGAGCAGCTCTACGGACAGGCCAAGAAGGCTCATCAGGCTCACTGGCAGCTCGGTATTCACGCCAACGGCGATGCCGCCATCGACCTCACCTTGCGTGTCTACGAACGACTCCAACGAGAACTGCCACACAACGATCCACGCTTTCGACTGGAGCACTGTACGGTGATCACGCCAGAGCTCGTGAAACGAATCAAGAATCTTGGGGCTATTCCTAACCCCTTCTCAACCTACGTGTATTACCACGGCGAAAAAATGCATGAGTATGGAGCAAATCGGCTGAATCGCATGTTCGCCGTGCGCAGCTTTCTGGACGCTGGAGTTAAAGTAACGATGACCTCCGACTACTCAGCCGGACCTTATGAACCGATGATGGCGTTGCAGTCGATGGTCAGCCGCACGGATGCCTCCGGTCGCATCTGGGGTCCGGACCAGCGTGTGGGCGTGGAGGAGGCCTTGCGAGTCGGGACGATTCACGGAGCCTACGCATCTTTCGAGGAGCGCCTCAAAGGGTCGATCGAGCCCGGCAAGTTGGCTGACTTAGTGGTGTTGGGAAGAAATCCATTGAGCGAACCGAGCCAATCGCTCATCAACATCCCTGTGGAGGGCACGATGGTAGGAGGAAGATGGACACATCAAGCGCAAGCCTGAACTCGCAACAAGGAGGCGATGGCAACCCCCATAGGCGGCTCCGTGAGATGCACGGGCCACACAGAAAACACCTCAGCGCTGCTCTGGGAATGATCCTATGGGCCTGGCTTGTGCTGGCTCCAATCCCGGGATCAGCCCAAGGCGGGGTGTCCTTGAAAAGCCGGCAGCAAGCCATGGAGGCATTCGCGGCGTTACTCAAGATCCCTTTATCAGCGCCTCCCGTGTCTGTCACTGTCCGTGAGAGCGAGGAGGAGGATGGACTCGTCGTAGAGGATGTCTCCTGGATTTCGTTGGATGATGAGAGAGTCCCCGCCTTTGTCATCAGACCAAAGGCCGCTTCCGGACCGTTGCCCGCGATCGTTTGTCTCCATGGCAGCAGCGGAAGCCGGGAATCTGAAACGACTCGCCAGTTCGGTATGGGGCCCTGGACCCGCTACGGTGCCAAAGAATCTCATCAGCGCCTTCTCGGCTGGGCGCGCGAACTGTCGCGACGCGGCTACTTGACCTTAACGCTCACCCAACGCGGGCTGGACCGGCGGCTCCCGGACACAAACGACCAGGCCAAAGATCTGTTGGTCCGCGGAAGAACGCTGATGGGAGCGCTCGTCTATGAAATTCGCCAGGGCCTTACCTACCTGCAGAGCCGGCCTGACGTCGATTCCCGGAAAATGGGCATGACCGGTATGTCGTTCGGCGGGATCACCACGTTCTACACGTGGTTAGTAGACGACCGGATCGCCGCCGCGGCCCCCATTTGTGGCGGCGTGGGCTCGGTGGACGTCTTTCTCAAAATCGGGTCGCGTGGCTATCACGGCTTTTACTGGTGGGTCCCCAACATGCTCACGAAGGGGGACCAGGGAGACTTTGCCGCAGCCATGGTGCCCAGGCCGCTCATGCTCTGGGCACCGTTGGATGACATCGGAATGCCTCGGCAGGGTGTGGAGCGATTTTTGGAAGTGGTCGAGCCTGCCTACTCCAAAGCCAACGCCCGCAAAAACCTGTTGGCACATCGCCCGCCTGGCCCTCATGAGTTCACGTTGGAAGCGTTCGAGGCCATGCAGAAGTTCTTTGATGACCGCCTGAAGGGACACTAGGCAATCTGTTTGCTCCACATGTGCAAACGGGCGTTCGCCAGACAACGATGGTGGCCTGGCTGAGTCCATCTAACTCTGACTCCACAGTTCACGGAGATCATCCATGACAATACTGATTCCCCTCTTTCTGGCCCTGACTGTTTTTTGCGGAACGATCACCGGCCAGCCAGGACCTACGGAACTCTTCCTGAGGGGGTACTCCGTTCTTCCCTCGCCTCGCAAGGTGGAATTGCAGGCCGAGGATCTGATTTTGGATGCTACCTGGGGATACGAGCCGGTCCGACTGCCATCGGGCCACATCGCGATCCGCACCCTGACGCACGATTTGAAGGAGTGGCATGGTCTTTCGCTTCGTGAGGTGAAAAGCCCCGCCAGAAATTCCATCCGACTCTCGGTCGCCAAAGGAGCGGTCCAAACCGGGAGTTCACCAGAGATCGAGCGGGAGGCCTATCGATTGCAGATCTCCCCGGGTCGGATCGAGATTGTCGGCAACGATGATGCCGGCCTCTTTTACGGCGTCCAAACGTTCCTTCAGTTGATCAAGGTGGCGCCCCAGGGGGCTCTGTTCTTGCCACAATGCGCCATCGAGGACTGGCCCACTTATTCTCTGCGCTTCCTCCACTGGGACACCAAGCATCATCAGGACCGGATGCAGACCTTGAAGCGGTACTTGGATTGGTCAGCCCGATTCAAGGTGAACCGGATTGGCTTCGAACTCGAAGATAAGTTCGAATATCCCTCGAATCCGGTGATTGGGGCTCCGGGTGCGTTTACCTCAGCCCAACTGCAGGAGCTGGTGAACTATGGTTTGGAACGCAACATCCAGATTGTTCCCCAGATTCAATCGCCGGCACACATGGCGTATGTTCTGAAACATCCGGAGTTTGCTCATCTGCGTTCCGACGGCAACAACTACCAGTCGAATGTTTGCGACCCCCGCACCTACGAACTCATTTTCTCGATGTACGAGGACGTCATCAAAGCCACCAAGGGCGTTGACTCCTTCTTCGTCTCCACTGATGAGTACTACTACGCTGGAATCGATGCCGGCTGCGGCCGGCCCTACAACGAGGAAAACCGGAGTCTACAGTGGGTGGACTTTGTCAAGAGAGCGCGTGATTTTCTAAAAGATCGGAACCGCAGAATGCTGGCCTGGGTGGAGTATCCGCTCTTGAATAAGCATATCGGTCTGTTACCCAACGACATCATCAATGGGGTCCTCGGCAGCGATGCGGAGAAGATCCAAGCGGAAGAACGGCACGGTATTCAGCAATTGGTATATGTGTCGATGCAGGGCGCCGAGCTGCTGTTCCCCAATCACCTACCGGCAGTCAACGGCGAATCCGTAAGAGAAGGCCACCTCGAGTCGGCATGGAAAAGCTTGGCCTTTGCGACTCGCCGCGCCCATCCCCTGGGCGTTTACGGCGCCGCTTGGGACGACTCAGGACTCCACAGCGAAACGTTCTGGCTGGGTTGGGCCCTGGTCGCGCAGAACGGTTGGGCTCCGATTCACACTTCTGTGGAACAGACCACCAGCGACTTCGTGAACATCTACTACGGACCGCAGACCTCAGGCATGGTCGACGTCTACCGTAGTCTCCAGGAACAGGCGCGCTTCTTCGAAAGCTCCTGGGACCGCGTGGTCTCGCGTACCCGCCCAGCCGGTTACGGGAACTCATACGGCAAGGGTATTGGTACCACACGCTTCGACCAAACCTTGCCGCAACCGGCTCTGCCTTCCCTGCCCGGCCTGGATTTCACTCCTGTCTACGTTGGGCGTTACGCCAAACTGACCGAACAAGCCAGAAGTTCGGCACTCAACAACGACCGTTTGATGCATCAGATTGCCGAGAACTTTTCCAGAGCTTCGAGAAATCGCTATAACCTGGAAGTTTTTTTGTCTCTGGCGCGTCTCACCGGCCATCATAATCATCTGATCCTGAGCCTGGGACAAATCGAGAGTCACCTTAAGGCCGCTCGTGACGCCGGCATCCGAAACCAGCATGAGGATGCCGTCGGAAGACTCGTGGCAGCCTATGATCTGGCCCGGCGAACGGTGGAAGATCGGCGCCGCACTTTCGAGTTTCTGAAGCACGTGTGGGAAAAAGGTCGCTATGCAAAGGGTCAGGAGGTCGCTGGTCGGCGCTTCCTTCACGTCCTGGACGATGTGAAGGATCACTGGGCCGATCGCAGAGCCGACCTGAGGTACATGGTCGCTCCCGAGGAGAGCATCGGATTGGAGCAATGGATGCAGAACCTGGAGAAGATCATTCACGAATACGCCACCCAAAACAAGGTGGCTGTGCGACCTCTGGAGGAGGTGAGGCTGGAAGACTGATCTTCCAGCACGGATGCTCCGACGATGACCCAGTCTAGCCAGCCGGCCGTGACCTCAACGCAGGAACCCGGCCATTTCAAGCGAGTGCTCAGCCTTTGGGACTTGATCCTGTTTGGGATCGCCTTTATCGGCCCCACAGCGCCTTACGCCATGTTCGGGATTGCCACCGAGAAGTCTCACGGTCACCTCCCCCTGGTCTATTTGATTGCCATGGTGGCCATGAGTTTTACGGCAACCAGTTATGGTCGCATGGCGTTGGCATATCCGGAATCCGGTTCAACCTATGTCTACGCCTCCAAGGCGCTACATCCCGTGGCTGGTTTCTTGGCAGGATGGGGTATGGTTCTCGACTACATCCTCATTCCGATGCTTTCGGTCGTCTACGTGGGTCTCACCGCCAACAAAGTCGTGCCCCAGGTACCTTACTGGCTCTCTGCGTTCATCACAGCGGGTGGCATTACGCTAATCAACTTGCGAGGGATCCAAGTCACCGCGCGCGCCAATACGGTCATGAACGCTATCATGGTCAGTTCGCTGGCCTGGTTCGTCCTGATGGCTGTGCGAGCTCTTTGGGGCGGAACCGGCGAAGGCACGTTGCTCTCGCTCGTCCCCTTTCACAACCCGCAGGCGTTCTCCTTCCAAGCTGTGATGGGTGCCACTTCTCTGGCGGTTCTGTCCTATATCGGGTTTGACGGAATCACCACTCTGTCGGAGGACGCCAAGAATCCGGTTCGCGATATTCCACGCGCCACGGTGTTGGTCTGCTTCTTGGCAGGTGGTCTCTTCGTCCTGCAGAGCTATCTGGGACAGATGGTTTGGCCGGACTATCGAACATTTTCCCCAATCGAAACCGCCTTCCTGGACATCGGACGCCTAGTGGGAGGAGAAAGTCTGTTTTATGCTTTCTCCTTCGTGCTGGTTGTGGGAGGTCTGGCCAGTGCCATTACCGGCCAGGCCAGCGCATCACGGCTGCTTTGCGGAATGGGGCGGGACCGGATTTTGCCTTACCGGATTTTCGGGTACATCCACCCCCGGCTGGGAACACCCGTCTACAGCGTTTTGTTGATGGGTTGCGTCCACCTCACCGGCGCGTTTCTTTTGAAATTCGGTGAAGTCGCAGAACTGGTGAACTTCGGGGCCTTCGTAGGATTCATGTCGGTGAATGTTGCTGTGATCCGCCACTACTACTTTCGCGAAAAACGACGCTCCGGCCGCGCAGCACTTCTCAACCTGGTTGTCCCGCTGTTAGGATTTGCTGTTTGCTTTTATATCTGGATTCACCTATCCAGCTTTGCACTGAAGCTCGGAGCAGCCTGGATGGCTTTTGGATTTATCTACCTGCTTTTACTGACGCGCGGCTTTCGTCGCCCCTTGGCGGATTTGAAGTTGTAATCGGGCCTCCCCCTTGGCCCAACAAAGATGCGGAGCGGCATCAGCCTTTCGTTTTCCACCGCTACTTTCTTCACTGGAGCTTGTAGCCATGCGGAGTATCGGACGACGACAGTTTATCGGAACCGGATTGGGGTTCTTGTTCTCATCGGTCACCAGCGAAAATCAGGCCGTTCCCCTTGCCGGCCAGACAGGCACGTCGCCTCCCTCGAAACCGAAACACCGCATCATCGACGTGCACTGTCATCCCAACTGGATCGGCCACAACGGAGAACGAATCATTCAAGACATGGACCGCTGTGGGATTGAGCGGGCCTGGCTATTGAGCTGGGAGATTCCGGAGCGGGAATTGGACACCGGTTACTACGCCACGCTGAATCCCACAGCGGTGGGCATTCCGTTCAGCGATGTCGTCAGCCTTTGCGTGCGTTACCCCGGCCGTTTCGTTCCCGCCACCACCATGGATCCTCGTGACCCTCAAGCCCACGCCAAGTTGAAGGCGGCGGCGGACATTCACGGAGTTCGGGTATTTGGAGAGTTTAAGCTCCGGATGCGATACGACGATCCCGATGCCATTCGATTGTTCCACTACTGCGGAGAACTGGGGCTGCCAGTGATCCTTCACCTGGACGTAACCTTTCCGAGGCACGGTGTTCCCAGCTCCCGTCAGTGGTGGTATGGCGGAGGAATCGAAGTTCTGGAGGCGCCGCTGCGCCTATGTCCTCGGACCCAGTTTCTGGGCCATGCCCCAGGGTTCTGGCGTGAGATTTCGGGAGATGCAGACCAAGCTGCGGAGGCCTATCCGAAGGGCAAACCGATCGTAGGCAAGGGAAAGCTGGTGGAGTTTCTCGACCGGTATCCGAACCTCAACTGCGACCTTTCGGCCGGATCCGGTTACACGGCTCTTACGCGAGATCTGAAGTTCACGCGTCAGTTTCTGATCGACTATCAGGATCGTGTCTTCTTCGGAAGGGACGAGTTCAGCACCCGGCTCTACGAGCTGTTGCTCAGTCTTGACCTTCCCCAACCCGTTCTGACCAAGATTCTCGCCGGCAACGCCCTGCGCTTGGTACCACTTTAGAATTCCTCGGGTGTGCTGCGGTTCTCCTTGAAAGCTCCTCTCACCCGCCGGTTTCAACCCGGCTCAGTGTCTTCTCGTTTGTCCGATCCTCGTTTACTGAATCGGCCTCCGCAACACCGTAACCACCTCCTGGCCTCCAAAAGCGGTCTCAGCCACGGTGATACCGACGAAGTGAAAGCCCCGTTCGCCGGCTTCCATCAGTTCTTTTTGCAGGGTGGACGTCTTGGTAGTCGCCAGAAGCAGGTATTCATGCTTTGGCCGGGTGGAGTCCCGTTCCCGCTCCAGAATTACAATCACCTCACGTCCCCGGAAAGTCGTCTCGAACACGGTCTGGCCCTTATACTCGTAGCCGACTTCCGCGGCCTGGCTCAGTTCCTTCTGCATGGTCGACGTTTTGCTCGTAGCCAGCAGCTTGTATTCGAACTTTGGGTGGGGCTCCTTCGCTGCCACCCTCGACATCACAACCACGGCCTCGGGGCCACCCAAGGCCGTGTCTCCTCCCATAACCCCTTCGAATCGGAATCCTTCGATGGCTGCCTCGTTAAGCTCCTTTTCCATGGTCGACGTCTTCTTCGTAGCCAGAACGCGGTACTTGACCAGCGCCCTGCCTTCGTCTGCCTCAATTGCCTCCAGCTTCCCATCCATCCCAATGACGAGCAACAGAACACAAAACCAAGCGCGATGGTACGTGATCAATTTCTTTCCTCCCTTCCTGCCGCAAAACGCTCCAGTTGGAGCGGGCTTGACGCCAAGGGGCCCAAGGACCTGGAGGGCCCAGCTTCTTGCAGTCGCGTAGCGCCTCCAGCACTTCGCGTCAGGTGAAGTCCCCCCTTTAATGAGGTGGCCATTGACTCTGATGGCTAGCGCTATTCTTTCTTCAGGTAGCGCTGAACCACGTATAACCCGTCCGGCGTGAAGGGCTCACTTTTGGCCCTGTTGATGACTTCCTCAGGGGCCAAGAATTCTCCTCCTTCCACCTCCTCGAGCTGGAACTTCATGTCGCCATCATAGACGCAAGAGAAAGCGCGACCCCAAACTCTCGAAGCCTCGTCTTCAAATCGGAAGTCGAAAAGCCGCGTGAGTGCGACATCCGAAATTCCGAGTTCCTCACTCAGTTCCCGGGCGGCGCTTTCCTCGTAACTCTCCCCAACCTGGACGACTCCGCCGGCGGCCGGATCCCAATAGCCCGGATAGACGTCCTTGGTTTGGGTGCGCTTTTGAACGAAAAGTTGACCACTTGAATTGAATACCAGAACGTATGTGGCCCGGTGCAGCAGTCGGTGGGCGCGCATCTCCCAACGGCGGATTTGACCCGTGATTCGATTCCGATCATCCACCAAGACTACCATCTCGTCATGTGTCACTGCGACACCCTCCAGACCCGGGACAACGGGCCAGCCAGCTCCCCTCAAACGACTGGGACCATCGCCCGTAAAGATGCAACGCCACCGGCTTGATGTCTCCCAATCTCTGCCCCAGCCCTTGGCACACAGAAAAATAGGTTTGCAGTCCAGCTCGCTGAACCCGAAACACCTTCAAACCATCCAATTGCCCAAGCCTTCGGCAGTAGCGATAGTGATAGTTCTCCAGAAGAGCCGACTCGATCCTGTCACCCAGGATAGAGAGACGCTCTTCCGATGCGCCTCCAGCTTCCACAAAGAGCGCGTAGGCGGCCGGAAGAAGCAACTCGTCAAACGCAACCATTGCGAACTCCGGATCGAGGCTCGTTTCCGCTAGCGCCGTTCTTAACGTTTGGCTGACGTGACCTTGGTGAACCTTCTCGCCGAACCGGTCTGAAACGAAGTTCTGACGGCCTACAAATTTCACCAACGGGCAACTCCCGAACCGGCCATTCACTTCAATGACGTCATCCAGTCGATATCGATAGAGTCCTCCGGCTGTAGTCAAGACGACCGAATATCTGTTCCCAATCCTGAGTTCGTGGGCCAGCTTCGGTCGGCCGTCGCGATCACCGGCAGAGCTTCCATCGCAGGGCAAAAACTCAAAAAAATGAGAACGTATCGCCAGGACATGCCGCCATTCGGACAGCTCCCGGAGCCAGATCGGAAAGGAGACAACACCCTCCGTTGCCAGCAGCCCTTTTGCCTGCAGCTGCGCTTGAGGAAACAAGCGCATGAGCCGCGGAACAAATGCCGCCGCATGTGCGTCTGCCCAGCAACTGATGACCTTCAGGCGAGGCCACAGCTGTTTGTGAATCTCTCCTGCATCGCCTCCACCACTGAACAAAGTGCTTACTTCCCGCCCCCTTTTGGGATCAGGTCGAAGTTCTCGCAAGATCTCTTCGACCTCCACCGGGAGCGCGGTCGACAGCGAAACTTGACCGGCGCTGATGTCTTCTGACAATGATCTCCACTGCGATCTCAAGGCTTCCATCAAGAGAATCAAGAACGTCGGATTCCAGACTGAGATCAATGCAAGATCAGAACAGCGCAAAAGGAACAGAAGCGTGAGATAGCGGAACGCTTCCATGTCAGCGACGTGCTTAACCCCGGGAGGGACCGCCATCAACATTCCAATCCGGCGCTGTTGGCGGGACCCTAGGTAGGCACTGTCGTCTTCAAAACCGATGGGCAAACCGCCCACAGTTTTGTTCTCATGCCGTAAAGCCGGCGTAACCGACCAGTACGCACGACCCCACAGAAGGCTTGGCTGACACCGAAACAGGTTCTCGATCCAGGGATTAATCGCTCGCTGAAACTGCCGTTTCAAGCCCCGAGTATAGGGAATCAGCTTGCTGGCTGAAGCAGAGCCGCTGGTGGGTTCCAACAGCATCACCGGCTCTTGGCTCAACACCCTGGCAGTCCCGGAAGCGATTCGACCAATGTCCTCCCGGTAGTCCTCGTACTGCGTCAATGGAACCCTATCCTGGTATTCCTCGATGGAGCGTATTGAGTCAAACTGAAATCGCTTCCCAACGTCGCTCCCGGCATTAGCTCTCAGCAAGTTCAACAGCAGGAGAGCCTGGGTTCTTGAGACATTGCGGCAAGCACAGCGGAAGGCAAAACTGCCCGGAATACAGGAAAGGTACCAGAGAAGGTTGGAGCCAAGAACAGTCACGCGCTTCCAAAGAAGTCCCGCCTAGAGTCCGACAACCCGGCGACCGGCCGCTGTCAGGTTCTCTGGGCATAGTTCCGCTAAACAGGCCAGCTGTTCTCCCCTTCCGTGGCCGGGATTGGCCTGCAGGAAATAGGCCACATCCGGATCCCGCAGTCTGTGGGGAGTCAATTCAGCGACCTGGGGCCGTAGTGGCGTCGCATGGTTCAATCGGATGACCCCAGAGGTCCGGTCGTATTCCCCTCGAAACTTGCGATCGCCGAGGGCGTCCAACACCCGTTGAACGGTTGTTGGCGTGGGCCGCCGGTAGGTCGGATAAAACTCATTGAAGAAAACGGACAGAAATCGATAGGTCTTGTAGCCCGAGCTGATGAGATACCAATACACTTTGCCGCTTTTCACCCTTTCGGCCAGATTGAACACGTGGCGGCCCCACTGGCGAGCCAGTTCGCTTTCGTTCCAACATTCGCGATGAACGACGGTGTCGCCGGAATAAAAACAGGTCACCGGGTTGTCATCCACCATCAACGACAGCCGCATCAGCGTCGAGAATCCCTTGATACAACCCGCCGGAAGGCTGCGTAGAACCAACACCCACTCTTTTTCACTCAGATCGCGCTCAAACTGCGCCCTCGTCACGTTTTCAAAATACTCCGAGAACAGGCTGAGCATTTGTGTTCGTTCAGCCTCCGTCAGCTCGGAAGGTGCCAGAAACTGGCCGGTCAGACATGGCATGGGATCCATTGCTGCAGGCATCGCCGAAGAACCCTGTTCAGAGACAGGCCGCATCAAAGTACGGCACTCGATTGTCGAGATTGTTGTGAAATCCTGCCTGGTTTGGCCAGCAAACACTGTACAGTTTCCCGTCATAACGCACGTGCATCCGGCGGCTGGCGACTCGAAACAAGGGATCGCGCTTTGAAAGAGCCAACAGCAGGACCGCATAACCACCAGCCTCCGCCCGCCCGCATGCGTGGTTCAGCAATCGATCGAAAATAGCAGGATCTGAGTCCTCGACACAGAGGAAACTGGCACAGAGAGCCCGCAATTGGGTTCCTGCTTTGGGCAGCCCGCTAAATCCAGCGACTCGAGCCAGGACATGCAGCAGGGGCCGTAGCCAACCCAGCAACTGTGAGTATTCACGCACGACGGTTTGCTTGTATTCAGATTGGTCCCAAAGACCGACGACGCCGGCGATGTCACCGTTCTTTCTCGCCACCAGAAAATCACCTGCGCTAAATCCTCGCGTTCGGGGGTGTCCCTGGAACTCTGCGCAACCCATCAGCGGAAAGAACTGTCGCGACCTGCCGGCTCGCTGCAAAAAAGAAACAATTTCCGGAAGGTCCGAGTTGGAGCCTGCAGTCACTTCACCCCTGAGCCGGTTCCTGCGGTGGCCGGCCTTCAAGAGAATCGCCAGAGTGCTGAACTGGTCCAGCTCCCGATAGACTGGGAAGTGGGGCCTCGCGCGTTTCACAAGCACGCCGGCAGCTTGGGCATTGCCATCGATGAGGGTCGTGATATAACCGCTCACAGGTTGTTGCTCGTGGAGCTCCCGCAAGTACCGAAAGCCACCCGATACCAGCCATCTGCCGCGATAGCAACGATCGACACGAAGTTGGCTCAGGTACCCCACCCGCTCGACTTGGCCGTTCACGAACATCGGTAGCGTGACTCGGTTAGCCAAACCCACGAGCCTGCCATCGCTTCGACGACGCGCCACCAACACCTGGCAACCAGGACCCATCACCTCACAACCGAGAAAGTAGCTGGGCTCTCGTTCAAAGCCGACCGTAATCTGGCCTGGAACCGGATTCGATTTGAGCAACTGGCGGATCGACGAATCGTCGTCCCATCCGGCTAACTCAAAGCTGAACTCACTTTGCACTGCGGGCCGTTGCATGATCATTTGAGGAGCCAACCTTCGGACCAACTGAGTTAGGCGACGGGCAACTCTGGCCGACCTCAGGCGGTGTAGGAGGCCCCGGCAAAATGAAGATCCGGTTGAACTGGACGGGAGTGCGCGCTCTTGATGAGTGGCCCCGAGAAACTCTCATCCCCCAGGGGGAAACCTTCGCGTTGCGATACTTCGCGCCGCAAAAGAAGATTGATGACGAAGAAATTCCACGCCATCTGAACATTCCCCGTATTGACCCGGAAATCCAGACTCCTGTTGAGTATCGATCCCCAGCGATAGAACCGAGCTCGGGCCTCCAAGCATTTCTGTTTGACGCTCTCGGCAGTCATTCGCCGAGGTTGAAAGGGAACGCTGCCGTAGCGATAGTCCGGATGCAGCCACCATCTGTCGTAGATAAGCCTGCCCTCCTGCCGAAGGCGCTCATAGAGGGGTGTCCCGGGGAATGGAGTCAGGTGATTGAATGCCACAATATAGAAACGGTGTCGCAGGGCAAACTCCAAGGCCTCCTCGAATGTATCTGGAGTATCGTCGTCGTAACCCAGGATGAACGTACCATACAGACGGATACCGTGGCGTCGCAAGTTGGCCAAGGCCACTTCGTATCCTCCTTTCATGGTATTGAAGCCCTTGCGCATTTTTCTCAGGGTTTCCGGATGCAAGGATTCAAAGCCTATCAGCAATCCTTGGCATCCACTGGCTCGGATCAGTCGCAGAAACTCCTCGTCGTGTGCCGCATTGATGCTTGCCTGGCTCACCCAACGAATCTTGAGTGGAATCAGCTCCCGAAAAAACTCCTTCGCCTCCTCCAGGTTGGACGTGATGTTGTCATCGACAAAGAAGATCAGCGGCTTTCGAACCCGGCGGATTTCTTCGAGGATGTCCCCGACAGGACGGCGAGTCTGGGTGTTGTGGAAAAAGGACTGAACGGCACAGAATTCACACTGGAAATGGCACCCGCGCCCGGCTTCCACCAAACCCACCGGCAGATAGCGCTTCCCGCGAAAGATCGACCGGTCCGGCCTCAGGTTTCGCAAGGAGGGCCGGAAGGGCTGACTGTAAACAGACTGCAATCGGTTTGAGCTGAAATCACCGAGTAGCCGGGGCCACAGGTTTTCCGCCTCACCAATCAAAACTGCCTCAGCGTACTCGCCGACTTCCTCCGGAACCAGCGTGGCGTGAAATCCCCCCATTACAACCGGTACTCCCCGCCGGCGGTACCGGGACGCAATCTGGTAGGAGCGTTTAGCGGTGTACGTTTCGACGCTCAACGCCACCAGGTCGGTGGGTTCGTCAAAGGGGATGGCCTCCATGCGGTCGTCATAGAAGCGGAGTTCAACTTCTGGCGGTGTCAACCCCGCCAGAACCGCAGGTGCGAGCGGCTCCATCTGCCAACCCCGAATGTAGGGTTGCCCCACTCGCCTGCCGATACAGGGATGGATCAACGTCAACCGCATCGCGCGATCCTCGAGTCAGAAACAGCCACACCCTCTTCTATCGCAACAGTTTCCAATGACCTATGGCTAGCTGATACTCAGCCCTGGGCCGCCTTTCGGGCTCGCCGGAACAGGAAAAACAGGGCGCCGGCCAGCACGAAAAAGAGAATCATGTTGGACAGATTGCGAGCCGGTGGAACAGCAAAGGCCGAGTAAATGTCGTTGGCGAATAGCGGACGCTGTGCGGCTCGGATAAGGAACAGACTGACAAATCCCAGTACGATGGGCCGATTGTTGAGCGGATCACGAGCTGCCGCCGCAGCCATCATGCCCATGACAAACATGAAAGCGCCCAGCGGCTTCAGGATGTAGACAAACTGCGGCGTCCAGTCCACCTGAGCGCCATAAAAGTCGGCCATGAACTGCATCAAGCCGGGGGACACATTGAGTCCGGTGCCGACGATCATGTGAAACCCCGCCACAAACCAGAGAAGCCCTTTCAACAGAACCAGGGATTTGCCCATATCGTTACCCTCCGTGATAGGGAGTCAGTCCACTAACCCCACGTTTGAGATAAGAACACAGCACAAAGGAAAGCAACGGAACGACAACGCCAGCCAGATTTCCCACCACGATGAACCACCAGTACTTCTCGTGGTGACCCAGTTGCAACAATTCGTATCGACCGAGCCAAATCATCAAACCATAGCAGAATCCGAACGTCCCAAACAGCACAGGCGCATATTCAGTGGCCACCGCCTCCGGACCCAGCCTTTCGTGACTGGCTTGGGTATACACGACGATGAACCCGGATCGAATTGCCGAAATGTCGTACAGCCAGTTCCAGAAGGCAAGAACCGACCCCAAGACAAAACCCGCCCGGATCGATTCCAGCCCCACCAGGCCGGAAGATTGAGCCGGTAGCGTGATCCAGGCCAGAAGACTGGCAGCAGTCCCGAAAACAAAGCCATGGTGCGGCCGAAAACGCCCCAGCCGGATCTTGGTCTTCAACTCCCAGAGCTTGAAATAGTTTGTTCCCAGGCCGGGGATGACATAGGCAAACACAATCGGCACAGACAACACCAGCCACACCAGGCGGTGCTCGTCCTGTAGCGTTTTCAACCAGAGATAGTAGCTGGCTGGAAACAGCAACGCCGGTCCCAGATATTGATAGACGTTAAAGAATCGTGTCATGCCCTTCGCAGTATGGGATCCCTCTTCATCATCACGTCGCAGTGATAGAAGTCATGCAGGTGATAAGCATAGAAGCGATAACCGAGGTTGGTCGCCACGGCGAGTGGCAGCTGGATGCGTGATCCCAGTAGCCGCCTGGCAATCGAGGCGAAGCGGTAGGTCTCTTTCCAGGCCCACTCGGTTCCTCTCAGCAACTCCCCGGGACTCATTCCGCTGGGGCGGTGCACGACGTGCTGGCCGTCGTAAAGGGTCCAGTCTTCGCTCAGAATTCGGTTTGCACGTTTCAGTCGTCGATACAGTGGCGTCCCCGGAAAGGGGGTCAGGATGGCATAGCGAGGTAAGTCGATGCAGGCGCTCTGCACAAACTCGACGGTCTCGGCGAAGCAGTCCGGGGCCTGGCCATCCAAGCCAAACACAAAGGTGCCCTGAATGGCGATGTTGCGATCGTGAATCCGCCGCACAACGTCATGGTAGTCGCGACGCTGGTTGAAGGCCTTGTTGGCGGTCGCCAGGGCCGGTTGCGAGAGTGTTTCGAATCCAATCAGCAATCCCCGGCAGCCGCTGCGCGCCGCCAAATCCAGCAGCTCTTCATCCCAGGCGATCAGAGTGGTGGACAGCCCACCCCAGTGAATTCGCAGTGGAACGAGGGCCGAAAAGAGTTCCTTCGCGTAGGCTGGGTCGGCAATGAGGTTGAGGTCCAGAAAAAGCAGGCGCCGGGCCTTCATTTGTCGAATTTCGGCCACAACCTCGGACACGGGACGGTGCAGCGGTCTTCCCCAGGCGCTGGGCACTACGCAAAACTCGCACTGATGAATGCAGCCTCGGGTAGCTTCGATCGTATGCCGAATCGAATACTGGCGAGCCGGCAACAGATCTCTGCGGGCCACCGGCATCCCGGCCAGCCTCAACTCCGGATCCTGCTCGTAGCGAACCTGCAGCCGGCCCCCGACGAAGTCGCGCAACAGGCGAGGCCATGATTCCTCCGCATAGCCCACGACCACCGAGTCGGCATGGCGCGCGGCTTCTTCGGGCACCAGTGTCGGATGGACGCCCCCCAACACGACCGGAATTCCCTGTCGCCGGAATCGAAGCGCCAACTCATAGGATCGAGGCGCCGTTCCCGTGATGGCGCTGATTCCCACCAGGTCGGCATCCAGACGCTCTGGAACGTCGGCTACGCCCTCGTCGATCAATTCCACGCTGGCGCCCAACTCCGGTGGGACTAACGCTGCCAGCGTTGTGAGCGTCAAGGGCATATAGCGCAGCGACTTTTTCCAAATGCCGCTCCGGTGCCGATACAACGGCCCGCGAGGCGACACCAGAACGATGCGCAGCGGCTTTCCCTGCGTCCCCGGCCTTTCAACACGGGTCATACCGAGCGGGCTGCTAGGAGACCCAACAGGGTCCAAACCTGCTGCCAGGCTGTTCCTGCAAAACTCGCCGGTTGGTTCTGTGGGCATATCGACGCTCATTCTCCAGAATGTGGGGCACCAGTCAAGAGGATTAAGAGCGTAACGCAGAGAAAGATGAGGCGGAGTGGCCGGTGTGACACTCGGAAAAGTGTCCTACTTCGGAATAAAACAGGATGCGTTCTCAAGCCGGCTCAGCTTTTGGACAGGTTGGCTAAGCTGACGGCCCATCTTACATATCCACGCCGTTTAGACGGGCCACGGCAGGTCGCAATCCGGCTTTCGGTATCGTGGGCCGGGCCGGGCGTTGGCGCCGTCCTCAGCAACGACGTTGCGGAAGCAATCGCTACCGGTTGCGGTTAAGAATGAACTGCGGAATGGCGCTAAGGGCCGCACGAAAGGGCGAGGCAGGAAAGCGGTCGAGAGCGGATTGTGCCTCTCGGGCAAAGGTCGTAGCTCGTTGGCGCACCCGATCCAGCGTATCGTACTTCTTGATGATGGCCTGAATCTGGTCCGGAGTAACCGACTCGAATCCTTTTTCTTCGAGCACCGTCTTGATGGCGCGGTCTTCCTGCTCAGTGCACCGGTCCAAGGCGTAGATCAGTGGCAATGTCAGCTTTCCCTCCCGCAGGTCACTGAGAACGGGCTTGCCCAGAACTTGTTGAGACGAGCTGAAATCCAGCATGTCGTCCACCAGCTGAAAGGCCAGGCCGGCGTTGAGCCCATAGCGTGCCAAAGCTGACTTGTCTTCCGAACTGCCGTTGCCCAACACGCCGCCCAGCCGGGCACAGCCGGAAAACAGGTAGGCCGTCTTCCGTGTGGCGATATCCAAAACGTCTTTTTCCGTGATGTGGTGTTTACCGTTAAAGGTAAGCTGGATCAGTTCACCTTCCACCATCTTGCGGGTGAGATCGATCAGAATATCCAACACTTCAAAATCTCGCTCGCCCAAAGCCATGAAGAACGACTGCATGTAGAGCCAGTCACCTACCAGCACAGTGATGGGATTCCCCCATTTGTGGTTGGCGCTGAGCCGCCCCCGACGCGTGTCGGCTCCATCGATGACGTCATCGTGTACCAGTGTAGCCGTGTGGATAAACTCGACCACCGCGGCCAATCGAATCGCCGCCGGGGTGACGGCACCACAGAGCTTTGTGCTGAGCAGCAGGAGGCAGGGACGAAGACGCTTGCCACCCCCATCCTGGAGATACCGGCCGATCTCGGCGATCAAAGGAACCGAACTCTCGCTTTGTCTCCGGAACTCCTGCTCGACTTCCTGAAGCTCATCTTTAACGAGATCGAAGATATCCCGCGGATCCTCGAGGCGTTTTGTGCTTTCTGTAGGTCTCACGATCGAACTTTTGTAGGGAGGCTACTGGCTGCGGTAATTGGTGAATTGCATGTCAAAGTCAAATTCACGATTCTTGAGCATCTTAATGACCTCCTGGAGGGTGTCGCGGTCCTTGCCCCCCACCCGCACGAAGTCGCCATTAATAGAGGCCTGCACTTTGAGCTTGGAGTCCTTGATGATCTTCACAATCTCTCGCGCCTTTTCAGTGGGAATGCCCTGCTGGAGGTCAACTTCCTGACGAACAGTGCTGTCGGCGGCCGGCACGGGTTTTCCATAGTTCAAGCCCTTCAATGGAATTCCACGCTTGACCATTCTCTGTTGCAGAATATCATTCAGACTTCTGAGCTTGAACTCGTCGTCCGATATGAGAACGAGCTTCTCTTTTCCTTCCAAGAAAATCCGACTCTTACTGCCCTTGAAATCGAAACGCGTGGAGACCTCCTTCATGGCCTGGTTGATGGCGTTGTCGACTTCCTGCAGGTCAATCTTGGAGACGATGTCAAACGTGTTCTGAGCTGCCATGATGGCTCCTTAGCGAAAGTGTAACACGGCCGCCCCGCTCTCCCTTCGACCAAGGGACCGGTCCAGGACATTCAACGCTGCCCGCAGGGCCAGTCAAGGCTGCATTTTCGAGCCGCAACGCTAATTCCTGCGGGCCTGGTTCCGAAAACGAAGGTAATTCTCTCTGGTTCGCTCCGCTACCTCCTCCATGCTGACTCCATGCAAGACAGATAAAGCCCGGGCGGTTTCAACCACAAACGCCGGTTCATTGCGCTTTCCTCGATGGGGCGCGGGCGCCAGATAGGGTGAGTCGGTTTCAATGAGAAGGCGGTCCAGCGGAAGCGCCCGGGCCACCTGCCGCAATTCGACGGACTTTGGAAAAGTCAGGATGCCGGAAAAGGACACCCAGAAACCCAGTTCCACGCACTCTCTGGCCATTCCCAGCGAACCCGTGAAGCAGTGGAGAATGCCGCCGAGCGAATCCGAGGTCCACGACTCCTTCAACAACTCGAGGGTTTCCATTTCAGCTTCCCGGGTGTGAACGATCACAGGCAGGCCAGATTCCCGTGCCAAACGGAGCTGGCTTCGGAAGGCCGCTTTCTGGATGTCCCGGGGCGAGTGGTTGTAATGGAAATCGAGCCCGATTTCACCCCAAGCCACAATTCGTTGATGCTCGGCCAACCGGCTCAGAACCGCATAGTGGCGCGGTTCGGCGGTCGCGGCTTCATGCGGATGGATCCCGATTGAAGCATCTACCTCGGGGTGCTTCTCCGCCAGCCGAATGGCCGAATCGAAACCTTCGGCGGCCGAGCCGCCGCCAATCACCAGGATGCGCTCCACGCCCGCTTGCACGGCTCTCTGGATGACCGCCTCGCGGTCTGCGTGAAATTCCTGCGAAGCGAGATGGGCGTGTGAGTCAATCAACATTTGCTGAGGTCAGAGCCTCGACGGGGGAAACACCGCAACACTTCGCGCGAAATCTACTCTTCCTCAACCGCCGGCGACCGCCGCCCTTTGCGCAGATTGCGAAGGTACTCAACGATGATCGGCAGAATGGAGAGAAAGACAATCAGCAGCACAACCTTTTCCAAGTTGCTGCGTACCCAGGGAATCGCTCCAAAATAGTATCCAGCGACCGTCATCGAGCAAACCCAGAAAATCCCGCCGAAAACGTTGTAAGCCGCAAACCGCGGGTACTTCATCTGAGCTATTCCGGCGACCATCGGAGCGAAGGTCCTGGCAAACGGGACGAACCGCGCCAGGAAAATCGCTTTGCCTCCGTGTCTCTCATAGAAGTCTTTGGCGTACAGCAGGTGCTTTTTCCGAAACCAGAACGTATCCTCACGACGGTAGAGGGCGGTGCCGGCTTTGGCTCCGATGCTGAACCCCACCGCATCTCCTACGATGGCCATGATGCTTAGCAGGATCATCAACCACCACACATCGAAAAATCCCTGAGAGGCAACCAACCCTGCCGTGAACAGGAGCGAATCGCCCGGCAGAAAGAAACCGACAAACAAACCCGTTTCGGCAAAGACAATGGCCGCCAGCAAAACGTAACCTCCCGACCGAATCAACTCGATCAAACGGTCGGGCTGGTACAGGCTTTTGAACAGCTCCAGCAAAGATTCCACGTTTTTTTTTGCTCCAGTACGCGCCAGCCATGCGTTCGGTTGCGGTTATTTCAGTCGCGCTCCATTGGGCACGTCCTCGTCAAATGTGGCCAGGACAGGCTTGCCGTCGTCACCTACGCTGGCCGCCAGAAGCATGCCTTTTGACTCAAGTCCACGCATCTTCCGTGGCTGCAAGTTGGCAACCACCACGATCTTCTTGCCGACGAGGCTTTCGGGAGTGTACGTCTTGGCGATCCCGGCCAAAATCTGACGCTGCTCGAACCCGAGGTCGACAACCAGCTTCAAGAGCTTGTCTGCCCCGGCCACTCGCTCGGCCGAAACCACCTGGGCAACACGCAGGTCCACCTTCACAAAGTCGTCAATCGTGATCAGAGCGGAGTCAGGGCTGGTTTCAGCTTTCTGTTGACCCGGTATCTCAGCCTTGTCGGTCGATTTCTTCTTATCCGACTTGTCCGACTTTGCCGTCTCAACCCTGGAAGCGCCACTGGTGTCGCCATCGAGTCTTTCGAGTAGAGCTTTCTTGTCCAATCTGGGAAAGACCGGAACAATTTCGCCCAGACTGCCTCCGAGCGGAAGGCTTCCCCACTTCAGTTCGTCGATCCGCTGTAACCGCAGCCCGGTCTTAATACCCAGTTGCTTCCACACCTGCTGGCAACAGTTGGGCAGAACGGGAGCCAGAAGAACCGTGGCCACTCGAATCACCTCGGCAGCCGTATAGAGGACCGTAGCCAGCCGCGGACGCTGCGCATTTTCGGTGAGTGCCCAGGGAGCGCTCTCGTTGAGATACCGGTTGGTCTCCGACAAGAGTTCCCACACAGACTCCAACGCCTTGCTGAAAGCCAGATCCTCCATGTATGTCTGGAAGGCAGCAATCGTGGCCTGAGCCAGCTTCTCGATCTCCTTGTCCCGATCGGTGCGGGCCTCGAAGGCTGAAGGATACGGGATGGTGTGCTGGAAATTCTTGGAGATCAGCGTCAGCGTCCTTGAGACCAGATTGCCGTAATCATTAGCCAGGTCACTGTTGACTCGCTGGATCAACGCGTCATATGAGAAACTGCCGTCCAACCCAAAGGGCACTTCACGAAGCAGGAAGTACCTGACAGCATCCGACCCAAAAGTCTCATGCAAGAGCACGGGATCGATGACGTTCCCGCGAGACTTTGACATCTTGACCTCATCAACCAGCCACCATCCGTGCGCAAAGACCCGCTCCGGAACCGGCAGTCCCGCAGCCATTAGAAAGGCCGGCCAATAAACGGTGTGGAACCGGATGATGTCCTTGCCGACCAGTTGCACCTGGGCCGGCCAGTATTTCTGAAAGGACTCCGCCTGGGTGCTGTCTCCAAAACCGATGCCGGTGAGGTAACCGATCAGCGCATCGAACCACACGTAGACAACGTGACGGTCGTCGCCAGGAACGGGAACGCCCCACTTCACGGACGTCCGGCTAATCGAAAGATCTTTCAAACCACCATTGACGAAACTAAGGATTTCGTTGCGACGGGAGGAGGGATGAATGAAGTCCGGGTACTTCTCGTAATGCTCCAGCAGCCTCTGTTGGAATTGCGACAGCCGGAAGAAGTAACTCTCTTCCGTTACCCGCTCGGTTGGCCGTCCGCAAACCTCGCAGTTCGGAGCCGTTTCGCTCTCGGGCGCGAACAGATTGCAGTGGATGCAATTCCAGCCAGAGTACTCTCCTTTGTAAATGTGACCGCCGGACTGGGCCCTCTTGAATATTTCCACGGTAGCTGCATAGTGGCGTTTTTCCGTCGTCCGGATGAATCGATCAAACTCGATTCCGTACCGAGACCACAGCTTGAGATATTCCTCTGCGTTGCGGTCGGCGAGTTCCTGAGGAGCGATTCCCAGGGCAGCCGCCGCCCGCTCGATGTTCTGACCATGCTCGTCGGTTCCGGTCAACAGACAAACTTCGTAGCCCTGCATCTTCTTAAAGCGACATACGCAATCGGCCACGATGGTGGTGTACGTGTGACCCAGATGCGGCTTGGCGTTGACGTAGTAAAGGGGCGTCGTTAAATAAAACTGCTTCGTCATGGGTTCAACCTCGAGGCTTTGAGGCTTTTCGCTGGAAAACTCCTCAGAGCATCTCCTCCGACAGCGTGTTCATGATCTGTTGCACGATTCTTGCCTGAACGCGCTTATAGGACATTCGATTGGCCGTGGCCACCTGGCGACAATCCTCGTACTCCGGGGAAAAGTTCACGATCTTTCCATCCAGGCGGGCCAGTTTGACGCGCACTGGGCCCAGTTCAGTCGTAATCGTGCGGATTTCTCGTTCCAGGACCGCCCGCTGGGCCTTATGGTACCGAAGCCCAATGGTCGTTGTTTCCTGAAACAGCAGGCGCAACAGTTCCGCCAAGCCGGTCTCGCTGCATACTACGCTCAACAAGGTGCCAGGACGATTCTTTTTCATCTGAACCGGACAGGCGAAGACATCCAGCGCTCCCTCGGCCAACAACCTTTCCTGAATGTAGCCGTACATTTGGGGGTTCATGTCATCGATATTGGCTTCCACCACCACGACCGCACCCTCGGCGGCCATGTTTGGCGCAAGACCCTCTCTGTTACCGATAACTGCCCGCAGGACGTTGGATGTGCCCGGCAGCTCTTTCGAGCCGGCCCCGTATCCTACGCTGTGCGCTCTCATGGAGGGAACCGGCCCGAAGCCCTTGGACAGTGTGGCAACCAGCGCCGCGCCGGTGGGAGTCACCAGTTCCCCTCCCACCTCGTTGGCGTAGATCGGGATGCCCTTGAGCAGGTCCAGCGTCGCTGGCGCGGGGACAGGCAGTGTTCCGTGAGCTGTCTGCACGGTTCCGCTGCCGACGTTCAAAGGCGAGCAAAACACCTCCGAAATGCCCATCAATTCCAGACCAACGCAGGCCCCCACAATATCGACAATCGAATCCACGGCACCTACTTCGTGGAAATGGACCTTTTCCAACGTTGTTCCGTGAACTCTCGCCTCCGCCTCGCCGAGCCGGAGAAAGACGTTCCCGGCCGCTTCCTTTACCGCAGGTGACAGCCCACTCTCCCGAATGATCCGTTCGATGTCCCGATAGTGACGGTGCGAATGCTCGGTCTTCGCATTGACGTCGAACTTGGTCGCCGTCAGAGGTCCTTTCTTAACCTTGCGGGCGCTCAGTTGGTAACTTTGGAGCGCCAACTTGGAGAGTTCCCGCTCCAGAAGGTCCAGCGACAACCCCCCGTCGAGCAGACTGCCGATAAACATGTCTCCACTGATTCCATTGAAGCAGTCCAGATAGAGAGTCAGTGGTGTGTGCCTTTCAACCATGTGCTGAGATTCGACCTTCAAGCCTGCTTCAGTCGTTTCAAAAGAGCAGGCAGAACCTGGCTGGATGATCCGAGCAGCGACTCATCGCACAGGGACGCGATAGCGGAAGCCTCGATGTTAACCTCGACAATATGGGCTCCGTGCTGCCTCGCGATGGCCGGCAAAAACGCCGCCGGATACACCTCCGCAGAAGTCCCGACGGCCAGAAACAGTTCGCACTGGCGGGACCTCACCTCGGCCGCCTCGAACACCCCCTGGGGAAGCCGTTCTCCAAACCAAACCACGCCGGGGCGAAACCACCCTCCGCACTCGCACCTGGGCTGCAACCCGCGCACCTGGTTGGGCTCTCGGAGGCTGGTGCGGCCGCACTGCTGGCAGCGGTCCTCCCAGATATCGCCGTGAAGCTTCAGAATCTTTCGATTACCTGCTCGATCGTGCAATCCGTCGATGTTTTGAGTGACCAGCACAAACTCCTCAAAGAACCTCTCAAACTCGGCCACCGCCAGATGGCCTGCGTTGGGCTGTGCATTTGCCGCGATGTCCCGCCTCCACCGATACCACTCCCACACCTTAGCAGGGTTTCGCTCAAAGGCCTCAACCGTTGCGAACTCCTCAATCCTGAAGTCCTTCCATAGACCTCCCTGCCCCCGAAAGGTGGGAATACCGCTCTCTGCAGAAATGCCGGCTCCGGTGAAAACGACAACGCGGGTGTTCGGGATCAGGAGAGACTCAAGCTTGCTCGAAACGCGGATGGGCATCACATAGTTCTTTTCGCGCAGGCACCGCGAAAGCCTCCCATACTAGTCGCGGCCTCGAAAAAATGTCAAGGACTTCAACATCTTGCACTCGATCAGGAGGCCGCCGGGATTGCCTGTCGAAGTTGTGCTACCATTCGAGCCCTTGAGTAGCAAGTGATCGCCACTAAAGAGGAAATCTCATGTTTGTCGCTTTGGTCGAGACCGTCAAGTCAAGAGTCGTCTCCCACGTTCAGAACACCTACGGTTACACCCCAAAACAGCTGGTGATCGAGCAGCCTCCCAAGGTGGAAATGGGGGATCTGGCATTACCATTGTGCTTTGAGCTGGCAAAGGTACTCCGGAAATCTCCCCGACAGGTAGCTGGTGAAATCGCGGGATCCATTGGAGCCATCCCCGGTGTGGCCGCCGTCGAGGTTGCAGGAGCCGGCTACCTGAACCTTTTCTTCGCACGTCACTTCTTTTTGAAGAATCTCTACGAGGCTCTCGCCCGGCCGCCGTCGCGGCCCGAGACGCTGCCGTTCGGCGCCAGCGGGAAGATCATCCTGGAGCATACCAACATCAACCCGAACAAAGCGGCCCACATCGGTCATCTTCGAAATGCGGTGCTTGGTGACACATTCGCTCGCATCTTGCGATTTACAGGCGCATCCGTTGAGGTGCAGAACTACATCGACGACACCGGCGTTCAGGTCGCCGATGTGGTGGTGGGATTTCAGCACCTCGAGGGAAAGAGACTTGAAGACGTCAAACGGATTCCCGGCAAATTCGACTACTACTGCTGGGATCTCTACGCCAGAGTGTCAGGTTTCTACGAACAGACGCCCGAAAACGCCAGGCTTCGTGCTGAGACACTGCGACTGATCGAGGAAGGCCACAACGAAACAGCGGAGCTGGCTCACTACGTCTCTCACCGGATCGTCCAATGCCACTTGAATACCATGTGGCGACTGGGCATCCAGTACGACGTCCTTCCGCGGGAAAGCGACATTCTGCACCTGAAATTCTGGGACTATGCCTTTGACCTCTTGAAGAAGAGTGGGGCCATTTATTTCGAGGAACGAGGCAAGAACAAGGGCTGCTGGATCATGCGACTCGGAACGGCCGAGGTCTCGGCGGACGAGAGTGAGACGGCCGAGCAAGAGCTGGAGCACGAAGAAGACAAAATCATCGTTCGATCTAACGGCACAGTCACTTACGTGGGCAAGGACATTGCCTACCAGCTCTGGAAACTGGGCCTGCTGGGAATGGACTTCTACTACCAGTCTTTCCATCGCTATGAGGACGGCCACATTGTCTATATGACCGACAGTCGTCCGTCCGAACAACCTGCCGGCCTTCGCTTCGGAAGTGGTAATCGTGTTTACAACGTGATTGATTCGCGCCAAGCCTATCTGCAGAACATCGTCATTGCGGGTTTGCGTGCCCTCGGCTACTCGGAACAGGCGGACCGCTCCTCCCATTTTTCATACGAGATGGTGGCTCTTTCACCGAGATGCTGCGCAGACCTCGGCATTCAGCTCTCCGATGAGGATAAGAGAAGACCTTACGTGGAGGTATCCGGACGGAAAGGGCTGGGGGTTAAAGCCGACGACCTCATCGACACGCTTCTGGATAACGCCTTACAGGAAGTGAAAATGCGGCATCCAGAGCTGAACGAGGAAGAGGCCCGACGATTGGCCTCGGCCATCGCGGTGAGCGCGCTGCGCTATTTTCTCTTGAAATACACCCGAAATTCGGTCATCGCCTTTGACTTCAAGGAAGCGCTCAGCTTTGAAGGCGAGACCGGACCTTATGTTCAGTACGCCGTGGTTCGGGCCAACAATATCTTCCGCAAGGTTCAGGAGAGCGACCCGGCCTGCCGGCAGTCGAGAGTTGATGACTTCATAACGCACGAATTCGATGCGACCCTCTGCCAGGCACTGATGGACGACGAACTGTGGCGCCTGGCAACGTTGGCAGCCCAACTGGAGTCCCAAGCCCGTGTGGCA
The DNA here is from genome assembly GCA_040753175.1 of Acidobacteriota bacterium. Lineage (GTDB taxonomy): Bacteria > Acidobacteriota > Terriglobia > Versatilivoradales > Versatilivoraceae > JBFMEW01. The sequence goes on along the minus strand of JBFMEW010000002.1, from coordinate 480,477 downwards.
GTCCAGACCTCCGAACCTGCCACGGTGGCCAAGTATCTCTTCACGCTTGCGCAAGCCTTCAACAATTTCTACCATCGGCATCGGATCATCTCGGAACCTGATCCGCAGCGAAAGCTCTTCCTGCTGGCCCTGACCCGGATCATCCGAGACCAGCTTCAGATCGGTCTGAGTTTGCTCGGAATTCAGGTCCCCGAAAAGATGTGAGCCACTCAAAGGAAGGGGCTGTTGAAGGAGACCTCCGGACCTGACCGTTAGCTGGCTACACTGACTTGTGGCTTGAACTTGTCATCCATCCTCGTTAGGATTCACCGACATGGGAAAACTTGTGGAACTCTCTCCTGAGAATCTGCGCCGCACCTGCGATCCGGCGAAGTTTTCTTTTGAAACGACTGCCAGTCTTCCGGTGCTGGGTGAAGTGTTGGGCCAGCCTCGGGCCGTGGCTGCTCTCGAATTTGGTTCGCGGGTGGCCAGCCATGGATTCAACCTGTTCGCTTTGGGATTGCCTGGCTCTGGAAAGACCACCTTGATCCGGGAGTACTTGGAGCGTGATGCGGCCACTCAGCCTGTTCCGCCGGACCTGTGTTACGTTTACAACTTTGCGAATGCCCGAAGTCCCATCCCGCTCCGCCTGCCACCCGGCCAGGCAGTCCGGTTCAAGGCTGAGATGGAGAAGCTCGTAGAGGAACTTCGCACCACGATCCCCCGGGCATTTGACACTGCTGAGTACAGCAGCCAGCGTGACAAGGTCGTCAAAGAGCTGGAGGAAAAGCGCCAAAAGGAGTTGTCGCAGCTGGAGCAGCTTGTTTCCCAGTCGGGCTTTCAGCTCGTCAAGACACCGACCGGGCTGCTGCTGGCTCCCGCGCTCGAAGGCAAGCTGCTAACCGATGAGGACCTGGATCGGTTGACCCCGGAGGAGCGCGAAAAGGTTACGCGGGTTCGCGACCGGCTGCAGCGCGAGATTGAAGATCGTCTCAGAAGGGCTCGTGAGTTTGACCGCAGCGCAAGGGAAGCGGTGGTCAAGCTGGACAACGAAATCGCCACTTACGCCACTCGCCATCTGATCGATGATTTGCGGGCCCGCTACAGCCAGGAGCCGGCAGTACTTCAGTTCCTTGAAGCACTTCAGGCGGATGTGATCGACAACCTGGACGCGTTCCGCAAAGGGAAGGAAGCCGAGGCGCCGCAGTTGCCGTTTCTTCAGTCAGCCATGCCTGCCTCTGACCGGTTGTTTTCCCGTTACGAGGTGAATGTCCTGGTCGACAACGGCCACCTAAAAGGCGCTCCGGTCGTCGTGGAAACGAATCCCACCTATCACAACCTGTGCGGTCGAATTGAGCATCAGGCCACCTGGGGTGGGGTGTTCACGGATCACACCATGATCAAATCGGGCGCCCTGCATCGGGCCAACGGCGGCTATCTGATCGTTCCGGCCCGCGAGTGCCTCCTCAGTCCCCTGGCCTGGGAAGGACTCAAGCGGGCGCTCAAGGATTCGGCGATTCGGATTGAGGAAGTCGGCGCCCAGATGAGCTTGGTCAGCACCGTTACCCTGACTCCTGAGGCGGTGCCGCTCCAGGTCAAGACCGTCTTGATCGGCAACCCATTGCTCTACCACTTGCTCTACTCCGCCGATGAGGACTTTCAAAAGCTCTTCAAGGTCAAGACGGAATTCACGACCAGAATGGTCCGTACCACCGACTCTGAGCAGTCCTACGCGCTCTTTGTGAGCACCATTGCCAAGCTGGAAAAGACCTTGCCGTTCGACCGGGGGGCGGTGGCGCGCATTGTCGAATATGGATCACGTGCCGCCGCAGATCAGGACCAGCTTTCAACGCGTTTTGGCGACATCGCGGATCTGATTCGCGAGGCCGCCCACCGGGCGAGCCGCAATGCGCACGGAACCGTCACCGCTGAAGACGTGAAGGCGACCGAAGAGGCTCGACGCTATCGCCAGAATCTGGCGGAGGAACGCTACCAGGAACTGCTGCTCAAGGAAACGCTCCTGGTGGACACCAGCGGCACGGCCGTCGGAAGAGTCAACGGACTTTCTGTCTCGACCGTGGGGGACTTCGCTTTCGGGCATCCGGTGCGAATTACGGCCACGGTTGGACCGGGCCGGCGCGGCGTGCTCAGCATCGAGCGCGAGGTGGAGCTCAGTGGGCCGATCCATGGTAAGGGAGTCTTGATCCTGAGCGGGTACCTGTTGCGCAAGTACGCACAAAACGGACCGCTCGGTCTTTCCGCCAGTCTGGTCTTCGAGCAATCCTACGGAATGGTGGAAGGTGACAGCGCTTCGCTGGCCGAATTGTGCGTCTTGCTTTCGGTCCTTGCCCAACGGCCGCTCCGCCAAGACGTGGCCGTGACGGGCTCGGTAAACCAGCACGGCGGGGTTCAACCGGTGGGCGGGGTTAATGAGAAAATCGAGGGATTTTTTGATCTCTGCCGCGCCCGTGGATTGACCGGTACCCAGGGCGTCCTGATTCCCTCCGCTAACCGGTCCAATCTGATGCTCCGCGACGACATTCTGGATGCCGTTCGCTCAGGTCAATTTCATGTCTGGACAGCTGAAGAGGTCGACGATGCCCTGCGGCTGTTGACCGGAGCACCCGTGGGCGAGCCGGATGACTCCGGCAGCTACCCCGAAGGGAGTTTGCACCAACTGGTTTCGAGTCGGCTGGACCAGTTTATCAGGACGTTGCGATCGCTGTCTGGAGAGGAGAAAAAGGGCGAATAGGCGGTTTGGAATCGCTTGGAGAGCAAGCCGAAAGCGCTCAACGAAGCTGCTAAGCCGAGGTGGTTTGGCGGATGTGATCCGCCCGAAGCAAAGTGGCCCGTCGGCACGATTGGACCGAGCCGACACAACCAGCAGAGACACCTCCTCTATTGTTTCTTCTTGAGCTTCTCACCCAAATCTCGGAAAAAATCCTCAAGAGGAGATTCCTTCCTCTCTTCCTTCTGCTGCTCTTTTTCGACCGTCGACTTTTCCTCCGGAGAAGCGGACCTGGAGCCCGCCGGCTCGCCGGCTGATTCAGGGCTCTTTGGCTTCAGTAGGTTCTGAAGGGCATCGACAGCCCCTTTCACTCCACTTTTGAATCGTTCGCGAAGGTTGTCGCGCACAATCGCCGTGTCCAAGGCGAAGCGAGGGTGCTCAATTTCACCGGTCAGTCGGAGCGGAACCACGACCTGCCCCTGTTTGTTCTTGAAGAAGGTGGCCGAAGCAAGATTGAGGAACTGAGTGCGATCGTCGTATTTTTGGCTGAGGGTGGGAGCCAGTTCAGCAGCCATCCTGAAATCCAAGGTCTTGTCAAAGCCGATGCTACCAACCGCGCGCACGACCGCGTCGGGAAGTCGCGCCTGCACCGATTGAGCCTGAATCCGACCATCGGAGATCTCAAACGTTGTCTCGAGGTTTTCGATCTTCGTTTCTCCTTCACCGACGCTCAATCCGGCCAGCCTTCCCAAGGTCGCCATCTGCTCGCTGATGCTGAATGCCGTGATTCGCCCGCCGGTAAGAGTGATCTTTCCATCGCCTTTGAGGTTACGTGTGATGTTGTCGTATCCGCTTCCGTGGCCTCTTAGAGCAAGGTTTGAGCTCAATCGACCATAGATCACATTCTTCAGAGAGCTGTTTGCCGACAAAAGCTCATTCGCATCGACATTCCTTACCTGCGATTGGAACGAGTAGCGGGGCTCAGGCCCACTGATATCGATGGTGGCGTTCCCTTCCTGCGTCCCCTGGTGAACCTTGAACTTCAGGTTGTCCAGTTCCAAAACCATGCGCTTCATTGCGACCCGCGTGCTGAGGTCCGTGAGCAACAGCTGGTCGTATCGAACTCGATTGACGGCTAATCGGCTGTCCGAAACAGTCAAGCGGGCCAAGGCAACCGGCTTGGCACCTGCCCGGGGTGAATCCGCCGAGACGGTTTGAATCGGAAGGCGAATCGGCGGTTTTCGAAGGCGTACCGCTCCTGGTCCACTTGCCGAAGTTCCATTCAGCTCGAAGATCTGTTCCAGGTGTCCCAGGTCAAGCTGGTCGGCCCCGAGCTGAAAAGACAGTCGCGGGGCACTCCAACCCGCCACAGCCATGGAACCCGACAGGTTTGTCGTCCCCAGAGATGCTGCCAGCCCGGTCATCTCCACAGATTCGCCCCGGAACTTGAGCGTGGCCCGGCGAACCTCCAGCGGCACTTTCAGAATCGGTGCACGCACCTTGCTGCCGGCGATCGTGGCCTCTCCATCTAAGAGGGTTGCGGTTTCCCCGGCCCAGGGCTTGCGCCCCTGCGCCTGAAAGTTGAGAAGCCCTCCTTCCAGGCTGAAGCCCTCAGGCAAATTCACGCCGAAAGAAGAGCCGATAGCCACCAGATCATTCACCTGCAAAGGATTTTGAGTGGACGCTTGTACCTGCACAACGCCCTTGGGACCGAGAGTGACCGACACGTTGGCTTTGAGACGGCTCCGGTCACCCACAGTCAGCACCATCTCTTGCGTCGAGATGCGATTCTGTTCGAACTGAAGGGCAAAGTTGGAAATCTGAATGGGCTCCTCCAGCCCCGGATACCTCACTCGCAAGCTTCCGAAGCGACTCGTTCCTTCCAGTCGCGGCTCCAGATTTGTTCCCTGAAGCAAGACCTCCAGCAGGCCCACGCCGTCAGCAGAAACGCCCTCGGGAGGGCCGTGGCCCAACAGAGATGCCAGCTTCAACAGGTCTTCGATGGCGACTTGGCGGGAGGCCAGCTTTAACCCATACCGGCTTGATTCAGCCTCACGCGTCACCGTGCCCAGCACCTCAATCTCACTGCTCTTCATCTTGAGTTCCCCCCTGGCGATTTTGAGGTTCCCGGGGTTGGGCTGGTACCACAGGTTGTAAGCAAGGTCACCGGAAAGCGGTGGAGAGGTATGCGAAGGATGCTTTGCGCTCAATGAAGAGAAACGAGTTTCGCCTTCGAGTTGAAATCCCTGGTCCAAACTTCCCTTGATCTTGGAGTTGGTGCTCACCGTTCCCGACCACGACACCCGGCTGCCAGGGACGGTCCCGCCCAGTGCCAGCAACCCGGCGAGTGGAGCTTCTGTGAGCCTTAGGATGCCATCGACGTCAATCTTCTTGGGATCCTCCAGGCTGATGGTACCGAGCGTGCCAGACATCTGAAGCGAACGCGACGAGGTCCGTGGTAGCTGTATTCCGCACTCGAAGCGGACAGGCTGACGGCTTGAGAGGTTCTGCAAATCCACATTGATGCTCTCAAATCGACTTTCCTGTGGATCTGACTGAGTTTGATCGATTAATGAGAGGCTGCCGTCACGAAATCGAAGATGGCGGATGGGCATCGCCGCTTCCGCGGGGGCTGTGGGGCGGGCGCCGGTTTCGGAAACTGCTTTCTGTGAGGCCAGGCTTTCGTAATTCCAATTGCCTCCTTTCCCTTTAACTAACCGGAGCGCTGGCCGAACAAATTCCAGAGAGGCCACATCAATGCGCCCGGTCAGCAGGCGAAGCAGGCCCACACGCGCCTTGATCGAGGCCACCGAAAAGAAGGGGAGCGGGCCAAACTGTGGATCCTCGCTGATGGCGACTCCTTCCAGATCGGCACCCAGACCGGTGAAGAGCGTGAGACTGGCTTTGCGGACCGTCACTTTCCGCCGTAGCTGTGTTTCGATTTCGGAGATGACACGTCCCTTAATCCGATCCACGTCGATCAGGAATGGCAGGGCGGCAAGACAGGCCAGCATCACCGCGACGACACCAGCCAGCGTGATCAATAGTCTTCGGTTCCACACTAAAGTTGTCATGGCCCTACCCACTCATTCTGAGACCGGTGACACCCCGCCTCCGTTTCGATGATACTCGATCCCGAAGGGGATGGATACGTCGGCGAGTGCCCGGGACGGTTCGAACAATCTACTGGCTCGGTTGTTAGGGCGTCACAGCGTAACTGAATTCGCAGCAACTGTCGTCTCCGCCCTCCGTCCGAGGATGGCGAAGAGAAGTCTATCGGTCATCGAGTCGAAGGTTTTCCGCGCTTTCGCGATGTTGGCTTGTTTCGACCCACTCGCCCAGAATCAAAACCAGCATCCATGCAGCAATGATGAGCAGCCCCCCCATCTCCCGTGCTTCCTCGACTCTGACGCTCTTCATCTCAATCGACTCAAAGAGCTCAGCAAAACGAACCTGGCCCACGACACTAGGGGCCAAAGCGACCGCCCAGACGAGCGACACGAAGGCCACGGCCGCGGCGACGTACCAACGCAGTTTGTTTCGATGCTTCTGGATACACAGCCAACCCGCGAGGCCATAGATCAGAATCCATCGAAGGGGATCCGGGTCGTTGTATTGAACGACGACGGAAAGAATAAAGGCGACCATCATCAGGATGTTCGCCCATTTCAGAGCCTGGTTCATAGATTTTGTTCCCTGCCTGCTGTTACACAACTCGGGTCTTCCATCGACCCTTTCGAAACCAAAGAACACCCACCACGGCAATCATCGATTCCGCCACCGTGATCGACAAGAAAACCCCTGTTGGGCCGAGTCCCGCGGCGTGAGCTAAAGTGAAAGCCAAAGGAATTTGAAGGAGCCAGTAACAGAACAGGTTGATGGTGGTCGGGGTGGTGGTGTCCCCAGCGCCATTGAAAGCTTGAACTACCACCATTCCGTAGGCATAAAAAACGTAGCCGTAGCTCACGTACCTCAAACAAGCCACCCCAACGGAAAGGACTTCAGCATCTGTCGTAAAAACCCGAATGATGGATTCCGCGAAAACCAGAAAGACGACGGAGACACTACCCAGAAAGACCACATTGTAGAGTCCTGTCATCCAAACGGACTTTTCTGCTCTTTGGGGCTTTCCGGCACCAAGATTTTGCCCAACCAAGGTTGCAGCTGCATTGCTGAGGCCCCAGGAGGGAAGAATGGTAAAGATGATGACTCGCAGAGCAATCGTATAGCCCGCCAAGGCGGAACTCCCAAAAACGGCCAGGATCCTCACCAAGCCAAGCCAGCTGGCGGTGGCCACCAGATATTGAACGACTCCACCCACTGAGATTCGGGCCATCCGTCCTATCACCGATCTCTGCGGTCTAAAGTCGCGCCAGTTCACTTTCACTCGTCCTTGCCCGCCGAATAGCACGGTCAACTGATACAGGACGCCCAGTCCTCTTCCGATGTTGGTGGCAACAGCGGCACCCAGCAATCCCAGCTCGGGAAACGGTCCCCATCCGAAGATCAGGCATGGATCCAGGACGATGTTGATGAAGTTCGAAAACCAAAGCACCCGCATGGCGATGGCTGCGTCGCCCGCGCCGCGGAATACGGCATTGATCAGAAAAATCAGAATAATCGTGGCATTGCCACCCAGCATGACGCTGCCATATCCGGATCCGGTCTGGATCACCGACGCCGAGGCCCCCATCAGACCCAACAGCCAGGGGCTGATCCACCCTCCGACGAAACCGGTCGGGATGGAAACCAACAGTCCCAGCAGGATGGCCTGCGCGGCCGCGACGGATGCTCCTCGGGGATTCTTCTCACCAATGCGACGGGCCACCGTCGCAGTGGTGGCCATGCTGAGGCCCATGGCTACCGCGAAAAGCAGTGTTAGAAGCGATTCTGTCAGCCCAACCGTGGCCACTGCGTCAGGACCGAGGCTGGAAACGAAGAAGACGTCAACGATCCCAAACAGGGACTCCATCGCCATCTCCAACACCATCGGGACCGACAGCAGCGTAATCGCCCGGTTCAAGCTGCCCTCGGTAAAATCCTGCTCCGTCCCGCGCAATGACTCAACGAGGGATTTCCAAAACCCTCCGTAAGACTGCGTCTCTCTTTCCTGTGAAGTGGTTCCAGTGTCCAATCCGACTCCCGATGTCTGCAGGCCGAATCGACAGGTTCTTAACTCTTCAGCACTCCCTGGAATCTAACATCCACACTGAACCCCCTCAATCAAATTGTGGAACTGCCTTGCCCCGAGGACACGTCCGCGGATCAAACCCCAAAGTGATGGTAGTAGTTGTGGGAGGATCGCGTTTGAGCCAAGGCGTGCTTGCTAAGAGAGGTTGGGATAAATCGACAAGCTTCAGGGAGTGCTTGGTAGGAAGGCTCCATCCCCGGTTCGTTGCCCGGGCTGAGAACCATCATTGATGACGGCATAGGCGATGAAGGGATTGTTGCCGGACGTCCTGGAGATCCTGGCGTAGCCTTGCTGGGTCCCCGGAGAGTAGTGGGCCAGAATGGAATCCAGCTGTTTCCAGCCTTTGGAATCTATGGCGACGTCGTCGACGGTTGCGACCAACGCTCCGGAGAAACCGTCAAAAAGCTCAATTCGGAAGCGCGAGCGGCTATCGTCAACTTCACCGGTGTTAACGATCGCCAGATTTGTTCGGTTTTCGGAATTCTGTAGAAGTCCATAGACCCAAGCTGAGTCGGTCGGTGCCGTCCCATTGGCGACGGATCCGTAGAACAGCCCGAATCGGCCAGTTGGCCCGGGCGAACTGGTCCTGGCTGAGACGACAACACCGTTGAGATCTCCGCCATCGGGACGAACGAACAAGGGTCCGACCAAAGCTGGTCCGCGGACCCCGATTCCCGGCACGCCAGATTCCCGCAGCCACTGAACCAGATTGGGGACGATCTTCTGTTCGTAAGGCTGGAGAGTCATTTGAAAGTCGGCTGCATTGCCCAAAGATTGAATCCCCGAGGCAACGTAGCTACACCGAAGGAGCTTGGGCTTGGCAGTGGAGTTCGTTAAGACCAGTTCCGTCGAAAATTCGTTGGCTTCAACAACGACCGGAAGCGTGATGAGAGTTTTCCCATTCAAAGCCTGCTCGCGGACGGGCGGTACGAAAGACCCATCAGAGTTCAGCTGGTCATTGATGACGGCGTAGGCGTAGAAAGGCGCAGTTCCACTGACTCTCTCGACCCGAACATGGCCTTGTGCAACGGAGAATCCAAAGGAGCTCAGTATTCCGGAGTACTGCTTGAAAGCCCCCGGAGTGAGGGTCTCATCGGGAAGCGTGTAAGCCTGCCCGCTGCCGGCATCCCCTGAAAACACGGTCAGCCGCAGTGTGATGCTTCCTTCTGCCTGACTGCCGGTGTTCTGGATAGCCACATTTGACCGGTCCTGACTATTCTGCCTCAACCCCGCGAGAATGACCGGATCCACCAGCGTCTGATTACCCGAGACTCCGGAATAGGCCAGTCCCGCACGCCCTCCCGCTACCGAAGTCGTCGTGCGGACATTCACCGAGGCTTCAGTAGGGGAAGCCAAACCCGAAAATCGTACCGCCAGGGTCCCACCCTGGTTCCCACCAGTCGGGATTGGTAGGCCCAACGATCGAAGATAGCCGATAACATCGGTCACCACCCGTTGTTGGCCGGCTGCCAGTGAATCAGAGGCGGTACCACTGCCCGATCCAAAAGCCGAAGCGTAAGTCAAGCTCAACGAGGCATGACGGGCGCCACGGTTGGTCAACGTCATCTCCGAGGTAAAGTAAGATCCGTTCAGTCCGGCTGAGGAGAGGACAATGGGGACAAACAGCGTTGCGTTGCTCCCGTCACTGGAAGACGGCAAAGCCTGAGTGACGGTGATGATTTGTCCGGCGACAATCACAATTCCACTGCGCAGACCAGGACCTGGATTGGCCACAACGGAAAAGCTTACCAGCCCGGGTCCGCTTCCACTAAGCCCGTGCGTAACCGTGATCCAGCTGGCCGAACTGGTTGCTGTCCAGGCACACCCGGCAGCGGTTTCGACAGAAACTTGGCCGGCTCCGCCCGTTCCGGGAAACGAGAAGCTGGTGGAGGAGAGACTATAGGCACAGACTGGTGCCACTCCGGCTTGGTTCACCGTGAAAGTTCGGTTCCCAGTCGAAATGCTCCCGCTGCGTGAGGATGCGGAACTGTTGGCCAAGACCGTGAAGCTGACTGCCCCACTACCGGTTCCAGAAGTTGCCCCATTCACCACGATCCACGGTACGTTGCTGAAAGCGCTCCAGGAACAGCCTGCCCCAGTCGTGAGGGAGAACGAACCCACGCCGCCTCCAGCTGCCACGTTTTGGCTGGTAGGACTCAGGGAAATCCCGCAAGAGAGAACCGTGAATCCGAAGGAACTGCTGGCGCTGGCCGTGGCCGTGGTCACCCGGATCGGACCTGTGGTCGCTCCACTAGGAACCTGGGCTGAGATCTGGGAACTGGAAGCCACCGTATAACTGGCACTGACGCCGTTGAATTGCACTGAGGTGATCCCGCTGAATCCCGTGCCCAGGATCGTCACCTGCGTGCCCACGCTACCGTTTGTGGGAGAGAAGCTGGTGACAGACAGACTGCTACCGGTCGTCGTGGCCTGAGCCTCTCCGGAGAACGGCGAATCGGACGAGCTATTCGTGGCGGCAACCCGATAGGAAAACGTTGTGTTCGGGCTTAACCCGGTGTCGGTATAGGTCTTCACGCTCGCGGTGGTCTGACCCACTTGGGACCAGCTTCCTGAAGATCCTGTTCTCCTTTGAATCTTGAAGCCGGTGATTCCTGAGTTAGTATCCTGCCAGGCGAGTGATATTTCGGTGTTTGACACGCCCGTGACCGTGAGAGCTGTGGGGGCCGTCAACTGCCGAGCGAGACAGCCGGAGTTGCTGCTCACATGCGTATTGATTTGGTCCCGCGAGTAGGGACAAAACGTGAAACCGGTACCGATCGAACTGTTCATGATGGTGTTGCCACAGTCCGCCTGACCCGGATTGCTGCTGCTGACGTGGTCAGCCCCGAAGTTGTGCCCGATCTCGTGCGCCGTGACGATGTACTTGGCAGGGCTTCCAGTCAGACGTTGCGAGATCCCGTAGCTGTAGCTCTTGGTGCAGGTCACGCTCTTCCATGCGATGCCCACCGTGCTGCCATCCATATCTTTACCGGTCCACATGTGAGCCACATCATAGGACAGCGTGTTGAAGTTGCTGTTCCAGTAACTGGTAAACTCCTGAAGCATAGTTGAGGCGGAGGTCGAACTGTAAGGGTCCGAGGGCGTGTTCCAGGTGTGCTGGGAAACGACTTGAAAAATCAGACCTAGTTCAGTTTCGTAGACACCTTCGACCTGATTCAGAATACTTAGAATCTCACCGTTGGCGTTTTCCGACCCACCAAGGGCCGTCACATACTCGTAGTCGGCTTCCGTCGCCAGTTCAACCGTCAGCGTCGTGGGAACTCCGTCGATCACGATCGGGGCTACCAGATCCATGCCCGCGGCCAAACGCTGCGGTATGGAGAGACCACACTCTCCCAAGGCGCTGGCGCGGATGTCGGAGCGCTTGTAAGCAATCATGTCCCCGGGCAAAGCCAGCTCGGAGTAGTGGCTGAGTGGCTCGACAAAGTACCATTCCTCAGAAGTCAAGATGAGAGCCTCGAAGGATCCCTTCGAGAAGCTGATCCGAGCTTGACCCTGAGGGTCAGCTTTGAGCCTACCCCGATAAGTGTCAACGGGCATACGATCCAGGAGTCGTGTCGCACCACCGGCCAGAGACTCATGCGCCCGGTATGCTTCACCTCGCAGGTCTCTTGGAGCGAACTCGATCTCAAAGGTTTTTCCTTCGATCTGAAGTGTGATCGGCTCCCGCGCGTTGACCTTCTGCCTAAGACGCGCGACGTCCAGGAACTGAAACTGGTAGTTGATAAGGGATTCGTTCAGGTTCGAGAGGGTGGGTGCGAGTTTCTGCTCACCTCTGGCCACTCCACTCGTGGCGGTCAGGAAGGCCAGAAGGCATGAAACCCAAAAAAGTCCAAAACTGCTGCGGTTCGATCTGAACTGGGCACCTCTCATTCCTGCCGCACCTCCCTGTCGTCTAGTCGGTGGTCCTGGGTGGCCTATCTGCCTCAGCTGGTTCAGTCCACCTCTCCGAGGCTGGGGAGCAACGCCCAATCCAAAAGACGAAGTGCAGAATTAGGCGGGAGGGCAGCCGGCACAACTGAACGACCCACCGAGCGCTCAATCCAATCGACAACTTGCAGCCCAGTAATTAGTCCTTTGCAATAAGTAAAGTGTGATCAGTGACGACCGCGGAACAGGGGAAGGCAGTCAGACGGCGCTGCGCCCCGCCAAGCCGGCAGCGGGGTCAGCGGGCGTGTTACGGCGTTGTGCCAGAAAGGACAATCTCGTTACTCTGATGCCGTTCTTGAGGTGACACGAACCTACACATGTCAAAGAGTCGGAATGTCAACAGCGAAGGTGCAAGTGAAGCGGAAGCGGCCGGGCGTGAGAACTCTCCAGCAAGAATCCTCGCCAAGAAATGCTGGAGCTACTATAATTAGCAGGTAGGAATTCCAGATCTGGAGGGTTGCTTCACTATGTTTGGACAGATTGGACTACCAGAAATGATGATCATCATGGTCATCGCACTTCTGATCTTTGGTCCCAAGAAACTGCCCTCCCTCGGCAAGTCTTTGGGAGAAGGAATCGTCTCTTTCAAGAAGGCCTTCAGCGGTCAAGCCTCCGACGAGAAAGACTCCCAGGAGGCCAAACCGGGAGAAAGCAGCTCCTCATCCTCGAACTAGCCGGTTCGCAGCCCATTGGCCTTGGAGCCGATTCAGCGCCGGCTCCTACTGCGTCAAGGTCATCCTTCCCGCTCGTTTCACGCTTCGTTTTTGTTTGCATTCATAGGGTTGGCAAGTAGCTTTCCCAGGAACCGGCTTTCAGGTTGACAGCGTGCCCGCTAGCCAGTAGCCTAGGCTGGCTGATCGGGACAGGGTTGAAGAGCCGTCTTCTTAAGCGATCAGTGCCCGGCGATCGGCCCCGGTCTATCCGGTCTGTTGGGAACCTCCTTGGCAGTCTCTCTGCTCGCACTATTCATGCGTGTGTTGAGCCACTCCTCGAAGAACTGAAGCCCTGCGTGGCGCCTCCTGCCCCCGATGGGTCCCGGAGTGGCCGGCAGTCAGTTACCTCAGTCATCAGAAAGGGTAAAGTGACATGGCAGACTTCTACCAGACTGGAATGGTAGCAACACTACACCGCTTGGGAAAAAGCAACGGCCACAAGATCGAAAAGGAGTTGGAGGCGTTCTCGGAGCAGCGCCCGATTGCTCTGGTGCTGCCGGCCTTGTATTCGGAATTCGAAGGCCCGGCTTTGAAGAACATCCTCGCAGAGCTGAAGCAGGCACGGTATGTCAATCAGGTTGTGTTGACTCTTGGCCGGGCCAACCAGGAGGAGTTCTTAAAGGCCAAAGCGGCTCTGTCCAGCCTGCCTCAGAAAGTGACGGTGATCTGGAACGATGGCCCGCGCCTGTCGGAACTCTATCAGATGCTCGATGAGAACGATCTCCGCGCAGGTCCGGATGGCAAAGGAAGATCCTGCTGGATGGCCTATGGTTATGTCCTGGCGTGTCGTGACAACGACATCATTGCCTTGCATGACTGCGACATCCTGACCTACACTCGCGATCTCCTGGCCCGACTGGTCTATCCCATCGCCAACCCAAGTATCGATTTCGAATTTTGCAAGGGATACTACGCCCGGGTGACGGACCGCATGCACGGCCGGGTGACCAGACTCTTCATCACGCCGCTGCTACGCTCCCTGATGAGCATCCTTGGCCATCTTCCCTTTCTGATTTACATGGACAGCTTCCGCTATGCATTGGCCGGAGAGTTCGCCATGAAGGTTGATGTGGCCAGAGCCAACAGGATCCCGGGGGATTGGGGGTTGGAGGTGGGGGTGCTTTCAGAGGTGTTCCGCAACTGTGCCATCAAGCGAGTGTGCCAGGTGGAGCTTTGCGAGAGTTACGACCATAAACATCAGGTCCTGTCGCCAGACGATGCCGAGAAGGGCTTGCTTCGCATGACGGTGGATATCGCCAAGAATCTATTCCGAACCTTGGCTGCCGAAGGCGTCGTCCTCCATCAGGGTGTCTTCAACTCGCTGTTGGCTCGCTACGTTCGGATGGCGGAAGATACGATCAAGAGATACCATGCGGATGCGCTGATTAATGGACTCACGTTCGATCGTCACACGGAAGAAATCTCGGTCGCGGCTTTTTCAAAAGGAATCAACATTGCCAGCAAGAGTTTCCTGGAGGATCCGCTGGGCGTTCCGCTGATACCAAACTGGAACCGAATCATCTCCGCCCTGCCGGAATTCCTGGGTCTGCTCAGAGAGTCGATTGAAGCCGACAACAAAGTGCAAGCCAGAAGTGCCTGAGGGATGCGTTCCATCGAGACCCGCCAAAGACAGATTCCTTGACTAGTTCACCAGGTGTTGAACCACAGCCTCGGTAAATTCGTGGGTCGAAGCCTTTCCCCCCAGGTCCTGAGTCACGACTCCCCCAAGAGAATAGGTGGCCTCGATAGCCGACTGAATGCGGGCAGCTTTTTCGACTTCGCCCAGATGCTGAAACATGAGAACAGCCGACAGAATCATGGCGGTCGGATTGGCGCGGTTTCTTCCGGCCAGGCCGGGAGCACTCCCATGGACGGGCTCGAATACGGCACAAGTTTCGCCCAGGTTGGCACCTGGGACCAGGCCCAGTCCTCCCACCAAGCCCGCACCAAGGTCGCTCACGATGTCGCCGTAGAGATTTTCCAGCAACATCACGTCGAACTGTGTGGGGTCCAGCACCATCTGCATACAGGTGTTGTCAACGATGAGCTCTTCGTAGGTGATTTCAGGATAAAGCTTGGCCATCTCCCTGACGCAACTCAGAAACAGTCCGTCACTCAACTTCATGATGTTCGCCTTGTGAATGGCCGAGATCTTTTTTCTCCCGAACCGGCGGGCGTATTCAAACGCAAATCGTGCGATTCGATTGGAGGCTTCCGCCGTTATGATCTTTAAGCTCTCAACGACACCAGGAACAACCACGTGCTCCAGCCCCGAATAGAGGCTCTCCGTGTTCTCGCGCACCACGATGATGTCCACTTTTTCAAAGCGACTTTTCACCCCTGGCATGTTCCTGACGGGTCTGAAATTGGCAAAGAGGTTCAAACTTTTCCGGAGCGCCACGTTGATGCTGGTAAAACCGCCGCCAATCGGCGTGGTCACGGGTCCCTTGATGGCAACGCGGTTCCGGCGGATCGACTCCAGCAGCTCGTCCGGCAGGTACTTTCCATACTTTTCGTAGGCTTCTGCACCCGCCTCAATTCGCTCCCACTCGACCTCAATTCCAGCCGCTTCAATAACCTTTAGGGTCGCCTCCGTGACCTCCGGCCCAATTCCATCTCCGGGAATCAGTGTAATGCGATGTTTCATAATCCTCCTGGAACGCCCACCGGTCTCAATGATGGCCCGGCTCCCCACTCTAATCCTCTCTCCTGACAGCTTAGTCTGGAATTCGCGACCACCTTCCGCGCGACGATATCGGCGGGACGGCTCCTCTTTTCGCGACACCAAGCGCTCGACGTGGTTCGTCAAGATTCGGCATAACTTCTGTGGCTGACACCTCAGCCGGGAGCGCCAGTGTAGCACATCGCTGCGAAGTGTCGGCAAGCCGGAACCTTCCCCGATCGTGAAGGGGGCCTGGGTCTCTAGGGAGACTTCCCTTTCTCTCCCAGAAAGGGAACAAATCGAACGGGGATGATCTCCTTCTGGTCGAGCTTCCCGTCGCTTCGTTTCACGATCACGCCCAGGGTCTGGACTTCGTTCTCGCGACCAAGGGGCACCACTATCCGCCCTCCTGTCTTCAACTGGTCGATCAAGGGTTGGGGCACGTGATCAATGGCTGCAGTGATCAGGATCGAATCGAACGGCTGGTGTTCGGGCCAGCCCTGGTATCCGTCTCCAATCTTGACTTGAACGTTCTCGTAGCCGAGTTCGGCCAGCCTGGTTCGAGCCTGAAGGCCCAGGCCCTCAATGTACTCAATGGTGAAGACTCTTTTGGCCAGTACCGACAGGATGGCCGCTTGATATCCTGAGCCGGTCCCAATCTCAAGAACGGTATCATCGGGCTGAACCTCGGCCAGCTCCGTCATCAACGCCACAATGTAGGGCTGGGAGATGGTTTGGCCAAAGCCGATCGGCACGGGTCGGTCTGCGTAGGCTTCCGAAACACGCCCTTCGGGAACAAATAGATGCCGTGGTACCGTTTCCATGGCCTTCAGCACGGCTTTGTTTCGGATTCCTCTTTCAGCGATCTGTTGCTGGACCATTGTGAACCGTCGCCCTTCAAGCGATTGTTCCTGGGCTGGATTTAGGTGTGCGCAGCTTGCTGTGATGCTTAAGCCCGTCACGAAAATTATCGGATAACAAAAGGCATTAAGTTGCATACAATCTATTGAGACTCCGGAACGGAAAGGGGAGTCCGGCTTTCGAGAAGGGCCTCCCCTTTCTTGCCCACCTTTCTTTCAGGGAGGTCAGCCATTGAGAGGCACCCCTCGAGGCTTCGCGGCCGCCAAACGCGAAGCGGAACGCTATGCTCACGACAAAACCAAAACCCGTCAGCTGTTGAGTGAGGTACTGGAGAAAGCCTATCGGCACCGTGGTCAGATTCAAAAGTTCTGGCACGACCTCATGTCAGTGTGCCGGATGATCAAGGTGTGGGCCAGAGGTGAGTATCGCGCGGTCTCCTGGAAGACCATCATCCTTTCCCTGGCGGCAGTGATCTATTTCCTCAATCCCATGGATATTGCTCCGGACTTCATCCCGGGAGTTGGATATCTGGACGACGCCGTGGTACTGGGATACGTCATCAGCTCGATCCGAGCTGACCTGGAGCGTTTTCTAAGATGGGAAGAGGAAAATCCGGAATCACGTTCCGAGCCAGAGTTCACCGGATTCTAACGCTACAGCGGTGGGAAGCGCCATTTTCCGCTCTTGCCGAATCTCCGACCTTCGTCAGTTCTTTCCTTGTTGGGTTTCTCATACTACAATCGCTGCGAGGCGATTGAGAAAGGAGATACCGGCCCATGCCAGGCCCCAATAAACCACTACGCAACAACGAGTCGAAGACTGAGGACAGCGACGACTTGATTCCGCGTGCCGCTCAGGAACCCACTACGTCCTACTCCATGCTGGAACCTCGTATGAAGAAGCTATACGGGGCGTTTTACAAAGAGCTGTACTACGTACCGGAGCGTCGGGTCTTGGATCCCAAGGTCCAAGAACTGATCTCAATCAGCGTCTCGCTGGCCACGAAGTGCGAAGGCTGCCTCGACGGACACATCAAAAAGGCGCTGGCTTTGGGCGCCACCAAAGAAGAAATCAGTGAGGCCATCTCGATCGCTATTGCCATCAACGCCGCCTCTATCGTGGACCAGTCCGACCAGGCCGCAGCCAGGCTGGGCCTCGATCACTTTCCTTCCCGAATGCCGAAACCGGATTGAATCGGTCTCCCGGCGGATGGATCTGTCGTCTCGGACTGCTTGTCCGTTAAATGGCTTTCCGAGCTTCTGAGGTGGACCTGAAACGAGGAATACCATCGAAGAAGTCGACGTGATCGTTCTTCGAAATAACTGAGTGCCGTTTGAATCGCTGTTCGTCTTTGCAGGGGTAGTCCGATCGATAGTGGGCCCCGCGACTCTCCTCTCGAGCCATAGCCGACACGATGAGGGTTTCGCCCACGGTCAAGAGGTTGCGCAGCTCGCACTCCTCCCGAGAGATTGTGAGCTCCCGAAAGTGCGACGCCAGATGCATTAGGTGCTTCAACGCCTCCTTGAGTTCGCGACCTTCACGCAGTATTCCAACCCGCTCCCACATCAGCTGCTGCATGGCTTTTCGCGTGTCCGCAATTCGCTGGGGCTCAGCCGGGGTTTCCCGCCACCTAAGTGTCGAAGGCAAACCTGAAGGGACCTTCAAATTCGCCAGCGAGGCAGCCGCTTGGCCGACTCTGGCCCCGTAAACCAAACCTTCGAGAAGCGAGTTGCTGGCCAGCCGGTTGGCGCCATGAACGCCGGTACAGGCTACCTCCCCAGCCGCAAACAGGTTCCGCAACGAGGTTCGCCCGTCTACATCAGTCCAAACTCCACCCATCAAGTAGTGGGCGGCGGGATGGACCGGAATCATGTCCACCGTCATGTCGATGTTGTAGTTCAGGCAGGTCTGGTGAACCCGGGGAAACCGCTTCCTGACGAACTCGGGATCAAGATGAGTCAGATCGAGGTAGACATACTTGCTGGCTGTCCGTTTCATTTCGGCTACGATGGACCGTGACACCACATCTCGAGGCGCAAGCTCGCCCATCTCGTGGTAGTGCCTCATGAAGCGGGTACAGTCTGCGTTGCGAAGATAGCCTCCTTCCCCGCGGATGGCCTCGGTGATCAGAAAGCGGGGAGCGCCGGGAAGAAAGAGCGCCGTGGGGTGAAACTGGAAGAACTCCATGTCGGAGAGCAGAGCCCCCGCTCGGTGGGCCATGGCCAGGCCGTCCCCCGTCGCCAGATCAGGATTGGTCGTTTCGGAATAGGCTTGTCCAGCGCCGCCCGTTGCTAATATTGTTGCCCGAGCCAGAATCCTTTTGATTTGTCCATCTTCCTCATCCAGATACCAGGCGCCCCAGACCGCTTCGTCCTCTTGCACCAGATCCAAGGAGAAGCAATGTGGTTTGAACACGATATTCGGATTCCCGGCGGCCTTCATCAACAGGACTCGTATAATCTCGCTTCCAGTCGAATCGCCTTTTGCGTGAAGCACCCGCGAGCGACTGTGGGCCGCCTCTTTTGAGAAGCTGAGTTGAACTCCGTTTCGATCGAACTCGGTACCCCATTCGATCAGTTCGTTGATGTAGCGCACGCCTTCTTCAACCAGGATTCTCACTGCCTTGGGGCTGCATAATCCGTCCCCGGCCCTCAGGGTGTCTTCATAGTGAAGGCTCACCTCGTCTTCATCGCTCAGAGCCACGGCGATGCCGCCCTGCGCATACTCCGTGTTGGATTCACTCGGCTTGTCCTTGGTGAGGATGGTAACCCGCCCGGCTGGAGCCAATTCAATGGCGGCCCGTAAGCCGGCAATACCGCTTCCTATAACCAGAAAATCAGTGAAGGATTCTGAGGTGGGATCCATAGCGTCCGCCGGGGTCTTTGAAGTGTTAGGTCCACAACCTTCATGCAAGGGCCTATGCTTGCCTGTTAATGAATCTTACTTTACCGACTTAGGGGGCACAAGACAAATCGAGGCAACACAGGGCCATCGCAGCCGCACACAGTCCGCACAACCAAGGGTCCCGCGCTCCTGCCTCCCTTCCAACCTGTGCTATAGTGTCGCCCACTTGGACGGTAGGCTTCGTCCGAACTCGTAGTCGTCAGCTACTGTAATGAAGACCATCCTTGTCTCTCTTGCTGAACGCAGCTACCCCATCTATGTGGGCAGGGGCCTGGTCCGACAAGTTGGACGGATCCTGGAGGCTCTGCATTTCGGGGGCAAGCGTGTTGTGTTGTCGTCCCACCGGATTCTCGATCTGCACGGAGAACCTCTGCTAAGGAGTCTCCGGCGACGCGGGACATCTGTCGAAACGATAGGGTTTCCAGAGGGCGAACGCTATAAGTGTCTTCAGACCGCTGAGAAGCTGTATCGAAAGCTGTCTCGAATCGGTGCCGATCGTGGAACCCTGATCATCGCGTTTGGGGGAGGCGTGGTGGGCGACGTCGCGGGTTTTGTAGCCGGAACGTTCATGCGGGGTGTGCCGTACATTCAGATTCCCACTACGCTGCTGGCCCAGGTGGACAGTTCCATTGGTGGGAAAACCGGTGTCAATCTGGCTGAGGGGAAAAACCTGGTAGGAGTCTTCCATCAACCGAAAGCCGTTGTGATCGATCCCGCGGTTTTGACAACACTTCCCCGTCGCGAGTTCCAGTCCGGTCTCTACGAGTGTGTCAAGTACGGCGTCATCTATGACTCGCCTCTGTTCGAACTGGTCTCCAGGAAACACGCCCGATTTCCAGAACGGGACCGGAGCAGCATGGAATCCATGATTTTCGAGTGTGCTCGCATCAAGGCCGAGATTGTCTCCAAGGATGAACGGGAAAGCGAGCTAAGGAAGGTCCTGAACTTTGGACATACCCTTGGTCACGCCTTCGAGGCGGTGACGCATTACCGCCTGCTCACCCATGGTGAAGCCATCGGGCACGGAATGATCCTGGCCACCAGGCTGGCCCGGTCGCTCGGACGCATTCCATCGCCAGACGCTGAGCGAATCGAACAAGTCGTTTCAGCTGTCTCCCCTCTGCCATCGATACGCCACCTTCGATGGCCGGAGATCTACCGTTGCATGCTGTCGGATAAGAAGTTTACCGGTAGGCAATTGCAGTTTGTTCTTCCCCGCTGCATCGGCTGTGTCGAGGTCGTTCGCGATCTCTCGGTCGAAAATGTTCAGCAGGTCACCCAAGAGTACCTTCGCGACCAGCCCTGACTGGCTGTTCCGTCCCATTTCATGGCGCCTTCCAAATCCGATCAGATTCGCAGGATGTTTTCGGCGATTGCACCGCGCTACGACCTGCTGAATCATCTTCTCTCAGCCAACATCGACCGGATCTGGAGAAAACACGCCGTCTCCCTTCTTAAACCGGAACTCTCAGGGCCCTCCAAAAGGCTCTGCCTCGACCTCTGCACCGGCACGGGGGATCTGGCCATCTCGCTTGCGCGGCTGACGGATCTCCAGGTTCTCGCCTGTGACTTCAGTCATCCGATGCTCGAGATCAACCGGCAAAAACTGATTCGCAAGTCACTGGCAAGCCGAGTTTTTCTAGCCGAGGCCGATGCCCTGTGTTTGCCGGTTCCGTCCGATCGTTTTGACGCCGTGACCATTGCATTTGGATTGCGAAATCTCGAGAACTTGCAAGCCGGGTTAATCGAGATGCGGCGTGTGCTGAAGACTGGAGGGAGTGTTCTCATCCTCGAGTTTTCCAAACCCGCCCACGCTTGGCTAGGACAACTTTTTGACTTCTACTTCTTCAGAGTACTGCCGCGCGTTGGCAATGCTGTTTCCCGCCACAACAATGCCTACACCTATCTTCCCGAATCCGTCAAAACGTTCCCGGATCAACGGGAACTTGCCGAAATCATCCGAGCTTGTGGATTTGAGCAGGTCCGCTATCAGAATCTGACCGGCGGCATAGCCGCCATTCACATCGCCAGGAAACGCTGACTCGACTCGTGGCCGGGCAAACCGTTAGCAGATGGTCGCTCAAGAGAACTGCCGCGGAGCGAGGGGTATTAGATGGGAAGTGGAGGTCGTCGTTTATGCCAGTCTGTCACCGATTCATAGGCGTGACCGACACGGAATAACGTCGCCTCATCGAACGCTCTTGCATAGAGCTGAAGGCCCAACGGCAATGCGGGTGGTCCGGCAGTGAAGCCGCATGGCAGAACGATGCCGGGCATGCCAGTCATGTTCCCGATACTCCAGGAGTCCCCGAATGAAGCGGGCGCACTGCTGCTTTCCACGATTTCAGCGTCGAGTCGGCGCGCGGGATTGCCCGCCGGAACAGCCATCACGTCGCACAGCTTAAATACCCTGCGCATCTCTTCCATCAGGACCGTACGGAGGCGAAGGGACTTGATGTAATCCACCGCCGAGTAGAAGGTAGCCACTTCCAGGTGTTCGCGGACATTCGGTTCGAGCTGCTCGGCGTGCTGTTTGAGTCGCTCTTCATGAAAGGCGGCCCCTTCGGACATCTGGATGATCCACAGAGCAGGCTCAGCCAGTTCGGCGTGACGCACCTCGACCTCCACCAGCACTGCCCCCAGCTCTCTAAGAACTGAGAGGGCCTGCCGCACAGCTGCCAATGCCTCCGCCTGAACGCCGTCGAAGAAGTAGTTGGAGGGAACTCCCACGCGCAATCCGCGAAGGCTGCCTGCCAGGCCCTCTCTGTAGTCGGGCACGGCTTCTGCCGAGGTCGAGTTGTCCAGCGAATCCAATCCGGCCATGGCTTGCAGCATGATCGCGGCATCGGCCACAGTTTTGGTCATTGGCCCCGCATGATCGCACGTCCAGCTCAAGGTGGTGATGCCGAATCGGCTGACGCGCCCATAAGTCGGCTTCAAGCCCACAATGCCACAACTGTTTGCCGGACTTCGAATGGATCCCCCAGTATCGGTTCCAATTGCGAGGGGAGTCATCTGACTTGCCACGGCAGCTCCTGACCCACTCGATGAGCCGGACGGCGAATAGGCCAAATCCCAAGGATTGCGGGTGGGCCCGAAGAGACCCCGTCGGCCACTGCCCATCGTGAACTCCGGCAAGTTCAGCTTGCCGATCATGATGGCACCCGCACGATTCAGCCGGTCGGTAATGGTGGATTCGTAGTCCGGGATCCAGTCAGCAGTCACCTTGGCGCCGTTGGTGGTCCGCACGCCGCGCGTCGCAACGTTGTCTTTCGCTGCATAGGGCAAACCGTGCAACGGGCCCAAGTACCGGCCAGCTTTTATCTCCCGTTCGGCCATCCGTGCTTCGGCCAGCGCCCGGTTCTCAGTCACGGTAATGAACGCATTCACATGCGGGTTAACCGCGTCGATTCGGTCCAGGAAGGCGCGCACAACTTCCACTGGAGAGAGCTTGCGATCCCTGATGAGCGCCGCCAACGCCACTCCGGACTTGAACACGATCTCGGACGTTGCCATGAATGTCACCCCTCCCCAGCACCCGACGCCCCGACCATCACGGCCGCTGGGGAGGCCGGAGCGGAAGAAACACGGTGGCCGGCTCAACTGTCTCGTCCAAGTCGAAACGGCGTATCGTTTGGAGGTTACTCAGCCGGTGTTCAAGCGGCTTTTTGATCGCTTCGAGCCGCTCGTCGCTCAACTCCATGCCATGAACTGTGGCGGCATGGCGAATGGCCTCGATCGAAACCGACCGGCCCTGGCCAGTAGCCGTTCCGAACGGCGTGACCAGCAGGAGAGCCCGCAGTAACCTCCGTCTGTCGACAAGGGCTGTACCCTGAGTTTCGGTTCTCGTCATATTCCATCCTCGAACAGCTATTGATGCGAATCGGAAAGATCTGGAAGGGAACGCTGGGAACCTTACGTGTCAATCATTCCCTCCTGCTGGCCACTCATCGTCGCTCCGATCGACGAGGTGACGGCCTGACACACCCAACCGCCGGCAATCACACCTGCCTCCCCTTGGCTTGCAGAATCGGCATCAGCATCCGGCGTAGATTTTCCCCGAGGATCAACCTCTTAGCGCTTTGGGGGATCTCTGCCCCCAGTACCTTGGCCATCTGGGAAGCCATGCTGCGACCGGCGGCGTCACTCCCGAAAATCACCCTTTCAGCACCCAGTTCGCGTACCGCCATTTCGACCGCGCCGGAGGTGGGATCAAACCCGGCAACGCACGTGGCGACGTTTCGGGCCGAGCGGATGGCGCGGATCCCAAGTTCCCAGTCGCCACCCGTGTGCGCGTCAATGAACGCTGCCTGCGGATGTCGTCGCGCCAGCTCCACAATGTCGTATGGGGTGGACTCACCAGGTCCGTTTCCCCCCAGGTTGAACCAGGTGTGTTGCAGGATCACCGCCTTCATCGCGGCAGCTCGTTCCACAATCGGATCCAGCTCCGGAGCGCTGCAACGCTTTGCATCCCACAACTTCACGCCCACCATGGGTCCGTCGCGCACGCAACGGTCAAATTCCTGCAGGCTGAAGGCAAGGTGGTTCGGGTTCAGGTACACAAAACCCAACGTCCGGTCAGGCCACTGCCGGATAGCGCGGAGCACCTGATCGTTTTCCTCTCGAAGCTGGTCTGGAGGAGGATCCTCCAACAGAGGGTATCCCAGTGAGAGCATGGCCCGATCGATTCGCATGCGATCCATGAACCGGATCAGATACGCCATGCGCTCTTCCGGCGTCGCTCCCTCGGCGGAGGAGAGATGGCAGTGGACATCCCAGATGGCTGCGGTCAGGGCCGAGCCTTGAGTCCATACCGCTGCCGTGGCGGCGCAACATTTGACAAATGTCCTGCGACTCAACATTCCTTAGGGCTTCCGCGTCGCCACCACTGCATCAACTTTTCCGTCTTCGCCCACATTGCAATTCCACCGCTCGTCCTGGGCGTGACGGCTTTCCACGGGTTCCCGCCCACTGCCTTCAGAAACTGCGGCAGGTGAGAATCGACGCCATACATGTCGCACCAAGTAACAAGCACAACCCAGGCCAACCGCGGCGATGGCGTTGACCAGGAGCACCGAGAAAGCGGTCGTTACGAACGCGGCAGCGTCAACACGGCGCATCTTGGGCAAACGTCGCCAGGTGCCCCAATCCAACAGCCGCGCGCCCGTCCAAGCAGTCACCCCTGCCAAGGCCGCTAGCGGGATTCGCGAGATGAAGGGAGCTCCTAGGGTCAAAAAGCTGAGCAGAAAAACGGCGTGCGCCAGATTCGAAATCCTGGTCGAGCCCCCACACTGCACCACAGCCAGGCTTCGTGCCGGAATGCCGACACTGGTCGGTGCACCGAAGGTTCCTGCGACGAGGTTGGCGATGCCGTAAGCGCCCAGCTCCAAATCCGCATCGTGTTTCTTGTGCTTGTGCCGGCCTCGAAAATGCATGACGACCCTGGAGGTGATCAGTGTGTTCACCGAGGAGACGAAGGCCAGGCCGAGCGCTTCCGGCAAAACGGTCCAGATGTCCGAGGGTACCCAACGGAATCCGGCGAAAGGAGGGACCTGAATGGTTAGCTCACCAACTTCCTTTTCGTGCCAGCCGAATGTCTTGGCCAGGAGGATCGCGGCCAGCACTCCAAAAAGCGGGGCGGGTCCCCTGGGTAGCAAGAAAACCATCAGTGTCGCACCGATGATAACCACCAGGCCGAGCACTGTCGGAACAGGCTGGGCCCCAGTCAGGTTTTGGATCACCTGAAGCAGTTGTCCGAGCATGGACTCTTTCCAGCCGGACGGAGGGGCCGGGAGCGCAAACATGGTCTTTAGTTGCGAGATCACCATCATGGCCCCAATGCCGCAAGAAAAGCCGGCTAAGACCGAGTGGGGAACTCGGGACACGTGACGGCCTAAGCGCAAAAGGGAAAAGATCATCATGACGATGGCCGCCGATAGGCAGACCTTCGCCGATCCGGAGATCCCCTGCTCGCGTACGGCATTGGCGATGAAAGGGATGGTCACGCTCGATGTGCCACCGATCAAGACTGCGTTGCGGCCGAACAGCGCACAGAATGGCGCCGTGATGACGGAAGTGAATACCCCCAAAATCGGAGGCAGCCCCATCATGACGGCCAATGCCAGCCCGTATGGTAACGCGATCAACGCCGCTACCAAGCCGCCGGCCAAGTCGCCACCGAAGCGAGCAATTGTGTATTCTCCGCGGAATTTCCACGTCGGCAAAGTCGTTGCTCCTTCTCGAGCTTGAGCCTGAGAAAATTCTTCCGCAGCGGAAGCTAGCCGAGGACTACCCGGTGGACCTTTGTAATGGTTTCGACGATGTCCTCCAAATCCCGTGCGCTGTACTTCGGACCGATCGTCAACGTCGCTGCACGATTAAAGATCTCGATCGTCCGCGGACAGGATTGTGCGCCGTAGCGGATGGCTCGTCCGCGCGGTGAATTGAACGTCGGCCAAGCCGGGTGCGGAGCGACTTTGTTCTCGATGTAGGGCATCGGCGGGAGCGGAGTCGCTGCACTAGGCGGCGCCATCGCCACGTTCTCGGCATTCACGGCAGCGACAAATCGATCGCGGGTGCTTTTATCGGGAAGGAGCAAGTCGACTGTCCATCCAACCTCCCCATCCGGATCGTTGCTCTTCCGCAATTCAAGGCCAGGCAAGTCCTTAATTCGCTCTCGCACGAAGCGGTGATTTCGGCGGTGAGCGTTGACAATGGTCTCCAGCTTTCTTAGCTGGCCGCACATCACGGCCCCAGTCATCTCATTCATTCGGTAGTTAAGGCCGGGGAACGGTGTCAGATTCGGCTGACCCAGCACGGTTCGATGGACCGGCCGCAACTGCCCCAGGTCGTGAAACCGTATGGCACGCTCGTACAGCGACGCGTCGTTGGTGACCAGCCCCCCGCCCTCTCCGGCCGTGATCAACTTGTGAATCTGAAAGCTATAGATCCCGACATCACCCATCGAACCCAGCCGTTTGCCCTGATATTGCGCGCCAACACTTTGAGCGGAGTCCTCCAAGACTTTCAAACCGTGTTTGCGAGCCACGCCCATGATTCGCCCCATATCCGCAGGGGCACCGAAGAGGTGTACGGGCATCACAGCCTTGGTGTGGGGGGTGATCTTGGCCTCAAGATCACTAGGGTCTATCGTGAATGACGCGTCGACCTCCGCGAACACGGGGAGCGCGCCTGTCAACAGAATCGTGGTGTAGCAGGAGTGCCACGTCCAGGCCGGCAGGATCACCTCGTCGCCTGGGCCGACTCCCAGCGCCGAGAGAGCGCAATGCAGCGCCGCGGTTCCGGAAGTCACACCCAGCGCATACTTCGTGCCCATGAACCCTGCCAGTTCGGCCTCGAACTTGGCCACTTTGGGGGGTGCTTTCGGACCGTAGAAGCGGAAGAGGCTGTGCGACTCGTAGGTTTCCACCAGCTCACCACGCTCCTGTTCATCGTAGAACTGCGTGCCCGGGTACTGTGTGTCCAAACGAACCGCACGCACAGGTTTTGCGCCGTCGACCGCCAGCCTTGCACCATCCGATGCGGCAAACGCGGCGGTAGCCATTGCCGGGACTGCAGCCAGGAAAGTTCGGCGATTCACCTCATGTCTGTTGTCTGTCCTCATTTTTGCCTCCTCTATGAATAGTTCAGGATAAAGATCCTCCCGGATTTCAGGACACACCCGTCTGTCTTACGCTGGCTACGCCTCTTTCTTCCTGGCTGGTGTGGACTTCCTAAGGTCAAGGAATTGGGCTTGCACGATCAGGGGCCAGGTTGGAGCCTTTCTTCGCACCACCGAGCAGGGATTGCGCTCCCGGCTGGATCAGAGGCACCTCGCCGCCTTGGCTATAGATGTAGGACCAAGTCTGGGCATACCATTCATCCAACGCGCTCAAGTAGGCTTGGCGGGCCGTCTGAGCATCTCGGGCCCGGATGGGATCGACAAAGGAGAGATGGTTGTGGGCGTCCTGAACGAGATCGAAGGGGTCGCTCTTCCTGTACCAGATGACTGTGAATGCGAAAAACGGCCGGACCACCCTTTTCAGAGCGATCTCGAAGTATTCGTTCCTGGAGATCTGCCAGACAACTTCGTGCAACGCCAGATCCTTTTGCAGATACAGCTGCGCGTTCTTGCTCTCGGCCGCTTCCAGCAGTTCCTGGTAGGAACGGCTCAGGCTTTCCAAGCCCTCAGGTGTCGCCTTGAGGGCGGCCTCTTCAACGGTATGCGCTTCGACCACCTTCCGAAAGGCAAAGATTTTCTCCACGTCCTCATGCGAGAACTTAATGACATGTGTCGCAAAATTTGGCCGCTTGGTCACAAAGCCCTTTGCTTCCAGCTCGATGAGCGCTTCACGGACGGCGGTGAGACTGGTTGAGAACTGCACTGCCAGCTTCTTTTCCACGATCCGCTCACCCTCATGGAGGGTGCCGTTGAGGATGGCTTCCTGAATCTCGTCAGCGATTCGACCTCGCAGCGATGTATAGGTCAGCTTGCCAAAGACAGCGCGCATGTAAGCACCTCCGGCCTGGGGAATGCATTCTGTCCAATTATAATACATAATCGATTCCTAGATGAAGCCAGAAGAAATTCCTTGACAATCCAAACGCTACCATCCTAGTCTGTTTTAGTCAATCGATTATTTAATATAGAACAGAGCAGCTATGGCTCTAGGGTTGAGTAAGGTGGCAGTCAAGCCGGTCGAAGGCATATCACGCAGAGCAAGCCACGGCTTCCCATAAACGCCTGGGACGAACGGGAACGGCACTCAAAAAGATAGAACGCACCATACGAGTTCGCCGCGGCCGGGATGGAAGTGAAAACAGGGCCATCGCAGTCGGTCCCGCGCCGCGTGTTCCCGAAGGACAGGATGATTCAATGCAAAGAAGAACGTTTCTGAAAAGCGCAGCCCGCGCGGGAGGCTTAGCTGGATTTGGCTTCGCAGGTTTTCCCCTTGATGGTGGAACGGCACTCAATCAAAACCTGATTGCGGACGAGGGATCGACAGTCCCGATCGGCCGTCCGGTGCGCGTCGTAAGCATAGGCTTCAAGGCGACCGGGAGGTCCTTGGAGCAAATCGCCGCAGTCGTAGACAACGAGGGTGCGCGGGGCGCCGCCCTGATCGTCCTGCCGGAGACGTGGCGGGACCAGAATAACAAAGGAAGTGAGGAGACGCTCAACGGTCCTGCGGTCACCATGATGGCAAACCTGGCCAGGAAGCATCGAACCTACCTCGTTTGTCCCATTGACCGGCAAGACGGCCGGCAGCGCTTCAACTCTGCCGTGCTGCTCAATCGCCGGGGACAGGTGACCGCTGTGTACAACAAAGTCTTCCCTTGGTTTCCGGCATTCCGCCTTACTTCAACGGTGGTTCCCGGCCAACAGATTTTGGTCCACCAGGCGGATTTCGGTCGCGTGGGTTTTGCCATCTGCTTTGACATCTACTGCCCCGAGCTCTGGAAGCAACTCCCGGACCAGGGCACCGAGCTGGTGATATGGCCCAGCGCCTGCACCGGGGGCAAGGCTCTTCAGGCGCATGCCATCAATCATCACTATTACATCGTCAGTGCAACTCAAGCTCCCGATTGCGAGGTCTATGACATTACTGGGGAAGAGGTCCTGCGTCAGGAGGGTCAGGACATCACCGTCAGTCGCATCTCACTCGACTTGGATCGCGGGATCAATAGCGCTGATTCCATCGAATCCAGTCTTCGCAACATCGCCAAGAGGGATAAGCTGCTGCAGGAGCGGCGTGAGGATGTCGTGCAGGAGAAGTACTTGGAGCGGGAAGATTGGGTTTGTGCTCAGGGCCAAGCGCCCAGGGGTCAGCGCTCGGGTGTTGGCGCGCGGCTGCGGGCTAGAGGAACTGCGCGACTTCAAGAATCGCAGCCGCCTGTTGATGAACCATCATCGCGGGTGGGAGTTTTCCGAGAAAGCGTTGTAACGCCCTCAAGCACCACAAGCTTCCGTCTGGCTGGACAACTGGACACTCGGGAATTTGTCGACGGCCTTGGCACTTCACCTGGACTGAACAAAACGGGCCGGAACTCAATCTCTTCAAGGGCTCGGCGGAGATCCAAATACGATGTCAAGAAACGTTACCACACACTTGCACAACCGAAACCTAGGTCTGAACGCCCGAGTCTGCCGTCGTGATTTTCTGAATTCCGTGCTGCTGGCCTCCGGAAGTGTTCTGTTGAATTCGATTACGCCTCTTCAACTGCTCGGAGAGCAGTCGTCCTGGGACGGATACCCTGGCGTCGGGGATTATGCCGGTGCCAACGGCAACACGGGAGAAGTGTTGGAGGCCGCTCATGCGGTGCGTGATGGTGTCTTCGACTCTCCCTCAACAGCCGCCGTCGATACAGGCGAAGTCTTCGACTTGGTCGTTGTAGGGGGAGGAATCAGCGGGCTGGCTGCCGCGCTCTACTTCAAAGACCAGGCGCCACCAAAGCAAACTTGTTTGGTGCTCGAAAACCATCCTGTTTTTGGCGGCCAGGCGCGACGGAACGAATTCGTCGTTGACGGCCACCGGCTCATGGTGCCGCAAGGTTCGAACTGGTTTTGGATGCCCGCGTCTTCAAAGCTGGTCAGCAATTTCTATGAGCGCATCGGCGTGGATCCGAGTCAATTCAAATATCAGGAATGGGGTGGGCCGCCGCCGGCGATGCCGCTGAGCCGCACCAGCTACCACTTTGCGCGCAATCTGCCTTCCCCTCCCAACTTCGGGTTCTACTTCGGAGAGAAGTTTGGCCAGCGGCCGGGCCGGTGGATCGCGGATCCCTGGAATAACCTGGAGCGTCTGCCGCTATCCCCCCAATTGCGTTCCGATTTCGTCAAGTATCTGAGCGCGGTTGTTCAGCACCACCACTCGCCCCAGCGCCATTCCGAGACTGAGTTGCGCCATTTTGATACCCTTACGGCCGAGGACGTTCTCATGGAACGCCATGGCATCAGTCGCGAGTTTGTCCGCCTCTTCCTTGCTCCCCATTCGGCGGCTGCGATTGGTTTGGGGCCCGATGCCCTGACCGGTAGCCGTTACGCATTGTATGGTTCAGGCGATAACTTGACGCGCCATAGCTTCCCTGGCGGGAATACGGGTTTCACGCGGCATATTGTGAAGGCCCTGATCCCGGACGCCATTCCCGGGCAAAGTACGCTCGAAGCGGTTTGCAGGAACCGCATCGATTTTGCGGCGCTGGATCGCCAGGCCAATCAGGTTCGCATTCGGCTGGGGTCAACCGTTGTCCGCGTGGAACACGAAGGCGAGCCGAAAAACGCTTCTTGCGTCCGAGTCATGTACACCCGCCGGGGCAAAACCTATCGCCTGAAGGCGCATGCGGTGGTCATGGCCAGTGGGGGCTGGATCACCAGACATGTGGTGCGGGACCTGCCCTCTGATCATCGTGAGGCCTACAACCAATTCCACTACTCAGCCGGCATCGTCGCAAACGTGGCCTTGCGCCACTGGCGCTTCCTTCACAAACTTGGCCTGTCCGGAGGGCGTTGGTTTGAGGGTTTTGGCTATTGGACGGAAGTGCGAACCATTGCCACCTTCGGTTCCTATACGTCGACCATTGGACCCGATTCCCCCACCGTCCTGTCCCTGATTGTGCCTTTCTTTTACCCCGGCTTGTCTGTGGCCGAGCAATGCCGTAAGGGACGCGCAGAATTGCTTTCCACTTCTTTTCGCGATTTCGAGCGTAAGATCCGCGAGCAGTTTGCCGAGATGTTTTCGTCATCCGGATTTGACGCGAAGCGGGATATTGCGGGAATCATCGTAAACCGCTGGGGGCACCATTTCCTTGTACCCCAGCCGGGATTCATGTACGGACAAGACGGTAAGCCCTCGCCGCGCGATATCCTGCGAAAGGCGCCGTTCGGCCGGATTGCCTTTGCCCACACGGACGTCACCGGAAACTCGGGTCACGATCTGGCCATCGTGGAGGGTCACCGGGCTGTGACCCAACTCCTTCAGCCCACTGGCTAGCGGGAGTGTTCCGCTGCAGCGAAGTTCCATTTCGATACCCAGGAGGCGAACCGCTGACAGGCGAAGCCCCGGGGCCGCGTGTCCGCTTCTGTTGGTGAGGTGGGCGGATTTCCGGTTCGTTGAGCCCGGCAAATCCCAGTTAGGCAGGCTGCAGTCAACCCTCTAGCGAACACACTCTCGATGCTGGTGCAGACATCTTCCAAAACGATCGTGCCGCCTGCGACCTCCACGCGCCACTGGGTGTTGCTGCTGGGCTTCCTCATTGCGGGCATCACCTACCTGGATCGAGTCTGCATATCTGTGGCGGCTCCAGCGATCATGGCTGAGTTTACCCTTTCGAACATCCAGATGGGATATGTGTTCAGTACGTTCTCGGTGTCGTACGGCCTGTTCGAAATTCCCACAGGGTGGCTGGGCGATCGCTGGGGCCAGCGCAAGATGATGACCAGGATCGCGGTGTCGTGGTCCCTATTTACGGCGTTGACCGGCATGGTGCGAAGCTATGCCGCACTGATGGCCGCCCGCTTCGTGTTCGGCGCGGCGGAAGCCGGCGCCTTTCCCACCCTGTCACGCGCGATGGCTCGCTGGTACCCAGCCACTGACCGCGGCAAAGTGACGGGCATCATGTGGATGGGCGCCCGGATCGGCGGAGCCGTGGCGCCACCGCTCGCCACGGTACTCATGCTCGCCTACGGCTGGCGTCTGACGTTCGTGATATTCGGACTGGTTGGGGTGGTTTGGTGTGCCGTGTTCTGGGTCTGGTATCGCGACGATCCCGCCGATCATCCCGGCGTGAATGCGGCTGAGCTCGCCTATATCCGCCAGGATTCGGGTGGTCCCCGAGAGTCAAACCATACCTCCGGCCAGGATGGAACGCCGTGGAAGCGTCTGTTGACTAGTCCAAACTTGTGGGCGCTGTTTTGGATGTACTTCGCGACCTCCTACGGATTCTGGTTCTTTTTGACATGGATGCCCACCTATCTGATCAAGGAGCAGGGGCTGGAGGCAGGTCAAGCGGGCTTCTATGCCGCGCTGCCTCTTGGCGTCGGCGCTTTCGGCTGTGTGAGTGGGGGCGCCTTGTCAGACTGGCTGGTACGCCGCACCGGGAGCCTGCGCTGGGGCCGACGGGCAGTCGGTATAGCAGGATTCCTGTTGACGGCGGCAGGTTTTGCGGCTGCGTCAGTGGCTGAAGGACCGGTCGCGGCCATCTTCTGTCTCACTTTCGCGGCTGGGGCGATGGATCTCGCCGTGCCCGTCGCCTGGGCCGCCTGCCTGGAAGCGGGCGGCAGGTTTGGAGGCACGGCCACCGGCTTCATGAATACAGCATCCAGTATTTCCGCATTCATATCGCCTCTTGCGGCAGCCTGGCTGTTTGACCGCTCCGGCTCTTTTGCCACTATGTTGCTGAGCGCCGCAGCGGTGTATGTTCTGGCCGGCTCGCTTTGGCTGAAGATCGATGCCACCAAATCTCTGGCTAACTGACATGGACTGGCAAACTCCCGAGTCCTAAGGAGCGAACGATGGAAAAAAAAAGCTATCTCTACCAACATTACACCTGGCCTGAACTGGGCGAGGTCGTCAAGCAGCAACCGGTTGTCGTCCTGCCGATTGGATCCGTCGAGGACCACGGCCGCCATCTTCCCCTGGACACCGACAATTTCCTGATCTGGTCGATCTGCGAAGAGGCCGCGCGTCAAGCCGACGGGGAGATTTTGCTTCTGCCTCTGGTTCCCTACGGCTTTGAAACACACCACATGGACTTCTTCGGCACCATTGACATCCGCATGGAACATCTGCTGAATTTCATGCTCGATATCACCAAGAGCGTGGCTCATCACGGCTTCAAAAGGATTCTGATCGCCGATGGTCATGGTTCGAACATGCCCATTCTGGACCTTGTCGCCAGGCGGACCAACGTGGAAACCGACAGCCTTTGCGCCACTTTCATATGGCCCTCCCTGGCGAAGCCCGAGATCCAGAAAATTCGCGAGTCCGGACGCGGGGGGATGGCGCATGGTGGGGAACTGGAAACCTCGCTGTACCTGTATCTAGACGGCCCACGTGTTCAGATGAACAAGGCTGAAAAGGACATCGGGATGCCGGACTCCGAATTCATCTGGATGGACCTACTCGAGGGATCTCCGGTTTTGATGATGGATCAGTGGACGCGCTTCAGCAAGAGCGGCGTCTACGGCGACCCGACCTTGGCGACCGCCGCCAAAGGGAAACACGTTTTTGATGCCGTCGTTGCAGCCTTCCTGAGGCTGGTCCGGGAGTTCAAGAACCGCCCGCGAGGAGAGCAAACCGATTACCACAGCCCATCACCGTCAAAGTAGGCCCCTAAATCGAAGTCGTTGGATTGAGACATGAGAATTTGGGACATGCATTGCCACCCGGACGGAGACCGAGTTCCCGGCCGCACGCTCTTGGAGAAAGTCGAAAACCTGCTGCAAGTCGCTGACCGCCTGGGAATCGAACGGCTATGCCTGTTCCTGCGGGTAGGCAACACGGTCCCCGAAAAAGATGTACTGGAAGTTCTCAGGCGTTATCCCGACAAGCTGTTTGCTTTGATCTGGCTGTCACTTTGGAAGGATACAGTGGAGGCCAACGTCAACAAGCTGAATCGATGGATTGCCGACGGCCCAATGGTCGGAATGAAGATCTCGGGCGTCGACGGGATCTGCAGCCTGCCGGTGTATGACCCCGTGTTCGAACGAGCCGCGCACTTGCAGGCTGTCATTTACGTGCACGCCTGGTTCAAGACTGGAGCCGGACCGCTCTTCCCCAATGCCGGATTCGTGACCAAGACTCCTCCGGTGCTGCCGGGCGGCTTGTTTACGAACAACGAGTCAACCCCGCGCGACGTGGCGGAATTGGCTTCCCGTCGCCCCGAAACGCCGATCATTTGCGGGCACGCCGGTGGCGATTGGGAGTTGGGTGTCAGAGCAGTGCGTGCCGCGCGAAATGTCTCAGTCGAAATCAGCGGCAGCTTTCCAACCCGCGGCATGGTCGAGATGGCCGTTCGAGAATTGGGCGCTGAACGTGTTATTTACGGCAGCGACGTGGCGGGCCGCAGTTTCTCCTCTCAGTTGGGCAAGGTCTACGGAGCAGCCATCCCGGATTCGGACAAGCAACTGATCTTCAGTGGCAATCTCCACCGGATTATGGCTCCGATTCTGCGCGCCAAGGGAATGATTGTGTAAACGAGTGACGCGATGAAGCCGGTAAACCGCCGCCATTTCATGAAGGGATCGCTTGTTGCGGCTGCTTCGGCCCCTTTCCTGCAAGGGACCGCAGGCGCCACCGTTCAGACTGCCTTGACCACGGGGCCACACCGCATTATTGACACGCATGTCTATCTGTCTCGCTGGCCGGGTCGTCGCCTCCCCGGCGATGAACCAAAAGCATTGGTCGCCTCGCTGCGTCAACAACAGGTTGCCCAGGGCTGGACCGGAAGTTTCGATGCCCTTCTCCACAAAGACGTCGGAGCCGTAAATTACCGACTTGCCGAAGAGTGCGCCAGGCACGGGGAAGGCTTGTTGCTACCGTTTGGTACTGTGAATCCAACGTTGCCGGATTGGGAAGAAGATCTGCGCCGGTGCCACGAAGAATTCCACATGCCGGGCATTCGGCTGCATCCCAACTATCACCACTACGATTTGGAGGATCCTGAATTCTCACGCTTGCTACGCCTTGCGCAGGAGCGGAAGCTGCTCGTCCAGATCGTGGCCTGGATGGAGGATGAACGAGTGCAGATTCAGGGGCTTCAAACGCCACTGGTCAATCTTCACCCGCTGGCGGCACTGTTGGAGGGTTTACCCGAGGCGAGAGTCATGGTGCTCAACGGATTCATCAGCTTGGGATCGGTCCGCCTCCCCTGGCAACGCTTCCGGAAGCTCAAAAACTTTGCCTTTGATCTGGCCATGCTGGAACAACTGATGGGTCTTAGAGTGCTAATCGACGCTGTTGGTGTCGACCATGTGGCATTTGGATCTTACTCGCCGATGTTCTACTTCGAATCTGCTCTGCTCAAGCTGCGTGAATCTGACCTTTCTCCCGCCGAAAGCGCAGTGGTGCTCAACGGAAATGCCCAGCGTCTACTCAGCCGAAGCTGACGCCGGCCTTCCTCGTTCCAAAGACCGAAACCGCCGCCTCGCTAGTTGGAGGTAACCTGAGAGAGGCGCATCCGGACCCGCGGATGATCGAAGACCTCAGGATTAGCCACAAACCGGGGCGCCCGTCCTTGGGCGAAATCCGCCACACTTCGGCAGGCCGACAGGCTCGTATCGCGGCGGCACTCTTCACTCTTTGCAATCCGGTGCGCGGTCAGGATGACATTGTCCAACTGGGAGAAGGGGTGGCCGGGCGGCAGGGGTTCTTCGTCGAAAACGTCAAGGCCGGCGCCGGCAATCCGACGCCGGCGAAGAGCATCGAGCAAGGCTGCTTCGTCAACGATCGGCCCCCGAGCCGTATTGATTAGGTACGCAGTAGGTTTCATCAGGCTCAGTTCGTGCACGCCCAGCATTCCTCGTGTTCTCTCGTTCAGGCGGCAGTTGACTGTTAAGAAGTCGCTCTCCCTGAGGACCGTCTCCAAATCGACGAGTTCCACGCCCAAAGCCTCGCCCTCGGGCCAACTTTGGCGCCGCGAGTAAGTCAGAAGTCGTTTGAAACCCAATCCTTTCGCCATTCCGAACAGTTCACCTGCGATATTGCCCGTACCGACGGAGCCCAGCACACGGCCGCCCAAGTTGACGATCCACGGGGAGTCCTGCCACCAACGTCCCGCGCGGCAATTGCGGTCCAAAGCAGGCAGTCCCTTGGCTAGCGCAAAAATCATCGCCAGAATCCCCTCCGCCACAGGGCGCCCCACTGAGTCGGATGTGATCGCGACCATCACACCCGCGCGAGTGCAAGCCGGCATTTCAATCCGGTCGTAGCCCACTCCCCATCGGGCGATGAGCCCGAGCCGCTCCAGACCCTCGAAGCAAGCCGCCGGGAAGTAGTAGTCCAAGGCGACCACCGCGTCGTAGCGGTCCAGAACCTCCGCCTTGGCGATTCCATCCGTCTCCGGCATGGTTTCGCAGAGGATTCCAGGAATCGGCTGCAGAACTTCCGCCAGTGCGGCTCCCAAAAGCCCTCTACCCAGAGTTTCAAAGTCGGCGGTCAGCCCGACGCGAAAAAGTTGGGCTTCGCTCATGTTTCAATCTCCAATCTCCGCAACACTCCGTCAGTCTGCGTCGGCCGCCGCGCCCTCGGAACCATGAGGTTCCCGCACAAGCCGATTCATTCCGCCCCTGGGCTCTTGTTTGCCTGCTCAGAGAGCACGAGGCTTGAAACGGCGGGCCGAAGAAGGGACGATCTCGACTTGATCACAGCCATGATTTCCCCCTGCGATCGGTCCGAGGGCAGCACACGGCCGACCCTCGTTCAGTCATGGTCTCGGGAGCCTTGGGCTACAACTCAGTCAAGGAAGCGTGTGACGCCTGAAAGCGACTCGAGCGCCTTCAAATCGATTTCGATGCCGAGCCCCGGCTGTTCCGGTATCTCAAGCATGCCATCCGCATCCAACCGCCAGGGCCGCGTTGTGATCTCATCGATAAACGGAGAGCCTGTCAGGTATTCGACAAGGTCGGTATTGGCAAAGGCCGATGCAAATTGCAGGTCAGCCGCCAAACCAACTGCTGTGTTCCAGCCATGCAGAATCGTCCGGGCACCGTTGTCGGCCGCCATCCAGGCGATGCGCCGTGCCTCGCTGATTCCGCCGACCTTGGTCACATCCGGCTGCACGATGTCGAAAGCTCCGGACTGAAGCCAGGGCTTGAAGGATTGCCGACGAGTCAGCACTTCCCCTCCGGCAATGGGTATCAAGGCTTGACGCCGCAAGGCAACGTAGTCTTCCAGCGCATCTGGCGGCAAGGGCTCTTCAAACCAAGCCACACCGTATTCCGCCAGCATGTGAGCGGTTTTCAAGGCCCACTTGTAATCTTGCGCCCAGAAGGCGTCGCTGGCCCCGGCATCCACCATCAGTTGGCAATCCGGTCCGACAGCGTGACGAGCCGCCCGCACAATCGCCTTGTCCGTGGCAGCGTCACGACGCCCGAAGGGCCCCCACCCAATCTTAAACGCTCGAAAGCCTTGAGCTTTGCGAGGTAGTAACAGGTCAGCCATCCTTTCCGGCTCGGTCATCAGCAGCGAGGCATAGGGCCGCACACGGCTTCGATAGCGCCCCCCAAGCAACCGCCCGACCGGCTGTCCCGTGGCCTTGCCAAGGAGATCCCAGAGCGCGATGTCGATGCCGCTGATGGTATGGGTAATGGATCCGCCACGCCCCAGCCAGAAGGTGTTCTGGTGCAACCGCTCGTTAATTCGCTCGGGCTCCAGTGCATTCTCGCCCTCATAAAACCCACGCAGCACTCCTAGCGCGCCCCTTACCAGGTCTTCACTGGTGAATGCGCTGCCCCAGCCGATCTGTCCCTCGTCCGTTAGAACTGCTATCAGTGTGTGAACGCAGTCTTCGGCCTTCAGTTCGTTCGACCATCCGCCGTTAGGAGTCCGCCCTCTTAATCCAACTGCCCGGATTTCCAGAATCTTCATATCCTCACCTGCGTGGCAGTGATGCACAGTTCGCCCGATGGGCCAAGTTTCACCGGCAAACCGTTGCCTCAGCTGCTCAGATCGAAGTCAACGCTGGCCAAGAGAGATCGAGGTGATTGCCTCTGATCTCCTCACTCTCAGCTCCTTATTATACATAATCGATTACAGAAAATAGACAGAGAAATCTCTTGACAAATGGATCACACTGCGAGTCTAATGTGTTCTAGACAATCGATTCTTTATTATATGAACATCGATTCTAAGGGTGATCGATCCCGGATGTCGAACTCTTTTCGAATTTCAGCCAAAAGGCCAGTTGCAGAGTTCATCCCCTGAATTCCGTTCA
Organism: Acidobacteriota bacterium; assembly: GCA_040753175.1. Taxonomy (GTDB): domain Bacteria; phylum Acidobacteriota; class Terriglobia; order Versatilivoradales; family Versatilivoraceae; genus JBFMEW01. The sequence goes on along the minus strand of JBFMEW010000002.1, from coordinate 442,561 downwards.
TCCTGAAATCGTCGCGGAGCCGTGCATCTCTCCCGACCACGTCGAGAAGCAGCCAGTTTCTGCTTGGGAGGGTACGGTCGCGTCCCCCACCACCCGGGACCGGACGTCGATCTGAAGGAACAGAGCACGGCTAATTCTGGGTGGTGTCAACGGAAAGGAGACTAGAAATGCTTTCGAGACACATACAGCTTGCCCACCTCACCGCTCTGGTGCTCAGCTTGGCGGGCGTTACGGCTTACGCTCAAACACTGGGCGAGATCACAGGACAGGTTACCGACTCATCTGGTTCGGTCATACCATTGGCTAGGATTACCGTCATCAATGAAGGTACGAGTGCAAGCCGTCCAACCAGCACAAACAGCGTAGGTATCTATCGTGTTCCATCTCTGACCCCGGGCCTGTACACCGTGAGAGCCGAGGCCGACGGCTTCCAGTCGGTAGTTCGTAGCGGTGTCCAGCTACAAGTACAGCAAACCGCGCGCCTGGACTTCGAGATGCAAATCGGTCGCGAGGCCGAGGTCATTGAGGTGTCAGGCGGTGCGCCGCTGTTGACCACGGAGGATGCAACGGTAGGGTCGGTCGTTGAAAATCGTCGCATCGTCGAACTCCCGCTCAACGGCCGCAACTACCTGCAACTTGTCGCGCTCAGCCCCAATGTCAGTTACGGTTTCGAGTCCAACGGAACAGCCCAGGGCCGGCAAGGTGGACAGCGGACGGATCAGAACATATCAGTCGCCGGCCAGCGCAGCGTTTATAACCACTATACGCTGGACGGAATCGACAACACGGACGTAAGTTTCAACCTCTACATGCTCCTACCTTCGATCGACGCGCTGCAGGAGTTCAAGGTTCAAACGGGCGTGTTCCCCGCGGAGTTCGGACGTGCCATGTCCCAGATCAACGTTTCCACCAAAGCCGGATCCAACCAGTTTCACGGCGCCTTGTTCGAGTTTCTGCGGAACTCAGCTTTGGATGCCAACAACTATTCATTCACTTCGGTCCATCCTCCCAAGGACCCCTTCAAGCGCAACCAGTTCGGTTTCACTGTCGGTGGCCCGATCACCATGCCAAAGCTCTTCTCCGGGAAAGATCGCTTGTTCTTCATGGCCAACTATGAAGGACTGCGCGACCGAAAGGGCATCCGCACCTTCGGCACTGTTCCAACTGCGGCCATGCGCGCGGGAGACTTTTCGGCCATCACCGCCCAGATTTACGACCCGGCCACACGCCAGCGCGGGTCAAACGGGTTCATCACAGCCCAACCGTTTGCAAACAACATGATTCCATCCGATCGGTGGGATCCCAGGGCGCAGCAGTTGCTTAAGTTCTATCCTTTGCCCAATGTGCCCGGCGCTCTAACCCTCAACTACCAATCCACCGAAAGCCGGCGCATCAACACCGACCAGTTCACGGTACGAGTGGACTGGATTGAGAGCGAGGCTTCGACTTGGACGGGGAGGTATAGCTTCGCTGAGGAAGAGAGCTTTATACCCCGGACTTTTTCCGAGCAGGGCACCAAACTGCAAACGTCACCCAAGCAAGTGTTGGTCTCCAACATCCGCGTCCTGAATCCTGCTGCCGTTAATGAATTCCGCTTCGGCTATTCTCGCTGGATCAATGAAAACCTGGGGTTCAATGCCAACGTCCGGGACGTCATCGGTGAGCTCGGCGGGATCCCGGGTATCGCCCAGCCGTTTCCCGAAATCTATGGCATCCCCGAGATCGATATCGTGGGATTTTCCGGTTTCGGAGACCATGGGTTCCTGCCCTTTATTGACCGGAACAACTACCTTCAGTTCGTGGATAACATCTCGCTGACACGCGGGAAACACAGTTTCCGGTTTGGCGGCGAGATCCGCCGTGACATGTTCAACGAACTTGGAAACTCATTTCCACGCGGGGCCTTCCGCTTCGACGGATTCGCCACGCGCAACCCCGCAGCGGCCGCCGGAACCGGACACTCCTTCGCCGACTACATGCTGGGATTAGTGCGCACTTCCGACGGCGCCATGATCCTGGCCGACACCCGACTGCGCCGAACGAACGTGGCCGCCTATCTGGACCACACATGGAAGGTCCGTCCCAGGTTGACCGTCAATTTTGGGCTGCGCTACGAAAATACACCCCCCTACTATGACAAGCGCGATAGCATGGTTAACGCTCTCATTCCTCCAGGGTTGGATCCCAGCCAGCGCCCAGTGTTGGTGCGTGCAGGCGAGGGAGACTTCTACGAAGGAGTGCCGTTTGTCTTTAACCCCGCCATCCGGACCATTCGCAGCAACGGCCCCTTGGGTCGACGGCTCGTCGCACGCGACAATAACGATTTCGCTCCGCGCTTTGGTTTGGCGTATAGCCCAACGGATAAGTGGACGTTCCGCACCGGCTTTGGCGCCTTCTACGTGCAAGACTCCGGCAACACGGTATTCGATATGGGCCGCAACGTTGCCGGCCGCCGGAGAGGCGAAGCCAACAACGACTTTCCGGACCTGACTCTGGCTGTCCCATTCCAGAATCTCGGCATTGGAATGCTTAGCACCCCCTATGTCCTCGCCAATATCCATGACCGGCGAACTCCGTACGTGCTCCAGTACCTGTTTAACGTCCAACGCCTATTGACGGCCGAGACCGTCCTCGAGATCGGCTATATGGGCAATTTGGGACACAAGATAGAACGGATGCTCGGTTTCAACATTCCAAAGCCGGGCCCCGGAGCCGTAGCTGCACGCAGGACTTGGCCCGAGCTTGGCACGATCCAGGAGGTGGCAAACACCGTCAACTCAAACTACCACTCCCTTGCTGTGAAGCTCCAACGGCGCTTCGCACAAGGCTTGACATACACCTCGGGTTACACCTGGTCTAAAGCGATCGATGCCGCCAGTGGCATTCGAACCCACGGTAGCGATCCGCTTTTTCCTCAGGACAACTACAACCTGAGTGCGGAACGCGGCCTATCGCAGTTTGACGTCAGACATCGGCTGGTAACTTCATTTCTATGGGAGCTCCCGTTCGGCCGCGGGCGGAAGTGGCTCGATTCCAGTGGCATCGCCAACGCGGTCTTGGGAGGCTGGCAGCTGGGCAGCATTGTGACTCTCCAAAGTGGCTTGCCGTTCACACTGACAAGTGGAACAGACCGTGCCAATGACGGACAAGGAAACTTCCAGCGTCCGGACTACAATGGCCAGGAATGGAAGCTCCCTGCCGGCGAAAGGGGACCACAGCGCTGGTTCAACACCAGGGCTTTTGTCTTGCCACAGCTCTACACATATGGGAACTTGGGTCGCAATACGTTGATTGGGCCTGGACTGGTTGGATGGGATTTTTCCGTTGCGAAGAACTTTCGAACGGCTGAATCCCAGAACCTTGAATTCCGATTTGAGGCCTTCAACCTGCCCAACCGTCCGAATTTTGGCCACCCCGTCACGCGAGTCGTGAGCCCAAGCTTTGGCACCATCAGCTCCACGGCAACTACCATGCGCGAAATTCAGTTCGCGCTCAAATACACCTTCTAGCGAGCGACTCCGACGACGGCTGCGCAATTGGTCCAACTGTCAAGTCCGGGACTGGCGCAGCCGGCCGTAGTGGTCGTTGTTCTTGCGGCAGCTTGAAGGAAGTTTTGCACGTACGCTTGGGTGCCGCCGCCACAGTGGCCAGAGATCAGGGCGCCTTCACGACACCCTGAAGAAGGTGTCTCGTGGAGCGGCACCGGCGACACTGCGCAGGAGGGATGGATTCAGAGCCGATGGCTAGCGGGCGCTCTATTCGCGTCCAGCCAGTCTTTGATCGCCCTCTCCCAGTTAGGGATTCTCCCTCATTTTGAAGTCGAGGACCGCCTCATATTTAGATTGGGATTTCTGGAATGATGATCCGTGCAGTTCAGCCTGAGGTGATGAGCCATGGCTGCTTCTGAAATCGTTGCCCTATCCGCCGTGGAGCTAGCGACACTGCTTAAGAGGCGCAGGCTTTCGCCCGTAGAAGTCGTTCGTGCCTTCCTGGAGCGAACCGAAGCACTCAATCCGAGGATCAATGCCTTCATCACGGTGACGGGCGAGCAGGCGCTCGAGCAGGCGCGGAAAGCGGAGCGAGAGATCGCCGGCGGCGGCTATCGCGGACCACTGCACGGGCTTCCCTATGCCCCCAAAGATCTGCTGGCCACCAAAGGAATCCGCACTACCAACGGTTGGAAGGGAACAACCAGTTGGTTCCCCGACTATGAATCGACCGTTACCACGCGTCTCAACCAGGCGGGCGCCATCCTACTCGGCAAGCTCAATCTTGTCGAGTTCGCGCTGGGCAGCCAGCAAAAAGGATTGGTTGGACCCGCCCGAAATCCCTGGGACCCTGCTTATTCCCCGTCGGGCTCCTCGAGCGGCTCCGGTGCGGCACTGGCTGCCGACATGGTTCCACTGACAATTGGGAGCGATACCGGGGGGTCGATTCGCAATCCCGCCAAGAGTTGCGGCATCGTGGGTCTGAAGCCGACTTATGGGCGAGTCAGTCGCTTTGGAGTAACCACACTCAGTTGGACACTCGACCACGTCGGGCCCCTGGCCAAGACGGTTGCCGATGTTGCCGTTCTGCTGGAAGTCATCGCAGGAGCCGACTCGCACGACCGCACCTCAGCCGACGTTCCAGTTCCGAACTACGCGAAGGCTCTGACCGGAGATGTTAGGGGTGTGCGCATCGGCGTGCCGACCAACTACTTCTTCGATCATGTCGAATCCGAGACGGCAGCCGCCCTCCAGCGCGCCAATGTGCTCCTGAAGGAACTGGGAGCAGTGTTGGTGGATGTTGAGGTACGCGACGCGGCCCTTTTCAGTGTTGCATCCTCGATCATTCTCTATTCCGAAGCGGCTGCCTTCCACGAGAAGAGGCTCAGAGAAAACGGGCACCTCCTCGAGCCGCTCGTTCGCGAGCGCCTAGAGGTCGCCTCTTTTTATTCTGCAGTGGATTACATCAAGGCCTTACGCCTGCGTACGGTGCTGATGGAAGAGGTGCGGTTGCTGTTTCAGGTTTGCGATGTCTTGATGCTTCCTTCGGGCAATCCCGCCCCCAAACTGGACGCCGAAATCGTTGGTAGCGATGGGCTGTCCGATCCACCGCCGCCCCCGCGCCCCGATACCTACAACCTCGCTAACGTCACGGGGATTCCGGCCATCGTGATGCCCTGCGGTTTCACCTCCAGCACTCCGTCCCTGCCCCTTGGCATCCAGTTCTGCGCCAGACCTTTCGACGAAGCAACCCTATTCCGAGTCGGCCACGCCTACCAGTCGGCTACGGATTGGCACAAACGTAGGCCTTTGCTTGATGGATGATAAGGAACTGCAGTGAGAACTTTTCTTCCCAGTTTGTCTGGATGAATTGTATACTGCGTTATCTTCTGAAAGTCGGCTGGTTGAATTAGATGTGGGGCATTTTGGGTCGTGTGCCGTCCCACCGCTGTTGCTAATCGCCGCTGCCAAGTTCGGCAAACTTCCTGGCTGTGCGCGTTGACGAAACTCAAGCTGTGAGTCTCGAACGTGGATTGCAGCGGGGCTGAAGCTCCGCCGTGAAGCAACAGGCGCTCAGGGAACGGCCTTACGTTGTCCGGCAACTCTCAAGGGAGGCTACCCGCGACGGGACCGGTTTGAGACAGCCTTGAAGGACCGAGGTGCCGGATCGGCTTCGCACGTAGTGATTCACTCTAACTTAACTCACCAACCTGCTTAGGGAGGACTATATGAGGACTCTCGTCAGACTCCTCGGCCTGATGGTTGTAATAACGCCCTTTCAGCTGTTGAGCCAATCCGATCGGGGCACCTTGACGGGCACGATCCTGGACGGGACAGGCGCTGTGATCCCGGGCGCGGGCGTTACGGCCACTCATTTGTCAACCAACGTGGTGTCCCGAACGGAAACAACCGACAGCGGAGTTTTTGTGATTCCTTCGCTCCGTGTGGGAACCTACAGAATCCGGGTGGAGAAGGATGGATTTAAATCCGCAGAGAAATCACCGATCGTTCTGGCGGCTTCCAGCACGGTCCGGGTCGATGTTGCCTTGGAAGTAGGAGAGGTTTCAGAGTCAGTGGAGGTCAGTTCCACCGTGGCGCAACTGCAGACCGAAACCGCTAAGATCACTGCATCCGTATCGAACAAGATGGTGGACGAGCTTCCGCTCGTGGTGGGTGGTGCGCTGCGCAGTCCCTTCGATTTGGCCTTGGTAACGCCTGAAGCCAAGCAGGTGGAGGGAAGTGGGACCAACAAGGACGAAACCTTTGCCTTGGGCGGAGGTCAGGTGGCTGCCTGGGGCATCACTCTCGATGGTGTTTCAGCCGGAACAGGCCGATTTGCTTCAGTCCAGTGGGCGAGCGTCAACACCCCGTCTCTTGATGCGATCACCGAATTCACCGTAGACACAAATGGATTCAAAGCCGAGTATGGTCGTGCCTCTGGTGGCATCATGAGCTTTACGTCCAAATCCGGGACAAATGATCTGCACGGCACTGTCTACGAGTTCGTCCGTAACGACGCGTTTGATGCCCGCCGTTTCTTTGAAGCCAAGAAGTCTGTTTATAAGCAGCATGATTTCGGCTGGAGTGTTGGCGGACCTGTTTACATTCCCAAGCTCTACAATGGCAAAAACAAGACCTTCTTCTTCAGTTCCATGGAATGGTTCCGCAATCGTGTGGGGGCCACAAGCAGCACGGACAGTGTTCCCACTCCGGAAATGTACCGGGGCGATTTCAGCAACTGGGTCGACGCCAACGGCAATCGGCTCACGATCTACGATCCGGCCACTACCCGACCGAATCCCAATGGCCCCGGTTTCATTCGCGACCCCTTCCCGGGAAACATCATCCCTCAAGATCGGTTCTCGAGTTTTGCCAAGGCCGTGCTCAACGTCGCAGGCAATGTGGGATTCCCCAACAATGGAGCGGCACCTGGTACCAGCGCCTACGTTCGTAATAACTTCATCAACAATCAGGGAACCCAGATCGATCCCTGGACCAAATTCAGCTACAAGATTGACCATGTATTCTCTGAAAAGCACAAGGTCAACTACCTGTATAACTACGGCAAGCATGACGGTCCCCAGGCGGGCGCCGGGGGTTTTCCTGGACTTCCCGGGATTTTGAACTCCACCCGGACCGGCCGTCAAAAGAGTGATGTCTATCGGGGGGCTTGGACTTGGATCGCAAAACCTACAGTAGTCAATAACTCCTACGGTGGAATCAACTTTTGGAAGGAACGGAACGCCTCACTCAACGCAACAGGCGGGTGGAAGGACCGGGGAGTTTGTCTGATCAATGCTTTCGATTGCGATGCAAATTTCGTGCAAATCGAATTCTCGGACTATGGCACCTGGGGAGGGTCGGCCGGTGATGGTTCTGAGAACTTCATTTTCTCTTTCGGTGATGACCTGACAGTCATCAAGGGAAAACACAATTTCAAGATGGGTTACCTGTATGAACGCGTGCACTACAACGGATTCGGTCGCCAGACCCTTTCCGGACTCGTTCGCGGTGATCGTCGCAGCACCAGCATTCCGGGTAACAATAATCTGAACACCGGCGGCGGCAATGGGTTCGCTTCTTTCCTTCTTGGTGAAAGCTTCTCGGGCGGCACCGAAAATGATCGGTTCGTCGGCCAGCAGTGGCGGAGCCATTCCATGTACTTTCAAGATGACTGGAAGGTCACCCCGAAACTGACGCTCAATCTGGGTGTGCGGTATGAATTCACACTACCCCCCATCGAGCAGAAGGACAAGTGGAGCGACTTCACTCCCGACAAGCCGAATCCCGGAGCCAATGGGAGGTTGGGCGCCCTGCGCTTTGCCGGATTTGGTGAAGGTCGTGAGAATTCCAGAACGCTGGTTGACGGGTGGTACGGAGGTATTGGTCCTCGCTTCGGTTTGGCCTACAGCCTCAACCAGAAAACGGTGATCCGTGCCGCCGCTGCCAGGAGTTTTGGCGTCGTCAAAACAGTCACAGGAAGCACTCACTTCGAAGGTGCCATCAGCATCTTTCGACCCACTTCCACCGATGGTGGCGTGACGCCGGCGTTCCGACTCGATACGGGTCTGCCTCCGTTTCCTCAGCCCCCCAGTGTCAATCCTGCATTCTCGAACGGAAACAACACCGCCTACTGGAACAATGAAGCGGTCCGGCTGCCGGAAAGCTATGACTGGACGTTTTCAATCCAGAGGCAACTGTCCGACAGCTTGGTGTTTGAAACCTCCTACAACGCAACGATAGGCGCTCATCTCGTTTCTGGACTGCTCAGGATGAACCAGGTGCCGTTCAGTGCCTTCCAGCGCTATGGCCTGGCCTTGTTACAAAGCAACATCAACTCTCCGGCTGCCCAGGCCGCCGGAATTCAGAAGCCGTACGCCAGTTTCAATGGAAGCGTCGCTCAAGCACTGCGACCCTATCCTCAGTACCTCGACATCCAGACCCGCGAAGGGCACGGCGACAAAAGCGGTCATTCCAGCTACCATGCCTGGACCGTGAAACTGGAGAAACGGTATTCGCAGGGACTCCTTTTTCAAACATCCTATGTACTTTCGAAACTGATCACAGATTCCGATAGCTACGTGGGAGACAACAGCTCCATTGACCACTACAATCGCCGGCTTGAGAAGTCGATTGGACAATACGATCAGACTCACAACCTCAAAGCCAGCTACGTCTATGAGCTGCCCTGGGGAAGAGGGCGCAAGTGGATGTCCGGAGGGCTGGCTTCGGTGATTCTTGGCGGCTGGCGTTTAGGAGCTTTCCACGTCTATACCAGCGGAACCCCTCTGGAGCTCACCAACAACAACAATTACAACATCTTCAATGGACGCGGCGCGGCGACTGTCAGCAGCTATGAAGGATGGACCACTAACCTGAAGAATCCCGATTGGAAAGGTAAAGACCGCTTCTTTCAGCCCAAATCCTTTTTTGGACCCCAGCCTACCGACCGGTTGGGAAATTCTACTCGGCACAATCCCAAGGCCCGAACGTTCCCGAACTTCAGCGAAAACTACTCGTTGGCGAAGTCTTTTGTAATTGGCGAATCGAAGCGAATCGATTTTCGATGGGAAGCTTTCAATCTGTTCAATCGCTCAAGGTTCGAAACGGGGAGCCGTAACATCGACGACCCCAATTTGGGAAGGGTGCTGAACACCATCAACGATCCGCGCCGCATGCAGTTTGCCTTGAAGTTTTATTACTAGGCTTGATTTCGGAACCATGTCTGGTGCGGAGGCCGCAGCGGGAATCGATCGAAGGCAGATGCAAGGCTGGATGCGTGGTTGGCTTTGAAGAAGGGGGCTGGGCCGCAACTCTGTGTGGCCGTGAATGGCCCAGCTCTGCTGGACTCTGGTGGAGCCAGGACCACGGCATCCTTCAGGCGGATAGCTCATCCAAGCGGTATTCCTTGATCTTGGAAAGAAGCGTCTTGTATCCGACTGCCAGCAGGTGGGCCGCCTTGGTCTTGTTCCACTGGCATTCGCGCAGAGCCTGAGCGATCTTAGCCCTCTCCACTGCTTCCATGGCTCGCAGGCTGACTTCAGAGAGGGTTCCCGACAGATCGAATCCTTCCGGTGCTTCTCGCTGTGGACTGGTTGAACCGCTGTAGAAGGCCAGGTGAAGCTCCTCGGGAAGGATCTCGCGGTTTTCCGTCAGAATCACGGCTCGCTCGATGCAGTTCTGCAGCTCACGGACATTGCCCGGCCAGTCGTAACTTTGGAGCAGTTTGCGGGCAGCCGCGGAAAGCGAAATCTCCCCTTTCTTGAGCTCGCGCGCAAAACGCCGCACGAAGTGGTCGGCGAGGAGCAAAACATCGTTTCCTCGCTCGCGGAGCGGTGGCACGGCGATTGGGAATACGGATAGGCGAAAGAACAAGTCCGGCCGGAAGGATTTCTGCGTCACGCTCTCCTGGAGATCACGATTAGTCGCCGCCACGATTCGCACATCCACTTCCTGGGTGCGGACACCGCCAATCCGCTCGAAGCACTTCGTCTCCAGAACCCTGAGGATTTTTGATTGGACTGCCAAAGGCAGCTCTCCGATCTCATCCAGGAAGAGGGTTCCCCTGTTCGCCAATTCAAACTTTCCAATGCCTGCTGAGTTAGCGCCGGTATAGGCTCCCTTTTCGTGGCCAAACAGTTCGTTTTCGACAAGGGTTTCCGGTATTGCGGCACAATTGACGGCCACAAAGGGACTCTGAGAGCGAGAACTGAGGGCGTGAACGGCGCGTGCGAACAACTCCTTCCCTGTTCCGGATTCTCCCTGGAGCAGAACGGTGGCCTCGGTTGAAGCCACCTTCTGAATCTCTTTTTCCAAGGCCTTAATCGAAGAATCCTCCCCGATGATTTCCGGAAAGCCGTAGGCCTGCCCGTAGGCTTCCTTCAACAGCAAGTTCTCTGTCAGGAGCCTCTGCCGGTCAATTGCACGCTCGATCAGCAGACCCAGATGTTCGACGTCGATCGGCTTTTGAATGAAGTCATAGGCTCCCTGCTTCATTGCCGACACGGCTTCCTCGATGGTGCCGTAAGCTGTCATCACGATGACCGGCGTGGAATCATCGGCTTCTTTGCATTGAGCCAGAACCTCCTGCCCCGAGCCTTTCGGAAGACGCAAGTCTGTCAGGACCAAGGCGTATTTCTGTTTCTGGATTCTAGCCTTGGCTAGCTCCGCATGTTCAACCGCGTCGGCCACATAGCCCATCCGGCTGATGGCCGCTGTGAGCATCTGCCTCAGGCTTTCCTTGTCCTCAACGATCAGAATCTTCGGCATAAGGGGAGGTGTTTAGAGGCCGACCGGCACGGCGCTATGTCACCGGTCACCCGATCTGTAACAAAAAGAAACAATGGGGCCGAGCTGTTGTCAGCCAGCCCACCTGGCTCAACCGGCATGGTTCATCTTGTAAATAGTTGATACAACATAGCTTATAATCTCTAAAGCCCCCGACTGGGCGAGTTGGCCGCTCCCTTGCATTGTCATTCGGCGTGTTCCAGGAGGCCGTAAGTGATTGAAAGAACCACCATCATGAAGAAACAAAAGGGATTCTCGGCGATTGACCTCTTGATTACGGTTGCCATTGCCACGATTGTGCTCGGTTTCATTCTGCCTAGCATCAATCAGGGCCTGCAAAGTTACCGCCTGAATGCTTCGGCGCAGGAGATCGCGGCCCAGATCCAGTCGGTGCGCTATCGTGCTCTTCGCGACAACGCGGTTTGTTCTTTCCTGATACTTCCCTCAGGACGATCGTTTGGGGTCGATGCCAATGCCAACGGCAGCCTCACCGGCGGATCCGGCGACATTGTGCTAGCTCTCCAAAACGGTATCAACTTTACAGCCGCCTCAGTGCCGCCCCCCAGCGCATCCGGGTCGACCACGCTCAGTACGGGATCCCTTAACGGGATCGGATTCACGCCGCGGGGTGGCGTTACAGCAATCAATTCGTCGACCGGACTGCCCGACTTTAATCCGGCGAGCGTTCCAGCCGGCGGCTACGCCATTTACCTGTTAGGCCCTGGGAACAAGTTTGCCGCCATTACCGTCAGCACTGCCGGGCGCGTTCGGACATGGCGTGGGAACGGCGCCACCTGGAACTAGATCACACTTGAAGAGGCTTTCCGAATGTCAGACGACCGAAATCCGAAATTGACGCGAGCTGTCGGCCTTGCGAAGTCAAGGTGGGAAAACCAGTCCGGTTTCACGATGATCGAAATGATGGTGGCCTCGATGATCCTCCTGATCGGCGTTTTGTCGGTTGCCAGTCTCATTGGTTCGGCCGTCTCGACCAACGCTGTGGCCAAGTACGATACCATCGCTTTGAGTGCAGCGGAAATGGTCATGGACGATCTCAAGGGCCGACAGTACTCCACGCTGGCGGATGGAGGTTACACACTGACCAATGGGCTGATCAGTTTTTCCACTACACCGATTACAGCCTACACATCGACCGTCTCACTGGCTGACTCCAACAATATCGGTAACACCATGAACTTTGAGGTGCGGTGGAGTATCTCGACGGTGGCGACGGGAACTGGAGCCAATGGAATCAAGCGAATTGTGGTGGCGGCACGGCGAGCCGGCGGCAACTGGAAATCTAATTACCCACCCGTTCAAATCAGTTTCTTGAAAGCAAGCTGAGGAATATGACGATGAAATGCCCTCCCTCTCAAAAAGGCTTCACCTTGATCGAACTCATGGTCGTGATGCTGGTGTTTTCGATCATCGTGGGTGGGCTCTTTTCGAATCTCGATCAGGGACAGAAACGTCATCAATACGAACAAGACGTGCTGGAAGTCCAGCAGTCCGCCCGAAACGCGATCGACACGATGGAGAGGGAGATCCGATTAGCCGGGTTCCCCAAGCTGTCTTACTACGCCAGCACCCTCAACTACACCACGGGAAGCAACCAGGTCTCAGCAGGCTTTGTGACCACTTCCGCCACGAACCTCATCTTTCAGGGGGACATCAACGAGGATGGCGCAGTCGAAGTCGTCCAGTACACCTGGAACGGCACTCAAGGGGCCGACCTGCAGAGAAGTGCAGTCGCAAAGGGGAACGCGGCTGTTCTGCGGACTCTAGCCGAGAATGTCCGCAGTTTGAACTTTACCTACTTTGATCGTAACGGTGTGACTACGACAACTCCGGCCGAGGTTAGATCCGTGCGCATTGACCTGGTGCTGCAGACCAGTGCGGGCCGTCTGGATCCCGAGTCGAGAAAAGCCCGAACCATCTCGATTACAACGCGGGCTTTGGCCAAGAACATTTAAACGTGAGGTCTTCCATGACTTCCTCAGCAAGCAACATTGAGTGCCTGAAACAGATCAACACAAACCGGGAAAAGGGTGTCGCCCTTCTGATCGCCTTGTTCACTCTGGTGGTGATGTCTCTCATTGGGCTGTCCATCATGGTAAACAGCTCCAGTGAGGTGTTGGTGAACGACAACTTCAAGAAGTCTCGAGTAACCTTCTTTGGAGCCGAGGCCGCGGTCGAAGAGGCCCGCTTTCGCCTGGGTGATGGAGCGGGGACCAACAAGCTGGCTTCCATACCGAGTACTCCAACGACAGCGGTATACATCCTGGGCCGCTCAGGAATTGATCCCACCACTGGCAATGCATCCAGCAATCCGTTCTTTGATCCGGAGTATTCCGGGGCCATCACCTACCGTAACAGCTCTGGGACGACGGTGAATGTGGGGAGTTCCACTCTGACTTCACGGACCTTGGTGAATACGGTGCAAGGAGCAAACGATCGAGTGCCCTTCGCCTGGTCCAAGGTGACAGTGAAGACGGAGCGACTCTCCGCTCACGATGTCAATCAGGACGGGACTTACAACGCCATCGATCCGGTTTACTACGGCCGCAACAAGGCGACCGGAAAAGTGTCTCAGTATATCGCCGACGCTGCCGGCGTTCTGGCTCATGAGGGCCAACCGGTGTACCTGGTCACGGCTTTGGGGGCTGACCAAGTGGGAGCCGTTCGCAAGCTTCAAACCGAGGTGGCTATTCCTCCCCCGGTCAATGTGAACGCGGCAATCGATTCGTTCCAGGACGTGGATTTTAGCGGAAACCTCGATATCAGTGGTGTCGATGAATGCAACCCGGCAAACATGGTCTATGGTGTCAGTTCAGCCGGTACGATCGACAGTCTGAATCCCTCGCAATCCGTCATCGGGCGAACGCCTCCCCCTCCTGCTCTCCCCACGGATCCTTCGCTCTGCCCTGGCTGTCCTTTCACGCACGATGTCCCAGGCCTTATTCAGATGTTAAAGGATACTGGCCTTTTTCAAGACGTCAACTCAAGTGGCACGAATGTGAGTTGCTCCGGAACGCCTGTCGCATGTTCAGGATCGAACGTCAATCTAGGCACCCCTCCAAACGTGCCGCCGCCCGGTATTCCAACTAACACACCGGTTCCAAAGTACTATTATTCGCCCGGAGATCTCACCCTCACCTCGAACAACTCTGTCGGCTACGGAATATTGATCGTGGACGGCAACGTGAACATGCATGGAGGCGTATATTTCGAGGGAATCATCATTGCCAGAGGGACTTTCAACTTTACCGGTGGAGGCGGAAATAACATCAACATACGCGGTGCTGTGATCTCGGGAGAGAGTATCAACGACACGACCAGCGATCTCGGTGGGAGCATCGAGATCCAGTACAACTCATGTTCGCTCATTAACGCTTGGAAGTACCTGCCAATGACTATCCTGTCCTTCAAGGATAGGATGATCTACTAGCTCCCAAGGAGGGTTCTGAGGCCACCATGCGTAAACCAATGTGGTTCCTAACAGTCTTCAGCTTGCTTAGCTGCTTTACGCTCGCCGTGCACCCCCTAGCCGGTAGCGACCATCCTTCAAAGAAGACTCGGCGTGTCTTCACCAACGACGACCTCCAGAAATATCGCGACAAATACCCCTCGGATGAGTCTGCCGCTTCGCCCGTGGCGACGCCGGAGGCAGTAACCGAAGCGGATCCACAGCCTTCAGGGGACCAGCGGGAAGCCGGCAAGGAGAATCCCGGCAAGAGCTACTGGATCGAAAAGCTACGCACAGCTCAAGCGGCGGTTGAAAAAGCGGAGCAACACGAAGCTAAGGTCGTGATGAAGCTGGCCAAGTATCAACAAAAGAATTTGGAGGCCCAAACGCCGTTCGAACGTCAAACCACTGAGCACCAGGTGGCCGACATGGAGAAGAACCTGGGCTACGCCAGGGACGACAAAAAGAAGGCTGAGAAAGGAAGAGAAGAATTGCTGGAACAGGCGGCCAAGGCCGGCTTCAAGCCAGAGGATTTGCTTAAGGAGCTGAGCGAACGCGGCGCTTCCCCACCCCGTCAACCCACTGAAGCCAAGGAGTAGCTATCTCCAGATTCTTCGGGATTTGTCCCACCGGTAGGTCTTCATTCGGCCGGCGATGTTGAAGCTGATGGCCGATGCGTCTCCGACTTCATTCTGAACATAGATTACTCCAAGTCCGTTCGCCAGCTTTCCGAAGGAATTGAAGATCACCATGTCGGGGCTGAACGTGATCGCATCGGCCACAGGTGCACTGGGACTTGAGGGGGGGCCCAGCAAGCCGGTGCCACTGAACACGATCTGGGAAGGCAGCGTATATCTTCCCAGAACGCGCTCTCCAGGATCCCGCACCCGATCTCCATCCCTGTCCTCGAAGGCTTCGTAAAAGCTCTCCGGGATCGAGAAACTCACCACGACGTCTTGTGTGGTGGAGACGGCAGTGTAGCGTGCCACCTCCAAAACGGACGTCAGCGACTGGGTTGCGCCATCCAAGCGATAGCTCTGCCAGTATCGCCTCACTTGGGGCAGGGACACCGCCCCCAAGACCATCGCAAGAACCAAGGCCAGGAGCAGCTCCATTAATGTCATGCCTCGTTCGCTTGAGGCCAGTTTCGCGTCCATGACTTGTTTCCGTTAGAAAGCGCTTGGATGATTCTACTCGCTCACTTATCATCATGAAAGATTTTTGTGCTGCTGGTGGCCCGAAGTGATACCCTAAAGGTGTTCGCTGCTTCCCTGTGCACAATATCATCTCGTTGTAGGTTCTTCGTGATTTCGATTTGGGGGCTGTCATGCCTTCCCACAAACGGCCTCAGACGCAGGATGGCTTTTCCCTGATTGAGCTGATGATCGCCTGCATCGTGCTGATGACAGGACTGTTGGCGGTCATGTCCATGGTGTTGTCGGCTCTGTCATTGAGTTACTCCTCCAAACTGGAGGCCACCGCGCTGAATTTGTCGCAGCAGAAGATGGAGGAGCTCAAATCCCTTCCTTTGGACGACGCTCAGCTGGTCGGCCCTGGCAGTGCGGTGGATGCGAACTTGGATATCGACTTTGATGCGGGTGGCGATCCGGCCTATACAGCTTTCTTGGATGTTGTTTTGAACCAAGCTAAGGCCACGACTTTACGCTTCGAAACGCGCTGGCATATTACCACTTCCGGCACGCGAAAGACCCTCGTTGTGGCCACGCGGGCCACTTCAGGGGTTCCGTTCAGGCTCAGGCCCGCTTCGCTTAAGCTTGTTCGTTCTCAATGACGACGATGACGCGCCCACACAGAAACGCCGCAGCTCCTCCGGCTTCGGGCTTCAGCCTGCTGGAGGTGTTGATTGCTCTGGCCATCTTCTCGACGGTCCTCGGCCTTGTTTTCTCCGCGATCTCGGAAAGCCAAAAGATCTCCTCTGTCGGGCGCAACGAATCGGAAATGCAGCAAAATATGGAAGATGTGTTGGCCTTAATGGGTCGGGAGATCAAGACGATCGGCCTCAATCCGCCCTCGTCTTTCGATGCCGCCTATCTGCAGAATCCAAGTACCCCAAAAAACTTGGTGGCTCAAGGGTTAGTGGAGATTGGGCCGCGGCTGCTGAAGTTCCAAGGAGACATCAACAGCAACGGTAAGGTCGATTACGTCCACTACTTCCTGAGCGGCAGTGCGCCGCCGTTTACGTTGAATCGATTCGCCGGGGAGATCCAGGCCGACGGCTCCCTACCCGGAGGATCCCCTCAAAAGCTGTCTGAAAGCGTTGAGGATTTCTCGTTTAAGTTCTACAACCGAAACGGGGTAGAAACTTCGCTGGTTGCAGATGTTTCCTCCATCGAAGTCCGGCTGAGACTGCGTTCTGCCGAACGCGATCCCTTCACTCACCAGTTCCGGACTTTGAGTCGCTCAACTCGAATACGGCCATGGAATCTGTGACGATAGGATTTGGCTCGGGAGGCGTGAGAAGAGGGTCTCGAAATGAATAAGGGAAGACTTATGGCCAACGCAAACGAGAGAGGACTGGCTCTGGTGACAGTGCTGGTGGCGCTTTCGACGATTACACTGATCGGATTATCCATGACGTTTGTCAGTACGACCGAAAGCCTTATTAATCGGAATACAAAAATGAGGTTGATCCAGCAGTACGCGTCAGAATCCGCGGCCGAGGAAGCTCGCGAACGGGTGAAGGAGTTCCTGCTGGGTGGCTCCCTTTCGCTGAGCGACCTCAATCAAGTGGTGTATTTGGTGGCCAGCCCATCCATCAATCCCACGTCCGGGTCAGCCGACACCAATCCCTATTTCGATCCGGCTTTTTCACCGCCCCAAACTGCCACAATCATTCCTTCAAGCCTCGGGTCGATCCCGTTCGCTTGGGTCAAGATCTTCTTGAAAACTGAAGCCCGTGCCGGCTACCAACTGGACGACCCGGTTTCCAGCAGCAACAGCGACGCCGTCGTGCACTATGGCTATAATTTCACTTTGGCTGACGCGCCGGCATCGCAATATGTGAACTCGGGGACTCGTCCCACGACCCATACAGGTGCGCCGGTTTACCTGGTGACAGCGCTCTCTAAAGATGCGTTCGGCTTCGCGCAGCTGGTTCAGGCTGAGGTCTCAGCCGTGCCGTTGCCGCCGCTTCGGGCTGCCTTGTTCTCCCGGGGACCTGTCTTGATCACAGGCAGCAATGTCATGGTCAGCGGCACTGACGAGGCCTCAAACCCGGCTGAGGACCGAAATGGAGTGGAATCGCAAGACTCCATTGGTGGCAATCTGAGCGGGGTCGCCGGGAGCCCCCTTCCAACTTACCCCAGCTCTCCTTTTTCCTATGATATCGACGCCATTCTCAGGACACTCAAGCCGCCCATCTCTCGGGACATCCAGCAGGTTGCTCCGGCCATCAGCAGACTGCCCGATGGTAGTTACGCCGGTGACGGGGTGAATTTGGGCCAAACGCCCTCAGCGGGTGACGTTTCGATTCCGGTTTTCGCTGATGGCCCGTTAAGTATTTCCAACTCCACGGGCCAGGGTGTGTTGGTCGTGAACGGAGACCTGACCATCAGCGGGTCGTTCTCTTACTACGGAGTGATCATCGCCAAAGGCCGATTGAATCTGGATGGGGGCGTGCCGGGAATCGTCGTCCGAGGGACGATTATCTCCTCTTCACCGACTTCGCAGACATCTCTATTGCAAGGAGACGTTCAGGTTTTCAACAACTCCTACTACATACGCAAGCAAATGGGCCCCCTCGGCCAGCTGGATTACACTCGTCTGAACATTCGAGAACTGAGGAAACTCCCTGGGTCTTGATCACAGCTGGATCAAAGGAAAATGCGGAATGCCGTGCCTGCACCTACCTCCGATTCCAACTCAATTCGCCCGTCGTGCATCAGCACAATCTTCTGAACGATGGGCAGTCCCAAGCCGGTTCCTTCGCTCTTTCGTGTGAAGAAAGGGATGAACAGCTTCTCCTTATCTGCTTCTTCGATCCCGCAGCCGTTGTCGCGAATGACCACTTCCAAGCCATTCCGTGCCCGGATCGTACAGTGGACTTCCCCTCCCGACGCGTCTGCGGCGATGCTCTCGGCAGCGTTCAAAAGCAAGTTTCCGAAGGCACTTCGCAACAGGACCTCGTCCCCTTGGTAAGCGCGGGCATCCCCTTCGAAGTGAAATCGCACGTGTCTGAACCGAGGATCCATCCCGATCTCACCAACACAATCTCTCAGAAGCGCGGCCAAGTCCAACTCCTTCCGGTTGGCTGATTGTGGGCGGGCGTAGTTCAGGAACTCGTTGATCGTCGAAGTCAACTTCGAGGTTTCTTTACGGATCATTTTGACGGGAAGAACCAAGTTCTGAGGGAGAGCCTCATCCTGAAGAAGCTGGGCATAGCCGGCGATCGTGGCTAAAGCGTTTTTGAACTCGTGTGCTATTCCGGCCGACATCTCACCAAGCATGGCCAGCCCTTCCTTCAATCTGACCAGCCTCTGCAGCGCACTCAGTTCCGTCAAATCGCTGATCAAGCAGACGACTCCGGATATCTCACCCTTGCCCGACTCAATGGGTGACACGCTGATCCCCAGAGTCTTTGCGGTCGCGTTGTTCAACGCTGTTTCCACCTCGGCGCGATGATAGCGTTTACCTGTTGTCAGACAGTCGGCTACCATTTCCTGAAACGACCGAGAAGCGCTCAACACCTGGCGGTAATGCAAAGTTTCGAGCAACTGCAGCTGCAGAATCTCCTTGGCAGCCGGATTTGAGCTGGTAACAACGCCGTTGCGGTTTATCGTAACGAGCCCCGTGGGCATATTGCGGGTGATGTTCTCACTGATGCGCTGGCTGAGTTCAGCCCGTTCCTTTTCAATCCGGTGGAGGCGCTCCAGCTCTCGTTCTTGTTCTTTCAGCTTGGTGATCACGCCCTCAAACGTCGCCATCATGAACTGCTGATTGCCGGGTTCAGAGGGAGCCGCGACCCTGGGATTCTGGCTCTGTCGCGCCGAGGTTCGTCGCACCAATCGAAAGAGCACAAATAGAAAAGCCCCAGCTAAAGCAGCAATGATGCCCAGCAAGATGAAGTTGGCAGGATCGAGAGCAGGACTGGACATGATTTGTGTCGGCATCCAGCGCGCGATGCGCGACTAGAAGCCTTTGATGGCCTGCGAATAGCCTTGAATCATCCGTTGTCCCCAGAGCGCAGCAAAGATGGCGGCCAATCCCAGGAAGGAGCCAAACGGAAGCTCGTATCGGCTGTCTTTTCCTGCCAACCGAATAAAGATCAACCCGGTCACCGCACCCACAAAGGAACCGAGCATAATGGTCATCAGCGCCAGCCTGACCCCCAAAAATGCCCCCACCATCCCCATCAACTTGATGTCTCCGAAGCCAAGACCTTCGATCTTGCGAATCTTGAGATAGAGCTCAGCAACCACCCACAGAAACCCACCGCAAACCATGGCACCCAATAGTGAGTCCAGGACTGAATAGGCACGAGGGATGGGCACGCTCCAGCCCAACACTGAGAACAGAAACTCCGCTGTTCCGTCCTCGACTGGAGCAAGAAGGCTGCAAATGACACCGACCACGATGCCGGGCAACGTGATCAAGTTGGGAAGGATCCGATGATTGAGATCAATGAAGACGAGCACGATCATGGCAGAGAAGAAAAGCAAAAAAATGGCCGTCTTCAACTGCACTCCGACAATCCAGTAGGTAGTGACAAACGTTGCAGCAGTCAGGACTTCAACAGCTGGATATTGCCAGGAGATACCGGCTCCACAAATCCGGCAGCGACCTCTCAGTATTAAATAGGACAACACCGGAATATTGTCGTACCCGGCGATGGCGCCTCCACATTGCGTGCAATGGGAACGCGGGAAAACGACTGACTCCGACTTGGGCAGTCTGGCGATGCAAACGTTGAGAAAACTGCCAATGATCAATCCGAGCGCGAGGAAGAAACCATCAAGAATCCACATAGGTGATTGTTTCGAGTTCAGGTGGCCAGGACATTAGCGTAAATCTGGAGCGTCTGGGCGGCCATTCTTTCCACCGAAAACTGGTCCTCCACCAACTGGCGACCCCGGTGTGCGACATCTTTCGCCTTTGCGTCGTTCTGCAAAACCTCAACAAGCGCTGAGCCGAGCCTGTCGGCGTCTCGAGGCGGGACTAGGAAGCCTGTTGTTTCTGGAATGACAATTTCAGGGATTCCGCCGGTCTGGCTGGCACACACGGGAAGTTCGTGTGCCAGGGCCAATAGCAAGATTGATCCCAAGCCTTCCTCAATCGAAGGCAACACAAACACGTCCAGCGCCTGAAGAAGAGCATTCAAGTCGACGGACGGATCGAGAAAAACGACCTTCTCGTCCAGCTTGAGGGAATGCACCAACCTTCTATAGCGAGCCTCCAGCCGGCCGTTTCCAGCCAAGATCAGCCAAGCGTTTGGAATCCGTGGGCTCAGCAGGGCGAAGGCCTCGATGAGAAAGCCGTGCCCCTTTTCCTCAGTGAACTGCCCCACCGTGCCGATCAGGCGCCCCTTCAGCCCCAATTGTCGACGGGCCTCTTGTTTTCCAATGCGACTCACCGAGTGCAGGTCCAGACCGTCGTATACCACGTCGATTCGATGGTCCGCGATGCCGTCACGGATCAGGGTCTCTCGAATATAGCGGGAAACAGCCAGGATGCGGCTGGTCAGTGTTTGGTACTTCATGAGGCGGAGCGGATTCCTTCGCAGTCCGAAAGCCACCCGCCTGGACGCCACTAACTTCGCTTGAGTCCCACCCAATCTGAGTAGCGCCGCCAAACCCAGGCTACGGGAATCGTGGGCGTGGATCACATCCGGATTGAATCGACGTACGATTCGCCCCAGCTGAAAGAGCGATCCAGGATCGAATTCGGACCCGAAGCCCAGCTCTTCCAGATGAAAGTCCTGACGGCGTAGTCGCTCGGCCAAAAGAGTGGCTCGACGCACCGCAAAGAACTGCGAGACTTGATGATCGCGCAGGGCATGAGCCAGGAACCACACCTGCTGCTGGCCGCCTCGCCAATCCTTGCCCGCATCCAGATGAAGCACCTTCATCGAACGGCCCTGCCCGGGTTCAGGTGAAGATCAAACGCGACCGCTTGACAGTCAATGCGTGAAAAACCATCAGTCTGTCTCGTCAGCGGGAGCGTGCTCAAGTTCCCAGAGCTTCGCGTACTTGAGGAAGTTGTAGTAAGCCGCAAAGGCGGCAATCAGGCAACCCTGACGGCCGTCTCGAAAACCGAGTTTCAGACAATAGGACTTCACAAACGCCGCCAGAGAAGCACCCAACATCGAGGTCATGCCGGCATGCTTTCCGCGGGCCCGCAGCTCATTCGCCGCGAGCGTCGTATATCGATCCAGTCGCTCTGCATGTTCCGATATGGAGTTGCAGGTGTAGTGCAGAAGGTCCGCCTCGACCGTCCCGACTGTCCCGTCAACCTTCAAGCTCTCGTGCACAAAGTCGCCGACCCACTGGGCACGAGTCCGATCGTAGAGCCGCACTTTGCGGTCGGGGTACCATCCCGAGTGTCTGATCCATCGCCCGAGATACCGAGCCAGTCTGGGAAAGGCGTAAGCCTGAAACTGCGGTTGACTCACCTTAAGATCAAGAAGCCGCTGCCGAAGGAGCGGACTCAAACACTCGTCGGCGTCCAGACTCAAGATCCAATCAAAGTCGGCCAGACCGGCAGCATAATTCTTCTGATCGGAATAGCTGCGCCACTCCCGAACGAAGACCCTGGCTCCATGCTGCTCTGCGATGTCTTGCGTGCGATCGGTACTTCCGGCATCCACCACAACCATCTCGTCCGCGACGTCACGAACGGACTCCAGACAGCGCGCAAGATTCGCCTCCTCGTTCAAAGTGATGATCGCGGCCGAGATTTTCATTGGGAGGCCGGGTTTACATCCTACAGCCTGGGGATGTAGTCCAAAAAAAAAGCCGTTTCTGCTGTCAGAAACGGCCTAAAAGTAACACATCAGTCCAACGCTTTGAAAGAAACCTACCGTCACCGAACAAATTGTCTCAGTTTCCAATGCCGCTGACGGGGGCCGTAGCGCTTCTTCCGGGACGAACATCACCTGCGATTGCGTCCTCGATCCGAATGTTATGTACCTCCAGCGTCTTGCCCACGGCAACATCGAGGTTGTTCTTGGCTTTGGTGAAATCCACTTGGGCTCTGACTTCGTTCGATTGGGCCACGGCCAGGTTACGTTGCTCTTCGAGCACGAATCGGATGGTCGAGGTCCCCAGTTGGAACTTCTTCTGTTCGGCTTCCAAATTGCGCTCGGCCAGCTCTCGCGCTTTTTGCGCGGCCTCAATTCGGGCACGGTTCATTTCCAGTTCCGTGTAGGCATTGCGCACTTCCAACGCAATCTGTTGCTCCAGCGCACGAAGTCGCTGCTCCACCTGGTACTTGGACAAGTTGGCACGTGCATAGTCCGCTTTGGCGCCACGATTGGTGATGGGAACTTCTACGGTGATGGCCGCACTGTAGCTCGGAAAGTCAGTGCCAAAGATCTGATGAAAGTTGTCTCGGAGTCCCGTGTTTGGGCCGAGAATCACCTGAGTTCGGTCGCCACTGATGGTGCGGCTTTGGCCGGCCAGCGAGGCAACCCCGTAGCTCAAGTCCAGATTGACGCTTGGAAGAAGTTGGTTGCGAAAATACTTGGCGTTAATCTCGGCGCTTTCCAAGTCCTTCTTGAGCTGCTTGATCTCGGGACGGGCTTCAATCGCATAGCTGATCGCCTGAACAAGATCGAAGTCCTTCAGCGCATTCGAATCCAGCACCTTGTCGGTGGGCTCTACCCGCGACCGAATCTCACCGGGATCCCCCAAGGTAGAAATGAATTTCTTGAGTCGGTCCTCCTGCTGTTCCAACGAGTACTGGGCTCGGATAAGCTCCTCTTTTCGATTTGCAATCTCCGACTCCGATTTGACCACGTCAATGGGAGCCATGGTCCCAATCTCAACCTGCCTCTTGTTATCCTCATTGGTCTTGGTGGCCAGATCGAGAGAACGCTGCTTGACCTTGATGTCCTCTCGCGCAAAGACCAGTTCCCAATACAGGTTTTGTACCTGGTTCACCATAAAAATCAGCCGCTGGGCAAAAAGGTACTCGCTTCGATCCTTATTGTTGCGGGCAATGAGGACGGGGCGCATGGTCGGCAAGAGTCCGAAGTTGCGGAGTAACGGCTGCGAAATCCGTGCCGTCAGCGACGACGCCAGCAGCGGGTTCACCAGGTTGAAGAGGTTGTTGCTGGACTGACGGGTGTTGTTGAAATCAAAAGAATAAGAGGTTCCTGTCCGGAGCAGCTGGCCGAAGCTGAAGTTGACGCCGTGGTCCAGGTTCTTGAGAGCCTCCACACCACTGATGATCGTGTTACTTTGGGGAATGGTTCGGCGACCTGCCGACAAAGAAACCTGGAAGCGCGGATCGAAAATGCCGTAGGCCCGATCCAAATCGAACTGAGCCATCCGGGGGTCATAGCGGTCCGTGTAAACGTCGAGATTGTTCTCCAAGACCAGGCGAATGGCGTCCGCTTCCGTGAGCCCAAGCTTGCCATCCCGATCCAGACTCTTGAGGTATTGTGAGACGGACTGTTCTTTCGGCTGCCGTGCCGGGCGGACTACGCTGTCCTTGAACCACCCAGGCATCGGAAATGGCTGTTCCGCCCAGACTAGAGCCGGGGCCTGCGCAGTCACAAGCAGCGCTGCGATGAGACAGACGGCCTTACTGGCTCGACGATAGGTAAGACGGCTGTAACGCATGAGATGCTCCCTTTGTTTCAAGTCGACTTTTTGCTAAGCGTCGCCAAAAAAGAGGCAACATCCAGAGTACGAAAAGGGGCCAGGGATGGTTTCAACTTTTTGCGACACATAGCGATAGCACGAGGTCGGCGCAATTGAAGCCAATCCGATACTCTGCCAGAGAGCCAAAGGGCGGTCAAATTGATTTCTGGCCCGCACTGATGCTAGTATCGCTTCGCCTGGAGCCGTCAACCGGGCCATCCAGTGTGGGTTTCCCTCTTTCTGAAGCACGGCCTCCTTGCGAAGCCTTTCTTCCCACTTGCCCCGGAGTTTCCGATGCCCCTTCCAACAGGAGTCGTTCAGAAGATTTTCGAGGATTGCGGAGCTTTGCTGTCGGGTCATTTCCTGTTGACCTCCGGATTGCACAGCGAGCGCTACCTGCAGTGCGCCAGGGTCTTGCAGTGGCCGGCCCATTGCGAAACTCTAGCCAGGGGCCTGCGAGAGCAGATGGAGGGAATCAAACCCGACCTTGTCTTGTCTCCTGCTCTCGGGGGGATTGTGATTGGTTACGAGGTCGCTCGATTGTTTGACTGCCGGGCGATCTTCGCAGAGCGAGAGAATGGCACCTTGAGACTCCGACGCGGATTCGAAGTGAAACCTAGTGAAAAGGTGGTCGTCGTGGAGGACGTCGTGACAACCGGGGGGTCCACGGCGGAAACGGCCCGGCTGGCCGGCACTTTGGGAGGCCAGGTTCTCGCAGCCGCCTCGATTATCGATCGCAGCGGGGGGCAGGTGTCTTTGGACGTTCCTTTTTTCACGCTCTGGAGCCTCTCGGTCCCTACCTTCAGACCGGAGAACTGCCACCTTTGCCAATCGGGGTCGCAACCCGTCAAACCCGGGAGCCGAAGTCGCGCCTAGCGGGATGGGTGAGTTCGAGCATTCATTCCTCTGTCTTTGGCCTCTCTGGCTTTGCTGTATGGCTGTAGGCCTAAGAGACACACCCTTCCCTTCCCCGGTTAAGGAACTGAATCGGGAGCCCAGCGTTGTCTAATACCCACGCCAGAAACCTGCGACTCGACGTGCAATATGACGGCACCGACTTCCATGGCTGGCAAGTGCAGCCCGGGCTACCAACAATTCAAGGCGTTCTAACGCAGGTCGTCGAGAGAGTTACTCACGAGAGGATTCAGGTTCACGGATCGGGAAGAACGGATGCTGGGGTGCATGCATTGGCTCAGGTTTGCAGCTTCCAGACCTTCTCATCAATCCCCCCTTCAAATCTTCAGAAGGCCCTGAACGCGTTGCTGCCGCCCACGATCCGGGTGAACCGGGTAGAAGAGGTCCCCCTTGAATTTCACGCGCGTCGCAGCGCCAAACTCAAGCACTACTGTTATCGGATCTTGAACGCGCGAGATTGTTCGCCTTTTGTGTATCGGTATGTTCACCATCATCCTCGTCGGCTGGATTTCGCGAGTCTCAGTCAGGCTGCTCAGGCGGTGTTGGGCGAGCACGACTTCTCAAGTTTCTGCGACTCCGACAGTGAGGTGGAATCCAAGGTCAGGACGCTGGTGTCATCGGTTTTTGTGTTTGACACGCGAACTGATCTCATAGAATATAACGTTTGCGCTAACGGCTTTCTTCATCATATGGTTAGGAATCTTGCGGGGACCTTCCTCGAAGTGGGAAAAGGGCGGTTAGCGGTTGACGGCGTACACGCCATTCTGCATTCCAGATGCCGGTCCAAAGCTGGCCCCACCGCTCCAGCCAAGGGGCTTTTCCTGGTTTCTGTGAAATACTGACCCACGTTTCTTCTGCAAGCATGTCAGCCTTGACGAGCGAAATTGTCGCGAATTTCTCCGGTTTGAGGAAGGGTTCGGAGGAGGAAGAACTCTTTCGACAACTCGATTTGGAGAAGATTCCACGCCACGTGGCAATCATCATGGACGGAAACGGGCGTTGGGCTGAAAAGCGCCGGCTGCCCCGCGTTGCGGGCCATCGGGCCGGAATTCGAGCGGTAAGAGAGACCGTCGAAACGGCAGCGCGCTTGAAGCTTCAGGCCCTCACCCTGTACGCCTTCTCCATGGAAAACTGGAAGCGTCCTGCCAGCGAAGTGGCAACGCTCATGAAACTTCTCAAGGAGTTCCTGATGAAGGAACTCGCCACGCTGATGGAAAATAACATCCGGTTCGAGACCTTAGGGAGGACTTCGGAACTCGAGCTGTCCGTGCAGCATCATCTGGAGTCCGCCAAGAGTAAGACCGCAAAGAATAGCGGACTGCTGTTCAACGTAGCACTCAATTACGGCGGGCGAGCCGAACTGGTGGATGCTTTTCGCAAATTGGCGGAGCGGGTTCGCAACTCCAACGGAGCAGCCTTGGAGATCACCGAGGCCCTGGTTTCAGACTCACTCTATACGGCAGGGCTCCCCGATCCGGACCTGCTGATCCGCACCAGCGGCGAAATGCGAGTCAGCAACTTCCTCCTCTGGCAAATCGCTTATGCTGAGATCTGGGTGACGCCGACGCTTTGGCCGGACTTCCGGAGAAAAAACTTCTTTGAAGCTCTCCTAGCCTATCAGAAAAGAGATCGCCGCTACGGAGGACTGTCAGCACGATGAAGCGCCTGCTGACTGCCCTCGTATTAGTGCCGCCTCTGATCTACGTTATCGGCTACACCCCACCGCTGGTTTTTGGTTCGCTGGTCGCCGTGACGTCCGTTATTTGCCTTGAGGAGTTCTATGCGCTCCTTCGACACTCCGGCATTTCACCGCACAGACTGGCGGGTCATTGGTTTGGGCTACTGATTCTCGCGGCGGCGCTCTACCGCCCCCTGGATTCTTCGTTGGCCTTTTACTTGTTATGCCTCACGGCCATGACCCTGATGGTCTTGGGCATCGCAAAAGTTGGTCGCCTCCAGGAGGCGTTAGCGTCAGCCTCAGCAACACTGCTCGGGCTTGTCTACGTGCCAGGATTGCTGAGCTTTTTGATCATAGTGCGATCCCTCCCACTCCCAGATTTGAGCGGAAGTCGATGGATCTTTATCTTTCTGCTGATGGTCTGGTTGGGAGACACAGCCGCCTACTATACCGGCAGTTGGCTAGGCAGACACCGGCTCGCACCTTTGATTAGCCCTAAGAAAACGGTGGAGGGAGCGCTGGGCGGCTTGGTTGGCTCCATTATTGGGGCGTTCTTAGGTAGCTACTGGTTTAGCCCCGGAGTGTCTCGGAGTCACCTGCTCTCTCTCGCCCTGGTGGTTGGAATCGCAAGCCAGATTGGAGACCTCGCCGAATCAGCGCTAAAAAGAGGAGCCGGCGTTAAAGACTCCTCGCAATTGCTGCCCGGACACGGCGGCATGCTCGATCGCATTGATGGCGTCCTTTTTGGGGCACCCGTATTGTTTTGTTATGTCAGGCTTTTTTTGGTCCACTGAACCGGACGGACTGTCACGAGTGATCTCCGCAGCGCCAGTCGGAAAGTCAGTGGACGAGCACAGCGATGGGACCTCCACAGCCAGACTGTCCCTGAACCAAGCCGGAGCGTTTCCCCTTTGAGGGTCGGGTATGAAGAGTCTCAGCCTCCTGGGTTCCACCGGATCTATTGGGCGAAGCTGTCTTGACGTTGTCCGGGAATTTCAGGAGGACTTTCGTGTCGTGGGCCTCGCGGCCGGCAGCAATCTCCCGCTGCTGGTTGAGCAAATCCGAGAATTCCAACCGAGCATTGTGTCGGTCTCCTCTGGGACCTCAGCCCAGGTGTTGAACTCTGAGTTGGCTCGGGTTCCCGCCAGCCGCCGTCCCGAGTTGGTGGTCGGGCGGGATGGGCTGATCGCGGTGGCGACCCACTCGGAGTGCGATTTCCTGGTCAGCGCTATTGTGGGAGTCACGGGTCTGCCGGCCACCTATGAGGCTGTCCGCCAAGGCAAGCTGCTGGCCTTGGCCAACAAAGAGATCATGGTCGTGGCAGGGTCTTTGATAACCCAGGCCGCAAAGCAAAGCCGTGTGGAGATTCTACCCGTCGACAGCGAACATAGTGCCGTTCACCAGTGCTTGCGCTCGGGGAACAAGGACGAAGTGCGGCGCATCATCCTGACGGCCTCTGGAGGACCCTTTTTGACGTGCTCCAAGGAGGAGATGCGGTCCGTCACCCCTGAGATGGCGTTGAAACACCCGACGTGGGTCATGGGGAACCGGATCACCATTGACTCTGCCACCCTGATGAACAAGGGCTTCGAAGTGCTGGAGGCCCATTGGCTCTTCGGCTTGCCGGTGGAGAAGATCTCGGTGCTCATTCACCCCCAATCCACGGTTCACTCGATGGTCGAGTTCGTCGATGGATCGATCGTCGCCCAGCTGGGTGTGAACGATATGCGATATCCTTTGCAGTATGCGATGACCTATCCAAAGCGGATCCCAACCCAACGAGAGGCATTGGGACTCACGCACTCCGGGAGTCTCGAGTTTCTTGAGCCTGATACTGATCGCTTCCCCTGTCTGGATCTGGCCTACCGAGCCGCCCGTGAACAGGGTGTCCAGCCTTGCACTTTGAATGCCGCTGACGAAGTGGCCGTCGAGGCTTTCCTCAGAAAGGAAATCCCCTTCCTCCGCATTCCCAGCGTCATCGGCGCCATGCTGGACCGCTCCAATGGCCACAGCAATTTTTCGACGGTGGCCGAAATTCTAGAGTATGATGAAATGGTCAGACGTGAGACCCGGCGCCTGATTGAACTCGATTACAAGAGCTAGCCTATAGATGCCTGCATCGCATCAACTCATCGGATCTCGCCTTCTGACCGATAGTACGACTGTTGAAAACCACGACCACGGGAGTCGCGTGAATGCTTGATTTTTTTTCTTTCAGTGTCTTAAGTGTTGTCTTCGTCTTCGGAACAGTGGTGGTGGTCCACGAGTTCGGCCATTTCTTTGTAGCCAAGCTCTTCAAGATTCGAGTGGATGCTTTTGCCGTGGGGTTCGGACCCCGGCTCTTCGGATTTCGCAAAGGCGAAACGGAGTACAAGCTTTGTGCGATTCCCTTGGGCGGATACGTGAAGATGGCCGGAGAAACGCCGGGGGAAGATCTGACGGGAAGTGTCGAGGAGTTTCTATCCAGGCCGAAGTGGCAGCGCTTCCTGGTGGCAGTCATGGGCCCTGTGATGAATGTTGTCCTGGCCGTCTTCCTGCTGACCGCGCTGTTCTACTTCCGATACGAAGTTGAGGCCTATCAGACCGAGCCTGTGGTGGTCGGCGTGATTGAGACCGAGTCCCCAGCAGAAAGGGCTGGGATCTGGCCGGGCGACAGAGTGGTCGCGGTAGCTGACAAGGACCATCCCAACTGGGAACAGTTCAGTCTCGAGGTCGCGACTTCCGCCAACCGAGAGCTGCCTCTGAAAATCCAGCGGCAAGGCCAGACGCTGCTCAAGATGGTTCCGGTGGAATCTCAGGGTCGAAACCATCTGGGTTACCTCGGCGTCTATCCCTTCTCACCCGAGCTGATGACCGTCAAAAAGGTTCTCCCAGGCAAGCCTGCCGAGTTGGCTGGAATGAAGGCCGGCGACCGGATCCTCAAGATTGGGGATGTGGACCTGAGAAGAGATGGCAAGGACCTGGCCGACGTGCTCAAGCATAGTACCGGCGAGCTTCTTCCCTTTGTGGTCCTCCGAGACGGACAGGAGGTTGAGCTTCAAGTTAAGCCCTACGTCGACGCGGCTTCCAATCGCAGAATGATTGGCATTGAGCGCGACTTTCCGAAGATGGTCGTTAAGGAGCTGAGCCTGACTCAGGCGTTTCAAACTTCCGTTCAACAGAACATCAAATTTGCCGGACTGATCTTCGACATTCTTCAACGACTGTTCCGACGGGAAGTCTCCATGAGAATGCTCTCGGGCCCGATCGGCATAGCCCAAGAGTCCGGCAGGGCTGCGCGCAGCGGGTTCTCAACTCTCCTTATGTTGATGGCGGCCATCAGCCTGAACCTGGCGGTCATCAACTTGCTTCCCATTCCGATCCTCGATGGCGGCGTCATTGCTATCATCCTCGTCGAAGCCTTGATCCGGCGTGATCTCAGCCTTACGGTTCGAGAGCGCATCACGCAGGTCGGATTCGTCCTCTTGATCCTGCTGGCGGTCATCGTAACCTACAACGATATCGTCAAAATCCTGCCAGCTTCACTCGAAAAGTATCTACCCTGACGCTCGAAGCCGATGTAAAGTGACGGGGAGGGCGCATCACAGCGAGTCCCCTCGGCAGGAGATCGCTCCCTTGTCGGCTAGTCTTTGGCAGTGAGGGGCAAAGCCATGGAGGGAGCCGGGTCAAACGACCCGGCTCGGGCAGGAAATCTGGAAGTCAATTGATGCGGCGTCTGGCTGCGTCGTTGCAGGATGGAGAGCGTGACCTTCATGAAGGCCGACCAGCCCAAGGCCTCGTTTGTCCGACGCGACCGGGCGAAAAGGCGGTTTCCCTCAACGCCCTGGAGGGGCGCATCTCGGCTCGAAACCACAGCCAACTGAAACAGAGTTCCATCGCAAGCGTCGTGACCAACAGCAGTGTTAGCATGCTCCCTCCCCTCCAAAAAGGTCTGATCAGGGTTCAATTGAAAAGAACCAGTTCGTTGTCGGGTCACAGCAACTTCGCTGTTTCGTGTCGAGCACACCGCTATGCCGCTGCAGCCCCTGCACACGCCACCTCGGTCTTTTCCGTACTTGTCCATTCCCAGGCACGAGCCGGCTTCGAATAGGTCCAGACATTCGGCGCCATGTAATCTACAATCAGGCGCTCTTGCGAAGCCAGCTGACCGCTGGCCAGTAGGTTGGCCGCGGGCACTACGACCCGCCTCTCCAGAACTCGTTTGAGATGTCGAGCGCCGTAGTTAGCATCGACTCCCTCTGACAGGAGTGCCTTCCTGGCTGCCTCGGTGCAATTCAGGACGAATTTCCCATCCGAACTCTGCCGAATCCGGCTTTGGATCGCACACAGCTCCAAGTCCAGAATCCGCCTGAAGTCCTCGGGCCTCAAGCTTTGAAAAACAATGATCGAGTCCAGGCGGTTCATGAACTCCGGAGAGAACTTCTTCTTGCAGGCCTGCACAGCCACTCGGTAGATCTTCTGGTCCAGGTCCAGGGAAGGTTCCTCGGCTTGTCTCGCCGGCGCAAATCCCATGGATCCTTCAATCAACTGGCTCATCTCCTTGGCCCCCAAGTTGGAGGTCATCAGGATGATGACCCTGGAGAAGTCCACACGGCGGTTGTCGCCCAGCGTCAGGTTACCCCTGTCCAGGATACCCAGTAACAACTGCCACAACGCCTCGGAGGCCTTTTCGATCTCATCAAAGAGCACCAACGAAAAATCGTTTTCGGGCGTTCGAAAGCGGTTCACGTTCTCCTGAGAGAGGGCAGCTGGACTCTCGCGATGCCCCAAATATCCCGGGGGCGACCCAATCAACTTGGAAACCTCGTGACTGTGTTGGAACTCGGCACAGTCCACCTTCAAAAGGGCTGACCTGGACCCGAAAAGGATCTCCGCCGCGGTCTCGGCAACGTGAGTCTTGCCCGATCCGGTGGGCCCCAGCAGCAACAAACTGGCGAGCGGTCGATCTGGACTGGCCAGACCCGCCTTGAAAACCTGGTAGGTCTGCACAAGCTTCTGCACCGCCCGATCCTGTCCGACAACTCGCTTCAGCAGTTCCTTCTCAAACGCCTCGACTTCGGAGTTCCTCATTTCAGGGTTCAGCCGGACTGTATGTTCTTTAACCATTCGGTGTTCGTTTCTCATGTCCAATCCCCCTTTCGCGCCGCATCCACTGGTGCCACATGAGCTACATTTCCTTTGATTGTGTTTCACCGAATTTAGTTTCTTGCCACGAGGCGTTTCTTTTTTGATTCTTTTGAGGAACTTGCTTCACCTCTACTTCTCCTACTCCTCCAAATACCGGTGGCTGCCCCGAGTATTCCCGTCATTTCCCCCGAAACGGATTCGGTGGGGGGCTGCAAAGCACAGCGCGGCTTCCTTCCCCACAGGTGATGGATCGAGTTTTTCTCGCTCAGGGTTCCCTGCTCGGGAATTCTGGGAATAGCTGTGCTGGACAAAGGCCAACCACGTTCTTTACATTATTGCTTTCACGCTCCGTCGAGCAGGAGGTTTCATCGGTGACATCAAGGGAATTTGTGCGTGACCCGGGTATCCGAGATATTCTGAGTCGTTCTGCCCTGATGGCCATTGCCGCCGGCATCCTGGTCTCCGCTTCAGCGGCTTACTCCCAGCAGGCCCCACAGCAAACTCTCAAAGGAATGAAAGCAGCTCCGGGATTGGAGGTTTCGCTCTGGGCGTCGGAGCCAACCCTGTCGAATCCAACCAACATCGACATCGATGAAAGAGGCCGCGTCTGGGTGCTGGAAGGTGTGAATTACCGTAGAAAGCTGTCCAACAAGAAGGACTACCGGCCTGCGGGCGATCGCATCCTAATTCTGGAGGACACGGACCACGATGGCCGCGCTGACAAGACAACTGTCTTCGCCCAAGACCTGAGCCTGCGTACCCCACTGGGGATCGCTGTCTTGGGAGACAAGGTGATCATTTCTCAATCTCCCAATGTAATCGTCTACACCAAAGATGGTGAGGATAACATTCTGAAGAAGGAGGTCCTTCTGAGCGGTTGGAACGGCGAGGACCACGACCATGGAGTCCACGCCGTGGTGTTTGGGCACGATGGCCGGTATTACTTCAACAGCGGCGATCAGGGATTCGACGTCACCGATAAAACAGGGAATCGGTTGATGAGCTCCAAGAAAGGTCCCTATTATGCAGGGTGTGTGCTCCGAGTCAATCCAGACGGTACCGATCTTACCGTCCTCGGTCACAATTTCAGAAACCCCTACGAACTGGCATTGGACTCTTTTGGGAACATTTGGCAGACGGATAATGACGATGACGGCAATGCCTGGGTCCGACTCAACTACGTCATGGAAGGCGGCAACTTCGGATACTGGGGGCCAACCGGTCGAAGCTGGCGGGAGGACAAAGGGACGCACTTTCATTCCGAACTGCCCGGAGTGATTCCGAATGTCAAGCGGTTGGGAGCTGGCGCGCCCTGTGGTCTGGTAGTTTACGAAGGCGAGCTGCTGCCTGACCGCTATCGAGGACAGCTCATTCACGCAGAGGCTGGTCAGGGCCGAATCAACGCCTACCTTCTCTCACCCGATGGGGCGGGATATTCGGCGGCTCTCGATCCCCTCGTCACCACGTCGGACGCTTGGTTTCGGCCCTCCGACGTCGCCGTCGCTCCCGACGGCGCAGTCTACTTCAGCGACTGGTACGACGCTTCAGTAGGCGGCCATCAGATGGCCGACACAAAGCGCGGCCGTATCTATCGGCTGGCGCCGACGGGTTACCGTCCTTCCTCCGTGAAAGTCGATCTCGACAGCGCTCAAGGTGTGGCGTCCGCCCTATCTTCACCCACCCAGTCGGTCCGGTATCTCGCGTTTCAGAGATTGCGTTCACAGGGGAGTTCAGCTCTGGAAACTCTGTTGACCATGACTCGCGAACGCAATCCCGTGAGTCGCGCCAGAGCCCTCTGGCTATTGGGAGGGATTCCCGGACCGGGCGAAAAAGCGGTTAGAGATGCGGTGCACGATTCCGATCCTAACTTTCGCATCCTTGCATTGCGGATTCTGGATTCTCGAGGAGCAGATATCGTCGAGGCCAGCCGTCCGCTTCTGAAGGATCATTCTCCCCTTGTCCGGCGCGAAGTGGCCGTGTTGTTGCAGCACGTGGAATCCTCAGCCGCCTTGGATTCCCTGGTGGAACTGTGCCAGGGTCACGACGGTAAGGATCGCTGGTACCTGGAGGCGCTCGGACTGGGGAGCCGTGGTCGCGAGAACCAACTTTACACCAGACTGCGCCAGCTCTTTTCGGAGCCCTGGAACTCCCGTCTGGGTTTGCTGCTATGGGAGTTTCGCCCCTCGCAAGCCCTTTCCTATCTCGCGGACACTGTCAACAATTCCGGACTAAACGTGTCTGACCGAGCCGACGCACTGAGTGTGCTGGCCGTAATGCCTCAGGCCGAAGCCGGACAGACGCTGGCGACCTTGATCAGCAAGGAAGAGGGTTCCTCCGATCTGGCCATGAAGGCCTTCGAGGCCATCAACCGTCAGCTCTTCAGCCAGTGGATTGACCTTCGAACGGATCCGGCAATCACGGCGGCCATCAGGAAGGCTTTGGGAACGGAGGCAATGCGGCCTTTTGCCGTCAGTTTGGCTGACGACCTTGAGGATCCCCAGTACGGTCCTCAATTACTGCAGCTGGCGCGCGGGGCCGAAGTGTCCGAGAAAGTCAAGGCCGCCGCCGTCGAGGCGCTTGGAAAGACTCGTGATCGACAATACCTTCCAGCACTGGAGCAGCTATTTCGAGACGGGGCTCTGACGGTTCGGATCAAAGCGCTTAGGGCCATCAGCTACCAGATCCCGGATTCGCTGGAGAATCGGCTGAAGGCACTGATCCTCAGTGGGGAGCCCAACGAGGTCCGAAGTGAGGCAGTTCGCATTTTGGGTCGTACCGATCGGGGGTGTACGCTATTGCTGGATCTGGAGCAGAAGGCAGAACTCCCCTCCGAACTGAGGACTGTGGCAACCGGCATCACCCATGCCAGCCGCAATCCTGATATCAGGGCCCGTGCCCGAAAACTCCTTCCCCCTGTGGCGAGCAGGAATCGACGGCCGCTTCCCTCTACCCGCGAACTTGTTTCGCGGTCTGGCGATGCTGAGCGGGGCCGCCGCATCTTCATGGCCAAAGACGGCCCCAAGTGTCACTCCTGCCACAGTCTGGCAGACGGGAAGAAGAGCGTTGGCCCCGATCTATCCAATATCGGTGACAAATTGGGCAAGGAGGCCCTGCTGGAATCGATCATGAATCCAAGCGCGGGCATCGCACCGGAGTTTTATGTCTGGATTCTGCAGACCCGGACGGAAGGTCAGGTGATGGGCATTCTCACCGAAGATACGCCGCAGCGAGTCAAATTGTTTACCGACACGCTTGAGGAGTTGCGATTTAAGCCCGCAGACATCACTTCACGCAGGCGCAGTCGCCTCTCCCTCATGCCCGAGGATCTGCCCAGCACCATGACCGAGCAGCAACTGATCGATCTCTTGGAGTTCCTGACCACCCTGAGAGCTGAAGCAGGTGGACATCGGGCCGCCGGTCAATAGGTCTTGAACAAAGTCTTCAGTCAAACAGAGTTTGCTACTGACCTTTCGCTCCCCTGGCGGCCCCGTCCGTTTACACCTCTTTTCAGAAACGGACATCTCCAGACCCTGCTGGCACATGTCTGGCCAGTCGCCTCTCCCAACCTCACTCGCCGCTCTGAATCCAAACAGGTCGAGACGGAACCGCAGACCCAGGTCCTCATCCACGTCAGTGATCCCGACGACGTGATTGTCCGAGCAAATCCGACCAAGACGCTCCTCATTGTTCACGGATTGACCGGCTCGGCGCAATCGCACTATGCGCTAAGGCTCAATAGCATCGCCCTTCGAGCCGGATACCGAGTGGTTCGCATGAACGTCAGGAACTGCGGGAATACCGAGCACTTGTCCCACACACTGTACCACTCGGGTCTGACAACGGATCTGAACGCGGTCGTTCATCTGCTCAACGAAGGCCCACTTTACCTGGCCGGCTTCTCCATGGGGGGAAACATGACATTAAAACTGGCAGGAGAATGGGGCAGCAACCCTCCGCCGCACGTAAAGGCTGTTGCCGCCGTTTCAGTACCCGTCGATCTGGCCGCCTGCGCCCGACGTCTGGGAGAAAGACAAAACCGGTTCTACGAACGTCGCTTTCTCCGGGAACTGAGAAAAACCGTGGCGCGGAAAGCCGCTCTCATGCCGGACCGCTACAGCTTGGCCCTGTTCTCTCAAGTTCGAAGCATCATAGAGTTCGACCACCTCTACACCGCTCCAGATTTTGGATACCGCGATGCCTTCGACTATTACGCGCATAACAGCTCCCGAGACTTTCTCGAACACATCCGCCTTCCAGCCCTTATCCTCCAGGCTCAGGACGATCCCTTTATTCCATTTTCGCTCTTCGAAACTCCGGCGATTGATCGAAACGACTTTATCCATCTTCTAGCGCCACAGCACGGAGGCCATGTGGGGTTCATCTCACGAGAGGGCTTTCGCTTCTGGGCCGCCACGGAATTGCTGAGATTCTTCGACTGGGTCGAGCCCAGCCATAAATCGGAGGTGGCCTCGCCGAACCGGCACTGAAGAGGTCCCGGGCACGATAAGACCCGATGCTCGCGATGGTCGTCTGCTGAAACCGGACCCCGATTTGGATTTCCAAAAAGAAACTGCCTGCTTGCCGTCGAGTGTGGTAAATAGTGGTCGGCCTCGACCAGACCGTTCACTCGCAATGGGCCGCCTGATGTCGGAGCCCACGGGGCGACCGTCTCCTCTCATGAGGATTCTGGCGCAGCTCGACCATGCCGGCGGTGCGGCCCCCGAAACCCTCATAATCCCAGCGATTCCGAGGCTACTTCTTGATGATCAGAGTGACCCATTCTATTCGTTCATGTTGCTTCCGCGGACTCCGCCAGGTGCTGATCCCGCCAGCCTTAGGACTCATCCTGTTTTCGACGTGGGCCTCGACTGTTAAGGCTGAGATCAGCCTCCCCACTCCTCTCAGCCACTACGAGAAATTCAAGCGCGGAACGACCGGCCTGATCCTGCTGTCTCAAATTGCGGATGAGGCGGATCCCGCTGTCCGGCAGGTCTTGTCGCAGCTGGGAGCCACCCTGCTTGGACTCCCGAAGGACTTTTCGATTCCTGACCTCGATACGGAGGACCGCCAAAAACTTCTGAGCCTGATCCGAGAAATTGAGTTTCCCAAGGCCGTGGCGGTGCCGAAAGCCCAAACGCTGGCGCTGCTCCAAAAAGTAAACTGGCACCCCTGGCGCCAACAGCTGCTGGAACTGTTCATCCACCAGTCCCAGGTTCTCGATATGATCCCCCTCAAGTGGGGCAACCGGTGGACTCCCATCGTTCACGATGCTTTGTTGTTTTTCCTCGACCACCTGCCGGAGGATCGGCTGACCGAAAAGCTGGTGAACATGGCTTATCTTCCTCCCGACTCGCCGCGCGGCGCCTACCTGCTGGAATTCGTGGCGCGAACACCCAGCCTCCAGAAGCTCGGTCAAATCCTGGCTCGTAATCAAGACCTGGAATCCGACTTCAAACAGGCCTTGCAGCAACTTGAGAACAGCATTCAAACCATGCCGCGTGACGAGCTCCTTCAATTCGTCAAAGACGAGGTGGGCCGCTCGCAACTGGATCAATACCAGGTGCAATTTGCCGATCGCATCTTGGCTGAAGCCAGCGTGGGTGCGGTGATCCGGGCGACCTACACACCGGCCCCTTCGGCTCCGGCGAGAGAAGCCATCTGCAAGGTAATCAAGCCTTATGTGCTAACCCACCTGCCGCAGGAACTTCGGATCATTGACGGGCTCGCCAGATACTTCACCGAGCAGCACCAGTTCTATGGACTCGGGAACATTCCCTTGTCG
Source organism: Acidobacteriota bacterium (assembly GCA_040753175.1). Lineage (GTDB taxonomy): Bacteria > Acidobacteriota > Terriglobia > Versatilivoradales > Versatilivoraceae > JBFMEW01. The sequence goes on along the minus strand of JBFMEW010000002.1, from coordinate 404,997 downwards.
GAGATGTTCCGCGATATTGAACAAGCCCTCACCAACGAGATCAAGATTGTGGATGAGCAAAGAAACCTGGTCCGTGCCCACCAGTACTATCAAAACAATAGGAGGATTCTCATTCCCGAGCTTCTGCCTCTCTCGACCGAGCACGTCACGTTCATGGAGTTCGTTCACGGCGAGAAAATTGCCAACGCCTTTCCGGGAGACACGCGCCATCGCTCGATCCTAGCTCGACGGTTGCTGGATGTCATGACTTTCGAAGTAATCTTTGCCCGTCAAGCACAGGCCCTTTTTCACGGCGATCCACACTCCGGCAACGTGTTTCGCGTGAACAATGATCCTCGCGATCCCTACCGGATTGCTCTGTTGGACTGGGGGTTGTGTGGGGACTTCAACCGGAAGGAGCGATTGGCATTGGTGCAGCTACTGCTGGGCGTTCGCCTCGGGGACGCCAAACGTCTTCGTAACCACGTGGGCATGCTGCTCCAGCATGGCCTACCAGACACTCCTGAGAGATTGCCGCGGATCCAAAAGATTATTGACCAGGTCATCCGCACCAGAAACCGCAGAAGCAGCTTTGACGCGCTGGGCGAACTACTGACAACGTTAGTTCAGGAGGGACACGCGACAAAGTTCAACCTCAACACATTCATCAAGTCCCAAATTACCATTGCCGGCATCTTGAGCGAACTGGATCCGGAATTGAATCAGGACCAGTACATTGAACGGCGCGTGAGGGGCCTCGTGCTCAAGGAACTGCCCAAGAGACTTCTCTTCACGCTGTGGGTTCCGGGCTGGAAGTCACGAAACTATCCCAGCATGCTCTCCAACCAGGACGTGCTGTCGCAGTTCTTCAAGAGACGGAAAGGTCCGCCCTCTTCCCAGGAGGCAACAACGACTCCCGGTCTTTCCGCAGAACGGCCGGCACCCCAAGAGCTCAACTGACCTTGAGACTAGGGCCATAAAACGATCAGAGCTCCTTGCGAAAACAACGCAGAATTCCTGCTTCAACGAAACCGAGTGCTTGGTGGGCAGCGGTACTCACGTCGTTGTCGGCTTCCGTGTCCGAAGCAAACTCGGTACATCCTTGTGACCGAGCCCACCGCTCAGCCTCGGCCAACAGTGAGCGTCCTACCCCCTGGCGACGCCGCTCCGGTTCCACATACCACCCTTCCAGGTAACCGATCCGGCTGGTGCGACAGCCTTCAGCGCAGGGGCGAATGGACAACTCCGCGAATCCCACTATCCGTCCCAGCGAGTCTTCAGCCACAAGTACGGCCAACGGCTCGGCGGATTCCCCCCTGAAGTAACGAGCAATCTCGCCGCCGTGCTCGTTATCGCTGCCGTCGGGCCAGAGCTTACCGCGAAGTCGTAACCACGAAGCGGAATCGCCAGCAACTGCGGGTCGAACTTTGATCATCGATGTTCCTTTTCAGCGACTCAAACTCGACCTCATTCCTGCACGTAGCCGTTACCGGCAACAGGCGTTGGCAATCCAACCGGAGCAAAACTCTGGGAGAGCATTTTCGGAAGAACAGAAACCTTGAACACCTTATTGCTCAAGGGTGGTCGAGCCCGGGTAGAGGCTGGCAAGGATCCTCTCGGCTGCCTGTTCCCCGCGGTGAATGCAATCGGGAATCCCCACCCCTCCAAAGCCGTTCCCAGCCAGTTGCAGCGTCCGAAAGCGTAGGACTCCCCCTTCTATCTCCTCAACCAACTTCAGGTGGCCCAGTCCATATTGAGCCATGGCATCGGGATGGCGTTCAACGCGCGTGAAGAGCGGTTCCGATTTGATGCCCAGCAGGTCCTGCAGGTTCTTGCGGATGACATTCACCATTTCACTGTCATCTAATTCCAGTGCCTGTGGCTGCATGGCTCCACCCATAAAGGCGCGCAACAGCGCAAATCCTTCAGGAGCCCTGCCAGCAAACTTCATGTGCGAAAACGTGCAAGCCAGCAACTGACGACTTTCGACAAAAGGCACCACAAATCCGAACCCGTCCATCTCGTGAGGGATGTCCTGGCGTCGATAGGCCAGATTGACCGTAGCCGTGGAAGCATACTCGATCCGGCTCAGTCGGTTCGCCAGCAGAGGGTCCAGGCCCCTCAGCAACTTGGCAGACTGATATGCCGGCAAGGCCAAGCATAAGGCTTCCGACTCCATGAACATCCCATCCTCAGTGCGGATCCTCCAACGATGCGTCCCGGCCTGATGCTCTACCTCAACAACCGGCGCGTTCAGAGCCACTGAGCGACGTGGAAGGCGTGTGACCAGCGCATCCGTAAATACCTGCATGCCGCGGTCGAAGGACACGAAAAGGCCGTAGCGCGGTCCCGCGCCCTGCGGCGTTTGCGACCGCAGCCCGCGTCGCTGCCTCCACATGGCCAGAATGAGACTGCGGTGCTTCTGCTCCATCTCCAGAAAACGAGGCATCGTCGCGCGTAGGCTAAGCTTTTCCGGATCCGAGGTGTAAATACCCCCCACCAGGGGTTGTGCCATGCGCTCAAGAGCTTCCCGACCCAGTCGCCTGCGCACGAAGTTCGCCAAGGTCTCGTCATGATGCGCAGAAGCCCCGCGACGACGAGGCAGCACCAAATCCGCCGCCATCCGAAACTTCCCGCTCCAACTGAAAATAGGAGTTGTCACGAAAGGCCAGAAGCGAGACGGGGCCAGGAGGTAGAAACCATCCGGGACCGAATGGAGACAGGCACCCCGGGCGATGAAACTCCGGCGACACGATTCGCTGGTCCCAATCAGTTGTGAATCAAGCCCCAAACGTCGGGCCAGGGCCAATCCCCACGGTTTGTCGGAAATGAAGGAGTCGGGGCCTCCTTCTAAGACAAAGTCATCCCGATAAGAGGTGTGAATCCAGCCACCCAACCGATTGCTTGCTTCCAGCAGTTTGATGTCGACGGGGACCTGTCGTCGTTGGCTCTCTTCGACCAGGCGGTGAGCCGCGGCCAGCCCCGAGATTCCCCCGCCAACAACCACTATCGTGGGGATGCCGTTCTCGTTCATACCGGAACCGAGACCTGCTGAGTACGGCGAACGACATCCAGCAGCATTCGTAAGAAGCTGGGATGATCGTTGACTGTGCAGGCCCGAAAGAATCCCATACCCAGCGCTTCGGCCTCCTGTCGGGCCTTCAAGTCCAAGTCAAACTGTACTTCCACATGGTCGCAGATAAAACTGATAGGAATGAGGAAGACATTTCGAAAACCCTCCGAACTCACCCTCCGAATTGCGTCGCAGACATCGGGCTCCAGCCAGGGGTCAGAGGGCCTTCCGCTGCGGCTTTGAAAAACCAGTTCCCAATCTTCAATGCCCACTTCCTCGGCAACCAGCCCGCAGCTCCTACGCAACTGGTCCAGATACGGCTGGCAGAGCGGCGTGGGCACGCTGTGTGCGGTAAAGAGAGTCTTCAGGTTCGAGCGCTGATCGTAGGGGACCTTATCTCGCTTGCAGCGCACTTTGTCCGAGACAGCTTCGATAAACAGTGGATGGTCGAACCAGGGATCACAGAAATCGATTCTCGGCAGCACGTCCCCTACTTTCCGGTGCGTTTCCTGTTCGGCTTGTTTCAGGGCGGCGAAGTATCGGCCCCAACTGGCTTCGCCCTGATGAGGAGCCAGAATGATGCCGATGGCACGCTGCCTTTCATTACGGACCATCTCCTGCAAGGTCTCGGCAATCAAGGGATTCCAGTTTCTCATTCCTACGTAGACCGGGAGGGCCTTCCCTTCCGCCTCCAACAGTCGTCTCAGGCCTTGGGCCTGACGGAAGGTCAGGTCGTTGTACGGAGACCGTCCTCCCACCGCCATATAGTTCGCCGCCACTTCATCAAAGCGTTCCGGCGGGACAGGCCTTCCCCGCAGGACATTCTCCAGGTAGGGACGAATCTCCTCGGGCCGGTTAGGGCCGCCAAAGCCCAGCAAAAGGACTGAGTCGTAAGGTTCGGTCATTTTCTCCTCGGACGATTGCCTACCTAAGGCCCCGGTGCGTTCCTGGAAGAACTGAATTCGTGTACGGCTTCGACCAATGCCAAAACGTTCTCCACGGGCGTCTCAGGCAGAATCCCATGCCCCAAATTGAAGATGTGACCCTTGCGGCCCGCCACCTTACTCAACAGTTTTCTCGCCGCCTCTCGAATGATGGATGGCTGGGAAAACAAGATGAGAGGGTCGAGGTTTCCTTGAATTGCAAATCGGTCTCCGACTCGCCTCCAGGCTTCATCGAGCTCGACCCTCCAGTCTACGCCTATCACGTCTCCGCCGGCCTGAGCGACGATCTCAAGGTATCCGGAGGTTCCGGTGGAAAAGTTAATGACGGGGACACCCGGCGCAACACCCTCTATAACCCGCCGAGTATAAGGCATCACGTACTCACGATAATCCTGCGGGCTGAGACAGCCTACCCAGCTGTCGAAAAGCTGAACCGCTTGAGCGCCGGCGGCAACCTGACCATTCAGGTATCGAATCAGCGCTTCGCAAATACGATCCATCATCGCGTGCCAGGCTTGCGGCTGGTCATGCATCAGCGCCTTGGTATGCCGGTAGCTTTTCGAGGCGCCACCCTCGACCATGTAGGATGCCAGCGTAAACGGAGCTCCGGCAAAACCGATCAATGGAATGTCCGCACGCAGACCGGCCCGGGTCTTTCGGACAGCATCGAAAACAAACCCGAGGGAGTCCTCTGGTTCCACCACCCGCAGTCGAGCCACATCCGATGCGCTGCGAACCATATTGTCGATGGCTGGACCGTCTCCCTTTTCGAAGCGCAAGCCCAATCCAAGCGGCTCCACGATAAGAAGAATGTCTGCAAAGATGATGGCGGCATCCACACCCAGACGGTGAGCCGCAGTGATGGTCACTTCCGCGGCCAAATCGGAGTTCTTGCACAGTTCCAGAAAGGAATACCGGGCCCGGATTTCCCGATACTCTGCCATGTAGCGTCCCGCCTGCCGCATCAGCCAGACCGGAGTGTAGGACGCGGGCAACCGTCTGCAGGCCCGCAGAAAAGCGCTGTCTTGGAGCTTGTCCGGAGCGGGCAACGCCGGCTCTGGTGAGGCAAGCTCTACCTGATGCGATGAGATCGATCTCGCGTCGAGCGAACGTTCCCGTTTTGTCTTCAGGGCATCCTGAAACCGCCTCGATACCTCTTCGACCAGGAGCGCCATTGTCGCCCGCGCAGGCTCAACGTCTACCGAGACCTGCCTCTCCCGAAGTGCGGCGCTGCAGTTCGGTCCGATCGATCCCACGATCATTTTCGACAGCGCGTTTTTCAAACCGGCCGTTGCTTTCCTCTCTTCCGCGAACTGGAACAGGTGCCAGACCTGCACGGCGTTCGTAAACAAAGCCGTCTGACAGTCCTCCTCCAGAATGGCATCCAACGCACGCCCGAGAGGCCCCGTGTCGTCCGGCAACGTCCACCGATAAACAGGGACTCGCTCCAGCTCGGCTCCCCTGCTCTTTAACCCATCAATGAGTTCTTGATTGGGCGCACCATACTCCTGAAGCGCCACGGCCAGGCCTTGGAGAGGAGGACATCGCTCGCTCGAATCGAGAGTTTCCAAGAGCTCTCGCCAGGTGCTGGGTCCCGGAATTGTGACTGCAACGGAAACACCCAGCGTCCGCAATACCGCTAACGGCTTAGGTCCACGGGCCACCACGGTGGTTCGAGTCAGGGCCTGACGGATCGATTCAAGATCATAGCGTGTGGCCAACACGTCGATCAGCCGGCGAGTGCCAGCTCCGGTTAAAAAGATGACCAGCTGCATCCGTCCGGCCAGCAGCTTCTCGGCAAACTCGAGCGCTTTGACGTTCTCAGCGAGGGGCACCTCGGCCATCGCGGGAGCCACCAGCGGAAGCCCACCCTGCTCCACAATCAAACCTGTCATTTCCTGCGCCATCCGGCTTTCGAATGCCACCACCCGTATTCCGGACAGGCTTTGTTGCCTGGTCGTTGTTCCACTCATGGTCCCCCACCGGTACTTCGCAGATTCTCTCCTTAAACCAAACCTGGTAAGCCCTCAAGACGATAGCAGAAAGATTCGAACCCACGCAACGAAGCGCTGACGGCATCTTTTCCGTTCGCTACTGCGTGCCCAGTCACTGCATGGTTTTCCTTCGAAAGCCCGCGGAGCGGACTGGTGAATGGCTTGCAGGATCTTTGAGGATGTAAACGCCACTTAAGGACTCGGTCCAAACGCCATTGGACAAAATCGAGGGTGGCAGATTAGCATTAGTTTTGTCTCTTCGAATCTTTTCGAAGCCAATGCGATAGGTGACCATACGCCACGAATGTGAAAGGAGGAATTTGCGGTGCATCACCAGACGAGTATGGCGAGGAAAACTCTGTGCTTTGTCGTTCCAATCTGTCTCTCACTTCTCGGTTCTTCCGACCTGTTGGCGCAGCGGTCCAGCGCTTGTCGGAACTTGCCTAGCCACGAGGAGCTTCGATCCGCTCTCGTGCAGGCACGCAATGAGTCCAACGGAGGATTGAACCTGGATATGTGGGCCACGGTCGTGAATCGAGACGGTGAAGTCTGCGCCGTGGCCTTCAGCGGTTCGGACCGGGGCGACCAATGGCCTGGATCCCGCGTCATTTCAGCACAGAAGGCAAATACTGCCAACGCCTTCAGTCTTCCTGGATTTGCGCTGTCGACGGCGAACCTCTTCAGCGCTGTCCAACCCGGAGGCAGTCTTTTCGGTTTGCAACACAGCAATCCGGTGGATACCAACCTGGCTTATCAGGGCAACTCAAAGCATTACGGTCAGGCTAATGATCCGATGGTGGGAGGCAAAATCGGAGGTGTCAACGTCTTTGGAGGAGGCCTCCCGCTTTACAACTCAAGCGGCGAGTTGGTGGGGGCCGTGGGCGTCAGCGGCGACACATCCTGCGCCGATCACAACATTGCGTGGAAGACTCGCGACTTCCTGCATCTGGATTACGTCCCGGCAGGAGTCGCTCCACCTCCCGCCTTTCCGAGTCTGACAGACAATATTGTGAATGACACCACGGTCGACGCTGCCACCGGTCATACCACCAGCCCCAGCGGCTGGGGCCATCCCGCTTGCTCCGCGGCAGCCACCATGATCGGCAACAATCTTCCTGTTACTCATCCGATTGGCGCCGCGGTGGGACCGGTGGGCCCCTGACATCACTCCGACCTGAAACATCGAAGCGGGACGTTCGACAGACCGTCCCGCTGTTGGCTCCCTTTCGGGGCGGACGAGACTCGACAGAACATTTCTTCTGGCTCCGGCATGCCGCCTGTTCCTCCTGACCATGTTGAAAACGGCCCAAACCTCTGTTGTTCAGCTCTAACCACCGCTGGGATCCTCAAGGGGAGCCGCGTGGCAAAGCCGCGGGCACTGCCCGCGCCGATTGCCAAGTTGTGCTATGATCCCGCCGGCACTAGCGTCGAATTCTTGGGCTCATTCGCGGAGGAATCGCAATGCAACGGATCTTCTTCAGCCCTCTAGTCGTCCTGGCCCTTCTGCTTGGGCCCGTGGCCTCAGCTTCCAATCAGACCAAGCCCAACACGCTGTCGGCAAAAGAGCTGGCAGACGGCTGGATCCTGCTCTGGGACGGGGAGACCCAGTTTGGATGGGAATCCCTGGGCCAGGCTGAGTGGAGCGTTAAGGATGGAGTCCTCACGGCTACTTCCGGGGACAGTGGCTGGTTGGCTACCAACGCCACCTTCGCCGATTTCATCCTCCGAATCGAGTTTCGCACCGGTGCCGATGGCAATAGTGGCATCTTCCTGCGAAGCTCTAAGGAAGGACAACCCGCCGAGACCGGATACGAACTTCAGATTTTCAATGCCCACCCCGATTATCCCACGGGCAGTCTGGTAGGCTGCCTCAAGGCCAAGCCGGTGAAGCCGGCACCTGATCAATGGCACGCCTATGAAGTTAGCGCCCAGGGGAGCCATTTCGTTGTCAAGCTGGATGGAAAGGTCGTTCTGGACGGGCGTGACGACCAACATGCCGTCGGACACATCGGCCTGCAGTACAACAAGGGCAAGAAGGTCGAATTCCGAAACATCCGACTCAAGCCCTTGGGCCTGACCTCGATCTTCAATGGCAAGGATCTCTCCGGGTGGCAGCGGGTAGAGGCGGAGAAGGCGAAAGTTCCGCCCCAGTGGTCGGTACATCAGGGCATGATTCACGTTGTTCAAGGGCCGGGCCAGATTGAAACAGAACGAACGTTTCAAGACTTCGTGTTTCAGCTTGATATTCGCACTAATCCCAAAGACGCCAACCATCACCCAAACAGTGGCGTGTTCTTCCGCGGCGACAAGGGTCGGTTTTGGTCCGGTTACGAATCGCAAATTCGGAATGAATTCAAGGATGGGGATCGCAGCCAACCGATAGACTGGGGTACGGGTGCCATCTACAACCGGCAAGCCACTCGCAAGGTCATCCCCAACGACGGTGAATTCTTCACTAAGACCATCATTGCAAGCGGCCGGCACATGGCGGTCTGGGTCAATGGCATTCAGGTCTCTGATTTTACCGATTCCAGACCAGAGGGCTCCAACGCGCGGGAACAAGCGCGTCTGGCCGGGGGAACAATCAGCCTTCAGGCTCACGATCCCACGACGAATTTGGATTTCCGAAACCTTCGCATTGTCGAACTGCCGAAACGGTGAGCAATTCCATGTCTTTCTGGCTCTCTCGGACCCAGCGGGGCGTCGGTTCGATAGTCCATCTATCGGCTCTCATTCTGGGCATCGCGGTCTTCTGGCTCCAGGCGGACAACAAAGAAGACAAAACTCCTGCACGCAAGCTGCATCCTGCCTCTCGACTCGAGCTTGAACTTCAGGAACGTACCCAAAAACCCGTCACGCAGCTTGACGTTGACTTGATCATGCTGGGTCCTGATTTCGCTGGAACCGCTCCGGCCAATCCGCGCTGGTCGGGTGACAACCGCAGAATCTGGATTGACTGGAAAAAGCCCGGCGAAGAGGAGCCCGGCATCTCCGAAATTCACTTGGATGACGGCGTGGCGACTCCCCGCCGGCTTGCCAAAGAAGAAGAGCCCTTCGCACCACCTGCCAATGCAGAACGCGACCGGTCAGGGCGCCATGCCCTGTACAGCTACGATGGGGATCTCTACCTGCTAAACACGATCAGCAAGGAACACCGGAGGTTGACGGTCACCGAGGACAAGGAAACCGACCCTCATTTCAGCGACGATGAGAAACAGATCATCTTTCGTCGTGGAGACAACCTCTTCCGACTACCGCTGGAAGGAGAATCCACCATTGAACAGTTGACCGATCTGCGCAAGGGCAAGGATCCTGAACTCGAAAAACAGAAGGGGGAACAGGAGGGACAGCGCGGGTTTCTGAAGGATGAGCAGGAAGAACTGATCCTTTATGTCCGGCAACAGGAGGACAAGAAACGAGAAAACAAGTCTCTCCATGAGGCGCGCCACCTGAAGCCTTACTTCTTGGGCGACAGGAAAGTGGAACGATTGCTTCTTTCAGCCGACCAGCGATTCGTCGCGGTGGAGTTGAGCCTGGATAGCAAGGAACAACGCCTCAGCCAGGTACCCAATTACGTGGTCGCGTCGGGATACACCGAACCCATCGAGAGTCGCACCAAAGTCGGAGACCACCGGACGCGTTACAGCCTGGTCGTCTTGGATCGGGGCAACAAGACCCACTTCGACGTAGAATTCTCCGCCGGAAATCAAGAGAAAGCTGACGAGAAGGTGTCGAGGACCTCTCCAGATCCGTCCTCGCCCGAATCGAAAGACGACGGGGACGGGATTAAGAAACCGCATATCGACCTGCACGGGGCTCTCTGGTCTGAAAAAGGCCATCGCCTGTTGGCAATCGCCCGCTCAGCCGACAACAAAGACCAATGGTTGCTGCGAATCGATCCCGAGACAAAAACCACCGCCATTCTGCACCATCAACACGATGATGCCTGGGTACTGAACTCTGCCTACGTCGTCAACCGCCTCACTTCCACTGCTGAATTCGGCTTCTACGCCCACGATGAGCGGGTCTGGTTCACCTCGGAGCATAGCGGATTCATGCAGCTTTATTCCGTGCCTTTTGAAGGCGGTTCCCCTCAAGCACTGACTCAGGGGAAATTCGAAGTGGCTGACGTTCGCTTATCCCAGGACCAGACGCGATTCTACTTTCGCTCCAATCAAGATAGCCCGGAAGTGATCCACTTTTACTCACTGGCCGCGGAGGGAGGCCTTCCCCAGAAACTCACGGTCGAGGTTGGTCATCACCAGGTGACTCTGTCCCCGGATGAGAGTCAGATGGCCGACATCTACTCTCGGAGCAGCAAGCCTTGGGAGCTCTATGTTCAGCCCACGGGCCAGCCCCAATCCAGGCGCCAGCTCACGGACAGCCCGACCCCTGGATTCAAATCCTATCCCTGGATCGAACCTCAGATCGTCTCTATTCCTGCGCGAGATGGCGTTCCGGTCCCCGCCAGATTATATGTTCCGGCCAAGCCACATCCCTTGCGGCCCGCCGTCATTTTCGTGCACGGGGCCGGTTACCTACAGAACGTGCATCGCTGGTGGTCGCACTACTATCGGGAGTATATGTTTCACCATTTGCTGATGCAGCACGGCTACACCGTGTTGGACATCGACTACCGAGGGAGCGCGGGCTACGGTCGGGACTGGCGAACGGCCATCTACCGACACATGGGCGGGAAGGATCTCTCAGATCAGGTGGACGGAGCCGCCTACCTGGTCAAGCACCACGGTGCCCAGTCGGAACGGATCGGGATCTATGGCGGCAGTTACGGTGGGTTCATCACGCTGATGGCCCTGTTCACCCAACCCCAGAGTTTCGGCGCGGGAGCGGCCCTACGACCTGTCACGGACTGGGCCTACTACAACGAAGAATACACGTCCAACATCTTGAATCTTCCGCAGGAGGACCGGGAAGCCTACACTCGAAGTTCACCCATCTATTTCGCGGAGGGATTGGAAGATCCCCTCCTTATCTGTCACGGCTTGGTGGACGTGAACGTGCATGCCCAAGACACCATTCGTCTGACCCAGCGTCTGATCGAACTTCGGAAGAAAGACTTCGAGGTCATGCTCTATCCCGTCGAAGACCATGCATTCACCGAGCCCAGCAGCTGGGCGGACGAGTATCGAAGGATCCTCAAGCTGTTCGAGACTCACCTCAAGAAGAAGTAATCGTCTTAATCCGCTCTCCAAGCGCCCCCTTGAGCCCCTTCCTTTCTCAGCCGTGTGCAGCCCGACCTCGAGGCAGCGAACGTCAGGCACTGGAGCCTTTTTCGGGCTGCCCCGGCTTCGTCTCCCGCCCAGGCAGCGGAATGCGAGCTGACTCAGTTCTTCTTAAATGTGATTCCAGGCTTGATCATTTCCGCCAGGCACAAACCAACCCAGGCGGTGGTGGAGGCCTGCATCTGCACACCGAAAGATTGTGAATGAACGGGATTCAGTAGAATCCGAAAGAACTTGTCCAGCGATTGTGGGATCGACTCATCGGACTTCGAGTTGAGGTAGTACCAGGCCAGGTAGTTGGCGGCAGCGGGACTGCGGTAATGGTCCGGCCCCTCGCCGAACACGCCCCGATCATCCTGAATGCGAAGAAGCCATCGGACGGTGGGTTCAGAGTCCTGTAGGATCGACTGTGCCAGCGAAGCATCGTCCAGCAGATAAAACCCCGCCAAAAAGGCCTCGGAACAATACGAGAATGTAGCAACCGGCCAGCCGCCATTCTCGTCACCGTTCTCGAGCTGTGGAATATCTCCCATCCCCTTGCGTGTTCCAAATATCCAGCGGACGCCGCCGGATGCCAATTCACGATACTCCTTGTTTCCGCTGAGCCGATAAAGATGAGACCAGAAAGAACTGCTGGCCGCAGTTGCGAGAGTAGAGGGTTCCTGTGAGGCTTTGCCTCCCGTGATACCCCTTCTCAGGGCTTTACCGGAAGAGGCATCCGAACTGATCCACGTGTCGACGGCGACCAGCCCCTCGCCCGGCTGAGGCGTCACTCCTTCCAGGAGGAAGCGCGCGTATCGTTCCAGTGCACTCTGATAGCTTTTCTTCCTGGCCCCGTCGGCATACTCTACCAGGCGCGCCAGAGCTACGGCCGCTGCGCTGGACGAAGCCAAGTCCACCTCCCAGGAACCGGCCGGCTCCTTCCAGAAGCCTGCCTCGTTACCCTGGGAGCTCTTGACAACCTCTTGAGCTCTAATGAAACGGTCACCCCATTCCAAAGCGTAGTCGCGGTAACGGGCATTGTCTTTGGTCAGCTCGTAGCCGGCCAGAAGCATCCTGGCCAGCATGCCTTGCACGGCCAGGTGGCCGTCTATCGATTTGTTGCCCTTTTCCTTGTCCACCCCTGGGTTCTCAGTGAGAATCCATTGACAGCTCTCGTCCAAATACGCGGTCAGCTGTTTCTTGGCTGATTTGTCGAACAGCTTGGCGGCCTGCAAGGGATTCACAACAAAGATAAATAGACAGAGGTAGGCCCCAATCTGACTTAGAAATCGATGCCTCATCCCGCCTTCCTCCTCTGAGAGCGTCGGACTCTTTCCGTCAACTCCAACAACGCAAATCGCCTTGCCAGCCACCGTGTCAAGCCCGTTTGAAAACCTCGTACCGCCCAACCCGCGGTGACGACGGGCACAAGAGGCTACCCGCTGGTTGTGACACAAAGCTAAGAATCTCCGCCGGCCGTAGCGCCCCGCAGGGCCTGGACGTACTGGACGAGCCGACCCCACCGTTCTTTGCTGGCTGGATCAGCAGCCTCATATCCCTGATTGGCCAGCCTCAGGGCGTCATCCAAACTTTGAGCGTCCTTAATCATGCCACCTTCGTTCTCCAGCAGCTCCAGGATTTTGGAAAGCTTGGCAGCAAGGTCCTCTCCCCCATAAAGTCTGGCAATCTTGTAGCGAAAAAAGTCCTCCAGCTTGGCAGCGGGGTTGAAGGCAAACTCGGAGAAAGCCAAATAGCCCAGTTCGGTATTCGGGTGGTCCAAAGAGACTTCGCCTGCCAGGCAGAGCCCTTCAAGATTGCTGGAGATGGCATGATGAGTGATCTGTTCGATTCGCCGGAAGAATAGCTGGTCCTCGCTGCGGCTTGACACGCTGCCCCAGCTCAAGAAACCAACGTTTTGCTTGGCCGGAGCCTTGAAGGGAGAAGGCCAAATCCGATTTCGGAACATCTGCGAAAGATCCCATTGGCAGATCGCAAAGTCAGGGATCAGCCCCAGGAACTCGGGAGGATAGGGGTTTGGGCTTTTTGAACTGGAAGCCGGGGCTCCAGGCGGCTGGACGATGGCATCGAAATCGAAGCCTCCGTAAGCAGAGAAGGAAATCCACCATTCTGGATTCAGCTTCTTGGCTTCTTGGGCGAGGAACCCAATGATTCGGGCTTGATCTTTGTAGTAGTCCGCACCCACATCGTCCATCGACCTACGGGCCTGACGGCAGTCCGGACAATGGCAGACAAAGAAGTCGCCTGCCTCCAGATGCAGTCCGCCGATTTCGAAGGTCTCGTCCAGCCACTGCAATCCTTCTCGGTACCACTGGCGGTTCGCCGGCTTCTCCGGGCAAAGCGTGTTGTCGCGAAATTGCCCCTGTTCGTCCACCGCTCGCAGCTCGGGGTGCTCGGCTGTCCAGGTCTGAAGATTGAAGCGGTGATTCCCTTCATAGTAGAGGCCCCCGTGTCCCCCTACTCCGATCCCAGGGAGAAGGCGCACGCCGCGCTGTCTGGCGTAGTGAGCGAGTTCCTGGGCGGCTTCTATCCCCCCGTGTGGGTCTCGAAGGAAGCCCCAGAGGATCAGTCCGTTCAGTCGGTGTTCACTCATGAAATCCACGGTGCGCTTGATGTCCTGGAGGAAGACTTCCGGACTGCTACCGTAATGGTGCGGTACGTCGGCCTTGGCAGTTCCCTGCAATGAGAGGTGGGTCGCAACATTGCCGTCCCAGTCGGTGCGGCTATCCCAGTTTCGAAACCATCGGTATTTGAGGTGGGCTCTCTCAACCAGGCTAAGTTCGTTCAGAAAGACCTTACCGAGGTCGAATCGGAGGTAGTAATTCTTCAGGTCATACACCCCGTAGAGCGTCCCGAGTCGATCCTTCCCGGCGACAAAGATAGTGGTCTTGCCGGACTTTCGGAACGTCTTGAGCAAGAAGCTGCCGTCGGTGAGCAGGCTCCAGTTCAAGGAGAAGTTCAGAGACTTAAAAACCTTGCCGGCTAAGGGATTGGATTCAAAACTACCCACATAGATGACCAAATCGTCTTTCTTGGGTTTCTCTCCCTTAGCGGGAATCGCCCGAATGCGTCGCAGATGCGGCTCGAGCGTCGCAAGCAGGATCTGAGCAGCGAATTCGTCCTCTTCTCCGTACAAGATGATGCCGCTGTAGCCGTACAACTCCACCAATCCCATGACACCCCTTTCCTGACGCGTCTGCGCGTCCACGGAAAGACTGCCTGAGAGCCAGCACAAGACCACCAAGACCGTCGTCCAAACGGAAGTGAATACGGTTTTGCGGAAGCAGCAATGCTGCGATGAGAGGGAATTCATGGGGGCAGGGTTCTGAATCGGCTGCGAGTTGTTGTCAGCTCCATTTGAGCTACGCACAGTGAGTTAGTGTAACGAAAGAAGACTCACTTTTGAAGTCGCCAACACGCCGTGCCGGCGCCTCGACTTGAAAACGAAAAAGGCCTGGCACGCGGCCAGGCCTATGTCACTCTCTTGGATTTTCGAGAGGCAGGACGAGAACTTAGCTTCCCGCCGCGAAACTTTTGGCGCCTTCGGATTCGTTCTCGTAAATGTCGAACACGGTCAGCAGCTTTGTCACGAGGAGGATATCCCTTATTCGCTGGGTCAAGTTCGAGAGCTTGAGTTGACCACCTTGGTTGCGAATCGTGGTATAGATGCCAACCAAAGCCCCAACTCCAGTACTGTCGATATAGCTGACTCCTTCCAAGTTCAAGAGAATGTTTGTCTTCCCGGACTGTAACAGCTCCTTGATGTTCTCTCTCAGGGCTCCCACCTCGTCACCGATCACAATCTTGCCCTGAGGACTGAGCACGGCCACCTCGCCGATCATCTTGCTTTCAAACGTCAACGGCATTCGGAATCCTCCTTGGAATTGGATTAGCGTCCTGCCCTGATGCTTCGTCTGCCACCGCCAAAACAGACGAACTATAAACCATCACAGACCGACACGTAAACAACTCCCCGTGCCCCCAGCTCAAGCTCAGGTCTGAAACACCTCTCCTTCTTCCGCCAGCAGCCTGGGCCAGACCAGCCATGCGCTATTTCCGAGCCAGCACCATCTCGACCAAGTGACGGTAGCGAGCCTTCTCCGCCGCCCCAATCTCGTGATCAATCATGGCAGCAGTGGCAACATCTCCAGACACCGTGATCTTCTCTTTCTTAAAAACGTCCAAGGTCTTCTCATCCCCGGATTTCACGTAGCCCAGGTCTCCAAAGCCGCTCTTGACAATCTTCTCGATAATGAACCCGTCCTTGTTCTTGGTGTCGAAGCTGATTTGACGGTTCCAAAAGTCATCGCTGCCGAGTGACCAGTTAAAGTAGGTCACCACAACCTCGACATCCGATTCGGAATCGTTGACCTTGTACTTGTCCTTGAGGGTTAGCTTGGATTCCTGCTTCTCGTCGAGTCGTTTGTACAGCTGGACGGTCATATCGTCCTTGGGCGCTTTGGGAATTTCCATTTCCTTGCTTTCCGTCTGGGGCTGCTGGTTAGCAGGCTGGGCTACGGCGCCAGAATTCCAGCCAGTCACCAACAGGCCCGCGAGCGTCAGAAAGCAAAGTCCGCACCGATGCCTGCTCGGAAAGAGCTTGCCGTCGGGTGTCTTCGTGACCATGGCTCCAGTCCTCCAGTTCCAAGGTAGTCAGCAAGACAGACTTTCTTAAGTTGTAGGAAGGCAAGTATTCAGGATTATCCGGCCCTTACCTCCCTTATATAGCTCAGTCCTGGCTGGTCCTGCAAGCTCGTTGTTTGTGAAAATCGATTCACTCCGGTCCTGAGGCTTGTTCAAACGGGGCCTTGGCCGGCAGCAGTCTCCTCAAATCCGTCCCTCGGCACAGCCTTGTTCACGGTGCTTTGAATGTGGAAAAGGGGGACGTCGAGTCTTCTGAGACGTGATGGACCGGCTACCAGTGCCAGCGGATTTTGCCGCCTACTGAGCGGGGCTGTACCAGGCGAGTGCCGACGAAGATCGACTGAAAGTTGAAGAGGGCCGTCTGATTGGTGAGATTGGAGAGATTGAGCTGTACGTCCCAACGCCGACGCCCCTCCCGCACCCGTTCGTAGCCTACGGCGAAATCCACAATAGTCCGGGGTCGCACGCGCGCGGGATCGGACGTCAGGTTCACGTAGGGCAGCAGATCCCGGTAGTCGGAGTCTGCCGCCACCACATCGGGATCGGAGGGATTGGAAACCAATCCGCTGTCGTAGCGAATCGACCAGCTCGTCCAGAGATTTTGCCGCCAGTTGTACTGGAGCATCGAGTGCAGGCCCAGCTTCTGGTCGTGGTCGATAACGAAAGGGCCGGCGCTGAGCAGATCGATGGCGGTACTCCCCAGAAAGAGACCGCCGGTGAAGGGCGGCGTCACCACCGCATGGTAGTGGGTCAAGCTCAGAGAACCGGAAAGGCCGTGTGTGGGCCTTACCACAAGCCGCGCCTCGGCGCCATTCACGCGCGCCTGTTTCAGCGCCGTGGGAAAGATGATCCCCGTGTTGAAGAAATTGTCGTTATCCTGCATGTCCACCGAGTTCTTGTGGTAAACCGCTGCGTCCAAGCTAAACCGATCCCCTAGCCCCTGCTGAAAGCCGGCTTCAAAAACATTCTGGCGTTCCGGCCGGATCCGAATCAACGCCCCTCCCAAGGTCTCGCGTACGTGCACGGGAACCAGCACGCTGGAACGCTCCGAACTGGATAGCAGCAAGTTTTCGTTGGGCGGTGTTTGGTAGTTGCGGTTGTAGGAAGCTCTCAGGACGGTGCCCGTCTCGCGCAGATGAAACGATACTCCGATGCGCGGCTGCCACTGGTTGCCTCGAACCAGAAAGCGGTACGCGTCATAGCGAAGACCCAACGAGAATGTCAGTCGATTCCATTTTACGGAGTCCTGCACGAACCCGGTATAAAGCCTGCCGGCGTTTTTGTCGGAAAAATCAAACAGGCGTCCTCCCCGACTCAAATCATGGGCGAGCAAGGTTGGAATGTAGCCCGATCTTTCTGGATCATTGAACCGGGGATCGGTGATGCCGAACGAGAAGTTCTCACTCACTGGAAAATACAGAAAGTCGATCCCAATCCGAAAGTTGTGTCTTCCCCTCAAAGTGTTGTACCGGGTTGAAAAAGTCGCCGAGGACAGGTGCCTTGCTTGGGCTGCCGTTACAGGAGTATCTCCCGGGCTGGGGAACAGCTGAGCAATCGTGCTACGGTACGAGATGGTGCTGTCAAGCGTGGATCGCGGGCTGAGAGTACGAACCCATCCCAGGGATCCGGAGAAGTCCCTCAACAACTGCCGCTGTTGCTGCCCGGCAGCATGCTGTGACCTCAGGTTGGCTAGTTGAAAGGACGAACGCCCCATCATCAAGTTGGCGCGAAACAGGTTGTTCGGACTGGAGTGAAAGTCGAAACGGGCAAACGCGCGCTCGGAGTTCCCTCCGTTGTGCAAGTTGTCGAGCGACACCTGATCCAGGTAGCGATTGCTTTTCAACGTGTGAATGGCGACGAAGTAACCGGCCCGGTCAGAACCACCCGCCACCTCGGTCACCTGGGAGAGCACCCCAAACTGGGCGGCTCCCACCTGAACGCTCCCCGAGTGTGTCCTGCCTCGCCCCAACCCCGAACGGGTGGTGACGCTGGCCACGCCCGAGATTTTGCTGCCAAACTCGGCGGGGATGTTCCCGGTGAAGAGTTCCAGCGACTGAATGATGTTGGGGTCCACTGAGTTGGCGAACGATCCGGTCAACTGGTCGCTGATCGGCATGCCATCAATGACGTAGGTCATCTGGTTGTGAGCCCCTCGCGGATGAATTGCGCCATTTGCATTGGCCGCAAAGCCGGGAAGACTCAGCAAAGCCGACTCCAGTCCTCGGCTACCGGCCTGGGATGGAAACCGCTCAATCGAAGACGAATCCAGGGCGGCTCGAGTCCCCGTGACCTCGGGCTCAACCAACAGTTCGCGATCAAACTCCCCTACCGTCAGCGTCTCAATGCGTTCGGCCAAGCGAAGCGAGACGTCAACGTGCATGGGCAGGTTGGACCGCAGAGAAAGCGTTCGTGGATCGCAGACAAATTCCGATTTTTCCACGGTCAGGACGTACGTGTTGAAAGGGATGTTGACCAGCTGGAAGGTACCGTCGGCCGCGCTGACAACTTCCTGCCGATAGCCATTCAACGCGTGCGAAAGAGTCACTCGCGCCGCTCCAACGGCAGCCCCCTCAGGATCCGTCACCAGCCCATGAACCTGTGCGGTTACCTGAGCCATGGCAGTCGAGGAAAGCCACACCCCCAACAGCCCCACGCCCGCGCAATTTCGCAACATTCTCCCTCCGTGATTCAGACGACTCGTATCCTATCCTTTCGTTGACAGAAATCAATTTTTAGATGAATCTAAAAAGCCTGTCAAGCTTTTTCTCCGCTGTCCCCTTCAACACCACACTCACAGCATTCCAAGGTTTGCATTTCGCTGATTTTTAGATTACTCTAAACCTAGTTTTTGAAGGAGGGTGGCATGATCTCGAGCACCGTTGAAGATTACTTGAAAGCAGTCCTTCAGATGGAGGACCGAAATGAGAAGGCCAGCACGTCCAACGTAGCGCGAGCCCTCGATGTCGCGGACGCAACTGTGACCGACATGCTTCGAAAGCTGCAAAAAGCGGGGTTGCTCGAGTACAGGCCTTACTACGGTGCAAATTTGACGGAAAAGGGCCGCGCCGTGGCCCTGAAGATTCTGCGACGCCACCGCCTGATCGAACTCTTTCTGCACCGCATCATGGGCTACGGGTGGGACGAGGTGCACGAGGAGGCTGAGCTTCTGGAGCACGTCGTTTCCGACTTCTTTGTGGAACGCGTCGACGCTCTCTTGAACTACCCAGTGCAAGACCCCCATGGGGAGGTGATCCCGGACGCACAGGGTTTTCGTGAGGTGGAAAACGATGTGTGTCTGGCGGAGGCGCCCTTGGGAGACTACGCCGTTCGCAAGGTGACCAATAGCAATCCGGAGTTTTTGTCTTACCTGGAGCGGGAAGGGCTGGTTCCCCATGCCCGGCTCACGCTCCTGGAGCGGGCTCCCTTCCAGGGTCCCCTGAAATTGCAGTTGGATGGAAAGGAGGGCTGCTTGCACCTGGGGGTGGAGGCCGCAAAGAGCGTTCATGTTTTGGCAACTGACGAGCAACCCAATGGGAAGGGTTTGGCCGGGGATGTGGTCCGATCCCGCGTTTCAATGGGAGAAAAAGGTCGGCGTCGCAGGATGTCCCACTAACCGGCGCGGCGACCCGGTTAAGACTGTGTAGCGCGGTACGATCTACCGACCGAACTGCGAGATGACCGTTCCGGAGAACCGGCTGGTTTCGAACCCTTCACTTCTGCACCGGAGCGGCGTTGAGGAGGTTCTGTGACAGATCCTCGTCTGGCATTGGCAGTGGCAGGTGTTGTCGGTGCTTTGCTGTATTTCCTGTTTCGACCCGGTGCCGGTTATTTTTGGAAGTGGTATCGCATCAGACACATGTCAGAGCGAGTCCTCATTGAGGACGCGCTCAAGCATCTGTATGACTGTGAGTACCAGCAACGACAGGCCACCGTCCAAAGCGTCTCAGGCGCGCTGGCAGTCTCGGGCGACGAAGCTGCCGATTTGCTGCGACGCATCGAAGGTCGTGAACTGATCGAATCTCGGCAAGGACGGGTGCAATTGACTCCGAGCGGACGGGACTACGCACTTCGTGTTATTCGGGCCCACCGCCTGTGGGAACGGTACCTTTCCGATGAAACAGGCCTCAGCGAGGCTGACTGGCACCGAGAAGCCGAGCACCAGGAGCACGCTTTGACCGTGGCCCAAGCCGACGCCCTGGCAGCACAGATGGGCAATCCCCCCTACGATCCTCACGGCGACCCCATTCCTACCCAGTTTGGGGATCTACCGCCTCGTCGTGGCCAGCCCTTAACGGCTTTGGCCGTGGGTCAACTGGCCGACATCGTCCACGTGGAAGATGAGCCTGAAGCCGTCTATGCCCAGCTGGTGGCTGAGGGGTTGCATCCTGGCATGCGAGTTCAGGTGGCCGAAGTGACTCCCGAGCGTATTCGGTTTTGGGGAGACGGAGAAGAGCACGTCCTGGCCCCCATTATGGCCGCTAATGTTTCAGTGGTTCAGCCGGTGGGCGATCACCAAATGGAAGGACCTTTCCAGACGCTATCGGTTATGAAGCCTGGGGAGAAAGCGACGGTGACCGGTATTTCCCGTTCCTGCCGGGGTCTGGAGCGCCGGCGATTGATGGACTTGGGGATTGTGCCAGGCACCCTGATTGAAGCAGAAATGACCAGTCCGGCCGGAGATCCCATTGCCTACCGGGTACGTGAGACCTTGATCGCATTGAGACAAGATCAAGCCAGTCTGGTGCACATCTCTCCGCTCCACAAGGAGGCCGTTCAGTGAACCGAAATGAACTTCTCCCGGCTTGCGAGACCTGTCCGGCCCACCACCCGGCCAACCTGAAGAGGCTGGGGGTCAACATGGAGAGCTACGACTTTGTGGTCGCGCTGGCTGGGAACCCCAACACAGGAAAGAGCACCGTGTTCAATAGCCTGACCGGATTGCGGCAGCACACGGGTAACTGGTCTGGTAAGACGGTAACTCGGGCAGAAGGGGGCTTCGGATATCGAGGTCGGCGGTACAAGGTGGTGGACTTGCCGGGAACCTATTCGCTGTTATCAACCAGTACAGACGAAGAAATCGCTCGCGACTTCATTCTCTTCGGGCAGCCCGACGTCACCGTTATTGTCGCGGATGCCACCCGCCTGGAGCGAAACCTGAATCTCGTACTGCAGGTGCTGGAAATCACGGATCGCGCGGTGCTCTGCCTCAACCTGATTGACGAAGCTCGACGGCACAATCTCCAGGTTGACGATCGGATCCTGGCCCGCGAGTTGGGCATCCCGGTGGTTCCCACGGCAGCTCGGCAAGGTGAGGGGATCCCTCAGCTACTTCAAACCATCGACGACATCGCCACGGGCGCTTTGGTCTGCAAGCCGCATCGGATTCAGAACGAGCCCCCCGCTCTCAAGCGGGCGATTCAGGAACTGGTCAAACGGATCAGGTCCGCATTTCCGGCTTTGCCAAATGCCCGCTGGGTCGCCCTGCGTCTGCTGGATGGAGATCCGCACATCACTGAGGCTGTTCGCTCAGGGGAGCTTGGGGATCTGAACCGGGTTGTTGCCATGCGGATGCCCCGTGAAGGTCGCCAGCCCGCGGAGACATTGTCATGAATACCAAACCACGGTCGGAGGAAATCCTGAACACGGCCGCCACCATGCGGTGGGAAGTCGGTTCCAACCTGCATGACTCCTTAATGGAAGCGCTTTACAAGGAGGCCGCCCGCATTGCCAATCGAGCTGTCACTCGGAGCGGACGGCCGGCGCGCTTCGACTGGGACCGCACCATCGACCGTCTGGTAACGAGCCGTCTGTTCGGCTTCCCCATCATGGTGGCCCTCCTGGCTGTGGTCCTGTGGATTACTATTTCCGGGGCCAATTTCCCCTCCCGTTTGCTTTCGGCGTTCCTGCTCGACACCCTTCATCCCGCGCTCAAGAGTTTGGCGACAGGGGTGGGCTTGCCATGGTGGCTCAGCGGATTCCTCATCGATGGTGTGTACCTGGCGATGGCCTGGGTAGTCAGTGTGATGCTGCCGCCGATGGCCATTTTCTTCCCGCTCTTCACGTTAATGGAAGACTTCGGGTATTTGCCCAGAGTGGCTTTCAACCTCGATCACCTGTTCAAGCGGGCGGGAGCCCACGGCAAGCAGGCGCTGACCATGAGCATGGGTTACGGCTGTAACGCGGCCGGAGTGGTGGCCACTCGAGTCATTGACAGCCCTCGAGAGCGCCTGATCGCCATCATCACCAATAATTTTGCGATCTGCAACGGACGTTGGCCGACTCAGATTCTGATTGCCTCGATCTTCATAGGGAGCCTGGTGGCGCCCCAATGGGCCGGGCTCATTTCGGCTAGCGCCGTGATGGGCATCGTCGTTTTGGGGGTGATCTGTACCTTCTTCGTTTCATGGGTTTTGTCCAACACCTGGCTGCGGGGACAGGCTTCCGCGTTCAGCCTGGAGCTTCCCCCCTATCGCCCTCCACGGTTGCTTCAGACGATCTACACTTCCCTAGTCGATCGCACGATCATCGTCCTTTGGCGAGCCGTCATTTGGGCGGTGCCCGCTGGTGGAGTCATTTGGCTGATTTCCAACCTCCAGCTGGGTGGCGAGAGCCTTGCCGAGCACACCATCCGTATGCTTAACCCCGTGGGTCTGCTCATCGGGTTGAACGGTGTGATTCTGCTGGCTTACATCATTGCCATTCCCGCCAATGAGATCGTCATCCCGACCGTCTTGATGCTGACCGTCGTCAGTGCGGGCCTCACCGGAATTGGCTCGGGAGCGGGAGTCATGTTCGAACTGGATTCGGCCTCGGCGACGGCAGAGGTGCTTCGGGCAGGTGGCTGGACCACCCTGACCGGGGTCAATCTCATGCTGTTCAGCCTGCTTCACAATCCGTGTTCCACCACGCTCTACACGATCTACAAGGAGACGGGTAGCGCCAGGTGGACCGCCGTCTCGGCCCTCCTCCCAGTGGCCCTGGGATTCTCTGTCTGTTTCCTGGTGGCGCAGTTCTGGCGCCTGCTGGCAGGTTTGTAAGCACCGCTATCCAAAGGCTGCGTACTTCGTTTCGCCTCTGGCCTGCAAAGGGCCCCTGTGGCTCTCCTCCGCCCGCCTCGTTTGTCGTGCCTTTACTTGTGTTGTAAAGTAAGGGTATGCAACCGCTTTGCACATCCCGCTGCAGTCGCCTGTCAACGCTGTCCTTGCTGCTGGCTATCAGCGCGCCAAACTTAGCCCTCTCTGAACCCAAACACACCGATATCGAAAACATTGGAGTTCGGAATATCAACCAAGGCCAGATGAATTTCATGTCGCTGGAGAAAGAGATGGCGCTGGGCAGACAGCTGGCGCTGGAGGTCGAGCGGAACTACAAGGTTCTCGACGATCCCATCGTCAGCGAATACGTCAACAGGTTGGGCCAAAACCTCGTGCGCAATTCCGATGCCACGGTTCCGTTTGTCATTCGGGTGCTGGAGTCCGACGAGATCAACGCCATGGCCCTGCCCGGGGGCTACTTCTACATCAACACGGGCCTGCTTCAGGCGGCTGGAGAGGAAGCCGAATTGGCTGGCGTCATGGCCCACGAGATCGCTCACGTGGCTGCTCGCCACGGCACCGAACAGCTATCCAAGGGACAGCTCTTCAACTTCCTATCGATCCCCTTGATTTTTGTCGGGGGCCCGATTGGCTATGGCATTCGTCAGGCGGCCGGCTTCTTGGTGCCGCTCCAGTTCTTGCGCTTCAGCCGGGGATCAGAGCACGAGGCCGACTTCCTCGGACTTCAATACCTTCACAAGTCCGGCTACGATCCCGGTGCTTTCATTACCTTCTTTGAGCGACTCCGAGCCCAGGAAAAGAAGAAGCCAGGGCTGCTGGCAAAAGCCTTTTCCAGTCATCCTCCCACAGGAAAGCGGATTGCCCAGTCTCAGGAAAACATCCAGCAGTACCTGCCGGAACGGAGCGAGTACGTGCTGAACACTTCGGAGTTCGACCGGGTCAAAGCCCGTCTGGCGGCGCTCGAGAATCGATCCCCCCTGCACTCAGACTCCAGCCGCCCTGTGCTCAAGAGGAAGAACCATCCCAATGAGCTGAACTTGCCGGAATCGGACCTCGGGGAGGGAGGGCCTCCCAAACTGAAGCGAAATCCGAGCTCAAACATCGATAGCCGTGAGCCGGATTCGCCGTCGAACCGCCACTAAGTTGAATCTCTTCTCTTCCTTCAATGGTCGTTCAATCCTGACGGTAAGGCCTAGAACGTGCCTGCGGGGTGGACTTGCGTCTTGCCCGACACCTGAAATTCTGCTGTACTCAAAATCATGAAACGAAACTTCATCCTGGTCCTACTGATTCTTTGTGCCGGCTCCCAGCTGACGGCCGAAACCAGTCGCCAGCCGCGGGCCATTCCAAAGCAACACAGCTTTTGTGGCACCTATGCCGGGCGCCTCGATCATGAACTTCGTAAAGCCGCTTCCCTGCGCCCCGTGGCTCGCGCTCTTCACGCTCGCCAGCAACTCACGGAATCCAGCGGTATTTCTCAAGATGTTGACGGGATTGCCGTCCTGGAGGACAACGGGAATACGGTCATCCCGGCCAATCTTTTCGACCTGACCAATCGAACTCTGAGGCTCACACCGGCAGGATCCGGCAGCTACAACGTGACGGTCCAAAACGGCGCTCTGGACACGAACTTCGGAACACGGCTGAACCTGGCAGATGACGACTTCTTTCAGGTGACGTTCCCGGCAAACTTCCGTTTTTCTTTCTTCGGAACCCAGTACGCAAGTGTGTTCGTCAATTCGGACGGCAACCTGACGTTCACTCAAGGCGACAAGGCCATCGATCCCCGGGACCTGGTCCGGCTCAATAGCGGTCCGCCTCGGTTGGCGCCTTTTTTGGCGGACCTGAATCCGGAAGTGCCGAGTGGTGAGATCTACTACAACCTGCTGAGCGACCGGCTCATCGTGACCTGGAATCGAGTTCGTGAGTTCGCCTTCTCCGGTGTCAGCCCGGAGAACACGTTTCAGGCCATCCTGTTCGCTGACGGGTCGTTTCAATTCACCTATGGTCAGATTGGTTCCACGAGTGGAATCGTCGGATGGTCCGGAGGCGCCGGCGCCCTGGAAGTCTCCATTGTGGATTTCGCCTCAACGGTAGGTGCTGTGACTGGCCCTGTTGCCGAGCGTTTCTCGCAGTTCACGGAGGTGGACCTGACCCAGTTGACCAAGCTGTTCTATCTAACCCATCCCGACGAGTTCGATCAGATTACGTTTTTCACCAATTTCCCCTTCAATCTGGACGGAGCCTTTGCCTTCCAGTTGAACATCAAGAACGCCGTCCAAGGCGTCGGGCTGCCTCCTTCAGACAATTCCAGGTTCTACGGCAGTCAGGGCAAGCTGGAGAGCCTGATGGTGATGAACCAGCTGGCCGAGTACCCGGATAACCCGGACATTCAGTTCCTCGGCACCAATACTACTCTCGACATCGTTGCACACGAAGCCGGCCATCGCTGGTTGGCCTTCGTCCGATTTCGTGATGGCTCCGTGAACAGCAGCGATCTGTTGGGTCGAGATGAAAGTCACTGGAGTTTCTTCTTCAACTCGGAAGGCTCGTTTCTCGAAGGGAACAAGATTCGCGACAACGGCAACGGGACGTTTACGACTGTCGGGGCGACGGAGCGTTACAGCCGCCTGGATCAGTACCTGATGGGACTGCGGCCGGCGTCGGACGTAGAACCATCCTTCTTTGTGGACGATGTGACCGGAACCGGCAGTACTGCCGCCAGCGCACCTCGTATTAGCGTATCCTTTTCGGGCCTCAAGCGCATCGTTACGGTGCAGGACATCATTGCGGCTCACGGGCCCCGCATTCCCGACTGGACCAACTCGCCCAAGGTTTTCCGCCAGGCCTTCGTCCTTCTGGTGCGTCGTGGCACTTCGCCCTCGTCGGCTGAAATCGAGAAGCTGGCACGCATCCGCAGCCGCTGGCTCCAGTTTTTCACACAGTGGACCGATGGTCTTGCCAGCATCGATCCGACTCTGAACGGATTGCCGGTCGTGCCAACCGTGAGCAGCCTGCTGCCCACTACCGGCCCCTCCGAAGGCGACACTCGCGTGTTCATCTCGGGGGCCAATTTTCAGAGCGGCGCCAGTGTGACATTTGGTGCCGTTCCGGCCGCCGAAGTGGAGGTCCTCAGTTCCAACCTCATCGTGGCGCGCACTGCACCGGCCTCTCCTGGTACCGTCAATGTGGCTGTGGCCAATCCCAACGCCCAGCCGGCGGTGCTGCCCAATAGTTACTCCTTTCAACAGCTGAGCCCGGCAGTCGTTCCCCAGAATGCACTGCGCATCCCGTTTGCGTCGGACACCGTTTTCTTCCGTTCCAACCTCGGCATCAACAATCCCAGCCCGACTCCTGCCACGGTTACGGTTCAGCAGCTTGACCGCAACGGGTTACTGCTGAATCAGTCGGCTCCCATCCTGGTCCCGGCGAATGGATTCATGCAGAAGAACAGCATCCTCCGTGAGCTGGAAGGTTCGGCAACACTGTCAGGAAGGGAGGGGTCGCTCGTTCTGGTCTCCAACCAACCCGTGCAGGCCTTTCTGTCGGAAATCGACAACGTGAGTGGAGACCCCAGCATCATGGAGGGGGCGCAGCAAGGGAGTACTCGTCTGATCCTTCAATCCGCGACCAACACCGGGCCGTTTCGCTCGAACCTGGTAGTGCTCAATCTTTCAGCGACTCCCGCCGCAGTCACCTTGACGGCGCTGGACCGTCAGACCGGTTCGCCAACAGGCTCTCCTTTGACGGGTCTGACTATTCCCGGAAACGGATTTGTCCGTTACGACAATCTCCTGGCGGCCTTGGGTGTGAACGACTCATTTGGCCCGGTTGAAATCCGCTCGACAAACGGCGCCTCACTGGCCGCCGTGTCGCAAGTGTCCGGGGTCAATGCCAATACGGCCGGCTTTTTTGTGGCCCAGCCCAGCAATTCCGGCTCGGTTAATGAAATCATTCCCTTCGTTATCGACACTGACGATTTCCGGACCAATCTGGGCTTGAACAATATGAGTTCTCAGAATGCGAGCATTCACGTGACATTGATGGGCGCAGACGGGACAGAACTTGGTTCAACGGTTGAGCCCGTTGTCTTGCCCCCACTAGGGATGTTCCAAATCAACAACGTGGTCAGGTTTCTGGTGAGCAAGTCGAGCAGTGCGCCGGTGACGCAGCTCCAAGGGTACTTAAGGATTACGTCGACACAGTCCGTCAGGGCCTTTGCCACTCAGATTGATAACATGAGCCAGGATCCTAGCATCGAGACCAGCTTTGGCGCAGGCAGCCCAACCCTGCTCCTGAAATCCTCAGCGAACACCAACTTTCGTTCGACACTGGTTGTCGTGAATCCCAACCCGGCTCCCAATACCGTGCAGCTGACCGCCCGGAGCGGCGAAGCAGAGGATAGTGGGGACGTGACCGGCACAAAGACGATCCTGATACCGGCTCAAGGCTTTTTCGTAACCGACAACATTCTGCAGGACATCGGCGCTACTCGCAGTTTTGGTCCTATCGAAATCCGCTCCCTGTCCGAACTCGCTGTGATCGCTGTTTCCCGGGTGTACAGCACCTCCGGCAACACCAGCGGATTCTTCAACGCCCAGCCGGTGGGACCGTAAGCTACCAACTGGGTAGTCTGCCATTCGATGCCCTTCGAAAGGAACCCCCAATGCAGCCTATCCGGACCCTCTACGTCATCAATCACAGCCACACCGACATCGGCTTCACCGACTTTCAGGACGTCTGTTTTCGCCAGCATGCGGAATTCATCGAACAGGCTTTGGACCTGATCGAGCGCACCGCCGACTACCCGGAAGGAGCCCGTTATTGCTGGGTCTGTGAGACCACGGGACCTTTGCTGCAATATCTGAAAGGCGCATCGGCCCCCCAGCGGGAGCGCTTCCGGACCTGGCATGCGCGCGGCGCCATCGACATTGCGGGCATGCAATACAACCTCACTCCACTGCTGAATGTGGAACAAATGCATCGCAGTCTGTATCCGGTTCGCTGCCTGAAAGAGGACTACGGCCTCACGGTTCAAGCAGCGATGCAGGATGACGTGAACGGCATCAGCTGGCTGTTTGCCGATCTGCTGGCGGCTCTAGGCATAGGGTTTCTGACGCTGGCGGTGAACCCCATCCGAGGTGGCGCTCCAAAACCTCGGCCGGCGGCCTTTTGGTGGGAAGGACCGGCGGGAGGAAAGGTCCTGGTCTGGAACGGCTATCACTACTTGTTTGGCCGAAGTATCGCCGGCCTGGGCGATTGGCGTTTTGTCGACCAGTTTTTACCTCCGTTACTGGCTAAACTGGAGGCGGACCCGGATTATCCTTTCGACTTTCTGTGCTGCGAAGCCACCCATCCAATGCGGGTTGACAACGGCCCGCCGGATCCGCGAATGCCGGATTTCGTTCGAGATTGGAATGCCGCGAAGCGAGTCCCCAGGCTGGAGATGATCACGCTCCGAGAGTTCGGCCGTCGTCTGCGCCAAGGG
Source organism: Acidobacteriota bacterium (assembly GCA_040753175.1). GTDB lineage: Bacteria > Acidobacteriota > Terriglobia > Versatilivoradales > Versatilivoraceae > JBFMEW01. The sequence goes on along the minus strand of JBFMEW010000002.1, from coordinate 376,577 downwards.
TTTGCGGATCGCTTGCGCACTTGGCGCGGAGACTGGACAGACTGGTGGTGCGATGGCGTGGCATCCAGCGCCTACGAGACCGGATTGAACCGCACCACTCACGAAGCAATGCTGAGTGCCGAAGCTTGCGGGGCCTGGCTGACCGCACTGGGAGTAGGAAGCTGGGATTCGGCTCGGCTGGCACAGGCTTATGAAGCCATGACCTTGTATGACGAGCACACCTGGGGAGCGTTTTCGAGCGTCGCGGCTCCCAACGCTCTGTTCAGCAAGTCCCAGTGGAACCGGAAGGCGGCCTTCGCCTACACAGCATCCCTGGAATGTCATGATGTTCTGGCCCGGTCTTCGGTGAGTCTCGCCGACCTGTGCTCAACGGCAGGACCTGAAGGCGTGTTCAACATGGGGAACCTCGCCCCGGAAAAGGCCTATCCCTCATCCGCTGCCAGCGAACTACTCGTGATCAACCCCCTACCCTGGGATCGCCGCGCCTTCGTTGAGGAACCTGAGATCCGCGGGAACGCGGCACCGGCCGGCATTTTGGACTGTTTTTTCCCTCGGGGCATCCCCTGGGGCGGCAATCGTCCCCAACCGAGTCCCCGGCGCATCGTGGGCCATGTACCCGGAATGGGATTTGCTTTTCTGCCCCTTTCTTCGGGCGTTCCCGAAGAGGATCTGAATACGGGGACCCATCTCATCGAAAACGCTCACTATCGTGTGAGGGTCCATCCCAAAACCGGGGCCGTGATGGAATGGCTCGACAAGGAACTGAATTTCGATTTCGCTGGGACCTACCGAGGCTGGCAGATCGGACAATACGTGTACGAGCGAGTGGATTCGACCGCTGGGCGCGAGGCCATCTTCGAAATGGACTTTTCCTTGGAGGATTTCGGAACCTGGAGCACCGACACGCCATTCCGTCAAGCTGTTGCCGATCGCGTTGAAGTCGATCCACCCGTCATCGAAAACGGCCGGGCCAGCATCGAGGTTCGAATTCAGGCTCCGGGCATTCGTTGGGGGCGTTGTCGTTTCTGGTTAGACAGTGGTGTGAAGGCTCTGGGAGTGGACTGGTTGGTTGACAAAGAGCATTGCACCGATCCGGAAGCGGTCTTTATCGCTTTCCCGTTCAGGCTGGGCGCACCGCGGTTTCGACTCGATCTGAATGGGGTGCCCTGCACTCCGAACGACGATCAACTGCCCGGGACGGTACGCGATTGGTATCCGATCCAGCGTTGGGTGGACGTCAGTGACGGCGAACGGGGTGTCACGGTGGCGCCGTTGGACGCACCACTGGTTCAGCTGGGCGGCATCACCACGGGGCGCTGGATGTCGGATTTGAAACCAGAAGGCCCAACCGTGATGTCTTGGGCCATGAACAACCACTGGATGGTGAACTTCAAAGCCAGCCAGGGTGGCGAGATTCCGCTGCGCTACCGCCTGACCACTCACGCCGGCCTGGTAAACGATAGCCAGGCGGACTGTTTCAGCCGGGAAGCCAGTACACCCCTCGTGGTGCTCCGAGATCGGATACGGACAGGCGAGCCGTCAGGACGGTTGTTGGAGGTGCCGGAGAACATGCCGGTGCGTTGCACATTGAAGCCGGCGGAGGATGGCCAGGGAGTGATCGTTCGACTGCACAATCTCGGCACCTCAGACGAGTCCGTTCCCCTCCGCTTCGTCGCAGTGGCTCCTCATTCGGCCAACCTCACCAACCCGGTCGAGGTGGACGGACTCCCCCTCGCCATCAAAGATGGTCTTGCATCGGTGCCCGTCGCTCCCAGACAGGTGCAATCGGTTCGTGTTCGATTCCGATAGGCTCCCTTTCTTCCAACAGACCTGGAATCCCGCACCGGCCCGAAACAGGAGTATCTGTGCGGGAAAGACGGGGCTCCGTCAGAACGGCATCCGCAGTCAGTCAGCATTTCATTACGGGATGTCTCGAGGGAATGATTCTAACTGCGATAGATCACAGCCGTACCGCTGGCGCTCACCATCATCATCCCGCCCCCTTGCCCTAGGGTCTCATAATCCAAGTCCACTCCCACCACCGCGTTGGCGCCCAGCGCCTTGGCTTGCTCCTCCATCTCCCGAAGAGCGATCTCTTTGGCTTTTCTCAGCTCTTTCTCGTACGCTGCAGAACGTCCGCCCACAATGTCCCGGATCCCGGCAAAGATGTCTTTGAAGAGGTTGGCACCCAGGATGGCCTCGCCACTGACGAGTCCCAGATACTGCGTGATTTCCTTTCCCTCGATGTTATGCGTTGTGGTAACGAGCACACCTAACCTCCTGGAATGAATTGAGCCTCCCGGTTCGAACGGGGAGGCTCATGACAGACTGGCGAACAAGACAACAGTGCAACGGTCCACCGCACGGCGGGTTTTGAGAAACTGTCACTCAAGGCTTGCGCGGGAGAAACGGGGCTACCGCGCGTCGCGAGCGCAGCGAAATCCATCGGAAGGCCCTCCCTGATCCGGTGAACTGCCCAAGCGCACAAAGCAACGCGAGTTCTCCTGGCCGCTGGAATGGCTGCCTCCTCTTAAAACGCGAGGGCCCTCGGCGTCAGGGTCCTCTCTTCCGTCATCTTTTTGATAGGGGTAAGGCTTCAACAATGAGCTGGTCCACTCATTGACGTTGCCTGTCATGTCATAGAGCTCCCAGAGACTGGGAGAGAAAGACCCCACCGGAGTCGTTTTGCCCTGGGCCGTATTGGCCTTGCCGGCGTCGTACCCGTTGCCGTAGGAATACTGAAACGCATGGGGTCCCTTGGCAGCTCGTTCCCACTCCGCTTCCGTGGGCAGCCGTTTTCCAGCCCAGCTGGCAAACGCCCGGGCATCCGACCAGCTCACCCCGACAACTGGATGTCTTTCAGTGCCCGGAGAATACGTGCCGTTCTTCCAGGATGGCGGCGGTTCGTTGCCGGTCGCATCGCAGAATTTCTTGAACTCCTCGTTGGTGACCTCGTAGCGATCGATGAAGAATGCGGGAATGAGTACCCGGTGAACCGGTTTTTCGGCATCCCCTCCTTCGTTGGAACCCAGGTTCACATATCCCTCTGAAATGAAGGCCATCTCGGGGTACTTTTGAGAAACGGATGAAGGTTGAGGTGTCCGCCGGATCAGGGGTGGAGGGGCAACGGGGGCGGATTCGCTTCCCCCCACGCGAGGTTTCCGGCGATAAATGACGACATCCTGATCATCAGGCATCTGGATAGCCCCTTGGTCCTCTGATGCCGGAGGAGCTGTTGTGGAAGCGGAGCTGTCGCCGGTCGGTTCCCTTCGCGAGCCTTCGCCCGGCGCCTGCGATCCCTTGCGGTCCCTCCGCATCAGTACCGGACGACTTCGTGGCCGGGGTTCCTCCTCAATCTCTTTCTCGGATTGGGCAGATTGAGCGGCGGTATCCGCAGAAGCCGCACTTGAACTCGCCGGCTCCGGTTTCGGCTGAACGGCTGCTGGAACCTGCGCTGATTGGGCTGGTTCCTGCTTCGGCGATTCCACAGAGGGGACCTGTTCAGCGGAGGCGCCCCGAATATCCTGGTTGCGTTGTTCGAATTCCTGCACGCGCTGGAAGAACTCCTGAGCGCCCGACGAATAAGGCGTCCCGGGTCCCGAGGACAACCGAGCATGGGTGACCCAGGCCTCAATGGTTCCGTCTTTAATCCGTTCCAGTTTCGACAGGATCCCATTGAAGTGGTAGGTTCCAGCCAGTTTTGAATCTTTCAAGTCGAACTCAGAGAGGTCGAACAGCCGGACCATTTGCCGAGCAGAAGCGTCCATGGCCAGAAGCAAGCTTTTTCGGCTTTTCCCCTCCACTCTCAGGAACCGGCCGTGTCCGTGGGTCAACCGGTCCAAGATGCGCATCTGCTTCAACTCGGCCGGCTTGGACAGTTTGGGCTCAAGGGATTGCAGCAGCTCGGGAGTTAATGCAACCTCATCGGGCTTGTCCTGACCCAACAGGAGCCCACACCCTGAAACCCAAAGCGCCAGCACAACCCACTGCCCCACGTCCCATCGAATGACTTTCAGAGACCCGCTTTGTTTGAAACGGAGTGGTGCGCCCCCATCCATATCCAGTCCTCCTGCGGGAATTAGGTCAGAGAAGTCATGAGTTCAGTGAGAACCTCGTTCGACACCAGAAAGCCCTTCGTGGTGAGACGCAGCCAATCGTCTTCAAGTTGGATCAAGGCTCCATGTTGCAGACTTCCGATGACACCGCTCAGCCGGTCCCGCAAATCGAAGCCGAATCGCGATCGAAAGCTTCTCAGGTTCACGCCTCTGCTGAGGCGCAGACCCAAAAACAGGGTCTCCTCGACGCGCTGAGCCACGCTCAGCTCCAGGCAAGACTCCACCGCCTGACCGTTCTGCCGGATCTCCTCAACATAGCGCGAAGGCTGGGCCTGGTTCGACCAACGTTTCGAGAGATAGGAGTGAGCGCTGCATCCAAATCCCAGGTAAGGCTGGTCGGTCCAATATTTCAGGTTGTGCTGGGATTCCCTTCCCGGCCGGGAGAAGTTGGAGATCTCGTAGTGATGATAGCCGGCTGACGCCAGGTTTTGGACCGCGCGCAAATAGAACTCCTCCACTTCCTCCTCGGCCGGAAGACCATTGGAACCATCCTCCCGGTACCGCTTCCCGAAGCGCGTCCGTTCATGAATCTCAAGCAGGTACAACGAAAGGTGATCGGGGCGCAGATGACAGACTGCATCCAGGTTCTGCTCCCAATGAACCGCGGTTTGGCCCGGCAACCCAGCAATCAGATCCAGACTGATGTTGGAAAACCCTTCGCTCCTCAGCAGGCTGTAGGTCTCGACGGCGTCGGCCACAGAATGGCTGCGTCCGATGGCTCTCAGCAAGTCGTCCTGGAAGGATTGAACCCCCATGCTGATGCGATTGACACCCATGTCCCGATACCAAGAGATCTTGTCGGCATCGAGCGTCCCCGGGTTGGCCTCCAGGGTCGTCTCGGTCTCAGGGGCAAGCTCGAAGGTTTCCCTCAAAACCCGCATGATCTCACCGAGGTGTTGGGGAGGAACCAGAGTCGGAGTCCCACCGCCGATATACACAGAATCGACACAAAGCGGTCCCTTGATAGGGTGGACGTTGAGCGAGTGCAGAATCTCCGCACAGTTCCGGATCTCCTGCCGAACCGCCTGGAAATAGGGATCAATCAGTTTTTGCGAGTAGACTCCGGAGGAAAAATGACAAAAATCACACTTGGTGGCGCAAAAAGGAACGTGGACGTAGACACCCAGGGCGGGAACCGTCATGGAGAGAAAGCTCAGGCTGAACTCCCCCTTAACTCCTGGCTAGCTTTTGAGAGAACGAGATCCTTGCTGTTCCCTGAATCGGGGAAGCCGGCACTGCCGAAGACAACGCCGAGACTCAAAGTCGCTCCCCGCTCGGCCAAGTCTTTGTTGAGAAGGTCCAGCTTTTGGCGCACCCGGGAGGAGACCACCTCGATGCCGGCCTGGCCGGTTTCGGGGAGGATGAAGGCAAACTCATCGTAAGCGTAACGTGCGATGAAGTCGACCTGCCGGCAGCAGGCCCGGAACAAGCGGGCCAGATTCTTCAGAAGGGTGTCGCCATTGGATCGAGCCTGGACCAGTTCCGATTCCTGGAGTGTCTTCAAGCCGGTCACTTGAGCAAGGAGCAATCCGCAGGGGTGCTTGAAGCGGGCGCAACGGTTTAGTTCGTGAGAAAGAAGAAGGTGAAAATAGCGGTTACTGAACAGACCGGTTTCGCCGTCGAAACGCTGGACTTCCATCTGGTGCCGCTGAACCTTAAGCTTGCGGTCCAGGATCCTTTTTTCCACCAACCGGTTCACTGCCCCGCGCAGTTGATCCACACCGAAAGGCTTGGTGAAGTACTCGGCAGCACCGTAACGCATGGCCGTGACGGCCGTCTCCACACTGGGATAACCCGTCACGATGATGACGTCGGTTTCGGGATTGATGACCTTGGCGGCCCTGAGCAGACCCATTCCATCAAAATCTTTCAGCATGATGTCGGTGACGATCATGCCGAAATCCTCGCGTTTGATCAGGTCAAGGGCCTCGTGCCCGGCCGCGCACACGGTCACGGGGATGTGTTCGCTCTCCAGAATTTCCTGAATCAGGTGCCGAACGGATTCATCGTCGTCGGCCACCAGCATCTTGGTGTTACGCTTTTCATACTCAAGGATGGTTTCCTTGCTGATGTCAACGCGGCCCGAATCGGCTGCAGTTCCTCCACTGAGGGGAACATCCTGTCTGCTCATCACACACCTCCCACTTGAACCAAGCGCTCAGTGACAAACCTAGCGCACAACAGCCACAAGCTTGCCACGTGTTGACATTGGCGGCATCTTACCGCTTTGCTTGAGGGGGCGCAATTGCTTTGTCGGTGGCTTGGCCGTTGTGTGGCGGTGGGCGAGCCGTTCGACGTGAATCAGAGATAGAGGAGGCGATGATCAGGATCGGTCAGATCGATCTCGTCAAAGAGTTGAGCGAGAAAATCCATCCCGTAGCGACTGAGGAAATAGAAAATGTTCAGCCGGCGCTCCTGCGGGGCCTTCAAGGGGTAAAGCAGAGACAAGACTCTTTCGATCTGGCGTGTGAGCACGTCATGGTGACGGCTTTCAGCGTGAATGAACTTGGTCCGGAGGTTCGTAACCTGGTAAAGGACTTTCTGCTGGGTTGTCTTCAAAGCCTCCGCCAGCGTCGGATCCACGCTGCGGAGAGGGACCTCAAGCTCCGAGAGCATGCGGTTGAAATCTTGGTCTATTTGATCGAATCGTTTCGCGATGCTTTGATCGACCGTCGTTTCGATGACTTTCCTGAACACGGTTTCGGCGCCCTGAAAAACGTCGCAGAACTGAATCCGGTATTTGTCCAGGACCTTGGCAGCTTTTCGCTCGATGACGGAGAAGCTGGCTCTGGGAAAGACGATGGGCATCTTGCGGTCCTGGTCGCGGTAGAGCGGCTCCACCTGTGCCAGGTAGGCGATCTCGGACGGTCCCGCGACATAAGTCAGAGTGGGCAAGAGCGTGTCCTGGGCCAAGGGCCGAAGAACCACGTTAGGACTGAAGACCTCCGGAGAGTTCTCCAGCCACTGGTCCACTTCTTCCACCGTTTTCGAATCCTCTGACCCGCGCACAACCAACCGTCCGTTTCTTTGGAGCAAAGGCTGCCTGCGGCCTCGGGTTTCGACAAAGAGGAAGGTGCTGTCGTCGTCCAACTCCACCTGCGCGTGGTACCCTGAGGCAACCAGTCCTCGGTTCCGCTCCTTTAGTTCTTCCCGGTAGCGCGCGCAGCTGTGCAACACCCGCTTGAACAAGGGTTGCAACGACTCCCTGAACCGCCGGTCTCTGGGATCCAGGAGAATTAAGCCGTAGTTCGAAAACAAACGGGAGAACACCTGTGCGAAGGCCTGCCCAAAGGTATTGCCGGGACGATAGGAATCTTTCAGCCATGACTCCAGCTCCGGCTTGAACTCGGAGTCGGGCAGAACCGCCAGAAACTGCTGCAGGATATCCTCGATCGTTGGCCCAAAAGGAAGGCTGCCGATAGGCCGCTGCAAATCGTCGGGATTGGACTCGTAGTGAACACGGACGATGCCGTTTTCGTCGGCCAGATAGCAGTGGTCCACTTCGGCGACATCGTGATCTTCCGTGGCAATCCAGAAAACAGGAACCGCTTTAAGGCCCCGGCAACCGTAATGCAGGGAGAGTTTGATCGCCGTCAGGGCCTTGTGCACCGTGTAGGCCGGCCCGGTGAAGAGCCCAGCCTGCTGTCCCGTGACGACTGCCACGCAATCCAAATCCTTCAGTCGCTGAATATTCTCCAGGGTTCGCTCGCCCGCGCCAAAGCCCCGATTTTGGTCGAGCAGGGCTTCACACAGACGTTCACGGTCCTCGGCGCGGAGATGCCCGTCAGTCATCTGGTCCCGGCGGAAGCTATCGAGGGAATAGGGGTACGAGAAGTACGGCTCCAGCCGCGGAAACTGGTAAAGGTAGTCCAGGAGCAACGCCGACGTTTTGGGAATACACCGAAAATTGATCTTGGTATCTCTAGTCATGAACGTGAGTCACCTGCAATCGAAACCAGAATCGTCAACTTTGCTCACCGAGAGCTGCCCGCAGGCGAATCAACTTTTTGAGCAGCGTCTCCAAGGAGCCAAGCGGCAAGGAATTTGGGCCATCGCTAAGAGCTTGGTCGGGGCGGTCGTGAACCTCCATGAATAGGCCGTCAACGCCGACGGCCACCCCGGCGCGAGCGAGGATCTCGATGAACTCCGGCTGGCCACCTGAGGAATCGCCTTTCCCTCCCGGCAACTGCAGACTGTGCGTTACGTCCAACACCACTGGGAAACCCGTGTTGCGGAGGATCCCCAGCGACCGGACATCGACCACCAGATTGTTGTAACCAAAGCACGTTCCACGTTCAGTGAGTAGGAGTTTGCGGCACCCGGAGTCGGTAATTTTCTGGATTGCCGGTTGCAGGTCCCATGGGGCCAGAAACTGACCTTTCTTCAAATTCACCGTACGGCCGCTGCGGGCGGCTGCAATCAACAAATCCGTCTGCCGGCAAAGAAACGCCGGGATCTGCAGGCAATCCACCACTTCGGCCGCCTTCTCAACCTGCCAGGGTTCGTGGACGTCCGTCAGCACGGGCATTCCAAGTCGGGCCCGGATGTCCTTCAAAACAGCCAATCCATCCTCGATACCGGGGCCGCGAAAAGCTTTCACGGAGGTCCGGTTAGCCTTGTCGAAGGAAGCTTTGAAAATCAAGGGCACCTGGAGTGGCCGGCAGATTCCCGCCAGAGCCTCAGCCAGGAAGTAGCAATGCGATGCGGATTCAATCACGCAGGGTCCGGCAATGAGGAAAAAGGACGCAGCGGCACCGCCAATGCGGACGCCGCCGACCTCAAATTGGGTTGACAGGCTCATTTAAGCGACGGCTGGGTTGTGAAGGACTCACCCGAAGTCCGTTCGCCTGCTCTTGTTTCCTCGCGATAGAGGCGGGTCTTCCGGTTGGCGTACGCAGCCTCGACAAAGGCCTTGAAGAGGGGATGTGACGTCAGGGGTTTGGACTTGAACTCGGGATGAAACTGGCAGCCCACGAACCAAGGGTGATCCTCGATCTCAATCACTTCCACAAAGTTGTTGTCCGGGGAGGTACCGACAATCTTCAGGCCGCTGGCTGTCAGAGTTTCCTCATACTCGCGATTGAACTCGTAACGATGACGATGCCGTTCTGAAATCTCAGACTGACCGTAAGCCTTTGCCACTCGTGAGCCGGGTTTAAGAACGCAAGGATAGGCGCCCAGCCGCATGGTGCCCCCTAAATCATCAATGCCCCTTAACTCACGCAATTTGTAAATGACCCGATGGGGTGTGGCCGGGTTGAACTCCGAACTGTCGGCATCTTCCAGCCCACACACGTTCCGTGCATACTCGATCACGCTGCACTGCATTCCCAGGCAAATGCCAAAGAAGGGGACTTTTTCTTCCCGCGCGAACCTGATGGCGCGGATCATGCCGGCGATGCCACGCTTCCCAAACCCGCCCGGCACCAGTATTCCGTCGAAGTTCCGAAGCTGCTCGCGCCAATCCTGGCCGTCCACGCCTTCAGCCTCAATCCATTGGATCTTGGTTCTCAGGTTCTGAACGAGACCGGCGTGAATCAGTGCCTCCTTGAGGCTCTTGTAGGACTCCTCGAATTCGACATACTTCCCCACCACTCCAATCTCAACTTCACCAGAGGGATCCTTGATCCGTTCCACCAGTTGCTGCCAGCTGGTCAGGTTCGATTCGTTCAGGGGGAGATTCAATTGCTTCAAGATGATCGCATCCAAACCTTCGGCTGCGAAGACCAAGGGAACTTCATAGATGGAGCTAACGTCCTTGGCCGTGACTACTGCGTCCTCGGCAACCGAACAGAACAGGGCGATCTTGGATTTCAGTTCCTTTGACAAGAAGCGATCCGTGCGACACAGGAGGATATCAGGCTGAATACCAATGGCTCTGAGCTCCTTGACGCTATGCTGGGTGGGCTTGGTCTTCAATTCACCCGCAGCCGCAATGAATGGAACGAGAGTCAAATGGACGAATAGCGAATTCTCGCGCCCAACATCCTGCCGCAGCTGACGGATGGCTTCGAGAAACGGCAGAGACTCGATATCACCCACCGTGCCGCCGATCTCGACGATGGTGACATCCACTTCTCCGCTGATCTTCTTGATTGCCCCTTTGATTTCATTGGTGACGTGAGGAATCACCTGGACCGTTTTGCCGAGGTAGTCCCCGCGACGTTCCTTTTGGATGATCGATTCGTAAATGCGTCCGGTAGTCAAGTTGTTGTCCCGCGTCAACCGGGAGTTGGTGAAGCGTTCGTAGTGTCCAAGATCCAGGTCCGTTTCGGCCCCATCATCCGTCACGAAAACCTCGCCATGCTGGTAAGGGCTCATCGTTCCTGGATCGACATTCAGATAAGGATCAAACTTCTGCAGGGCCACACGATAACCACGGCTCTCAAGCAGCCTGCCGATCGAGGCAGCAGCCAACCCTTTGCCAAGAGAGGAAACCACTCCACCTGTAACGAATATGAATTTGGTCGCCATTCGAGCTCCTTGCAATTATGAAGACATCATCCAATTCGAAAAATCGGTTGCGCGATCGAGTTGCGAACCTGGCAACTCCAATCTTTGGTCCTCCTTGACCGGCAGAGCAACAAGGCAATCTAACCTGTCCCGTCCCTCTTCATTGACAGGGTCAATCGGAGGGGTGAGCCTGGACTCGCGGCGACGCCAGAAAATCAACCACCTGCTGGACGTCGTCCGGGGTATCCACGGCCACCGCCCGGTAATCCGACTGAACCACCCGGATACGAAACCCGTTTTCGAGAAATCGTAGCTGCTCCAAGGCCTCCGCCTTCTCCAGCACTGATGGCTTCAGCTTCGGTAACTGCTCGAGAAACGATTTGCGATAGGCATATAACCCAATGTGCCGGAAAAAGAGAGGTCGCTTGCTCTCGCTCGTGTTCTGGGCATAGCGCAGAAACGGGATCGGGGAGCGGGAGAAATAGAGCGCATAGCCGTTGCGATCTGTCACAACCTTGACGATGTTGGGATTATAGAACTCCTCTTCGGAGTCTCCGGGACACTTGAGAGTGGAGATCGGCAAAGACGGGTCCGACTCAAAGGGCCGGATCACGGCCTCGATGCAACTCGGCTCCAAAAGAGGCTCGTCGCCCTGCACGTTCACTACAACCTCTGCCTCCAGGCTCTGTGCCACTTCGGCCACCCGATCCGTTCCGGACCGATGACTACGAGACGTTAGACACGCTTTTCCACCGAAATGCTCCACCGCCTCGACAATGCGTTTGTCGTCCGTAGCGACAATGACATCGGCGAGACCTTTGGCCTTTCGCGTGCGTTCGTAGACGTGCTGGATCATCGGTTTGTCGCCGATTTTAACGAGGGGTTTTCCGGGGAAGCGAGTGGAACTGAAGCGGGCGGGAATGACTGCGATAGCCTGAACCTTGGTCATCGAGCGGGGCGCTTAAGAACTGACTCCTTTGACGGCTTCCGCACTCTGGGTCGAAAAGTCCTGGTTCCTCAACACGGTCTTCATCTTGTTTCAATTCATAGGCAAGATCAAGACTTTTTTGCCCGGACTTCAGATGGCGTGAAGGCGACGGTTACCTCACGCTCGCTGCGCGCATTCTGGAGCCATGCCCTTCTTTTGTGCTTCACGCAAACCACCCTCCCGACATGCCGCGCCCATTTCTACAGCCCTCAACAAAGCCGGCTAACCGGCTCTGAACGCGGCTTCCGGGCGGCTTCGCTCCTTCTTTGAAATCTTGCCCCTGCAAGAATATTTGCTATACTCAGAGCAAGTGTGGTGTGTCGCCGCAGCTCTGGTTTCCGGGAGGGTTACATGAGACAGGGCGGATTTCTCGCTTTCAGATCAGGAAGAATCCTGCTCTGGGTAGCTACGCCCTTGCTCGCACTCGCGACATTTCGCGCTCTGGCGTTCCAAGCCCAAGAATCCGCTCCAACCACGGATGGTCAGAGCTCAAAGAACCTCCCTCAATCGATCAAGGTCGAGGTTGACCTGGTCCTTATTAATGCGACTGTCACCGATCCCAGCAATCGCTTCGTCACCGGACTGGAGAAGGAACATTTTCAGTTGTTCGAAGACAAAATCGAGCAGACCATCTCCCATTTCAGTAATGAAGATGTGCCCACCTCCATTGGCTTGCTCTTTGATGTGAGCAGCAGCATGGGCGATAAAATCAGCCGGGCGAAAGACGCAGCAGTGGCCTTTCTGAAGACCAGCAATCCCGATGACGAATTTTTCCTCGTGACCTTCGCGGACCAACCCAAAGTCGACGAGGAATTTACATCGGATATCAGCGATATTCAAAATCGCCTGGCATACGCCAGCGCCAAGGGATCGACTACGCTTTACGATTCGGTTTACCTGGCGCTGGAGAAAATGAAGCGCGCGCACAACCCGAAGAAGGCCATCCTGCTCATCACAGACGGCGAGGATACGCGCAGTCGCTACTCGCTGGTCAATGTCAGGAACGCTGTAAAGGAATCGGATGTTCAGATCTATGCTATCGGCATCGTGAACTCCTACTACTCCGACTTCGCACAGGGCCGCACCGGACGCGCCGTGCTGGAAGAGATGACGGAGATCACCGGGGGGAAGGCTTACTTCCCCAACTCCGTGTACGAACTGGAAGACATTTGCACCAAGATTGCAATCGAACTCAAGAATCAGTATGTGCTTGGGTACTCCTCCACCAATTCCACCAAGGATGGGCGCTGGCGTAAAGTCAAGGTGCGGCTAAACGCTCCCAAAGGATTACCTTCCCTGTCTGTCCGTTTCAAGACAGGATACTATGCTCCAACGGGCTAAAGGGGGTCTGCCAAATGAGACGATTCTCCATCCTGGTTTTGTTGGTCGGGCTGCTCGCCCTGGCCCCTCGCTCAGGTGCGCAGGAACCCTCCGGCAAATCCAAGGAAAAGGACTCTGGAGACTTCACTCTGACCGTCCCGGTCGATTTGAGGGTCCTTCATGTCTCCGTTTTCAACGAGAAGGACGAATTGGTAACGACCCTCAAGAAAGACGATTTCCTGGTCTACGAGGACAAGATTCAGCAGGACATTTCTCTCTTTAAACAGGAGGATGTTCCCGTTTCGCTGGGTCTTGTCATCGACAATAGCGGCAGCATGCGCACCAAGCGGGCCCGCGTCAACAAGGCGGCCATCACCTTTGCTAAGACCTGCAACCCGGAAGATGAGATCTTCCTCATCAATTTCAACGACCAGGTTTACATCGATCAGGACTTCACTCGAAATATCGATGACTTGAACGATGCGCTCGAGAATATTGATACTCGCGGAGGGACGGCGTTGTATGACGCCATCTATCTCTCGCTGGAACACATTCGTGAAGGCAAGGAAGATAAGAAGACACTGTTGGTCATTTCAGACGGCGAAGATCGGGACAGCCGGTACAAGTTTGAAAGCGTGCTGGAGTTTGCCCGCGAATCACCGGCCAGCATCTATGTGATCGGCCTCTTCGACAAGGAGGGCGAGCGGAGTCGGGCCCAGAAAAAAGCAGTGAAAGCCCTCCGGGAGTTGGCGGAAGATACGGGCGGGAAGTATTTCTTTCCCGAGTCACCGGACGAGGTGGAAGCCCTCTGCCGGCAGGTTGCCCATGAGATCCGCAACCAATACACGCTCGGCTATAAGCCCACCAACGCCCGGCGCGACGGCACCTGGAGGACGGTCACGGTCAAACTCGGAACCAATAAGAACAGCAAGAAGCTCATCGCCAGAACCAAACGCGGGTACTATGCGCCGACCGAGAGTTGAACGCACATCCAGCGATTCCGGCGGCATGGCTTCGACATTGGTATGGAGGGAGTCGGGGGAGTGCGCGCCTCCTCACGCATCGACTTTGGCGCGGAGGAGTTCCTGCCTGCCCACCGGATCCCGCCCAAACCTGAGAATCTGGAACCGTACAAGGATTTCAGAGGGGGCGCACGCTTCATGAACCGGTCAACAACAGGATCAACCAAAGCAGCGTGGTTGGGGAGCAACGCGGTGATCGCCGTTGCCGGTTTGGGCTCATGAGCGGCTCAGTAGAGCGGCCCTTGCCCACCCCGCAGGAACCCCCTCAGCTCAGTCGGGCACAGTACCAGTTCCTGGTCAGGTTGCGGTTCGAGAGCGCCCATGTCACCTACCTCATCATTGCTCTCAACATCCTGTTGTTTGCGCTCTTGCAGTTGGGGGGCGGTTCGAGCAATCCCAAGACACTGATCGAATTCGGCGCCCGTTACAATCCGCTCATCAGCCAGGGGGAATACTGGCGTCTGGTTTCCAACATTTTTCTTCACGCCGGCTACCTTCACATCCTCTGCAACATGTATGGTCTCTTCAGTCTTGGCTCCATTATCGAGCGGTTGTATGGCCCGGCTCGGTTCTTGTTTCTTTATCTCGTTTCCGGTTTGGCTGGGAGTGTGGCGTCCTGGCTGTTGACCCCCAACCTCTCACTGGGTGCTTCGGGAGCCGTGTTTGGAATCGCTGGAGTCCTGATTACCTACGGCTTCAAGCACCGAGACACGATTCCTCACCAGCTGGCAGCCAGCTTTGGGAGAGGAGCTGTTCCGTTTGTCGCTCTCAACCTGTTCCTGGGCTTCTCGCACCCGCAGATCGACAACTATGCCCACGTCGGAGGGCTGCTGGCGGGGATGATCATCAGCGCCGTCATGAACCCTGCGGCAGACCGGCACTCCGTGGGGCGCTTCGGTCTTTTCGGGTGGCGCGATCTCTTGATTCAGGGGACTGCCGTGGGAATGCTCTTGTACACAACGGTGGCCGCAGCGCATCGATATTTTCCGCTCCATCAAAGGCACCAGGCTGAATCTCTTCTGCATTCAGGTGAACGGCTCTTGCGTCAGGGCCGGTTCCAGGAAGGCTTGGAACGGTTCCGACAAGCCCAGCAGATCCTGCCCTCTGATCCCCTGCCTTCCCTGGAACTGGCCGGCGGCTATCTACGAATGGGAGTGCCGGACGAAGCGCTGAATCATGCTCAGGAGGCCCTGCGGCTGGACTCACGATCGGACCGGGCCCATCTGATATTGGGAATGGGACTGGCTCGAAAGGGTGAAACTGATCGGGCCATCTCGTCCCTGCAGAGGGCGATCGATCTCAATCCCGATCTCGTGCAGGCGTACACCGAATTGGGTCGGATTTACCTGCTGCAGAAGGAGGATCAGGCGGCTTCCCGAGTCTTCGAGAAACTCGTCCAGGCACGTCCCGATGGCGTCTCCTTTGAGTCCGTCGGTACTCTGTATCTGAGCAAGGGAAGGGCTGAAAGGGCTGTACCCTACCTCCGAAAAGCAACGGAGCTGCTCCCTGATTCCACTCGCACGCATCTTCTGTTGGGCGCAGCCCTGCAGCAGGTTCGTCAGACAGAGGAGGCCATCGAGAGCTACGAGAAGGCCCTCGCGGGTAAGGAGACCTCCCAAGCGGCGAAAGCGGCGCTGATTTCCCTCCATGCACAAGTCAGTCTGGAGGCTGGACGAGATCGCGACTGGAATCGGGCTCAGCAAGAAGCTGAAGCCATCTTGAAGCTGGATCCCACCAACGCTCAAGGCCACCTGATTCTGGGATCGGTGCTGGCCGACCGCGGAGACCACGCGGGTGCAGTCAGGGAGTTCGAAAGCTACCTGCAGCTGGCTCCCGACGCATCAAACCGCGATCAGGTCAAGAAACAGCTGAGCCGCCTCAGGCGTTTGGAGAGCTGAGCCCTGTCCTCCCCATGCCGAGCCAGCCTCATCCAGTCGCCGTGCCCTGCCAGGCAACCCGTCCTCCGAGCTGGGCGATCTGGGACCCGAATTGTCGGAAAACGCTGACAGGTTGTATAATCAAGCTTCGGCGCGCCATGGTTTCGGCGTGCTGGCCCCAAACTGGATCCGCATGAGCCTCACTTTACTGCGACTGACGGTCGCTCTCTACTCCATTGGACTGCTGCATTCCTTCCTGACGATCATCACCCGGAAGAAGACGCTGTTTCGGGTGGCTCTCATCGGAATTGGTGCCGGGTTTTTCACTCATGCCCTCTCCATCGTGTTCGCCTGGCGGCAGACGGGACACCCTCCGATCACGAATCTCCATGAGGCCTTGTCGTTTTTCGCCTTTGTGATCATCCTGGCGTTCCTGATTTCCTATGCCAGGTACCGGTTGGACTCACTCAGCGTCTTCGTCGTGCCGCTGGTTTTCATTTTGACGCTGATCTCCAGCCTGGTGTCTTCTCCGCCCCAACCGACTCCGGCATTGCTTCGCAGCCTTTGGTTCTACGTTCACATTCCAGCCACCTTTCTCGGCTACGCGGCCTTCTTTGTGGCCTTCGCTGCCGCGATCATGTACCTCATCCAGGAGAATGAACTGAAGCGGAAGCGACCCCAGGCCTTCTACTACCGGTTGCCATCCCTCGAAGTTTGCGACGACCTCGGCTACAAATCCCTCAGCATCGGCTTTCCGCTTCTCACCATTGGTATCGTGGCCGGCACGCTCTGGGCCAACCGGGCCTGGGGAAGCTATTGGGATTGGGACCCTAAGATGATCTGGTCGCTGATCACCTGGGTAACCTATGGAGTGCTCATTCACTACCGGCTCTCGGGAGGGTGGCGTGGGAGGAAAGCTGCAGTACTGGCCATTCTCGGATTCTGCTTTGTGCTAATCACCTTCATTGGCACCCGCTACCAGGGCAGCGCCCATCCTTTCATCCGTCAGTAGTGGGACGCGGTGCCGTAGAGGCTTGAAGTGAGAGAAGAACGATGAATCTGGTCGTTGTGGGCGTCAGCCATAAGACCGCTCCGGTGGAAATCCGGGAGCGGCTGGCGTTTCCGAAGCTGCGCCTGGAACAGGGCCTGAAGGAACTGCGGGAACGGTATCAGGTTGACGAAGGAATGATTCTTTCCACCTGCAACCGCGTCGAGGTTGTGGCCCATATAGCCAACGGCGTGGACGGCGTGGAGCACCTGACCGGATTTTTGAACGGATTTCATGAGCTGGAAGTGGGCTTCCTGAACCAGTTTCTTTACGGCTACAGCCGAGCCGAGGCGGTCAAGCACATCTTCCGCGTTGCCTGCAGCCTGGATTCGATGGTGATCGGAGAACCCCAGATTCTGGGACAGGTCAAATCCGCCTTTCAGATCGCCCAGGAAGCCGGAACGGTAGGTGGTACGCTGAACCAGGTGATGGGCCGGGCCTTTTTTGTCGCCAAGCGGGTCCGCTCGGAGACCCGCATTGCGTCGGCGGCGGTCTCCATCAGCTTTGCCGCAGTCGAACTGGCAAAAAAGATCTTTGGGGAGCTGAACGGGAAGACGGTGCTGGTCATGGGCGCCGGAAAAATGAGCGAGCTGGCGGCGCGGCACTTGACCCACAGCGGCGTCTCGCAGGTACTCGTTTGGAACCGAACCTATCAACGGGCGGTTGAACTGGCTGCAGTGTTTCAAGGACAGGCCATCCTGCCCGAAGAGCTCTTTAAGCATATCGAACGAGCCGACATCATCATCTCCTCGACAGGGTCTCCAACCTTCATCCTGACCCGTAGCGATGGGGAGCGTATCATCCAGCTCCGCCGGAATCGTCCCGTGTTCATCATCGATATCGCTGTCCCCCGAGACGTGGATCCCGAAATCAATAAGGTGACCAATATCTTTCTCTACGACATCGATGATCTGCGAAACGTCATCGACGCCAATCTGAAACAGCGGCAACGAGAGGCACAGTTCGCAGAGGAAATCGTGCGACAGGAAGTCGAAGCCTTCGTAAGCCAGGCCAGCTACCAGTCAGACCTGGCGCCCACCATCGTTTCACTTCGCCAGCACTGGGATCAGATCCGCCGGGAAGAGTTAACGCGGGCGAAAAAACGACTGGGAGAACTGTCCGCAGAGCAGGAGGCCGCGCTGGAAAGCCTCACCGAAAGTCTCATGAACAAACTATTGCACGGTCCCATCTCGGAATTGAAACAGCTGAGTCGCCAACCTGCCCGGAAGGACTATGTGGACAGCATCAAGCGCATTCTGGGCCTCAAGGAGCGTTGACCCTTTCCTATGAACCAACCCCCACTCGTGATCGGCTCCCGTGGCAGTAAACTGGCTCTTTATCAGTCGAACTGGGTCAAATCCGAGCTTGAAAAGCAGCACCCGGGATTACAGGTCGAAATCCGCATAATCAAGACTTCAGGAGATCTTTTCACGGAGGCTCCGCTCAGCAAAATTGGTGGAAAAGGGCTGTTCACCAAAGAAATTGAAGAGGCCTTGATCAGGACCGACATCGATCTGGCAGTGCACAGCCTGAAGGATCTTCCGACGGTTTTGCCGGAAGGGCTGTGTCTGGGCGCGGTGAGCCGACGGGAAGACGTGCGCGACGCTCTGATTTCCAATCGTTACCAGACTCTGGAAGCGCTGCCTGCAAAGGCGCGGGTCGGAACCAGCAGTCTTCGGCGCCAATCCCAATTGCTCCATCTGCGTGGCGACCTTCAGATTGAGAACCTGCGCGGAAATCTCGACACCCGGCTCCGAAAGCTGGATCAAGGAGAGTATGACGCCATCCTGCTGGCCTGTGCTGGTCTCGTTCGTTTGGGGCTGGGCGGGCGGATTACCGAACGAGTCCCGGTCGAGAGGATCTGTCCTGCGGTGGGCCAGGGCGCTCTGGGCCTGGAGTGCAGAAGCGATGATACCCTCACCCGTAAGCGACTCGAGTCTCTCAACCACCTTGAAACACGCCAGGCTGTGGATGCCGAGCGATCCTTCCTGAGACGTCTGGGTGGAGGGTGCCAGGTGCCCATTGCCGCTCACGCCGCCGTGCAGAACAGCTGTCTGCGGATGAGCGGTGTGGTGGCCAGCACCGACGGCCGCCGGCTGTTCCGCGATGAGGCCGAGTCACCAACTTCCGACCCAGAGGAACTGGGTGTCGTTCTGGCCGAGAAGCTCTTGTCCGCGGGGGCGGACGAGGTCATCGCCGGACTTTCGTAAAGTGAAATGTTCGATTTTATCGCGGCGGCTCTGAACCTATTGGCGTTAGCAGCGAGTATTGCTGTTCCGCTCATAGCCTTCTGGCGCCTCAGACGACGGGTGCGCCTCGGCCTCCTGTCAAAATCAAGGGCGATTGCCCTGTTCTGGTTGCTGGCCTTCTTGCCACCAATCGCCTTCGTTGGCGGTTTCTTCAGCCTGGTTGGTTTGGAGGAGCTCACAGGCATGGCCATCATCAGTGAAGGTTTGGGACGTTCCTTTTTTCTAGTCGTAGGGTTCCTGATCGCGATGGCCGTCCTGTGGTCGCTGATCTTCACCGTGATAATGTTGGCTTCCAGGCTCGAAAGCGCATGATTGGTAAGGTCTATTTGATCGGAGCCGGCCCCGGCGACCCAGAGCTGCTCTCTCTGAAGGGGTTGCGCTGCCTCCAACAGGCGGATTGCGTCATCTACGATTATCTGGTCAATCCAGAACTTCTGGTCCACGCTCCCGCAGAGGCTGAACGGATCTTCGTCGGCAAAGTGGGCGGTCAGAAGAGCATCACCCAAGAGCAAATCAGCGCTCTGGTCCTTAACAAAGCCAAGGCCGGCAAAACAGTAGCCCGCTTGAAGGGGGGCGACCCTTTCGTCTTTGGTCGGGGCGGCGAGGAGGCTGAGGAACTGGCCCGAGCCGGAGTTCCCTTCGAGATCGTCCCCGGCATCACTTCCGGCTATGCCGCCCCGGCGTACGCGGGGATTCCCGTGACCCACCGTGACTTCAGCCCCTCGGTGGCTTTCATTACCGGCCATGAGGACCCGCAAAAGGAAACTTCCATGCTGGCTTGGGACAAGGTCGCCACCGGCATTGGAACGCTTGTTTTCTTCATGGGTGTCCGAAACTTGCCGGAGATCGTCGAAAACCTGGTTCGACATGGCCGCTCTCCTGAAACACCCGTGGCCCTGATTCAATGGGGAACGTTGTCGAGGCAGGAAGTTGTGACCGGAACACTAAGCAATATCGTTAACCAGGCAGAGGCCGCGGGTTTGTCTTCGCCAGCCATAACGATTGTTGGCGACGTGGTTCGGCTGCGAGAAGGGCTGCGCTGGTTCGAGAAACGTCCGCTCTTTGGAAAACGCATTCTCATCACTCGGCCCAGGGAACAATCGGAGGCGTTGCGGTCTCAGTTGAGTGCACTCGGGGCAGAAGTCATTTCTTTTCCAACCATCGAGATTCAGGCCCCGGATTCTTGGACCCCGCTTGATCGCGCCATTCAGCAGATCGAGGATTACCATTGGCTGCTCTTTACGAGCGTCAATGGCGTTCGCTCGTTCTTCAGCCGATTTCGAGTCCAACGAAGAGATATCCGCGATCTCAAGCACCTTCGCATTGCGACCATCGGTCCTGCCACCCAATCTGCGGTTCAGGAGCTGCTGCTGCAAGTGGAAGTTCTGCCCGATGATTTCAAGGCCGAGGGACTCCTGGAGAGTCTCCGTGACAAAGTGCTCAAGGGCCAGCGCGTGCTCCTCCCTCGAGCCAAAGAAGCCCGGGAGATCCTGCCGATCGAGCTTCAAAAACAAGGAGCCCAAGTCGATGTGGTTGAAGCCTACCAGAGCGTTCTGCCTCCCATCAGCCGAGAACGGTTGGACGAGGTGTTTCTCCAGACCCCTATCGACATGATTGTCTTTACCAGTTCCTCAACGGTAACAAACCTCGCTCGGATTTTGGCCCCACTCACACCCAGGGATGTCCTGGCTCAGACGGCGGTCGCTTGCATCGGACCCATTACCACTCAAACAGCACGGGACTGGGCTCTGGAGGTGGCCGTCCAGCCTAGCCAGTACCAGGTTTCTGCCCTGATCGACGCCATACTGGACTACTTTTCGAAGGCCACCGCTGAACCTAAATGAGGGAGTTGCCAACAGCGGGGTGATCCACCGCCCACCGGTCAGGGCGCCTAGAACTCGGCAGTCGCAAGCCCTTCCTGCCTACCGAATGTGGATCTCCGAACGCTCGATACCATGGAATCGTGAACTCCTTTGAAAGAAGCTCGCTCAGGTCATTCATTACCGGAGAAAACGTAGCCAATGCTGCCCGCGACACGAAGGACCGGTTCCCAACCGAAACGGACCTCCGGCGCGACATAGAGGCGATCGGTCAAGAACACCCTGGTACCGAAGCCTGCGCTATGGATTAAGCCTCTGCTCCAGTAATAACCAGCACCCGTCAATTCGCGTTGCCACGCGATACCGACACCCCCGATCAGATAGGGACGAACCCGTGAGGGGCGGCCCGTCAGATTGAACACCAAGTTCGGAACCAGGTAGAAACCCAAGTCTCTTTTCGACCGGTACATCGACAAAAACTCCGGCTCGACCGCCAGGCGGCGAGTCAGGTTAAATCGCACTGCGCCTCCACTCACGAAGTGGTGGAGGGGGCTCTCATCCAGAAATGTGGAATAGCCCAATATCCCCCGAGCTTCAATCCAACTCTCCACTGGTGCAGCCTGAGCCGGAGCGGCAGGCAACCCCAAACACCAGAACAGGAACACAAACCAATTCCAACTCGAGCGCATCGCCAGAGAGCCTTTTCTCATCATGGAATCCTCCCCTGCAAAAGATGACGGGCCGAGAAACCCCGTGTGGGTCGGCCACCTGCAATGCATGAATGCAATTGCCCGACCACGCTAGGAGGGCCTGAATTCAAGGGGTTAAGACTTGGGCAGACTGGAATTGCAGGGTAAGATAGGCTGCAGGTGCAAGCCGGGATGGCACCAAGGCTGGCACGTGACCCTCAAAGAATCGGCCACATTCAGATTCAATCCGGGAAGGTGAAGGTAAGATGAGATGTTGGAAGTGCGGAACAGAGGTACAGGCCGAGTCAGGCCCGCTCAAGATTCTGAGAAATGATTCCTGCGCGATTTGCCACAATGACTTGCACGTCTGCAAGAACTGTCGCTTCTACGATCCGCAGTACCATAATGAATGCCGGGAGACCCAGGCCGAATGGGTCTCGGACAAGGAACGGGCCAACTTCTGCGAGTACTTCGAGCCCGGAAGCCGAGGGGGCCAAACTAGCCGGTCCGGCCAGGATGCTCGATCCGCTTTTGATAAGCTATTCGGGGACTGAACCGCCGCATCGCCAACATACTGTTCTACATTTTGCCCCATGGGCGTCTTGCCCATGCCACGTGGCACAGGTTTCCAGCCCGTGGGACAAGCCGAAGGCTTGTTCAGCCATTCGCCAGGGGTGGCGCCCGGCGCGCCAACCCCGGATGATGATTCCCTCATCCAATCCCCGACCCCTCCTGGCACCCCTCCGGGGGTGAGGTGCGGGCGAGACGCCAGCGCTCCCAGGGATGGGTGCGCTGGGTGTTGCCGTCGCCAACCGGTGGTGGCGCTGCGCTTCACCACCGGTTAAGAGCTGGCAAGCCTGGAGGCTCGCCGTTTGGCTCCTGGCTTGTCCGGTACTTCGTCGAGCCACCCACCCGATCTTGACATGGACAAGCCGAAGGCTTGCTTGGATGGGGCTTCTCCCCATATATGGTCGCCTAACGACCCTTGATCCTAGCCCGGCCTTTCAAGGCCGGGAAGGCGAGGAGGAAAGATCGGAAAGATCCCGAGTCGCTTCGCGACGGTTGACGCCAATGACCGATTCGTAAGCGTGCAGGCCGCGTCGTGCCCACCGTCTGGCATCCGATCCGGGCGTCTCGCGCTAGATGGAGGCACAAGCCCTCAAGAATTGTCTTCTTCAGGCGCCAGCGGGACGTGTCTGTGTGGTCTCGGCATGCCAGGCATTGTGAGGCTTTGCCGGCCTCATCAATCGTCGCGATGCGACTGGCCGATTACCGAACGCTGGGTCCCGGCCTTGAAAGGCCGGGCTAGCTTCAAAAGTCGCTATGCGACTCAACTCCGTGCCGCGTGCGCGGCACGGGGCGGTTAACTGGTCGCCGCAATTGCGACTACTGTCTTCATCCCAGGCCGACCAAAACCGTATTTAGAACTATCTACGCGTCTCGTAAAGAAGGCAGCCACCTCCCTCTTCCGCTCCATGTGACTTACCTTGCGCCCTGTTACGGATGCGAAGGGCTCGCCGGGCTAGCGGTCCACCCTGCCTTCCACACGGCTGGGAAAGGACAGTTCCAGCACAACGCAGCCTACGTCGGTCTGGAACGGCCCATGAAGCTCTCCGGCAGGTCGGCTGGCGTAATGTCCGGTCTCCAGCCACATACTAAAAGCCTTGTCGTAGAGGCGGCCACTGACAATGAATACTTCCTCAGGATACGGATGGGTCTTCCCGCCCAGCGCGGTCGTGTCAGCCCCCGGAAGAAAGCGCGTCAGGCGCGTGTATTCGCCGGTCACGGGGTCGATGCTGAGCGTCAACTCCTCAGCCATACCCTCCAGCCCTTTGATTGGCCTCCAGCTCTCGCGGGCCTCCGGACCCAAAGCGTTCCAGTAGGTCGTGGTTGTCTTAGCCATGGCTAACTTCGATCCGTTTCCAAGAAGTCACCTACTTCTCCGTCAACCCTGCCTGCTCGTGCACCACACGCCCTCCCACGATGGTGTACACGACCCGCGTCCCCAGGATATCGCTTTCCGGGACGACCAGGACGTTTTTCGAGAGCACGGTCATGTCAGCCAGTTTGCCGACCGTCAAGGATCCCTTGATCTCTTCCTCGAACACCGCATAGGCAGCATGGAGGGTGTAAGAGCGGAGGGCCTCCTCGCGCGTCATGCGCTGCTCCGGATAGAATGTGGAGCCGTCCGGCAACTTCCGAGTGACACTCGCATAAAAGCTGGCGATCGGATCAACGTTCTCAACCGGAGCGTCAGAGCCGTTGGCAATGATCGCTTTCGAGTCGAGGAGCGATCGCCAGGCGTATGCCCCTTGCCGTGCCCGTTCCCTGCCCAGCCTTGACACTACAAAGGGCGCGTCCGACGTCGCATGGATACCTTGCATGGAGGCGATCACGCCGAGCCGGCCAAATCTTGGAATGTCGTCCACGCGCAGGTGTTGCGCATGTTCAATCCTCCAGCGAAGGTCCCTTCGGCTCGGGTTGGCCTTGAAAACCCGCTCGAAGAGATCGAGCATCTCGCGATTGGCGCGATCGCCGATTGCGTGCACGCAGAGTTGGAAACCGTGTTGCAACGCGATCCGCGCTGTCTCCTCAATCGTAGCGACGGGCGTGGTGTTCAGGCCTGTGCTGCCGGGCAGGTCGGAGTAGGGCTCGATCAGCCAGGCTCCACGCGCTCCCAGTGCACCGTCAAGCGACCGCTTGATGCCGCGCACAGTGAGAAACTTGGTGACGTAATTGGGTCCCTCGTAGTCGGCGATGTGCGCCCTCAGAGCCTCGTTGTTCTCGTTAAGCATGACCCACAAGCGGACAAGCAGCCGTCCCTCGTCCGCGTAGCGCTTGAGCCGGTCCACGGTCTGGAACGATGATCCGGCATCCTGGAAACTGGTGATGCCCTTGGATACAACCTCCTTGATGGCCAAATCCAGCTCGCGTCTTGCGTCGGCTTCCACCTGTTCGGCGCTGCGCCGGGCCAGCGCCTTACCCCGTGCCCGCAACACCAATCCCCCGGCTGCTTCACGCAGCATTCCGGTGGGATTTCCGCCTGCGTCCTTCAGAATCTCCCCACCCGGAGGATTGGGTGTCCGCCGAGTGATTCCGCCCATCTCCAGGGCTTTGGCATTCGCCATCGCGGCGTGACCGCTGGCGTGCATCAATACCACGGGGTTGTCAGGCGAAACCTTGCTGAGAGCGTGATGGACTGGAAATCCTTCAACGTTCGGCTGCGGCCTGACGTCCCATTTCTCCTGGTGCCAACGCAAGCCTAGAATCCACTCCCCAGGTGCCTCATGACGGGCAGCTTCGGCTACGATCGACACCACCTGCTCCCAGCTCCTCGCGTGTGAGAGATCGAGAGCGATTTTCCCTCTGCCGATGCCAGTGAAGTGACCATGACTTTCGATAAAGCCTGGAATAGTAAGCTGCCCTGCTAGATCAATCACCCGGGTCGAGGCCCCCACGTACCGCCCGATCTCATCGTTGGAGCCGACCGCGGCAATGATGTCGCCCTTGACCGCGATCGCCTCCGCTTGGGGCAAGGTCTCATCCATGGTGACGATCCTTCCGTTACGCAGGACCAAGTCCGCCGATTCGATCCGCAGATTGCCACCGCAGGCGCCGGCACCGATGACAATCAGGCTGACTAGCGCGGCCTCGACAACCCTAGGCAAGGCGTTCAAATAGCAGCCCAGATGGCACAAAAACCGGACTGAGGTCTTACGGGTCGGCAAGACATAACTCCGTCGATGAGTTCTCAAGGATTCTCCTGTTACTTCACGGTCTGCCTGGCGGCCGAGTCGCAGGGCATACTTGACTGTGTGAGCCCGTGTCGTTTACGAATGGCCACCTGGAGACATTCGCAGCGAAGGCACCTTGGCGAGCGCTCCAATCATACTGTTCCCAGGGGTCTGCTCCATCCAGATGCATTGTTGGGTCTGAGGCATGGCCGCTGCACCCGATCCTCTTTACTTCACATGAGAAGAAGTGATGCCAGGCAAATCGGGCGTGAAGGATCGATCCCAGCTCAACCCCGATTGCCCGGTCACCTTTCCTACGGCCGTACCTCTTCAACGCGCTCTCACTCGCGTGTTTCGAAACGTCATGCGTGAGGCCACCGGATTGTCCGCCCGCGGCACACCTCGCATCGCAAGCTGGCGCTCCAGGTACGTTTGTGCCGCGTCCCGAGTTTCGGAAGACCACGCACCGGGGATCAGCGGCAGTTGCTTGGCAACTCCCAAGAGAACCAGCGCTACTCCGTCCGTTTCAGTCCGGCGAATTTCATCCCACTCGATTCGGTGGACGCCGAAACGGGTTCGATAGGTGATGGCTGTGCCATCCAGGATGATGGATGCCCGGGAGGTCAGGCCAAGGCCCGTGAGCACTGCGAACCCTAGCAGGCACAGCGCAGCCAGACGCTGGCTTGCAAGCCAGGCAAACAAGGCGCAGACAAGCCAGAACCCCAAGCTGACCCACAAGAAGGGCTGTCGGCTACTCAGTTGGTAGGTGTGAACCGTCTGTTCCATGATTAGATCGTTGCCGCCCCGCTCAACCACCCCCTAGGCTCCTTGGGGAATCTTGCCGCCACGTTCACTTCTTGCTTGACACCACTTCAGCTTGAGGTCCTCCCACAAGTGAGGTTGTTACCAGAACCGCCACCACGGCTTCAGCCTGCGACGATAGACAGCCTGGTATGCTGCACCATGAATTTCCGCCAAAACAGCCCGCTGGGAGCCACTGAGCTGCGAGGCATACTGCCCTTCAACCTTCTTCACGGATTCCAGGAACAACGCCCATCCATCTGTCAGGCCATTGAGCGCCGCGAATCCCTCTCGAAGTTCCCGAGATGCAGAAGGGATTCCCTTGCTGTCAAAGATCGCGATGAGTTGGTGGGTGGCTTGAACCAGTTCTTCGCCGGATCTGATCACGCACTCCTCCAGGAGACTGGTTTGACCAGTCCAACCCAGACTAGGTGTTTCGAGTGCGGCGACATCCGACGGCCACGGGTGATCCGCAGAGCGGTCTGCCCTCCGAGGAAGGATGACCACCTACCGAGTTACTTCCGACAGTGCGTTTGAATCTGTCATTGATTCAAACGGGCTCCCTGAGAAGCCAGCGGGAGGATATGCGGGTTCGGTTCGGATGTCAATGCTGGCACAGTAGCCACCACCCTTTCGGTCGAGGGGCGCGAACCACTTTCAGAGGCCCGCGCAGTCATGCTTGCATCGTTGGGCGGTTCAAGCGATATGCCGACCGGCTATTCCCGGCGAATCAGGTGAGATGGAAAAGGAGCCACAGCCGACCCGTCTGCAGGCCGAAGATTCATTTGAGTCCCGCTGTCGGGGTACAGGGGAACATACAATCCGTCTGTATCTTTCAAGATCTCAAACAGTCGCTGGCTCATCTTCCTTGCGATGGGCTGGTGCTTTGCGCTGGCAATCAGATTCTTTGTTTCCAACGGATCGGCCTCAAGGTCATACAGCTCGTCCGTATCCCACAGGCCATAGTAGTGCATGTACTTGTAGCGATCATTCCGCAGCGCATGCATGGTCGGAGTCTGGGGGTAATTCCGCTCCCAGAAATATTCGTACAAGAGGTCTTCCCGCCACGGCACGTCCTTGCCTTGGGCGAGAGCGACAAAGCTCCTTCCATCCATATTCCCTGGAGCCTTCAGCCCGGCAGCCTCCAGGATCGTGGGTGCGATGTCGATGTTGGCCACGAGCCTGCCTACCTTCGTTCCGACTTTGAACAACTCGGGACAATGCATGAGCATCGGTATCCGCATCGAGTTTTCATAGGCCGTGCGCTTATCGACCATGCCATGCTCGCCAAAGGCATATCCGTTGTCTCCCAGGTAGACGATCAGGGTGGAATCCAAGAGATTCCTCTCCTTGAGGAGATCCATCAGACGGCCAACGCTTTCGTCCACGGCGAGCAGCGTCTCGGCGTACTGTCGGTAGTACTCTCCGAGATCGACGTGGCCGTGAAACGCGAAATCGACCCCGTGTATGCTGTTTCGCCGATTCAAAACCCACATCGGCTTGCCCTCGTTGTTCTGAGGCGTATTCGCCATCGTCTCAGGCGGTACAAATCTCTTGGTCGCATAGCGTCCTTTGTGTCGGGCGGCCGCCACAAACTCTCGCTTCGCCTCGACGCCAGGCAAGAGAAGTCGCGCCTGGCCGTCAGCGCCGGGGGCGATATCGATGTGCACAGCCTTATGCGAGAGGTAGAGCATGAACGGATGGTTGTCCTGACGTTGTCTGAGCCACTCCAGAGCATAGTCGGTCAACTCGTCAGTGATATACCCCTCTTGCCGAACCCGTTTGCCGTCCACGTTTAAGCCATCCGGATTCGGGAGATAAGTGCCCTGACCGCGAAACGCTACCCAGTGGTCGAAGCCAGGCTGCGGTTCATCCGTGTCACTTCCCATGTGCCACTTGCCGATGAACGCCGTCTCATAGCCTGCTTGCTTCAAGTATTGAGGAAAGAAGATCGTGCCGGGTGGCACCGGATTATTGTTGTCGACAACACGGTGGCGGTGAGTATAGAGACCCGACAAAATTGACGCTCGCGACGGTGAGCAGAGCGAGGTGGTCACGAAGGCGTTCTGCAAGTGCACGCCGCCCTTGGCCAGGGCGTCCAGGTTCGGTGTTTCGAGGAAAGGATGCCCCATGAATCCCATGGCGTCATATCGGTGATCATCCGTGAGAATCAGCACAATGTTGCGCGGCTTGCTGCCGGGAAGCCGGGGGAGATCCAGCGAGCCCGTCGTCATCTGAGAAGATTGGGCAGGCTCTTCCCTTTTTGTTCCCCTCTCTTTACAACCGGCCAGGCCACCGAGCACCACGCTCAATGTAACAGCTAACGCCTTTCTCCTGAAACCCTGCTCTCTGAGCATCTCTTCACCTCGTTTGAATTAGTAGAAACGACATGGCGGTTCAGTTGAAGACGGTGTTTGGCCCTGCCAACCCGTACCACTCGAGTGTAGGCAGTTGATCGTTCCGGAAGCGTGGGCGCCTGGCTCGGAACAAGCATCACGCGATCAGGCAAACCCATCATGGTCTTTCCAACTGGGCTGGTACCTCAATCAGTCCAATACTCGTCAGACTGGTGGGCAGCCCTCCGTCGAAAGTCTGTGTCTCCTCTCGAGGAGAACCGGGCGCAAGAACCCCTCAGATTCTTGACGTTTCGAGAACCCGCGGGCCGAAGAGCTGAGCCTGCAATCCGATAGGCGATGCGTTTCTTCGCAGACTTGGGCGAGGCCGATGCACGGCGCTACTTTCAAATCGCGTCGCTCAATGAACCCAAGTCCCGTTACGCCGCTCTCTGAACGGCTTCAGGTCTTGGTCCTGCCTTAAAACCTGGGGCAAAAGGCATCGACCAGTGCACTGGTCGCAGGATTACCAAGTAAATGGGAAGCGCACGAGGACTCCTGGCGGAGGCCGGAGGTGCAGATCCGCGTCGAGGCCGGACATCGCTCCGTACCGTACCCCACACGCTATCGCTCTGTCGGGCGCTGTAACCGACTACTGCTCCATCGTTCTCCACATTTCAACACCTGGCAAGGCTGTCCCGCTTTTGTGGCTTCAGTTGCCACCGTCTCGGGACTCACCGTATTGAACTGAAACATTTCATAGTGACAAGGAATGATGAGTCTCACACCAACAGCCTTGGCCAAAGCAACCGCTTCAGCGGCGTCCAAGTTGCCCGCTACACCGCGGCGCGCGTCACGCCCATTGATCGGCAACAAGGCCACATCGATGGACCAGCGCCGCAGTTTCTCCACCATGCCGTCATAAAGAACCGTGTCCCCGCTGTGATAGATCGTCCAAGTTCCAAACTGGACCACATACCCTAGATATTTGCAGCGACCGGAGGCGTCCCGGTCCACGTTCTCATGAGCCGACGCCACTGCCGTGAAGCGAAATCCCGCCAAGTCCAGTGTCTGACCGTCATCCAAGCCAATGGGCCAAGCCGGAGCGACGCCCAGCCGTTCGGCAGCAAGAGCCCGATTGGCCTCGGGAATAACCAGCGCCATTTCAGGATTTGCCTTCATCAGGGGGATGAGGGTTTCCGCATCCAAATGGTCCGTATGGTGATGGCTGGAGGTGGTGACGCCGATGAAATCGAGCCGCTCCGGAGCGATCACCCGTTCGGTCATGCGGACATGGGGCTTTTCAGTGCCGGCGTATTTGCGGGTCAGCGAATCCGACAGGTAAGGGTCGAGCATCAGATGATGCCCCTGCCAGGCCAGCAAGAACCCACTCTGCCCCAACCACCAAAGGTGGAAGTCGCCTCGCGGCCGGTCACGGTCCAGCGCCCACGTCTGCCTGACGTCCGCCAGAAAAGCATCGTCCTGGAGCAAAGGTTGAATCATCAGGATCGATCGAGAGAGGGAGGCATCACGCTAGCCCCAGTTCCTGTCGCACCTGCCTCACCCCGGCCACCAGGTTCGCAAGCTTCTGCCGAGCCGCCCAGCGTGCAGTCTGGCTCAAACCGCAATCGGGAGCAAACGCCAGTCGACCGGCAGGGGCTTGTTCCAGACAAAGTCGGACCCGGCGGGCTACTTCTTCGACGGTCTCGATGTAATAACTCTTCACGTCGATGATTCCCACCGCCACATCCTTGTCTTCGGCGATCTGCTTCACAATCTCTATCTCGGCAAACTCGCGGCTGGCCATCTCCAAGTGAATTTCATCTACGTTCAGGTTCAGAAAGGCCGGAAACATCGGAGCATAGCGCCGCAAACCGACTGCCCTGCCCTTGTAGTTTCCAAAGCAAAGGTGAGTGGAGAGGCGACACCGACCCTTTACCGTGGAGACGGTACGATTGAAGATATCCACAAACCTCTCGGGATCTTCCCGGTGGGCGTAACAACTCATGGAGGGCTCATCGACTGTAATCTCCGCGCAGCCGGCCCGGACCAGGGCCTCCAGTTCCTTCTGCACAATCGGCACAAGGGATTCCGTCAGAGCGTAGCGATCAGCGTAGCGCGAATTGGGAATCAGCCGTCCGCTCAGCGTGTAGGGCCCGGGGACGCTGGCTTTCAGTACCGGACCCCGCGGCGCCAGGCGTTTGAGGCGCTCAAAGTCTTCGACCGTACCCAGTCCGCGTGGAGCCCGGATCTCGCCGGTCACCGCGTGCTTCCCCCGTTGATCGTGGGCGGGTGGCCCGAATCGACGCGGAGGTTCAGCCTCCAGTTCAAGGCCTTCCAAGAAACCATAGAAGGAAAGGTTGAAGTCCAGCCGGGTCTGCTCGCCATCAGTGATGACGTCCAATCCAGCGGCCATTTGATCGTGAATGGCGGCAATGACGGCGTCCTCCCTGAGTTCCTCCCGGTCGGCGGGCCCAAATCGATCCAGGTGCTGGCAGGCAAACTCGAGCCAGCCGGGCAAGGGATAACTGCCAATGACAGTGGTCCTAAGAGGTTTCTCTTTCATGAATGCCTCCGGGCTGCAACCGGTATCCGGCTGGCGTGATTCCAGGCCACGGCGGCAGCGCCAAGAACGCCGGCAAGGTCTCCCATTTTCGAGACCACAATGGGAACCGGCTCGCCCACCGGATACCGGAAGATATGTTGATTGACTTGTTCCCGGAGCGGCCTGAGGAAGTGACGGGCACCATGTATGGCGCCTCCACTGAGGATGATCAGTTCCGGGGCATAGACATGGATGGCACTTACCAGAAGCCAACCCAGATTGCGGGTCCAGTACTTCAACTCATCCAGGCAGAGGCGGTCCTTTTTCCTCACACCTTCCATTACCGCTTCGAAGTCAACCGATTTCGGATCGTCAAAGTAGCGATCGGTTAGCAGCGAAGCAATCCCTCGCTGCAATCCGTCGCGCACGGCCATGGCCAAGGCCGTGGCCGAACAAAGCATTTCCCCGGTTCCACGGGCGCCTGTCAGACACAGTCGGCCGCCGACCTGAATAACGATGTGGCTCATTTGCGTGCCAAACTGCAGGTGCGGATCCCTCAAGATCTGTCCATCCAACATCACCCCAGAGCCCACACCGGTGCCCAGGGTGATGGTGACCACCCATTTCTTGTCGCGGGCCAGCCCGTAATGCTTTTCAGCCAGGATCGAAATACGACCGTCGTTTTCCGCCACCACTGGAATTCTGAGCGCTTTGGCCAGTTTCGGAACGATCGCGTAGCCTTCCAATCCCTTGAGCCTGCCGGGCAGCAAAACAACTCCGTTGGCAGGATCCACCGCCCCGGGGAAGCCCAAACCCACCGCCACCGGGGCGTAGCCCAAGCGAGCTGAGATCCGCTCAACTTCTGACTTCAACGATTCCAGCAAAGCCTTGGGTCCTTGCCTGGCCCCAGTAGGACTGATCCCACTGGCCAGCAGTCGACCTCCACGGCTGACAGCACCACTCTTCAGGCGGGTCCCACCAACATCCATTCCGATCACGTATTCAAGCTTCAGGTTCATTGAATTCTTGACCCCAGATCAAAAAAGAGAAGCGACCGGTCAGAAACCAATTTATCGTTTTCGCGACGTGAGCGGCACGGACGCCGCCAACCGCGACTTACAATGGGTGCTCTTCGACTGGGAGACAATCCACCTAAAGGGCTTGAGACCGGATTCAACCCGTCACTGTCCAGCCACCATCGACAGTCAAGACATCACCAGTGATCGACGCCGAATCCGAACTCATCAAAAACACCGCCGCGCGCGCCACGGCCTCGGGTTCCAGCAGGTCTTCCGCCAGTGCCTGCTTGGTTTTCATGTACTCGCCGATTTGCGCGTCGGACTGGGCACGGACACTCATCGGGGTGCGAACCAAGCCCGGGGCCAGGGCATTGATCCTGATCTTGAACGGCGCATAGTAGCTGGCCATCGCCCGGCTAAGCCCGATGATGGCGCTCTTGCTGGCGGCATAGGCATGGGTCGCGAAGAATCTGGACTCCGGCGAAAAGGCCAGCACGCTGGCCATATTGAGCACGGCACCGCGCAGGCCGTCGGCACCCGGTTCCTGGGTCAACATCTGGCTGATGACCGCCCGGCACATAAGAAACACGCTTCGCAAATTTGTCTCCAGAATCGTGTCCCAACCTTCTTCAGTGCACTCGTGAATCGGCCCGTCTCCCAGCCGTCGCCCGCTGATTCCGGCCACGTTGAACAAAGCATCGATGCGGGAAAAACGCGACAGGCATGCTTGCACGGCCTGGGTCACCCCCGGCGAACACCTTAAGTCGGCCACACAGAAGCCGCAGGGCACGCCCTGCCGGCTCAGCTCCAGCGACAGCCGTGCGCAATCCGCTTCGGCATTGCTGCACACAAACACACAAGCCCCCTCGCGCCCAGCCAACTCGGCTGTGGCCGCACCGATGCCGGACGAGCCGGTGATCAGGCACACCTGGCTGCGGAGTCTTTCGCTCATGGTTGCAGCCTGCTTTTGACCCGAACCCACTTTTTAGTCCGCATGGAACGATATGCTGCATCCAGGATGCAGTTCACGACGTAGCCGTCCTCGTAGGTCTCTCTGGCGGGTGCACCGGTGCGCAGGCACTCGACGAAATGCTTCATCTCGGCCTGGTATCCATAGGCAAAAGCTTCTTCGGGAAGAGGCCGTGTCCACCCGAAATCCAGGTCGGCCTTTTCGATCACGTAGCCGGCAGAACGACTGGTGAACGCCTGCAGCGGCGTCTGTCGGGTGACGTCGGTGAACAGCGAACCTTCCGAGCCATGAATCTCGTTTCTCAGGTCCAGGCCCCCCCGCGTGGTCCAGGAAAGCTCGCAGTGCGCCACACCGCCTCCGGCAAAACGCAGAACCAGCAAGGCATTGTCTTCTCCCTGGGTCTTCTTGTGATGCACCAGCCGAGCGCCCCAGGCCATCACCTCGGTGACAGGGTCGTCCTTTCCAAAGAAATATCGGGCCGCCTCGATGCAGTGGCAGCCCAGATCGTGCATAGCCCCGCCCCCAGTCTTGGCGATATCCCAGAAATGAGCGCTGTGCGGACCACTGTGCGACTCGCGGGAGCGAACCCACAGCACCCGGCCAATCCCTCCCCGCTCCACCATTTCTCTAGCCTTGACCACCGCCGGCGCGAACACTTCGGTTTCGGCATAACCGTGAAATACCCCAGTCTTGCGCACAGCCTTGAACATGGCACGGGCTTCTTCTGCATTCCGCGCCAAAGGTTTGGTGCAAACCTGGTTTTTCCCTGCCTTCGCCAAAGCCAGAGCCGCAGGCTTGTGCAGTTCGTTAGGCAGGGCAATCAGGTACAGATCGATCTCGCTGTGGTCTACAGCTTCGGAGAGTCGGGTCACCGACTGCGGAATGTTCCACCGTTTGCCGAACTCACGGGCACGCTTGGCCGTTCGGGAATAGTTCAGAATCACTTCCTGGCCGTTCACATTCGAGAGTCCCTGCATGAAGAACTCGGCTACAAAGCCGGAACCCAGCAATCCAATCCGAATGGTTCGCATAACAGGTCCTCCGGAAGGGCGATCTTGGAAAAGTCACCGACGGGAACTTATCACCGCTGTTCCCCGGGACTCAAGCATACAAATGGGCCAGGCTCTTTCGGTAGGCTTCGTAAAATTGCTCCAGTTGTTCATCGGCAGCCACGTTTCCTACCAACTGATGGCTCGGCAACAACACCGGCTTGGTTCCGCGCTGAAGCAAGCGCTCGGCTACTTCGCAACGCAGCATGTTGATGATCATGGCGCCGGTCACTGTTGAGGCGGGCC
The DNA here is from genome assembly GCA_040753175.1 of Acidobacteriota bacterium. Classification (GTDB taxonomy): domain Bacteria; phylum Acidobacteriota; class Terriglobia; order Versatilivoradales; family Versatilivoraceae; genus JBFMEW01. The sequence goes on along the minus strand of JBFMEW010000002.1, from coordinate 342,299 downwards.
CAGTTCGCCACTCCAGGCCCTCCAGCTCGACAACACAGTCACCCGTCGGACAGCCATTATCCAGCACCACATCAGCCAGGTCGATCAGCTTTTTGCCGGAGGAATGAGCCGGTCGAGACTGCTCGCAGTGCTGTCGCGACACAATTCCAATGACCGGCAAGCCACGCTTTTTTGCGCCCAACGCCATCTCCACAATGACGGGGCGAATTCCGCTGGTGGAGATGATAATGAAGGCATCGTTCGGTCCAAAGCGGAAGCTCTCCAGAATTTCTTCCGCATAGCCTTCGTACTTCTCCAGGTGCAGGGCCGGCCGCAAACCATTGGCGCCGACAATGGAAAAATGGGTTGAAAGCGACATCTCCACCAGGGCTACAAAGCCGGGGAAACACCCCTGACGTGGCATCATTTCCTCGCACATCATGCGGGAATGCCCGGCGCCAAACAGGAAAACCAGGCCGCCTTTCGAAATCCGCTCGGCACAGATCTCCGCTGCTTCTTGTACCCGCGAGAGCTGAGTCGTCAGCACCTCATCAAGCAGCTGTCGTGTTTTCTCGAAATAGGTTTGTGCCGCACTCATAGAGGAATTCCTTTCCGTTATCATTTCATGACCATGCCTACTTTGCCGGCTTCGAAAAGCCGCCTGTCGACTTTGGACAGATTTCTTTCCATCTGGGCTGTCAGAATCCTGGTATGGCGAACGGTGAGAAGGTACTCGTTGAGCCACCACAGATCCTCCTCAGCCGTCATCCAGCCACGTTTGTCGAATTGAGCCAGGTTCAGAGGTCGCGAGAACCGCCGCAGCGTCTTTTCTCCGTTCAGATTGTAGTAGTGCTCAAAATAAGACATGACCAGCTCCCGCACAGTTCGGTAGACAGGTTCTCGAAATCGCAATCCTGCATAGTTTGATTTGCCAATGGCGCCCCAGTGGTTGCGCTGTTTGAAAACGGCCACAATATGATCGTCGTCGCGCACGGCTTCCAGGTCGACAACGAGTGGCGGGAAACCGTGAACCCTCAGCGCCGCCACGGCCAACAAGGCACCCTCAAAGCAGTGGCCGGTTCGATCTCTCAGCACCCTCCGCGGGGAGCGACAGGTTTCCCCTTCCATTTCCTTGTTGTAGGCAAGATCCTCATCTAGAAAGCGTTGGATTCGATCGGGACTCTTGAGTTTCCTGAGAACGGCGACTTCTTTTTTATGAAGACCGAACAACCTTTCGTACCTCTTCAGAGCTGGATGGGCCCATTGACCGGCCGGACCGGTTGGCCATTCTACTCACGAATCGCACTTCAGACAAGGAACACCGTTAGAAGTCCATCGGATAGCCTGGTCGCGCCCATCACGCAAGTCCATTAGAATAGAGGCCATGAATCGCTCCACCCTCGCTGGTTGGCTCTTTTGGGTTCTCCTGATCTGGAGTTGCTGGACGGTTTGGCCTCAGCAAAAACATCCCGATGGGTTGGCGCTCAGCCTCAGCGGTGCGCCCAGGCTTCTAGACCGTCTCCAGCTGCCGGCGGATACACGCCAGGTTGTATTGGTCCTTTCCAAGGGATGGGAGACACCGGAGGGACGGCTGGAATTGTTTCAGCGCGTCAATGCGAGCTGGGAGTCGACCCGCTCCTCGTGGCCGATTGCGTTGGGAAAAAAGGGAGTGGCCTGGGGGTCGGGCAGATTCGCGGCGAAGGTCAGGCTTAAGCCCGTCAAGATCGAGGGCGATAGCCGATCTCCAGCAGGGGTATTCGATTTCGGAGACGCGTTCGGCTACGCGGACACAACCCCGCCCGGCTGCCGGTTACCTTACCGGAAAGCGAGAGCAGTCGATTACTTTGTCGACGACCCTGCGTCGCCCGACTACAACCAATGGGTCACGCTGGCTGACGACTCCAATCACCCATCGCTGCGGTGGAACTCTTTCGAACGCATGCGGCTGGATACAGATCATTACCGCTGGGGCATGGTTGTGCGACACAACATGAGTCCGATTCTGCCGGGACGCGGCAGCGCGATCTTCTTTCACCTCTGGACAACGCCTGGCCAACCCACCGCGGGGTGCACGGCGATGGCCGAGAAGAACCTCCTGGGCTTGCTGGCGTGGTTGGATCCCAGGAAGGACCCACTCCTGATTCAGGTGCCTCAATCCCTTTTGGCCCAGTTGCCCGACCTCATTGCAGTCTCGGCTAAGACCGCCGAATAAACCCACAAAATTTTCGGGGGTCGATATCGTAACCGGGAAACACCCTCTCCACCTTCCGGTTGCCCAAGTGGTTCTGGACGGTTTCGCCAAAGACATCCCGAAAGTCGGTAGTGAGGGCCAGATCCCTTCCTTCGAACAACTGCTCTGGGTTCAAGCCGGGCCATTGACCGTATACCTTTCCTCCGGCCACCGGTCCGCCTAAAACCAACATGCAGTTGGCGTGGCCGTGGTCGGTTCCGCGGCTGCCGTTTTCCTGGACAGTGCGGCCGAATTCGGACATGGTCAGGATCACAATCCGGTCCAGATCTTTCTCCAAATCCCGACCAAGCGCCGATAAACCCTGACCCAGTTCCCTCAATCGATTGGCCAGTTGGCCTTCCACACCCCCCTCGGCCACATGATGGTCCCATCCCCCCGATTCAACAAACGCTACTTCCAATCCCGAACCCGCCTTAATGAGTTGAGCCACCTGACGGAGGCTGGACCCCAACCTGCCGCGCGGATACTCCACGCCGGCCTCGGGCTGATAGCGTTCAGGATCGATGCGCTTCAAAAAGCGGATCGCTTCGAACGTCTCTCGGCCATTTCCGCCCAGAAGGGTGTCGGAACTCGCGCCGTACAGCCTCTCAAACGTGCTGTTCAGGGCCGAAGCGCGACCCGTGTGCAGATCGAACGAGCGGATATTGCTCATCGCCAGCGCTGGGGCCCTGCCCTTGAGACTCCGCGGCAATCCAGTTCCCACTGCAATGGCCCGAAAGGGACTCTCATCCTTGGCGCTTGCCGTTTGCAGATGCCGGTTCAACCAGCCATCATCGGTGCTCTTCACTCCCGGTGTCGCCGTTTCCATGTAGTCCTGGGCGTCAAAATGAGAGCGAGTTGAATCCGGAGAGCCCACGGCATGAATAACGGCCAGGTGCCGGCTCCGAAAGAGAGCTTCCATCGGCTGTAACGCCGGGTGCAGGCCGAATTGACCATCCAAATCGATGGCGGTGTCTTGTTGACCTGTCTTTGGGGCCGGAATGGCAATGGATGGTCGCAGTTGGTAGTAACGCGGCTCCCGAAAGGGAACCACGACGTTCAATCCATCTGAGGCCCCCCGCTGAAAAATGGCGATCAGGATCTTGCGGGTTGCACCGGGACTGGCCAGCGTGAGCCGCTGCAGAAATGAGGGCACAGCTCCGAGTCCCACCAGGGCCAAGCTGCCATTCCGAATCACGAAACGCCGGTCGCAACGCATGTTCATCCCTCCCCGAAAATAAGACGATCTCCTCACTGAATCCGCCTACTGACGCTGAAAATCAGGAGAGCCGAGCAGCAAGCCGATGGCTTTCGCGATCAGCGAAGACGAAGGCACCGGGTTTTCTTGGCCGCCAGGGTCGATATCTTGACTAACGACTACAATGGTCTCAGGACTGACGTCGCCCTGAAGCAGTTGCCCAGCCAACTGAGCGACAACATCTTCCGTCGTGGTGGTGTCCCGCTGCACCTCTGGTCGATACCAGGTCCCGGGGATTCGATTCGCGGCTAGAGCCAGACCGAAGTTCATTCGGTGCAGCATGGCCCCAGTGTTCACCCAAGCTTCAGCTGTGTCCGGATAGCCGGTTGGCGGTTGGCATAAGAACAAGGGCTCACCCATTTGGGCCAAGATTAGGAGAATCGGGCGCCCCCCGCTTGTCTCGGCATCCAGGGCACGAAGTGAACTGGCCACCAGTTCGAACGGCGTTTTGACCTTTGAGCGATAGGCCTGCTCGGAGGAGAACTCAGGCGAATGGTAGAGTGTCCTGAGAACCTCCTGGATGTTTCCGTCAGATCTGCGGAAGGTTTCAGCCATGCGGTCCACCAGGGCTTGAGGAGGCTCGTCGCTGACGAACTTGCGTGCCAGCTTGCCGGCGATGAACCTGGCAGTGGAAGGATGAGTGGCCAAGAGATCCAGGACCTTTTCTCCATCTTGAATGCCGCCTCCTGAGGGAATTCGAATCCCTAGCGCTTCCTTCTCGCCTCGGTCGTGGAGGAGGCCGACAAAGCGAAAGGAACCACCGCGGCGAGGATTCTGAATCGTCCAACCGGTGAAGCAGCGGGCAACCTCGGTGACGTCCTTCTGCGTGTACCCGCCATCCACACCCAGCGTGTGTAGCTCCATCAGCTCTCGAGCATAGTTTTCGTTGAGCCCGAGCGGCCGGGTTTTCCGCTCCACGGCGACGGCCGGTGTTTCCTCCGACCCGGAAAGTCTCCGGCTCATCGCCCAACGGTCGCGATTCCTGCGGAATCGTCTGTTCTTCCCCCACCTGGAAAGTTTTTCCGCGCTTTCCGGGTCAGCACTCAGCCAATTGTCGAGGTAGAAGAGCATGGCCGGGCTTTTGGCCGTCGCCCCGAGAAGCTCACGAAATTTGCCCAAGGCATGCGGCCGGATGACGTCGCGCTCAAAAGAGGTGATGAACCACCGGTCGGCTCCTTTCGCGGCAAACACGTTGAAGTGATTCGTCCAGAAGTCGACCATGACTTCCTGCAGCTGCCTCTTGCTGTAGACGGCACGAAGCATCTTCGCCTGGGACAGCTCCGCGATCACCCGCCGGCGATTCACGGCCTCGGCGCGGTCAACCCTGGGCTTCCTGTCTTCTTCGTCTCTATCCTTGTCCGTCCGTTCCTGAGCAGATCGGCCGATGCGGTCCGATTGACGGGAGATCCGTTGAGGCGGGGAGAAATTCTCGGCCAATTCTGCCGGGCTCATGTTCAGCGTTGACAGCTCCTTGAGCCGACCCTGGATCCCACTGTCATCGATTGAGGTGGGGTCCAACTGCTGCTCGAAATAGCGATCCAAACCCAATCTGCGAACCCTCTCTACATCCCCTGGGCACGGCCCGAAGGCAAACCGGTTCAAGACATGCACGATCTTCTGAGTCTCAGAGAGCCGCTGCTGCGCCGAATTGCCCCCTATCGGAGTTTCCCACACCGCAGCGAAGACGACATCGCGGATGGTCATCCCTATCAACAGCTGAACCACAAGCAGAATCCGGAGCACAACATGCTTTTGCATTGTTCCTCCAGGCAACCCGTCTATGCTCTTTACAAACACGCGGGTAGTGGGTTAGTTGCGCAAGAATTCCGCTACTTCGAAGTCGACAGACTTTGAAATCATCGGCAAGGAGTCAGAGCTACCTTTCAACGTCGTCAAGTAGCAAAGTCGCTCTGTCTCGCACTCGTCACGGAAGTTTGACTATTGGGCTGTCCTTCGGCGTCCACGTCCTATTGTGCTGCAGCCTGAGTCGTGATAAGAAGTGAGCTTCATGATCTCAAGAACAATCTGATCAGTCCGTCGCTGTCCGCTGTTCGAGGGTGACCTTTCCAAGAATCGCAGTCAGGTTTCCGCCTCCGGCCAGCTGTGTGTTCGGCGGTGGAAGAATCACTAGGGCAATTGCTGCAGATCACCAAAAAAGAGGAGGAACAACATGAAAGTCATGCTTAGCTGGCAGTTCCACCCCGGGAAACTCCAAGATGGCTTAGCCCATTTTTCGCAGATGACTCCCGAACAAGATCACGCCGATCACGGCAGCAAGATCAAGCTGATTGGCCGCTGGCATGATCTCGTGCGCGGGCGGGGCGTCGCGATCTGCGAGTCTGAGAGCGCCGAGGCCCTGTCGAACTGGGCCATGAATTGGAACCGCATCCTGGATGTGGACGTCGCCGTGGTTCTGGACGACAGCGAAACGAGAGCCCTGGGCCAGAAGAGAGCGAAGAAGTCGTAGCGGGGCCGAATTACGACTCAATTCGATGCGCCAAGGCTTGTTCTGCAAACGGTGAGTGCGACCGTTTGTGAGCGGCCTACGCACACCGGGGATTTGCAATTTCGGAGGGACATGCGCCGGGCCCCTCTTCCCCACCCGGCGCAGAGGTGTGCCTTGGCAGCCCTTTTCCGTCAAGAGCCACCTCGGTGTTTCGGCATCCGGAGGAAGCCGCTTGCAACAGCGGGTGCAGGACTTAAGGATTAGAAGGTTCCTACGGCGCGTTGACAATTCGAACGCGGACCAGGTCGATTCGGTTCACCGGAGTCTCGCCCTCGCGGGGTTGAGCCGCGATTTGGTCGAGGACCTCCAAACCGTCGATCACTTTTCCGAAAATGGTGTAAGTATTGTCCAGCGTCGGCTGGGGTCCCAGACAGACGAAAAACGAGGTGCTGGCGCTATCAGGCGCCTCTCCCCGCGCCATCGATAAGGTTCCTTTTTCATGCTTGAGGGAACTCGGTTCCACGGTCAGGTTTTTGACGAACTTCTGCATCTGTTCTGGGCTGGGCGGGGGCTTTCGGGTGGAGAGATCGCCTCCCTGAATGATAAAACCCGGCACCACCCGATGCCAGGCCGTGTCGTCGTATAAACCGACGCTGGCCAGTCGTAGAAAGTTGCGGACGTGTTCCGGCGCCGCTTCCGGAAAGAACTCCACCTCCATCTTTCCCAGGCTGGTCTCCAATATGGCGCGCTGATGCTTCAGCTCGTCAACTCCGGCATCGGCAAAGGGAAGGGGCTTGGGAGGTGCGATGGGTCGGATGAAGGCTTTGGTGATCTCAATCCGCTGCTCGGCCAGCTGGTTTTTGTCCGCAGGAACGCTCGAGATTTTCTCAACCACCCCCATCCCCTCGACGACATGGCCCCAAACAGTGAATTTGCCGTCGAGGGACGGCTGATCGTTCACGCAGATGAAAAACTGTGAACCGGCGCTGTTGGGATCTCCCGGGATGAGCACAGCCGAAACCGATCCGCGCAGGTGCGTCAGATCGGTGATCTCAGACTTCAGCTTGCCCAGGCCGCCCGTGCCGTACAGCCTTTTTTTGGACGGGTCCTTGGACAACGGATCGCCGCCCTGGATGATTCCACCCAAAATCACGCGATGAAAAGTCGTACCGTTATAGAAGCCTTCCTGAGCCCGGTCGACAAAATAGTTCACATGGGCCGGCGCCTTGTCGGGGTAGAACTGAATGACGATTTCACCTAGAGAAGTCTCTAGAACCGCCTCTTGCTTTTTCAGTGCGTCGGCCGGAATGGTCGTCGCTTTCTTGGATTGACACGGTGACACACCACCGAGCAGCGCTCCGCAGGCCATGAGCCAGCAAAACTTCACATAGATCGGATTAACTCGCTGCACCCCCGTCCTCCTGTGGCAAATTCGTGGCTCTCTTTCTGCCGGACTTCATTGTGATCGTAATACTCGAATCCTCCTAATGGCAAGAACCCGATTGCCTGTTGACACTCAAAGGTACCGCCGCCCGAGCGTTCGCTGCGCAACAGAGCTTGGACTCGGTTGCCAAAGCCACCTGTTCGCCTTTTCGGTGATCCAGCAATGAAGGCCAGCTCGCACACTTGACCGAGTTGGCTGGACAACCCGCTCTCCTGTCAGACACACGAGGTCGCGTCGCGATCTTTTGACCCTAGAAACGCTCCAGGAGCACTGTGCCCGAGAGCCCGACCTTGGGTCAGGCCGCGAGCTGCGGATCTGACAACGGGTGGCGTTCTCGGTTCCCCAGCCAAGCCGAGTCACCAACTAAGACATGGCGATGAAGAATCGGAAATTGGGGAAGGCCCTGAGTTCAGGGGTAGGCAATTTTCAGCCGGAACTTTGGGAGCGGGCATTGACGCGTTAGATCCTCGGGGCTCGGCGCATGTCGCCGAGTCGTCGGCCGCCCTCGTGGCTGAAAGACATAAAATCCACGAGGCGCCCTGGCGTCGATTGCGGCTGCCTGGCAGCCCCACCTTCACCGATCGGACGCAAGCCGGCCCAGCGTCCTTGACGATTCACCGGGTGTAAAACCAACGCCTGAGCCTTGATTGACCCGTATCAGCACACTGCAAGACAAATACTTCAGCACCTTTCATTCAGCCGCGTTTGGCGTCCCTCTTGCTTCCCTGCTCCGGATGAAGGTTGATTTATTGGTCCTTTTATCGCAGCATCTTGGCGGATTTCCGTCATGGGTTGTCGTTATCTCGTTAACGATGCAAGAGATCTACGATCCAGAGTGACGCTGGTCGAGGCATCCATCGCAGTTTCTCGTCCGGCGACACCTTCCCAAGGCGCGCTGAAAGCCCCAGCGAGTGCGGGCTTCGGGGAGGGAGCAAACTCACAGTTCATTCTGACAGGCTTGCCTTTGAAAGGAGCAGTTCGGAATCTATGGAACTCTATCTCACTCTCGGCATCAGCTTACTGGGACTGTTATTCGCGATCTTTCTAATCCGGGACGTCCTTCGCCGGGACACCGGCACTCCGCGAATGAGGGAAATCTCGGACGCCATCAAGTCGGGAGCCGAAGCCTTTCTGAGAAGACAGAACCGGACCATCGGCTATCTGGCCCTGGCTTTGGGGTTCCTGATCTACATTCTTTACGCCTTCGTGCGCACGCCAAATGAACACGACCCGGCCAGTCGCGGAGACCTGGCGTTGTGGACGACGGTATCGTTTCTGCTTGGGGCTGCCTGTTCGGTGGCCGCCGGTTATATGGGAATGTGGGTGGCCATCCGGGCCAACATCCGAACCGCCGCGGCCGCCACCCAGGACATGAACAGCGCCCTGCAAACCTCCGTGCGCGGCGGTGCCGTCTCCGGTTTCTTCGTGGTGGCCATGAGTTTGTTGGGCGTGGCCGGCCTGTTCGGCATTGTGCAAGCCGCGGGGGTCACCGCCGATGTCACCAAGATCCCACTGTTGATTGTCGGGTACGGATTTGGCGCGAGTTTCGTGGCCCTCTTTGCCCAACTGGGGGGAGGCATCTACACCAAGGCCGCCGACGTGGGAGCCGACCTGGTGGGCAAGGTCGAGGCGGGTATCCCCGAAGATGATCCGCGGAACCCGGCCGTGATCGCCGATCTGGTGGGCGACAATGTGGGGGACTGCGCCGGCCGGGGCGCCGACCTGTTCGAATCGACCGCCGCCGAAAACATCGGCGCCATGATTTTGGCCGCCGGGCTCTACGTCCACAATCGGGAGGTTTTTGTGAGTCAGGGGTCGAGCCTGCTGGGTGTTCTCTTGTTCCCGCTGGTGGCTCGTGCCTTTGGAATCATCGCCTCAATTGTCGGAATCATGCTGGTGCGCACCAAAAACGACAAGGAAGACCCTATGAGGGCCCTCAATCGCGGCTATTACATCACGGCCGTACTGGCCATGATCGGCTTCTTTGCCGCCTCCCGGTGGTTGCTGGGGGTCGACTATTACTTCAATTTCTTCATTTGCGGTGTGATTGGCGTGCTCACTTCGGTGGCCTTCGTCTACATCACGCAATACTACACCGAGTATCACTACCGGCCGGTCAAGTCGATTGCCGAGGCTTCCAAAACCGGGTCGGCCACCAACATTATCACCGGCGTGGCTGTGGGCATGGAGTCGGCCGGCTATCCGATCCTGACCATCAGCCTGGCCATTGTGAGCGCTTATTTCCTGGGGGCCCATTCGGGATTGCGGGAGGCCGGTCTTTTCGGCACGGCCGTGGCCACCATGGGCATGTTGGGCACGGCGGCTTACATCCTGGCCATGGACACCTTCGGCCCCATCACCGATAACGCCGGCGGGATCGTCGAGATGAGCCAGCAGCCGGAGGCGATCCGGGAACGGACGGACCGCCTGGACTCGGTCGGCAACACCACCAAGGCGCTGACGAAAGGTTACGCGGTCGGCTCGGCCGCGCTGGCGGCGTTCCTGTTGTTCGGGGCCTACATCGACGAAGTGCGCAATTACATGCCGACGTTCCAACCGGTCATCAACCTCAACAAGCCGGAAGTCTTTGTGGGCGCCATGCTGGGAGCGGTCCTGGTTTTTCTGTTCTGCTCGCTCGCCATCAAAGCGGTGGGGGGAGCGGCCTACTCCATCATCAACAACGTAAGAGAGCAGTTTAAGAACAACCCCGGTATCATGGCGGGAACGGCCAAACCCGACTATGGACAGTGCGTGGACATTGCCACCAAAGCCGCGCTGGGCAAAATGGTGGTGCCTGGACTGCTCGTGGTGGGGATGACTTTGGGCGTGGGCCTCGTCTTTCGGGCTCTCTACAATGCGGCCGGGCAGCCGGCGTACGGGGCCAGCGGGGCGGAAGTGGTGGGCGGCTTCTTGATGGTCGGCACAATTACGGGCATTTTGATGGCGCTCTTTCTGAACAATGGCGGCGGGGCCTGGGACAACGCCAAGAAGTATATTGAAACCGGGGCCCTAGGTGGAAAGAAGTCCGAGCCTCATAAGGCTTCCGTGGTGGGCGACACCGTCGGCGATCCGTTCAAGGATACTGCCGGCCCATCGCTCCACGTGCTCATCAAGCTACTCAGCACCATCACGCTGGTGATGGCCCCGCTGTTCCTGTGAAAGCCAGGCGTTTCAGGCCGGCGGGCGGTCAGGAGCGCGGAAGTTTGGGCATGAGTTCGTAGCCTTCCGAGCGGGCCACGTAGGTGGCAGCCGTAATATCACCCACCACGTTCAGCGTGGTGCGACACATGTCCAGAACGCGGTCGATGCCCAGGATGATGGCAATCAAGGAGGGGTTGATCTGAATGCTGGCCAGGATGGCCACAATGAAAGGGATCGATCCGGAAGGCACACCTGCCGTGCCGATTCCTCCCAGAATCGCCAGATAGACCACCATCAACTGTGTGCCAAGCGACAGGTTCACGCCAGCCAGCTGGGCCAGGAAGAGAACCGTGACGCCCTCGTACAGCGCCGTTCCATTCTGGTTGGCCGTGGCGCCAACGGTCAGCACGAAGCTGTTGATCTCCTTGGGAACCCCCAGGTTTTCTTCCGACACACGAAGTGCCGTCGGAAGCGTGGCATTGGAAGAGGAGGTGGAGAAGGCCGTGAGGATCACCACCTTGAGCCGCCGAAAGAACTCCCAGGGCGAAATGCGGGCCAGCAAAGACACCGACAGCGAATAAATGCCGAACATGTGCAGGGCCAGTCCGAAAAGCACGGTGAACACGAACCAGGCCAAAGCCTGCAAGAGGTCCAGCCCGAAACGGGCTGTGTTGTTGAAGAGGAGGCAAGCCACGGCGTAAGGCGCCATCTGCATGATCATGCCGATCATCTTGGCGGTCACCTGATACACCGACTCGAGCCCCCTGACCAGGAAACCGGAGACCTCCGTGGGAACCAGAGTCAAGGCCACGCCGGTAATCAGGGCGAAGAACATCAGATGCAGCATGTTCGGCGTCTCGGTGGCCACCGCCGCTACCGGATTCGAGGGAACGATGGTCTTGACGACCTGCATCAGCACCGAGTCCTGGTCGGAAACGGCCGAGGTTGCCTGGACGGTGCGGGTGGCCGCCGCGCCATAGCGACTTTGAAGGAGGGCGGCGGTGTTTGGATCCATCCTCCGTCCGGGCTCAATCAGGTTGGCCAGAGACAGGCCGATCAAAACCGATATCCCGGAAATGACGAACGTGTAGGCGAAGCATTTCAAACCGACGCGACCCAGCCGGCGCATGTTTCCGATGCCGGCCACCCCCGCCGAGAGCGAGGCAAAGACCAGCGGCACCACAATCATCAACAGCAGCCGCAGAAACAAGGTGCCGATCGGTTCCGTGACATTCGAGACGGCCCAGTTCACCGCGGGATGCTCCCCCCCCACCAGCAGGTTGACTCCCACACCGGCCGCCACGCCGCCGACCAAACCGATCAAAATCCGTGTGTGAAGCGGCATTCGGCGCTCTGTCTCCGTTTTGTCATCCGTCATCGCGGTCACGCCCTTCTCTTCCTCGCTCATGAGTCAGTTTTCCTCGCTTGGGAGGACCCGGCATCGCTCAAGCCCTCTTTCTCCAGATAGTGGACGGCATTCTCCAGCTCTTGTGTACTTCCCAGCAGGACCAGCGTGTCGTCCGCACGAATCACGAACTCCGCGGAGGGATTGGCAAACGACTCGCCCTGCCGCAGGACTCCCACAATCGACGCGCCCGTTCGGGCCCGCAGCCCCAGCGTCCGGATGTCTTTCCCCAGCGCGGGCGAAGACTCCGTGACTTTGAAGTTTTCGGTTTGACCTCGAACAAACTCCCCGAATCCCTGGTCAGGCTGGGCCGGAAGATGGAGGTCACGAAACATTTCATAACGTTCGTCGCGGATTTGCTTCACTTCGTCGCGAATGACATTACGCGGGAAGCGATAGATCCGCAAGATGCGTGTCAGGATCTCGATGGACGTTTCGAACTCTTCGGTCACGACCTCGGAAGCCCCCAAGTCATAGAGGTCATCCACGTCCGCCAGGTACTTGGTGCGGATGATAATGAACCCCTCCGGGTTGAGGCTGCGCGCCAGGCGCGTCGCCGTGCGCACCGAAAAGGGATCGGAGATGGCCAGCACCACCGCGCGAGCGCTTTGGATTCCCGCATGGGTCAAGACTTCGGGATTGGTGCAGTCCCCGAAGAAAATGGTTTCGCCTCGTTCCCTCTCTCTGCGGACCGTGTCGGCATTGACCTCCAAAATCACGTAAGGCACGCCGTTTCGGCGCAGGACCCGGGCAATGTTTCGTCCGTTGGTGCCGTAGCCGCAAATGACCAGGTGATCCTTCAGGCGGCTCGTCTCCTCGGCGATGTCGGGCAGTCCCTGCCGCCACTGAAGGCGCCGGATCCATCTTTGTAAGCTGGCTTTCTCCGCCAGTTGAAACGAAAAGGTGAAGGCAATGGGGGTGAGGATCATCGTGGCCACCGAGGTGGAAAGCAACACCTGGTACCAGAAATCGCTCACGAGGCTGTGTTTGAGCCCTTCCTTAAGCAGAATGAAGGAGAACTCTCCCACCTGCGCCAGTCCCAACCCCACGATGATGGCGATCCGAACGGGGTATTTCGAGAAGAAGACGGCGCCTCCAACCAGAATGGACTTGCCCAGGATCACCAGCACGATCAGAAGCCCAATCAGCCGGATTTGGGACAGCACGAAACCCGGGTCGACCAGCATCCCCACCGAGATGAAGAACAAGCTGTTGAGGCTGTCTCGAAACGGCCGGATGTCCGCAAAGATCTGGTGGCTGTACTCCGATTCCGACAGGACGAGTCCGGCGATGAAGGCCCCCAGCGCCAGGGACAGTCCAAACCACGAGATGACCCAAGCCGTGCCGAAGAACAGAAACATCGAGGAGATGATAAAGAGCTCCTTGTTTCGCGTGCTGACCATCCAGTTCAGGATGTGCGGAAAGAGATAGCGCGCCCCAATCAAAGTTCCGGCCACCACCAGGCTGGCCTTGCCTAAGGCCCCGATGAGCGGCATCAGGAGGTCTCCGCTGCTCGAGAGCACGGGCAGCGTGACCATCATGGGCACCACGCACAGATCCTGAAAGATCAGAATGCCCAGACTCACCCGGCCCTGAACCGAATCCATTTCCGCCCGCTCCAGCAGGAACTTCAGCACGATGGCCGTGCTGCTCAGAGACATCACAAAGCCCCAGAACAAGCTCTGCGGCCAACCGATCCCCAATGGCCCAACCAGGAGCACGGTCAGGGCCACGCACACGATCACCTGGGCCGAACCCGTCCCAATCACCACCCGACTCATTTTGGCGAGCTTCTGCAGCGAGAACTCCAGTCCCAGCGAAAACAGCAGCAGCATCACGCCGATCTCCGCCAAAGCCTCAACTTCAACGGAGCTGGAGACCCATTCAAATCCCCGGGGACCGACCAGGACGCCCGTCACCAGATAGCCGACGATGGCCGACTGGCGGAGCTTCTGAAACACGAACACCACGGCCACACCGATCCCGTAAATCACCAGAAGGTCTCTAAGCAGATGCAGGGATTCCATAGCTGGATTGACTCATCAGATCCCCCAGGCTGGCTCGCGGTTCAGCCTTTGCCTGAAGGGCGACTTTCCGGGGCAGACAGGCAGGTCTCCACTGCCAGGTGCCGATTGGGCAGCCGTACGGACGCCGCTATCCTGCTTCACATGCGGGCGCCGAGTCAATCCCGGTGCCGTCTTTTCGGCTGGCTGTCGACCAAGCTGCGGCCGGCGACTGCTTCGGCCGCAACGGTTAGGGATCTCGCGGGGCGAGGATCCCGGATCAGCCGACGTGGATACGAGGTCGTTCCAGCGTGTTGGGAATGGTTTTGCGGATGACTTCGCGCGTGACTGGGGCCGTGTCGCCTTCACCCAGTGCCAGGTATTTGAGCAGGTAGGTAATGGGATTGCCCTCCGTCCAACCGAAGTAGGCGTGTGGCATTTTTCCAGTGCGGTCCCGCAAGTGGATCAGCAGGGCTGCAATCGCGTTGGGGATGGCCGGACTTTGGCAGCGAAGGATCCGGTGAGAACCCACTCGAACGCCGCGGACTTCCAGGTCGTCGTGAAACTCCGAGGCATCGCCATGCGTCACTTCGAGGAAGATCAGTTCCTCGTCGTCAAGACTGTGATCTTCCCGGGCCTGCCTCTCTTTCTTGTCGTACTCTTCGACGGTGCGTTTGTCGGGACGATGAGCGATGATTCGGACGGCGTCGCCTGACACTTCGTTCAGAAGCTCCTGCGCGCTGGGCGTCAGGTGCACGCGGCTGATCCGGAGTTCCGTGGAGCGGATGGCTCTGGAGAGCATGGAGGTCATGATGATGGCCCCAATGAAAAGCGAAGCGATCTTCAGGCCTTCCGGGCGCGTCAGGATGTTTTCCACGGTGGTGTAAGCGAAGATCACGGTCATCAACAGGAAGAGCCAGCGCCTGGCCTGCGACCAGTTGGCGATCGTCACCGCCACGGCGGCCGACGTCATTAGAAACAGCACTCCAGTCGCGTAGGCTCCTCCCTGCGCGTCGACATCCGCCTCGAAAATCGCCGTCACTCCGAAGGCCACCGCCAGGACCACCAGAACCAGCGGCCGGCGCGCCCGCACCCAATCGGGCGCCATGCCGTAGGGCGGAAGATAGCGTGGAATCAGGTTCAGGATCCCAGCCATCGCCGAGGCTCCCGCAAACCACAGAATGCAGATCGTGCTCGCGTCGTATAGCGAGCCGAACGTCTCGCCCAGGTACAGGTGGGCCAGATAGGCCAGGGCTCGCCCATCGGCTACCCCGCCCTTAGCGTAGGCTTCAGGTGGAACGAGCAGGGTGGTGACAAAGCTGCTGGAGATCAACATGACGCTCATGATCAGCGCCGCGGTCATCAGCAATTTTTTGGTGTTGCGGATCCGGCCAGCCGGCTGTCCCACCGTGTCATCGGCATCTCCGCGGACATGAGTCATCACGGCAACGCCAGTTTCGAACCCCGACAGCCCCAGGGCCAGCTTCGGGAAAAGGAGGGCGGCACCCAAAAGAATGAGGTGAGGACTTCCATGCCGCTCGAAAAGGTGGGCGGTCCAGTTGGGCAAGGCTTCTGGATGCTGCACGATGTGAAAGACGCCAACCGACAGCACGATCAAATTCAGAAACAGGTAGGTCGCCACAAACAGCACCGCCAGCCAAATCGCCTCCCGAAACCCTTTCAGGAAGACTCCGCCCAGAAAGGCCAACAGCAGAAGGGTGATCCCCACGGGGTGATCCAGTTGTCTCGGGAAGAAAGGATTTTCGATGATGTGGGCGGTTGCGTCGGCGGCGGAGAGGGTGATGGTAATGACAAAATCGGTGAGCGCGAACCCCAGCAGGCAGAGAACGAAGGTCTTGCCCCGCCAGCGTGGCAGCAGCTCTTCCAGCATGACGATGCTACCGTGGCCGTGCGGACTGCGCTGCGCCACCTGCCTGTAGATGGGGAGGGCGACGAAGAGGGTGACCAATACCAAGAACAATGTGGCGATCGGAGAAAGAGCTCCGGCCGCCAGAAGAGCGATTCCCGGCTGATACCCCAAGGTTGAAAAGTAGTCCACGCCGGTGAGGCACATCACCTTCCACCAGACGTCGGTGTGCTGCGGAGCCTGGGGTTTGGCATCCTGAGCAAAGTCTGACTGTAAAAACCACTTCCAGAACTTGGATGAACTCGAGGGCTTTGGAGAGGGAACTGAAGGAAGCGGGTCAAGGAGTCCCGCCGCGGAACCGTCTGACATAAATTGAGTGCGGCCGACCTCCCTACCTGACCCGACCGGATGAGGTAAGAAACCATAGAACCGAGGCGTCAGGGGAGAGCACCGCTTCAGCCGTTCATTGTACGCTCCCCGGAGTTGCAGTCAAGCCTTCAGTCCGGTAGCTCGGTGCCAACTGAACAGCAATTGGGTTAAGCGTTGTTCGGTGAGAAGGCAGGCGGGACTCCAGGACAGTCCTGCTTCGGCAGGGCTGGGCTCGCCCGATTCCAAGCCCGGGCGAGCCCTCTGAGCAGCATAGAGAAAGGTCGGGTCTAGTGACCCGTTTCTTTGGCCACCGCAAAGGCACCGACCCCTTGCGTCGCCGAGGCCATGTGGGCAACGCCCGGCATCGTGGTGGTTCCCGTGACCACGAAGTCGGGGTAGGCACGGTTGCCGTGCTCGCCGATGTCCAGACCTTCCAGCTCCTCTTCCGCGGTCACCCGGACGCCGAGGATCAGCTTGATGGCGTACCAAATCACCATGGAAGCGACGAAGGTGAACAATCCTACCCAGAAGACGCCCTTCAGCTGGGACAGGAACTGTTCGCCGCGGGTCAGGTTGGTCGCCAGAGCGGCGACGTCGGTGGCCACCTGGTTGTCGTAGAACACTCCCAGAGCTAGCGTGCCCCAGACCCCATTCACCAGGTGCACACTGAGCGCGCCGACCGGGTCGTCAATCTTGATCCGGTCGAACCCAACCACCGCCAGGACCACCAGAACACCGCCGATCAGCCCGATGATCGCGCCGGACCCGATGCCGACGAAAGCGCAAGGTGCGGTGATGGCCACCAACCCCGCCAAACAGCCGTTGAGAATCATGGTGAGGTCGGGCTTCTTGAGCAACAGCCAGGAAGTAACCAAAGCACCGAGAGCTCCCGTCGCAGCCGCGATGTTGGTGTTGACCAGGACGTGAGCGATCGCCGCTCCGTTGCCGGCCGACATGGTGGAGCCGGGGTTAAACCCAAACCAGCCCAGCCACAGCACCAGAACGCCCAGGGCCGCGGAGGTCAGGTTATGGCCTGGAATAGCGTTCACCTTGCCATCCTTCCCGTACTTGCCGAGACGGGGTCCCAAGACCAACACCCCGGCGAGAGCCGCCCATCCTCCAACCGAATGCACCACGGTTGAACCCGCAAAATCGCGAAACGTGCCGGCGCCCAGGAAGCCGCCACCCCAGATCCAGTGACCTGTGACGGGGTACATAAAGGCCACCAGGATAAAACTGAAGACCAGGAACGAGATGAACTTGATGCGTTCCGCCACGGCCCCGGAAACGATGGTGGCGGCCGTTCCGGCAAAGACCAGTTGGAAAAAGAATTTGGCCCATAGTGGGACGGGAGTCCAGTTGATGGCGCCGTAGACTCCCTGGTACTCGGTGGTTGAAAATGGGTTGGCCGACAGGTAAGCGGACCCCAAAGCCGGCGAGTTATCCGCACCTGAGACAAACCAGAGGCCGCTCAGACCCATGAAGGCGTTGCCGTCACCGAACATGAGGCCCCAGCCAATCACCCAGAACGAAACGGTGGAAGCCGCAAACACGATAAAGTTCTTGGCCAGAATGTTGGTGCAGTTCTTCGCTTGGCACAGGCCGCTCTCCACCAGCCCGAAGCCCGCGTTCATGAAGAACACGAGCATGGCTGCCACCAGCACCCACACGGTATCGATGGCAATCCGAAGGCTGCTGCTGTTCTCCATGAGCTGCTGGACGGGGTCGGCCGGCGCGCTGTCCTGAGCCATCAACGGGGACGCCAAACCAATCAAGGTCAAAACCAGGACCAGAGTGGTGAACACTTTCAAGTCGCGACGTTTTCTTTTCATTCTCCTTTGACTCTCCTTAGGTCACAGATTTAGTGCGCTGGTGCGCATGAAGACTTTCTGTCGGGTCACGGGGAAAACATCCGAGCCCAAACGGGCAGCAGGCAATTTGGCCGGCCTAGACCGCGTTGGCGCCGGATTCCCCGGTTCTGATACGAATCACTTCCTCCACCGGCGAGATGAAGATCTTGCCGTCTCCGAATTTGCCGGTCTTGGCAGCGGCGGTGATCGCCTCCACTGCCTGTTTGACCAGTTCTTCGGCCATGATCACTTCGATTTTGACCTTGGGCAGAAACTCCACTGTGTACTCCGAGCCGCGGTAATGCTCGGTATGCCCTTTCTGACGGCCCACGCCCCTCACTTCGCTGACTGTCATTCCCTGCACGCCCAACTGCTCGAGGGCTCCTTTGACCTCCTCCAGCTTGTGGGGACGCACGATGCATTCCACCTTTTTCATAGAGACGCCTTCTCCTTTTTCGGTGATTGCTGACCAACTACAATGCCGGCACGACCTAATGTTGCCGCCGGCCCCGACCCTGGGGTCTCGCAGCGCCGCCGAGATTTCGAGCCCCTTCGCTCGAATGCTGCTGAGTCTTCAGTCGACCGAGCCGACGAGATCTGCGTGCAACTGCTCCACAATCTTCGTTCTTCGGTCTTCCGATTGAATCTTGCCGCCCTTGCGCTCTTGCACATAGAACACGTCAAAGGCGTGCGATTTCTCCGTCGCCAGTTTGGCGAACAGGATCTCCACCTCGATCTGGGCCAAGGTCCGGGCGATCCGGTAGCCGAGCCCCAGCCGGTCCTCCGCCTGAACCTCCAGCACGGTGGCACTGGGTGAAACGTTGTTGTCGATCCGGATGCGGGGAGCCACGCTGGGACCCTCGTTGCGAAGACTGCCCCGCTTGAGGTGGGTGCGGAGATATTGCGCAATGTCGATCTCTCCATCCAGCACCCTCTTCAGCAGCCGTTCCACGCGCGAGTAGTCCGCATCTTCCAGGCGATGTCCCCGCCCACCGATCTGGAACTGATCGAGGACCAAGCCATCCCGGCGCGTATTCAGCTGGGCGCTGAGGATATTCAGATTGAAGGCGGACAAGGCACCGGCAATCATGGCAAACAGCCCGGGCCGATCCCGCGTCACAACCAGCAGGTCGGCGTAGCCCTTTCCGGGGCGCTCCACCCATTCGAAGGCCGCGGCGACTTTGTCGAGCCTGCGTGCCAACCGGATATGGGCTGCAATCTGGTCCACGGAGGTGTACAGCGCATAGCGTTCCGGAAGCATCCGGAAGTGTTCCACCACCGCCGACAGTTCGACCTCCTCCTTCAGTCGTTCGGCCACCTCATGCTGAATCCGGTCCGCCTCGCTCCGAATGGCAGCCTCGCCGTCTTCTCCAAACATGAGCTGATCGTAAGCCCGATGGTAGAGTTCCCAGAGCTGCGCGTCTTTCCATTCGGTCCAGACTCCCGGTCCCACCGCGCAGGCGTCCGCATAGGTTAGAAGGAGCAACAGATTCAGCGTGTCGGGCCGGTCGATGCACTTGACAAACTCGGCCACCGTGTGTGGATCGTCGAGTTTCCGCCGCTGGGACACGTGGCCCATCAGAAGATGGTGTCGGACCAGAGTTTCAACTTTGGCGGCCTCGTCGGGATCGAAGGACAGACGCTCCAGAGCTTGAGCCGCCAGGTGGGCCCCGCGAACCGAATGCCCTCCACCCAAGCCCTTTCCGGCATCGTGCAGGAGGACGGCAAAGTAGAGCGTCGATGAATCGTGGATCTCGTTCATGACCCTCTGATAGCCTTCGTGCGCGGGATCGGTTCCCAAGGCAACCTGGTCAAGGATCTCGATGGCGCGCAAGGTGTGTTCGTCGGTGGTGTACTTGTGGTAACGGTCCTGCTGGACCATGCCGGTCAGGCGTCCGAATTCCGGCACCACCCGCCCCAGGAAACCCAACTCGTGCATCTGCCTCAAGCTGGGAGCAACCTGTCCCTTCTTCCTCAGGATGGCTCGAAAATCGGCTCCGAGGGCGGAAGTCGCCAGGGACTCTCGCGAAAAGCTGCGAAATTTCTGGCGGATGGCCGATCGTGAAGCCCGCTCGAACAGCGACGGCTGCACCTGGGTATAGCGAAACAGCTGCATCCACTGCGTGGGGGTCGCCGGAACGTCCTTCACGACGGTGGTGGGCTTGCCCAGACCGGTATTTTTGCGGCGGACGGGCAACCGGATGGAACTCCAGCGTAACCCTCCCCATGTGTTCTTTTCGCGAGTCAGGAAGGGATCCAGCACATGCGAGATCCGCCGGACCTGACGGAAATACTGCTTCAGCAGCTCCTCGGAGTCTTTCTGAAAGCGGTTTCCGCGGAGACCCCAGTATCTGGCAATGTCGTTGAGTTTCGCGTGGCTCAACACGTTAGTTCCTCGCCCTGCCTGGAAATGCAATTCATTTCTCAAGCGCAGCAGGAATTCGTAAGCCTCCTGAGCCTTTTGCCATTCGCCGGAGTCAATTCGACTCGTTTCCAGAGCTTCCTCAACCTTCGCTCCGGGAAAGAGAATCCGACAAAACCACAGGATGGAATGGAAATCCCGCAGGCCTCCTTTCGCCTCCTTGACGTCAGGCTCTTGAATGAAGGCGGTGCCTCCCTGTCCGCGATGTCGTTCTTCGATGCTGAGGGCGAGGCGGTCTGCCAAACTGTCCCGCTCCTGTCGCACAAAACGCTCCATGCGGGCCTGGAAAGCCGCAAACAGCGCCTCGTTACCGCAAACAGCGCGGGCATCCAACATCGACATCTGAGAGACCAAGTCGGCTCTGGCGATCTGCACGGCATCTTTGACGGTGCGCACGCTGTGTCCCACTTGAAAGCCCATGTCCCACAATAAACAAAGCATCTTCTGAATCCGGTGCACCTGCTCTCCCGCCGGGCGGGACTTGACCAGGATCATCAAGTCCACGTCTGAATGCGGGGCCAACTCTTGCCGTCCATATCCCCCCAGCGCCACCAGCGCCAACTGGCCAGGCTCCCCATTCGGCTCGAAGATCTCCGAGTAGATTCCGCGAACCAGGAAATCGATGAGCTGGCTGCGGGCCGCCACCACTTCTCCGCCGCTCATCCCGGAGCGGTGCTTCATTTTCAAGCGTTGCATGTCAGCCCGATGAAGCCTGCGCCCGTATTCCAGCAGAGAGAGCCCCGAGGCGGATCGACTCTCGGAGGCCGATTCCCCCGAAATCGCCGGCGCCTCGGTTTGAGTCTGCCTTTCCACCGGCAGGAACATTCTCGCGTTCTCTCGTTTGAATGCCATTCGCGGCCACAAGGTGATGACGTTCATCGGACTTGCCAGGTCGGAGACTTAGATGTTCACTCCGTTGCGGGTACGCTGCCGGCCACCGGCTTATTCCTTTCCGAAGCCAAAGGCATAAACCAAGCCGACCATAAACACGTGCTGGTCCTTCACAAAGTCATCGATTCGCTTGACGAAGTAAGGCTCAGTCGAGAAATCGTAGCGGTACTCGAGCTTGGTGCTGAAGTTCGGTCGGAGCCGGTACTCGTTGGTCAAGGTCAGCCCTTTCACTCTCTGGGCCGCCCCAGTGGCAAAACCCTGATTGTCCGCGAGGTACTCGAAGCGGGGGGCAAAGGCCACCTTCCCACTGGAACTGCTGAACCGGATGGAGGCTGCCACTCCCTGCCATTTGGTCTTGCCCGTGGCGTAGTTGTCGAATCCGTAGTCGTAGTTGAACTTAAGTGCGACGTTTTCGTTGATCGTGGCGTTCACCACGGTGTCGAACAGGTGCCGCCAGGGATCGTTCGTTCCGCTGATCTCCGGGCCACCGAGGTAGTTCTGAATGATCTGGAACTTGGAATTAGGCGTGAGGCTGAACGAGAATCCGATGCTCTTTCCGGTATTGTTGTCGAAGGAATTGTTCCAGCCGTTGACCAGGTAGAACCCAAGGCCTACTTTGTCGCTGGCGGCGTAGGTCGCCCGCAAGCCCGTGTGGTAGTAAGGCTGCGCGTAGGAGAACAGCATCCCTTGCTGGTAGTTCCAGTTGTCGATGGTGTCGAGCGCTTCCGCCCCGATGAACGTGGCGAACTTACCGACGTCGACCGTGAGGCCACTGCCTACCGGAGCCACGTAGCTGAGGTACGCCTGCTGGATGTTCTTGATGATTCCCTGCTGCCCGGAAACCGGCTCGTAGGAGTGATAGGAATCTGCCGCCGGACCGTACACCAAGTCAACGCGGTAGCCTAGGCTGTTGGGTCCGTTGGTCGCGCGGTTGAAGGCCAGCTTGGCCAAATTGAATTGAAAGCTGTTGTGATTGGTCGTCAGTCCCCGCAACTGGACGGCCTGATCCGACGGCCGGTTGGTGCTGAACCCATAGTATCCATCCACGAAGCCGCTCACCTGCGTGCTCTTGAAAAAGTTGAGAATGGGGGCGTTCTCTTCGCTTTCCTTCTTGATTTCTCCCACTTCCTTCTTGATTTCAGCGGTGACGGCGGGCGCTTCAGACTTGCTGGTTGACTCCGCCGGGGAATCGGCGGTCTTGCCTGACTTGGACTCCAACTCCGCTACGCGCTCTTCCAGCTTCTTGATGGTCTCCAGAAGTTGCTCGGTCGTCGGTTGTTCTGCGAATAGTCCGGATGGAACCGCAAGACTGAATCCCAAGGCACCAATCATGATTTGCTTTACAAGCTTCATATCCATTTGTCCTCCAAGAGTGAAGTGGCCGCTGAGGGCCACTCGTAAACGTCTGTAGGTTGGAAGCACTTCCACGCGAGGAGATCAATGGTGTCCCGGGGAGAAAAAAAAGACGCCCACCGGGCCAGGGGATCAATCCCCTCCAATGGACGTCACTGTCCTGACAGAGACTGCAGACTCCGCAATCTCTTTCACTTCATAATTTTGAGTAGTTCCTTTTGATACAACACTGTACCAAGATTGGACCGCATTGTACGAATTCTGCTTCCACGATCAAGTTTATTTATTTTATATGATTGATAAACACTCCTTATGTACGAAGCTGGAGGCTCGATCGCCGCTGAAATGAGGCGGCGATCAAAGGGGCACCTGAAGCCTCAGACGCCGGAAATGAGAAGCCACGGATCCGTCCCGCCGCGGGCATCCCACGGTTTTTGACGGCTGAAGACCCGGTTCACTTGGAGGCCGTATTGCGCCTCAACGTGTCCTGACCGCCCGGTCGAAGGGATGTGGCGCTAGGCTTCTTCCAGGTTGTAGCCCGACTCGCCGTGTTGTGAGGTGTCCAGCCCCACGATTTCATGATCCGGATGGACCCGAAGCCCAACCAGGAGTTCGACGATCTTGATGATGACCAGCGTCATGACCACCGAGAACACGATCGTGATGAGCACTGCGGCCACCTGGTTGAACAGTTGCTGCACGTTCCCATACAATAATCCGTCGGCGGCGCCAGGGTTCACGATCTTCGAGGCAAAGACGCCGGTGAGAACGGCACCCGCGCTTCCACCTACTCCGTGGATGCCGAAGGCATCCAGAGAATCGTCATATCCCATCCGGTGCTTGACGTAGGAAGTAGTCCAGAAACAAAGCACCCCGGCAATGGCGCCAATGGCCAGTGCTGACATGGGCCCAACAAACCCGCAGGCGGGTGTGATGGCAACCAGGCCTGCCACGGCCCCCGAAACGGCACCCAAGGCGCTGGGCTTGCCCTTCAACCACCACTCAGCAAACGTCCAGGAAAGGGTGGCCGCGGCCGCCGCGAAATGGGTGACGACGAAAGCGCTGACCGCCAGGCTGCCGGAAGACAAGGCACTGCCCGCGTTGAAGCCGAACCAACCAAACCACAACAGTCCCGTCCCGGTGATGGTCATGGTCAAGTTGTGCGGAATGATCGGCTCGCTGCCATAGCCCACTCTCTTTCCGATGACCACCGCCGCCACCAAAGCCGACAGGCCTGAGCTGATGTGGACCACCGTTCCTCCCGCGAAGTCCAGCGCTCCGAAGAAGGCCCCCGGGTCACCAAAGCGCAGCCAGCCTCCCTTGCCCCAGACCCAATGCGCCAAGGGGTCGTAGACGAACGTGGCCCACAAAAGCATGAACAGGACAGTCGCGCTGAACTTCATTCTTTCCGCGAAGGCCCC
Organism: Acidobacteriota bacterium; assembly: GCA_040753175.1. Taxonomy (GTDB): domain Bacteria; phylum Acidobacteriota; class Terriglobia; order Versatilivoradales; family Versatilivoraceae; genus JBFMEW01. Next base: position 318,220 of record JBFMEW010000002.1, on the reverse strand, counting down.
TGTAATCAGGGCCGGAGTGATGATGGCGAACATGAGCTGGAACGCCATGAACACCTGGTGGGGGACCGTCCCCGCATAGCCGTAAGGATCGGGATCGAGACTGACGCCTCGCAGCAAGGCCCAGTCGAAGCCGCCCCAGAAAGTTCCCTCGTGAAACGCCAGACTGTAGCCGAACAGAGCCCACTGCACCGAGATCAGGGCCACCAAAATGAAACTTTGCATCATAGTGCCCAGTACGTTTTTGCGGCGCACCATGCCGCCGTAAAAAAGGGCCAGACCGGGGGTCATGAGCAGGACGAAAGCGGATGCAACCAGCAACCAGGCCGTGTCTCCGGCACTAATGGTGGAGGCGGGCACGGCTGACTCGGGACCTGTTCCGGGCATCGCTTCCTGGCCGAAGGCGGGAACGATTGCGGCGAGCAGCATGACAGGGGATAACAGAGCTGGCCTGAGCAGCGTTCGCAGTAACAACATGGTTTAACCTCTCCTTGGAAGGTGACAACAGCTTTTCGGTCGGTGTTCCGGGACCGGCCCCGGAGCGGATGCAGCAGTGCATGGTGGGGCCGCGCTGGACCGTTCCGGCGCAAACCCTCGACAAACGGTTGCACGACGCTGTGCAGCCAAGGGAGGCGACATTGCCTTGACCTTCATACGGCTCCCCGCCTCACTTTGCCTATTGGAGGAGCCCGTTTGAAAGGTGGTTGAAGGTGCAGATTATGACCACGACGGTCCGGTTTGTCCAGCCTGCAGTCAGGCCGAAAGTCCGGCCGACGGCGGCTCCATGCGAGCGAGCCGACGCGCTAGCCTGTCGAGCTTCCTGAGCCCGGATCAAGCTTCGAACCTGGAACGCAGATGCGGAGGCAAGAGGGGGCAAACATCCTGCGGCGGGCGAAACAGACGGTGTCGAAGACGCGCAATGCCATCATAGAGCGCGTCTCCAAGACTTCGGGGAACAAGGACCCGGGCCAGTGTTCCAAACACTCTCCAGCTTCCGCCAAGCCGATTCAACAGATCGGTCACCGCCACCCATCGAGTCAGCAGGATCCCCTGGGAGGTCCGGATCACGAGGCTATCAGGAAGCCGCTGGCGCGCGGCCTCCGGTACCTGTTCTCGAAAGGCAGCGCTATCCAAAGGCGCGAAGCGAAACGCCTCTCCCGTCTGGTCCTCGGCCAGAACAAAGCGAACCGCCCGATGGCAGAGGCCACAGTGACCGTCGTAGAACAAGACCGGCTTCTCACCGGTTTGATAAGGCGGGATCCAACCCGGGTCAAAGGCGAGAATGGCCAGGAGCCACCGCGACGACCCACCCACTCCAGCCAAGGCAAACTCGGCTGCCAGCGCCAACAGCAGGCCAGCCCAGGTCCATGGCCTCACGGAGTCGAACCAGGCCGTACCAAACACCAGGATCCCGACCATCACATTGGTGCGAAGCGACAGGGTTTGAGAGACACCCGGAATGGTATAGCAGGCCCAGACCAAGGCGAAAAGCCAGCCGGGGAAACTCCAGCTTCCGCCGGGGTCGGTGCGACCTCCGGCCGCCCAGGAGCCAAAGGGAGCCGACGGCAAAAAGCAATGAACCATCAACAACCAGACACCCACCTGCCACAATCCCGTATGGCCGAAGCAAATCCACCATAGTCCCACCAGGATAGCTGCGGCCATCCGGTCCAGGAAACCGATCCCCAAGAGAAGGCACAGCAGTGGAACTGCCAGCCCGGCCCAATGCCAGCTCGCCGGCAGCGCCTGCCCCGGGGTCGCGGAGGAAAGACCGCCCTGCATCAACCAGGAACACAACAGCTGGGCGGCTAACAGAATCCGAAACCAGCTGTACTGTCCACCTGTCCAGGAGTTTCTCATCGAGTTGGGCGCGGAATGCGGCTGTGTGATGATCTGCCCGCTGCGCGTTTTTCCGGCGCCGCTCACATCTTAACCGAACCGGACCAAAACACAGCCTCTGCCTGCCCGTTTTGGGAAATCTCTACCGGCACAGCCCGGCAGTGTTCCGTTACGTTAGACACACCCATCCGGCGCTCCCGACCCCTCAAAGGAAGACCGGCGCACTGGAACCGATCGCGGATTCGGAGTACCATCCAGGCTTAGGCGATGTCGCAAACCGCTCGAGGTGGTGCGGGCGCTCCGGCGCACGCTTCCGAAACGCACGAGGTGCAGCAAGAGATAAGGCCGGCTTCGCGACAGATACGAACCTCTTCTCGGGCGCTGGAGGTACCATGCAAGAATTCGAAAAGCTGGGAATGTTCTATTTGGGACGGCAGTTTGATCTGCAGGCCGGGGCGCCCGCGGAAGGCTTGCTTCTTTACGACTCTCAAGATCTGGTCACGCATGCCGTTTGCGTGGGCATGACGGGCAGCGGCAAGACCGGGCTGTGCGTGAGCCTCATCGAAGAAGCCGCCATTGACGGTATTCCGGCCATCGTGATCGATCCGAAGGGCGACCTGGCCAACCTTTTGCTGACCTTTCCCGAACTGCGCGGCTCGGACTTTCTGCCGTGGATTGATCCAGAGGAGTCGGCGCGCAAGGGCATAAACCGGGAGGAGCATGCGGACCAGGTGGCGGCCCGTTGGCGGAAAGGCCTCTCAGAGTGGGGTCAGAGCGGACAGAGAATCCAGAAACTGCGCGATGCCGCGGACTTTGCCATCTACACACCCGGCAGCACCGCCGGCATTCCGGTATCGGTGCTGAAGTCGCTGTCGCCTCCCGGCGGACCAACGATCGAGGACGACGAGCTTCTGGTGGGCCAGGTGGAGGGGGCCACCACCAGCCTGCTGGGATTGCTCGGCATCGAAGCCGATCCCATTCAGAGCCGGGAGCACATTCTCCTGGCTTCATTGATTCGTGCGGCTTGGAAAGAGGGGCGGTCGCTGAGCCTGGAGTCCCTGATTCAGCAGATTCAGTCGCCGCCGTTCAGCAAGGTCGGAGTTCTGGACCTGGAAACGTTCTACCCTTCCAAGGACCGCTTTGGTCTAGCCATGCGCCTGAACAACCTGCTGGCCTCGCCCGGCTTCGAAGCCTGGCTGGAAGGGGAACCCTTGGAGGTGGGGTCCATCCTGCGAACTTCTCAGGGCAAACCTCGCATCGCCATTTTTTCCATTGCCCACCTCAATGATTCGGAGCGCATGTTTTTCGTCTCCATGTTGCTGAACCGCGTATTGAGCTGGATGCGCTCTCAGGCTGGAACCAGCAGCCTGCGCGCTTTGGTTTACATGGACGAAATCTTCGGCTACTTCCCTCCTGTGGCCAATCCTCCCTCCAAAACTCCGCTCCTGACGCTGCTGAAGCAGGCCCGTGCGTTCGGGGTGGGAGTCGTGCTGGCCACTCAAAATCCCGTGGACTTGGACTACAAGGGACTCTCGAACGCCGGAACCTGGTTTATTGGGCGGCTGCAAACCGAGCGCGACAAGGCTCGTGTGCTGGAGGGACTGGAGGGCGCCGCGGCCGGCGCCGGCCGCGGCTTTGATCGACAGAGTATGGAGCAGACTCTGGCCGGACTGGGCAACAGAGTCTTTCTGATGAACAACGTTCACGAGGATGCGCCGGAAATCTTTCAGACCCGTTGGGCCCTCTCCTACCTGCGCGGGCCCTTGACGCGGCTGCAAATCAAATCGCTCATGGAAGGTTACAGGCCGCCCTTGCCGGCCGGCAGGCCTGAGGCATCTGAACCGCCCGCAGCCAGCCCTGCCGCCGGGATACCGGAGCAGTTCCAGAAGGAGCGGCCAGTCCTGCCTCCCGATGTTCTTCAGTTCTTTGTGCCCGTCCGGTCCCATCCGGCCTCCGGCGCGCAGCTGGTCTACCGGCCTTCGCTGCTGGCCCAGGGATCAGTTTATTACGCCGACCCCATGGCTGGGGCCGACTTCGCAGAGACTGTCAGCCAACTCATCCCCTTTCAGGACGGTGCTACTGCCGTCGACTGGAGTGAAGCTCAGAACATCGAGGTCGAGGCCGACGAACTCGAACCCCAGCCGGCGCAGGATGCCCTGTACCTGCCCCCGCCTCCCGCCGCCCAACAGAAAAAAAACTTCGAGTCCTGGAAGAAGTCTTTCTCCGAAACCCTGTATCGCGGCCAAAAACTGGAGCTGCTGGAAAGTCCAGCGCTGAAACAGATCTCCAAGCCCGGTGAGTCTGAGCGGGATTTCCGCATCCGGGTGATTCAGGCCGCTCACGAACAGAGAGACTTCTTAAAGGAGAAGATCCGAACCCGTTACGCCGGCAAGGTCGCGACGATTCAAGACCGTATCCGGCGCGCAGCTCAGAGCGTGGAAAAGGAAACCGAACAGGCCCGACAAGCCAAGATGCAGACGGCCATCTCGTTCGGAACAACCCTCTTAGGTACTTTGTTCGGCCGCAAGACGTTGAGCATGGGAACGCTGGGAAGGGCCACTACCGCAGCCCGGGGCGTGGGCCGGTCTCTCAAGGAATCGCAGGACATCAAGCGGGCCGAGGAAAACGTGGAAGCGCTGCAACAGCAGCTGACTGAACTGGAAAACCAAATTCGAAGGGAAGTGGAAGCCATCGAAGCTCAGCTCGACCCGCTCACGGCGCCACTCCAAACGGTGGTCCTAAAACCCAAGAAAACCAATATCACGGTTAAGCTGGTGGTCCTGGCCTGGGCTCCCCATTGGCTGGCAGCGGACGGCTCCCTCTCGCCGGCTTGGCAATGATCCAGAGATTCTCGGTGCAGTAGGCTGCCTCGGAGGCAAAGGCTGGATGCAGGAGGAACAAAGGCGCCGGGTGCCCGCACCCGCCTTCACGCACCGCGCCTTAGTTGGGAAATCATATCCACAAAAGCCTGTGGAGGATCGGGCGAAAGGACGATGGTGCGCCGATTGGAGTACTTCAGGACGACCGCCCGCCTTGGGTCCGTCACGAAGGCGCGGTAAGAGCCCAGCTTGCGATTAAGAAAGTAGCCGCAGAAGGAGAAGAAGCCTCCGTTGCCAAAGGTTCGAATGCTTCCGCGCATGGCCCGGGGATCGAGAAAGGCCGACTCCAGCCCGGCCAGGGAGACCTGGGTCGACCACAGCAGGCGATGCACCATCACCGAATCGGGGGTCAGCGAGTAGCCCCGGACCATGAAGAGGGCACATCCCCCCACCACTACCAAAGGCGCCAGCCCAACCCATAACTGGGCCTCTCTGAAGCCCTGGCTCGACGGCTTTGACAGCAGCATGAAGCTCGCAACCAGACAGACCGCTCCCCCCAACACAGACAGGACGATCAGCGATTTGCTCCAGGGCGCCTGGTATTCGGTCATGGATTGAGAATAGCGGAGAAGGGTTCGACGAGCATTCATTCGCTCCCGTGTCGCCGAGGACTTGGCCACCTGCGGGTCCGTGGGCTGCTCGGCCCTGGCAACGGCACGCCGCTGTCTCTCGAGTGTCAGGTCTTACCTGGCCGCAGACATCGTTCCCCCCCTGGTTCTGTCTCTCGGCGCGACAGGTACCGTCAGGGATGAGACGCACCCCGCGGTCATGGACGTCCTCACACACAGACCCTTCACGAACGGGGCCGCTCCGAAAGCGCTGCGGTCCCAAGGACCCTTAGCAGAGCCCAATGAGTGGGTAGGTAGATCAGTGCCGTTATGCCGGCCAGAACGACCGTCAGATGAAGTGGAGCGGGCCCCCAGATTCGATGGAACAGTGGGTCCTGGTAAGCGAAGTTCACATTCTCGGCGGGATCGGCCAGGCGAGACAATCCCAGCGCCGCGGCCGTAATCAGACACTGCAGCGGTAGGGCCCGGGCATCGTAGCCGCTGCGCCGTACCGCCCAGACCATCAGAACCGGCCAGACCAGATGATACAAGGACAGCAGGCGAACACCCAGGGCATACCGCTCATCCCACATGTACTCGGTTCCGCCAAACAGGTGTTGGCCGAACAGCGCTCGCCACGCGACATCGACCGCCCAAAGAGCCGACCCTGGGATCAGCACCACGGCCTGACTCGACAAAAGCAAAGGGCTTCCCAGCCAAAGGCCCAGGCAGCTGAGGACGATGCCGATATTGCAAACGTGCAGAAAATTGGCCCAGCCCCATACGACCGCGTACGTGGGAAACCACACCAGCATCCAAACGGCCGCTACCCAGCGCATTCGTGGGAAAAGAATCTCCGACCGCGTCTCGGCCGCCCGGCTCCCCGTGAGCGAAGTCATGTTTTGGTCCTGTTCTGAGGAAGCGGGGTCCCATCCAATCGCCTACTTCGCGCCGTAGCTCCAGAGCAACTCGAGGGTGACGCCGCCGATATGGTCCGTATCGACATAGGCAAATCGTCCTGAGCCCGGCTTGTCTTCCTCCCCCCAAGCCCCCGACTGTGAGACCGGGAACCCCAGGCGCGCCCACTCCTCCACGACTTTGTCGAAGTCCTTCACGCTCAGGCCGAGGTGATGAAAACTCTCGCCGTGGGCCTTCAGATGGTCCTCGTACACCGTCGGACCCTGTAACGGGATGCACCACTCGTAGGTGATTTTCCCGTGGCGCTGCCATCCCAGCTTGTGACCGAACTGGCCGGCTTGCCCTCGATATCTCCGGTCCCGCAACGAGCCCTGCGTGATCGACAGCTCTGGAAATCCCAGCTTCTTCCAGTAGGCTGACACCGGCTCGGGATCCCGAATCACGAAGGCGAATTGGCTCAAGCGCAGGTCAAACGGTGCCTGGGTGGGTCGGCTCGGGTCTTCCAGAATGGTGCTGCTGCTGTGAATCAAGCCCAGCGAATACTTGCCCTGCGCCAGAGTGTCATAGAAAACCACACGAATGGTGTTGCCACCGGCATCGACCACGCTGGACTGCAGCACGTCCACACCCAGTTGCTTCAACCGCTCCTGTTCGGCCTCCATGGCCTGCAGACTGGGCACCTCGTGCACCAGGCTGAAGATGCCGCTGCCGTGTTCCTTCAAGAAGTCGGAATAGGCGTTTTGGCCTTCCAGCGGTTGGATCCAATCCGCGCGCAGATCGCCGAAGCGCCCGATGGCCAGGCGAACTCTCATGAACACGGGCTTGCCTCGGTAGTGCGACTCCGACAATTCCACTTCGCCGTGCTCCTCGATGTTAAACAAACCGAGCTTCCTCCACCCCGCCAGCGTTCGGTCCAAGTCGTCCACCACCCAGGTCACGCGCCTTACCTCACGATAGAAGTCCGGCAGCTGGGCCGCCGCCGGCGGCGCCCACGAAAACAAAATCACCGCCAGAATCAAAAACTTCTTCACGTTCGTTCTCCTTTCCTGACTCCTTGCACTGTCCGGATCCGATTCTCCTTGCAACACGCCCCGGGGTTGGGCACAGTTCCCGTTGCCGGACCGACGACTGGCCCGCATCATCCACGGAGAAAGGTGAGAAAGCCGATGGAACCCACTCTGCAGCCCGAAGAAGTTCGCGTATTGGCCAGCTTGCTCGAGAAGGAGATCGCCACTCCCGAGTACTATCCTTTGACGCTGAACGCTCTTATCAACGCGTGCAACCAGAAAACCAGCCGGGATCCGGTAGTTGCCTATGACTCCAACGTGGTGCTCAGGGCCCTCGACAGTCTCCGCGAGAAGAAACTCATTCGAGTCGTCAGCGGTGCGGAAAGCCGCGTAGCCAAATACCGCCAGGTATTCACGGAAACCGCCAACCTGACTCTGCAACAAGTGTCCTTGCTGTGCGTCCTGATGCTGCGAGGTCCCCAGACGGTAGGGGAGCTTCGCACCCGTACCGATCGTCTTTGCAGTTTCGAGAACCTGACTGAAGTCGAAAAAGCCTTGCAGCGTCTTGAAGACCGCGAGGCCGGCGCTCTAGTCCGGCAGCTGCCTCGCCAGCCAGGCACCAAAGAACCCCGCTACGCTCATTTGCTTGCCGGCGAACCACTCCACTGGGAAGCCGCAGCTGTCGTGCCGGGAGCGCAGCCATCCGACTCGCATCGACTGGAACGGCTGGAGGCCGAGGTTGACAGCTTGCGGGACGCGATCTCAGAGCTACGGACTGAATTCGCCGCCTTCCGTAAGCAGTTTGAGTAGCTTTCGGCTTCGCGCTCTCGCTCCGGAAGCGGCTGCAAGTTGGGCGGTCCGCACCAGAACTCAGCGACAGAGTAGAAGCCAGCCGATGCCCACCCAGTCAGTGAGTGGCTAGGTCGCCTTCACGCGCGGTTTGCTGGCAACGCCCAGCTTTCGCAGGATATCTTCCATCAAACACCAGTTTGTGAGGGCCGACTGAAACAGGTTCACTCCCACGAACGCGGTGAACAAATACCAATACGGACTGACCCAGGTGCCCAGGGCCAGGCTGACCAGGACAAACGTACCGGCGATGAGCCGAATGTACCTTTCGAGAGTCATAGACACCTCATTTTCCGGAGAGCGGCCACACACCCGACACCCTCCGATCTAAAATACCTTCCGGCGATAGGCCCGGAAAACCAACCCACTCCTTCTCCGGCCGCTCCCTCGGGCCAGCAAAGTGGTGCCCGTTGAATGCGGCCCAGACGCTGCGGCGGCCATCGCCCGCAGCAATGAGACCCGAGAGGCCTCAATTCGCCCCCTCCAGCAGCCGGAACCGAGCCTCACGGCTTCGAATGGAGGTTCCGAGAATCCGAGTCTCCCAACTTGGAAGGGTCTTCGCGCCGGGACCCGACGTCGCAGCTACCCGACATTCAGGTCGGCACACCCAATTTGGGGAGCACCCACCGCATCAAGATGAAGTAGGCGGATAAGAAAACCACCATTCCAACCCAGTCAAACATTTTAGGTCACCTCCCTGCAAGACGGCGATGTCTTACTGGACGGATGGCGTGGCCCGGCTTTCGCTTAAATAGTAGAGAATGGGCACCGTCATTCGCGACAGCAGGAGCGACGCAATCTCGCCGGCCATCAGCGAGATGGCCAATCCCTGAAAGATGGGATCGAACAGGATCACGGCCGAGCCCACCACCACGGCGGCGGCAGTCAGCATCATCGGACGAAAGCGCACCGCTCCGGCATCGACCACGGCTTCGGCCAGGGGCATTCCCTGTTTGAGTCGAAGCTCGACAAAGTCCACCAGAATAATCGAATTGCGAACCACAATGCCGGCCCCGGCAATGAACCCGATCATCGACGTGGCCGTGAAGAACGCACCCATCAGCCCATGCGCGGGCAGAATTCCCACCAGCGAAAAGGGAATGGCCGCCATGATGACGATGGGCGTCCGAAAGGTTTGAAACCAACCGACCACCAGAACGTAGATCAGAACCAGTACCGCGGCAAAGGCCAGCCCCAGGTCGCGAAACACCTCGTAGGTGATATGCCATTCGCCGTCCCATTTCATGGCCAGCTTTTGAGTTGTCTGGGGCTGATGAGCCGTGTACTGCTCCAAACGATAGCCTTCCGGCAGCTTCAAGGCATCGATCCGAGGACCCAAATCCAGAATGGCGTAGACGGGACTCTCCGCTTCTCCGGCGACGTCTGCCGTTACGTACACCACCGGCATCAGGTTTTTGTGATAGATACTTTTGTCGCCCACTTCTTCAGTCACCCGGATGAGTTCTCCCAACGCGATCAGGTTGCCCCGCTCCCCCATGAGACGAAGGTTCTTCAGTTCCTCGATCCGTGAACGTTCAGGACGCGGCAGGCGCAGAAGGATGTTCAGATCTTCCTTCTCCCTCGGAAGGTGCACCAGCCCGGCGGGAAGCCCGTTAACGGCCAATCGAAGCGTTTGGGCGATCTGCTCTACTGAGACCCCGTGGATGGCAGCTTTCTGCCGATCCACGTCAAACCGAAACTTCCTCTGGTCATCCTCCACATAGGAATCCACGTCGACGACCCCTGGGGTCTCCTCCAGGATGTCTTGAAGCTGGCGCGAGACCTGGATCTGACGCTGATAGTCCGGTCCGTAGATCTCCGCCACCAGGGTCTGCAGAACCGGAGGACCGGGCGGCACCTCGGCCACTTTGATGCGCGCCCCGTGCTTTCGGGCAATCTCGGTCAGCGGAGGCCGGACCCGTTTGCTGATGTCGTGGCTTTGCGCACTTCGCTCGTGCTTGGAAACCAGATTCACCTGAATGTCCGCTACGTTGGAACCGCGGCGCAAATAGTAATGCCGCACCAGGCCGTTGAAGTTATAAGGGGAGGCGGTGCCGACGTAAGTCTGATAGTTCGTCACCTCGGGAACCGATCGCAGGTAATTACCCAACTCGCGGGCCACGTGGGCGGTTTGTTCCAGGGGCGTGCCCTCCGGCATGTCGATGATCACTTGAAATTCGCTCTTGTTGTCGAAGGGCAGCATCTTGACGGTGACCCACTTCAGATACACCAGCGACATGGACAGGAGCAGCAGCAGTGTCACCCCCAGCAGGAAGGCCCAACGCAACTTGGCATTGTGGATCAAAGGGTTCATCACCTTGCGGTAGAGTCGGGTGCTCCAATCCTCCTCGCCATGGCCATGCCCTGCATTTCTCCCCTTCTGTTTTCCCAACAGGCGCAGCGAGGCCCAAGGAGTCACGATGAACGCCACGAGCAGCGAAAAGACCATGGCCGCCGAAGCCCCCACAGGAATGGGCCTCATGTATGGCCCCATCAGTCCGCGCACGAATGCCATGGGAATGATGGCAGCAATCACCGTGAAGGTCGCCAGGATGGTGGGATTCCCCACCTCGTCCACGGCCTCCACTGCCACCTCTATCAGTTTTCGACCGTGGTTTTCCGGCAGGCGATAGTGACGGACGATGTTCTCCACCACCACAATGGCGTCGTCCACCAGAATACCGATTGAAAATATCAGGGCGAACAACGTGATCCGATTTAGTGTGTAGCCGTAGAGGTAAAAAACCGTCAGCGTCAGCGCCAGGGTCACCGGAATGGCGATGGCGACAATGCCTGATTCCCGAAAGCCCAACGTCAGCCAGATAAGCAACGTGACCGATACCACGGCAATCGCCATGTGAAACAGCAATTCGTTGGACTTCTCCGATGCCGTCTCACCGTAATGCCGAGTGACGGTCACTTGCACATCGCCGGGGATGAGACTCCCCTGCTGGGCTCGAAAGCGCTCCAGAACGGCGTCGGCGACGGTGACAGCGTTGGTTCCCTTGCGCTTGGCCACGCTGATGGTGACAGCCGGAAAGCCTTCGGCCGTGCGGACTCCAGCTGGGGCGGCCGGGCCGTGCGAGAAGAACACGTACTGCGAAGGTTCCTCGGGGCCGTCCACAATGTCGGCTACTTCGCGCAGGTAGACCGGCTTCTGGTTATGGGCCGCCACAACCAGATTGCCTACCTCTTCAGCACTCTGCAAAAAGCCTCCGGTCTCCAGCAAAAACTCCCGGTTAGCGACGGTCAGGTTGCCGGCCGGCAAGGTCTGGTTGGCCGCTTGCAGGCGGCCCATGACCGCCAGGGGCGTTAACTGGTAAGCAGCCAAACGGGCGGGGTCAAGCACCACGCGCACCTGGCGACGCTGTCCTCCAATCAGCGTGGTAGAGGACACATCATCCGTCTGCTTGATCACGTCATCCAATTGCGCCGCCAGGCGGCGCAAGGAATAGTGATCGTAGCGGTCGCTCCAAAGGGTCAAAGCCAGAATCGGAACGTCGTCGATGTAGCGCGGTTTGATGAGAGGCTGGGAGGCTCCTGGCGGAATCAGATCGAAATTGGCGAACATCTTCTGGTTCAACCGCACGATGCTGCGTTCCTCGTCCTCACCCACGTAGAATCGCACCACGGCCATCGCGAAGCCCGGGCTGGAAGTGGAGTAGATGTATTCCACTCCGGGGATCTCCCAAATGAGCTTCTCCATGGGCTTGGTGACCCGCTCTTCGACTTCCCTGGCGCTGGCGCCCGGCATCTGCACGAAGACGTCGATCATGGGAACGATGATCTGGGGCTCCTCTTCCCGCGGCAGCACCAAAACCGCTCCCAGACCGAGCAAGATCGAGCTGAGCACCACCAGAGGCGTCAACTTCGAATTGATGAACGTGCTGGCCAGCCTACCCGAAGCTCCCAGCGGCTTCATGGGACAACCTCCACCTGGCTCCCGTCCTCAAGTTCACGGCTGGGTGCCAGCACATAGCGTTCTCCACCCTGCAACCCGGCTTGCACCTCCACTTCGCTTCCGGTTGCGGCACCGAGTTTCAATAAGCGCAACCGCGCGACCTGGCCCTCCTCCACCACGTAGGCCCCGTCGATCTGACCTCGCCGCACAACGCCCCGGTTTTGGATCCAGATCCCCTCGACTGTTTCCCCGGGAAACCAGGCTTCCCCATACATTCCCGACCGAAACAGACCCTTGGTGGGCAGGTCGATTTTGACCAGATACGTCCGGCTGGCAGGATCCGCGGCAGCCTCGATTTCGCGGATGGTTCCCTCCATCGGCTCTTCCTTGATTGCGGCCACGCGCACCTGGACCTTTTGTCCCACGCGGGTCGCGGCCAAGCGACTCTCCTCGATGGGAACCTCCAATCGATAGCGGCTGGTCTCTTCCACCGTCAGCAGCGGCATCCCGGGCACGGCCAGGCTCCCCACATCCATCTGCTTGAGCGTAACGACACCGTCAAAAGGGGACCGAAGCTCAGCGTAGCTGCTCAGGGCTTCGGCGGTGCTCCCATCCGACTGCGCCTGCGCCACCTTGGCGTGAATCTGCTGCTTGCGGGCTTCCAAGGCCGCCACCGTTTCCGCCGCCGCCCGCTCCCGGGTTTCCACTTCTTCAAACTCCTGAGGTGTCACGGCCTTGCTCTCCTGCAGTTTCCGATAGCGCTTCAAAGTTGCCTGGGACAGCTCCAGATTGGAGCGGGCCGCGGCGATGTTTCGATCAATCTCCTCGATCGCCATCTCGGCTTCCTGTTTCCCGGCCCTTGCTTTCCGCAGCATCGCTTCCGCCTCTCTGGAGTCGATGCGAGCCAGGAGTTGACCGCTCTTGACGCGGTCTCCCGGCTTAACCCGCACCTCCAGCACGGTGCCGGTGAGCTTGCTGGCCAGCGGCGCCGTTTTCACGGCCCGCACCGTCCCCGGCAGGCGCTCGGACCGGGCTCGACTTCCCGATTCGGCCGATGCGATGGTCACCCGAACCGGCGCCCGATCCTTCTTTTCGGCACTGGTCTCCGGATGCGGAGCACTGCACCCGGTCCAAAGAATCAATCCCACGACTGCAATGATGCCGGACTTCATGCCTGGCCCCCTCTTCATAATTCTTCTCTCGTTTTGACTCATGCTGCCAAATCGTTTTCCAGCCGACCATCGAGTCGATTGCTCGTCGAAGCTCGCTCCAGTCAGAAGACAACCGGGTAAAACCCGAACCCGGGGGATCTGCTACTCGCGAATCAGCCTGGAGTCAGGCGAGAGGCTGCCCACTTGCCGCTCCAGGTCGGCCACCCCGATTCGCTGGTCAAACAGGGCCCGCAGGTAGTTCCCCTTGGCCGCAGTCACGGCTGTCTCTGCCCGCAGCAAGTCCGTCACCGTGGCCAAGCCGCTGTCGTAGCGGGTCCGGATGATCCGCAAACTCTCCTCGGCTTGCTGGACCGACTGCTCGTTCACCTTCACTCTCTGGTTGGCTGTTTCCAGGTCCAGAAGCGCCCGCTGCACCTGCAACCGCACCGCCTGAGCCATGTGCTCCTGCATGGCCGAAGCCTTCCTTTGCTGGGCCCGGCTTTCCGCCAGCCTGGCCGCGTCCGCCCCACCGTTGAAGAGATTGATGTGGAAGTTAACGCCGGCCAGCCAGTTGTTGCCCGCTCGGGAAGCGAAACTTTGATCATCGGTTTCCCAGCTGGCGAACAGGCTCAACGTTGGCAGGAATTGATTCCGAGACGCTTTGACGCTCAGGTCCTGGCTTTGGGTCGCCAGCAGGGATTGCTGATAATCCGGACGGTTCTCGAGCGCTTTGGCCTGCAAGGCGGCCAGATCCGCCGACTCTGCCGGCGCCGGCTGGGAGGGCTGTGCCAAGGCAAACTGGCGATCCAGGGAGACGCCGAGTTCAAAGCTGAGAGCGCTTTGAGCCAGCCGCAGCTGATTACGGGCCTTCAACAGATCTTCTTCCCGGGCGGCCCGGTGGACTTGGATGCTGAGCAGGTCCGACTCCAGAGCCACTCCGGCCTCGACCCGAGACTGGGAACTCTCCTCGGCCGCGATCGCACTCTTGACCGCGGACTCCGCCACCTTGACCATCTCCTGGGCCAGTATGGCTTCGTGGTAAGCCTTGACGATCCGAAAGATCAGGTCGGACCGCGCCGCCTCAAGCTCTTTTTCGGAAAGTTTGGTTCCCAGTCGGGACTGGGCAACGCCGTTGTGAGTTCTGCCGAAATCGTAGAGGGACTGCGAGAGCGAAATCTTGTTCTGAAAGTTCGAGAGAGGCGACGGCACGTTGAGACTGGTCAGCGCGAAATTGGCCTCGGTGAAGCGGCGTTGAGTGAGCAGACTTCCGAAGACGTAGACAGGATTGTTGCCCCGCGTCAGCGTATGATCGAAGCTCACCTTCGGCAGGTAACCGGCCCAAGCCGCCCGCACTCGCGCTTGGGCCGCTTCAACACCCAGCTCTGAGGCTTTCAGTAAGGAGTTATTCTGCAGACCCAGCCGGACGGCTTGTTCCAGATTCAGCGGCTCCGGAGCATCAGGACTCTGCCCCACCGTTGAAAGAGGCCATGCCAACAAACCCAGTAAACACACCAACAAACACCCTGTCTTGTTGTTCATCGAACTCCTTCTGGCTAGCGGATTCAGCGTCTGCTCCGCCATTCACCCAATCCACGCTCGAAGTGAATTGAAGCATACGGCCTGAGTGACTCATGAACTGATGAGAAGCGTAAGGGAAAACCTGGAGAACCCTTGGTATGACACTGTGATTTTGCCACAAACCAGACCACTTTGAATCGGCCACCCCCTAAAAATCAGGACGGGGCCCGCGAAGGAGTGTCGGTCTGCTCCAAGTATGGGTTGCCCTCAGAGTATGAGGAAAGGCCCTCCTGGCGAGGACCTTAAAGCGTTCTTTCGTTTTTGAGCTGGGACGAGTGCCGGACATGAGGTTACCGGCAGCAGCCCCGGGTGCGCCCTCTGGCCCAGAGTGCCAACCCGCGACTGTCTCGCAGCCTCAGGGTTTGACCGTCCGCTTTCGTCAACTCGGCGGCCAGGAACGGCATGTTATCGGCTGCACGGGCAACTTTGGCCGTGATCCGTTCGCCTACTTGAATCGCGAAATTCTGCTGATCGAGATACCAGGAGGGACCCACCACGATGTTCTCGGTGCGCCCTTCGTCCGTAAGCAGAGCCAAGGTGGGCCCGCCACCGCCACAGCACAGGCTCACCGATTCCACCTTTCCCTGGATGGTAGTCAGCGAGGTCCAATCGGCTGCCGCTGCGCGCTGCGCACATCCGGCAGATCCCCGGCAGTTCCAGCCGGCGCATCCCCAACGCCCAGGATGACGCGCCTCCAGTGACGCGGGATACAAGACCAGACCAATAAACAGCAAACCTGGAATCAGTCTTCGAATAAGAGCCAACATACGACCTCCTTTCGACCCTTGCCCGTTCGCTTCCGCTTTGGAAGGCGGCTTTGGGCAAGGCTCAAGCAACGGGGCATCTATCTGTCACGCCCTCTCCCTCTTCCCCTCCCTCTCCAAACCGGCCGCATCTGATCGTCCCGCAGGCGGAGAGTTTGGTCGGTGGTGAGGTTCTTGATTTTCAGGGCCACCATCGCCGTCGAGTCGTCCGGGCCCAGCACTTTTGCCACCTCCACCTCAATCCGATCGCCGGCCCTGAGGTTGAAGCCCTTCTGTACCAGGTAGCGCGCGGGGGCCAGACGAATCTCCTCTTTCTCTCCGTCCTCCATGTCGAGGGTAAACCGGCCGGGGCCTCGACCGAAGGCGACCTCTACGTTCGTGACTTTTCCCTTCAGGCGGATCACCTGCCTCTCACGGCCGGCAGGCGCAGACTGGAGAGCCTGCGCCTGATCCACCCAACCGACAAGAAGAGCGATTGCAATCCAGCGTATGCTTCGAACGAGCGGCTGCATGTCGGGTCCTCCTTGTTCAACCCGGACAGCAAGCGTGGTGTCAGCGGCGTCCGCCTCTGCGGCCTCCACCGCCGGCTTCTCGACCCGCGCCGGCTTGACCTCGTCCGGTGTTACCGGCGGTGGGTCCGGCACCCACCTTACCTTGCTTTCCAGACTGAGCGCCGTATCCGGTTCCGTCTGCCGGTCCTGCGCCCTGATTTCCCGTTCCGTCTCCGGGACCCCAGTGTTTGCCCTTCTTCGCAACCTTGCCTTGTGCGTTCGTCCTGCCACTGCCCACGGCATTCCCGCAGACATCGCACAGGCCGTCATTGTCTGCATCATGAATCGCATGTTGACGCAGTTTCTGCTGGGCCGCGGTTTGAGCCTTCTCCTGGGACTTCTGCTTGGTCCGTGTTTCCTTCTGCGCTTGTGCTTCAGTGCGGGTTCGGGTTTCGGTTTGAGCCTGGGTCTCCTGGGCCCGAGCATCGCCGGCCCACAAGCACCCTGCTGCCACCAGCAACCATGGAATTAGCCTTTTCATTGAGGTGTCCTCCCTTCATCAGCTTTCACCTCAACTAAAGCAGCCGGCGGGCCATTCGGAGACGGGGTCGGACAACGGCGCAAGCGACTGATGGTTCTCTAGTTCGGGTGATGCGGGCTGGCTCTTCGACCCCTTGAGCCGTGCAACCCTTGCGCCCGGGACGGAAATGGGGTGCAAAGTTTGCACCGGCCCAACCCCTGCGCCTTCTCGGACCGGTTCCCAACGGGAGGTACTTAACCCACGTTCACCTGGCATAGTCCTTCAAGCGATATTGCAGCGTTCGGAGGCTAATACCCAGCTGCTCGGCTGTCTTGCGATGGTGGCCGTCGTTTTCCCCGAGAGCTCTCAGAATCGCGTCTTTTTCAATCTCGGCCAACGTTCGGGGGGATACTTGAAGGGCTTCCTCCAAAGGCAGGTCTTCCGGCTGAATGGAATGACCTCGTGCGATGATCAACGCGCGCTCCAAGACGTTTTCCAGCTCACGCACGTTGCCCGGCCAGTCGTAGTCGCGCAGCATTTTCTGGGCCGACGGCGCGAGGCGCTTGGAAGGCTTTCCAAGGCGCCGCGAGATCCTGTTCAGGAACGACTCCGTCAGAGGCTCAACATCCTCGCGCCGCTCTTTGAGGGGAGGCAGTTGAATCGGAAACACCGAAACCCGGTAGTAAAAGTCTTCGCGATAACCGCCCTCCTGGACGGCCTTCTTCAGATCCCGGTTGCTGGCTGCCACGATCCGCACGTCGACACTGATGATTCGGGAGCCCCCCACCCGTTCAAATTCCCGCTCCTGCAGAACGCGCAGCAGCTTGGACTGGAGCCCAGGATCCAGTTCGCCGATCTCGTCGAGAAAAAGGGTTCCTCCGTGGGCCCGCTCGAAACGCCCGATGTGTTGGGCAATGGCCCCCGTAAAGGCTCCCTTTTCATGACCGAACAATTCGCTCTCCAGCAGGGATGGAGCCAGGGCCGCACAGTTGACCGGGACGAAGGCTTTGTCTGCGCGAGTGCTGTGGGCGTGAATACAACGGGCCAGCAGTTCCTTTCCCGTTCCACTCTCTCCCAGAACAAGGACCGTCGTATCGGCGCCGGCCACCTGAATCGCCATGTCGATAGCCCGTTGCATGGCTGTGTTCCGAGTCACCATCGAGCGGCAGGGAAACTCGTGCTGAGCGTCCTCGTTCAAGACGGCGTTCTGGTTACACAGCAACCTCTGCCCGAGGAGGCGAGACACCAACAGGCGCAACTCGTCCGGGTTGCCGAGGGGTTTGGTCAAGTAGTCGGCGGCACCGAGCTTCATCGCCTGCACGGCATCCTCCACCGATCCAAAGGCGGTCAGAATCACCGTCGGCGTTTCGGGGGATTGTTCTCTGATGGCGCTCAAGAGCCGGATGCCGTCCATCTCAGGCATCCGCACGTCGGTCAGGATCAGATCGAATTTCCGTTTCTGAATCAGCTGCAGGGCTTCGCGACCGTTTTGCGCCGGGGTTACTGCATAGCCTTCTCCTTCCAAAATCGAAACTAGCAGAAGGCGCATTGCGGATTCGTCGTCCACTACCAGGACGGAGTGTCGGATCGGTTTGTTTCCTGCCATGATCTGCCTCCTTTCAAGCCGCGCCCGCCTTCAGGGGAACCTTGGGTGGCAGCGGTAACTGCAAAAGACATGAGGCTCCAGCCTTTCCCTGGCGGTTGCGGAGCTCAATGGTGCCGTCCAACTGATCCACGATCTGGCGACAGATGGTGAGCCCCAAACCGGTACCTTGGGCACGAGTGGTAAAAAAGGCATCAAAGATCTTTGATGCCGCCGGCGGCAAGCCCTCTCCCTCGTCATCGATCTGGATCATCAGGCTTCGTTTCACCCGGGCGGCGGAGACAAACAGGTTTCCTCCGGCCGGCATCGCCTGAATTGCATTTTCGAAGAGGTTGATCAGCACCCGCTTCAACATGCCATAGTCGGAAACAATGCTCATTCGAATCGAATCGGCCTCCAC
Organism: Acidobacteriota bacterium; assembly: GCA_040753175.1. Lineage (GTDB taxonomy): Bacteria > Acidobacteriota > Terriglobia > Versatilivoradales > Versatilivoraceae > JBFMEW01. The sequence continues at coordinate 299,775 of JBFMEW010000002.1, read as the reverse complement.
CACCAGCCGGACCCTTCCCGCTGCCAAGTCGTGAGGGAAGAGCTTTTCGACATCCTTCAGAAGGTCTCCCAACTCGAAGCTCGAGAAATGGACGGCGGCCGGTTTGGAAAGCACCAGCAGGTCAGCAACCAGCACTTCCAGCCGACGCGACTCCCGCACGATCGTCTCGGCATAGCTTCCCAAACGATCGCTTGGTTCGATGGATTCCGCGATCAATTGAGCCAGACCCTTGATGGCCCCCAGAGGGTTTCGGATGTCGTGGGCCAAGGTGGCCGACATCCTCCCCAGAAGATTCCACTGCTGCTCCTCGGCTTGTCTCTGCTCCAGGACGTACGCTCGTCGTAAGGTCAATAGGTAGTAGGAAGTCATTGCCAGCAGCAGGACGCAGGCCGAAACGGTGAGCACAAGATGAACTCGCCCCTCTCGCATGATGGCTTCCGCGGGATTGGCGTCCAGGGTGATACTCACCACCGCAAATGAGGGAATCTCCGCAGACGCCGAGCCGACCGGCAGAGAACGCAGATGGACCGGCAGAAAGACTTCGTAGTAGGGCATTTCTCCGGACCGAAACCACCTTTCCTCATAAACCTTCTGGGAAAGAAACAGGGCTTCGACCGAAGGGTCGTTCACGCTGGAGCCGACGGCCTCGCGGCGGCTGTCGGCCTGCCGGACTCGATCACTGCGGATGATGCTGATCCGGGCCACGCTGTCGGCCGACTGTTCGACCAGCTCGTCCACCCAGTCCTGCGCTCCCTCCAGCCCGCCTGGCTCCGCGTTGCGATCTCGAAACTCCACAGATGCCGCGACGCTGGCTGCTTCCGCTCGCAAGAAGTCGTACTGGTGCTTCTTCAGGTTGCGGTAGGTGCGCCAGGCACTCCACGACACGCCCACGCTTATCCCCAACACAACCAGAAACATCGTCACCACGCGCCAGAAGGGGAACCCTGGCGTCTTAAGACTCCTCGCCAAGATGGACATTCTCGAGTCTTCAATCAAACCGACAGCCAACCAGCGATACAGCCGAAACAGCCCGAGCGGACCGCAAAAAACAGCCTTACTCCACTCACCTCCACCGGGAGTCTTTGCAAGAGCGTGACCGTCTTGCTGCAAATTCTGCACTTTGGTTCCGTCTCCGGCAGATCGCCTCTCTTCGGGTCGGAAGATCGCTCCCTTTCAAGGCTTGGTGTTCGGAGGCGATTCTGTCTCCGGATGGCGGGGACGACGAATTGGCAGTTAAGCCTTTGTTAACTCTGGGGTAAATGCCCCGCAGGGGGGGCAAAGCCAACAGCGAGGCACCCGGCTTGACACGCCAAACCTTTGCCTTTTGTGGACGATACGAGGCTTTTCGGATCTTGGGCATGTGGCTGATGGGTTGCTCAAGAATAAGTATAGGGGGTCAACCCTGAATCACCGGCCATGAATTCGGCAGTCCTCACTCGGGATGGCCTCAGATTTCTGACGAGAGGAGATCCGCCGATGTTATCGATTAAGACCGTGCTTTGCCCGCTGGACTTCTCGGCCCTGTCCGAGCCGGAGTTGAACCTGGCGGTTCGGGTATGCCGGAAGTTCCAGTCCCAGCTCATCCTCCAGCATAATCTGGTCACACCACCCATTTCCTTGTCGGCCGCCTGGATGTGGGAAGAGACCCACGTTAAGGAGGAACAGCGCTTGGAACGCGAGCGCGAGCGGCAGATTCAGGAAGTGTTGCGGCGGTTGCCGGGAGAATTGAAGGCCGAAGCCAGGATGACCTATGGCCCGCTGGACGAAACCATTCCGGCCCTGGCCAAGTCGCTGCTCGCCGACCTCATCATCATGGGAACTCACGTCCGGCGCCATCCCGATCACATCTCAAAAACCGAGCGAGTGATCCTGCATGCGCCCTGCCCGGTCCTGACCTTGCGTGAGCATACCTCCCCCAACCTGTTTTCCGCGGATGTTCCGCAGGAGGAGGCACGCCTGGTAGTGCCTCTGGATTTCAGCGAGCACTCCATCGCCACTTTGGAGTACGCCCTGAAGCTGTCCCAATCGTTTCCGTTCACAATTCACCTGCTCCACATCGAGGGAAGTTGGGCTCTGCGAGACCTCCGTCCGGGGTTCGCATTGGAGAACCGGCTCAAAGAGTCTGAGGAGAAGCTGAAGGCGATGATTCCGGAGCAGTTCTTGGATCGGGTGCGGACCGAGGTGATGGCGGGCTCCGCCATTGAAGAGATCGTGGCCCGAGCAACTCAGTTGCAAGCGTCCCTCATCGTGATGGGCGTTCACGAGAAGGGCCTCTTGAGCAATCTGCTGGCCGGAGCCACCTCCACCGGCGTGCTACACCAGAGCCCCTGCCCTGTCTGGTACGTGCCCGATCGAAAGGTTGAAGGGACGTCGCAGTTTGTGTCAGTGGGAAGTGCGAAGAGCTGACGCAGGAGAGACGCTGCGCAAACAGCGCCAGGCAGCACCCGTCAAGATGCTCAAGGCCGGATGGGAAGGCAGCGGACAAGTGAATGGCCCTTGACCTCGCCGTGAAGAGGTTGGCGCTGACGTCCTGTGGTCGACTTTCCGTTGCTCTGGCCACACTCGAGTTGCCGGACTACGCAAATCAGAGCGCTGCCCTTTAGGCTGGGGGCCTTGTCGGCACCAATTGAGTGACTACTCTTTCCGACGAACCACTTCAATCCCCCGAACGCGCAACAATCTTGGGATTAAGTCTCCGGGACCTTCGAGGAATCATACACCCCCCGCCTGTTAAGGTGACTATTCCCAACAGGGGGCCAGGTACCCAGCTTGAGCACTCAGCTATCACTACGAGACCGATCTACCTTTAGACGGGCGCGCGCTTGAATGAGGTCGCTTCTCCAACCGAACCTCACGTCAGTTGGACACCTTGCCGGCAGCCACCTTGACCAGTCGCTGGGACTCTTCCACTTTGATCGGATGGCGACCGCTTGAAACGGGACGAGCCTGGGCGGGTACCACGGAATCTTTGCCTTTCCATCTCCAGTAGTTCCTGCCCCATCTCGCTGTCAGGGCTCCGTTCACGGCCAGATTGGAGATCCAGAGGATCACGTCACCTCGACTCTTGGGCATACCCAGCCGTTTGATCATCGAGCGAATGGAATAGAAACGCCGCCAGGCATGGTTCTTCTCGAAATGCAGTCTCTCGGCGCTCAGCAAGGGGTGTCGGAACACGATCGACCCCAGATCGTACTTGGACCAGTCCCGGTGGAGGATGCGCTGCTCTTCTTCAAACTGGCGGTAAAGAGCCGTGCCGGGGAGAGGAGTCATGAGCGAAAACTGTGCGAATTCCATCCGCGACTTCTCAATGAACTCCAGCGTTCGAGGAAACACATCGAGTGCATCGTTATCGAATCCAAAAATGAAAGATCCCCAGACCTTGATGCCGGCTTCATGAATGCGCCGAATGTCTCGCAGGTATTCGTCCGGCCGATTGACTCCCTTGCCGGCATCGCGGATGCTGTCGGTGGAAAACGTCTCAAACCCAATGAACACGCCGTAGCATCCACTCTCGCGAGCCAGGCGCATGAGCTCGGCATCCCGTGCGAAGTTGATCGTCACTTGGGAGGCCCAACCGAGCTTCAGCGGCTGAAGAGCGCGAAAAAGCTCCTTGGCCCGGCGGGGAACTCCAATGATATTGTCGTCAACGAAGTAGATAAAACGACTGTCCAGGGAACGCACTTCCTCCACCACCTTCTCGACGGGACGAAATCGATACTTGACACCCGACATGGTGGTCACCGAACAGAAGTTGCAGTTGAAGGGGCAGCCGCGGGTGGTCTGCACGGAGTTGAAGATGACGTAGCCTCTGGGATCCAGCAAATCCCGGCGCGGAATGGCCACCTGGGCTAAATCGACCGGCTCCGGGTCGTGGTAGCGCGACTTGAGGTTGCCGTTACAGAAGTCTTGCACCAGGTCGGGCCACAACCGGTCCGCCTCTCCCAGCACCACCGCATCGGCATGCTGTGCCGCCTCGTCCGGGCACATGGACGGGTGAATCCCACCCAAAACAACCGGAATACCCCGAGTTCGATACTGGTCGGCCAGGGCATAGGCAGCGGGTGCCTGGGCCGTCATCGCGGTAATGGCCACCAGGTCGGCGGATCTCGTGGCCGATACCGGCCCCAGACAACCGTCGTCAATAGCCACTTCGTGCTCGCGGGGCGTAAGGGCCGCCAAGGTTGCCAGGTTGAGCGGCGCGAACAAAGCCCCTTTGGCTTTGAAGTTCAGGTTGTTGGATATCTTCGAGGCGTATCGGAAGAATTGCGGCGCGGCGTACATGTTCGAATCGTTGTGCGGATTGACGAATTGGATCTTCATGTGACCTTCCCGGCTCGGCGGTAGCGAGCGCTTCCAGATTGGCAATAGGGCAGGCTAAGGATTGGACTCACGGCTACAATCCCGGACTCCCACGCCGGGAAGGACGTTTGATACGTTTCGGAGGCCAGTTTCTGGCTGATCTGAAGGGTACGAGAAATGCTAAAGAGGGTTTCTCGGTCCCGAGCCGCGTGGCTCCGGCCAGGACTGAACGACCCAAGACCCATGATACGGATTGCTGAAACAGGCGGATTATAGCCGCGGCTGGGGAGTCAGTCCATGTCAAAATGAGGTGGCTCCGAAATCGTGTCGGGCTTAATGGGGCCGTCGCCACACCACGCTGATTCATTTCTTGGAGGACTTTGTGAAACGTCGATTTCTCCAGGCAGCCTTTCTCCTGTTGCTTACGACCTCATCATTCGACGGCGCCGACTGGCCGGAGTGGCGCGGACCCGGGAGAAAAGGGGTTTGGATCGAAGATGGCGTTCTGGATGCTTTCCCGGCCAAGGGACTGAAGATCAGGTGGCGCACTCCAGTGGGCAGCGGCTACAGCGGACCGGCGGTCGCTGCGGGGCGCGTCTTTGTGACGGACTTCATCCGTCGCGAAGGGAACCGTGGCCTCGAGCGCGTTCTGTGCCTGAGCGAGAAAGATGGAGTATCGCTCTGGATGAGGGAATGGGAGGTCGACTATGTCGGCTTGATGGGGACCTACGCCACGGGTCCCCGAGCCACACCCACCGTAGATGGGGAACTCCTTTACGTTTTGGGCGCCAAAGGGAAACTGCTGTGCCTCCGGACGGACACGGGAGCAATCGTCTGGCAAAAGGAGTTCCAGGAGGACTATCGCACCCAGGTTCCTGTTTGGGGAATCACGGGGGCTCCCCTGGTTGAGGGCGACAATCTGGTCTGTCTGGTAGGCGGGCAACCCGATGCCAAGGTGGTGGCCTTCAACAAGCGCACGGGGAAAGAAGTCTGGCGGGCGCTTTCTTCCGACTCCGAGCCGGGCTACGCCCCGCCCATAGCCGTGAGCATCGCTGCCCGCAAGCAGATTGTGATTTGGCATCCACAGGCGGTTTCCGCGCTGGATCCCGAGACTGGACAAGTTCTGTGGGAAGCCCCCTTTCAAGTCCACATGGGTCTTTCGGTGGCCACACCGGTCCAAATCGGAGACCGCTTGTTGGTATCATCGTTTTACAACGGCTCCCTGTTGCTGAAGCTGGGCAATCGAAAGCCGGACGCCCAACTGGTCTGGAAGGGAAAGAGTCAAAGCGAAATCAGCAGCGACGGCCTTCACGCACTGATTTCAACTCCGGTCGTTCATGAGGACTTCATCTACGGCTTCTGCAGCTATGGACAGTTTCGATGTCTCAAGCTTCAAACCGGCGAACGCGTGTGGGAGTCATTGGAACTGACTCGTGAAAAGGCGCGCTGGGCCAGCGGATTCCTGGTCCGACATGGCGAACGATTCTTCATCAACAACGACCGCGGCGAACTGATCCTGGCCCGCCTCTCGCCATCCGGGTTTCACCAGCTGGACCGAACCACCCTGATCAGGCCAACGACAAACTCCGGCAACCGCCGGGAGCTGGGCGCGGTCAACTGGTCCCATCCCGCTTACGCCAACCGGCATGTGTTTGCTCGTAATGATGAAGAACTACTCTGTGCCTCGCTTGAAAAAGAGTAGGGATTCCGGCCCGCCGGAGTCGACTGCGGTTGGATCGAGCCCCTTTCGTCTTCCGGCGATCACTGTTGCCGCGATTCGGCTTCGGCCAGCCAACCGCGCTTCAGCTGGTCGTCCGGGACACTGGACAGGTAAGGCTTGATATCGAGGATGGGCGTGTCGTTCAGCATGTCGATCCCCCGAACGTGCAGGCGCGAGCCCTCGCGACGAAGCAGCTGCACCACCGTCAGTCCGATCGGATTGGGCCGACGCGGGGAGCGCGTGGCGAAGACCCCGTGCGGGCGATGGTCGCTGGGCGGAGTCGCCAGCAGGTCGTAGCCATCTGCGCGGTCGAAAGCCCAGATTACGAAAAGGTGAGAAAAGCCTTCGATGTCCTGAAGCCCCTCAACAAATTCGGGCAGGATCTCCAGAACACCTTCGGCCTCATGCCGCGCGCCCAGCCCTTTGGGGATCTGGGAGGTATCGTGATACGGACTCTGAACTCTTCCGATCGGCCGACATTGGATCATGACGTCACACCTGGACCCGTTTGAGCAACCTGACCAGGTTGCCCCCCAGGATCTTCCTTTTCTGTTCGTTCGTCAAAAACGAGTGCTGAATTCGGGCAATCACCGTGCTGGGGTCGTTGATCGAAAAGTCTGAGCCGAACAGAACCCGATCGGGCCCGATCGTCTTCACCGCGTACTCCAGCATGCCCACCCGATCGTGGCCATATCCGGAAGTATCGAGGTAGCAATTCGAATTGTGAGCCACGCGCTCAATCCTCTTGAAGATGTGTGCATGCTCCCGGTCGTCGCCAAAGTGAGGGAAGACAATGGTAGCCTGAGGGAACTTCTCGATGATGAATTCCATTTCCTCCAGCTCGGTGTGAACGTCCAGGATCATATTGTGCTTCACCACCTGCTCCACCAGCAGTGCGAACTCCTTTATGGTATAGGAATAGGAAGGCTTCATGTAGTTGCAGAGTTCCCCCACCCACACAAAGCCGAATTGCTTTCGGCAGTCTTCGATTTCGCGCAGGGCTTCATCGATGAAAAGCGGATTGACAACGCAAGATCCCAGGAAACGCCCCTTGTACTTCTCGACGTAGCGGGCCACCTCGCGATTTCCGGCTTGAAATTCAGCGGGTGTTCCGTTGTGTTGGCAGCGCTGAGAATTGATGATGCCCTGCTGCACGCCGGTTCGATCCAGATAGGCGACGAACTCCTCGAAATTGTGCGTGACCGGATGCCACTGCCACAATTCCCCGCTCTCGGCTGGACAGTGCAAATGGGCGTCGAAGACCAGCACCGAGTCGTCTTGAAGACTCGACGCCGACGCCGCCTTGTTCGAGGCCTGTTGTTGGTCTCCGGCCTGGGAGCGAGTGGCGGCTCCCGCCAGCGATGGCGATGCGAGGCCAACGGCCAAGCTGGAAAGCAAAGCAGCGTTTTGCTGGAGAAACTCGCGCCGGCGCGAGCGGCGGACCGGCTGGGGGTAAGCCTGGGCATGAGGAAGACGACACATGGTGCCTCCTGACGAACCCGAATGCCATCGACTTCAAAGAAATGGTCTCACACCAGGAGTCCAAGCGCATGCCCAAACCGCAACTGTTGAGGCCGTGCTCTTGACTCTTGGCTGCTTGGGAAAGAGCTCCTGATCGATCGTTGCACGGACTCTCCCTCAGCCGGCGTTACCCCGACCATACGCTCTCGCGCCGGACCACCGAAGGATGGCTCCAGACCTCGGGTCGGACCTGCATGCCGAAGCCCGGAGCATCGGGGGGCTCAACCTGTCCTGAGCGCGGGACGAGGGGATCGAACAGCAGCGAGGGCCAATCGCTCTCATAGAAGCGCTGGCAGCTTTCTTGAATCCAACAGTTGGGCATGGCGGCGGACAAATGGGTCGAGGCGTAGAACAGCAACGGTCCACCGGCCGTGTGAGGCGCAAAAGGCAGCTGGTGGGCATCGGCCATGGCCGTGATCTTTCGCCCTTCCGTGATCCCGCCGCACCAGCACACATCGAACATGATGAACTTCGCGGCCCGCGATTCCATCAGCTCTTCAAACTGCATCTTGCCGGCCATTCGTTCCCCGATCGTTAGAGGCAAACCGGTTGCCTCGGCCAGTTCTCGGTACATTCGGTAGTGACCGGGCATCAGCATGTCCTCCAGCCACATCGGCTTGTAGGGTTCGAGCGCCTTGGCAATGCGAATGGCCGCCGTCAGATTCCAAAGCGAGTGGCATTCGATCAGGATCTCAATCCGCTCCCCGAACGCCTCCCGCAACCGGCGGACCGGTTGCAAGGCCTCATCGATATCCGCCGGGGTAATGAACTGGCTGCTGTTCCGTCGTGCCGCGCCATCGAAAGGCCAGATCTTGATCGCGCTGATGCCGTATTTCTCCAGGATCTCCTGCATGATCTTCTCTGGTTCTTTGAGAAAGTCATAGCGGAGCGGAAAACAAGTGTTGTAAACACGGATGCGCCGGTTTGAAAGGCCCCCCAGCAGCCGGTAGACAGGCACCTCAAGCGATTTCCCCAGGAGATCCCAGAGGGCCAGGTCCAGCGCACTCAAGACGCGCATTTCGGTGCCGCCGGTCACCTGAAAATCGAAGGTTCGATACAGATCATGCCAGATGCGTTCGATGTCGCGGGGATCCTTCCCCAACACAGCCGGTGCAATGTGGGCATGGATGGCTTCCGCCTGAACGCTGTTTCGGGGATACGTCTCACCCAGGCCAACCAAGCCGGAGTCGGTGTGAAGACGGACCCAGGTCCAGTGCGGCCACCAGGGAGCCGCGCTGGAGTCCTTCCAGTAAAAAGTCTCGAGGCGAACAACCTTCATGGGTGGAGCGGCCGCCGCTTTGGCGGCCAGCAGGACCACCGAGGGAATGAACTGCAGGAACTCACGCCGTCTCATGCGGTACCAACCTCTCGGGACACTTTCCTTTCAGGCTGTGCTGCCGAACGGGGTTGGCTCCACCCCGGGGCCTGACTTGGGCCCCAAAACCGGTTGGGCAACGGAGGCTCACGTCATGGGCACTGGTAGCCCTCGCGGAAAAAACGCAGCAACCGGCTTCGAGGAATTCGGCCGTCCCTTTCTGGCATTCGGGAGAAGATCTCGAGCGAACAGTGACCCGCTCAGGCGTTCTTCTCGCGGAAAAAGGCAATCAAGTCCATGGTCTGCGCTGGGGTCGCACCCAGCTGGCGAAGCATGGTGGTGACCTGGCCCCGATGGTAACTGGCATGATTCACCACGTGAACCGCCATCTGCCAGAAAGCCGACGAACCGGGTTGGCCCTTTAACAGCCGGTAGTCATAGACTCGCTGCAGCCCTTCCGGCCCCACCTCAGCCAGGAACCGGCGAACCTGCATTTCCAGTTCAAGCCAGGCTTCCCTCAAGGTGGCAAGCGTGGACGCATCGTCCGCGGGGAAAGCGGAAGGCGACTCCCCCTGCCATCGACGGTACCAGATCCACTCGGCCTGGTAGATGTGCAGAAGCGTTGCAAAAACAGAAGGGAAACTATTTCCCAGGTCTCGGGATAGCTGCTCCGGTGTGAGCTTCTCCGCAGCCAGGAGCAAGCGGTCGCGAGCCCAGTAATGGTAGTTCAACAAGTCTTGGAGGTACTCGAAAGTCATCTCTTTGTCCTCGCCTGGAGTTGATTCCGAAGCGGCGATCCGAGAGCCGGCGCTTAAGCCCGCTCAACGAACGTAGTTTGCCATGGATCTCCATCAAATGCATCTGAGGACCGCACTCTGACACGGATGATGCATGGCGCTCGGGCGTGGGAAATGGTGAGGCATGCAGCCAGTCCAAGGATCCGGCCGACAGCCGATCGGACTGGAGAAAACGTCAAAGCGGAGGGGGAGGCAAACCCGTTCGCTTAGGCACCGGGCACTCATGTTGCGTTCCCGACCGGCCCGCAGGAATCTCAGCCTGGCACCCGACCTTGGCTTAAACGTAACTCTTCAAGGCCTTCATATAGTTTGCCCGCTCGAAGGCTGCGGGTTGCGCGCACGAACGCTGACTCATGCTGCCCTTCATCTGCTCCACCGATTCGTATTCGTGAAGCTCCATCCACTGAACCATGCCCTTCAAGATATCGCTGATACGCATGGGACCGTGTCGGAGCAGCGTGGAGCAGACCATGGTGACATCCGCCCCGGCCATAATCATCTTCAGCGCATCTTCGGCTGAATCGATACCGCTGGTCGCAGCCAGGCTGGCTTCAATCCGGCCGTAGAGAATGGCAATCCAGCGCATCGGCAGGCGGGACTCGACGGAAGAACTGAGGACCAGATTAGGTTCAACCTCCAAGACCTCAATGTCGATGTCGGGTTGGTAGAATCGGTTGAACAGCACCAAAGCGCCGGCGCCGGCCGAAACCAGCCGCTTGGCCATGTGGCCCATGGAGCTGAAGTAGGGCCCCAACTTGATGGCCACCGGAATGCTGACGGCGCGATTCACATCTGTCAGCACGTTTACGTACATTTGTTCGACCTCAATCCCCGGCAAGTCGATATCGGTGGCAATGTAGTAGACGTTCAGTTCCAGAGCGTCAGCACCGGCCTGTTCGATCTTTCTGGCATAATCGATCCAGCCGCCGCTGGAAACGCCATTCAGACTCGCGATGACGGGAATATCGACGGCCCGTTTGACCCGATGCACATGCTCGAGATACTCGTCAGGGCTGACGCTGTAACGGTAGTTGTGCGGAAAATAGTTGAGGGCTTCGGCGTAGCTTTCCGTCCCAAAGCTGAGGTAATGATCCATTTCCAGCGACTCGTGCAGAATTTCTTCCTCGAAAAGCGAATGCAGCACGATCGCAGCAGCTCCGGAATCCTCCAGTGCGCGCACCTTGGGCACCGTGTTGGAGAGGGGTGCGCAAGCGGAAGGAACGATCGGGTTCTTCAACCGAAAGCCCATATAGGTTGTTGCCAGGTTCATTGTCTTTTCCTCCGGGTAACTTGTTGCGTTGGCGTGAGCGTTCACTTCCCTTTGCCAGGCCTCCATCTTTCGAGCTTGGTGTCAGCCAGTCGGTCCAATCGCCGCGTCGGCCGAAGGCCGCTCCACATCAATGTTTGACCAGTGCCTCTTCGATGTCGGCATAGTCCATCGCGGCCATCTGTTCGTAGAAGCGCCACCGCTCCTGCGCATCGTGTTCGGCTTTTTCGAGTAACCGCTTGGCCTGCTCCGGATTCGACTTGGTCAGCATCTTGTACCGGTTTTCCAGGTACGCGTAATCGGCGAAGCGAATCCTCGGCTTTTTGTAGTCCAGCTGAAGGGGATTCTTTCCCTGTTTAGCCAGGTCAGGATTGTAGCGGTACATGGGCCAGTGCCCGGACTGGACGGCCGCTTTCTGGTTGTCCATGCCGGCGGTCATGTTGATGCCGTGGGCAATGCAATGGCTGTAAGCGATGATCAGCGAGGGACCGTCGTACGCTTCGGCCTCGACAAACGCTTTTACGGTTTGGGCATCGCTGGCTCCCATGGCGATCTGTGCCACGTAGACGCTGCCGTAGCTCATGGCGTGAAGACCGAGATCCTTTTTGGGGGCCGACTTGCCGCCCGCCGCAAACTTGGCCACGGCCCCGCGAGGCGTGGACTTCGACATTTGGCCGCCCGTGTTGGAATAGACCTCGGTATCGAGCACCAGGATGTTGACGTTTCGGCCGGAGGCCAACACGTGGTCAAGTCCGCCGTAACCGATGTCGTAAGCCCAACCGTCACCACCGATGATCCAGACCGACTTCTTGACCAGGCAGTCCGCCAGACTGAGCAGGTTTCTGGATTGGGCCGTGCCCAGGGTTTCCAGTTTCTTCTTGAGTTCCGCCACGCGCAGCCGCTGCTCGTGGATGTCCGCTTCATCGGCTTGAGGACAGTCGAGCAGCGCCCTGGCCAGCTCTTCACCAATCTCATCCGACAACTGCGACACCAGCTCTCTGGCCTGCTCGGTGTGCTTGTCCAGCGTCAATCGAAATCCCAAGCCGAACTCCGCATTGTCTTCGAACAAGGAATTAGACCAGGCCGGCCCGCGACCTTCCGGGTTCGATGTCCAAGGCGTTGTCGGCAGGTTGCCGCCGTAGATGGAGGAACAACCGGTGGCGTTGGCAACAATCATGCGGTCCCCGAAAAGCTGGCTGACCAACTTGACGTAGGGCGTTTCTCCACAACCGGAGCAGGCTCCCGAATACTCGAACAACGGTTGCAGCACCTGCGAGCCTTTGATGGTTCCCACCCTGACTTTGCGTCGGTCGTATTCGGGAATGCCGAGGAAGTACTTGTAGTTCTCCCTCTCCTGCTCCCGCACAGGAAGCTGCGGCACCATGTTCAGAGCTTTGAGCCGTGTTTCCTTCTTGTTCTTGGCGGGACAGACGTAGACGCACATCCCGCATCCGGTGCAATCCTCCGGCGCCGTCTGGATGGTCATCTTCATTCCTTCAAACTCCTGGCCCTTGTAATCCATGGCCAGGAACGCGTGGGGGGCTCCTTCCAAAAATGCCGGCTCGTATACTTTGATTCGGATCGCGGCATGGGGACAAACCAGGGCGCACTTGGCGCACTGAATGCAAACCTCGGGATCCCAGGCCGGAATCTCCAGAGCAATGTTTCGTTTCTCCCATTGGGCTGTCCCGACCGGGAAGGTCCCATCACACGGCATGGCACTTACCGGCAGGCTGTCGCCCAATCCGGCAATGATGCATGCCGTCACTTTTTGAACAAACCCCGGTGCTTCCGGGGCCACCACGGGCGGCCGGCTGATGCCACTGGTTAATGCCGACGGGATCTTCACCTCAAACAGATTGCTCAGCGTTTGGTCGATGGCCTGGTAGTTACGCTGAACGATGGCCTCTCCCTTGCTGCCGTATGTCTTCTTGATGGATTCTTTGATCTTGGCAATGGCTTCCTCGCGCGGCAGGATTCCGGCAATGGCGAAGAAGCAGGTCTGCATGACCGTGTTGATCCGCCCTCCCATGCCTGTCTCCGACGCCACCTTGTAGGCATCGATCACGAAGAATCGCAGCTGCTTTTCAAGGATCTGTTTCTGGACTTCCTGAGGCAGCCGGTCCCACACATCCTCTGCGCCAAACGGGCTATTCAGCAGGAAGGTCCCGCCCACGGTAATGTCCTTCAGCATGTCGTAACGTTCCAGAAACACAAACTGGTGACACGCTACGAAGTTGGGCCGATCGATCAGGTAGGTGGAGCGAATGGGGTTGGGACCAAAACGCAGGTGGGACACGGTGATGGAGCCGGACTTTTTCGAATCGTACACGAAATAGCCCTGGGCGAAGTTGTCCGTTTCTTCGCCGATGATCTTGATCGAATTCTTGTTGGCACTCACGGTCCCGTCGGCACCCAAACCGTAGAACAATCCTCGAAATGTCTTCTCGGACTCGGTCGAGAAGGAGGGGTCATATTCCAGGCTGGTGTGAGTCACGTCATCCACAATGCCCACGGTGAAATGGTTGCGGGGCTTTTCGGAGTTGAGCTCCGAAAACACACCGGCGATCATCGCAGGCGTAAATTCCTTTGAGGAGAGCCCATAGCGTCCCCCTGTCACTCTCGGGATGGACGGCCAGGGAAGAATCCCGTCTGCAGAGGCCTCGCTAATGGCCGTGACCACGTCCTGGTAAAGCGGTTCTCCAACGGTCCCTGGCTCCTTGGTTCGATCCAGCACGGAGATGGCTTTGACCGTTGACGGCACGACGCGAACGAAGTCTTTGACGGAAAACGGCCGGAACAAGCGGACCTTCACCAGCCCCACTTTTTCACCACGTTCCACCAGGTACTGCACGGTTTCCTGAACGGCTTCCGCGCCGGAACCCATCAGGACCATGACCCGCTCGGCCTCCGGATGCCCAAAATAATCGAAGAGGTGGTAGGAACGCCCCACCAGCTTCGCAAAACGGTCCATCGTGTCTTGCATGATTTCCGGAAAGGCCTGGTAAAACACATTGCCGGCTTCGCGGGCCTGAAAAAAGACGTCCGGGTTTTGGGCGGAACCCCGCAACACGGGGCGGTCGGGAGAGAGGGCCCGGTTGCGATGTGCGAAGACCCACTCATCCTCGATCATGTCCCGAATGTCCTGCTCGGTGACTTGTTCGATCTTGGCCACCTCATGAGAGGTCCGAAAGCCATCGAAAAAGTGCACGATCGGGATGCGGGCTTGCAGGGTCGCCGACTGGGCGATCAAAGCGAAATCCATCACTTCCTGGACGGAGTTCGAAGCCAGCATGGCCCAGCCCGTGGAACGCGCTGCCATGACGTCACTGTGGTCGCCGAAAATCGAAAGCGCATGAGTGGCCACCGTTCTGGCCGTCACGTGAAATACCGTGGGCGTCAGCTCGCCCGCAATCTTGTACATGTTGGGAATCATCAAGAGCAGCCCCTGCGAGGCGGTGAACGTCGTCGTCAGAGCCCCCGTCTGCAGCGCTCCGTGCACCGCGCCTGCGGCGCCACCCTCACTTTGCATCTCCTGAACCAGCGGAACCGATCCCCAGATGTTCTTCACACCTTCCGCCGCCCAGGCATCCGCCCACTCACCCATCGGTGAGGATGGAGTGATGGGATAAATTGCAACCACTTCATTGGTTCGATGGGCCACATATGCCGCCGCTTCGTTTCCATCGATGGTAACCATTCGTCTTTTCATTCACGCCTCCGGCGAATTTATGAGTGCTTCAGTTTTCACTCCAAGTCTTGTTCCCACACACACCACTTCCCGCCCCTCCTAACCGCTCCAACAACCAGTGAAAGGCAGTTGCAGTTCCAAAGCTAATCCATTGATGGCTTGACCACTTAGCTCATATCCAACCAACCTTTCTGGGGGATATCGCGCATTTTGGGTTCGGTCGGAGACGAGTGCGGGAGAGCCTCTTGGCGTGGACTCGCCGCCAAAGTGCTGGTCGCGAGATTTCACCCTGCTGGGTGAAAACATCCGAGGAAACGCCGGCAGTGAAGTGAGCTTCAGTTGTGCACACCCCTGCAGAACCCGTTCTCCCAACCGGCTGCCGGGCTGGAGGCCTTGCACCGACTGGGTTTCGGGGCTCACCGGCGATAAACGCCAGGTCTGGATCGGCCAAGACTGATGCGGTCGGAGATTTGGTGCGGGAGTTGCTCTTTCAATGAGGAGGACGGATTCGAGAAGATCAGCACCAGCCCGGCGGGCCAACCGAAGTCGGAGCCTGGGTTTCATAGTAGAGCGCGGAAGATGGAGGCGCCGGGGTGGTGCAACAGGCAGTAAAAAGGAGAGGAGGGGAAAATCATGAAAGCAGAGACCAAATCGATGCGCTTCACCGAGGGGTTCCTCGTCTTGGCTCTTGTTTGTCTGGCGGTGTTTCTGCTGTGGCCGGCTGGCCCCATGCCGGCGGCTCAAGCACAAGAGGGCACGGAACCAGCACCCGTCGTCGTACCTGACGATCATCCCATTGCCCCTGAGGGCGATTTGACGGTGAAGGTCTACAAAGCCCTCGACAATGCCCAGAAGACTCATCTGACCTTCAAGGATCGGCAAAAGGTGGGTCAGCACGAGGTCGACGTCGATGTCGTGGTGGACTATTTCAACTGGTGTCTTTCAGACGATGATTTCTGGAATCGACAACTCTCCATCGAGATTCGCAACAAGGATGGCTTCGTCATCGAGAAGATCGTGAAGAGCGGATTCGGGGAGCTTGGTTTCATTCTCGCGGGAGAAACCAAGACGCGGGATGCTTACCGGCTGGAGCAGGTGCGATCCAGCGGCGATTCGCTGATTGCAACACTGGAAGACCTTGAGATCAAGGCTGCGGAGAAGGCTCGCTATCGCGAGCTGGTCGAAAAGTTCCTGCTAAAGAAGTAGACGCCTGTTTTCAAAATATCCCGAGTGACTACCCTTTCGAGAACCCTCTCTCTTCGGAGAGAGGGTTTTTTGCTTCTGAGGCCCCCATCTGGAAGAGTGCGAACAGCCGACGGCGGGCTCTCGAACGGTGACTGGAACGCCATTGCGCCGCCGATCACGGAGTGAACCCAAATCAGAGCCGTTCGTCGTCCGGGGCGAGTCACAAACAATCCATCTCATCAAACGATGACGGGGTGCCGGCATACGGCAACATCCCCTGGTCTTGGAGCAGCATTGCCTGGTATGTTTGGTTTGTGTCCAGCACGGCTTACGCGCTGGGCCCCGCCTACCAGTTGGAGGCCATGCGCCGGGCCAGACAGTAATCCGGAGGAACGAGTCACATGTCATCGCATTTGGTTGTGGGAGCCACCGGCGGTATCGGCAGAGCTTCCGTTCTGGCTTTGCTGAAGCGGGAGGAGAAGGTCCGGATCCTGGTCCGCAACCGTAGAAAGGCGGAGCAGTACTTCGCCGGATGGCCCCCGCTGGAGATCGTCGAGGGAGACGCCGCCGTTGCCAAAGACGTCTCTACCGCGGCGCGAGGTGTGAAGACTCTTTTTTACTGCGTCAACGTTCCCTATCCGCGTTGGCGGGCCGAAGTAAGACCGTTGCTCGCCACTTCCGTCGAAGCCGCCGCCCGGGCCGGGGCGAAGCTGGTGTTTCCGGGCAACGTTTATGTTTATGGACACGCCCAGTCGGTGCCGGTTGGCGAAGACCACCCCTTCGCGGCTCATACCCAAAAAGGTCAGATTCGAATTCAGATGGAACAGCACCTGGTCGAAGCGGCCCGGACTAAGGGTCTGCGCTATACGATTGTCCGCATGCCCGACTTTTACGGCCCCTATGTCGTCAACGGCTTTTCTGAGGTCTTGGTAGGCAATGCCCTCTCCGGCAAAACGGTTCGCTGGCTCGGCGATTTGGATGTACCGATCGAGTTCATTTTTGTCGATGACGGTGGAGAAGCGATGGTTATGGTCGGCTTGTCGGACGGATCAGACGGAGCCAGTTTCAACGTGCCGGGGGCAGGCCAGACCACAGCGCGATTGTTTCTTTCGGAAATGATTCGTCAAGCGGCAAGCAGCTCGCGACTCACAACCTTGAACTCAAACCGGGCGCTGGCAGTGGCCGGGTGGTTCAACGTCATGGCCGCGGAACTCAAGGAAATGATGTATCTGAAGCAGGAACCGTTCTTGCTGGACGGTTCCTTGTTCCGGACTACCTTTGGCTCGTTGCCCTGCACTCCCTATCCGGAAGGCATCCGCCAGACCCTGGATTGGAGGAGGGCATTCCGCAGCACGTGACTCCCCTGGCGAGCGTCTGTCGAACATGAAAGCGAAAAACCGCGCCAGAATGAAGCCCGCCGAGCAGGTCGAGGGGGAGCTGACCGGCATGTCTGGTCCGGCCAGTCCGCCAAACCGCCGCCAGACGCTCGTCGGACTGGCCCTCATCGCCCTGGCGGTTTGCGTAACCTATGGCAATACCCTGCAGAACGAGTTCATCCACGACGACAAGGCCGAGATTCTGCAGAACCCCTACGTTCGGGACTTTGTCTACCTCCCCAAGATCTTCACCACGCCGGCTTGGGCCTTTGGCAGCGAAGGCCCTTATCAGTTCAGCTCGAACTACTACCGGCCGATCCAATATCTCACTTACTCCTTTCTGTATCACCTCGTTGGTCCCAGCCCCTGGGGATACCATCTCTACAAGCTCCTGACGCACTTTGCCGTCTGCGGTCTGTTCTTCTGGATCGTATGGTGCTGTTGGCAGAACTATCCTTTAGCCCTGTGCAGCGCGCTGCTTTTCGCTGTCCACCCCGGCAACACGGAGGCCGTTTCCTGGGTGTCGGCGATAACCGACACGAACTGCACTCTGTTCTTCCTGCTGAGCCTGCTGGTTTATCTCAGGGACCGCTCTCAGCCTTCGACCAGAAATGTCGTGCTGATGTCATTTTTCTTCCTGGTCGGTCTCCTCTCCAAGGAGACCACGGTGAGCCTCTTGGGTTTGATTTTGCTATGGGATTGGCTGGCCTCGGGCCAGTTTCCTGCAATCAGAAAGCAGGCGAGGGTCGTCGTCCCGCTGCTGGCCGTCTTCGCTGTGTATCTTTTTCTTCGAATTCACGCCATCGGCGCCTTTCTCGACCGCCAGCACATCCGATTCGAGTTCCTGAACGGATTTCAGGTGTTCCTGAATCAGATCTACCTGCTGGCCCAATACACACGCTTGTTTTTCTTTCCGGTCTCGCTCAACGCTCACCATTTTTTCGAACCACTGACTTCCCCCTGGAGCCGGCCGTTTGCCTTCGCCGTTTTTGGGCTGGCGGGAGTGGGTTTCCTCTTCTGCTCGATCGCCAGACGCCTCGAACCCACGGGGCGCAGAATCGTCCTGGTGGGGGGCGCCTGGTTCGTGGTGACGTTGTTGCCTGTCCTGATCTTCCTGAAGAGAATCGGCGAGAATCTCTTTGCCGAGCGATATTTTTATCTTCCGTGCCTGGGATTGTGTCTGAGTGCGGCTTTTCTGGTCACACACCTCAAGATGCGTCTTCCGCGCCTCATTCCCGTTCTGTTCGCCCTGCTCCTCTCGTTGCTGTCGTGGAGAGCCATCGATCGAAACCGCGTTTGGCGAAACGAGCTGGTGTTTTACGAAACCACAGTCCAGGCCTCTCCCAAGGCGCCGGTGATTCTAAACAGCCTGGGTGCGGTCTATTTCAAGCAAGGTCGCTACGAAGAGGCGATCCGGATTTTCGAGACTTCGATTTCGAGTCGGGTTACCATTCCCGCACTGAAGAACCTGGCGTACGCATATTTCAAGGTGGGTCGGTTCGAGGATTCCGTGACCTCGTACAAGAAGGCAATCGCCACCGATCCGATGGATGCCGGAGCCTATTCCGCCCTGGGGGATGTTCTTCGGGCACGCGGCATGAACGCAGAAGCCATTCAGAATTATGAAAAGGCACTGGCCCTGTATCCGGAATCCACGGTGGCGCTCTTCAAGTATGCCGAGGCCTGCCTGGCCGATCGACGATACGAACAAGCCATCCGCGCACTGAAGTCCGTTCTCAACCTGAGGCCCAGCGAATCTGCGCGTGCCTATCGCACTCTGGCCAAGGTCTATCGAGCTCAGAATTTTCCGCAGTTGGCCGAGGAGGCGGAACGAAAGGCTTCCGCACCCGCCCAGGTGCAGCTCTATCGCTGACAAAAGCCCGCCACACAGTGAGTCGCTGACTCACGAAGATAAGCCACCAGAACTTGGAGAATGAGCAGGAGAACGGCGCGTCCGTCGAATCCGGTCGCTGGGAGGACGGCTTGCCGGTTCGCGGACGGTCAGGCGACGTGCGTATGGGCTGCTGCTCGCGTGGCGAGGATGGGCGAGACTTCCATCTGAAAGTCAATGGACTGATGCACGCCGGCAAACAGCGTCGACTCTTCCTCAAACTGCTCCAGGCAATGTCCGACCTTGCCCAGCATGAATTCGTCGAATTCCGGCTTGAGTGAAACGCGAATTCCCGTGAGCTTACAGCGGCCGGATTCCTCGCTTCCGGTCACCCTCACCTCCGCCGTTAGCTTCCGGGGTTCCAGCCCGGCGTTCCGGAAGCTCAGGAGAAAGCTGGCAGCCAGACCGTTCCCGATCGCTGCCGACAGCACCTGGACAGTGGTGGCCGATCCTTCCCGGCCGAACATCACCGAATCGTCCACCAGCAACGGCTGCGCCGACAGGTCGTCGAAAGTGACGAGAAACTGAGACTCGTTAAGTTGCTCCAGCGTTGTCGTCCATGTTTTTTCCGGTGTCATGGATGCGTACCTCCGACGAAAAATCCGCGGTGATCAACCGCGGTTAGTGTTTGACGACTCCGATGTTTCGAGCCGATCGGTCGAATCCCATCGGACGGTAGGGAACGTAATCGGGCCACCACATGGCCTGCGCCACGGCCGCTTCGACCTGGGCATCGCGATAGGCTCGCCCAATCCCCTGTCTGCGGGCCTCCAGCACCACCTCAATCGCAATTTGCCGCGAGACTTTGCGCAGGTCCGAAACCCGCGGGTAAAGACCTCCCTGGGCCAGCCGCTCTGCACTCACCATGCTGGCCAGCGTGCGTGCCGCTCCGACGAACATGCTATCCGTCACCTCCCGTGCGGCACTGACAATCAATCCCAATCCAATTCCGGGAAAGACGAAGACGTTGTTGGCCTGTCCGACAACGCGGGTGCGGCCCGCGATCTGAACCGCAGGGAACGGGCTTCCCGTCGCCACCAGGGCCCGCCCCTCGGACCACGCCAGAATGTCCTGAGGGATAGCTTCCGATTTCGAGGTGGGGTTGGACAGAGGAAGGATGATGGGAACGGCTGTCTGTTCGGACATCCAGCGAATCACCTCTTCCGTAAAGCTGCCCGCCACGCCGCTCGTTCCAATGAGAATGGCAGGTTTGAACTGTCGCACCACCTCTTCCAACCCCAACGCCCCCGAGGCATCGAGGCCCAGCGCGTGCAGGCGGTCCAGGCTGGCGGCAAAGTGGCGCTTATCTTCGTCGAGCGGCGTTCGACCTTCGAAAACCAACCCGTGCGAATCCAGCATGAGAATGTTCTCCCGGGCCTCTTTGGCTGTCAGCCCCTCGTCGATCATGGCCTGCTCGACCAGGCGAGCCGATCCGATACCGGCTGCACCCGCACCCAGAAATACCAGGCGTTGCTCCTTCAAAGGACGGCCGGTAATCCGCAGGGCACTCAGGATCCCGGCCAGAACCACTCCGCTGGTTCCCTGAATGTCGTCATTGAAGCAGGTGATGCGGTGGCGATACCGGTCCAGCAACCGAATGGCATTGTGCTGCTTGAAGTCCTCCCATTGCAGAACTGCCTGCGGGAAAACTTCCAGGACACCGGAGACGAAGGCTTCCACGAACTCGTCATAGGCCTCTCCGCGCAGCCTGGGGTGCCGGTAGCCGGCATAGAGCGGATCTTCCAACAAGGCTTCGTTGTCGGTCCCTACATCCAGCGACACGGGAAGGGTGAGGGCCGGATGAATTCCCGCCCCAGCCGTATAAAGCGCCAGTTTTCCGATGGGGATTCCGATGCCGCCGGTTCCCTGGTCGCCCAGACCCAGAATGCGTTCGTTGTCGGTGACCACCAGCAGCCTCGCCGGCTGCTGTCTGGCATTGCGCAGCAGCGTCGGAATCCGACCGATGTCGTCGGGCGTGATCCAAAGCCCTCTGGGCTTGCGCAGAATGTGGCTGAACTGTTGACAGGCCAGGCCCACCGTGGGGGTGTAAACGATGGGCATGAACTCTTCCAGGTTCTCGACCAACACGCGATAGAAGAGCGTCTCGTTCCGGTCATGAAGCGCCGCCAGACCAATGTACCTCTCGAGGTCATCGCCTTTGCAGCGGACGTGTTCCAACTCGAGTCCCACCTGCTGATCGATCGAAAGCACGCGAGGGGGAAGCAGGCCGCGCAATCCGAAAAGATCCCTCTCCTCCTCCGTGAACGCTGTGTCTTTGTTCAGCAGGGGATTTTCCAACAGGTCCATCCCGCGATACGCAATATCACACGCGCCGTTAGGGGGCATCGATTCCAAAGGCTTGGTTTCCAAAAGGCTCATCGGAGTGTCCTTCCTTTCCCACAGAACCCGAGGCTCCCTTTTTGCGATTGTCCTCGCCACTTGAGGCCGTCTCGTCGGCGCGGGCTCAGCACCCTCGCCGACCACGCCGAGGCCTCACCGCTATGCGGAGATCCCCGCTGTTGTAACCCGCTCCCGGTTTCGCCAGACTCCCCCTTAACCGAGAAGGACAACACCCGGAAGGCAGGCACGAACCTCATCGCTCCTGGCTGTCGGGTGCTCCTCCCTTGATTCCCCTATCGAAGAACGCCGGCTGCCCGGCCGTTTTGATCCAATTCCTCCGGCTATTCGTGATCTAAGGGATCTGGGCCGGCGTCCAGCCTTTGCCTCTCGTCATCCAGCCGGCCTGGGAGAGCCGTTTTCAACTCCTCCGGGTCAGCGTCGATCATCTCGCCCTGTTCGTTCAGTAGAAAAGAGTGACAAGGCCGTTCCTCCTCCCACCGGCTCGGGTGGAGGCACTTCATGAAAAAACCGTTCCTCAGTTGGAACCGGTGTCGAAATGAGAGTGAGGAACCGCCGGCTTGTGCCGTGCTCGTGGGGCAGAACTGTAACCTGTGCTGCCTCGAGACCATGGCAGGTCCTTTCAGTGATTCGTTCGCCACTCCTTGAGCGGCGCGCCGATGCTGACCAGGGACTGTTCCTCAAAGGCGTAACAGCAACGGAGTTTTCCGCAGATTCCGGTCAGCCGCGACGGATCGGGACAGCAGGCATTGCGCTTGGAGGTCCGCAGGGAGACCCGCTCGAAGTCGCGCAGGAATTGGGAACAGCAGATTCGCTGTCCGCAGATGCCGATCCCACCCAAGATGCGGGCTGCGTCGCGGGTTCCAATCTGGCGCATCTCGATCCGACAGTGGAATCTCGAAGCCAGTGTTTTGAGCAGTTCCCTGAAATCCACCCGCCCATCAGCCGTGTAATAGATGTAGAGCCTGCTTCCGTCCAGGACGTACTCCGCCTTGACCAGCTTCATCTTCAACTTATGATGGTCCACGCACTCCTGAACCCCCTGCAGCGTTTCAGCTTCATGATCGATATGGCTGCGGTGCATGCGCCGGTCGACTTCGGTCGCCCTGCGCAGCAAGCGATGGGTTGGTTTCAGCGGGTGGCTCATTCGACAGCAGGGCCGGATGTCTGAGACGATTCCAAGTTCGAGACCTCGATCCGTCTGCACAACCCAATCTTCTCCGGATCGGATCCCTTGAAGGTCGCTCAAAAAGACCCCTGACCTCAGAATGCTATCCATCTTGATGACGATCGTTTCGGACATAGGGTCATCCCAAGGGTTGAGTAAGAGCACGATTCCACGAATGAATCCCAACTCTTGACTGGGCAAACAGCTCGCCAAACCCAGCCGGTTCTTCCCGTTCGCTACCCATTGTACTTTCAGTCTGTTAGCTGGGGCCGTCGGGTCAGAGGGCAATGCTGAATTAACCCACAAGCGCGTGAAATCTCGCGGCGGCAGCGGTGGTCCGCCTGGTCAGTAAAGGGCCGGTAAAAGATGTAGCAAACGACTCATTCCTGCTATGATGTCGTTCACGGGACTGGGTTTAGCCGGATCGTGCCGAGTCATCGCGGCAGACGTCGCCCGTGTGGTAAAGATCCTGCTAAAGAGGACGGAATTCTGCTGTCTGTTTCATCCGGCACGGAGGTTTCATGGAATCTGCCCTGTTCGTTCACCGGTTACACTTTGCCTTCACCGTCACCTATCACTACATCTTCCCCCAGCTGACCATGGGTCTGGCGCTCTTGATCGTCATTCTCAAGACGCTGGCGCTGCGAACAAACCAGGAGCACTACAATCATGCTGCCCGGTTCTGGGGTCGGATCTTCGGAATCAACTTCGCGATGGGTGTGGTCACGGGTATCCCTATGGAGTTCCAGTTCGGTACGAACTGGGCCCAATTTTCCAAGGCTGCCGGCGGCGTCATCGGCCAAACGTTGGCCATGGAAGGAGTCTTTTCCTTTTTCCTCGAGTCCACTTTTCTGGGCTTGTTTCTCTTTGGCGAAAAGCGCCTCGGCCCGCGCGGACACTGGTGGGCGGCCTTTCTGGTGTTCCTGGGCTCATGGATGTCGGGCTATCTCATCATCATCACCGACGCCTGGATGCAGCATCCGGTAGGCTACGCTCTGGGGCCCAATGGGGAAATCCTTTTGTCGAGTTTCTGGGCGCTGCTGCTCAATCCCTGGGGCCTGTGGCAGTACTTGCACAACATGATCGGCTCGGTAGTCACGGCCAGCTTTGTGATGACGGCGGTGGGCGCGTTCTATCTCCTCAGTCGAAAGCACGAGCAGTATGGGACGACTTTCGTGCGGATGGGCGTCTTGGCCGGTGTCGTAGCCGCGGTTTTGATGGCCTTCCCGACCGGAGATGCCCAGGGCAAGAACGTGGCCAGGCATCAGCCGGTCACTCTGGCTGCGATGGAGGGCCATTTTGAAACCCGGTCGGGTGCACCGATTGTCCTGGTGGGACAGCCCGACATGGAGAAAATGCGCCTGGACAATCCAATCTACGTCCCCAAGATGCTGAGTTTTCTAACTCACAACCGATGGAACGCAGAGATCAAAGGGCTGAGTTCCTTTCCAAGAGAAGACTGGCCGGACAACATTCCCCTGCTCTACTACAGCTATCACATCATGGTGGGACTGGGGACCGTCTTCATCGCTGTGATGGCCGCCTCCGCGCTGCTGTTGCGGGGGGGACGTCTCTTCCGAACGCGGGGAATGCTGTGGCTGTTGATGCTGATGGCTCCCTTTCCGTACATCGCCAACACAGCCGGCTGGATGACGGCGGAACTGGGGCGGCAGCCCTGGCTGATCTATGGTCTGATGCGAACCAACGAGGGGTTTTCACACACCGTCTCGGCCGGCAACGCCACGTTTACGCTGCTGGGCTTTATGGGCATGTACGCGATCCTGAGCATTCTGTTTCTGTTCCTCGTCTATCGCGAGATAGACCAGGGACCGGAGCCGGTCGCGGCCTGACACTCGAGGAGGTCGGGGCCCTTGCTGGAACGGAGATACCGGCTGCTTGCATTTGAGATTGTGGTTTAGCCTTCACTGACCAAGAGGAACCTGACGTGGAAACTATCTGGTACTGCCTTGTCGCCATCATGATCGCCATGTACGTGGTTTTTGACGGCTTCGATCTGGGAGCCGGGATCGTTCACCCGATCGTCGCCCGCACGGAGCAGGAAAAGAGAATCGTCCTGAAGACCATTGGACCCGTGTGGGATGGAAATGAAGTCTGGCTCCTGGCTGCGGGGGGAACCCTTTATTTCGCGTTTCCCGCTCTTTATGCCTCGGGTTTCAGCGGATTCTATCTGCCCCTCAGCATGGTGCTGTGGCTCCTGATGCTGCGAGCCATATCGATCGAGTTTCGAAATCACATTGACAGTCCGGTGTGGAGGCCCCTTTGGGATGCGCTGTTTTGTCTGTCCAGCACGCTGCTGGTCATTTTCTTCGGGGCCGCTTTGGGCAACGTTGTCCGCGGCGTGCCCCTGGACGCCGACGGCTACTTTTTCGAACCTCTCTGGACGGACTTTCGAGTCAGCGGGCAAACGGGCATCCTGGATTGGTACACCATTCTTGTGGGAGTGGCCGCCCTGGCGGCGTTGCTGGTTCACGGAGCCTTGTGGGTGCTCTTGAAAACAGAAGGGGACCTGGCGCAGCGCTCCCGCCAGTTGGCCCTCAAAGCCTGGTGGTGGCTTGTGGCGACGACCGCCGTCACCACCTACTTCACGTTCCAGGTTCAACCCCACATCCCCGGGCGACTCCTCTCTCAACCCTGGGGTTTCATCTTCCCTATCCTTGCCGTGGCCGGACTCTTTGGCATTCGCTGGTTCCTTGCCCGCCAGGCCCAGTTGAAGGCTTTCCTGGCTTCCTGCCTCTATCTGGTGGGCATGTTGACCAGCGCCGTCTTTGGCGTCTACCCTTACGTGCTCCCAGCCAACACAGACCCCAGCTATAGCCTGACACTCTTCAACGCCGCCGCTCCGGAATACGGATTGAAGATCGGACTGGTGTGGTGGACAATTGGAATGGTGCTGGTGACCGGGTACTTCATCTTCACATACCGTCACTTCGCCGGCAAAACCTCGCTGGAAAACGGCGGGCACTACTAGGGCAAGACAGTTTGCCGTTTGGAGTGTTGAATGACCAAGGGGCGTTTTGTAAACCAGAAACTGGGCAAACGCTCCAGCCGACGCCAACAGCTGAGTCGCGAAAAAGCGCGGGTGGAAGCACAAAAGGTCAGGCCACCCAAGAACCGCAAGAAACATTCGGGTCCCGCCCTACCCTCACCCGAGGAACGCCGTTGAAAAGTTAAACCCTCTTCCGGTGATCCGTCCCCAAGAAAAGTCAGAGTCACACCATTTGAGCGAAGGCACTTCGCCGACCGAGCTTCTGGGGTATATCTCCCTGTCATTGTATTATCACCCGCTCCCCTCCGGCTCACAGCATTCCCGTCTGGCTGACCGATCCGTCATCCATTTGAAAACAAGGCTCTTACTCTCATAACGGCGAGCTGTTCCTCTGTGGCCGCCTGCTTGCTTTCCAGGGAGGGAGTGGCTTATGAGATCCATCGAAAGACCAAGAATACTCGTAATCGAGGACGATAAATTGTTCCTCTGGACGCTGAACCAGTTCCTTGTCAAGGAAGGCTATGAGGTTTGCCCCACCGGAAGTGGGGAGGCCGCTTTGGATCTGGCGGAGCATCAGAGTTTTGACGTGGTCATCTCCGACTTTCACCTTCCCGGCATGAACGGGAAGGAAGTCATCCAGAAGCTTAAAGCGCTCCAGCCGCGAGCCAAATCGGTCCTCATTAGCGCTTATCAGATAGAGGAGGTCGGGAAGGAGTTTCCGTTGAACGCTTACCTGAACAAGCCCATCGATCTGGGTAGTCTTCGGAAACTGTTGCTCGACCTGACCAACAACCGTTCCGGGAGAGCCACCCTATGAAGATTTGCCTGGTGGGTTTAAACCACAAGACCGCTCCAGTTCACGTTCGCGAGACCGTCTCCATCCTGAGCCACGAAATCTCTTCCGCCCTCCAGGTCATCAGGGAGCAGCCGGGAGTTCTCGATGGGTGCCTGGTTTCAACCTGCAACCGGCTGGAACTGGTGGTTCTCCTCAACGAGGACACCGACCCGCAAACTGTTTTTCTCCAGTTTCTCAGCGAGCTGCGGCAGATCGATCCCTCCCAGCTGGCCGGTCATCTTTATGTCCACACCGAGCGGGAAGCGGTCAGGCATCTGTTCCGCGTGGCGAGCAGCCTGGATTCCATGGTTCTCGGGGAATCGCAGATTCTGGGCCAGGTGAAAGATGCAATGCACCAGGCGCTGGCTGCCGGTCTCCTCAACACCTATCTCAAGAGCCTGTTCGACAAAGCCTTCACCGCGGCCAAGCGCGTGCGCAGCGAGACCGAGATTGCCTCTTCCGCCGTGTCGATCAGCTATGCCGCTGTGGAACTGGCTCGCAAAATTTTCGGGGAGCTGCAGGAAAAGAAGGTGCTCATTCTGGGCGCTGGAAAGATGAGCGAACTGACCGCCATGCACCTGCTGAACAGCGGCGTTCGCGGCGTGGTGGTGAGCAACCGGACCTATGGCAAAGCCGAGGAGCTGGCACGAAAGCTGCGCGGAGAGGCGGCCTCGTTCGATGACATCGAGCGGCATCTGGGAACGGCCGACATCGTGATCTCCTCGACGCGCGCTCCCCACTACATCCTGAAGCGGGAGCAAATTGCCGCGGCCGTCCGGCAGCGTCGCAACCGCCCCTTGTTCCTGATCGACATTGCCGTGCCGCGCGACATTGACCCGGAAGTCAACAGCCTGTCAAATGTCTTTCTCTATAACATCGACGACCTGGCCAACGTTGTGGATATGAACCTCAAGATGAGGGAAAAGGCCGCGCAGCAAGCCACTCGCATTGTCGATCAGGAGGTCGAAGGGTTTCTGCGCTCCCTGGAAGTGCGCGATCTGGGACCCGAGATCGCGGATCTGCGGCAAACCCTGGAGAAGATTTGCCAGGAGGAGTTGGTTAAGGCCAGGACCCGCCTGGGCACGCTGACCACCGATCAAAGCAAAGCCCTGGACCTGATGGTCCACCGGATAGTCAGCAAGATCTCCCACCCCCTGATCATGGAGATGAAGAACACCCCGAAAGAGGTCTCCTCCCTCCGCCATCGCCTCGTTCAACTCTTTCACTCGGCCACGACCGGGTAGTCTTTTTTCGTGCGGACGCTGCGAGCCTGGCTTCTCGATCCGCCTAAGGGGGCTCGCTCTGTGAGCTGAGTCCCCTTGCGATCCCGGATCCCCTCGAATTCTCTTCTCAAGCGGATGTCTCTCGACTGAGAAAGAGAACCGCGATTTGAGTCACTTCCGATCCACTAACCAGGGCATGAGGGCACAAAGAGCCAGCAACAGATAGTAGGCCGCTGCTGCCACGGGATCGCGAGTGGCCAGATATTCTTCGATGGACAGGCCTCGCAGCCGGAGCACCAGGGCCAGCTCCGCCGCCAGAATCAGCCCCAGGGCCAGGCAGCCGACGCCCATCCGGCTGGAGAACCGGGGTGGCACACTCAATCTGCGCACCACCCATCGGGCAGCCAGAACGATGACCGCCAGCATCACGGGCGCCTCCAGAAGCTCCGCGATCCGGGTCCCAACCCGAGGCACCAGCCAGAGCACGCGGATCGGACCCAAGACAAATCCAGCCCCAAACACCAACAGGAAGTAGAGGACGCCGGCCTTGAGAACGCGGAGAGCGGACTTCATCGGTTCACACACTGTTTCTGGAGACGGTCGGGAGGGTTCCAAACGAAGGAGGGCTTCGTCATCAGAGAATGGGGGCGAGAAAGAAGCCGGGCCCAGATGACCCAAGCCGAAACTCGAACTGAGGGCTAGATCAGCCCACGACGCAGCCGGCCAGGGAGACTGCCCAGATTCAGGCTCTGCCCATCCCACAACCTATCGCCGCGCTGGCGCCTGGGCCGCGATGGCCAGCACATTATCGTCGGGATCGCGGAAAAATGCCATCCACTCTTCCGCCCCGGGCGGACCGAACAAGCCGTCGTCGTCGCGATGGATCACTTGCGGCTCGGCATCGAACCGGATGCCTTTGGCCCGCAGAGATTCCGCCGCCTGCATGATGTCATCCACGCGGAAATAGAGTGTTGCGCGGGCTGCCGATTTCTCCAGAAGGACGCGTGTTTCTCCGAATCGGAAGAACGCCAATCCGGGCGGATCGAACTTGGCGATGAACTCGGCTCCCAATTGATCGCGGTAAAAGGCGATCGAACGGTCAAGATCGCTGGAGTGAACCGCAATCTGATGCAGACCTCTCAAAATGGTGCTCACGGTAGATGCCACCTCCGGCGCGGCGCCAGGCAAAAGGCGCGTAGGGTATTGGGGACGAATATGAAGCGGTCTCGTTATCGGCTGGCGGCTTGCCGGTACAGAAAGGCGGTAATCAGGGCCAGCACCACCAGCAGGATGCCATCAAACACAATCTGTTTCACCACAAGCAGCCCAGGCATGGGCTGAACCACATAGTAGATGGTATAGGTCGGAACCACCGTCAGGAAAGAGACTGCGATCCCGAAGCGAAGGCCCTGGGTAGGCCACGGCCTGGCTTCCACGCCGTGCGAGTAAATCCACACAAAGGCTCCCGCCAGGATCACGTGAGCCAGCAACATGAGCGGGAAATAGCCCTGGGCTTCCGACTCCGGACGAAACAGTGTGGGCAGGTTCGTGTAATCGGCGCTCAGCAGCGCGCCGTGAACCACAAAACTCCCGGCCATCCAGGCCACAAACACCGCCAGCCATGCCATCAGGAACTTTGCCTTCATGTCGACTCCTTGGCTTTGAACGTCTGTTGATGGAAACCTGGACCGGCCAAACCGAGGGACGGTCAGGCATTGCTGATTGCAGCCATTGACGGATTTGCTGGACGCCCGGGGACCTCCTGCTTCACCCGTTCGCGACTCAGGATCACCCCCAACCTTGTCCTCCCGGAATGATCCCAGATGAGATTCACCTGAGCGGACGACCTTTGTTCCCGAGACGACGACGAAAACTGCAAGAGATTGAAATCGAAATCCGAGGAATTATAGCCGCGCGGAGGTAAGCCGTCCACGTCGAAATCAATCGCATGATTGCCGAGGCTGGGGCAGGACTGGAGGTCCGGGTTGACAATCCGATCCTGGCTCGCTAAGCTCTGCCCGTATTTTTCCCTGTGCGGTTTTCGTTTGGCACCCTTGGCCTCAGACGGCTCAGATCGCCGCCCATTGGCAAGCGGTTCAATTATCGCCGAGGGGAGCCATTGCGCCCATACGGCTCGACCATGTGCGTGCGGCAATCTGAGATCGTTACGGCAACTTCCGCGGGACGATTGTACCCAGCATTGAGTGGGCATTTGATTCGGTAAGCAACTGTAACAGGAGCAGGGTAGGCTGCACGCCGTAAGGCTCACAGCGATACCATGTTGGCTCTGACTGCTATGAAATTCTACTTTGTTGCCAAGGCACCAAACTCAGGTTTCGTCGGCCAGTTCTCCATTGAAGAAATCGCTGCCCGATTACACGCGAATGAATTCAAGGGGGACTATGTGGCCACCGAGTCCAGTGGTCCGTCATACGCGGAGCTGGTCAAGGGTGGGGCTGTTCAGTGGCAGCCGCTGTCGCAGCTTGTTGCTCGCCCATGGCCAGCAGAACCTGCGGCTCAGCCGACCGCCGAGGTACACAAATACTCAAGCGCCGAGACCAGATACCGTGACGGTTATCTTGTGGCGAGGGCGACCGCATCCATTGGTACGACTGTTAAGTTCATTGGCATCGGGCTCGGCGTTGTGATCATGTTTGGCACTTCCATAATCGGAAGCCGCGGAAGTGGTGGCCAGTTCTTTCTGGCAGGCCTGCTGCTTGGCGCTATCATCGCTGTTCCGACCTATGTACTGGGCGTGTTGGTTTCCGCCCACGCCCAAGTCTTGAAGGCCACGCTGGACACAGCCGTGCAGACGTCGCCGTTTCTCAAGAAGGAAGATATGGCGAGAGTTATGTCCTTATGATGCCGAGCTGTGAGCTCCACCCACCAGCCACCAGCCTACAGGAGACTTTCAAATGGGAGGAATCGTCGCGTCTCGGGCCATCCCGAATCTCGAGAACGTTCGACACTGTGAAATGAAGTCCCTGCGCCCATCGCCTGGGGCAAAGCCGGGGGTACTCTGAACGGGCCACAGCTCACGATCAGGTCGGTGCGCAGACGAAACTCGTGCCAGGTAGGTGTGTGTGAACAACCGAAAAATTGAGGCGATGGTTTCCAGCGTTTGGCACCTGCTCGATAGCAGTGGTCAAAGGAAGCATCATTTTTTCGTCGCTTTAGTAGGAGCCATCGCTACATTCCTGCTATGGTCGGTTCATCTAACCCACCCTGCCGCAGTTGCCAATGCGTTTCTTCGTGGTAGGGTCAATTTCTTGTGGCTCATACTCGTCCTGGCTCCGCCTTTCGTCTTGGTCTTTGGCCTCGGAAGCCTCATCTTCTTTGAACCTGTCGCACATTCGCAAGCCTCAGGCCCTATGTCTGGCTACCTTTACCAGCAGGAATCATATAGAAAGTGGAAGATTGTGCTGGCCTCTAGTGTTGCAACGGCGGTCAACTTCTTGTCTATGCTCGTTACTGGCGGATCTGGGTGACGCGTAGCGTCCTTAACCGTGCTGGCCAACACGGTACCACCTGCAATGGCAAGGTGAGATACCGCCCGGCACTCCCCTCGGTACGACGGACGGGGCCGTGATCCGCGGTGCTTACACGGCGCTGGAAGCTGCTGGCAGCTCATCATTGCTCGATTGATGCGCTGTGATCCCGGGAACGGAAGGAATTGGCCAGCCGCGTCAATCGTCGCTGCCCGCAACTGAAGATCTCTCTCCTCTCCTGGCCTTGAAAGGCCGGGCTAGGATCAAAGGTCGCTACGCGACCATGAATGGGGGAGAGCCCCATCCAAGCAAAGCGTTCGGCTTATCCATGCCAAGGTCGGGTGAATTGTTCGACGAAATAACGGACGAGCCAGAAGTCAGACGGCAAGCCGGCAGGCTTGCCAGGGCTTAGCCGGTGATGAAGCGCAGCGCCACCACCGGTTGGCGACGGCGGCGCCAACCGCACCCCGGAGGGGTGCCAGCTGCCGTGAATTGATGAAGCCTCGTGGCGAACGGTCTGCGGCCCCTGCGGGGTCGGGGGATTCGATGAAGGACTCGAAATCCAGGGGTGGCGCCCTGCGCGCCACCCCTGGCTAATGGCTGGTAAGCCTTCGGCTTGTCCACCCGGCCTTGAAAAGGTCGGGCTAATCTCAATCTTCGCTGCGCAACTGGCCATCTTGCCCATGTAGCAGAGCTCCATGAGCACCCCGAAGCGCGCTCGCGCGGGCATCTTCTTCAATCGCCGAATTTCAGCCTTGATGCAAAGGGAATTCCCAACACGGGACACTGGCAGGTTACGTCGCAATCTGGGAGATTGCAGGCGACAAGCTGTCCTTGAAGGAATTGACAGCTGAAGCGGAGAAGAGAAAGGTATTCTGGGCATCTTCAGATTCATGTCCCCAACAAGACCGAGGCGCGCCGACTTGAAGGATCTATTCAAAGAACGGTGCCATGATGGTAGAGTCAAAACGACATGGTTTTCCGGAGAGCTCAGAATTTCGGACGGCAAGATGCTTGAATGCTCACACATGGCTTGCGGCTCGGTCTGTGGGCGCCAGTGAGCCGAAAGCCGAGGTGCAGCGCTCAGGCCGTCGAGACCGCCGAACCAGGTATCGGAGCCGCGGCCCTGCGCCGTCGGCTGTGCTCCCGCTTTCGGGAGCGACTCACCGCCAGCGTTAGACCGCAAAGGGGAGGGATCAGAGTATGAACACTGTTCCGACTGGCACAGAGCGCCTGCGGCCATTCGTACCCGCCAAGGATTTCGATTTGTCCAAGCGATTCTACGAGGCGCTCGGTTTCGAGAAAGTACTCGATGGCGAGGTGGCGATCTTCAACGCTGCCTCAGGCGGTTTCATTCTGCAGCGCTACTATCAAAAGGACTGGGCTGAGAATTTCATGATGCAGCTGATGGTCGACGATCTGGATGCATGGTGGGCTCATATCGATGCTCTCAACCTGCCCTCCAAGTTCGGGGTCCAACCGCCGAGGCCACCGGCGGTGCAGCCATGGGGCCTTCGCATCGCTTATGTGTTTGATCCGTGCGGTGTGCTTTGGCATGTGGCGCAGCGACGCGAAGGGACAATCCAGGATGTATGAAACCGGCAGTCTTGCCTTTCGCCAAGGTCGAGGAACCCGACCAGACCGGCGGATGCCACCGCGTTAAGAGGCGGGGGCCTGAGCTATAGCAATAGGCGGCACTCCCACCGTCGAGAGCACTCTGCGGATGCGAGGACCGCCACTCCCGACCCGCTTTGCTTTGCCCCGATCGCGCCGCCCGCTCAGCCCTCGGAGGGCCAATCCCAGAACAAGGAGGTAACAGAAGTGTCCCAACACCATCGTGGAGCCTATGGCGGAAGTCCGCCACAGAATTACGAAAGGTACTTTGTTACCGCGATTGGTGCGCCCCTGGCCAATGATCTCATTCAAGTCGCTGCGCTTCGTCCGGATGAGCGGGTCTTGGATGTCGCCTGTGGGACGGGTGTCGTCGCGCGGCTGGCATCACAGCCGGTCGGCGCCACTGGGACCGTCGCCGGGTTGGACCTCAATCCCGGCATGTTGGCGGTTGCGCGCTCGACCACGCCGCCTGGCATGGCAATCGACTGGCACGAGGGAAGTGCTGAGGCCATGCCGATGCCGGAGGCCTCGTTTGACGCCGTGCTGTGCCAGATGGGCCTCCAGTTCATGGCGGACAAACATGCAGCTCTGAGTGAGATGCGGCGTGTTTTGGCGCCCGGCGGACGACTGATCCTCACTGTGCCTGGGCCCACGCCGCAACTGTTCGTGATCATGTCGGAGGCGCTCGCGCGTCACATCGGCGCCCAGGCCGCAGGGTTCGTGAACCAGGTGTTCTCGCTCCACGACACGGCCGAGATTCAGAGCCTCGTTAACGGCGCCGGCTTTCGTGATGTCTCCGTTCAGGCCGACACCAAATCCCTACCCCTGCCCCCACCGGAGGAGTTTCTCTGGCAGTATGCGTACAGCACCCCCCTGGCGGGCGCGGTGGCGCAGGTGAATGACGAACGTTGCGACTCCCTGGAGCGCGACGTCGCGGCCAAGTGGCAAGAGTTCGTGAAGGATCGCGCCTTGATGCTCCAGGTACGCATGGTCATCGCCACCGCCCGGAAATAGAGGTGAGGTGGCGTGGCCCGACGTGACAGTGGAGCGAACGACCGACCTTGCAAGTGTTTGATCCCTTCTCGCAGGTCGTCAAGCCTGACCTGCGGTTCACCGTGGGCGTTCGGAAGGTATCCAAACCGTTAAGGTTGAAGCCGATGGGAAGCCTTGCGATTCTCTTGTCAAGGAAGGGAATGCGGTGGGCGAGGCGTCTTGCCTCTGCTGCCACTGTTTTGCTTACGTTCGCCTGTTCTGAGAACAGCCGGTTAAGGAGACTGTCACAAAGGCTCCGGCAGCGGCTGATTCGCACTCAGACAAGGACCCTCGCAAGGAGCAGACAGGCAGTGGGAGAAGCTCACAGCCGGACCCGACGGTCGGCCGCGACGTGTCTGGAGTCCAGACGGCTGCCTTTGCTGTGATCGCAGGCTCTTCCGAACACGATGATCTCTTCGGGCTTTTTCAGTTTTTGTGGGGCCACTGGGTTCAGCGGCAAAGGGCCTACGCACGACTCGACGTGGTCGCAGTCGATTCGGGCGAAAGCTTTCATTTCTTTGTCGAGCCCGACGGAAAAGGCCGATGGCGGATCGCGATCACCCGGCAGCGGTATCACGCTTTGCTTGATGTTGTCTATCCCGTCCTAACCGTTCCCCCAGCGTACTTTGTAAGCCGAGTTCCCCTCTCCCGTCGAGAACAAGTGCGCTTTGGTAAGGGGAGCGATCATTACAAGCTCGAATTCAAAGATCGCGAGGGGAGACTCCTGACTGTGTTGCGTGAGCTGAGTGACCGTTTACTCTTGAGTTCATAGTTGCAGCGTTGCGAAATACCGGAGACGCCGTACGCCACAGGCCGGTGGGGGTGCGCTGCACCAGTGGGAGGTTGCGTCGAGGGCTTTCAACCTGCGGGCTTCGTAGTGGTGCGGAAGACCGGCCGGATGTGGGCGAACATGCTGCGGGCGTTCCAGCTTGGGAAGGCTCTGACGAGCCAGGAGGGGCCATCGAGCTGGATGCGGCGCTGGCGGGTGGCTTGGGCCCAGGTGAGCTGGCCGGCGTGCCATTTGATGAAGGCTTCGGCTTCCGCCGTGATGTAGAGGTCCTCGTCGAAGCCGGGGTGCGTCTTGCAGATCTCGGTGTCTCCCTGCTCAATGAGCAGCCAATAGCGTTCCCCCCGCGGGCGGCCGGTGAAGTCGAAGCGGATGACGACGCGCTGGTCCGGGAGGCGCTCTCGGCGAAGCGCGTTGCACATCGACCACAGGGCCACAAAGGGGTCGAGGTTCTCGGGGGCGATTTCCAGCCAACGCGCCCCCCACTCGCCGAGCGATTGGCAGACCATGAACAGCTCGTGACCCGCGGAGGTGAGTTTGTAGTGGTGGCCGCGCCCGCCGGGCTTGGGCGCCGACTCGACGATGCCGACGCCTTCGAGCTGCCTGAGCCGCTGTGAGAGCAAGGTACGGGAGAGTCCGGGTGCGCCCTCCAGGATCTGGCTGAAGCCTCCGCAGCCCAGGTGCAGGTTGCGGATGATCAGCGGCGTCCAGCGCTCGGCGAAGATCTCGGCGCCACGAGCGATGGGGCAGTATTGGCCGTAGGTCCTCATGACGCCAGTATGGCGCACCCCCTTTCGGTTGTGAAGTCCAGATTCTTGACTTGACGGCCAAGATCTGCGGTGGTCCGATGTGGTCATCCAAAGAGGAGGATCCCATGACGACAGTAACGACCGCAGAAGTCATCAACGGGTTCCGAGGCCGGCTGATCAGCGCCGACCAGGCCGACTATGACATCGCCCGGGCCGTGTGGAACGGCGCCATCGACCGGCGCCCGCGCCTGATCGCGCGATGCATCGGGACCGCCGACGTGGTCGCGGCCATGCGTTTCGCCCGCGACCGCCATCTGGAGATCGCCATTCGGGGCGGAGGCCACAACGTGGCGGGCACCGCCGTTTGCGACGACGGGATCGTCATCGACCTTTCGGCGATGCGCGCCGTGCGGGTGGATCCCGCCGCCCGCCGGGCCTGGGTGCAGGGTGGGGCGCTGTGGGGCGACGTCGATCACGAGACGCAGGCTCACGGTCTGGCCACCACCGGCGGCATCGTGAGCCATACCGGCGTGGCCGGGCTCACCCTCGGTGGCGGCGTCGGCTGGCTGATGCGCAAGCACGGCCTCACGGTCGACAACCTCCTGGCCGCCGAGGTCGTGACGGCCGAAGGCGAGCGGCGGCGCGCGTCCCAGGACGAGCACCCCGACCTCTTCTGGGCCCTGCGGGGCGGCGGCGGCAACTTCGGCGCGGTCACCTGGTTCGAGTTCCGCCTCCACCCCGTTGGGCCCACCGTCCTGGCCGGACCCATCCTTTGGGATGCGAGCGACGCCGGGGACCTCCTCCGCTTCTACCGCGACTTCATCCGCGAGGCCCCCGACGAACTCGGCACGGTGGTCAGGTTCGGCACCGCGCCACCGCTGCCGGTGATCCCCAAGGATCTGCACTGGCGCCCGGTGATGCTGGTGGGCACCTGCTACGCCGGGCCGATCGCAGACGGTGAGCAGGCGCTCCGCCCGTTGCGCGCACGCCGGACTCCCCTCCTCGACCTCGTCGGGCCCATGCCGTACGTGGGATTCCAGAGCGCACTCGACTCGACCGTTGTCCACGGATGGAACTACTACTGGAAGTCCACTTACCTCCCCGCGCTGAGCGACGAGCTCATCGATGTGATCGCCCAGCACGCGTTTTCCTGCTCGTCGCCGCGGTCGTACGTGGCGATGTTCCATCTGAAGGGGGCGGTAAGTCGAGCGGCCGAGGACGGGACGGCGTTCGGGAACCGGCAGGCGTCGCACGCCGTCACCCTTGATGCCGTGTGGCGTCCCGGTGAGGCCTTCGGTGACCGGGACACCGCCTGGACGAGGCGGTTCTTCGACGCCCTCGGCCCTTTCCGCCAAGGGGTGTACGTCAACTTCCTCGGCGGCGACGAAGACCCCGGCCGGGTCCGCGAGGCGTACGGCGATTCCATCTACGACCGGCTGATAACGGTGAAGACCAAATACGACCCCGACAACGTCTTCCACCACAACCAAAACATCCGCCCCCTCAACAGTAAGGGGTGAACAAAACACTTCACAAGTAGCCGTTGTGATGGTCCCCAGCACCTTATCAGGAAGCTTCACCACTCCGGATGGAGTCAAGCACGAGATGGATCGGCAGGTCAGGACGTCTGGGGTCGTTAAACGTAACCGGGACTGGCTTATAATTCATAATCACAATACATCTAATTGAAGTAATCTGAACGTGTTCAAGCGGGGGAACAAGTCGCCGACCGGCGCCGCTGAACACGAATTTGCAGCAGGCCGCAGGAGTCGCGGGGCGTGCAGCGAGGGTAGCGGCCCGGCTAGTGCTGAATTTCAAGCGTTAGCGGAACAAGACTTGGAACAAACATGATTGAAAGCACGACATCACCGGCATTGCCTTCCGTCATGGACGCCAACATGGTTGCCTTCTGGTCCGCCTACGGCCGTGGCAAGGGCTGCACCCTGCAACAGGCGGGAGATGCCGTGTGGTTCTATACCGGCGTTCCGCATCCGCTGTTCAATGGTGTGCCCCGCGCCATCCTGGACGCCGACGATGTCCACTCCATCATCGACAGTCTTCAGGCCAGAATTGACGCGCAGGGCGCACCAGCGTTGTGGTGGCTCGGCCCGCGCACGAAGCCCGATGATTTGGGACCGATTTTGGAACGCCGTGGGCTGGAACCGGCTGGCGAGGTTCCCGGCATGGCGCTCGACCTTCACTCCATGGATAGCCGGTTGCCGGAGATTGCGGGCTTCTCGGTGGAGAAAGTTGGCAACGAGATACAACAGGCGTCGTGGGCACGGGTGGCGGCCATTGGTAACGATTTTCCCGAGAATGCGGTCGACGCCATGGAAAAAGTCGAGGCCACGCTGTGCGATTCGGGGTATAGGGCGCAGCACCGCTATATGGGCTACCTGGAAGGCAAGCCTGTGGCCACCGGCGCGCTGGTGTTGGATTCCGGCGTGGCGGGGATCTATGCCATCGCCACGATCCCTGAAGCGCGCCAGCGAGGCATTGGACGTTACATGACAATGCTGCCGCTGCTGGAAGCGCGCCGGCTGGGCTGCCACGTCGCCATCCTGCAAGCGTCGTCCATGGGCTATCCGATTTATAAGAGGCTCGGTTTCAATGACGTCTGCCATTACCGCCTGTATGTGCAGAGATGCGAAAACACTCAGGGAGACGCCCGCGTTTGAGACGTTGCGGGATCCGAAGCTCAATGCGGTGCGTGAGTGCGCTCGCCGGGTGGTGGATGAAAGAGTCTGGCTCAAGAAAAACGATTAGACAGGCGCGGTCCGCGGGGGTCAAGCCCTGTCCTTCGAGCGAGGGGAACGTCATTTCAAGGGCAGCGATAGCGGGATGCGGAGCACGAGGCGCCCCCCGATACTCTTGATGGAGAGCCGCAGGCCGTGTGAGAACCTGGACGCAATGATCATCGCCAACGTACCAATGAATGACCTCATCCGGCCCGCCGGAGCATTGAGGGAGGAGCCCCAGTCCCGCTCCTCCCTCCTGTCATTAGCGTCGCACCTCCAGGATCAGGTTAAAGGGCGTCTCAGCCGCGCGCCGAATGTGCGTGAAGCCCGCCCTGCGAAACACCTCGGCCAGGCGCGCTTCGCCCGCCTGCGCGCCGAGGACCAGATGCCCGCCATCCGAGATGGCGTGGGCGCAGCAGATCGTGGTCGAGGCAGCGTAATACAGCCGCGCCACCGGCGACCGGTTGTCTTCGACCCGGTCGTTGGCGAAGGGCTCGATAAGCATCACGGTGCCGTCAGGCACCAGGGAGGCGGCCGCGTGCCGGGCAGCGCCATCCGGATCGCCCATATCGTGCAGGGCATCGAAGAAGCAGATGAGCCCGTAGTTGTTGCGAGGATAGTCCACGGCCCGGGCCACCTCGAAGGTCACCCGCCCCTTCAGGCCGGCCGCGTCAGCGAGGCGCCGCGCCTCCGCAATCGAAGCGGCGTGCGCATCGAAGCCGTGAAAGCGCGAGCGCGGGAAAGCCTCAGCCATCAGCAGCAACGAGTGCCCGTGACCGCAGCCAATGTCGGCCACGTCGATGCCGGCCTCAAGCCGCTCCACCACGCCGTCCAGCGCCGGCAGCCACTCCGACACGAGACTGCCGCGATAGGCGTTGCGGTAGAAGGCCGCCACGCCGCAGAAGAGGCGGCCGTCGTGATCCCCCCAGGCCACGCCCTGGCCGGTGCGGAAGGCCTCGATCGCTCTCTCCTCGTCGAACCACATCGAGGCCGGTACGTTCCACGCGTGAGGGAGGTACACCGGGCTGTCTTCGTCAGCCAGCACCAGGGCCTGCTCGGGAGAAAGTTCGTAGGTCTGACTGACGGCGTGATAGGTGACGTAGCCGCCCGCCGCCTGCGAATTCAGCCACTCGCTCACGTAGCGTTCGGCACAGCCGGTTTGCGCCGCCAGCTCCTTCGCGCTGATGGGACCGGCTCCCGCCATGGCCTTGTACAGCCCCAGCTTGCTGCCCAGGCTCACCATCACGCCGCCGTAGCCGGCGGACAGGTCGCCCAAAGCGTGGGTGAGAAAGTCACTCAGTTTCGTTTGATCGATGACGGTTGTGTTCATGGTCTTTGTTTCCTTCCTGCGGTTGATAGGTTGCCAACAACGCAGACAGGATCGCAAAGAAGCCGGTCTAATCCCAGAGCCGGAATCGCCTCGAACCGGTTCACTTGTGCCACTCCGGCACCACGGGCCGTCAAACGCCCCACGGCGCCGCACACCTGTTCTGGCAGGCATCCCACCCAACCTTGGCAATCTCATCTCTGCGCCCAAACCCGAGCCTCGTCCGGCGGATAAGCCACCATGGCCA
The DNA here is from genome assembly GCA_040753175.1 of Acidobacteriota bacterium. Lineage (GTDB taxonomy): Bacteria > Acidobacteriota > Terriglobia > Versatilivoradales > Versatilivoraceae > JBFMEW01. Next base: position 260,140 of record JBFMEW010000002.1, on the reverse strand, counting down.
CAGCATCGCCCCACGCCGGACCGGACCCACGCCATGTCAGCCTCGTCGCGCTGCCCGATGCCGTGGTCTCCACGCTGACCGGCATCTTCGATGTCATGAACGCGTTTGCGCTCACCGATACGTTCGGTCCTAGAGGCGCGCGAGCGCCATTTCACGTGGAGATCGTGGGCGAGGCGGCCGGGCCCCTCGAGCTGGCAAGCCGCGTCCCGATCACCGTGCAGCGCGCGGTCGTCGATATCGAGACCACAGATATCGTGATCGTGCCATCGGTGCTCCTGCGCTCTAGCGGCTGGGAGAAAGGACGTTACCCCAGACTGGTAGAGTGGATCCGCGCGAGGTACGAGCGCGGGGCGGTGCTGTGCTCAGCCTGCTCGGGGATCTTCTTGCTGGCCGAGACGGGTCTGTTCGACGGCAAGGACGCGACGGTGCACTTCAGGTACGCGCGCGCCTTCGCGAACGCCTATCCACGCGTGCCAATTCATCCGGAGCGCGTGCTGGTCATCTCCGGCCGGCGCGAAGAGCTGGTGTGCTCCGGCGCATCGACGACGTGGCACGACCTGGTACTCTATTTGATTGCGCGCTACGCCGGCGCCACCGCCGCCCAGGAGGTGGCACGCATGTTCGCGCTGCAGTGGCACCAGGACGGGCTCACGCCGTACATCGTTTTCGAGGGCAGGAGCGACCACGGCGATGCCGAGATCCAAAGCGCGCAGCATTGGCTGAAAAGGCATTTCTCAGTCGCTAACCCGGTTGAGGAGATGATCAAGCGCTCCCGACTCGCCGAGCGCACTTTCAAGCGGCGCTTTACCAGCGCGACCGGACTCACGCCGATTGCCTACGTCCAGCGCCTGCGCGTCGAGGATGCCAAGCGCAGGCTGGAGCGGACGGAGGCCGGCATCGACGAGATCAGTTGGCAGGTCGGCTACGAGGACCCGGCTTTCTTCCGGCGCCTGTTCAAACGCACAACGGGAATGACCCCGGGCGCCTATCGCAAGCGTTTTCGCATCCCCGATTTCGCTCGCCGCTAACATTGGGCCAACGGTGGTCAGCTCCTACGCCATGCGAAACTCAGACCTGAACGTGACTTCGACGCCAGAGATCGTTTACCTCCCATGTTTCAGCTCTGGCGAAGGTGCAAAGTACCTTACCGAGGCTATAACCGTGAACCCGAGGACATCCAGGCCCTTGCCGTCTAACCCCGTCTTGCAGGCTATCAGTTTCGAAGAGGTTTTGCGCCGAGTAGAAGCGGCTCAGGTTGAACTCGTCAGCGGACGTCCGGAAGCTTTCAAGGGGCTCTGGTCTCATCGTGACGACGTCACCCTGGTTGGGGGTCTCGGCGGAGAAATCGAGCGGGGGTGGAGCGCGGTAGCCCGACGCCTAGATTGGGTGAGCACTCAATTTTTCGAGGGCAGCCGTGCTCACCAGGAGGTCTCTCGGGCGGTGGGCCAAGACGTAGCCTATGTGGTCCAGCGTGAGACGATTCGATTTCGCCTCCCTGGGCAGAAAGGCAAGGTCACCCAAGTTCTCAGAGCGACAATGGTGTTCCGGCGCGAGGACGGGACATGGCGGATTGTCCATCGACATGCTGACGCCCTGACCATGCCCACGGGAACTCAATAACGCAGCGACCAAAGAGAAGGCGATTGTAGCGCAGGGTGCTTGTGCGTCTGCGCTGAACCGAACCGTTGGCTTAGGACGGATCGATCGTGTCCAGCAACAGCTTAGACCGATGGAGTGCGCCGGCCAGCCTGACCGCAGGCGGCCTGTGGCTCTTAATCTGGCTCCACCAGCGTGCCGCGCACGGCCTGACTGCCTTGAATGAGCGGCGTCTACTCCTTGGCCTCACGTGGATGGATTCGGCCAAGTTCCTGGTTCTGCCGCTCCTCCTGGTATCGGTCGGGCTGGCCAGTCTGTGCTTCCGGCGGAAACACGCGGGCTTGTTAGGCAGTGCGGGCGCAGCGGTGACGGGAGTTGGGCTCGCCTTGTTGACCCTTGGCGTCGCGCTTGAATTCTGGTCCTTCCCCTGGGGTTCCTACGCGGTCGCCTTTGAAGACGCCGAACTCGCTCGGGTAGGCGGAATGCTCCAGGCTCTGGCGTCGCTTGTCTTCGCCGCCGGCCTGGTCGCGTTCACGATCGACCTGGTGCGAGCCCGCGAGTTGGCGGTTTGGGCCGCCGCGGTATTAGTTCTCGGAGGGCTGACAACGTTCTTTCTGACGCCGGTGAACGCGCTGCCGGGTGTGGCCTGGCTGCTGCTGGGCATCGTGCTTTGGCGCCGGCCCTCCCGCAACAGGCCCCGACGCACCTGATGTCCACGTTCAGTGTTACCTCTGACGAAAACTGCCATGAAAATTCAAGCTCGATCGTTTTTTCTAGGGTTTATTTTCGCATTCCTCATCTTGGGGGGAGTAATTGCGGCCGCATTTGTTTTTGTGGGACCTCACATACGTACCATCTTCCACGACCAAGCGCTGCCTTCAGGGAAGGTCGTTAAGGTCACAATGTGTCATTTCGCCTGGGGGGTTGACCACACAGACCGCCATGTCGGAGACGATAGCTTTGTCTTGGAGTATGTGTCGACGGTTCCGCATACCGACTTGGCCGCGGTCGATCGAGAGACTGTGGAGACATTTGAATTGATTCGTCCAATCTCAGAACTGTGGGGTCTAAGCGTCGCGCAGTGGCCGCATTTCCAACGGTGCAGCGCAAAGGGAGGTATTTCAGCTGCGTATTTGCGCGGAGCCTAGACGGAAAGTGGACCTTCCAGCGAAAGCCGGACAGGGTTTTCATCAACGATTAACGGCACGGAACACAGTGGCCGGCTAAACATCCCGCTGAAGCTCGCCCGGATTTTGCGTTCTGTCTGGAAAGTGTGGTGCCACCTTCGGGAGAGAATATCTACCCTCTTCCCGGTTCTAGGTGCTTTACCAGGCTTTTCCGGCGTGCTTACTACCTGTCGGTCTAATATCCAGCCGAGGCCTCGAACCGTAATGGCCTCATCAATCTCGCGACATCCCGTCAGTCAAAGCGCGAAATGGAACGTGCGCCTGCTCAGTACCAGAGAAGTCTCAAAGAAGGGCTTAGGAATCTTGAGATTGCTTAGAACGATCACCATGGCCTTGGCTTGTCGACGCCGAAGGATCCTTAGGTTGGGTCTGTCTCTAATCCGCCGATGAGCGATATCGTCGGCGCCCGTCCACCGCATTGCGTCTTCAGTCTCCGAGCGCTTGTGCTACGCCTCTTGGTGAAGTAGACTTGCCGTCAATCGCATCCGGCCTGGCAGCGACTATGCTTTTCAGTCGACCTGTGCCTAAGTCATAGCGGTGCGGCACCGATGGCTGATGAATGCTTTCCAACGGTCGAATGATAAATGGCGTTCGGTAGGATGGATGGAGGTAAGATGAGCGAACAAAGAGGCCAACTGTGCTGAAGCTAGCTTCGAAGATGGTGGCCCAAGAAGGAAGCCGTGACCTCCGGGACTGGGTGCCGCAGGAACTGCGGTCGATCGAGACCCCGCAGACCGCAGTCCCGGCAATTGCGAAGGACGCGCGCTTGATGAGCCTCATCAACAATGCCGTGCGAACGATTCCGACCACTCATCGCCTGTTCCTTCGAGATGCCCGCCATCTCGGAGACCTGAGCGCGAAGTCGGTCCATCTCGTCTTGACGTCGCCGCCCTACTGGACCCTCAAGCAATACCGCGACTCGGACGGTCAATTGGGCCATATCTCAAACTATGAAGCGTTTCTAACTGAGCTCGATCGAGTGTGGACCAATTGCTTCAACGCGCTCGTGCCCGGCGGTCGTCTCATCTGCGTTGTGGGTGACGTGTGTCTTTCCCGACGCAAGAATGAGGGCAGGCATACCGTTGTGCCGCTCCACGCCTCGATTCAAGAACATTGCCGACACATCGGGTTCGACAACCTCGCGCCCATCATCTGGCACAAGATCGCGAATGCCGCTTACGAGGTCGAAAACGGTGGTGCAGGTTTCCTCGGAAAGCCATATGAACCCAACGCAGTAATCAAGAACGACATCGAGTTCATCCTCATGGAGAGAAAGCCAGGCGGCTACCGGAAGCCCTCGCTCGCCGAACGGGTGTTAAGCGTTATTTCGACAGATGACTACCAACGGTGGTTTCAGCAGATCTGGACTGGACTAACAGGAGCATCGACCCGAGACCATCCCGCTCCCTATCCAACCGAACTGGCGGAACGGCTTATCCGGATGTTTAGCTTCGTTGGTGATACCGTGCTCGATCCTTTCATGGGCACCGGCACAACGAATGCTGCGGCAGCACGGTGCGGTCGCCACAGCATTGGCTGCGAAATTGACCCCTACTACTTCGATATGGCCGAGCGGCGAATCCGAAACGAATCTACCGGTCTGTTCTCCTCTGTCGAGATTCAGGTCCTCAAGGAGCAGCCACACCACGATGGCAACAGACCGTGAGAATCTTGACAAGGCAGTGCGGCGGGCTATTCGCCAGTTCTGGCACACTCGGGGCCGTCAAGCAAGGGCCCAGGGGGCGAAGTCCGGAGACCGGGATCGCGGGGCCAGAAGTGCGGTAACAGGTGGTGCCCACCTTGATGGGTTTGCCGAGCTGATCCGAAACCTTATCGTGAAAGCCGGCGTAAGCGATACCGCTGTTCATCGGCGAGTCCGCACAGAGTTGCCAGGTTACTATCGCGCCGAGAAGAAGTGGGACCTCGTCGTAGTGCTCGACGGCCGTCTATTCGCCACAGTCGAATTCAAGGCGCAGGTCGGCCCATCGTTTGGAAACAACTATAACAACCGCACGGAAGAGGCGCTCGGAAACGCGACAGACTACTGGGCTGCCTTCCGCGAAGGAGCTTTCCGGGGCTCGCCCAAGCCCTGGCTCGGATACTTGATGCTCCTAGAGGATGCGAGTGGGTCTACACGACCGGTATCCGTTGCAGAACCGCATTTCCCAGTGTTTGAGGAGTTCCGCGATGCTTCATACGCCAGGCGGTACGAGATCCTCCTGACGAAGATGGTGCGGGAGCGGCTTTACGATGCAGCGTGCTTGCTGCTGTCACCAAGCGATGCTGCACGGAGCGGTGTCTTCTCGGAACCGTCTGGCGAGCTGACCTTTCGGAATTTCGCGGAAAGTCTTGTCGCGCGCGCCATTGCGTACTCGATGACTCAAGAATGAATTGCCGTCGAACAGCGGCCTTCCAGTGGAACACGACTAGGATGGAAGGACGGGGGCAGACTGAATGGAGGGACTGCGTTCTGCCCGTCCAAACGCTCAAATCGTGGCGGTCCGGGATCCCGGCCTGTCCGGTTCCCAAGCTCGCGCACTCTACCTTACCCCCCATCGTCCGGCGGCATCGGTCGCTGTCGCCCTGTGCGATTGGAGCCAAAAGTCTCAAGATCGCGGCAAAATCCCCACTTTCGGACTTGCCTTAAGCTCCCCTGATTCAATCTCAACACAATCATCAGGCGCGGGGTCAATTCCTCGGGCAACGTTCGCTTCAGACGGGTCAAAGCGTTGCACCCCCTCAAGCTCCGGGAAACCAATGCAGCGCGGCATCGATGATTCCACAGGGGTAGCCGGGCTTTGGGCTCGCTGTGCGGAAGTCCAAAGGACAATCTCAATCTCTCCAGAGGCTTTTTCTGGCAGTGGTTCGAAACCAGAACACCGGAGTCCAGTTGAGCGACTTCCTGCCGTCAACTCGCCGCTGTGGCATGAGAATTGCACATTAAGAGGGCAACGGACCCCCAACGGCAGTTTTACGGACGGAAACCCAGGGAGGCGACATCATGGCAAAAAAGACCAAGTCCTACGCAGAAAACAAACGTGACATCATTTCTCTGCTTGAGATCGAATTGGGCATTATCGAAGACGGTGGTTATGGGCGTTCTCCGCGCTCGCCGCAAAAACCTAAGTCCATGTTTCAGTACTCCGTCTCTTGTATCAACCATTGGATCGATCCAAACCACCCACCGGATACCTGTGAAGGATGCATTCTGTTGGACTTCGTCCCGCCCTCACACAAAGACCGGGAAGCGCCCTGTCACTTTATCCCGTTGAATGAGGTGGGAGAAACGGTTGATTCGCTCGAACAGGCGGGCGACCAGCAACGGCTGGAACAAGTCGTGGCAGATTGGCTTCGTACCACACTTCGCAGACTGAAGGCAGAACTCAAGGCGGAGGATGAGTCCGCTCCGACCGGCTGACGGAGGCCGTGAAGCTGTCCGTGCACTCCATGACGACGTCCCGACGGAAGCGAACGAGGGCACTCCGGCCTCTCATCCGCTCGTGCGCAGGGTGCCGCGCTTGGGCAGCGGATGCCCTCCTCCGGGAGAGCCGCAGCAGCAACTCCACTTCACCTTGAACAAGATAGTTTGCGACCGCTGGTCCTTTACTCCTCCACACGCTGGTTGAGGCATTCGAAACAAGCGGCTTCAACCACCGGCTCAGAGCGCTGCGGGAGAGCCCGCATAGAAGACGGCGGCAATCCCAGGCAAACCCTCTCCAGCGCGGACACTCCAGCCGTCAGAGCGGCCAATCGACAATAATAGTCAGATGTGGAGACCCTTGAGACCAATCGGCTGAATGCCGGCAGCCACCACCCGACGTGTTCCTGGAAGAACTTCCGTCTGGCCTGTCTGCAAACTTCGACACCCTGAGAATCTCCGTGGTATAGTGCCGCTCCTTCCTTGGCCAGCAGCACGTAAAGGAACTCAGCTTCTATGGTGACGTGGTCGATGCGCTCGGCTGCATCCTGGGAGACTTGCAGTGCGAAGGCTTGATAAAAGCCGGCCAGATCTCCCAGTCGTTGAGAGCGATAGGTGCTATCGGAGTTGGCGTCGTATTCCACTTCGCAGGCCGGACACTGTTGGGAAACGGCCGTCAGTCCGAAGAGCTTCCGATAGGCGGACTCAATGGCGACAGACTCGGAATCCAGAGCCGCGAAGACATCCCGGGCAGAGAGTTGCCGGGGATTGACTTCCCCGGGGCCCAGTTCAATTGTGGAACGTCCCTCGCTCACCAGCGCCGTGGCCTGGATGACTCGGTGCCGAAAGTCCGGCTTTTTCAGCAGTTCAAATCTCTTGCGATGATAGGGGTCTGAGAACCCGACCGAAACCAGCAGCCACAGTTCCCGACGCGCCAGCACATCCGCCAGTTCAGTGGTTCGATCTTTCATCGTGCCCTTCGTTTTTTGTCCCGGCGGTAAAGCCCACGCCCTGGTAACCCTATCAGACTGCAGCCAGGCTCGCTCCCCGGCTCTGGGCCTTAACACCAGATGCTAAATGCTGTTGTAATGCTCTTTAGAACGTTCGTAGACCGGCTCTTCGATTGTTAATCGGACAATCTCGCGATTCCGGTCGTCGTAGCCGACGACGGTGTCATTGAAGATCTCGATCGTCTTCTTCCTGCCGCTCGGCAACGCCACCTCGGATTCGTGGATCTTCTTACCCTCAATCAGCTCGAAACGCGAAATAACCGTGCGGCTGGCACGAAAGAGTTGGAGCAGTCCCAGCATTCGACGCGATGGACACATGTAGGCCTCAATGGCTGTCTCGGCGCCCGGGCCAAACATCTGATTGAGATAAGGGATGGGAGCCCACCGGGGTGGAATATAGAAACCGTTCGGTTCGGTGCCGAATTGAGGATAAAGCGGCAACGCAATCTTCTCTTCTTTGACCATGTAGTAAATGGGGTTGTCGTAGTCTTTGGCCCAGGTCCCGTCTTGAGCCACTTTGACGAAACCCTGCATTCGGATCTTTCCCACACAAGCGCTCATGCAGCGGGTTTCGATGGGCATCCCATCCGGAGTGATGGCGGAGTCCTGACCTTCCAGCCGAGGGAAACAAGCGACACACTTTTCCGAGGTGCGAGTCGTCCCGCGATAAAGTGACTTCTTATACGGGCAGGCCTCAACGCACTTGCGATAGCCACGGCAACGGCTCTGATCGATCAGCACAACTCCATCTTCCGGCCGCTTGTAAATCGCTTGTCGTGGGCAGGCTGCCAAACAGCCAGGATAAGTGCAGTGATTGCAAATCCGTTGAAGGTGAAAGAACCAGGTGTTGTGGGCCGGCAAGGATGTCCCCTGCCCTCCCCAAGATTGATTCTGGTCCCGCGGACGGCGAGGGGTATCCTCATAGAGATTGGGGGCGTCCCAATCTTCTTCAGACGGCAGGTAGCCAAGTACTCGCGAAGCGCTGTCGACGGGCACACGACCCTCTGGATTCTGATTCGAGGATACGGCTTCAAAGATCGTCTTCCCTTGGAAGATGCCGTACAGTGACTTCTCGCCGGTCTGGGATGCATCCCAGACTTGTCCCTCAGGATTGGCGTCTTCCAACAAGGCAAGGATTCTTTGATCCCAGAAGTGGGGATAGCCGCCGTAGGGCTTCGACTCGACATTGTTCCACCACATGTGTTCCTGACCTCGCGAGAAAGTCCAGGTGGACTTGCAGGCCATCGTACAGGTCTGGCAGCCGATGCAGCGGTTGATGTTAAAAACGAAGGCAAACTGCTTTCCCGGATGAGCCTCTTGGTAGGGATACTCCATCTTCCGCCCGAGCTGCCAGTTGTAGACTTCAGCCATTGCAGCCTCCTGTGGGGTCGAGGTATTGGATCGAGACACGGAAACGACCGGTTTGTCTCAGAACCTCGTCAATGAGTTCCCGCACCCAGTCCTCCCCGTGATGCCGGTACAATTCATGAGTTTGGTAGATCGGCTGTTTGAATAGTTCGAGGATCTCCTGATGCCCCAGACCCAAAATCGCGTATTCCTCGATGAAACACTTGGCCATCCTGACCGGGTCTGCCCCAGGCAATCGATGCATGACCAATTCCATGGGGTCATCGGGCTCGGGTTCCTTTTCCGACCCGTGCTGCCTGTTTCCGTTGTCTCTCACGACTTTCTCACCTTCACAAATCCGCCCAACAGATACTGTTGACACCTCGGACTCTCGTTGCCGGGCGTCAAGCCGGTGGCAGCCGGCCCCCAGACACCCTGGCCCTGAAGTCCCCCATCCTCCGCCTTGGTGATCCGAATCAAGGTTTCCTTGGGCACGCTGTTGATGGCATGGTTATCATCGTCGAAGCCAAACAGGAATCCCATTCCACCAATCTTCTTATGAAACAGATGGTCCGTCTGATGCATCGGCATCATCCAGGCACGGGTGATGGATTGATGGCTGCCGTACCGATAGCTGGCCTGGTAACCCGTTTCTTCGGAAAAAGCACGCCCATCTGGGCGCGTTTCATGGGCTTTCACGGTTCGCTCCGTAGCAATCCAGCCGGTATGCTTCATGATCGTGAAGTGAAGGGGTAATCCGGGATTGAACTTGACACGCACCATGCAGCGGAAGGCCTTGTAGCGAGCCGGATCCTTTTGCCAACCCACAAAGGGGCGATCCGTGGGATTGGCGTCGACGTAAACATAATCGCCATCCTGGATGCCAAGACACTTCGCCATATCGGGATTGATCATGATCTCTCGATCCCCCACTCCCGGCGCGCGCTTGTCCTTGCGAAACGGATCGCCGAAATTGTCGGCCCAGAGCCAGTTCCAATCCACCACGCTCCAGGAGGAATGCACCGTATGTCGGCTTTTGGGAGTGGTGCAGAAAAGGCGGAACCCCTGTTCCCAAAGGGGATTCTTGGTCTGTTTCACCCGGCTCCACGGCAACTTGACATTGCGGACTTGACGCAGGTCCGCGTCCATCGCGCTGAGAGGAATGCCGTAATCGCTGGGCCGAATGTAAGGATTGGACGAGACGATCGCATTCGGCAAATAAGGCGTAGCTTCCGGCCCTTCCCGGTGCACGATGAAGTTTTCTCCATACTCGATGGCCTCCGGGATGTCACAGTAGGAGTTCAGGCGGCCGGTGTCGGTATAGAAGGGAATCGAGTCATGAACCTGCTCGTAAAAAGGCACCCGAGGATAGGTTCGATAAAGCATCAGGACCGTTCCCGGTTCGTTACCGTAAGCTCCGTTCATCACTTCCTTGACGGTGTAGCGTTTCCCATCTTGGGTCCGCGTGGTGGTGCACGATGCAAAAACACGATCCAGATAGACATCCGTTTGACCCGAGAGCATAAACCGCCAGTAGTCGCGGAAGCGCTGGTCACCGGTTAACTGGGCCAGTTTCTCAGCCACCTTCGCAAAGATCATCCCATCGTCCAAAGAGTCGTACAGAGGCGCGATGGCGTGCGTGGCCTCGTACTGGGTGCCGCCCCAGATCGACAGGAAGGGATTGGAACAGGAACTGCCGGCCTCCAGAGTCTGACTTTCAACCCAGGCATTGGCCGGAAGAACGAGGTCGGCATATTCGGCCGAGCCCGTCCACTCGATCTGCTGATCCACAATCATGTCGACTTTGGGATTGACGTTGCGAACCAGGTGATACACCCACTTGGCCTGGTTGATGAGATTGGCATTGTTGTACCAAAACAACTTGGTGGGTGAGGGCATGTGCGTCTTGCCGGTGAAGATTTTTCGTCCCTGAGGGGTGTCGACGATCAGCGGTCGGTCCCCGGCGCCCCAATAACCTACCTCTTCACCCCAGGTCGTATGGCGGATGTTCTCATGACCGATCTTGGCCTGTGGATCCAACACCGGATTGAACGGGTCCTCTGCCTTGTACACTCCGGCGCCAGAGCCCGACCAATTCGACCCTTGAAAGACGGCGCCTTTGTAATTGCCCGCCCAGGTGAAAACGCCGGCTCCATGCTGGCCGATATTCGCTGTCAGCATTAGAGGCAAGTGAACGGCGCGGTTGTGGAGGGTGGCATGGAAGTAGTGATTGATCCCTTCGCCGTGGTGGACGGCCACCGGTTTGATCGTGGCGATATCGTGGGCCAGCCGCAGAATGAGATCTTTATCCGCACTGGTAATCTCGCTAACGGTGTCGAGATCGTAATCCTTCAAATGAAGGCGGTACAGCGCGAAGGTGGTCATCACTTCCACTTTCTTGCCGCTGGTCGTCGTAATGGTGGCGGTCCACTCGATACTGGGCTCAATCCCTTTCGCTCGCAACCGATCGCCCACATCGTCGCGGGTCAAGGCTTTCAGGCTGTCCGACTTCTGATCATGGATCACAAAGTCCCCGACCCGTTGACGCTGTTCATCGGTCAGGCCCTGGATCCGATAACTGGGCCCTTCAGCCAGATTGGGCATTTGATAGTCGGGGAAAACGTCTTCCGGCTTCAGACGGGTCAGCGTATCGGTGCGGACGAGCAACGGCAGGTCAGTGAAGCGGCGAACGAACTCGGCATCATAGAGCTTCTCATCCATCAGGTACTTCGACAGATACAGGAAGATGGCTGTGTCGGAAAGGCCAGGCCGAACGGGAATGAAGTAATCGGCTTTGGTGGCCGGACAGTTGTATTCAGGAGCGATGTTGACGATCTTCCCACCCCGCTCGATCACCTCGGTCAGCCAGTGGGACTCGGGCATCTTGTTCTCGATCAGGTTCTTGCCCACCTGAATATGCAGGCGGGTGTGGCGAAGATCATTGAAGTCACAGTCCGCTGTCTGCAGGCCATGCACGAACGGCTGGCCCGGAGCCTGGTCGCCGCGCCAGGTGTATTCGCTCCATTCACGGGCCCCCAGCGACTGCTCGGGAGGCAGGTTGCGGACGTGGTGATCCAGCAGAGCCATCATGTTCGCAAACCGGAAGAGGCCAAACTTCCCGATGACACCATGCACCGGCAACGAGGAGCCGATTTTCATGGTGCGGGTACCGGCTCCTTTCCAATGTTCAAGCATCTCTTGGGGGTAACCGTCCTTCTTGAAACGCTCCCGGCCCGCATCACCACTGTACGTCCGGGCAATCGCCATCAGACCGTTGGCCGCATAGTGCGTGGCCTCGTCCCAGCTGACTCGCACGAATGTGTCGTTCCCACGGTCGTCAAATCGATATTTGGTTCGCAGCTCAGGATGATCCGAGAGAGAAGGAAATCCGTCGTCGGCCCACTGCTTCCAGCCTTTGCGAATAGCCGGACCTTTCAACCGGTAGGGGCCATAAACCCGACGGTGGAATGTGTACCCCTTCAAACAGCCTCGAGGATTCCAGGCCGGCGACGCCTGGTTGCCGTAAAGATCCTTGTAGCGGTCATGGTCGTAGTTCTGCTCGCTGCGAACGATGACACCATTACGGACGAAGGCACGCAGGCGGCACATATGGGTATCATTGGGAGCACAGACCCAGGTAAAGCTTCGGTCGCACTGGTACTGATCCCGGTAGATCCGTTCCCAGTCCCGGTTGGGATAGTAGCTCAGAGGGTTCTCTACGGCCTCCAGAGTGGGACCACGACGGCAACTAAACGACCAAAGATTCAGCGCTGCGGTGGCGCCGGCCGTGCCGAGCCCTTTGAGGAACTCACGCCGAGTGGCCTGCTGGTCCCTCAGATCCCTGACCTTGTCCTCGGAACTCGCGTTCTCGTCAGTCCAATTTTGTTTCGCCATAGTCCCTCTCGAAATCGCCTGCTTGAGAAAACGTGTTGCGCCTCTGGGGCCAGGTGGTGCGCTCCCTCGCAACCCGCCATCAGGTTGCCCGCGAGAGTTCTCCGGCAAACCTGGGGATCAGGCGGCTAGCGGCCGGATCAGTCGGGCTGGATCACGCATCCCTCCTGGGCAGACGTGACATGACAGCTCTAAGGCTCGAGGGTCAGCCTATTCCAGATACTCACCGTCTTTTGACCGTTTCGGTCCGCGACACTGCCGTCCCAGATGGCAAAGGCCACGGAAGCGGTCTCTCCCACGGCAAACGGCACATCATTTCCATCGTCACCTCGCAGGTCGCGCACGAAGCTGACCCTCCAAACGTGCCCCTTCCAATTCGAAGAGCTTTCGACATTCTGTTTCTCGGCGGGTTGAGCGGTGTAGCTGCCAAACCCTGCCGCGTTGGCTTCTTCTACGCTGGTGCGGTGCGGTCTGGCGACCGCGTTGTTCAGCTGGCGGGCAGGCAGGAAGCCACTGTCATCCAGCGGGCCGGCTTTCCAGCCCGTCTGCGAACCGAAATAGACGTCGCTTACGATGTTTGGAAAGGCCCCAGAAACGTCTTGGAATCCGCCTCGATCGTGATCCCACAGGGCCTTCCAGTGCCAGATATTGACGATCTCATTGGCGGCCCCCATTGCAAATAACGGCGGTGAGCCGGCGGCAGTCAACTGAATCGCGGCTCCATCCGGGAACGTGCGCTGTCGCACTCCTTCTTCATCTTTGGTGGCATCGTTCCATTCCAGATGGAAAGCCAGGCGCCGGCCATCGTGTGCAGCCTTAACGCGAACCCCGTCAACGTATCCGTCCCTCCACCAGAGTGGCATGAGTGGTACATGAACAGCGGGCACCTCCTGCCAGTTCGAGTCATCCGGCCCACTGGGGAGCAGCTGGACTTTTTTGGCCACAAGGGCCACGGTGCGAACTGTGTTTATGTCCTGCTCGCTAGGATCCGACAGGCTTTGAATGTACTGGACCACGCGCCAGACCTGATCTCCGGCCAGTTCTCCGCTGGGCATGGGAGTGCCCGGCAGTCCGGTGGAAAACCGGAGAAAGAGTTGCTCTCCTTCCCGCCCCCCTTTGAACACACCGCGACGGAGGTTGCGCGACGAAGTAGGATAACCTTCCGCCGTTCGCCAGGTGGGGTCCCGCTTGCCCTCTCCCTTCTCGCCATGGCATTTGGCACAGGCTGTTACATAGTATTTCCGTCCCTGCTCCAGTCCTTGTGGGCTTGTCGGCGGCTCCGGCGGAATCGAAATCAGCCCACCAGGGTCCGTCATTTCGGCCGCATACTTGGCCGCCTCCGCTGTTGAGTATCCCAGTTGGATACCTCGGTCGTACCACCCATCGCGGTTGAACTTCAGAACGTAATCGGCCAGCGCTGTTCTTTCGCTCTCAGACAAGTGCTGCCAGGAGGGCATCGCCGTTCCCGGCATCCCATTGGAGATGGTTCTCAGCAGATCCTTTTGCGTTGGTTGGAGGTTTTCGGAAGTCACCAGTCGAAACTTGCCTGCCCTGAAATTTCTGGGCTTGGGGTCAAGAAGGAAAGCGGCTTTGCCCTTCCCGTCGCCGGTCGTGTTGTGACAGACCGCACAGTTCCTTTCGAAAAGCGACTTCGCTTGCGAGAGTGGATCCGATGGAGTCCGGCTGATCCAGATCCTCCACACAATTCCCCCCGCAATTGCCAGGACAGCCAGGATGGATAGCGCCGTATAAAAATTTTTTCTCATACGCCTCCCATCATCCCTACTTGCTTTTCCGAGAACTTTGGCCCTGGACTAGCAAAAGTCATGCCAGTCTTTTCTGGATCGCCTGGGCGATCCCGAGAGCCTCACAACGACGGACAATTCTCGGCTAACTCGAACCCTTGACCGCGGGAGAAATACCGAAGGGAGGCGGGGCAAATCACGCTGAGGCGGGCTATTTCGCCATGATGCGGCCCGCGGTCAGCTGGAAAACCCCCGACTTGTGGGTGGTCGGTTACCGCAGCATCCTGGGGATATCGCCCACTGCACCACGGCTAATCTTCCCGCACGGAATCAGGTGTTACGACAAAGCTCTGTTGCTCAGTCACTTAGGTGCTCGTTCAGCTTGGAAGATGGGTTGCAGAGGAAGATGTGGGGGAGCGCTGGGAGTCGCCAGCCATAGATTCAGAAAAGGGAGGGGCGCATGAAGACTCATCATCTGTCGTTCGGACTCGCAGGGCACCCGGACGCCACTCAGAATCATCCAGCAGGTCATCCATCTCACCCGGAAAAAGGTAGAAACCAGCTCAGACTCGTCTTCTGGGAAACCACCTCGGGCTGCAACCTGGAGTGCGTGCATTGCCGCAGGCTTGACGTGGCGGCCGAGCTGGCTCGACAAGACATGACGACCGAGCAGTCGATGGCCTTCATCGATTCGTTGGCTGACTTTGCCAAGCCCATCCTGGTTTTCAGCGGCGGCGAACCGCTCTACCGCAGGGACATTTTCGCCTTGGCCAAACACGCCAAAAGCAAAGGCCTGACCACGGCGCTGGCCACCAATGGAACGCTGATCGACCAGGTCAAAGCCGAGGCCATTGTCGATGCCGGATTCGAGCGGGTCGCGATCAGCATCGACGGAGCCACCGAAAAGACCCATGACACGTTTCGAGGCATTCCGGGGTCCTTCTCGCGAGCCATTGCCGGCTTTCTCAACCTGCGCAAGGCCGGCATGAGTATGCAGATCAACTGCACCTTGGCCCGCCACAATCTGGCCGAGAAGGAAGAGCTTTACGAGTTGGCTCTAAAGCTGGGTGCCGACGCTCTGCACATCTTTCTGTTGGTCCCGGTAGGCTGCGGCGTGGAAATCTCATCCGACAAGCAACTGCCACCCGATGAATATGAGGCCGTGCTGAACTGGTTTTACGACAAGTCGCGCGAAGGCAAGCTGCAAACAAAGGCTACTTGCGCCCCCCACTATTACCGCGTCATGCGCCAGCGAGCCAAAGCCGAGGGCATCAAGCTGTCCACTGCCACACACGGAATGGACGCCGTGACCCGAGGGTGTCTGGCGGGTTCAGCGGTGTGTTTCGTCTCCCACAAGGGTGAGGTTTTCCCGTGTGGCTATCTTCCTGTCACGGCCGGTCACGTTCTGCGCCAACCGTTCGCAGAGATCTGGGAGAAATCCGACGTCTTTGCCCAGATGAGGGACACTTCCCTTCTGGAGGGGAAATGCGGTCTTTGCGAATACAAGAACGTCTGTGCCGGATGCCGGGCCCGAGCCTTTGGGGAAACAGGCAACTATCTGGGCGAAGAACCCTACTGCATCTATGAGCCACGTGTTCTGAGAGAGGCTCAACACCTGAACATCATTCCGTGAAACCGGAACTGCCGTGGGAGACCTTAGGTGGAGGAGGTACCCGACCACGGTTCCATCCAGCCTCAATCCCATTGCACAGGAACCCTAGATAAATCGAAGCGTTTGGCGCGTTTGCCCCAGGACGGGCTGGCCGTTTTGGGGTTCGGGCTTTGTGATCTAGCCGACCGCCGGCAATTCCTTCCGGACGCCTTCGGCTTGCCAGAGATGTCGTCGCTGATGGGCTGCCAGCAGATGAAAACAGGAGAACAGGTTGTAGTGGACTCGCGGGTCAAAGGGCGAAATCACCTGGATGCGGTCAAGGGCAATGCCGTTCACCCGTTGCAGGGCTCTTAGCAGTTGCTCCTGAGTTTCCAGAAATTCCGGGAGGGCTCTCACCGACAGGGCTGTCTCGGGGGGATGAAATTCAGCTTTGGTGCGAACGCGAATTCGGACAGGCGGCTCCACCACCCACTTCAAGACTCTCCCCATCCAGTCCATGCGAAAGGGTCCTCCGCCCAACAAACCCGAGAGTCGCGCCTCCTCGATGGCGCAGTCAATAATGGGAAGGTAGGCCCGGGAGGTGAGGGTCAAATGCTTCAAGCACTCCGCAATCGACCAGCGGTCTCGCAGGGGTCTGTGTTCCAATTGAGTGCCACTTAGGCCTCCGGCCAGCTGCTCAGCCCGCGATGCGGCCGCCTTCAGCTGATCTTGCAGATCGTTCAGTTGAGCCCTGCTCTCCGGTTGCCTTCTGGCTGCAGTCGACACGAACCCTCCTTGTTCAATGCTCGTCCCTCCCTTCCTCTCGGAGGCAACAAGGACCACCTGGGAAGTTGCCCCAAAACCAGCACGGCGCAAAACTAACTCATCGGGTTGTTTGAATCAAGGCGTGTCTTCGTTAATCGCGCATGGCCGCTCAATCGCTTCGCACCATCCCGCCGTGAACCTGAATCGGATTCCGAGCATCAGCTGCGTTAGAATGCTGTCGATGAGCCGGATCAATTTCCACTTTTTCTCTTGCCATGAGCGCTGACGCCACACCAACGCAACGGTTCTCGAGTCGAGTTGAAGACTACATCAAGTATCGCCCAGGCTATCCCGCCATCGTGCTCGACGTGCTCGCCAAGGAAGCCGGCTTGACCAGCGCTTCAGTTGTGGCCGACGTCGGCTCGGGCACCGGCATTTTTTCCGAAATGCTGCTGAAGCGAGGCAATCCCGTTCTGGCGGTCGAGCCCAACGATGAAATGCGAGCCGCCGCCGAACGCCGTTTGAAAGGCTATCCAAGCTTCAGCAGTCTCGCCGGTCGGGCCGAGGACACCGGGCTGGCCGCCTCCAGCGTCGACTTCGTCGTGACGGCGCAGGCCTTCCACTGGTTCAAACAGGACGATTGCCGGCGCGAGTTTGCCCGCATCCTGAGGGACGAGGGGTGGGTCGTGTTGATCTGGAATACGCTGAAGACCGATGCCACCCCCTTTCTGCGGGCCTACGAAGGACTGTTGCAGCGGTGCAGCCTGGACTACCGGCAGGTGCACCACAAAAACGTGAGTCTGGAGGCTATTGGACGGTTTTTCGGGGGTCTGTTTTATTCGAGGAGTTTTGAGAACCGACAGATTCTTGATTTTGAGGGATTGAAGGGGCGGGTGAAGTCCTGCTCATTTGTACCCTTGGAGGGGCATTCAGCCTACGAGCCCATGATGCAGAGCTTGCAGGAGATCTTCGCCCAATTCCAGGTCGGAGGAAAGGTTTGCCTCGAATACGAAACAGAGCTGCAGTTCGGACACCTCATTCGGGAGTCGAGCCGCCAAGACGGTGGGCCTTCAGCTTGATGCACCAATCAGGACTCTCCGGCCCCAAACTGCTCGTTCCACCGCTTGACGGCCGTTTCGTCAAGACCCAATCCCTGCGCTAACCGCTTGAGATAATTCCGCTCGGCGTCGGAATCCACATCGATGGCCAGCAACGACGCGACGTACACTTCCTCTGCCAGCTTTGGCGATGTGACCTGATCGATGAGAGCTCTCATTCCGACCGGATTCTCCAGCTCGGTTGTGAGAAAGGCTCTTTCTTCGTCTGTCAAGCCGCTGCCTTCCAACTTGGACAGAATCCGCTTTCGCTCCACTTCATCCACGGTGTGATCAGCGTTCGCGGCAGCCACCATCGCCCGCACGAGGACCACGATTCCTCTGCTCGTCTCCTCGGGGGACTCCAGGGGCCGTTGCTCCGGAATTGGGGGCGGAGTCCAGCTTGGAGGCGGACCAGGTGGCGGGTTCCCTGCACCACCTCCGGGCAAAGAGGGAGGCGGTGGATCACCGCCGGTTTGGGAACGCTGCGAGAAATGCTCAAAAGCGCCCACTGCCAATCCAAGCAACCCCATACCGATCGCGGCCTTGTTGCGGCCAAGGAGCTGACCGGCCAGGCCTGCGGCGCGGCGGCTGCCCTTCCTGCGCCGAGGTCTGGCTCCTAACCCCCCCGACAACGCGGAGGTGACGAGACTGCCTAGCAGTCGTTCCGGATTGAACATGAAAGGACCTCTTGCCAATCAGACGAAATCAGACCGAGAAACCGGCATGTGATGCCAACCCATCCATGCTTAAGAAAGGAGAGGACTCTTTTTCTTCTGCGCTTCCAGCTCGACCTTCAAGTCGTCTGCGGCTGCCTGAACGTCAGGGTTAGGCTTTTGTTTGAGAAGCTTCTGGGCAACTTCAGAACATTCCACCGCTTTGTCGAAGAGCTGTCGATAATTTTGAACCTCGTTGAGTGCGGTGCGACCGAAGACCTTCTGGTTCGTGATCAGTGTACGACCAATGCGCACCATGAAGTCGGCCGGATCGAGTTGGATTGAGCCGGTCTCCAGTAGTTTCCGGGCCTTGGCCCGATCATCGCCCGCTCCCAGGAAGCTCGAAAGGGCGACGATGACTCCATTTCCCACCTCAATCGCTTCGCAGGCCCTTCGCTCTTCTTCGTCCAGCAAGACGCCATTCCGGACCTCGTCCAGCTTCCGGTTGGGAACGATGTCCTTAGCCGGAAAGTCGCATTCCAGAACGAAGGCGGAGGCATCGTCAGGACGACTCACGAAATAGTCTGCAGCCTGCAGGAATGCCAACGCCGCGTTCTTCTGTTTGCGGTAATAGTCCATGCCCTTGGCTCGAAGCGCCATGCTGTCTTTCATCGATTTTTCCGAACCTGCCAGGTAGGCTTCGGCGATAGTCCGATGACCGTCGCTCAGTCCGGCCACCAGGATCATACGCAATAACCGGGCCTTTTTTTCGTATGGATTGTCCTCCGGTTGATTAATCACCTTTCCGGTGAAACTGATCGCCCCTTCGTAGTTCAGCTCGACGAGGGCCTGCTTGGCCTCCGAGAACTGGTACTCGGGAGAATCCTTCGAAACTTTCGGGGCTGAACCGCCGCAGTTGAGCAAGCAGCCCGCCAGCCAACAGAGAGTCAGAAGCCCACCCGTATTTCTGGCAACTCCAAAGTGTCCCATGGCCAACTCCTTTCGTCGTGGAAATAGAAGTCGTTAACAGGGCGCGTGAGATGGTAGGAGGCTCCAAGCAGAAACGAAAATGGTGTCATTATAGTGCCGATGTGGGCCTTCCGGTACCCTAAACTTGTTGGTTGATCTCATCCGGGAAGCGGCGCGCATTAAGATCTTTGCAGGAAAAGACACGAAACGGGGTTGTCGCACTTTCTTGCTGAGACAGACCATCGTTAGGGAAGTTTTGGTCGCGGGAGGCCTTACAGGCTACACTCCCACTCGACCATGAATCTGCGAATCGGCAAAAAAGCTCTCTTTCGGATCTGCCTGGGCCTCTGTTCGGCCGGCTTGAGCCTGCTGTTACTCGAGGTCGCCTACCGCATTCAGCTGTTCGATTTTTACCAGACGGAACTCCGCGCGTTCAACCCACCCGGGGACCTGGACCGAAGCAACGTCGCGACCTGGCTGGTTTTCGGCGATTCGTTCTCAGCCGGCAACAGCAGCTATGTCAACGTGCTTCGCGAAAAGCTACCCGAAACACGCATCGTCAATGCCAGCATTCCTGGATCGGGAATTATCCAGACGCTTTTGATCGCCAGAAAAAGGCTAACTCGTTTCCGTCCCTCTCTCTTGCTGGTGCAGCTCTATCCCGGCAACGACCTCTTTGATATCCGCCATCCGATCAACTGGCGCGAGTTGTCGTTCCGTCGCAATGCCTACTGGCTGGCCTCGAACTATCTGAGATCCCTATCATTCCTCAACTATCGTCTGGGACAGTTACGAGGCGGTGTCGCCGGCGAGGCCTACCAGCCGTATCGCTTTGGGGACTACCCCTTCGTATCCCCGGACCAGTTCGCTCCGGAACGCTTCCTCAATAATGAGCCGATAGGCCTGAAAGCGGATTCCCAGCTGATCGAAAAGCAAGTCCGCTTGCTGGCTGACCGCAAAGCCGATTTCGAACTCATGGTGAATGGTCTGCGACTGCTGCTTTCGCAGAAGGATACAGATTGCCGCTGTGTTCTTCTCGTCATTCCGCATGCCAGCCAAATCAATCGTTACTATTTGGAGCGGGCCAAAGCGCTCGGCGCAGTTTTCGAGGATGAACAAGCAATGCTAAACAATGAAGGGGCTTTTACCACTGAACTCCGCCGACGCCTTCCTTCCTGCCGGATCGTTGACCCGTTGGAACCGTTTCGACGGGCCGAGTCAACCGGCATCCGCCTTTATTGGACAAACGATATCCACCTGAATCCCAATGGAAATGAGCTGCTGGCCGACATCCTGTCCGAAGTGATCACTCATCCCTGAGTTGTGACGAGACGCCACAGAAGAGCACAGCGATCCCCCAGTTTCGGCGCGAACTATTGGACTTTTGCCAGGATCCTGGTCATTTCCTCGGCGGAGAAGGCACGGAGGGTTTGTGACCGGATATTGCCCTTTGAGACAACGCTCAACACACTGGCCACTGCCGTTTCGTCGTCTGCGGTCTCGACAACGAGGACAATATCGTATTGGCCGATCGTCCAAAAGATCTGTTTGACATTCACTCCAGCTTTCTGGGCGGCTTCTTGGTAGGCCTGCGCGCGTTTCACAGTGTCCTTCACGTTGCGCGCGCCCTGATCGGTAAAGTTGACGAGCGAAATGTAGGTTGCCATGGTCGGACTCCTTTCTGGGAGGGGTAAATGGGTTAAGGGCAAGCGGGACTACCCGCTATCAATCGCCTCATCGAATCCGTCGAGACCGATGTCCGGGGGATCGCTGCGAGTATTATAGCTCTCGGCCTCGGAGGGAGCCAGCCAACTACCTAACAATCCTACCAATCCAAAGTTCGGGTTGAGCTGCGGTTACGCGACCCGCGGCCCGCAACTCTTGACCTCATCGGAGACGCTGGATGCAAAGGCCTTGAAGTTCTCTGCGAACATCGCGGCCAGTTTCCCGGCCTGGGAATCGTAGGCAGATCCATCGGCCCAGGTAGCTCTTGGATTCAGGATCCCGGAGGGAACGTTAGGACAGGATACAGGAACGGCAATGCCGAAGGTAGGGTCGGACTTGACCGGCACCTCTGCTAGTTCGCCATTGAGTGCCGCCTGGACCATCGCTCGTGTATGGGCTATCTTGATTCTTTCCCCAACTCCGAACGGTCCTCCACTCCAGCCGGTGTTGACCAGCCACACGGCCACCTTATGCTGGGCAATCTTCTCCCCCAGCAGGTTGGCATAGACGGTGGGCGTGAGGGCCATGAACGGCCCGCCAAAGCAGGCGCTGAAAGTGGCCTGCGGCTCGGTGACTCCCTTCTCCGTTCCGGCCACCTTGGCGGTGTAGCCGGAGAGAAAATAGTACATCGCCTGGGCCGGAGTTAACCTGGCAATCGGCGGGAGGACCCCGAAGGCATCGGCGGTCAGCATGATGATATTGCGGGGATGGCCGCCCAGCCCGCTCTTGCAGGCATTGGGAATGTGGCTGATCGGGTAGGCGGCCCGCGTGTTCTCGGTTAGCGAATCGTCGTCCAGATCCAGCCGCCCGCTGTGGCTGTCGAAAGCCACATTTTCCAGGATCGTGCCGAATCGCCTGGTCGTGGCATAAATCTCCGGCTCCGCCTCGGCAGAAAGTCGAATGACTTTGGCATAGCAGCCCCCCTCGAAATTAAAAACCCCACGATCATTCCAGCCGTGCTCGTCGTCGCCGATCAACGTCCGGGAGGAGTCGGCTGACAGCGTGGTCTTACCGGTCCCGGAAAGTCCGAAAAAGATCGCCACGTCATCGTGCGCTCCGATGTTGGCCGAACAATGCATGGACAGAACACGGCGCTGAGGCAACAGGTAGTTCAACACCGTGAAGATGGACTTTTTGATCTCGCCGGCATACTGGGTCCCCCCAATCAGCACCACCCGTTTGCCGAAATGAATGATGACGAAGACCTCGGACCTGGTGTGGTCCTCCTCAGGAATGGCGTGAAAACTGGGGACGTCGATCACCGTGAAGTCGGGAACATGTTTCACCAGGTCGTTCGATTCAGGCTGAATAAACATGTTCCGTGCAAACAGACTGTGCCAGGCCGTTTCAGTGATCACCCTGACGGGTAAGCGAAACTCGGGATCAGCTCCGGCAAAGCAGTCCTGCACAAACAGATCTCGTCCTCTTAAGTAGGCCAGCAGTCGATGGTGCAAGTTCTCGAAGCAAGCCGGATCCATGGGGCGATTCACTTTTCCCCACCAAATCCTGTCCGCGCTCGAAGGCTCCTGAACAATGAACTTGTCGTTGGGAGAGCGGCCGGTGTGCTGCCCGGTACGAACCGCGAGAGGGCCCAGATGAGCCAGGCGGCCTTCCCAGCGGCGAATGGCATCCTCGTAAAGCATCGGGGTGGACAGGTTCCAGTGAACCGTGTTCACATCTCGAATGCCATGATTCTCTAGTCCATAGTGACTGTAATCTGTCCCAACGGTTTGCATGTTCTGCTCCTTGTAAGGGCCGAGAGAGCGCTGCCATTCGGCAGGCCGTCTCCGGGAAATTGTTCATGGCACCTGGTCTTCACCTTGAAGGTGATCGGCGGCCGGTCTGCTGAGCTGCTTGAGAACTTCAGGCCCGAACGGTGCCCTGCCATAGTCTGCTCAAAATCGAGGTAGTAATGCGATCTAGAACAACCTGGTTCGTTAGATCCGATTGGGTCTGGTGGAAGATCGGTAAGGAGAGTCGGGGAGTCACGAATTTCACGAGGTCGCTTGGCATCCCTCATTCCATCTTGGTTCCAAAGGGCTGCCCTCGCTCAGTTTCGGATGGCTTCATCGCTGGCCGCTCAACCGCCCGAATCGCCTCATGATATCTCGCAACGACTCGTGGGGCAACGCCTCAACTCGATGGTCGTCCACTCCGATCATGGTTTCGGCGGCCACCAAGGCATTGATGATAGCTTCCTCAGTGGCTTGGGCCGTGGCATAAAACAGTGCGTTGAGTGCGTCGTTGGGAATCATCGAGACGGCGGTGATCTTGTCGGCCCTGGCAACCTCCGGGTTAGCATTGGAAAATGCAATGAAAATGTCTCCCGAACCGTTCATGGCCAGGCCTCCGGTGCGGGCGATTCCCAGTGACACTCGCCGGGCCACCCGCTTCAGCTGGTGAGGCAGCAAGGGAGCGTCGGTGGCCACCACCACGATGATGGAGCCGGCGTCGCCCACCTTGAGATTCCCGGGCCCGGGCAGGTCGGCGTATGGGATCCCTTCCTGAAGTTCACGTCCCACAGGGACTCCGGCAATGGTCAACTGGCTCCGCCTGCCAAAGTTGGATTGGACCAGGACACCCAACATGTACTGGCCACCAGCGCTTTCCACCTTGCGTGAGGCCGTACCAATCCCTCCTTTAAACCCATAGCACACCATCCCGGTTCCACCACCCACGTTGCCTTCCGTCACCGGGCCGCTCCTGGCTCCGTCCAGCGCTTGAAAAACGTGTTGCTCCTTGACGTGAAACCCGTTCACATCATTCAAGTGGCCATCATAGGTCTCGGCCACGACCGGCAGCATCCAGGGCTGGAAGAAACGACGGTGTTGCACCTGCCAGGCGATCGCGGCGTCGCGAACGATGCCCACGCTGTGGGTGTTGGTGATCAGGATCGGGCCCTCAAGAAATCCGGATTCCTCGACCCAGGTGGTCCCGGTCATCTCGCCGTTTCCGTTGAGAGGAAACCAACCCGCAAAAACAGGATCGTTGGAGTCCTTGCCGCGGGGCAAAACCGCGGTTACGCCCGTTCGAACAGGTCCCCGGCCAACCTCCAACTTGCCGCTTCCTGAGATGAGCGTCGTGTGCCCGACCTCAACGCCTGAAACATCGGTAATAGCGTTCAAGGGGCCGGGGTCCCCCTCGAAGGGAATCCCCAGTTCACGTGCCCGAGATTTGCCTTGGACGGAAAGTAGTGGTGTCATGATGGCCGAGAGCAACAAGGTGACCCATAGGTTTTTCATCGCACCCTCCCTTTTGAGTCGGCTTTGCACAACCCAATGACCGGCGCTCCGGATGTAGACCATCACCGCCGGACGGGACGCAGTGGTTCTCTATTGATACTGCCGGAAACCCACATTTGGCGTCACCATTCGCGGCTCGCGGCATGCAGATCTCCGGACTGTGCAGGGGCACCGCACAGAAATCAGCTAGTAATCGACCCAATTCGCCTCCCGCATCTGCAGGTGCAACCAAGATGCACTCCAGGGACCCGGCCGTCCCTTGTTAGGTTCTGCGCTTCCACTCAGCGCAAACCCGGTAGTCATCAGAGATAGGAACAGGGCTAGACCGGCAAACACCTGGAATCGACGGGATTGCATGTATTGTTCCACGACCGAAGCCATGCTGATGAGCCAAAACGGAATCAGCCAGAACAACCAGCGGGCTCCCTGGCACACCCCTCCATAGTTGTTGGTCTTGAATGTATAGAAGCCGATGATCACAACGCTGACCAGCAGGCCGATGCGGTTGATTTCGCTGATTCTGCCCTTCTGAAACAACCCATAAAAGGCGATGAGAAAGATCGGCGTCAAGCTGAAGATGCCATGGTGGCCGAACGTTAGGTGGAACAAATACAGCCACTTGACCTCCTGTGCAGCATCAATTCCGCGAGGGTTCGTCCAATAACTGCCCTCGTATTGGTAATAGGGCGTGTTGAAGTAAAGGTAATATGGGATCAGCCCCCCGGTGGAGAGATAGGTGGTGTACAAGTACGCCACTCCCAGGACTGCAGCCGGAGGCAGGAAGTATTTCAACGTTTGGCTTGGGTGCCGCCGCAGCAGGAGGCCCAAGAGAATCAAAATCAACAGCACGGCCACCATCTCGTTGGCCACTGCCCAGGCAGCCAGGAGTCCGCAAGAAAAGAAGTAGTGCCATTGGGTTCGGGCGTCATATCGGATTCGGATATAGCAGTAGAGGGCTCCAAAAGTCCCGATGGCCGCCAGAGTATGATTGTTCAACGTCACGCTGTAACCGGTCAGATAGGTACCGAGGGCCGCGGCGACGAGGCAATAAAGCTGGGTGGCCGGCGAGCACTTCAGCCAGTCCAGCAGCCTCGCATAAAAGAAGATGAAAACCGCCAACGGCACCAGGTTCAGAAGCACGAGAGTTGTGCGGACCACAAAACCGGTCTGATCTGGAATGGCCCTCCCGGTGGTCGCCTTCAGAACCCAAGCCCATCCGGCCAGCAGAGTGGGCAGCAGAGCGGGTTTGCTCGAGTAGAAGTGGCCGTCTCGCCTAACTTTGTCGACCGTGCCAAAGGGAGCTTCGTCGACAATGTATCCATGCCCGGTGTTCAGGCTCCACACGGTGTTCCAACGCGAACCGTCGTTTGACCCGGAGACAGGCTGGAGCCGCAGCAGAGCGCCAAAAACAACGCCAAGGGTGAGGAGAATGATCCCACCCACCACCAGTCGTCGGTCAAACATGTTCCGTCTCCTCCTTTCTGTCGCGTCCAACCTGCTCGGTGATGCTGTACTCGGTTTGTCCTAGACCCTGCAGACTAGCCAAACGTGAAGTGATCAACTCAGCCAGGATCCCAATGGTCAGCATTTGGGCTCCCAACAACAGGGCGGCTACCGCGTAGATCAGAATCGGCCGCTGACCAAGCGGCTGGTACCCCGCAAGCCACAATCCAGCCAGATAGGCCAGCGCGCTTCCACCCAAAGCGAACGCGAACAAGCCCACCCCCCCTAATAGGTGCAGCGGCCTGTGGCTAAAGCTACCCAGGAACCCAACAGTCAGCAAATCCAGAAGCCCCTTCACAAAGCGCAGAGCCCCATATTTCGAATGGCCATAAACTCGAGGCCGATGTCGAACTTCGTTTTCGGTGACTCGAAACCCACGGGCCAACGCCATCAGCGTGGCGAACCGGTGTAATTCACCGTAAAGCACGATCTCTCGAACCACCTGGACTCGATAGGCCTTCAATCCGCAGTTGTGGTCGTGAAGCTTCAGCCCGCTCAGAACCCCAACGAGCCAGTTGAAGATCCGGCTGGGAATCACCTTATGCCAGGGATCGAAGCGCCGCTTTTTCCACCCGCTTACCAAGTCGTACCCTTCATCCAGCTTGGCCAGAAGCTTGGGGATCTCGGCGGGGTCATCCTGAAGGTCGGAGTCCAGCGTGACCAGGATCTCTCCTCGCGCCGCTTTGAATCCCGCATTGAGCGCCGCCGACTTGCCGAAGTTCTTTCGAAACTTGATTCCCATCACGCGCGAATCGGCATTGGCCAGTCGACTGATCTCCGGCCAGGTTTCGTCCGAGGATCCGTCGTCCACAAACACAATTTCCACCTGTAGGCCGGCTGCCTGCACGGTCGCCTCGACTTCGCGGTACAGCTGCTCCAGCCCCCGCCCTTCATTGAAGACGGGAATTACCAGGCTGATGAGTGTTGATTTTGGCTTTTCCAACGGCGTAGAAGACTCCACCGGCTGCCAATTCAGCCACAATTTGAACCACACGGGACACGATTGCAATCAGTCCCGCCTGGGCCGGACCCACGCTGGGACTCAAAACCTGCAAAAGGATGTACTCCCTGACGCCCAGGCCTGCCGGCAGGAGAAACAGCAGGAACCCGCCGGAAACCGCCAACCCAATTCCTCCGGTGGCCAGCAGGAAGGGTTGAACTCCCCAAAATGAAATGCCCCCGCCGCGTGCTGCGCTCAAGATGCTCAGTCCAACCAGCGCCCATCCGCCCAGGAATCGGTACCAACTGCCAAACAAGACCTTCCATTCCAGCTCCGGGACGCGCAAAGAGCCGTCTCGCTGCACAGAAGCGGAAACCCAGCTCACCAGTCGCGGAAACACGGGTGGGTGCGATGCCAACAACAGCAATCCCGCCGTTCCAGCCGACAACAACGCCAGTTGAGCCGGCGATCCGCCAATCAACAGAAACGCGAGCGCGGCGACAGCGGCCGCAGTTCCCATGACCGACAGTGCTTCGTAGATACTGGAAACCAGAACCAGCGAAAGCGGGAAGCGGTCTCGAGGGGTCAGGCCGCAACGAATGAGCACCACCCAGGCCTTTCCCGGCACGTACTTTCCCAACTGACTCACAAAGTACGCTCTTTGACTTTCCAGTCGTCCTACCTCCACGCCCAAGCGGCCAACCGCAAGGTGCCAGAAATCGCCGAACAGGGCCATCCCTGACAGGTAAAGAAAGGCACTGCAAACCAGGTAGAATGGAGAAAAGCGGAGCGCGCCCTTATCCAGCTCTCCCAGCGCCTCACTCAATTGACTGGATACGGCAGCCAGCACCACGACCGCAAGCACGACCTTGGCCAGCCTGAGAAAGATCCTTCTGAATTTGTTTGAAGCCTGGCCTGAATCGGTCATTCAGTCGTGACGAGCCGCAAAGAAACGGGGGGAGTTTAGCATCCAGGGTGCCAGGCATCAAGCGCCCTTTGGGAGGAAGTACAGAGCCGTGCCCCAGCCCATGCGGGTCAGCAGCGCCATGACCACAGAGGTGAGGAGGCTTGAATCCGCCTGACCAAACGACCCATAAGGCCAGGCAGTCCGGGTCATTTCTGATCCTGCCTGGCCATCCGCTTTAACAACTTGTGCCCCCTGGCTTTCATCGCGGGACTTCCGGTTGCCGTCAGTTGTTGAAGCAACACGGTCACCCTGGGCCGGAAGCGGGGAGCCGACTCCGCCAGGTCAGCCAAGGCCTGCATGGAGAATGTCCTGACGATGCGACTTTGGTCCGCGAGAAATTCCAACAGGACATCAAAGATGAGATCCTGCTCGCGACTCGTGAGAATCAAACGCGAAAAGAGTTGGGCCAGATGCCAGCGTACCTCTTGTTGACTCACCCGAGTGGCAGCGGCAAGGATTTGTCCCTTGAAACCAGCCAACAGCTGGGGCTGCCCACGGGTGGCTTTCTCGAGGGCATCCGCGGCCCGAGCACGGACCACAGGATCCGGATGCCCGAGCAGGCCGTCGACCAGATCTCCCAGGAGGCTGGGACTCTTCAAAACCTGTTGCACAGTGGATTCCACGTTTCGAAGCGAACGCAGGTCGCCACCGCCGAGTCCTTCCAGCAGCTGAATTTTCCGGCCAGTTTGGGCGGCTGCCTTTTTGAGTGACATTCCCACCTCATCGATCCAACCCGGGAGAGCCTATATCCTTACTCACAACCATGCAAGCCGTGATTAAGCCCCGTACACCCGCACCAAACACCGGCGACCATGCGTTAGGTTATTGCCAAAGTCAGGCCGCGCAGGACAAAATCGGCCATTCGAGCGGCGTGTCAGACCAGCGGCACTCACGAGACATTTCTTCAGAGCCAAGAACCAAGGAGACCTATGAAGCCAAGATACCGATATGAGGAGTTTACCTGGCCCGAAATCAGGGAGGTCATTCGGGATCAACGTGTGGCCGTGCTCCCGGTTGGAACAATTGAGCAGCACGGACCTCACCTGCCCTTGTCAACCGACGTTTGTACCTCGAGCGAGATGTCGCGGCTGGCCGTCGAACAGGTTCCGGACCAGGCGGTCCTGATGCCGAGTGTTCAGTACGCGTTCAACGAACACCACCTTGATTTCCCGGGCACGATCGCCATCGATACCCACCCCTTCATCGATTACGTGGCCGGTATCGGTTGCAGTTTGGCCTATCACGGTTTTCGCAAGATCGTGCTGGTGAACGGTCACGGTAGCAATGTCCCATTCCTGGATATCGTGGTCCGCACGGTCACGAACAAAACAGAGGCCATCGCTGCGCTGGTTTCCTGGTGGGACCTGGTGCCCAAGGAGCTGCTGAGCGAAATCCGGGAGTCTTCCTTTCCCGGCGGGATGGCTCACGGTTGCGAACTGGAGACTTCTGTAATGCTTCACCTCAGGCCAGACCTGGTCCAGATGGACAAGGCAACCAAGGATATTCATTTCCAGCCCTCCAAGTTTATTTGGTGGGACCTGGAAAAAGCCTCGCCGGTTCATTTCCAGGAGTGGTTCAGCCGCTACTCCCAGACGGGAACGGTGGGAGATCCCACCTGCGCCACGGCTGAGAAAGGACGGCGAGTGGTGGAAGCGGTGGCCGGACAATTGGCCCGATTTGTGGTGGAATTCAGAAAAAGGGAAATCGGGAAGAGAGTCGATCACCATGCCTGACTCCGGCAGACAAGTTTCACGGGAAGACTGAAGGAGGGCTGATGGACCCGGTGTGCAAGCGTTTCAGCGTGGGGGAAAAGGGAGACGTGGTGTCGGCGCTGTACCTCTCTCCTAAGGGAGCTCGCCGGCTGCTGGTGCTGGGACACGGAGCCGGGGCGGGCATGCGACACCCCTTTCTCGAAAAGGTTTCTCAAGAGCTGGCCCAGCGCGGGATGGCCACGCTCCGCTATCAGTTTCCTTACATGGAGCACCGACTCAAGAGGCCCGACCGCCAGCCGGTTTTGCTGGAGACGGTCCGCAAAGCGGTCGTTTGTGCAGCGGAATGCCTACCCGGCGTCCCCCTCCTCGCCGGGGGCAAATCGATGGGCGGCCGAATGACCTCCTTGGCGGCAGCCGACGCCGACTTGCCTGGAGTGATGGGAATCGTTTTTCTGGGCTTTCCGCTCCACCCGGCCGGAAAGCCGTCCGTCGAGCGCTCAGAACACCTATACCGGGTTCCACAGCCCATGCTTTTTCTGCAGGGCACGCGCGACAAGCTGGCGGACCTTTCCCTCCTGCAACCCGTCTGCAAAAGCCTCGGACCTCGAATCACCCTGCAGGTCTTCGAGGGAGCTGATCACTCCTTCCATCTTCCGAGATCAACCGGCAATGCGGGAGAAGCGATGCATGCCCAGCTGGCCGAAGCGGTGGCCGTCTGGGCAGAGACGTTACCCTTGAACCCGGCGTAGTCGGCCGGATCGCGGGAGCCCTGGCAGCAGCCACTGGCCGGCCGTCTCAATCCAGCGAGGGATGCTTCAGATGAAAGCCGCTGGCTTCCTGGTAAGCCCGAGCCACGGCCAGAATAGTCCCTTCGTCGAACAGTTTTCCAACCAACGTGATACTGGTGGGGGTTCCACGTGAGGAAAAGCCGGCCGGAACCACGACACAGGGGTGACCCGTAAGATTGGTGAGGAGCAGGTGGTTTCCCCGGTCCGAAGGTGCCAGATAGAGATCGACCTCGCGCATCACTTCTCCCATTCGTTCCACCAAAAGCTGGCGAATCCGGTTTGCCTGGATATATTCCACGGCCGGAATGAAGCGGGCGGCGCGAAAGACATTCGGCCATGCTCGCCGCACCTGCCGTTTGAGCAAGGCGTCTCGGCCGCTGAGCGTCAGCTGGTCGAAAGCTGCAGCCGCTTCCGCGCTGAGGATGAGGGAAAGGTCCGCCACCGGAAGGGCCGGCAGCTTGAGGGGAATCAGTTCCGCCCCCAGCGAACGCAGGAGAGCCATGGCTGCCTCTTCGTTGCTGCGAGTGGCGTTCTGCTGTTCGCGCTCCTCGGGCGTTTCCGCCGCTTCTTCCAGCAGAAAATCCTGCTGCAAGTAACCGATCCGCAAGGTTCGAAGATTCACCCGTGGAGTGTAGTGAAACGGCACGTCGAACACAGTCTGGTCCTGCCCGTCGGGCCCATAGATGGCATCCAGCACCAGGGCACAGTCCTCGGCGCTGCGACAAATGGGACCCAGCTTGTCCATGCTCCAGCTCAGAGCCATGGCCCCCTTGCGGCTGACCCGCCCGTAGGTGGGACGCAGTCCCGTTACTCCACAACGCGTGGAAGGAGAGACAATCGAACCCCAGGTTTCCGAGCCAATGGCAAAGGCTACCAGCCCGGCTGACGTGGCGGCAGCCGAACCCGCCGAAGAGCCACTCGACCCCTCCTTGAGGTTCCAAGGGTTCCGGGTCATGCCGCCAAACCACACGTCTCCCCACGCCAGTTCACCCAAGGTCAGCTTGGCAACCAGCACGGCGCCTGCTTCTCTCAGCCGGCGAACGACGGTGGCATCTGCGTCGATCAGTTGGTTCTGGAACGGAACCGAGCCCCACGTGGTGCGGACGCCCTTGGTCGACAAAAGGTCTTTGGCGCCATACGGTATTCCATGCAGCGGTCCGCGGATGTGGCCGGCTGCAATTTCGGCGTCGGCCTGCCGGGCCTGCTGCAGGGCCAGTTCTTCAGTCAAGGTCACCACGCATTCCAGCTTGGGCCCGTACCGCTTCAACCGGTCCAGGTACATTCGGGTTAATTGCTCCGAAGTCACCTGCCGGGTCCGGATCAGCAAACTGAGCTGGCCAATGGAACTGAAGGCCAAGTCTTCCAGCCTGGTCGGAACCTCCAACTTCTCGGTGGGGCTCGACTCCACCTTCGCCGCCTGGCGGGGGAACTCGTACGCCGGAGGGATAGGGTTGAAAAAAAGAGCGGGCGGGACATGATTGGGAACATCAACTTGCCGAATAGCCTGGTAATTGGCCAAGTGATCTTCCAGGTCTTCCTGCATCAGCCGACGCTGGTCGGAATTGAAACTCAATCCGATCAGCTTCTCCGCCAAGGCAATTGCCTTGTCCGAGATTCGCTCCGGAGATCGAAGCTCCTGCACCGCCATGCCGGCCAGGAAACAGCCGGCCCCAATAAGTGGGACCACCATCCACTTTAGTCTACTCATGTCACATCTCTCTAGGCGGGCGCTGCCACTACTCAGCAGAGAAAAAGGAGGACGTTGACGGATTCGTCCCCGCACAGTGTCCCTCGGCAAACCGAGGAGACTCCACAGGTGGATATCGCCTTCCCCCGGCCACCACGCGAACCTCCCTCAGAGGAATCGTCACGCCCCTCCAGACTTCCGCCAACGAACCGGCCCTCACCAAGAGGCCCGTCCGAACTAAACTTTTCCCCGACGATGCATAGGCAGTGTTCCCGTACAGCCAAAGATGCGGCGCACTCGATCTTTCCCTCACATCCCGGCCCCGAGTTGGAGCGGCTGGGCTCCGGGCATTATAGGGAACAGCTCAGCGATGAATCCACGGACAAATCGATCCTGCTGTAGAATCTTTCGGGAAACGATATGAGGACTCGAATTGCCCTGGCATTGTTATTGGTGGCCTTTTTTTTGGGTTCGCGCTACTTCGATTCGCTGCAGCCCAGTCGGTCTTCCTCGCACCAAACGTCTTATTCAGACTTCACTCTGCTGAGTTGGAATGTTGGCTACTTCGACTACGAAACCGATTCGAGGGCCCACGATGAAGACCTGGAGCACATCGCTTCGGTGATTGGCGAGGCCGGTCCCGATTGTGTCAGCCTTCAGGAAATCGCCGCGCCGTATCAGGTTGCGCGGCTGCAAGGCTTTCTTGGAGGCAGGTATCCTCACGCCGCATGGGCCCGGGGCTTTCGCACCGACCGCTATGTGGTGTTGCTATCCCGCATGGCGCTGGCCGGCAGAACGGTCATCAACACCAGGGCGGGTCGGGATGCCATCGCCGCCACGGTTCAGCCCCGTGATTCTTTGCCGGCCATCACAGTCGTCACCTGCCACGCGGATGCCTACCACTCGCGGCGGCGCCGGCACTATGTCAACGATCTCATCCAGTGGCACCGTGAAACCCAGAGTGGCCCAGTCCTCCTGGCCGGAGATTTTAACTTTGACCTCTCTCCCGTCGAGTCCAGCGACCTGTTTACCGACGACAAGAAGAACGACAGTGAGGCCTACAGCCTGATTCTGGAGAATTTCCGGGATTTGGGGAGGGAGGGGGGACCAACCGGCAGCTTCGATCGCCGGATCGACTATGCCTTCCTGTCCGGAACAAGATACGCACCGGCGGAGTTTCGTGTGTTACATGGCAATTTGAGGGGGCGGATGGACCATCACCCCTTGCTTCTGACACTGCAGGCGGCCCGCTGAACGATGCAGACACTGCGGGTCCAGACGTCCGCTACAGGCGCTATGCTTACTCTTAGCTCTTACTCTTTCGGAACAAAATAGGTGCTCTTGGCACGTACCTGGTATTTGGGATTTTTGACTTCAACACGAATCCGGCGCAGCCGTCCGTCGCGCGCGTTGTTTTTCGAGTAGTAGGCCAGCCCAAGCGTTGTCCTCAGTTCCTGGGCTACCTTGGAATACTCGCCGGAAAGGTCAGAAAGGTCATTCACCAGATAAATCTTGCCCCCGGTCTCCTCCGCCAGGATTTGAAGGCGCTCGGTCTGGATTTGATACACTTCCTCGAGGACCGACAGGCTGGTGCGTGCATTGTGCATGAAAGGATCTTCTTCACTGTGAGTTCGGATGTAATGCTCAAGCTGATCCTTCTGCCGGTCTTTGTTTTGGATGGTAATGGGATACAGGACCGAGTCGCTCTGAGCCAGCAGGTAGCGCAACTCCTCGAACTTCGTTTTGCTGGAGTTTTCCATGCCGTCGCTGAGGATCACGATAGCCTTCCGGCCGGACGAGATTTTGTGCAGTTGCGCAAGGGCCTGGCCGACGCCATCGTATACCTTGGACCCGCCGTAAGGGTAGGTGGTCAACCGCTCAATGGATCGACGCAAAGCCCTTCTGTCGCTGGTGAAGTCCTGAACCTCTCGCACGAAGAAATTGATTTCGGCGACGGCGATGCGATCGACCGGCCGCAACTCCCCAGTAAAGTTGACCGCAGCCTTGCGAATGAGCGAAAGGCTGGTCCTGGTGCTGTTGCTTGTATCCAACACCAGAACCAGATGGAATGGCGCGTCCACAGGTTGAAAGTCAAAGATGTCTTGGACGACATCGTCTTCGTAGACGGTGAAGTCGTCGCGCCTCAGATCGGTAACCTTATTTCCGTTTTCGTCCAACACCGTGAGGTTGATGGTGACCAGATCGACATCAACCCGCAAAGAAAACGGCCGTTCCTGAGGAGCGGACTGCGGAGCGCCGGATGCCAAAAGGAGCGAACCTTGGGTTTCCAGTCCATCGCCGCAACAGAGAAACCCCAGAACGACCACCAATCCAACCATTCGGTTCATACCTACAAATCCTAGCATGACCCCTCATCATCAGAAAGCGTCGTCAGACCCGGCAAGCCGAACCCGTTCGGTCCTCGCGAGGAGGTGGACACACGGTTCGATTTCAGGCTATGTTACATCTCAGTTCCGTTTTCAAACGGTATCCAACAACACAGGAGGGGCAGCATGCCATCATTTTTCCAGGCATCCCGGCGACATTTTCTTCAGGCCTCCGCAGCCGGGTTTCTGGGCTTGTCGAGTCAAACCAGTCGATCTCTGCTGGCTGCTCGCGTTCCAACGTCAGAATCGCTCATCAGCCTGAATGCCAACGAAAATCCCTACGGCCCCTCGGAGAAGGCGCTGGCGGCCATGCGCGCAGCATTTTCCATTGCCGGTCGCTACGCGGAAAACGATGTCGATCTCCATGGAAAGCTCTGCCGTCATCACAATGTCTCGCCGGACATGGTTGTGCTGGGATTTGGATCGAGCGAGATCCTGAAACTTTGCGTGGAGGCCTTTCTGGATTCGGGCAAGAACGTGATTGTCGCCCACCCGAGCTACGAAGCCGTTCCGCGCTACAGCCAGCTTTACGATATCAAGACGATCCGGGTTCCCCTCGACTCTGCTTTTAAGCATGATCTCAAAAGGATGCGCGCAGCCGTGAATGCCGACACCGGCCTTGTGTACCTGTGCAATCCCAATAATCCCACCGCCACGATTGTTTCACATGCTCAAGTCCAGGAGTTTGTCGATTCCATGCCGGATGAAGTGCCGGTCCTGATTGACGAGGCTTATCATCACTATGTCCAAGATCCTTCCTATGCCACCGCCATCCCTTTGGCGCAGCGGGGCAAGCCGGTGATCGTCACGCGGACGTTCTCCAAGATCTATGGAATGGCCGGACTACGGATTGGATATGCGGTGGGGAGATCCGATCTGGTTCGCCG
Organism: Acidobacteriota bacterium; assembly: GCA_040753175.1. Lineage (GTDB taxonomy): Bacteria > Acidobacteriota > Terriglobia > Versatilivoradales > Versatilivoraceae > JBFMEW01. The sequence continues at coordinate 225,033 of JBFMEW010000002.1, read as the reverse complement.
GATGGCCACCTATACCATCTGGCTGAACTCCAACGTGCTTTCCGTAGCCGCCGCGCTGGCCAGCCTTGAGGACCAAGCCTATGTTGATCGCAACCGCCAGATCAACAGCCGGGTGCGGGCCAGAGTCCAGGAGCAAGCAAAATCTCTGGGCCTACCTTGTATCCCGTCCGAGACCAATTTCCTGATGATCGATTTGAAACGACCCACCTCACCGGTGCTGAGCGCTTTGAGGTCAAAGGGGATCCTGGCCGGACGGATCTTTCCGCCGCTAACCAATCACATGCGTGTCACCATCGGCACCGAGGCCGAGATGGACCGTTTTGCGGTGGCGCTGAAGGAGTGTTTAGTCTGAGGACGCGCATGCCGCTCAGGCTTCAAATACCCGCCCGGGCAGCCAGACGTTTCCATTGCTGCTTGCTCTCACCAATGGCCTTCTCTGCGTCTAGACTCAGCAGTTCCCGGTCTTTCATGACCAGCCGGCCATCGATAACGGAGCTCCGTACATCCGAGCTGTGAGCCGAATAGACCAGCGTTGAAAAGGGGTCCAGCGAAGGACTGAGATGAGCGCCTCTCCTTCGCACAATGATGAGGTCTGCTCGCTTGCCCACTTCCAAGCTTCCAATGGAAGCCTCCTGACCCAGCGCACGGGCCCCTTCGATCGTGGCCATCTTCAACACGTCCGCCGCTTGCATCGACTGAGGACCGTATCGCAGCTTTTGCAGGAGGGCAGCCGTTCGCATCTCATGAAATAGGTCGAGATTGTTGTTGCAGGCAGCCCCGTCGGCGCCCAGCGAGACGGCAATGCCCAGCTTCTTCATCTCCACGATCGGAGCGATTCCTGAGCCCAGCTTCAAATTGGCATTCGGACAATGAAGGACGCGAGTTTGACTGCGCTGGAGAATTCGCATTTCCAGAGCCGACAGCCAAATGCAGTGAGCCAGACACAGCCGCTTGCCGCTGAGTCCCATGCGATGGAAGGCCTCCACGTTGCGCCAACCGGTCTGGCGCCGCACCAGCTCAACTTCTTCCCGGTTTTCGGCGGCATGGGTGTGCACCAGGAGTTCCCTTTCTTGGGCTAAGTCCCTGACCTGCTCCAAGAGATCCCGACTACAGGACAGGATGAATCGCGGCGCCAGAGCCACCTGGATCCGACCGCCATCCCGCCGATGCCAGCTCTTCAGGAGTAGCTCCGTTTCCTGGAATCCTTCCCTGTGGGACTGCAACAACCGGGCGGGGACACCGGCCCCTCGATTCATGAAACATTTCCCGATGACCGCGCGAATTCCGCTGCGCGTCGCTTCCTCCAGCACGATCTCCGTGCCATGCACCGTCTCCATACTCAGGATTGTGGTCGTTCCGCCTCGGATCAGTTCGGTCAACCCTAAGCGAACCGACGTCCGCAGAGACCGTTCATCGTGTGCTGCCTCCAATGGCCAGATTCGCTGCTTCAGCCAAGTGAGCAAGGGCAGGTCGTCCGCCGACCCGCGCATGAGGGTCTGGCAAAGATGGACATGAGTTTGAATCAAGCCGGGTAGGACAAAGCAGTCCGTGGCATCCAAGAGCAGGTCCGTCGCGCGAGGTGCAATCCTTCCGATCCGGGCGATGCAGCCGTCCCGCACCAGGAGATCGGCCCGCAAGATATCCAGCCGCGGATTCATCGTGACCAGGGTTCCACGCTGGATCAGGAGGCAACTCATGGCTGCAGACCACGCGAAAAGAAATCCCCGGGAGCCGAATCCGCGAGCGGCCGATTCAGTTACCGAGCAGACGCCACTTGAGTCAGACTGGGAAAGGTCAAGCTCGCAAACTTCGATTGCCAACGTCGCTTCATCGCTTCGAAGCGAGGCCTGTAACTCTCGGGAAGAGGTTGGGCGGGCTTGGCCTTTAGGGAGAGGGGGTTGATGAAGACGCCATTTCGGGTCACGCGGTAATCCAGATGGGGACCGGTAGCCAGCCCCGTCGCGCCGACGAAGCCGATCACCTGCCCTTGATGGACGGCGGCTCCGGAGCGGATTCCCGTACCCAGCCGGGACAGATGGCCATACATCGAGCAGTATCCGTTGGCATGACGGATTTGGATGAATTTTCCGAAGCCTCCCTTCCACCCCGCGAACTCGACCTTCCCATTGCCCGCTGCAATCACCGGCGTCCCCACGGGTGCCGCATAGTCAATGGCTGGGTGAGCGCGAAAGCTGTGGAGAATCGGATGGAAGCGCTTGGTCGAAAAGGTGGAACTGATCCGCGAAAATTTGATGGGGGAACGCAGTAGGTCCTTGCGAAGCGAGTTCGCACTGGCATCGTAATAGCCGGGTTCCACCGACGGCGCATCGAAATGAAAGGCTGTGAAAACTCGGCCATCGTTGAAAAACTCAGCCGCCAGAATTTTCCCGTACCTCACAAATTCCCCATCCAGGTACTGCTTTTCAACGGCCACCTTGAAATGGTCATTGGGCTGAAGCTCCGTGTTGAAATCCAGGTCATAGGCGAAGATCTCAGCCAAACTCAGCGCCAGTTGCTCGCCATTCTCCAGTTCGGAGAGGGAGTGCAGAAGCGATCTTTGGATGACACCGGAGAGGTACTCCTCGCGAGTCTCAAACTGCACGGGCGTCATTTCCGCCTCGTATCCTTCGTCCGTCAACCGGATCGTCAGGTACTGTTCCGAGTCCACTTCATAGCTGAATTGCTGCAGCGTCCCGTCGGGAGCCCTCTCCAATTCGAAGCGGTTCCCCACCACCAGGCGTCTCAGGTTGTAAATGGGCCGCGCTACGGCTACCAACTGTCCGATGAGTTCAGTCGGAAACTCATGGGCCGAGAGGACGTCGCTGAAGGTCATGTTCCGCTCAACCCTTCCTTCAAACTTCTCCACCAGAGAGGACTCCGAATTGGAATCCGAAACCTGCTCTTCAGTCGGTAATCGGGCGGGCTCCCGCCGGGATCCTTTATCGAAGCTGGCCAGCAGGGCAAACAACGCAGACCCCGCCAGCAACAGATTGATCAAGAGGACCCCTCGATTCTTCCTGTAGTTCCAGCTGTCTTGGATCCGGAGCTTAGCGAAAAACTTTCGCATCCGATTCTTTCCCCTCTCAAATTTGAAATATGACGTTCGCCTCAAAAACTCGATGGGAGGCAAACCACGAATGCCAGGAGGACTGGACGGCGAATGAAAAAGGGCGGACCCCACACCGCGCTGACTGTGCCAGCGATGGATCCCTCAAAAGGCTTGTCAAAAAACCGGCGAAAAGATAACAAAAACACGATAGAAATTCAAGAAAGGAACTTTCTGCGGACTCAACACAGGTAGGACCAATCCTGACCGTGGACGGCCCCCTCAGCGGTCGGGAGCCGTCCCCACTGCTTTCCGTTTATGCCAGAATTGCACCAGCTTCTCGGAAGAGCGTCGAGTTCAGTTGGTACAACATGGATTCCACTTCAGCCCGACTGCATTTCAGATTTGAGGCAATTTGATCTTCCCCCCACCCCAGATAGTGTTTCCAGATAAACGCATTCTTTTGCTTTTCGGGCAGATGGTTGAGCATCTCGACGATCAGCACACTGACGCGTTCTCTCAGTTCTGGTTGCAGCATCTTCCGGACGGCGAACATCACTTCCTCACTTTCCCACTCAACTTCAACCTGCTTCAGACACCTATATAGACGATATTCCGCCGAAAAAGTTGCACGTTTGCTTTGTAATAAAGTTGTAAAACGTCCCGGACTCCCCACAACCTGCTTTGGCACGGAAAATGCGTCCACAGTAATCGCCAGGCTGAAGTGGGGATGTGGCGAGCATGACACTCAGAGGATGCGAGGAATGAGCCCTCTTGCGTTCCTCGGATCAGGCGGCTTTTCGTTGTGATGGAGGGAATTCAGACGGAGGCGTGGGCCGTATCACACTCCGGCAGGTTGGCTTGATTCAGCATGGCTACCAGTTCCGAGTCGGTCCGGTCGACAAAGACCTGATAGAAGGCACTGACTGCGAAGCAGCGACTGCTGCCCAAGCTGATGACAACCAGGTCGTCAACCAGCGGGCGCATCCTTTCAAACGTACTCTCCGGGCTGACGGGAACGGCAACCACCACCTTGGCCGGCCCAGCGCGCTGGACCGATCGGATGCCGGCCATCATTGTGTATCCCGTGGCCAATCCGTCGTCGATGAGAACGACCGTTCGCTGCTTCAGATCGGGAAAGGGCCGGCTGCCCCGATACACCTCGAAGCGGCGCCGGATCTCGAGCTGAACCGGGCGAATCAGATCCTGAACATCGCTTTCCGACAAGCCCAGATCATTCAGTAGCGCCTGGTTGAGTTCGATACTGCCGTCCAGCATCACCGCTCCCAACGCCAGCTCCGGATTGTCAGGGCTCGGAATCTTACGGGGAATGATTACGTCGAGAGGAGCTTTGAGGTGCAACGCCACCGGATAGGCCACCTCGATTCCGCCTCGTGGAATGGCCAGCAAGACTGGAGAATCGGGTCCATATCTCTCGAGCAGTGGAGCCAATTCCCTGCCCGCCTCAATCCGACCGGGAAAGCGAGCCCGATTCAACGAATCCATCGCTGGTACTCCTTCAGGATGCATCGATCCATGACCACCCATAGCCCAGCCCTGGCGGCTTCTTCCGCTGCGCCCTCATGAGCAACACCCTCCTGCATCCAGATCCCCTGAGCACCAACCTGAATCGCCTGCTGTACGATCAGAGGCACTGCTTCCCGGCGTCGGAAGACATTCACCGTATCGATGGAAACTGCCTTCGGCACCTCCAGTAGACTGGGGTAGCACCTTTCTCCAAGAACCTCAAGATAGGCGGGGTTGATGGGAATGATGCGGTAGCCTTGCGCCTGCATGAAGGCGGAAACCCCATGGCTGGGCCGGGTCGGCTTGTTCGACAGTCCAACAACCGCTATGTTCCGAGCCGACAAGAGAATCTGTTTAAAGTCTACCGAGCGCATCAGGTGGTCGCAAGTAAGGAATTCGGGTTCGGGGCTCTTTGCGGTTGGCGGCTCGACGAAACGTGCTCAGGTCCCCGGTTCAGTCGGTAGAGGGTAAAGGCGACCGCTCGTGCCCCAGGCTCTTGAAACGACGGACTTCTTCACCGGTCAGTGGCCGGTAGCGGCCGGACTGCAGGTGAGGATCGCGCAGGAATCCAATCTGAATTCGTTTCAACTTCAGCACGGGATGGTTGATCCGTTCAAACATCCGGCGGATCTGGTTGTTCTTCCCTTCGATGAGCGTCACGGTATACCAAGGGTTCTCGCCCTCCCGGAACAGCTCGATGCGGCAGGGTGCCAGACGAACATCCTCGAGCGAGAGGCCCTCCGAGATTTTTCTCAGTTGTGAGTCGGACGGTTTGGACTTCACCTTGACTACGTACTTTTTCGGACACCGCTCTCCCGCCGTTAAGACGATGTTGGCCAAATCGCCATCGTTGGTCAGGAGCAGCAGGCCTTCGCTCTGGAAGTCCAGACGGCCCACTGGGTAAACCTTGGGCGAGACGCCCTTGATCAGGTCCGTGACCTTAGGCCGGCCCTCCGGATCGGATAGCGTGCACAAGTAGCCTCTGGGCTTGTTGAGGAGCAGATACACCTTGGCGGCATCGAACCGGAGGCGTTTTCCATCCACCCGAATGTGGTCGCGATCCACATCCGCTTTGGTGCCCAGCGTGGTCACGATCTGACCATTGACGGTGACCCGACCTTCCTGAATCAATTGTTCCGCCTTCCTTCGGGAACAGATTCCCGCCTGGGCAATCAACTTTTGCAGGCGTTCCATCGATGCTGTTCAGCTTGACTGGCTGGCAGGAAGAGCAGACTCCGGGGTCGGTTCCTCGGCTTGGGAGTCGGATTGAGCTTGAGGCGGGAGAGACTCACCCTCCGAGACCGGCTCCTCGGCTGCATCAACAGGCAGGCCCGTTTGGGATTCCCCCTCCAACGGCAGCTCCTGCTGCTTCATGTTGCCGTCTGTTCCGGTTCCCGCGGAGTCGGCGGGCTCGGCCATCATGGAGCGGGCCAACTCCGAAAACTCCTCCAGACTGGGCAGCTCCGAGAGGTTCTTCAAACCAAAATGCACCAGGAACTCTTTGCTGGTCTTGTAGAGGATGGGTCGCCCCAACACGTTCTTTCGGCCGGCCGTAGTGATCAGTTTCTTGTCGATCAGGCTCTTCATGACCCCAGCGGCGTTCACGCCGCGGATCTCCTGAATCTCAGGTACCGTGATGGGCTGCTTATAGGCAATCACCGCCAGCGTTTCCAATGCCGCCAGGGACAGTCGAATGGGAGGGACTTGCTGCTTGACATATTTCCGCACCCAGTCGTGAACCTCCGCTTTGCTGGCCATCTTATATCCATCGGCGATTTCCTTGATCTCCAGGCCCCGCCCCGGTTCTTGATACTCGGCCATCAGCCGCCGAATGGCGTTGCGAATCGATTCTCGGTTTTCTTTGCCCAGTATCCGGCACAATTGTTCTTCGTTGACGGGCTCTTCGGCCAGATAGATGAGGGCTTCAACGATAGGGCGGACCTCTTCCTCCGTCATCGTGCCGTCCGATTTTTCCTCCCTCAAAGCATCCATCGCCCTCTCCCCGGTCCGCCGGGATTCTAGCCCATTGCAGGCTTGGCAGCCAGACTCTGGCTGCCGATCCAACCATCGAGATTTCGCATGACGCTTTCGAAATTGTCATGCCGTCGGGCCATGATCTCTCCAAAGATATTCTTCTGGCTCAACGTGATGGCGTGGAAATAAGCCATTTCCAGGATCGCCAGGAATGCCACGATCATCGCTCGCCGACTCCGGTACGAGACGAAGATTTGATTGAGCGACACCTGCCCGCCTGACAATTCGAATGTTCGCCGCAGCTGATCGATGACCTGGCTGACCGTCATCTCGTCGCGCTCGATCTCAAGCAGAGTCTGGGCCCTGGCCCGTTCCAAAATGTTGTGAAAGGTGGAGACCAGGTCGAACAAAGTGACCTTAATCTCCGCTTCTTCGGAGGCCAGGAAATCCTTGATGGCTTCACGGCTCCAGGTACAACTCTCGACGAGTTCCTTCTGATGGAGCATCTGGGCGGCGTTCTTGAATTTCTCGTGCTCCAAAAGCCGATGGACCAGCTCTGCCCGGGGATCTTCCGGCTCTTCGGCAGCCTGGAGCGGATCCGGAGGCAGCAGCATTCTGGACTTGATGTAAATGAGGGTTGCCGCCATCAGGAGGAACTCCCCAGCCAGATTGATGTCCAATTCCTCCATGGCCTTCAGGTAGCCCAGGTATTGCTCCGTGATTTGAGCGATGGGGATATCGTAGATGTCGATCTGCTGCTTGCGGATCAAATCCAGCAACAGATCCAGTGGGCCATCGTAGACCGGGAGATGAATCTTATAGATATCGGTCATCGAAAAACCAATCGGGAGCCTTCTCCAAACCGCGGAGGTCGAGCCCGCAAAGATCAGCTCAACTTTACCGCTTCGCGCACCTCGGAGATGGTCGCTTCAGCCTGTTTCACCGCCTTGCGATTGCCGTCTTCCATGATGTCGCAGATGTCCGCCTTTCGTAACTCAAATTCCTTTCGCCGGTTCAACAAAGGCTGTATTTCCTGAATCAGGTGATCGCTCATCCATTTCTTGCAGTCAATACAGCCGATGCCGGCCACGCGACATTCCCGGTTGACGTTTTCGATCACGTCAGGTGGGGAATAAATCCGGTGATAGGAGAAGACGGGACAGACTTCCGGGTTGCCCGGATCGTGACGTCGCTTCCGGGCCGGATCGGTCATCATCACTTTGACCTTCTGGCGGATTTCCTCAGGCCTGTCGGACAGAGAAATGTCGTTCCCGTAGCTCTTGCTCATTTTTCGTCCGTCCAACCCGGGTAAGCGAGGAACCTCCGTCAACAGAGCCTGGGGCTCGGGAAAGACATCCCCATAAAACGAGTTAAACCGACGGCAGATTTCGCGAGTGAGCTCCACATGGGGCACCTGGTCCTCCCCAACGGGCACGAAGTTCCCCTTGTACATGAGGATGTCGGCCGCCTGCAGCACCGGATAACCGAGAAAGCCATAGTTTCCCAAATCCTTATCAGTAATGTTCTCACGTTGTTCTTTATACGTCGGAACGCGTTCCAACCAACCCAAGGGGGTAATCATGGAGAGCAGCAGGTGCAGCTCGGCATGCTGGGGAACGGACGACTGAACAAAAATGACGGACTTGTTGGGATCCAGGCCGGCAGCCAGCCAGTCCACCATCATCTCGATGCGGTTCTCCCGAATGCGGCTGGGATCGGCAAAATCCGAAGTCAGGGCATGCCAATCGGCAATGAAGTGGTAGCACTGATATTGGTCCTGCAACTTCACCCAATTGTTCAGCGCTCCCACAACGTGCCCGAGGTGCAGTTTCCCCGTGGGTCTCATGCCGCTCAGGACGCGCTTTTTCTCGATCGGTGCATTCGTCATAGAACAAAAGGAAAGTGGGCTAGAACTCAACTGAGAAGGATGAACTGAACCACACCCCAGAAGGGTGCCAGCACGTACTCCAGTACGCCCAGGTACAGACAACCAATCAGGATGATGAATCCATAAGGGCGCAGCTGTTCGTAGGTGCTGGCCATACCGGTGGGGAGGAAATAGGGCAGGATGTAGCTGCCGTCCAGGGGCGGGATCGGCAGCATGTTGAAGACCGCCAGAATAACGTTCAACTTGATACCCATCACAGACATGGCAATCAGAGGCTGCATGACGTCGCTGTCGATGTTGCCCCCTCCCGCCGCGTAGGCCCTGAAAAGCTTGAAGATAATGGCGAATCCAAACAGGGCCAGCACATTGCTGATGGGTCCGGCCGCCGAGATCCAGATGTCCGCTTTCCGGCGGTCCTTCACGTGAAGCGGATTCCATTGGACCGGCTTGGCCCAACCAAACATGATGCCACCCGTGAAGAAGCCGATGGCCGGGAAGATCAGCGTGCCAAAGACATCGATATGGGGCAGCGGGTTCAAGGTGACACGTCCCTGGTAACGTGCCGTGGGGTCCCCAAACCGCTCGGCCGTCCAGGCGTGAGCCATCTCATGCAGGCTCAGCGAGAACAGGAACACCACCATGTACAACCCAAACAATCCAAGTTCAGGCAACTTCTTTCTCCTTCGTGCTGCACCGAACGGAGCAGTTCATCACGTCCAAACGAAATCCTTAAAACTGTAATGTCCAGTCTTCCAGACGCCTCGGTGACCGGCAGCTCTGGTGGCACGGGCAGCGGCAATTCAGGCCTTCTGAGAATCCGGAGCTTAGCATAGTCGCCGTCAAAACTCTAGGACGGGCCCGGAAGCCTCGCTTGCGCGGCGCCCAGCGCGCCCAATGAGAGCACTCCTGAAAACCGGCTCCGCGACTTCTGGCCCGTGCCAAGCGCTCGGCTTGCTTGAAGACCTTATCAGGATATCAAAGTAGCGGTTTTTCATGCCCTGACTGATGACCCGGGACTTTGCTTTCGATTGATCTTCCCGTTGACACGGAGAAGGGGCAGGGGCAGCCGCAGCAGGGGCCACGCAGTGGCGAGACGCAGGTTTCTTTTGAGATCCGGCAGGCTGCTATGGCTGTCTGCCCAGCAATTGCAGTGTGGAGCAAGAGTTTTCAGTCGCCAGACCTTTGTGACCGAAGGACGATTTCGGAATGGTGCACCGTTACCCTATGCTAAAATGCCGTTTCGACGCTCGGTCCTGAGGGCGTCGCTCAGGTTCAGAATCATGACCATTGAGAAAGTCCTGCTGGCCAAGCCGCGCGGTTTCTGTGCCGGCGTGGTTCGCGCCATCGACATTGTGAATCTGGCTCTGGACGTCTACGAAAAGCCGCTGTATGTCCGCAAGGAGATCGTCCACAATCGGCATGTTGTGCATGAGTTGAAGGCCAAAGGCGCCATTTTCGTGGATTCCTTGCACGAGGTCCCCGAGAACGCCACGGTGGTCTTCAGCGCCCATGGCGTTTCACCTGAGGTGCGGACGGAGGCCCGGACCAAGCGCTTGAAGGTCATCGACGCCACCTGTCCTCTGGTCACCAAAGTTCACCTGGAGGCCGTCAAATACTCCAAGGAAGGGTTCACCATTGTCCTGATCGGACACAAGGGACACGAAGAGGTGGTGGGCACGATGGGAGAAGCACCGGAAAGCATGGTGCTCATTAGCTCCAAGGAGGAAGTAGCCCTGTTGGATCCTCCCAATGCGGAGAAGATCGCCTATTTAACGCAGACTACGTTAAGTCTGGAGGACACTCGAGAGATCATTCAGGCTCTGAGAGCCAGGTTCCCCAGCATTGTTGGCCCCCCTTCGGAGGATATTTGTTACGCGACTCAGAATCGCCAGGAATCGGTGCGTGCCATGGCCCGACACGCCGATCTGATCCTGGTCGTCGGTTCGGCCAACAGCTCGAATTCCAACCGTTTGGTGGAGGAGGCCAAGAATTCTGGAGCACAGGCCTACCTCATCGACGACTTCCGGGATATTCGAGACGAGTGGACGGAGAATGTGCGGGTCGTGGGGGTGACGGCGGGAGCTTCCGCCCCGGAGATTCTCGTGCAGCAAGTGGTAGACCACTTGCGCTCCAAGGGCTCCGGAATGGTAGCGGAATTTGAGACGACACAGGAGAACGTCCATTTCGCGCTCCCAGTTAATCTGGCTCAAGATCTCGCCTCGAAACAGCTCAAGGTTCTGACCTGAAACGGGGTTTGTTGAGAGGCTTCTGATTTCCCTACTTCGAGTATGTCACAGGCGGCTGGCTGGAAGGGGTCCTGTGCTGTCGGCCACCAAAACCTCAGCCAGAGGCGACCGTTCGTGGGGACCGCGCAATGAGTGTACGCGTGCCAGGATCCTCCCCGGCCGCGAAGGGGGGCCGGATGGTCTTGCTCCCCAGCTTCCAGCGGCCGTCGGCCTGCCTGTAAGCCACGCGCATACACCTCATCGCTCATGAACGTACCCCTTTCTCCCCTGATGTTCCTGCGGAGGGCTACAAAGCTCTATCCAAACAAGACGGGCGTGGTGTGCGGAGAGCATCGTTTCACTTATTCGCAGTTCTCGGAGCGGGTCAGGCGGCTCTCAACCTTTCTTCAAATGGCGGGAATCCGAAAAGGAGACGTCGTGGCTTTCCTGAGTCGCAATTGTCATCGTCTCCTGGAAGCTTACTACGGTGTGATTGAGTGCGGCGCCGTCCTCCTGCCGCTCAATATTCGACTGACTCCCGAAGATTTTCAATACGCTTTGAACCACTCCGGAGCTCGCCTGCTCTTCTTTGAGGATGACTTTCTCGATTCGGTGGACCGCTTTCGCTCGGACCTGAGCACTGTGAAGGAGTTTGTTTTGCTGGATCGCGCTCCGATTTCGGAGCCGTTCCCTTGTCTCTCCTACGAGGATTGTCTGGCCGCGGCGGAAGCTTCTTTGGCCCAGGTCCCGCTCGAGGATGAGAACGACGTGGCCGAGCTTTTCTACACCAGCGGAACCAGCGATCGACCCAAGGGTGTCATGCTCACTCACCGAAACCTATACCTGCACGCGCTGAATGTCGCTTTGTTTCTGCAGACTCAGGACGTCGATGTGCAGCTTCATACGATTCCGCTCTTTCACGCGAACGGCTGGGGCGCCACCCACAGCATCACTTGCATGGGCGGAACGCATGTCATGCTCAAGCGTTTCGATCCCCGGCGGGTGTTCCAGCTCATTGAGTCCGAAAAAATCACCACCTTCAACCTGGTCCCCACCATGGCGACGTCTCTCCTTCAGGAGAATCACGCACTCCAGGCTGACTTCAGTGGGCTCCGGCTGATCCACTTGGGCGGGTCGGCCGTGCCGTGGACTCTGGTGGAGGCCCTAGAGAAGCGTTTCGGCTGCGCCGTGACGTGTGGCTACGGTTTAAGCGAAACCTCTCCTGTCCTGACAGTGGCGCATCCCAAGTCGCACCTGAAGGATGCTGGCGAGACACGCTATCGCCGTTTGGCTATGACGGGCTTGGAATTGCCTGGAACCGAGGTGCGAGTGGTGGATGAGGAAGGCAGGGAGGTTGCCCCTGATGCGAGAGCGGTGGGAGAGATTATTGCGCGAGGCAATACAGTCATGAAAGGTTACTGGAACGACCCTGTAGAAACCGCCAAAGCCCTTCGAAAGGGTTGGCTTTACACGGGCGACATGGCGGTGGTCGATTCCGAGGGGTATATTTTGATTGTGGACCGCAAGAAGGACCTTATCATTCGAGGGGGTGAGAATATCTCGTCGGTCGAAGTGGAGAAGGCACTGTACGCGCACCCGGCTGTCCTTGAGGCGGCGGTGATAGCCGTGCCCGATCCAAAGTGGGGCGAAGTGCCGAAGGCATTTGTGGTCTTGAAGCCCGAAACGGAGTGCACGAGCGAGGAACTTCGGCGTCACTGTCGCAAGACCCTGGCAGCTTATAAGATCCCGGACTCCTTTGAGTTGGTGGCGTCACTGCCCAAGGGAGGAACCGGCAAGATCTTGAAGCGACTGTTGCGGGCACCTTACTGGAGCCAGTCCGAGAAACAAGTCCATTGATGAGTCCACCATTCCAGATAACGCCGAGAGGAGGCCTATTGTCATGAGGAGATATTGGACCACGATCCTGTTGCTTTTGATCCTGGTGGGCCTGGCGTTCCTCAATTCGGGAGTTCGCCTGTGGATGGACTGGCTGTGGTTTCAAGAGACAGGTTACACGATTCTTTTTTCAAAAAGCCTGATCACCCGGCTGGCGATGGGGCTTATTGCTGGGGTACTGTTTTTTCTGATTGTCTGGGGCAATGCCTTCCTGGCCCGCCAGTTTGCCGGCGAACCCACATTTTACAGTGGCGGGGAGATCATCGAAATCCCCCAGCTCGCAGGGGTCAAGTCGGTTCTGCACCGGGTGGTCTTCGGAGTCGCTCTGTTCCTATCCTATGTGGTGGGAAGCTGGGCTGGATCGCATTGGGAGACGTATCTGCGATACCGTGAAGCAGTCCCTTTTGGAGCCCCGGATCCTCTGTTCCAGATTGACATCGGCTTTTATGTTTTCACCGTCCCCTTCTACCACTTCCTCTACAACGCAGGATTTGTCGCGCTGCTGTTTGCCTTCCTGGCTAGCCTGCTGGTCTACCTGGTCGAGGGAGGCATTTGGCTGACCCGGCGGGGTCCCCAGGTGGCTCGAGCCGTACGCGTCCATCTGCTCGGACTCGTGGGCGTCTTCCTGATCCTCCTGAGCTTTCACTACCGGCTGGATATCTATGATCTGCTGTTGTCCGATCGCGGAATCATTTTCGGAGCCAGCTACGCCGACATTGAAGCTCAGCTGCCGGCCCTTCGAATCCTGGTATGGGTCAGCCTGCTGGCTGCGGTCCTGGTACTGGCCACCGCGTTCGGCAAGAGCTACACCCCGGCAATCGGCGGGGTGCTCCTGTTGGTGGGAGTTTCCATCATCGGAAATCGGATCTACCCCGAAATCATCCAGCGTTTCGAAGTGGCCCCCAACGAAATCGTCAAAGAAAGCCCTTATTTGGCTCTGGAAATCCAGTACACACGAATGGCCTACGGGATCGACCAAGTCGAAGAAGAGGAATTCCCCGCGCTGGAGAACCTCACCCCGGAAGCCCTGAAGCGAAACGAATCCACTCTCCAGAACATCCGGTTATGGGACCACAAGCCGTTGCTTCGAACCTATGGCCAGCTGCAGGTCATCCGCCCTTACTACGAATTTGTGGATGTCGACAACGACCGCTATCAAATCGATGGCCAGTACCGCCAGGTCAGCCTGTCTCCGCGGGAGCTGGATTCCTCGCGCCTGCCCAGCCGAATCTGGATCAATGAGCACCTGACCTACACCCATGGCTATGGTCTAGCCTTGGGACCCGTCAATCAATTTACACGAGAAGGATTGCCTCAGTTCCTGATCAAAGACATTCCTCCCCAGGCCAGCACCGGCATCGAGGTGAGTCGCCCGCAGATTTACTTTGGCGAAATCACAGACTCCTACTGCTTCGTCAAGACCAAGGCCAAGGAGTTCGATTTCCCATCGGGAGACGAGAACGTCTACACCGATTATTCCGGAACCGGCGGGATTCCCGTCAACAGCTTCTTCCGCAAACTCCTATTCGGCTTTCACTTCAAGGAGCCCAAGATCATTCTTTCCAGCGACATCACGGGCGAGAGCCGGTTGATGTTCGGACGCGATATCCAAACCCGTGTCCGCAAGCTGCTCCCTTTTCTTCGCTACGATGCCGATCCTTACATGGTGATCGCGGAGGATGGCCACCTCTATTGGATCGTGGACGGCTACACGGTCGACTCCCGCTTTCCTTACTCCCGGCCCACACCGCGCTTGGGCAACTACGTCCGCAACTCCGTCAAAGCCACGATCGATGCCTACAACGGGACTGTCAACTTCTACCTGAGCGACCCCAAGGATCCTCTCATCCAGACCTACGCCCGCGTGTTTCCCGGGGTCTTCCAGCCGCTGGATTCCATGCCGGCCGATCTGCGTAAGCACATTCGATATCCGGAAGATCTCTTCGCCATCCAAGCCGAGATCTACGCCACCTATCACATGACAGATCCTCAGGTCTTCTACAACAAGGAAGACCTGTGGCGTATTCCATCCACCTCTCAAGGAGGAAGCGAAACGGCGCTTGAACCCTACTACACGATCATGAAATTGAATACCGCCGAGGCCAAAGAAGAATTCATTCTGATGATCCCCTTCGCGCCGGCACGGCGCGAAAACATGATCGCTTGGATGGCCGCCCGCTGTGATGAGCCCAACTACGGACAGCTGGTCGTGTACAACTTTCCGAAGCAGCGTCTGGTGTACGGTCCGTCGCAGATCATCAACCGCATCAACCAGGATCCGGAGATTTCCAAGCAGCTCTCGCTGTGGAACCAGGGCGGTTCCACCGTGATTCGGGGCAGCCTTCTGGTAATCCCGGTTGATGAGTCGATCCTCTACATCCAGCCTCTTTACCTGGCTGCGGCCCGGGAGGGAGCGCTCCCTGAGCTCAAGCGCGTTTTCGTGGCGTTTGGAAACAACATCGCCATGGAGGAGACGCTGGAATTCTCGTTGAGCCGTATTTTCGGCGAGTCGGGCGTGCGAACCACTCCAGGCACGGCCACGGCGCCGGGTGGACCGGGTGTGCCTTCGTCCGGAGATTTGGTGAGTCAGGCCGCAAGCCACTACCAGCGGGCTCAGGAGGCTATTCGACAGGGGAACTGGTCGGTTTACGGAGAAGAGATCCGGCAGTTGGGTGAGGTCATCAGGAAGATGCAGGAACAGCCGAGACGACCTTGATCCGAATTACGGTTCCCGAGATTTGGACGGCGTGTGTTCCAGGTACTCGTGCACGAATCGCTTTAACAGGGGACTGGTTAAGCCGATGCGGGCTGCCTCCTGCAGGGCTTTCTCTTCGGACCAGCCGTGATCGGCAACGCGATGGATGGCCCAAAAAGCGCCGACCCGGTTGGCCGAGGCACAATGAATGAGCATCGGATGGTTGGCGGGATCCTTCACCAGCTTTCGAAACTTGTCGGCTTGATCGGGTTGCGGATTGCTCGACACAATGGGCAGATGAAGGTAGCGCAAGCCGGCCTT
This sequence comes from Acidobacteriota bacterium, assembly GCA_040753175.1. GTDB lineage: Bacteria > Acidobacteriota > Terriglobia > Versatilivoradales > Versatilivoraceae > JBFMEW01. The sequence goes on along the minus strand of JBFMEW010000002.1, from coordinate 209,461 downwards.
CTCCACGGACTCTTTTTCGTTTGGCAAGGCATTGCTTTCCTGCTCGGTCCTTAGATTCAAAACCGACCGAAAACCGTTCGCTGCCAGAACCGCAAACGCCCTCTCGGAAGGCTGCCCTCCCGTGGCAAAGCTGCGGTCCAGACAAAGCAGCTTTGGGATGTCGTCCCTGAGGGACTCCTCAATTTTCTCCAACGACGTTCGTTCCTGCGCCCAAGACGCCATGCCCAGCCAACCTGGAAGCAGGCACACAATCAGATAATTCACTCGGCGCATCGGTCACGACTCCTTTCACTCTGACGCATTCAGTCTGCATCCCCACTTCGGGTGGGATGCGGCTCGCCAACCAGAGGGATCAGCGATATTGTCACGGACGAAGCTGCCCGGGCACAAGCCTTGATGGTCAGGTTTCATCCCTTCACGTAGGCCAGCTTCTCCGCTACCTTTCCATCCTTGACCCGAAAAATGTCCACTCCTCGCAAGTGCCATGGTTTCCCATCCTTGACCTTCCGATAGATCCAGCGGACGACGCATCGGTCGCCCACCGCAAAAATCTCCTCCGTCTCGAACCGGGCTGAGGGGGATCTCTCGAAAAGACTTTGCCAAAAGGCCTTCACTGACTCCTGCCCGACGTAGCGACCTCCATCGGGAGAGGGCGAGGTATTCTCGAAAACGCAATCTTCGGTCATTGCCGCCATCACTTCGTCAACGTTGTGTCGGTTAAAGGCGGCGTTAAATCTCTCTACTGCGGCCAGCGTTTCTCGCGTAACGGCATCACTGGACATGGGCTGTTTCCTCCGCTTTCGGCATCGGAGCCGTCAACCAGCATACCCGTATCAAACTCGGTTGTGGCAAAATCATACGAGAAATCCGTGCCGCTCGACAGACTTTTGCGACGGTCATGGGAAGGATCAGGACGAACATGGTGCTGTTGTCTTCGGTTCATCACGACGACTCCCATCCGCCGGATGAGATACTCTCTCTTCCGATTCTGCTGATCTTTCCGCACAGTCGCTGCGATTGCCGTTGCATCATGTGCGACATCTGGAGAGATCGGAGAGTGCAGGAAATCTCCGCGGACGAGATCCGACACCTCCTGACTGAGATGGAGAAGCTGGCCGTCCGACGGGTGGTGTTCTCGGGCGGCGAGCCGCTGTTACATTCCAATCTCTTTGCTCTTTGTGAGCTGCTGAAGAGCCGAAACGTTCAAACCACTCTGCTTTCCACAGGGCGGCGTCTCAAGGAGTGTGCCCGCCAGGTGGTGCAGTGGGTGGATGATGTCATTCTGTCGCTGGACGGCCCCGCTCCCGTCCACGACCGGATTCGTCGCGTTCGAGGCGCCTACGGCCAGATGGTCGAGGCGATCCATGAAATTCGCCGGCACAATCCGCTCTTTCCGATCGCCTGCCGCAGCACCGTGCAGCGCAACAACTTCCGTTATCTTCGGGACACCCTCAAGGCGGCTCGTCTTGCCGGGTTCGACTCCATCTCGTTTCTGGCAGTGGACCTGGTTTCCTCAGCGTTTAACCGCGCGGATGGATGGGGACCGGAAAGACAATCGCAGATCTCTCTCTCCAATGATGAAATCTCCGAGCTGGAGAGCGAGATCGAGTCTCTCATTGGGGACCACGCCGATGAGATCCGGTCCGGCTTCTTGAAAGAATCTCCCGCCAAGCTCCGCCGGATCGTGGACCACTTCCGGGCACACTTAGGACTTGTCGATCCGGTGGCTCCGCGATGCAATGCCCCTTGGGTCTCCGCAGTCATCGAGGCCGATGGGACGGTACGACCCTGCTTCTTTCATGGTAGCCTCGGAAATGTTCGGGAGGCCTCACTGACGGCGATTCTCAACGCTCCGTCCTCCCTCAGATTCCGTCAAGATCTGGACGTGAGCCAAAACCCCGTCTGCCAACGATGCGTGTGTTCCCTCTACTGGGAAGACGAGTCAGGTTCGCAACCAGCTGACTGAGCTGGACTGAGCCCAAAGAACCCGTGTCGCAGCTGCCCGCATCTGCTTGGGTGTTCGTGACGGCTTGAAGTAGAATCGAGGGCAACACCATTCTGGATCCCGGGGGCGCCGAGAAGAGGCTCCATGGGGGAGGTGACGCATGCAGAAAATCCGGGCTCTCATTGTCGACGATGAGAAGTTCTCAAGAGTTTCGTTGCGCAAAGCGCTGAAGCCCTATGGCACGGTCGAGGTCATCGACGAAGCCGCAGACGGCGTGGAAGCCATCGAGAAAATCGAAGCCCAAAAGCCGGACCTGGTCTTTCTCGACATTCAAATGCCGGGATTGAACGGCTTTGAGGTCTTGCGTTCTGTCACCACCAAACCCAAGCCTTACGTCATTTTTGTCACGGCCTTTGATCAGTATGCCGTCAAAGCCTTCGAAGTCAACGCGATCGATTACCTGCTTAAGCCCATTGACGAAGGTCGTCTGAAGGTCGCGATCGAGAAGGTCATGGAACGCGACAAAAACATCCAGGAAGACTTCGATAAGCTGCGCAAGCTGCTTCTCACTCTGGAAATCACCCCACAGCCTCTCCCTCACGTTCCGTTGCGAAGAGGTAAGAAGATCGTGCTGATGAACCCGGCCGATATTCTGTATTTGAAATCGGAGCAGGGCGTCACCATCGTCATGACTCAAAGCGGGGAGTATTGGAGCAGTTACACCTTAACGGAAATTGAAAACATTTTGGATGACAAGATGTTCTTCCGAACCCACCGCTCCAGCATCATCAACTTGAACAAGATCAAAGAAATCGTGCCCGCGGAAAGTGGCGTCTACGACGTTTACCTGAACACTTCCGAGAGGATGTGTCTCCCCCTGAGCCGCGATCGAGCGCGAGTTCTGCGTGAGCGCTACAACTTTTGATGGGGGGTATCAAATCTGGAGCGGCGAACCGAGGTCGGCCGAAACAGACTTCGAGCTCGCCCGATCAGGGATTGCATTTTTGGATCCCGGCTCGCGGACTCTGCCTCTCGTCGGCAAGGATCATAACCACGGGCCCGGCTCGCCCTAAGCCGTTCCTTCCTGAGACGCGGCCAACTGCGCGTAAGTTTTAGTTCAGAGTCGAATCCAGCAGGGTCACCAACCTCAGTACCGACTGGAAGGCCAGTGTCATCCCTTTTGGATCCAGCTTCGAAATGGTGTCCTCGGGCTGGTGAATTGTCCGCAGGATGGCGGGCAAGAACCCCTCCCGCAGTCCCGATTCCTGGCCTCCATTGAGCAGCAGCCAGAGCTGGTGGGCCTCCAGGCCAGGCAGGACCGCCAGGGAAACGTTGGGTACGCCGGCTGCCTGGAAGCTGCGGTCGTCACCGACCGGAAACTTGGGGAAGGCCAGGCAGGAAAAATCATGCTCCGCGCAGACTTCTCGCAAAGCAGCGTAGACGGTCTGGTTGCCTGGATGATCGGCTGGTCCAAAAATGAGGGTATCGCCGTAAGCAGCCACGTCCAGATTGATCATCGCCGCGACGCGGGAAGCGTCTAAGCTGGCGACGAAGTGCTTGGAACCGACTAGCCCGGCTTCCTCCATATCGAACATGACCACTTTCACTTGGTGGCGCAATGTCAACCTCGTGAGGGCTTCGGCCACGCGAGTCAGGATGACAACCGAGGCTGCATTGTCCACAACCCCGGCGCTGAGCTGGCCGCCCGGCATGCGGGCAGCGTCAAAATGAGCTCCAACCACTAATGCGCGATCGCCCGAACCAAAGGACAGCACAACATTCTTCCCCTCCGCAGGCGCTTCACCCTCTTGTTTTTCACTGCGGAACGGCTGGGTCTCGAACTTAAGCCGGCGCTGTTGAAGCAAAGCCAACAAGGCGTTCAGTCGATCCTGGTTCGACGGCTGAATGAGCTGCGCCACATCCGCCACCAATCCATCGGAGAACTCGTCGTCCCGCGACACACCCCCTTCGGAAAGACTGGGAGGAGCCACGCAGAGAACAAGCAGGAGTGCCAGGCCGTGTGGGGAGTCGAGTCGGCGCATGTCCAATGTCGCCCGCAGTTCAGGGATCGAAGGCGTGTGGGTCGCTACCCTGCCGAAAGCTGCTTCGCTACATCCCAGTGAACAGCCTTACCGACGAGGCGGTCCATTGATCGATGGGGTTCCAGAACACGATCAAGATGACATTGGGAATCAAGAGGGTCACCAGCAAGGCCTGGTTGAGGAGGGACATTCTGAGGGGCGTTTCGTTTCCGTTTCCATCTTCAAGGATCATGGCCCGCATGACTCTCATATAGTAATAGGCGGCCACGGCGGCATTGACGGCGCCGACCACAGCAAACCAGTACAAACCCTTGTCAATGACCGAACCAAAAACGTACAGCTTACCCAGGAAGCCGGCGAAGGGAGGAATGCCGGTCAGCGACAGCATGAAGACGCCCATTGCGATCACCAAAAAGGGCGAGCGCTTGAACATTCCGGCATAATCGTTAACGTCGAAGGTCTTTTCACTGTTGTAAATGATGGTGACGACCAGAAACGCTCCCAGGTTCATGAACAGATAGACGAAGAGGTAGACCAGCATTGACTTCAGCCCTTCGCCCGTAAGGGCGACCGCCCCCATCAGGATATAGCCGGCATGGGCGATGCTGGAGTACGCCAGCATCCTCTTGAGGTTGGTCTGGCTGAGCGCCGCGATGTTTCCCAAGGTCATGGTCAAGACGGAAACGACGATCAGGATCAGAGACCAATTGATACCCGTCGTGATGCCCCACTCCTGCCCGGACGGCTGGGCCATGCCACTGAAGAAGAACCGCACCAGAATGGCAAATCCCGCAGCCTTGGGAGCCACCGAGAGAAAGGCGGTGACGGGGGTGGGCGCCCCGGTGTAGACGTCCGGGCACCAAAAGTGAAAGGGCACGGCAGCGGTTTTGAAACCGAACCCCGCCATGCTCAATATCAGTACCAGAAGCAACGTAAACTGATTGAAGCCCTGCCCCGCCCCGCCCACCAGCGCATCTCGAATGGCGTAGAGGTTCAGGCTTCCCGTCATGCCGTAGATCAACGAGAACCCATAGAGCATCGATCCCGATGCAACGGCCCCGAACAGGATGTACTTCATGGAGGCCTCGTTGGACAGCCGGTCGTTTCGTAGGTAGCCCACCATGATATAGGAGGTCAACGACACCAACTCCAGCGACAGAAACAGCATGGCCAGGTTGCTCGAGCCTGCCAGCAACAGCATCCCGAGCGTCACTGCCAACAGCAGGGCCAAAAATTCCCCCTGGTGGACGGCCTTGAGCTCCTCCGAGTGCAACGAAGCCAGCACCACTAGGATTGAAGCCAGCAGCAGGAGGAGGCGGAAAAACTGCGTAAAACTGTCAAGTGCCAACATGCCATGAAACAAACTGGCCTCGGCCGCCGAGTCGATTCGGAACGTGTAAACGGCAGCCAGAACAAGAGTGGTCAGAACCAGAACGGGATTCAGAAGCTGGCGCAGGCTCCGGAACGATATGTCGGCGATCACAACCGCAAGAATCCCCACCGTCAGAATGAGCTCCGGCAGGAAGAAGTTGAGGCTCTGCAGATTGTCCAATAGCATCAGAAGTTACCTTCCCCGGGACCGTCTCTAACGTTTAAGGCTGTCCGCCTGATCCAGATTGGCCGTATTCAGGAGTCGATACATGGTCAGCACGATGGCCAGGGCCACCGCCACCTCCGCGGCCGCCACCACGATGACGAAAATCGCAAACATCTGCCCGTCCAGACTGTGGGAGCTGAACCTGGAGAAGGCAACCAGATTGATGTTGGCCGAGTTCAGAATCAGTTCAATGCCCATCAACACATTGATCGCATTGCGTCGGGTTAATACTCCGAAAATCCCGAGCGAAAACAAAGCGGCGCTCACCAGAAGGTAGTGCTGCAAAGTAATCACAGATCGGTCCTCCTTCGCACCAACATGGCCGCTCCAATCAGTGCTACCAGCAGAAGTACCGACGCAATCTCGAACGGCAGCAGATACTCATTCATGAACAGGCGGCCGATGGAATCGGTAGTGGCTCCCAAGGCTTTGCCCTCCACCGAGCGCCATTGGGTGTTGGTGGCAGCCAGGACCAGCGTGACGAAGACTGCGCTTCCCACCACGATTCCAGGAACTCTCTGAAATGTCTCGGTCTTGAGGCTCAAGTTGTAGAGCCGGTGTGTGAGCATGACCCCGAACAGCAGCAACACCAGGATCCCGCCCAGATAGATCAGGACCTGAGCGGCGGCGAGAAAATCAGCACCCAAGTAAATGTAGATGATGGCTACTCCGAAGAAGGTAAACATCAAAGAAAAGGCCGAGTAAATCAGGCTGCGGGCCAACACCACCACGGCAGCGGAGCCTACCGTCATGATGGCCACTGCCACAAACAAGAGATCGGAAATGCTCATGGTTGGATCCGTTCCGTTAGCTGCCATCCGTTCAATGCGAAGTCCGACTCAAGCGGACGCCGCCGGATCTATTTAGAGGAGGCCGGCCCCGGCGCATGGGCCGGCTTGGGAGGAGCCAGTGGCTTGTCCTTGGCGAATCGATACAGATACTCCTGTTTTTCATACACCGCAAACTCGTAGTCCTGCGTCATCACCAAGCAGTGCGTCGGACACGGGTAGGTGCACAAGTTGCAGTAGCAGCAAAGGGACATGTCGATATCGAACTGAGTGACACGCAACTTGATGGGAGTTCCATCGGACGCAAAAACAGGTGCTTCCTCTTTGCCCCGCTTCTCCGTGGTCATGTAGATGCAGTTCACCGGGCAGGCACGGACGCACTGACCGCAGCCGATACAGTCCTCGATCTTATTGAAAAGCCGCATGCGCGAGCGCTCCGGCAAGTTCCATCTTTGGTCGGGGTACTGCAGCGTCACGGAACGAGTGAAGAGATGCTTGAAGGTCACCTTCATGCCGATCGCGATCGTGCGAATCGATTCGAAGATGTCTCGGAAGTATTTCCTCATAGACGCGGTCCCTCCGATCATGCTTACCAGCGCACGGCCAGCGTGCCTGTCCCCAGGACCAGCAAGAACGACGCGGGCAGTAACACTTTCCAGCTGACGTGAAGTAACTGGTCCACCCTCAGCCGGGGCAATGTCCAGCGCAGCCACATTTGAATGAACACCAGAATCATGGCCTTGCCGATGAAAATGAGCGGCCCCGGTATCAGGGATTCACCCAATAACCCGTACCATCCTCCGAAGAAAAGAGTCACGGAGATGGCGCTCACCAGGAACATGTTCGCGTACTCCGCCAGATAGAAAAACGCAAACCGCATTCCGCTGTATTCCGTGTGATATCCGGACACCAGCTCGGATTCCGCCTCCGGGATGTCAAACGGCGTCCGATTGACCTCCGCCAGCGATCCGATGTAGTGCACGAAAAACGCCAGAAAAAGAAAAGGATACTTCAGGGGGTTGATAAACCAGTTCCAGATGCCACCTGCCTGGGCACGCACGATGTCCTGCATGCTGAGGCTTCCCACTTCGATGACCACGCAAAGGATAGCCATCACCGTCGGAATTTCATAGCTGACGATTTGGGCTGCAGCTCGCATGCCACCGAAGAGGGCATATTTGTTGTTGGAAGCCCACCCCGCCATGATGATCCCCACCACGGTGATCGAGGAAATGGCCACCACATACAAGATGCCAATGTTGAGGTCGCTGACGATGGCAGTGGCCCCAAAAGGCAAAACCACAAACGCGGCAAACCCGCCGACAAAGACCACAATAGGCGCCAATCGAAACAGCAGCTTGTCCGCTTCGGACGGGATGATGTCCTCTTTCTGCAAGAGCTTGAGACCGTCGGCCAGCGGCTGAGCCCAGCCATGCCAGCCACCGACCCGCATGGGCCCAAGCCGGTCCTGCATGTGGGCAGCGACTTTCCGCTCCAACCAGTTACAAACCAACGGAACCAGCAGGACGATTACCAAACACAGCAGGCAGCCGACCAGCATTGGAATCAGGTACTGGAGGATCAGCGGCAATTCACCGTAGCCGTCGATGTTTTCGGACAGCAGCTGCAGAAGTGGTTCCATAGCTTGTGACTTTTCCGACGATTGAGGGGACGGGCGCGTACCCGCCCTCTCAGCGATCCAACTCGCCCATGACAATGTCAATGCTTCCGATGATGGCGATGATGTCCGCCACCATCTCACCTTTGGCAATGACCGGCAACACGCTCAAAGCGGTAAAGCAGGGAGATTTCACTTTCACGCGGAACGGGTTGATCGTTCCGTCGCTCACGATGTAGTAACCCAACTCGCCGCGCGGAGTTTCCGAACGGCCATACACTTCACCTTTGGGAGGCTTGACCCGCTTCGGAACTTTTTCCTGGACGTCCCCTTCCGGCAACCGGTCCAAGGCTTGCTCCAGGATGCGGAGGCTTTGCTCCATCTCCCGCATACGGACGTAGTACCGATCCCAGCAGGAGCCAAGGGGACCCAGGTTCCCAGGTCCGACAGGCACCTCGAAATCGTAAGTCTCATATCCGGAGTAGGGATCGTCTTTGCGAAGGTCCCACTTCACCCCGGAGCCACGCAGGTTGGGACCGGTAACGTTGTATTCGAGAGCCAGTTCTTTGGAGAGAACACCAACGCGAGCTGTCCTCTCGATGAAGATCTTGTTATAACTCAACAACTCGTCCACCTCAGAGATCACGGGCTCAAACTCTTTGATAAACTGGCGGGCTTTTTCAACAAATCCCTCCGGAATATCGTGAGAGACTCCCCCGACCCAGTTGTAGTTGTACAAAAGACGAGCGCCGCAGGTCCACTCAAACAAGTCGAGGATCTTTTCCCGCTCTCGGAAACAATGGAGAAATGGCGTAAAGGTCCCGATGTCCATGCCGTAGGTACCGACAGCCAGTAAGTGGCTGGCAATGCGGTTGAGCTCGGCCATGATGATCCGGAGCGTTTTGACGCGCTCGTTGACCTCGATGCCCATCAGCTTCTCCACCGCCAGGGCATAGCCGAAGCTGTTGTTCATGGCGGCGACATAATCCATCCGGTCTGTGTAAGGGATCACGCCCGGGTAGTCGATGTTCTCGGCATGCTTTTCGAAGCAGCGATGGAGGTAACCGATGTGGGGGGTGACCCGGCGAACGATCTCCCCGTCCGTTTCCAGCTCGAGACGCAGCACACCATGGGTGCTGGGGTGTTGCGGCCCCATGTTGAGGATCATTTCCTCGCCGGCGTAGGCTTCAACCTGTATCATCTTGACTCTAAGCGCTATTCACACCTGTCAGGAACGGTCAGTTTTGGTCAGCCACGAAAGGATTCGTACCAACCGGCATCCCTTCCATGGCCATTTCAACGAACTGTTTGGTGGGAGCTACGGGCATACCTCGATAGGTTTTGGGCTGCTCGTAATCCTTGCGCAACGGGAACCCCACCCAGTCATCAGGACACAGAATCCTTCTCAGGTCGCTATGGCCTTCGAATACGATTCCCAGCATGTCATAAGCTTCGCGCTCGTGCCAATTGGCGATGGCCCATATGCTTTCCACAGTCGGAACCCTTGGGTTTTCCCGACCCAGCTCCACCTTGAGGACAATCTGATGCCGGTGCTGCATCGAAAACAGGTGGTAAACCACCTCGATCCGCTCCGGCTCATCCTTGAGCCCTTTGTAATCCACCCCGCTAAGACACATCAAGGTATCAAAGGCCAAGTCCGGGCTCTCTTTCAGGCAGGCGCATATCTCTACCAGGCTGTCCGGAGCCACCACCAGAAAAGGGTCCGCAACGTCCAGCTTGGACTTCAGAATCCGGTCTCCAAACCGGCTTTGCAGGATGGCCAGGATGTCCGCTGCCGATTTCATGATCACGCCGCACCCTTCTCTCGCTTGCGAAGAACCCGCTCCCTCATGATCTTCTCTTGAAGCTTCATGATTCCGAACAGCAGGGCCTCAGGCCTGGGAGGACAACCTGGAACGTAAACGTCTACCGGGATGACGTTGTCCACACCATTGAGCACGTGATAGCCGTGCTTCCAGTAGGGCCCTCCGTTGTTAGCACAACTGCCCATGGAAATCACATACTTTGGGTCCGACATCTGTTCGTAAAGTCGTTTCACCCTGGTCGCCATTTTCAAAGTCACGGTACCCGCCACAATCATCAAGTCGGCTTGACGGGGCGTCGCCCTGGGGATCAGCCCGAAACGGTCCCAGTCGTAGCGTGACGCTCCTGTCGCCATCATCTCAATGGCACAGCAGGCCAACCCAAACGTCATGGGCCACAGCGCTGAAGCTCGAGACCAGTTCAGCAGGTTGTCTACGGTCGTTACTATGAGATTGTCACTAAAGCGATTACCCAGCAAGCTCATCGGTCTTCGATCTCCAATTCAGCCCTCGCCTGGAACCGTTACCGTTCTTCCGGACGTACCCACTGCAGGTCACCCTTGGCCCAGACGTAAGCCAGGCCAACCGCCAAAATCGCGATAAAAATCAGCCCTTCGATAAAAGCTATCGGGCCGATGTTTTTGAACACAACCGCCCAGGGGACAAGAAATGCGATTTCCACGTCAAAGATGATGAAGATCAGCGCAAACACGTAGAACCGAATGTTGAACTGAATCCAGGGACTCCCGACTGGATTCTCACCGCATTCGTAGGGCATCAGTTTCTCTTCGGTCGGGTTCTTCGGGCGAATCAAACTCGATAAGACCAAGCTGACCACCAGAAACAAGACTCCGACCGTCAGAAAAACAAGCACATTCGCGTACTGAAGGAGCATCCTCAGAAACTCCCTTCGCTTCCGAAAAACAACTCGACAAGAATGTCAGGTGGGGCGGACTGCGATTGATGCACCGCGGTCTGGACCAGAAAACCAGATCAATTCGCCAACGCTAACTGCCCTCGACCGGGGTATCGGCCAGCGCGCTCCGAGTGCTTTGTTCAGGAAACCCATGAGCCCGATGTGTGATTCCAGTTTCCCAATTCGATTGACCCGCTGTCCGAGGCGCCTTGAGACTGGCGTGCTAAGTGTTTTGGAACCACGCGGATCCTACCACACCGTTAGGAATTTTCAAAAGAATTCTTCGACTCCACGGCGGATAGCCCATCCCACTGCCATCGCTGTCCTTCGCTCCAGCCGGCCCGATCAGGGCCGAGATCACAACCTTTTTCTTAACACGGTCACCGACAGATAACAAGACCATCACCTGGAATCCCCCGAGCCGACCTGCCCAAGTCTTGCCTTGAGAGAGCACCGCTCGTTCCAACTCGCGAAAGAATTTCTCGAAGCATGAAACTCTTACCGGCACCTCCACTTATCCGTCTGGCACCAGATGCGGTGTGACAAGGACTTAAACGGATCTCTTCAATGGACCACTACGTGCATCACAACGAAGCCAGAGTCCTGAAGGAAGGCAACGCATGTACACAGTTGTAGAACTCACGTTGATGGCGGTTGTGACGGTGGTCTCGGTCGAAGCTGCAGTATGGGCCGGCTGGGGCCTGCTTCGAGCGATCCTTTTCTTCCTTCAAAAGGACAGCGCTCCCGCGAAGTCCCTATAGACAACTTCGAAAAGACAAACCCTGCAGGTCGCCTCGAGCTGGACCTCGTTCCAGAGGATCGCGAGCGCCCGAGTCTGTCTGTCCTGCAAGGCTGTTGCGGCAGCCACCGGCCAAGACCGACTTTATACCCGCCATTGGAAAGAGAGGTCGTCGTAGTATTATGGCGGTAGTAATCGGCTCGGAGTACTATGAAAATCCGAAAGAAGGGTCCTCCCACGCCAACCAAGCCCTGGCGGGATTCCTGGAAAGCTCCCAAAGCGGGTTATCTGCTCTCGCTACCGGAACGCACCGTGCGATCCACAGGGGCATTGGCGGGAGGGTTGGTTCATGAAATCAGCGAGGTCATTCTCCCGCCCGCCTTTCGCAGAACCAAGTTGTATCAGTCCCTGGTCGACACCGCGCTTCGCTTCTTAGTCGAAGAAGTGGGCAACGTCAAAGTGCGCGACCGAGGTGCCGTTCTACCACAGGATTTTGTGCTTAGGAAGGCGGCGGGTAACGGCATCGAGTTGACCGGGATCCTCCTCTTCCACCTCTCTCCCGTGTGGGTGCTGGCGGCGCTGTCGGACCTGACCAGTGCCGGTCGTACTCTGCTTCGCGAGATCTCGGAATCTCTCCAAGAGCAGGGACTGCTGGAATCAGACCTGGACTTTGACAGCCTGGACCAGATTCTGGATGGTCTGGAAAGGACGACCGGCCGCCTGGCGGACAACATCAATGTCCCTCCACTGGACGTGCCACGGCTTCGCAGTGAACTTTCGGCCCTCAAGAAAGAGGCCTCCCGGGTACCGCTTCCTTCGGTGAGCCATCTGCAGCGAACCTGGGGCAACCTGACGAGCGAGGCCCAACGGCAGCGCGTCTCTGTGTTTCAGCTGTCATCGCTGCTGGCGCTTTCTGCCGTTAGCAGGCTGCCTCGGCGAGCCCTCTGGCTCTCTCAGTGCGCGGCCACGGCAAGCCGGGCAGGCAGCTCGCTGCTGGCCCGCTCGCTGTTGGACCATTACACCTCCACGCTGGCTCTGATTCACCGGTCCGGCTACTTCCCTTACCTGGCTAAAGAATTTCGGCCGTACCTGATGGCGGCCGCCAATCACTTCTCCCAAAGCCAGGCTTCCTACACCGAACGGTTCCTTTCCTGGTGCTTCAGGCAAGAGAATCGTTAAGAAATGGTAGAGTTCTGATTGGACCTGGATTCAGCCTGAGAAGACTCCCAGTAGTCGGTCGGCTTGATGGCTCGGTGAAGGTCGCGAAGATTACTCGTCTTCCGTACCGATGCACCGGACGGAATACCCGGCATCGACGTTCAGTACTGACCCGGTGAGCATGGCCGCCTCATCCGAGGCGAGAAAGGCTACAGCAGCAGCCGAGTCTTCCGGAGTCTGGAACCGGCCCATGGCCAGCCGCGAAGCTTTGTTGCGTAACCAATCCTCGTCGTGACCTTCCCCTGCCTGGATGCGGATCTCGGTGTCGGAAAGCACCCAACCCGGAATGAGGTAATTCACGCGGATTCCATCGTTCGCCAGGGCCACCGCCAGATTCTTGGTCAGAGTGAGCAACCCGCCTTTCGATACCGAATAGGCAAAAAGCTTGCCCGCACCGCCCAGCCCGTGGACCGATCCCACGTTGATGATGCTCCCTCCACCGCGTTTCCGCATTTCGGGAACAGCCAGCTTGCACAGGAAGAACGGCCCTTTGAGGTTGACCGCCAGGATCTGATCCCAGATTCGCTCGGAGGTCTGTTCCAGTGTCGCTCTGGGGAAGATTCCGGCATTGTTGACCAGAATGTCCAACCCGCCGAATTCCGTGACGGCCAGTTGAACCAGCTTCTCGCACTGCGACTCCTGACTGATGTCGGTCCGACAGAAGACGGCTTGTCCACCCGCGTCCTGGACCAACTTCACGGTTTGTTCGCAGTTTTCCGAGCGGGGACCCGCCACCACAACGGCGGCACCTTCTCGAGCCAGCCGTAGGCAGCACCCGCGGCCAATTCCTCCCCCACCACCAGTCACAATTGCGGTCTTACCCTTCAGTCTCTGTGTCATGGGCTCTCCTCAAGCGGTTCGATGTGCCTGACGACGATACGACCCCCTTCCGTCTCAAAGTGGAAACTCTTGCGGCAGATCATGCAGTGCAGGATATCAGTGGACTCGCTATCGGAGTAGACCACTGCCGACACGCCCAACCGGTCGCAATGCTCACAGAGCTTGAGGTCGTTGGAGTCAGCCTGGGATGACCGTCCACCGGGCTCGGAGAGTGGGCTCATAGCGGGCAGGATCAGGATGCGGTGGCTTGAGAGGCGTTTTCCTCTTCTTCTCTCAGCGCTTTCAAGATGTTCCCAAGCGCCTCGATCAACTCAGCCCTTTCCACCTGCGACTTGTTGAATTTAAGTTCCAGGGAGAATTCCTTGGTGGGCGGACGGAATCGGAAGACGTAGCTCTGGGGCCTTACACGCTCGCCTTTCAGACGCTCCTTGCGGGCCTCATCGCGCGAGACCTCGCCGTGGGCGAAACGCCTGACCAGCTCTACCATCTTCTCTCGCGAAGGCTGACGAACGACCTGAAGCAGCATGGACTTGCTGGCCACCTGAAGCTGGGTGCACAGCTCTTTGATGTCGTCAGGCAGCGTGTTGATGCTGAGTGTTTCCGTCACCGATGATCGAGCTTTCCCAATCTTCTTCGAGATCTGTTCATGAGTATAGCCGAAGCGATCGATCAGTGACTGAAGACCATCAGCTTCCTCAAAAGCCGTCAGGTCCTTGCGCTGGAGGTTTTCGATCAGCGCGATTTCAGCCACCTCCGCATCGTCCACGTCCTTCTCGATACAGGGGACTTCCGTCAGTCCGGCCGCCAGGCTAGCCCGGTACCGGCGCTCGCCGGAGATGATCATAAAGGCTCCGGATTCCCGGTTATGTCGGACCAGAATCGGCTCCAGCACACCCTTCTCACGAACCGAATTGGTCAGGTCCGTCAAGTCCCCAACGAAGTGGCGCGGCTGGTCCGGATTCACCTCCAGCTTCTCGATGGGGATCATGCGACCCACCGGAGCTCCACTTCTGGAGCTTAACTCGTCGACATAGTGAAAGTCATGACGCATCTTGACGGTGACTGGCAGGCCGGCTCTTTTAGACACGATCCAACACCTCGTCTGAGAGTCTGTAGTACTCGACGGCCCCACTGGAATGCGGCGCGAAGGAGAAAATGGCTTCCTTGTAGGCCGGACTTTCTTCCAGTCGAACGTTCTTGGAGATCACGGTCTTGAACACCTTTGTTCCAAAAACACTCTGAATCTGGCGGTGAATATCGCGAGCCAGCACGGTGCGTTTGTCATGCAGCGTGATGAGCACGCCGATCACCTCCAGATTCGGATTGGGCCGGGCTTTGATGCGTTCCACCGTTTCCAGCAAGTCATCTGTTCCCTCCAGTGCAAAATAAGAGGACTGGATGGGGATCAACAGGTGGGTACAAGCCACCAAAGCATTGACCGTAATCAACCCCAAGGTGGGTGGGGTGTCGATCACCACGCACTCAAAGTCCTTACGGATCAAATCCAGCTTGTCCTTCAAGCGAAAGGGCGCATCGAACTCACCGATCAGGTTGCTCTCCAGTTTCGCCAGGGCAATACGGGAAGGAGCCACCGACAGATTGGCAACGGAAGTCGCTTGAATCACGTCCCTGAATCCACATTGGGAATCCATCAATACATCGAAGACGCTTTTTTGCAAACTGTGGATTTCCAGGAAGGTCAGCGAGCTGTTGGCCTGAGGGTCTAAATCCAACAAAAGGGTTCGCTTGCCCTTCTTGGCGAAGGCTGCAGCCAGATTGATCGCGGTTGTGGTCTTGCCGACCCCACCTTTCTGATTCGCGATAGCCAGAATCATTCAGTCTCCGAAGAACAGAGGAGGTTGGCCGCTGTGGCAAGCAAAACGAGCTTGATCGTGGCGAGCATCGGATGTGGCTTTGGAGAGAAGACTGATGAGATAAGGCTACATCTTGTATTTGCCGAGGTCCTCGTCGCTCAGGCTCTCAAGCCATCGCTTCAACTCTTCGTCGTTGAATTTATCCTGTTTGGACGAGGCGGCCTTGGAACTCTTCAGCACTTCTTCGTCCACAAAAATGGGAGAATCCGTGCGAAGGGCCAGGGCCAAGGCGTCACTCGGACGCGAATCCACGGAAATCAACTGCCCATCGCGCTCCAGCCATATGATGGCGTAAAACGTATCATCCTTGAGTTGATTGACCACAACCTTGTTCACCGCGCAGTTCAAACCAAGCAGCATATTCTTGAGCAGGTCATGAGTCATAGGACGGGGAGTGGTGACCTTTTCGATTTCCAAGGCAATCGCGTTGGCCTCGTAAACGCCCACCCAAATCGGCAGGAGGGAACTATTCTCCACTCCCTTCAAGATGACAATCGGGACGTTCGTAACCGGATCCATCATCAGTCCTCGGATCTTCATTTCGATTTCCATGGGTACTCTCTTTCTGCCAACCCCTCGGCACCACTCCAGACCTTTCAGCAAGGCAAGTGCATGACTTGGGCAGAGTCTACCAAAGAAAAAACTCGAAATCAAAACCGGGAATCAAACAACTTCGCTGACGCCGATGTGGAGGCAGTCCAGGCTCTCCTCTCTGCCTCAAACCACCCACTCGCCCTGCAGGCTGTTAGGGCCGGACCCTGTAACCCGAACTCGAACAAACTGGCCCAACAGCGCCTCCGGACCGGAAAAGTTGACGATCTTGTTCTGAGTGGTGCGCCCCATCAAAGCCTTCACGTCTTTTTGACTCCGACCTTCAACCAAAATCTCGTACTCCTTGCCGATAAAGGTTGCGTTGCGCTCCAGTTGGATTTTTCTCTGGAACTCCTGAAGCACCATGAGGCGCCGGCTTTTCTCCTCCTCCGGGACCGCGTCAGGCATCGAAAACGCTTCGGTGCCCGGACGTGGGGAGTACTTGAAGGAAAAGATGGAATCGAATCGAACCTCGTCCAGCAGAGAAATCGTCTCTTCGAATTCGTCCTGGGACTCCCCGGGGAAGCCCACGATGATATCGCTGGAAAGGGCGATCTCCCGTCGCGAAGTCTTCAACAGTTGCACCTTTTCCAGGTACTCCTCCCGCGTATAGTCCCGCTTCATGCGGCGCAACACAGAAGTCGATCCGGACTGAGCCGGCAGATGGATCTGGTTGCAGATGGCCGGCGTCTCTTCGATGGCCGCCACGATATCAGCTCGGAAATCGTTGGGATGGGGTGAGGTGAAACGAACCCGACGGATGCCTGCCACCGCGGCAACGCGGGCCAGCAGAGCCGCGAAGGAGGGGACCTCACCTTCGGGATCCGTCCAGGAGTTCACCGTTTGCCCGAGCAACATGACCTCCCGATACCCCTCAGACGCCAACTGCTCGACCTCCTCCAAAACCTTCCTTCCTGGTCGGCTCCGCTCCGGACCTCGGGTGTAAGGAACGACGCAAAATGAGCAAAACCGGTTGCAACCTTCCATGATGGTCACGTAGGCCTTGTAGGGATGCTCCCGCGTGTTGGTGTAGGTTTCAAAGAACCGGTCCGCGTCTTGGGAAACGTCGATGACCCGGGACTCGCCCTCCTCCATCCTGGCCAGCAAATCGGGCAGAAAGGAGTAGCTGCTGGAACCTACCACCAGGCTGACGTTGGGGGCCTTTTCGAAGATCTTCTGCCCTTCCATCTGGGCCATGCATCCCAGCAACCCCACCTTGGCCTGGGGCTTGGCACCATAGGAGGCATGCAAGGAACCCAATCGGGAGAACACTTTCTGGTTGGCTTTTTCCCGAATGTTGCAGGTATTCAGCAAAAGGAGGTCCGCATCGGACGGATCGTTGGTCTGAACGTAGCCCAGCTTCAGGAGGGTGCCTGTCACCTTTTCCGAATCGTGATGATTCATCTGGCACCCGAAAGTCTCTATAAAGAACTTCTTCTCTGACATGTTGAAGAGATGACTTCCTTCTAACTCAGTTAAATTGAAAATCAGCCGGCTTGGGCAGCACTTTTGAGAAGCTCAGCGGCGTGCTGCAACACGGTATCCGTCAGCTTTTCACCGCTCATCATGCGAGCCAGCTCTTGAATTCTTTCCTGCCCACTCAGCCGACTCACCAGGGATCGAGTCCGCCCTTTCTCAACTCGTTTTTGAATGGAGTAGTGGTCGTCGGCGTAAGAAGCCACCTGAGCGAGGTGCGTGACACAAATGACTTGGTTCCGCTTCGAAAGCCGCTTGAGTTTCTGTCCGACGATGTCCGCCGTCTGCCCTCCGATTCCCGAATCGACCTCGTCGAAAACCAAAGTTTTCGAAGAAGCGTCAATCGTTTGAACGCTTTTCAACGCTAACATAATCCGGGAGATTTCTCCACCGGAGGCGATCCTGGCCAGGGCTCTAAGATCCTCACCCGGATTGGGATTCAGGAGGAACTCGATTGCATCGATTCCCCGGGCAGTTCCCGGAGGCTCCGCCCTGTCCTCCGCCGGAGGGTCGGGCGTGATGTCGGAGAACTGGATCCGGAAACGGCTCTTCTCCATGCCCAGCTGTGCCAGTTCCCCTTCCACTTTCTTTTCGAGACGAGCAGCCGCAGCCCGCCGTTTGCGGCTAAGCTCCGTGGCCCGGTCCAAATACTGGAGACGGAGTTCCTGGCTCTTGCCTTCCAAAGTTGCCAACGTCTGGTCGGCTTTCTGGAGCTGCTCCAATTCCTGCACCTTTTCCCGATGGTAGGCCAACACCTCTTCTAGTGTCTTGCCATACTTGCGCTTGAGCCGATCCAGTTCCAGCATTCGTCGCTCGACGGTTTCGAGCCGCTTGGGATTCACTTCGATTTTTGACAGGTAGTCCCGAAGCGAAAACGCAACGTCCTCAATCGCGATTTTGGCCGACTGGAGTTGCTCGGCCAGGGGCCGGCACCGCTCATCCACTTTGGCCAGCTCCTCCACCAGACGCAGTGAGTGCTTCAAGAGCGCAGTAGCGGAACGCTCGACCTCGTACAGCTCACCGTAGGCCTCGCTGGCAGATTCATGGAGCTTTTCTGCATGCGCCAGCAGACGGTGCTCAGAAGTGAGAAGGGCCTCTTCGTCGGCCGATTTCAGACCGTACTTGCCGATCTCGTCGACCTGAAACGCCAACAGATCCAACGTTCTCAGTCGTTGCTGCTCGCTGTTACGAAGGGACTGTATTTGAAGCAGCGTCGAGTGCAGTTCACGGAACCGCTGGCCGACCTCCTGAACCAGTTCCCCCGACTGAGCAAAGGCATCAAGCCACTCCAACTGTGAGGAGACGTCGTAAAGATTCTGCTGAGCACTCTGTCCGTGAATGTCGACCAGATACCCCGAAACTTCCTTCAGAAAGCCGACGGGGACCAGCT
This sequence comes from Acidobacteriota bacterium, assembly GCA_040753175.1. Lineage (GTDB taxonomy): Bacteria > Acidobacteriota > Terriglobia > Versatilivoradales > Versatilivoraceae > JBFMEW01. The sequence continues at coordinate 190,604 of JBFMEW010000002.1, read as the reverse complement.
GGTTGTTGACAAACGCTCGTCCCTTTCCGTTGGCGTTGACTTCCCGGCGCACGACCAGTTCCGAGTTGGAAAAATCCAGACCTGCAGCGTCCAAGAGCTGCTCCAGGTGCGAGTTTCGCTCCACATCAAAGCTGCCCGAGACCACCGCTTTGGCCGTTCCCGAACGAACCATCTCGGTGAAGGCCCTTTCTCCTAACAGCAGCCCCAGCGCTTCCACGACGATGGACTTTCCCGAACCCGTCTCCCCGGTCAACAAATTGAGGCCAGGGCCGAACTCAATACTCAAATGGTCTATAAGCGCGAACTGACTGATCTCCAGGCAATTCAACATAGGAGCAGCAAGGACGGCAACCGAATCATCCTCACAAAACGGCTGATGCGGGAAGTGTATCACAGATGCTCCTCCGGACAGCGGCCGACACGAGCGAAACGGAACGAGCGACCCGCTAGCGGGGAGCAACGTTACTGGATGCCAGGGGACTTTCTTTTGACTAAACCTCCCGGAGGCTCGAATGCCTCGAAAAACCGAGGAATCTCTCCCATCCTGCGTTGACGGAGTTCCTTGAGGTATGCTACTTTCCACGGCGGTTGTCGCCTTTCGATCAATCGTTTCGGCGTTCTTCGGAGGTAGGCATTGCACCTGACGGACTCTTTGTTGTTCCTTGCTCAAGGCTCTGAGACCGACTTGTTGAAGCTGGTGATGGCGTCGAGCCTGTTGTCCAAGGCAGTACTGCTCATCCTGTTTTTCTTTTCCATCTTTTCTTGGGCGATCATCTACAAGAAATACTCCGTGCTGCGCAGACTAAGGCGAGATTCCGAGACATTCATCAGGATGTTCCGGAAGAGCAAACGGTTTTCGGAGATCAGCACGGCCTGCGAATCGCTCCGCAACACCCCGCTGGTGGAAGTTTTTCTGGCCGGTTATGAGGAGTTGGAAACCCAGTTCACGGCCGCTTCGAAGGGCACCTCCGGACCCGGCAATCCCACACCCACACTCAAGACGATCAATGTCATCCAGCGTGCCCTGTCTCGGGCCTCCTCGGTGGAAATCACCAAGCTGGAGCGCAATATGAGCTGGTTAGCCACGACCGCTTCAGTAGCACCGTTCATTGGACTGTTTGGAACGGTGCTTGGTATCATCAACGCCTTCACGGGACTCGGCACGGAGGGGACAGCCACCATCCGTGCCGTAGCACCAGGTATCGCCGATGCGCTGATCGCAACGGCAGCCGGCTTGTTTGCGGCCATCCCGGCCGTGGTCGCCTACAATTACTTTGTCCACCAACTGAAAGAGTTTGGGGCGGCCCTCGACGATTTCTCACTGGAGTTCCTGAACCTGATGGAACGCACATTTTCTTAAGCGCAATGACGGATTCGAGAGCCGTCACAGCTTACACCCTTAGAAAATGGCTTTTACCAACTCCCACGGCAGAACCCAGACATCACTGTCCGAAATCAATGTGGTGCCCCTGGTCGATGTTGTCTTGGTGCTGCTCATTATTTTCATGCTCACAGCCCCGATCATTCAGTCCGGCATCGAGATCAACGTTCCTAAGACTCGCACGGTCCGGGAGTTGACGCAGCAGCGGGTGGTCATTGAAATTGATCGGGAGCAACTGCTCTATGTTGACCAGACCCCGGTCAACATTAACGAACTCGAGGCTCGCCTTAAAAGCAAGGTTGCCGATCCCGCCCATAGCATGGTGTATCTCAGAGCAGACGAGGAAGTTCCTTTCGGGACAATCGCCAAGGTCATGGACCGGGCCAAAATGGCCGGCATCGAAAATGTGAGCGTTGTGACAGAGCCTTTGGAGTCGAAGAAAAAATAGAGAACGTTCGACTTTCCACGCTTCGAGGTACTCTTTCTTGCTGAACGGAGGTTCGTTGCGGACCATGGGGGTCGTCTTTCCCTCAAGATATTCTTCCGATCTGCTTTCCCGCCCTTTGCGAAGGGTCGAAAAAACGAACACCGTGGCATTCCTGCTCTACCCCCCGGCGGAATCCTGCATCTAATTCCGGTGAATGCCTTTAGAGATACCTGAGTGGTTCAATGCTGACTCACCGAATGACCATTTTCGAGGTTCCCAAGGAAGAGCTTGGGCGCTCCGTCCTTTATTCCCTTCTGACGCACGGTGCGATTCTGGCTGGCTTCTTTCTGCTCCCTGGCTTCATCAATCCGAAAGGCGAGATGTGGGGGGCACCGGATGCGGGGGGTGGGGGGGCCATTTCGGTGGGAATCGTCCAGAACATGAGGGGCATCAGCCTGCCGCGGCCGGTTGTCACGACTGAAGCCAATATCGCGACCGAATCGAAGGGTCTAGGGCAAACCCAATTGCCTGAAACCATTCAAAAGCCCCCCGAACTGCCCGATCCGAAGGCATTCGAGGTCGAAGAAAAAAAGAAGCGACCGGAGCCTCGCCGACCCGAACCGCCAGCCCGAAAGCCGCCTGTCCAAACGGCCCAAGTCACTCAGCCAAGCAACCGCGTCGATTTCGGAGAAGGTGGAACCCCCAGCTTCAACTACTCCGAGTTCTCGACTGGGTCGGGATCAGGAGGGTTCGGATTGGGGGATGGAGTTTTCGGGGAGAAGTATGGATGGTACGTCCGCCAGATTCGGGAGATCATCAGCAACAATTGGCAGAAAAACTTAGTGAACCCCAACGTACGCACCGCTCCCAGGGTAACGGTCCAATTCGAGATTCAGAGGGACGGAAGCGTGGCGAACGAGGGTGTCAAGCAGACAAGCGGCATTCCGACGCTCGATCGGTCCGCTCTCCGGGCTGTCCTGGCATCCCGCTTTCCCCCGCTCCCCGGGGGCGAGCGCCGTTTAGTTGTGGAATTGTGGTTCGAATACTCGAGGTAAACATCATAGATCATGACACTCAAACCCGCCTTTAGCACCTTCTTGTCTTTGCTCCTGATCGGGACCCAGGTTGGCAACGGCCTGGCTCAGGAACCGCAGCTGAGGATTCAAATCAGCGAGGGGACCATCGCTCGTGTTGCCGTGGCTGAGTTCCAGATGATGGGTTCGGAAGCTCAGTTGACGCAATTCACCAAGCTCTTTAACGAGGTGCTTTGGAACGATCTGTCTATGGCGGGAACCTTTGAGCTGGTCCCCAAGAGCTTCTATCCACTAAAGCTACCCTCTCAACCCAGCGAGGTGGTGTTCGAGGAATGGGGAGGTAACGAAGTCCGAGCCCAGGATCTGGTCTACGGGAGAGCTTATCTGGAGCGCGGTCAATTCGTGGTGGAGTGTCGGTTGGTGGATATCGGAACCCGCGAGGCCATTCTGGGACTGAGATATCGCGTGGACCCGGATGAACCCGGCGTTCGCTCGGTGGCCCACAAGTTTGCAGATGAGATTGTCCTCCGCATCGGCGGAGGCGTGAGGGGCATCGCTTCCACCAAGCTGGCCTTTGCTTCCGATCGGTCGGGAGCGAAGGAGGTCTGGACCATGGACTATGATGGTTACGGACAGAGGCCTTTTACCAACCACCGCTCCATCAGCCTCACGCCACGATGGTCCACGGGTAACACCAAGATCGCTTACACCTCCTATCGCAACGGAAATCCCGATCTTTATATTCAATCTGTTTTCGACAACCGCCTCCTGAGTTTCCCGATCTTCAGAGGTCTTACCACCACTCCAGCCTTTGCACCGGATGGCGAACGGATGGCCTTCACTTCAAGCCAGACATCGGACCCGGAAATCTATCTGTCCGATATTCGGGGCCGAGATCTTAAGAGACTCACGTCCAGCCGCGGCGTCGACATCTCTCCGGTTTGGAATCCCAAGACCGGGCGCGAGATCGCGTTTGTTTCGGATCGCAGCGGGTCAGCTCAGATCTACGTGATGGACGACGAAGGAGCCAACGTGCGGAGATTGGTCACTGAGGGTGGGGAGGCGGTGAATCCGTCGTGGAGTCCAAACGGTGATCTGATCGCTTTCGCCTGGCGCAAGAGTCTGACCTCCAACTTCGATATCTTTCTGATGGATGCCGTGAGCGGACGCTACCTTCAGCTGACCCGAAGCAGCGGCAACAACGAGCATCCATCCTTTTCACCGGACGGACGGCACCTGGTGTTCGAATCGTCTCGAAACGGCTCGAAGCAAATCTTCATCATGCTGGTGGATGGGACACGCCAGACTCAGATTACCCATGCGGGTCGTAACACAGCCCCAGCCTGGTCCAACTACTTCGAAAAATGAACCGGAAGTGACTTTTTTTCTTTTAGTTCACTAAGTCGTTGGGTTACACTACGAAACGGCATCAAAAGATTTTTGCATTTTTCCAATCTAAAGACACCACAACCTATCATACGGAGGAGAATGATGAAGATCAGGAAGGCTCGAAGTCTGTTTTCGGTATCACTTGTGTTGCTTGTGCTCGTTCTGGCAGGGGGATGTAAAAAGAAAGCTCCTGTAGCCCCTACACCACCGCCACCGCCTCCACCCCCTCCCGCAGCCCCGACTGTGACGATCAGCGCGAGTCCCAACACGATTGAGAAGGGGCAGTCGTCAACCTTGTCCTGGAGCTCCACCAACGCGACGAATGTCTCGATCGATCAGGGGATTGGAGATGTCAGCACCAGCGGCTCCCGCTCGGTTTCCCCGAGTGAGTCCACGACTTACACCATCACGGCCAAGGGCGACGGGGGAACGGCAAGTGCGTCGGCCCGCATTACGGTGACCACACCGCCAGCGCCTCCACCTCCAGTAAAGCCTGGGCCGTCGATCGAAGAGCTGTTTACCCGCAACGTTCAAGACATCTATTTCGACTACGACAAGTCGGATATCCGCGATGACGCGAAGCCAACTCTCTCTGCTGCAGCCGACTTTCTGAAGCAGAACCCGAGTATCCGCTTCTCCATCGAGGGCCATTGCGACGAGCGGGGTAGTGAAGAATACAACCTGGGTCTGGGTGACCGCCGGGCCGTGGCGGCCAAGAACTACCTGACTTCCTTGGGAATCTCGGGAGATCGGATGAACACGATCAGTTACGGCAAGGAACGGCCGCAGTGCCGCGAAACCACCGAAGACTGCTACCAGCGCAATCGCCGCGCCCACTTTGTTCTGACAGCAAGATAACAGTCGTTTTCGTAACGCGTCTCAACAAGAACCCTGTGAGTTGCTCACAGGGTTCTTGTGTCTTGGGCTCGGTTTCAATGGCATAGTTTTCCCCGGACTTTTGAGGAAGAACTTGGTACCATGAAACCAAATCTGCAAGGCGGACTGACTGTGTGCCATACGCCGGTTGGAGGTGATTGACATTGAATAGGAAAGCATTGCTCTTCTTAGTTGTCGCTGGACTTTGCAGCCATGGCACCGTTTATCCGGCCAGCAAGGAGATCATCCGACTTCAAGCCGATGTAACCCTTTTACAGCAGCAGGTACGTGATTTGCAGAAGTCATTCGATTCTCAGACGGCTGTGATTAAGACGCTGGTTGAACAATTGCAGGACCGCATGGCGGGATTGAGAACGGTGGTCGAGGACGTGAAGGGCTCCAACCAGCAGACTCAAGCCGCGGTCACAGCCAAGATCGACTCGATGGGCTCTCATTATGCATCGCTGGATGCCAGCATCAATCTGGTCCTCGACAGGTTATCCAAGCTCTCTCAGCAATTGGCTGAAACCAAGACCCGGGTGGAAACGTTGGACACAACCAGTTCGGGCCTACGTCCGGGAGCGTCGCCTGCGGAAGTGTATGATGCGGCCTACGGCGACTACTTGAAGGGAAACTACGACCTGGCCAAGCAGGGCTTTGAGGAGTACTTGAAGAGTTTCCCCGACACCGATCTTTCGGATAACGCGTTGTATTGGGTTGGCGAGTGCGCCTACGTCCAGCGCAAGTTTCCGGACGCGATTCTGGTCTTCCAGAAGGTGGTTGAGACCTATCCCAAGGGTGACAAAGCCCCGGCCGCGGCTCTGAAGAAGGCTTACAGCTTGCTTGAAATGAAGAACAACGCCGAGGGGATCCGCGAACTGCGTGCGGTCATTCAGAAGTTTCCGTACTCCGATGCCGCCCAGCTGGCCAAGGATCGGCTCAGTGCGATGGGTGAGAGCACCACAGCTCCCAGCCGACGGTCGGCATCTCGCCGCTAGAACCGCGACGCCGCGTCTTCGCACTTCTCTGAATCTGAAGTTAACTGCACTAGCATCATCGAAGGGAGTGGCACCATGGCTGGGTCTGTCAACAAGGTCATCCTCATCGGTCGGCTGGGCAAAGACCCCGAAGTGAAATACACTCAGGGAGGAACGCCGATCGCCCGCTTCTCCATTGCAACAGACGAAGTCTGGAAGGATCAGAGTGGAGAAAAACAGCAGAAAACGGAATGGCACAACATAGTCGCCTGGAGCAAGCTGGCGGAAATCTGTGGTCAGTATCTCGCCAAAGGCAAACAAGTCTACATTGAGGGGCGACTGCAAACCCGTTCCTGGGAGGACAAGGAAGGCAACAAACGGTATACAACCGAGGTGCGCGCCGACCAGATGGTGATGCTGGGAAGGGCCGATGAAGCCCGCCCAGAGCGAGCTGCGGCAGCGCCAGGAGGGTCTCCAGACTCGGGGCCCGACACTGACATCACGGACGACGACATCCCGTTCTAATCCACCTGCGACCCTGCGGAATGGCCATGCTGAAATGTAAGAGTTGCGGCAAGAGGGTGTCGGTGCTGCAACTGGTTCGTAACTCATTGCTCATTCGGAACTGGAAGGTCACCAAGTCAAGTTTCTCGGAGGTGCTCTGCCTGGAGTGTGTTGCCAGTTGGAACACCTACTATGAAGGCTTTGAGAAACAGCACGGGGCACAGGAGCCAAGCCGGAACGCCCGTGCCCCTCACTAACAATCAGCGGACAGATTTCGTACAGCGAGAGCACCCTGGCGCTGGGGCAGAGTCATCATGAGACGAACGCTGGCATGGATTTGCTACGGGATCGGAGGGTTTCTTGTCGTGCTGTTTCTGCACATGGTCATCGCCTGCGAGCTGTTGGCGGTCATGCAGAAAGTGGACAACTATCGCTTTGCCCTCTGGCCATTCCTGTTTCAGATTCAAGGCCATCATTCGGCCTATCCGAATGGCTACCTGTTGCATTGGTTTCGGGACTTAGCGGTTCTGGGTATCGGACTGCTATTGATTCGATCCGGTCGCGAGCAGTATTCCTATAAGAAAAGCCGACCTATCCTTAAGTCCAAGACCTTGCTTTGTCCTGCCTGCAGGAGAAAAACCGCAGCCGAAGCGTACTGCCGCTTTTGTGGCTACAACCTGGTGATGATGACGCCATCTGCCGCTCGCAGAGTACCCATGAAAATGTGGCAGGTCTCGCTGCTGGCCTACGGTGCTCTGTCTGTGTTCCTACTGGTGCTCAACCTCATCGTGCTGCAGCTGGGTTTGGCATGAACGAAGAATCGGCTGAGGACCGTTCTCCCGAAAAAATCCGAAAGAGGTTGCGCCTGTTTCTGACCTGGTCTTTCGGGTTGGCCCTTTGTACTTTGTCTGCCAGTCATTCTTACCACTACATCGGCCAGTCAGGCCGTTACTTTCTGTTTGACTCAATTATTCCCATTTTGATCATTTTGGGTTTGCTGCTCTGGACGCTGAGGCAAAGGAGGAGTTCCTGAGTCTCATGAGTGACACCGCCGACGTTTTCGCATGACGCTGATTGGAAAGAATCTTGGAGATTACCGCATCCTGGCGGCCACGCGCCTCGGTGAGTCAGGAGTGGTATACAAGGCCCTCCACATCCGCCAGCGCAAAACCTTGGCCTTGAAGATCCTTCGTCCTTTGGACGAGGGCAACCCGCTTCACCTCCAGTTCCAAGACGACATCCTAAGGGCGGCTGAGCTCAATCATCCTCAGATTGGGCGGGTCTTCGCCATTGAATCACTTCCCACATTTACAATCGTGCCGATGGAGTTCGTGTACGGGCAGTCCTTGTCGGAGCGGATTGCCTCAGGCCCCTCCCCGTTTGATTTCGTCCTTCGCATAGCTCTCCAAGCCGCCGATGCGCTGATCTTTGCCCACGAAGTCGGCGTTGTCCATCGCCGAATTACCAGCAACACTCTCTTGGTCTCTTCGGACGGACACCTCAAGATTCTGGACTTTGGATTGACTCGTTTGCCGGAGGATCTGGAGCAGAGCGAGACGGAAGCCGGCTCCCCTCTTTTTTCGTATCAGGAGCCTCGGAGGCCTCCCCTCTCCGAGATTTCCTACCTTTCTCCCGAGCAGGTGAGAAGCGCCGACTCGGATGCTCGAAGTGACCTTTTCTCGCTGGGACTGATCTTGTATGAGCTCCTCCTCGGAGAATTCCTGTTTCTTGGCGACGACCCGGAAGAGTGCTGTCGCCAGATCCTGGCACGCGATCTGCCTCGCCTGAACAAGGTCAGGGCAGATGCCTCCCATAGCTGGACCCAGGTTCTGTCTGGTCTCCTGGAGAAGGAGCCGACTGAGCGCTATCCCACAGCGCGGGAGCTGATGAGCGATTTACACCTGTTAAAGGAGGGGTTTTTGGTCGAACGGCCCGGTTTTCGATCAAAGAACTTCCCAATCACCCGCCGCTCGTTTTTCCGACACTTCATTGGAGAAAAGGAAGCTTGAGCCCTGGTGGAGTTACAGCCATTTGCGGCTCTTGAACCACAGCCACATCCCAAACGGAAGAGTCACCAGGGAGAGCAGCAGTAGTCCGAACGCCAAGGGACTCTCAAAGGGCATGTGGCGGAAATTCACACCTCCCAGGCCGGTGACGACGGTCAGCGGCATGAAGATGGTCGCAATGAGCGTCAGCCGCTTCATCACCTCGTTTAGGCGATTGGAGGTGGCGGAGTAGTAGGCATCCAGGACGTTGCCAAGCAGGTCGCGGTGAGTCTCGATCATCTCGTAGATTCTCACGACATGATCGTACACGTCCTGGAAGTAGATGGCAGAGCGCCGGTCTACCAACTCGTAACTCCTTGTGGACAGGGCGTTGAAGACCTCTCTCTGCGGACCGGTCGCCTTGCGAAGGTGGATGAGCTGCTGTTTGAGATTGAAGATCGAGTGGGTCAGCATGGGCTGGGCACCGGACTCGATGCTTTCTTCCAGATCGTCGATGCGATCTTCGATCTCCTCCAGCAAAGGGAAATAGCTGTCCACCAGTTCATCACCGATCAGGTACAGAAAGAAATCGGGGCCCTTCTTGAAGGCTTCCACTTCTCGTTCGTAGCGCTCACGAGCCTTGGAAAGCGCCGGCATGGGCGTCTGATGCACGGTAACCAGATAGTTGCTGCCCAGGAAAACGTGGAGCTCTTCCGCCACAATCTCTTGGGTTTGGCGCTCGAAGCGGTGGGAATAGAGAGTGATAAAGAGATAGCCTTCGTACTGATCGACCTTTGAGCGTTGATGAAAATGGCTGCTGTCCTCGATGCTTAAAGGATGAAACTCGAACGTTCGCTGCAGTCGCTCCAGTTCCTGTGCCGAAGGAGCGATCAGGTCAATCCATAACAGCCCGCGTTTCTGCGCAACCAGCCGTTCGGCATCGCGATGGCCGGATTCCGAGGTGACCCCGGTCTCCAGCTGGATCTTGGTCGTTGGCATCCGTCGTCCAGGAATGATCCTGCCTGTCACTGAGCAGGGCCATCACTCCCGCCTCTCAAAACGTCTCGGTGCTCTTGCCGGCCTTCATCAGGGCCACGTTCACGCGAGCCACCAGCTCCCGGGGAGCAAAAGGCTTGACCATGTAGTCGTCAGCTCCACAACTCAGTCCTTCTACCACATCCGATTCTTGCCCCCGGGCCGTCAACAGGATGATGATTGGAGCCTCCCCACCCATGGCATTCTTAATCTGCGTACAAGCGGTCAGTCCGTCCAGCTTCGGCATCATGACATCCATGATCACCACGTCGGGCTTTTCGGCCAGCGTCAGTGAGACGGCATCCTCCCCATTTGTCGCCAAGCTCACTTCAAATCCGGCCTTCTGCAGCTTGGTCTGCACCAAGCCTAGCACGTCGGGCTCATCATCCACCGCCAGGACACGAATGACCATGCCACTCTCCTCGTCTGCCGCATTCTAACAGGAATAACTCGTTCCGAAAGAACCAACTTCGGCTAACCGGCTGATGGGAAACACAGCCAGGCTGCAGCGTCTCAGACGTCCTCCATGAACCGTTCGATCTCCACCACGAGGGCATCGAGGTCCAGTGGCTTTCTAAGGAGGTCGTTGCCGCCGACTGCCAACACATTGCTCACCACTTCCTTTGGACTGTCCGTGGTGACAATAACCGGGATGTCGACCGTCTCCGGTCTTCTATTCAAGCGTCGCAATACCTCGTAACCATCCATGTCGGGAAGCTGCAGGTCCATCAGAATGAGCTCCGGTTGCTGTTTCCGGGCTTGGACCAGCAGATCCAGCCCATCTTGGGCGAACGTCAGGTGATAGCCCCGCTGAGATAAAACTTCTTCGAGATTCTGGCGAGTGGTCGGATCGGCTTCAAATACCAGGATGTTTCGACCGTGAGACAGGACATGCTCTACCGTTTCCAGCAACTGCTCTTCGTCAATGGGCTTGTCGAGGTACTCATCCACATCCAGTTCCCGGGCGCGTTCCGAGTCGTGAAGGATGGAAATGACGATGACAGGAACATCCTCGGTCTTGGGGTTCGACCGCAACGCACGGATCGCATCAAACCCGCTCATGCCGGGCAACAAAACGTCCATCGTGATCAAATGTGGGACTTCATCGGCCACCCTCTCCAGCGCCTCTTCGCCCGAGGAGGCTACTGACACCTGATAGCCTGCTCGCTCCAGCTGGATCTTGATCAAACGGGCCACGTCAACCTCGTCGTCAACCACCAGGATTTTGCGGGTAGCCCGGCGCCAGGCGGTTTTTGGTCGGGCTTCGATCGGCATGGGCTCAAGGAGAGGCAGGGTGAAGTGGAACTTCGCCCCCTTGCCTAGCTGGCTCTCAACCCAGATCTCTCCTTCATGTTTCTCGACGATCGACTTGGCAATGGCAAGACCCAGGCCCGTTCCGCCGACGTCTTTGGTGGTGGGGTTCTCGGCCCGAAAAAACTTGGTGAAGAGCTTCTTCTGGTCCTCCTTGGAAATGCCGAGGCCGGTATCGGACACACAGACATCCAAGAACTCTCCATCTGGCTGGCTCTCGATGGTAATGGCCCCGCCGGGGGGCGTGTATTTATAGGCATTACTGATCAGGTTGTGCATCACCTGGGTTATTCGTCCGCGATCCGCCCTCACTTTCGTTCGAGCGGAGTCCAGTTTCAGAGTGACCCTCATCTGTCTGGATTCAATCTGCTTTTGGTGGAACGCCACCACGTCGCGGACAATCTCCGCCATGTCGACAGGCTTGATCTCCAGGTCGATCTTGCCCGCCTCAATACGGGAGATATCCAGCAAATCGTTCACCATGGCCACCAGGCGATCGGTGTTGGCCTGCACGATGCTCAGATAGTTGGACTGCTCCTCGGTAACATCGCCCGCGTCGCCCTCCACGATCAGGTCGATGTATCCCTTGATGGGAGTCAAGGGAGTGCGCAGTTCATGAGACACGATGGAAATGAACTCGGTCTTCATTTCCTCGATGGCTGCTTGTTCCGTGATGTCGCGCAACAGACTGACGGCGCCGAAGATGTCGCCGCCTTCGTCTCGAATCGGATTGACAAGAATGCTCAACACCTTGTTTTTGAATCGCTTGACCAGAGGTGGTGAGGGCTTCGTGACGGACGCGCTCAAGAGAATGGGCTCCAGTTCCTGTTTGGTCAAAGGCAAACACAAATCCCCGGATTTTCCGATGACGTCCTGTCTTTGAAAATCGAGCAGGGTTTCCGCTGCCGTATTAACCAGCAGAATGTTGAAGTCCGGATCGGTCACAATCACTCCTTCACCCATGCTGGCCAGAATGGTTTCCAGGCGGGACTTCTCGTAACCTAAGGCATCCATTTGCCGCGCCACCTGTAGCCGGCTCTCGTGCAGGCGTTCGGCCATTTCGTTAACGTCCTCGGTCAGGTCGCCCATCTCCTCTTTGAGCGCCTCGTACAGCTTGGCATTCTCGATGGCGATGGCGCCGAGGTTGGCGATGGCCTTGACGAACCCGATTTCTTCCTCGGCAAACTCATGAACATCTTTCATGTACAGGCGCAGCACGCCGATGGGCGTGTCTCGCAACATGAGAGGAACCACGAGAATGGAACGGATGAACTCGGTTCGGGCTTCTTCCGGATACTGAAAGCGCGGGTCGTTGGTAGCATCCGGAATGATGGCCGCCACTCCTTGCAGAGCCTCCTGGTCCACCCGGCTCTTTTCGACCTCGACGTCGCCCTTTCGCAGATAGCCGGTGCTGAGTCCATAGGCTCCGCCCATTACCAGCAACTGCTTGTCGGGACTCAGCAGGCGCAACGAACAGGCCTTGGCCTGTGTGGCTTCGGCCGTGCTCTTTGCCAGAAGATTCAGGACCTGTGACAACTCCAGACTCGAGTTGATCGATCGCGCGACCTGGTAGAGGGCCGAAGCGTAGTAAATCTTGGAGGTCATAGGTAAGCGAGGGTGGAAATCCTGCCTGGGTCCGTGCTGAACGGCGGCAAGGATCAGTTAGGCTGCCGGAAGTAGGGCCACTATAGCACCGGGCCGAGAACCGGTCAAGAAACGGCCCAGTCCTGTAGAATGATGGCGAGCTGACTTGGCGGCGAAGCGAGTCAAGGGGCCTTACAATTCAGGGAATTGACCTTCGCATGGCTCAGACGCCGGATGAACGACTGGGACTTAACCATTCTTGATGACGGACTCAGAATCGCCCAACCACGCTCGGGCTATCGATTCTCCGAGGACTCGGTCACGTTGGCGAACTTCATCACAATCGGAAGTTCCGAATGCCTGCTTGATCTCTGTTCCGGCGTGGGCGTCATTCCCCTCTTGCTAAGAAACCGCCTGTCTTTTCGGACGGCAGTTGGGATTGAGCGTGATCCCGATCTAGTCGGGTTGGCACGGCTCAATGTCCAGCTGAACGGTTTTGGCGATCAAATTCAGATGGTTCAGGGCGACGTCCGGAAGCTGGCGGACATCAATTGGGGCGACTTCGTGTCGCCCCAAAGCGACCACTTTGACGTGGTCTCCGCCAACCCGCCCTACTGGCCCATTGAGGCTGGACGCTTGAGCCCGAACGCCCAAAAAACCAGTGCTCGCCACGAGGTGCACCTGACTTTGTCTGAACTGATCGATGCCAGCCGATTGAAGCTCAAACCGGGCGGTAGATTCTATCTGGTGCAACCCGGGTTTCGTGAAAGGCTGGTACGCAAACAACTACAGGCCACTGGCTATCGGATCTGCCGTCTTCAGTCCATTGAGAGGAAAACGCCTCTCCTCGTGCTGGAAGCACAGCTGATTGGTAAGGCGTAAGGTTAAGAGGTCAGGTCTGTCCACGCCGGCATCACGCGCTGGGTGGAGGGCTTTTGGAACAGATGGTTCCAGGGTGGCCGGCAATCGCCTGTCGCTGCGGAATGGAGTCAATTCGAGAGTTCTTTGCCTTCGGCCACCGGCACGGGATCTTTCTTGGGTGGCCACAGGATGGAAGCGATCACCGAAATGGCCAGAATCCCCGCCACCACACCAAGCGCCACGCCGATTGGAACCTTGTAAACGTTGGACAGCACCATTTTTGCGCCAACGAAAATGAGGATGATCGACAGTCCGTACTGCAGATACTGGAACAACTGGATAATCCCAGCCAGAGCAAAAAAGATCGAGCGCAGCCCCATCACTGCGAAGATGTTCGAGGTAAAGACAATGAAAGGATCATGCGTGATGGCCAGGACTGCGGGAATAGAGTCCAAGGCAAACACCAGGTCGGTTGTCTCCACCAGCAGCAAAACGACGAACATAGGCGTTGCCAACAAACGGCCGTTTATCCGAACGAAAAAGTTGCCGTCTACATAGTTGTCCGTAACGGGGAACATCCGTCGGAAAAGCCGCAGCACGGGGTTTTTTTCAGGATGAATCTCCTTGTCCTTTTGAACAGCCATCTTGACGCCCGTGACAATCAGAAAGGCGCCGAAGATGTAGATAATCCAATGAAATCTTTGAATCAACGTAACCCCAAGGGCGATAAAGGTCGCCCGCATGATAATGGCCCCCAATATCCCCCAAAACAACACCCGATGCTGGTACTGGCGATCGACTCTGAAGTACGAGAAGATCAAGAGGAAAACGAACAGATTGTCGACACTCAGAGCTTCCTCGATGAGGTAACCGGTGAGGAACTCCAAGGCTTTAACCTTACCCTGCCAGAAGTAGACGCCGACATTGAACAAGAGTGCCAGCCCTATCCAAACGCAACACCAGATTAACGCTTCCCTCATCTGAATGACGTGCGCCTTCCGGTGAAAGACGCCGAGGTCCAGCATCAGCATGACCAGCACGAAGGTGGAAAACCCAATCCATAAGTACATTTGGCTGTTCATTCGACTCCTCAGTCAGCACAACAAATTGCAGCCATGGCCGGATCCAGCGCAGACCGCCAAACACAAGAAGGTGATTATGCCAAATCGTCAAACACAAAAGCCAACAGGAACGGAGATGGGAGGAGAGTGGGCGCTGATGTCGAGCCGACGGCTCGAGCGCAGGAACACTCGAGGGCACCGGCAGCCAGGAAGGCGTCCAGGTGCTAGAAAGTGGCTCGTTTGCCGGCCGGGAGGCAATCGATGTGACACGTCTGGCGTGCATCGAGCATAATGCTGTTGGCCTCGCCGATCCAGTGAAAGCTGGGTGACCGGTCCTGAACCCGGAGCGGCAGCAGAGGAGCAACCTGCCCATGGAGCGAAAAAATCCTTTGATTCCTTTCGTCATCTTCACCGACCTGGATGGCACCCTCATCAGGCATGCCGACTACTCCTTCGAACCGGTCCGACCATTGCTGACGTTGCTTCGGCAGTACGGGATTCCGGTCGTCCTATCCTCCAGTAAGACACGCGCCGAGATCGAAGCCTATCGAATCCGAATGGGCATCGGTGACCCCTTTGTGGTCGAAAATGGAGGCGCTGTTTTTGTTCCCTCCGGTTACTTTGCATCGCCACCGTCCTTGGCTTTGGCTCGAGAGAATTATGTTTGCATCGAGCTTGGGAAACCCTATCCTGAGCTGGTCGAGGCCCTCCGTAACTTGAAAAGCCTGCTCAAATTACATATCATGGGATTTCATGAGATGGATCTCGCCGAAGTAGTGCGCTGGACAGGACTTCCTAAGGAAGAGGCTGCATTGGCCTTGCGGCGGGAGTACGACGAACCTTTTATTTTCCTCCAGGAACCCAACCCGACCGATCTGGAAGTACTGAAGCAGCAGGCGCGAGATCTGGGTTGCAGGGTCGTACGGGGAGGTCGCTTCTTTCATCTGACTGGAGCCTCCAACAAGGGCCGTGCGGTCCGAATCCTCAAGAAGGCTTACCGGGAAAACCGTCGGGTGGGAGAGTTTGTTGGGCTGGGCGACAGCGCGAACGATTTGTCGCTGTTAAGGAACGTCGATATTCCGTACCTGGTGGCGAAGCCAGACGGCTCTCACGATCCTGGAGTTCTTCGCAAGCTGCCGCAAGTACAATGCGTTCCTGCGCCGGGACCTGACGGATGGTTTCTGGCCGTTTCTCAGAAGATAGAAAGCCTCTCAAGAACGAGAAGAGTCAGCAATTGAGATTGTGCGCTGGGTCAAAACAAGCCCGGGGCTGAGCATCCACATCCGGTTCAAAGATCGATGTCCACTCAACTCATACTGAACCCCGAAGTTCTGCAGCAGATCGACAGGATCAAGGCAACAGACATTTTGGTGGGCATTCCCAGCTACAACAACGCCCGCACCATTGGACATGTGATTCGGGCTGTTACCGTCGGCTTGGCCAAGTATTTTCCCGACTATCGCTCCATCATCGTCAACTCGGACGGGGGCTCCAAGGACGAAACCAGCCGTGTTGTGCACCAGTCAACGATCGAGGATTCTCGCCTCATCATGTTTTCTCAACCGGCCGGGCCGATCACCAAGATCATCACGCCCTACCACGGCATTCCCGGAAAAGGGAGCGCCTTTCGCACCATTTTCCAGATTGCCGAGAACCTCAACGCAAAGGTCTGTGTGGTCGTGGACTCCGACCTTAGAAGCATCACTCCGGAGTGGATCGAGTTGCTGATCAAACCGGTCCTGAATGAACAGTTCGACTATGTCTCCCCCTACTATCTCCGGCACAAGTATGACGGGACCATTACCAACAGCATTGTTTATCCGTTGACCCGAGCCCTCTATGGCAAACGAATCCGGCAACCCATCGGGGGCGACTTCGGATTCTCCGGGCGTCTGGCTTCTCACTTCCTGACCAAAGACGTTTGGGAGAGCGATGTAGCTCGGTTTGGTATCGACATCTGGATGACCACCACGGCGGTGGCCGAGGGATACAAAGTCTGCCAGTCCTTTCTCGGAGCCAAGATTCATGATGCTAAGGACCCCGGCAGCGATCTGAGTGCAATGCTGGTGCAGGTAGTGGGCGCCGTCTTTAACCTGATGGAGACGTACGAGCCGGTGTGGTGCTCGGTCAGCGGCTCTGAGCCTTGTCCAATCTTCGGATTTCCGTTTGAAGTGGGTCTGGAACCTGTCAATGTCAACCTCGACCGCATGATTGCGGCGTTTCGCCAGGGCGTGAAGGATCTGGGAGACATCTGGAGTCAGTTTCTGTCCGAGAAGATCATGGCCACTTTGAAGGCGCTAGCTCAGGACGATGCTTCCAGCTTTCACTTTCCGGACGCGGTTTGGGCTCGAACGGTCTATGAATTCGCCGTCGCTCATTACAAGCGCCGGATGGAACGATCGCACCTGATCAAGTCGCTCACGCCTCTCTACTTGGGCCGCACGGCTTCCTTCGTCATTGAAACGCAGCACAGCACCGCTGCCGAAGTGGAGAACAAACTCGAGCTTCTATGTCTCGAGTACGAGAACCTGAAACCTTACCTTGTGGAGAAGTGGCGAGGCTGATACCCGCTGCTTCTTAGTCTGAAGGAGGTGACACCAATGCGCGAATTCTTCGAAATGGCCCTCCTCTTGCCGATGCGTCGCTTGTATGAGGAGCTGGTGCTCTTCATTCCGAGACTTCTGGGAACCTTTGTCCTGATCCTGGTGGGCCTGCTCTTTGGGTGGCTCGCCGCGCAGATTATCCGGCGAAGTTTAGTAGCTGTTCGGTTCGATAAGTTCTGCCACCAGATTGGGCTCAACGCTATTCTGGCTAAAGGAAATATTCGAAAGCCGACTTCCGACCTGTTGGCTTCAGGAATTTATTGGTTGATTGTGATCAGCTTCTTCATGATCGGACTTCGAAACTTGGATGAGGCGGTCATGTCGGGTGTGTTCGCCCGGTTCTTTACGTTCCTTCCTAATCTGATCGTTGCGATTTTCATCTTCGTTGTGGGATTCATTTTCAGCAAGTTCATCGCTCGCAGCGTGCTGATTGGCGCCGTGAACGCTCAAATCAGATCGGCCAAGCTTCTGAGCATTGGAATCGATTCTCTCCTCCTCGTGTTTACGCTTTCCCTGGCTTTGGAGCAGCTGGGCATCGGCCAGAACACAATCGTCGCGGCGTTTTCCATCTTGTTCGGCGGCATTGTCTTGAGCCTTGCCATTGCCTTTGGTTTCGGTGGAAGGCATCTGGCCCGAGAGTTCCTGGACAGGCGACTGGGCATCAAGCCACAGCGGGAGGAGGAAGAGGAAAATCAGTTTTCGCATCTGTGAGTCGAGACCGCACGAGCCTTTGGGCGTCGTCCTCGCACAGTGCCTTAGAGCGCCTGAGAGAGGCTGAAAGACTTGGTCTTCGGCCTTTTGCATACCATCCCAATCCAGCCGGCTGGCAGTCTTTGGTGCAAACGTAAATGGCATCTGACAGACCAATTCGAATTCTGGTAGCGCCCAATGCTTTCAAAGAGAGCCTTACGGCGATGGAGGCTGCTCAAGCCATCTCCCGCGGAGTTCTCAAGGTTCACCCGAAGGCCAAAATCTTTCGGATTCCGATCGCGGACGGAGGGGACGGCACGTTGGAAGCCGTAGTGGCCGGCACGAGCGGCTCGGTCCGCAAAGCACGGGTTTTGGATCCGCTGGGGAGGAAAATCACAGCTGAGTATGGCCTGACCGGAGACGGAAAGACAGCAATCATTGAGATGTCTCGGGCCTCGGGGCTGGCGCTGGTTCCGCCAGGCCGCCGCAATCCGATGAAAACGACCAGTTTCGGAACAGGGCAGCTCATTCGGGCGGCTCTGGATGCCGGTGTCCGAAACATCATTCTTGGAATCGGCGGAAGCGCCACTGTAGATGGCGGGATTGGAGCGCTGCAGGCCTTGGGCATCCGGCTTCTGAACGGCAACGGGAAACCCGTCGCAGCCGGCGGTGAGGGCCTGGTTGCCCTTCGCGGGATCGACTGCCGATCGATGCATTCTGCCCTTAGGAAGGCAAAGCTCCTGGTGGCCTGTGACGTGGATAATCCTTTGATCGGTCCCAAAGGGGCCGCGGCTGTGTTTGGCCCCCAGAAGGGTGCAACCGCTCCGATGGTCCGGCAACTCGACAAGGCCTTAGCACGATTTGGAAAACTGATCGAACGGACCTTCGGCCGGGACGTCTCAAGGATTCCCGGCACCGGTGCTGCCGGCGGCATCGCTGGGAGCTTCAAAGGAATCCTCGGCGCCGAGCTCAGACCGGGCAGCGAGCTAATTTTCGATCTCCTGAAAGTCAACCAGATCCTTCCCAAAGTGGACTTGGTCATCACGGGTGAGGGCCGCATCGATTTTCAAACGCCTTTCGGCAAGGGACCGGGAATGCTGGCCAAGCTGGCCTCCAGACATGGCCTGCCTGTCATCGGAATTGCTGGCAGCGTTGCCGATCAAATCGAGAACCTGTACCAGGAGGGGTTCAGCGCCATCTTCAGTATCGTGAAAGGTCCCATGGAGCTTCGGGACGCCATGCAGGAGGCGGCTTCCTTGATGGAGTTCACGGCCGAGCAGGTTACACGGATGCTCTGTCACGTCGCCCTTCCGCGGTTCCATCACCAGGGAAAGGCTCAGCCGCGGCCATGATCAACTTGATCACGATCTCCCGAGAGAGGGGAAGCGGCGGGCGATCTCTGGGCAGCCGGCTTGCAAATAGGCTCGGGATGAGGCTTTGCGGAAAGGAGCTGGTTTATGAAATCGCCCGAAGTCTGGGCGTCGCAGAAGAATCGGTAGCCAAGTACGATCAGGAGTCGTACAGCAAGTGGAACCTATTGGTTGATTCTCTCAGGATTAGCAGTCATTTTTCTCCAGACTACGGATTGAATTACAATCTGTCCCACATCGAGCCGGAGATCTTCTTCACCGAAGACCGTTACCTCAAGGCCACCCAGGAGATCCTGAAACAATTGGCGGCCGAGCCGGGGCTCATTGTTTTGGGCCGCGGAAGTCAGATCGTATTCAAGGATCGCAGAGACGCCCTTCATGTACGCCTCGTCGCTCCTTGGGACATCCGCGTTTCCCGGATTGCCGGCATGTTGGGAGTTTCCGCCAAAGAGGCCGGGAAGAACATCGCGGAAATCGATCGGTCCAGGGCCAACTACCTGCGCCACTTCTATGCCGCGGATGTCAACGACTCCACGCTTTACCATTTGACGCTCAACACCGGGCAATTCGACTACGATCAGTGCTGCGAGTTCATCCTGGATGCGGTGCGGGTGTTGTCTGGCTCAGCCACTCAGAGCCAATGACTCTTAGCTGGTTTTTGTCGCAAAACGCTCCAGGTGGGGCGGGCGCTCCAGCACACGCTTTTTGAATGCGCGACGGGGGACAGCGGTCTCACGCGCGGCCTACCCCTCACCGCATGCTGAGCGGGAGATAAAGCCACTTTGCGACAGAAACTAACCAGGGAAGGGGTACATAATCCATCCCAACCCAAGTGCCACACCCAGGAAAAGGAAGAATACCAGCACCCCATATTGGACCTGCTCCCGCAACGTTTCTTTGCTCGTCAGGGCGAACACGATCGAAACGGAGAGCGAGAAGATCAAAACCGCGCTTAGGTGAGAGATTTCCATAAGACCACAACTGCCCGACGAAGGGCTAGGCGATACGACGGCTCAAATACGACAACCTTCATCTCTTTCGACCGATGGCCAGATCCCAGCAGTTCAGGCAGACCAGCAGATTCAACAATCCTGCAACCAGGAGAAACGTCGTAGCGTATTCGTAGGACTGATTCTGGAGGTTACCCTCTCCGTATCCCCACTGCATGGCAAGCACATAAGGAATTCCAATGCTGGCGTCAGCCAGGAACGGAAGATTCATAATCCATTCTTCCTGACTCAAGGTGTACAGCTTGCCCTCCAGCTTCAACCCCATGCCAAAAAGAAGCAAAATGGCCGCCGCCAATAGCAGGGCTCTGACCCATCTTCCCAAGAGGAGATGACCCAACCCAGGAAACAGCAGCGCACAGAAAGTAACCATCCAGGCTTTGATATTCTTCGGAAGCATCTCAGCAGCTCTCATTAGGAGTGGGTTGCGGCGATCGGAGTCGTTCAAAAATTCTCTCCTCGTCGCAACCATAGACACGAATTCGCTTTCTTCTGGACTTCACTCCCGAGTGAATCTCGATGCGAGATTTCGATACACCCAGCAGTTCGGCCAGGAACTTGCAAAGTTCCTCGTTGGCTTTGCCCTCGACGGGCTGGGCGTGAAGCCTGACTTTCAGCGTCCCGCTGTCAATTCCGGCCAGAGCGTTGCGCGGAGCTCCCGTTATGACTTTCACGGCAAAGGATCGACTGCCATCATCGTGGGTCGTCAACGATATCATCACATCATGAGGCGCATCAGGCCATCGCCAACCCGCCGGAGTCCAACCGCCCGACGTTACCCGCGGTCGATGCTGGGCCGAGTACCAAATATGGCCGTTCCAATCCGAACAATTGTCGCACCTTCCTCGATGGCCACGTGGAAATCGTGGCTCATTCCCATGGACAACTCTTTCATCTCGACATTGGGAATGTTCCGAGCTTTGACACGTTCCGCCAGGAGTCGCAGTTGACGGAAGTACGGTCGTGCATCCTCCGGCGCATCAAAGAAAGGCGGAACGGTCATCAACCCTCGAATCGAAAGCCCCCTGAACTCACTGATCTCCTGTAAGAAATCCAGCAGTTGAGGCTCGACTAGTCCAGCTTTCGTCGGCTCCTCAGCAAGCTTCACCTGCACCAGAATCGGAAGAATCTTGGCCTGGTTCCGGCAGGCAACGTCTAGCTTGCGCGCCAACTCAATGCTGTCCACCGTTTCGACCCAATCAAACACATCGAGGGCCTTGTTCACCTTGTTGCGCTGCAACGGGCCGATGAGATGATACTGGAAGGCATAGCCTTTCAGTTCCGGCCGTTTCGCTTGCCCTTCCTGGACGCGGTTTTCCCCCAGAGAATTGACGCCGGCCTCCAATGCCAGTCGAATCCGAGTGACCTCCACGGTCTTGCAGACGGCTACCAGTTGGACAGAATGCGGATCCCTTCTGACCTTCTCAGCGCTGCGCGCTATCATCTCGCCGACTTGACGCACCCGTATTCCAACTTCCGACTCGGCAAATCCCATCAACCATTCCCTGGGAAAACGGAGGAGCATTCGGCATTGCAGCGGAGAACTACCCCTCTCTCTACAATGATCCCTGACATCTTAGACCAGCCGTGGTGATTTTCAAAGGGGCGAGACGAGCCCCTTCGGGTGACATCGGCGGTCGCCGCTCGCATTGCAGAGTGGCACTTTCTAGGTCCTCTCCGACTCGGGAGAAAAAACGGCAAAGTTCCCCTTCGGGAAATGCTGACACACCAACGTGGCCTGAATGTAGGTCTGTCCGGCGTGGACCTGAGGATGCGTCGGTCGTTGTGCCTGAAAGGAAAGATAACTTGGTGCGCAATGGAGGGCGGGCGAGAGGCGAGGCCAAAAGGTGGAAGGACCGCGGTCATCCACCTAAGCTGATCATCTCAATCTTTCGGCGATGCGACGCGTCGTATTGATTGGCGGTCAGGGCTTCCAGTCTTTCCTCTGAGTAGCGATCTACCCGCTTTTCCCAAATCCCCTGGATCATCGATGACAGTTGCTGATCTGTGGCTCCCTGGCGTAATGGGCTCTTCAGATCAAAGCCTTTCTCAGAAAAGAGGCAGGTCACCAATCGGCCGTCAGCGGTAAGACGTGCCCGCGTGCAGCCAAAACAGAACGGTTCCGTCACAGACGAGATGACGCCGACATCACCCCGGCCATCAACATACTCAAAATCCACTGCCGGAGCCGTCCCTCCGCTTCGCCCCATCTCCCTCAGCGGATACTGCCGGCGGATGATGGACAGGATCTCGGCTTTAGTGACGATCTTATCCGACCGCCAGCTGTTGGCATTGCCCACGTCCATGTACTCGATAAATCGCATCGAGAACAGGTGAATCCGACCGAAGTCAGCCAGACTCAGGATTTCGTCGTCATTCAGTCCCTTCTCGATGACGGCGTTGATCTTGATAGGTCGCAAACCGATCCGATTGGCAGTAAAGACGCCCGCCAGAACTTTGGCCAGATCACCCCGCTTAGTGATCTTTTTGAATTTCTGAGCGTCAAGGCTGTCGATACTGACGTTGACTCGTTTCAAGCCCGCCGCTTTCAAATCCGGGGCAAGGTCAGCCAGGTAGGCTCCATTCGTGGTCAAAGAGAGTTCGCTCAAGCCTTGCAGCCCAGCGAGCTGACGGACCAAGATCGGCAAGTCCTGACGAACCAGCGGCTCGCCTCCCGTCAAACGAATCTTGCGGACTCCCAGGTCAACAAAGATCCTCGCTAACCGCACGATCTCTTCAAAGGTCAGAATCTCCGCTTTGCGAATCCAGGTGTACTCGTCAAGCGGCATGCAGTACAGGCAACGGAAATTGCACCGATCCGTCACGGAGATCCGGAGGTCCTGGAGGTGGCGACCAAGCGTGTCCTGTGGTCCGCTGGTTTTTCTTGTGATCTCTTCCACTAGGATTGACCCGTTCTGTCCAAACAAGAAGGCCGGTCTTCTCAGCAGGAGAGACCGGCCTTCCCAGACGGCTGACACCGTTCAGCGTTTCGACACCCGACTCTGACTAGAGTTCAAGC
This sequence comes from Acidobacteriota bacterium, assembly GCA_040753175.1. Taxonomy (GTDB): domain Bacteria; phylum Acidobacteriota; class Terriglobia; order Versatilivoradales; family Versatilivoraceae; genus JBFMEW01. The sequence continues at coordinate 167,490 of JBFMEW010000002.1, read as the reverse complement.
GGAAGACTTGCGTTTCCCACCAAAGCAGCTTTATCGGGCATTACACCTGGAACGACTCTCCACAACCACAGGTGGACTTGACGTTCGGATTGTTGAACTTGAATCCCGAACCGTGCAGGCCTTCCACAAAGTCGATCTCGGTCCCATCCAGGTAAATGCTGCTACCCATATCTACAAAGACCTTGAATCCGTTCAGGTTCAAGACCTCATCGCCGCTGTTGGCCTCTTTTTCGAAGCCCATATGGTATTGGAAACCCGAGCAGCCTCCACCAATCACCTGGACGCGTATTCCTTCGAAGGGTTCATTCTGACTCTTGAGGATCTCAGCCACCTTTCCTTGAGCCCGTTCGGTCATTGTCAGCATCTTTGATCAACTCCTTTCAATCAATGCCTTCAGTCACTTCCACATTCTACCGGAATCGGCAAAAAAAACAATCCGCCTCAAGCCGCCGAAGTCTCATCAGCCGCTGAAGCGGCGCCCACGTGACTCAAGCTCTGCCGCTGAGAACACCGTTCCACGGCGGAATAACGATGGAAACAGCTCCATAGCATTTTGACTGGCAGGCCAGCCGAATCACTGGATGGCGGTCCTCTTTGGCATCCAGCCATCGATAACCGAAATGCCTAAGGCGCCGCTCCTCAAAATCAGTCAGTTCGGACAGCCGATCTTGCCCAGCGATCACACCGATCCAGCAGTAGCCGCACGCGCCGCTTCGGCACTGGGCAGGGATAGGTCCGTCGATTCGGCGCGGATCTCGGGACCGGTAGTCTCTCTTGTCTGCGGAGCAAGCCATCGAGAGATCCTGTCCCTTCAAAGCAGTAAACGTGGATTCGGGGTTTTGTTCGTCAAATACCACCGGATAGCGTCGGTCGCCGCCGGTCAGCCACTGGAGAAAGCCGGAGCCACTCTCCCGATTGCGTTTCTTCAGGACGTCGTTCCAGGTGAGGCTCTGATCGGGAAGCGCCGATCGGGTGTCGCTGTCCGCCGCCAACCCAACTGGACCAACCTGCTGGAGGATCATGAATCCGACTGCCGCAATGCCCAGAAGGACTGACCGCGGCACGTGCAGGCGAAGGGAAAGCCGACTCGCCACCTCCTCGATATGCTTCTCGAGAGTCTGAACCTCCGGCTGAAGGCAAGTTTCTGCATACTTGAGAATTTCGTCTCGCATCTCCACCCAGTGCCGGGAACCGTACAGGAACAAGACTGATGAGGCCACCTGCTCTTCCAACCGGAAGCAGCCATCCAGTTGAAAATCCTTACGGACCTGCTTTTCCTCGCCGTTCCGCAGTGCCGAGGCAAGCTTCAAGGGCCAAAATGAAAACCAGACCCGCGTGGCCGGCTGATCGACTGGATGTATTGCCGGCAACAATGACTCCAAGGCACGAGCCCATTTCTGCTCATCGTGTTGATTCAGAAACTGCTGCAAAGCGCTTTCCTGCACTACGATCATGGATCCCAGCTCCCCTTTTCAGTCTTGGCGCCCGATCTGCGACTAGCGGTGATCGTCCCCAAGCATGTGGACAAAAAAATGGGCCGCTCGCCGGCGGCCCACGGTATCGCTGTAACTTGAGGAATGAACCTGACGCGCCAGAGTTACTTCGTAACGGGCTCGCCAATCTGAACCAGTTGCTCCTCAGGCTTCTTCTTCAGGACCAACTCTTCGTAGATCCGGCGCACTTCGCTCGCTTCCCGAGCTGCCAAACGACGAAGCCTCTCCTCCTCAGCCGCCGTCTGCGGCAAATCCTCCCTCTCACGAACTCGAGCGGCGTCCTCGGCATTCACTGCCAAGGCATGTTCGAAGGTCTCCAAATTGACCTTCTTGCCCCCGGCAAACACCTCGTGCTTACCGTGCTTCTTATACCATTCCGCAACGGTAGCAGACTTGTGCATATGCTCTATGATCTTTCTCCAACCCACCCCCGTGTTGTAGGCGCAGAAGGAAATTTCGCCTTCTTGTGTGGCGTAAGGAATGATACACATCTCGGTCCGGCGGAAGTCGTAGTTGAACAGATCCTGGAACCACATCCCCGCAATAAACAGGAAATTCCACGGATCCTGGCGCCTCTTCTCGATATCCTCAATGGTTCGGTCCGGTCCGCTCTTCCCATAGCGCAAGTGCGCATTGCCCGAACAATTGAAGGTTTTATCGAACTTCTTGAGGATATCGAACAAAGCCAAACTCGGCGGGGCCTTGAAAGGCTTGTAGTTCTTGAGCAGCGCCAACCCCATCATGACGTTGGAAAACCACTTGGTCCGGGCAGCGTCGGTGATCTTTTGCATGTCACGGATCAAACCTGGAACGTTGATGAACTGCGGCACAGGAGCCATCTCTTTTGTCTCTTTGTTGATCATGATGGCCGTTCCGACACCACAGTTTGGATGGCAACCGCAACTAAAAGACCCCCAGTCCGACGTCGGGCCGTGCACGAGGTCCGCAAAATCGGCGAACGCACTCATCAAAGAAATCGGGAACCAGTCTCGGGTCGGCTCGGTAATCCCCGCTTGATCCTTGACGTCGCTGGCCATGTGGGAAAGCGTGTAGCGTTGGCGGTGCCTTCGCTCAGGCGTCACTTCCTCATCCCGTCCGGTAAACGAAACCGGCTGAAATGCGATAAACGCGATCTTTTTCGGATTCTCCTGAGCAAATCGAACAATGGGTCCAACCTGATCGTTGTTGACGCCATTGACCAGCGTTGTGACCAGCACGATTTCGATTCCGGCATCATGCATGTTGTTAATGGCACGAAGCTTCACATCAAAAAGGTTGCCGACTTGCCGATGGCTGTTGGCATCGTTTCCGACTCCGTCAAACTGCAAGTATGCATAGCGCAGACCCGCTTCTGCAGCCTGCTTGCAGAACTCCTTGCTCTTGGCGAATTCAATGCCGTTGGTTGCTGCCTGCACACTGTTGTAACCCAGTTCCCGGGCATACCTCACGGCCTTCAGGAAATAGGGTGACATCGTGGGCTCGCCCCCTGAAAACTGAATCGACATCTGCCGTTTGGGCTTGATTTCAAGGGCGTTGCGCATGATTTCCTGGATGTCTTCCCACGTCAACTCATGAACATAACCCACCTGGTTTGCGTCCATGAAGCAGGGATCGCACATCATATTGCAGCGATTCGTGAGATCCACCGTCAACACCGAGCCGCGCCCGTGCTTGATGGTGCTGCTGCCGTGCCGGTGAAGCCGCTCGTCGTTGTGAGCCCGAATGTCGCGCCCCGGGAAGTTACTTTCGATCCATTCCAGGAATTTGACGTCTTTAGCCATCAAGTCTTCGAATTTCCCATGGATGGGACAGTCCTTCACCATCCAAACCTGGCCGTTCTGCTCGATAATCTGCGCTTTTACTTCACCCACGTGCTCGTGGACCAAGCTCCTCCAGTCCTGTTCACCCTTGATGATTCGCTCACGGGCTTCCATCACGCAGTTCGGGCAAAGGGAATCGGTGGTTCGGGGCCATCCCAATGTGGGCTTGCTTTTCTCCCAGGACTTCAACAGGGGCTTATCAGACCACTTAGGAGTGAAGGACGGGTTGGGGCGGTACTTGTTGAAAAACTGGATCGAGTCAAAGGCTACTCGTGCGCTCAAACAGAGGGCACTGTCGAAATACTTCACAGCTCGCTTGCGAACAGTAGACATGATGGTCAATCTCCTCTTTGAGATGAGCAGGCACTGCTCATTTTGGCCGACGCTCAGGCAGCTGCCGGCCGTAGACTCTGGGCAATGTCAAGACGAACTCAAGGGGCAAAAAGCAACCCCATCAAATGAAATAAAAAGACTTAACTTGATAAGAGCGATTTCAGCGTCTCGCAGCGCGCCAATGTTCGGTTCAGGTCAAGCTGAGATACCACAGAGCCGCGCACTTAAGCATCGGGATTAAAATACGCGTCCTTCTGGAAAGGGAATCATTATTCAGGGAATAGCACCAAATCGGGGTTGAGCTGCCAAATAGCGCATTCAAAATCCCTAACCCTTTGGAAAATCAGGCACCAATGGCTGGTCAGGAACCTTGTTGGAGGGGTGGAATCCGATGTCCACGGCCGGTTGCAAGACGGAATCATCTACAAACTTTTCAATGTCTTACAGAAGACTAGCGTGCAATCAGTTGCGGAGTCTGCTAAAGTTGAACCTGGATTTCGGCTTATGCAAACACTGCTTCCCCTGTTCCCGCTAGACGTTGTTCTTTTCCCAAACGCTTCCCTTCCCTTGCACATTTTTGAAGACCGCTACAAGGAGATGGTCGGAGATTGCCTGGCTCAGCAATCTCATTTTGGGATCCTTTATGCTCACGACGAGGTCATGGAGGAGGTGGGATGCCTGGCGGAAATCACGGAGGTGCTTAAACGCTATCCTGACGGCAAGCTCGATATCATGGCTGTCGGACGATCGCGCTTTCAGGTCGTGTTGCTGGATCACGAGCGCTCTTTTTTGAGAGGACTCGTCGAACCCTACGATGAGATCGAGAACCAAGGACCTGTCCCCGCCGAACAGGTCGTCATGCTCCTCGAGAAATACCAGGAGATCTTCCTCTTGCTCAACAAGCGTGCTCCGGAGGAAGATCCGGCCCGCCTCGACATGGACGGGCTATCCTTCCAGATCGCCTCGCTCCTCCAGCTGAGTAATCCGCTCAAGCAACGGCTGCTCACCGAGCGCACTGAGGCAGCCCGTGTGGGCCTCTTGCTGAGGTACTTTGAGCAGCTTATCCCCCGTTTGCAGGAGGTGGAACAGGCCGTCAGAAAGGCCGGATCGAATGGAAGCCAGAGGCGTGAGATCCGCGAGGCCTGACTCTTTCCCAGCCCCTGCAACCCAAGATTTTCCCTTTTGACTTGCCCATGGTGCCCTCCCTAAAATCTCTTCGCCTGTTGTTCCGCAGCAAGGTATCCAACGTTTTCGATGAGCCGTTTGGCCAGGCATCCTCCTTCCAGAACGGGATGGTTGGCTGACTGGATCGGCACCGGTGGAAAAGGAGAACCCATGAACACTCAAGCAACTTACGATGACGTTAATCTGGTTCTTCGCCTTTTTGAGCTGAGGCGGGAGGAGAAGATGAGAGCTGCCCGGCAGTGGTTTGCAGCGTCGTTCAAGGTGAAGTCACTCAAGGACCTGGACGCCCTGTGTCCTCCGGGCAGCGAGCCGAACGCGTACTATCGGATGGTCATCACCTACTGGGAAATGGTGGCCTCGTTCATCACCAGCAAAGTTCTCAATGAGTCGCTTTTCTTTCAGAGCGGAAGAGAGTTGCTGTTGGTGTGGGAACGACTGCGCGACGTCTTGCCCGCGATTCGGGAACGCGCAAAGGATCCTACCTACCTCTGCAACCTGGAGTCGGTGGCTGGTTCGTTCATCCGCTGGATGCAGGAGAAGGCACCCGAATCCTACAACGCATTCAGTGCCAGAGTCCGTGGCTGAAATGGCCCAGATTCGCTTGGCACTCGGAGAAAAAGGATCGACCGGCGAACCAAGCGGAGGCATTTTCCTCTCTCAATCCACAACTGACAAGCCTTTGGACCGCAGGAAACAAAGATGCGATTCGAGACACTGACCGTTCATGCCGGCCGAAAGATCGATCCACAGACGCGAGCCGTTACTCCGCCCATTCACATGTCCACCACGTTTGAGCGGGAGGTCGATGGCAGCTTCCCGGGCGGACACGTCTACACCCGCAGCAGCAACTACAACCGGCACCTTCTGGAAGCGGCCCTGTGCGAGTTGGAGGGAGGACAGGAAGCCGCCGCTTTCGCGTCAGGGTCGGCTGCGACTAGCTCTGTTCTGCAGGCACTCGATCCCGGAGATCACGTCATCGCGCCGGTTGACTCCTACCACGGGACCACGGCTCTACTGCGCCAGACCTTCGCCCGGTGGGGCCTTCAGATCAGTTTCGTGGACCTGACCGAGCCTGCCCAAGCGGCAGCCCAATTACGCCCTAATACGCGCTTGATCTGGATTGAGACGCCCTCCAATCCGATGTTACGAATCTCCCCAATTCGCTCGCTTGCCGAGATCGCTCACCAAGCGGGGGCACTCTGTGTTTGCGACAACACCTGGGCTAGCCCTGTTCTTCAGCATCCGCTCGAACTTGGGGCCGATGCAGTCATGCATGCGACTACAAAATACCTGGGGGGACACAGCGACGTGCTGGGCGGAGTTCTGATCTCCAAACTGCCTAGCCCCTGGTTCGATCGTGTCCGCCAAGTTCAGGTCTCGGCCGGAGCGGTTCCCTCCCCTTTCGACTGCTGGCTGGTGATGCGTGGCCTGCGAACGCTGGCCTGCAGGATGCGCGCCCATTGCGATCACGCCGCACAGGTTGCTGCCTTCCTGGATCGCCATCCGTCCGTGGAACAGGTTCATTACCCTGGACTCTCCCATCATCCCCAACACTCCTTGGCGGCATCTCAAATGAGCGGTTTTGGCGGAATGCTGTCATTTCAGGTGTCAGGAGGCAAGCAGCAGGCGATGTCGGTCGCATCGCAAGTCAAGATCTTCACACGGGCCACCAGTCTGGGCGGCACGGAAAGCCTGATCGAGCATCGCGCTTCAATTGAAGGCCCTGGCTCAGCGACACCGGACAACTTGTTGCGTTGTTCGATTGGGCTGGAGCACCCGGATGATTTGATCGAGGACTTGGCTCAGGCTCTCGACCAGTGAAGCAGGACAACGACGGAATCGAGTCGATAATGAGGATGGGTGGAGGCAACCGGCTGCCGTGGGTTCCACGCCGTAGTGTGGGGCCTCTCTTGTGATCCACGGGTCATCAACACCACTGAAAGGCAAGGGCTATAGTATAGGAGGCCAGGACAATGAAACACTACCGCAAGGAACTGTGGTTCAACGTTCCGACGCGCCGAGGATTGCTGAACATCACTTCCGAAGTCCGGCAGTGTTTGAAGGAGAGCGGGATACAAGAGGGTCTCTGCCTGGTCAACGCCATGCACATCACTGCCTCCGTCTTCATCAATGACGATGAGTCCGGTTTGCATCAGGATTACGACAAATGGCTGGAGAAACTTGCACCTCACGCTCCCACCGATCAATACCGCCATAACCTGACCGGGGAGGATAATGCCGACGCTCACATGAAACGCCAGATCATGGGACGAGAAGTGGTGGTTGCAGTTACCCATGGGGAGCTCGATTTCGGACCTTGGGAGCAGATCTTTTACGGAGAGTTTGACGGGAAGAGACGTAAACGAGTGTTGGTGAAAATTGCGGGAGAGTGAGGCCAGCTCTGCGAAGGGGATGGGCTGCCTCCCCTCCACTTTGACTCGCCTTCCTTTCATTCCGGTCGGGCTCTGCCTCTCTTCTGCCCCGCCGCTACGAGACTCTGCTAAACTGGAGGAAGACAAAACCGGTAAGGAGGGTGTCATGTCTACCCGGTTTGACGTCCTCGTTCTTCTTGTTCTTCTCTGTTCCTCCTCCAATCCTCTCTTTTCTCAAAACCTCGTTAAAGTGGCAGCCAAAGAGAGGCAACGGCGTAGTCAATTGAAGACAGCCTCCCCTCTCTATACCAATCAGCATCTCCGCAGTAGCCGTTCAACAAGTGTCTTGACACCCCTCAGGCAGGAGCATTCAGTGGATAAGGCTTCTGTCATTTCCAACCTTGACCTGGCCGACCGGGCAAGTCTGAATCCCGATGCAGAACGCAGCTGGAGTGCCCGCTTCATCGCCCTTCGACAGCGTCTCGAGCAAAGTCTTGCAAGAGAAGCGCAATTGAATCGATGGATGGCACAGTTGTTTGCCGGTTGTGGGCCGGAGACGGATTATGACTGGAACTACTTTGCCTACGTTCGAAGAGAGCTGGAGCAAACGGCCGAACAGATTGCTCTCAGCAGACAGTTGTTGGCACGCCTGCGGGAGGATCTTCGAAAAAGCGGTCAGCCGGCTTCCTGGGAATATTCACGACTGGCCGAAAAGATCCCACCTGAGCCCCTGACTTCACCGCCACAGGCAGAGGAGTTTAGCGAGCGGTATTGGCAGGAGCGACTCAGCCAGATCGACGAACACTACGGGTCGCAAGTGAACCGGATGCGCCAGGAAGCCTTCGAGATGCGCTTTGGGCGGCCGCCACGGGGAGAAAGCGAGCTGATGCTGGTTCAGTCTCCGGAGCCCTGTACGCCGCCGTTCGCGTTGGAATTGATTTCGAAAATTTCGGCCGTTGAAGGCGATCACGAACAGGCCAGAACCGACCTGCGCGAGGAGGCCCGCAAGAAGGGCGCTTTGCCGGGCTGGTTTCGGTAGGAATTCGGACGACTCGCTCTCAACTTGATATGCAATCCTCGCAGTTTTACTCAGTCCTTGCGGACCTGGTGGTGGTAGTCCACCTGGCCTACGCAGGTTTTGTTCTCTTTGGCTTCGTCGCCGTTCTGCTCGGCCGAATACGAGGCTGGCGTTGGACCCGACAGCGCATGTTTCGATGGACACATCTCATCTGCACGGCATTTGTCGCTGTGGAAGCGGTGTTCGGTCTAACCTGCCCTCTCACCGTCTGGGAGAATCAGTTGCTGCGCGCGGCCGGAGAGTCCGGATATGACAGGTCCTTCATTGGCGAGCTTGCCAGCAATCTTCTGTTTTACGACGCACCTGAGTGGATGTTTACTCTCGTCTACCTGACCCTTACTCTGGCGGTGCTGCTGGTGTACTTCGTGGTGCCGCCGCAACGACTCACTCGCTAGAGGGAAGAGTGGGAGGCTACCTTTCCAAGGGTCAACTCTGAGCGGCGGCCGCCTGGCTCTCGCCGGCCCCTTGCACGTGGCGAACCTGGTCTCTCAGGTACTGAACACTTAGCTCTACCGCCTGGTCTTCTTCCCAATCGTTTCTCAAACAGTCGGTTTCCACACAAAGCAATCCCTGATACCCACCATCATGAAGGACTCTCAACACTCCCGGAATATCGACCACTCCATGGCCGGCCGGCACGCTCTCCCAGAAGTTCCATTCTCGGGGTGAACCGCCCCGACGGGGACTCACGTCCTTGATATGGGTGGCGTAGATGTGTGGAGCCAGCAGTCGAGCCGCCTCAACCGGATCCTCAAAGAGACGCAAAGCGTTTCCCGTATCAAAGTTCACTCCGAAATTTCTGGAATTCACCTTTTCGATCAGGCCCAGAATCTCACTGGCCGTAAAGTCGATGTGATTCTCCAAGGCTAAGGTAACGTCGTTGTCTTCCGCGATGTGAGCTGCTTCCCTGAGTATTTCAGCCAATCGGGCCAGTTGTGGCTGATGCGCTTCATCCTTGAACCTGAGGCTGCTGCCCACAATTCGCATCACTTTGGCCCCCATGAGACGGGCCAGATGGACAGACTTCACCAGGTCCTGCAGGGCCACCAGATTGCGGCCTCCCTCCAGTCCATCCGGATGTCCCCAAGCCAGCACGTATTCCAGGTTCTGCTGTCGAAGCCGTTCTCCCAGAGCTTTCAGCTCGTCCAAGTCCCGCGTTAGAAAACAGGATTCAAGGGACACACCATCTACTCCCAAGGACTGAGCCCGATTCAGGAAATCATCCGTAGTCCAGCGTCTGCCCGGATCGGCTTGGAAAGGGTAGACCTCTCCAAAGTAACGGTGATAGCAATAGCTGTCGATTCCGATCTTCACATGTCCTCCTTTCTTGTAGAGATCAACACAAGGTCAAGACCCTTGCCGACGATCTCGAAAAAAGTGGTTGGATAGCTGCGTCACCCTTTGTCATTATCACAGTTGCTGTTAAGAGTCCAACCACCTTGGGACTAAAGAGGTCGGCAAAAAACCTCATCATCAAACGAGTGACGCCGGCGAGGTGAGATGGACATTTGAATCATCGAGAAAGAAATGGATACCATGAGCCACGGAACATCGCCTTCAACACGACCTTTGACTCAACTTCCAGCCTGGCGGGCCCTGCTGGAACACTTCCAGGAAGTACAGAAGCTGTCCCTGAGAACCCTGTTTCAAAATGCCCCGGAACGCGCTCGGCGCATGGTGGTTGAAGCCGGCGGTCTCTATCTCGATTATTCCAAGAACCGGATTACCGACCGGACGTTGCAGCTTCTGGTGACACTGGCTGAGGAGTGCGGATTGCGTGAGCGTATCCAAGCCATGTTCCGCGGGGAGAAAATCAACGTGACCGAGCGGCGCGCGGCGCTCCACGTCGCCCTACGGGCGCGCCGAGGCCAATCCATCTACCTGGACGGCCACGATGTTGTACCGGATGTGCATGAAGTGCTGGACCGCATGGCCGACTTCTCTGATCGAGTTCGCGGCGGCACTTGGCTTGGCCATACTGGTCGGCGAATCCGCAACGTGGTGAACCTTGGCATCGGTGGATCCGATTTGGGCCCTGTGATGGCTTATGAAGCTCTACGACATTACAGCCAGCGAGACCTGACAATGCGTTTTGTTTCAAATGTCGATGCAACGGACTTTGCCGAGGCCGTTCTCGATCTGGATCCGACAGAGACCCTGTTCATTGTGTCTTCCAAGACCTTTACGACTTTGGAAACCATGACCAACGCCGTTACGGCCCGCAATTGGGTGCTCAGGTCGTTTGGACAAGACGAGCAGGCCGTAGCCAAGCACTTCGTTGCTGTATCGACCAACACTGAAGAGGTCAGGCGGTTTGGCATCGACCCGGCCAACATGTTTGGTTTCTGGGACTGGGTCGGCGGGCGATACTCGATGGATTCGGCCATTGGCCTCTCGACCATGATTGCCATAGGGCCTGAAAATTTCAGATCCCTGCTTGCCGGTTTTCGTACCCTGGATGAGCATTTCCGTTCCAGCCCGTTCGATCGGAATGCGCCGGTCTTGATGGGATTGCTGGGCATCTGGTACAACAACTTCTTCGGTGCGGAAACGGTGGCTGTGCTGCCCTACGACCAGTACCTCAAACGTTTTCCGGCCTATTTGCAGCAGCTGGCTATGGAGAGCAATGGCAAGCGTGTCACCACTGGAGGAACCAGCGTGGACTATCAGACCGGACCTATTTATTGGGGAGAACCCGGCACCAACGGCCAGCACTCGTTCTATCAGCTGATTCATCAGGGGACCAAGCTCGTCCCCTGCGACTTCATCGGTTTCTGTCAAACCCTGAACCCGATCGGCACCCATCATGACATTCTGATCGCAAACCTACTGGCCCAGAGCGAAGCTCTGGCGTTTGGAAAAACAGCTGAAGAAGTGAGAGCCGAAGGCACGCCGGATTGGTTGATTCCGCACCGAACGTTTGAAGGAAACCGTCCCTCCAACACGATCCTTGCGGAACGACTGACTCCTGAGGTATTAGGCCAGCTGGTCGCCCTTTATGAGCACAGCGTTTTCACGCAAGGTGCTATTTGGCAGATCGATTCCTTTGACCAGTGGGGCGTAGAGCTCGGGAAGGTTTTAGCTCGACAAATTCTCTCAGAACTCGAGGCTTCCGCTGAACCCGATCTTCACCATGACAGCTCTACCAATGCACTGATCCAGCGCTACCGCTTGCTCAAGGTGTGGAACTAAGGAGCGAAAGCGTGCTACCGGCAGGCAGTCCGGCAGTCGCACGAGAGAGCTGAATCAATGCTTGTTGATTCTTGGAAGGGATCAACATCCGGGAGGAATTGCTTTGAGTGTCGGACCATGGCCGCGCCTCTTGACCTCATGTCTCCAACACAACAATCAGACTGGAACTGAAACCGGGGCCGACATGTCTCGGCAAAGTCGGCCTTTCGTATTGATCCGTACCATGATCGCCAGACCACGCTGGGGACTTCTGCTCTTGCTGGCAGCAGGTCTTCTACAGGCCACAGCGGGGCGGGGACAGGCCGCAGCCTACCCCCCTGCCCGGCAGGGCGGCAATTACATGCACAACTACTATATCCCTCCGGCTCCCAGTTCCAGTCCCTGGGCGCCGTGCTGGTCGCCGGACGGTCTCTGGCTCGCCGTCGCACTTCACGGCTCAATCTGGAAGGTGGACTTCGGCCAGGGCGCAGCCACCGAGCTGACCTACAATTCCCGGTACCATTCCAGCCCAACCATTTCTCCCGACGGTCGATGGCTGGTGTACACCGCTGACGACAATCACCGTCGCATTCAGCTGGAGGTACTGAATCTGGAAACGGGTGAGTCCTTCCCGCTCACAAACGACGAACACCTGTACCTCGATCCCACCTTTTCCCCAGACGGCAGCCGGCTGGCCTACGTTTCGACTCAGCCTAACGGGTATTTCAACATCTTTGTCCGGCCGATACGCGCAGGCCGCTGGGCCGGCCCGCCGGCATCTCTGACTGAGGATCATAACTTCGGCAGGGACCGGCTCTACTTCGGCCCATGGGACATGCATATCCAGCCCGCCTGGACACGCAATGGCGAGGAGGTGGTGTTTGTCTCAAATCGGGGTATTCCCCTGGGCTCGGGTGATCTCTGGCGCATGCCCGCCACCACTGGAGCCATGAAAGAAGCGCGACCTGTTCTGCGTGAGCAGTCGCTCTATCGAACGCGGCCGGACGTCTCGCCGGACGGGCGGCGACTGATTTACTCCTCCACAGCCGGAGGCGCGGACCAATTCAACCATCTGTATGTCCTCCCCATTAGCGGTGGGGCTCCCTACAAGCTGACCTTTGGCGACCACGATGACTTCCACCCGCGCTGGTCTCCAGATGGTGAACAAATCGCTTACATCTCCAACCAACCCGCCGCGCAATCAAGCGCCCCTGCTGAGGCGCCCGCTTCGCTGCCTCAGTTGTGGCTGCTCGAAACCCACGGCGGCAAGAAGAACCTGGTGGAGCTGAAGAAGCTCTACTGGAAACGGCCCATGGGCAAAGTGCACGTCCAGGTCAAAGACGGGAAGAGCGGACGAAATACAGCCGCTCGAATCTACGGCCTGGCATCGGACGGCAAGTTCTACGCCCCTCATACCAGCTACTCGCGGGTCGGCGAGCTGGGCGAGCATCTTTTCCATACCGACGGGGAGTTCGTTCTTGTGGTCCCAGCCGGACGCATGAGACTGGAAGCGGTCAAGGGATTTGAGAGGTGGCCCGCCCAGCAGGAAGTCGAAGTGCTGCCCGGACAGACGGTTTCAGTCACTCTCACGCTGAAGCCCTTCCTGGAATTCCAAACCAAAGGCTGGATCAGCGGCTCCACCCATGTCCACATGAACTACGGGGGGAATCTACACAACACGTTGGCCAATCTGATGCTGATGTCAAAGGCCGAAGACCAGGATGTTGTCAATGAACTGGTAGCGAACAAGGACAACCGCGTCCTGGACTGGCAGTTCTTTGTGTCGAGTGGTGGAGAGCATCCGGTTTCCGCCAAAGACCCAGATTTGGTGGTGATCGTGGGCGAGGAATACCGTCCGCCGTTCTATGGTCATACCTTCTTGATCGGACTGCGAGATCACCTGATTTCTCCGTTCACGACCGGCTACGAGGGGACCGCCATCGAGAGTCTCTACCCCAGCAACACGGACATTTTCCGCAAGGCACGTTCCCAGGGTGCCACGGTGGGCTACGTCCATGCCTTCAGCGGGGAAGCCGATCCGCTCGACGCAAACCTGGGTGTGGCCCGAGGATTTCCCGTCGATGCGGCGTTGGGCGCGATCGACGCCATGGAATGGAGCACGTCCAGTGGCGCGGCCCTGAAGGTCTGGCATCACGCTTTGAACAACGATCTGAGGATCGCAGCCGTAGGGGGTGAGGACTCGATCAGCGACCTGCACCGCGGCAAGCTGGTGGGAAGTTTGCGGACCTACGCATACAGCGGCGGCCGCCTCAGCGCCGAAGCCTGGATTGCCGCCCTTAAAGAGGGCAAGACGTTCTTCACCAGCGGCCCCCTGCTGGAGTTGAAAATCGACAACCACATCCCAGGTGAATCCCTGCAACTGCCCGCTCAAGGCGGAGTCGTCCAAGTGGAGGCAGAAGCCTGGTCCATCACTCCAATGAAGCGCGTGGTGCTCTACCAAAATGGTAGAGCTTGGAAGGACGTTCCCCTCAGCGGAGATCGTTTGGGCGCGCGCTTCTCGGGATCAGTCAAGCTGGAGCGAAGTGCCTGGTTTTCGTTGCTGGCCGAAGGTCCCCCGAACAGCCATCCGCTGGACGTGAACCACCCACAAGCGGCCACCAGCGCTATTCGCGCGTACGTGGGCGATCAGAAGATCCGCTCCCGAGGTTCTGCAGAATATTTCATTCGTTGGATCGACAAGCTGCAGGTGATGGCCCGGGACTGGCCGGGTTGGAGGTCTCAAAAGGAACGCGAACACGTTCTGAGTCAGTTCGACGAGGCCCGTCGCGTTTACGAGCGACTCGCCGAGGAATCGGGTCCTTTCTTGAGCTTGCCCTTAAACGAGTGAATGCTATCTTTGGCGTTGTTCACGGCTTCAACCAGCTCCTCTGCCTTAACCTTGCCTGTTTCGGCTTCCACGGTGGCTTCAGCCGCGTTGAGATTGACATCCACCGTCAAGACACCCGGAACTGCCAATAATGCCTCCTCGACCGAGTGGGCACACTCCGGTCAAACCATTCCCTGAACTTCCAGAACGAAGACATCCACTTGCTGGTCGCTCCATACCGGCACCGGAGCCAGAGACCACGTCATCAGCAAACTGACTAAGGCCAGCCAACTCGTTTCCTTCATCCTCCGTTACCTCCTGGCTGCTGCTGTTGGGCCCTGTTAACAGGTCTCAAAATCACCACGCGGCGCTTGCCGACCTGAAACTGCTCGACACGTTGATAGCCTTCATGGGCTGCTTTTTGCCGCTTATCGGAAGCAATGGCCACGACGCTGGTCGGCAATAGGATTTGTGACAGGGCCTGAAGAATTAGCCACAGCGGCTTTGAACTTCCCTCCCCTGACGGAATGTTCCAGACAGAATGCTTTCCATAGGGCACATCGGTCAGGACGATGTCCACGGTCACACCGCTCATCTGATCCAGCAAAGCACTGCCGTCGGTGGCATCCGCCCGGAAAGTCTTGATCATGAAGGGTTGACGGGGAGCCAACCGGGCCAGCTGGTCTCGCAGGCGAACGGCGCTCTCCAACGCCTCCTTATGCGATTCCTTGCCGTACTGTCTCAACATGGCCGAGATTTGCCGGATTCTGGCGTCGATGCCCTCACCACCCAGCAATCCCAGGTTCTTTCCAGCCAAGGACACCGCTTCTTCATCAATGTCCGACGCAACCACACCGCTGATGGATTGCCGGTGCAGGCAAGCCAACACACTCAGGTGGTAAGCGCCGCCACAACAAGGATCGAAGAGCACGCAAGGGCTGGCCTGCCCCTGTGCTTTGCGAATGGCGAGACAGCGCTGAAAAATTTCACTGGCCAAGCGGACAGGAAGGGCGGGCCGACCAGGTCGACTGTAAAAGACCCGCCCACTGGCCAAATCCGAGTAATCCATGCGCTCGTGCGCAAATCGGTAGTGCATAAGGAGGATGTTGCCCAGGTACCGACGTACGACTTTCTAAAGTCCCAGGCACTCGGCGTTCGTTTCCTCTGGCGACACATTATATCGTGGAGCCCGCATGGTGGCAGGTTCGTTAAGAAGGGATTGTGCTTGGGACTCGTGGTTTGGGCAGCGTCCCATCCTTACAGTTATCCAGCCTAGACAGCTCTATCTGCTTTTGCCTCGCTGCATATTTGTTCATTGCATCTACCTGCTCACCTTCCTATTCTGTTAATCAGGATATTCAGCGAGCAGAAACTCTCGGGGTCGCAGGAAAGACGAGTCGTTCACCGTCATGATATGGACAAAGCTAACGGAGAAGACAAAGGTCCCCAGAGGTCGCCATATTGCTTCAGAGCTTCGACTCATGAAACACAGAGGGAGCCGATGGTGCCTCTGCGTTTGCATGCTTCAGCTGTTGCTCGGCCCCCCCTGGTTGCTAGGCGAAAGGCCGGGGGCTGCCGGACGCAATGAGACACCGGCGCTTCGCGTCAACGTAAACCTGGTCACCCTTGCCGTCCGTGTCACTGCCCGGAACGATCTGCATACGAAGGGTCTCAGGGTGGAGGATTTTGCGATCTACGAGGATGGTAAGGAACAGGCGATTGCTTTCTTCTCGGCCGAACAAGAGCCGGTATCTATTGTCCTTTTGCTGGACAAGAGCAACAGCATGGGTGTGAGCCTGCGGCTCGAACAGGCAAAGCGTGCTCTTCTAAACTTGGTAGATGCCTGCGGGCTGGATAACCAGTTTGCTTATCTGACGTTCCACCACGAGGTTGCCAGGGTCGTCGATCTTTCCAACGATTGGGCGCAGGTCAAGACGGCGATTTCACGAGCCTTTCCAGAAAGGGGAGGTTCAAGCGTGTACGATGGACTCCTAGCCGCTCTTGACCAGTTTAGCCGGTCCGGTCATTCGCGCCAGGCAGTGGTCCTGATCACTGACGGAGCCGATCAGCACAGCAGCCACACGCTACAACAGGTCGTTGAGGCCGTACAAGCCTCCCAAGCGCAAGTTTATTTGGTTGGTTACTTCAGTGAGGGAGATGACAAGATCTTCCGGCAGAGCAAGAAGGCTGTGACTCTCGTGAGTGGGCAGGAGATCGATAATCCCAGATATGTCTTCAAACGGCTGTCCGAGGAGTCAGGGGCCGAGTGCTTCTTCCCCAAGTCCGAGTCGGACTTAACCCAAGCAATGCAGGCTATTGTCCAAGATGTTCAGTCTCAATACACGATTGCCTACTATTCCCGCGACGCGTTGCAGCTGAACGAGTATCGCCACATCAAGGTCAAGGTAAACCAGCGTGGGCTCAAGGCGCGAACAAGGACAGGCATTCGTCCAACCCAAGGGGATCGCCACTCCTTGCAGGCCGGAACGGGAAGTGGCCCTCGGGGGGCAGAGCCGGAGAGTCCAGCCCGAAGTAAGCCGTTCGAAGCGTTCCTGGAGACGATAGACGGTCACCTCGTGTATCGCGATGACTTCTCGGATCCAAGCAGTGGTTGGCCTCAGAAGGACGGATTTGGCTATCGCGAAGGGACCTACCAAATTTCGAAGAGCGACAACGTCGGTGCCAACGGCCCGTGGCTGCAGGATCTTCGCGTTACGGTCGTTTTACAGCTGGGTCAGGGTGAGGCGGGCAGGCAGCAGCCTCGGCCAACGCTGGTTGACCTGGGAAAGTTCGATCTCGGGTCGGCGCAGGCACTGACGCCTATCCAGGTGGTTGATAGAGCTCCCGCCGCAGGTCTCGTGTTCCGTCTCAACGAGCGTGGCTATTATGCTTTCCTCATCACGGGCTCGGCTGATTCACCTGGCTTGCGCTTCAAACTGGTTCGAAAGGACCTGACCACGAAGACAACCGCGGATCTTTTTCCTTGGAGAGCGGCACCAGATGCTTTCGCCGTCAACACCTCCAACACGCTCTCGATCATGTGCCGTAAGAACACCATCGAACTCTTTATCAACGGGAAGATGGCCGCCACCACTCACGATGAATCGTTACAGGATGGGATGGTCGGTCTGTTGCTATCCGGGAATGGTGTTGCCCGTTTCGATAACTTGGTGGTGGAAGAGATCTCCGAGTGACCCCCACAGTCAGGTAAAGGCATCGTGTTGCACATTGATCTGTACTCTTGAGCTTGGCTTCGCGTGCCCGTCAGTTCTCGCCCACAGTCGAGTGGATGCGGCAGCGCGGGAGGGCTGCCCTGAGCCTCTTGAAACCGTCCTCCGAGATCCGAGTACTGAAAACATATAACTCTTCCAGGTTCACCAGTGCCACCAGGTCTGGAATGCCCGAATCACTGATGGACGTGCCGTGTAGCCAAAGCTTCTTCAGCTGTGTCAGGGACTGAAGGTTTTGCAGTCCACGATCGGTAATTTCCGTTTCGCCGAGATGAAGGGCGGTTAGCCGCGTCAAAGGCGCCAGTTGCTTCAATCCCTCATCGGTCACACGGTTTCCTCTCAGCCCCAGATACTCCAGTTGTGTCATTTCTGAAAGATGCACCAATCCGGCGTCCGTCACCCTGGTTCGGCCAATGGGCAGATGCTGAAGACTCTTCAGGTCCTTCAAGTACGCCAGCCCTGGGTCACCCACCAGCGTTCCGAAAAGGTTCAACCACTCCAGCTTGCCGAGGTTCCGGAGGTACTTTATCCCCTCGTCACCGACCAGCGTCCGTTCCAGGGAGAGATCCGTCAACTGCTCCAGTCGGCCGACCTGAACCAGATCCTCGTCCCGGACCGGAGTGCCGTTCAAGACCACTTCCACAACGTGTCCGGCTTCCTTAAAAACCCGGCCACCCAGCCTCTCCAGCGTCTCGACTGTTTCGTTCTCCGCGGACTCAGATGGGGAGGAATGCGCGACTAGGGGCGGTAGGGCGGCACTGCCGGTGAGAACAAGGCATACGGCCCAGGTCAGAATCTGTTGCCGTACGTTGTACTTCTTGCGGTGAGTCGCCGCAACAGTAAATTCCGCTATGGGTCGTTCTTTCACTCGCCTACCTCTTTCCGTCCGCGTTCAGCGACTGCAGAATTCGTTCTCTCCATTGGTTGAGGATGTTCTCGTTGCACGTGAATTCTAACCCGAAGTCTTCCAGGATCGCTAAGGGCTGACGGCTCGGGTGGAAGATCCCTGATCCCAAGAGCCACTTTGACGGGACGTTTTCGCTGTGGTTCCCTTTCCTGCATTCGTCTATGATGAGTCTTTTTTGACTCGAAGGAGAGGTAGGCATGCTTGAGACTCAACGGTCCATTCGCAACCTGGCGATCATCGCCCATGTTGATCACGGCAAGACGACGCTGGTGGACGCCATGCTCTGGCAGAGCGGGATTTTCCGCGAGAACCAGAAGGTGGCCGAAAGGGTGATGGACAACATCGACTTGGAACGTGAAAAGGGCATCACCATCATGGCCAAGAATACCGCCTTGTTCTATGGTGATGTGAAATTAAACATTGTGGACACGCCGGGTCACGCAGACTTTGGGGGCGAGGTGGAACGGACCCTGAAGATGGTGGATGGGGTGATGCTTCTGGTGGATGCATCTGAGGGACCGCTACCACAGACACGCTTTGTCCTGAGAAAATCTCTGGAGCAAGATCTGCCCGCCATAGTCGTCATCAACAAGATCGATCGGCCCGATGCCCGCATCTCCGAAGTGGTCAACGAAGTCTACGATCTGTTTATTGACCTGGATGCCCGAGAGGATCAGATCGAATTCCCCATTCTCTTCACCAATGCCCGCCAGGGGATTGCGAAGCGGCATCTGGAAGATGAAAGTCGTGATTTGCGGCCGCTTTTCGACGCCATCGTAGAACATATTCCACCTCCAGAGTTCAATCCCCGCCAGAACCTGCAATTGCTCGTGACCAACGTTGATTACAGTGAATACGTGGGGCGCCTGGCGATTGGTCGGATCAGCAACGGGGTCATCCGCCACGGCGAGCCCGTATCGATCTGCAAGCTCGACGGAACCCAGGAAAGAATGAAGGTGGCCCAACTCTACGTTTTCAGCGGCTTGAAGCGGACGGAAGTCAAGGAAGCCTTCGCCGGAGAAATTGTGGCCGTGGCTGGAAGCTCCGACATCACCATTGGAGAGACATTAGCCGATGCAGAGACTCCCCATCCCCTCCCTCCTTTGCAGGTGGACGAACCGACGCTCTCGATGGTGTTCTCGGCCAACACCTCCCCATTCTCTGGCAGGGAAGGCAAATACGTGACATCCCGACATCTTCACGAGCGGCTCGCCAAAGAACTCCTGAAGAATGTGAGCCTGCGCGTAGAAGCCACCGATTCCAAAGATGCCTTCAAAGTGGTGGGAAGAGGCGAACTGCAAATGGCCATTCTGCTGGAGATGATGCGGCGCGAAGGCTACGAGATGGAGGTTTCCAAGCCGGAGATTGTCACCAGAGCGCAGGACGGTGGAGTGGTCGAGCCGGTAGAAGTGCTCTGGATTGACTGCCCGGAAGAATTTATCGGAGTAATTACCCAGAAATTAGGTGCGCGAAAAGGGAAGATGGTCAAGATGACCAATCATGGCAGCGGCCGGGTGCGTTTGGAGTTTCGTGTTCCAGCACGCGGGCTCATCGGCTTTCGAACAGAGTTCCTGACCGACACCAAAGGGACGGGAATCATGAACCATCTTTTCGATGGTTATGAGCCCTGGCAGGGCGAAATCTTATCGCGCCCCACCGGGGCTTTAGTGGCGGACCGCTCCGGCCGGGCAACGGCATATGCCTT
This sequence comes from Acidobacteriota bacterium, assembly GCA_040753175.1. Taxonomy (GTDB): domain Bacteria; phylum Acidobacteriota; class Terriglobia; order Versatilivoradales; family Versatilivoraceae; genus JBFMEW01. The sequence goes on along the minus strand of JBFMEW010000002.1, from coordinate 147,369 downwards.
GAATAATCTCCAGGAACGTGGAGAACTCTTTATTCGTCCGGGAGAAGACGTTTACGAAGGCATGATCTGCGGCGAGAATTCCCGTTCAGTCGATCTCTTTGTTAACGTGACCAAGGAGAAGAAGCTCACCAACATGCGCGCTTCGACGGCGGATGAAGCCATCCGCTTGATTCCCTATCGCGAAATGGGCCTGGAAAAGGCTTTGGAATTTATCAAAGAAGACGAGCTGGTCGAGATTACGCCGCAGTCCATTCGCATGAGAAAGAGGCCTGGGACCAAGCGAATGCGGGAGTCGGACTGAGGTTGATACAGCAGCGGCAGCAGAAGACCGGAGCGGCCCCTGAGTGCTCGATCGGAGAGAGTCTGATCGTTTGGAGCGAGCCGCTTGGGGGTGTTTGGGGCAGGCTTGCAGCAAGCCTTCGGTCGACTCGGCTATGCGGGCGGATCAGCCGATCCGAGAGCGTCCGGCTAGGTTGTGTAAGGCCCGTCCTGGAATCAATTCGCCTCCAGCTTCTGGTGCGTTCCTCACTTGTCGCACCGGTGTCTCGTCGGCGCCGAACCCGTATCTTGTTGGCTCATCTCATTTTTCTTGATTGAGAAGATCTCTGAGCTTAGTATTAGGCCTTTCAGTCGCAGTTCCGGCAAGTCTTCATCGCTGAAAATGATCAGTCGCCACCAAGTAGGGGTAGTTACCGATTCGTGTAAGGAGCAGCTGATCAGTATCGTCAAGGAGGTTTGATGACTGCAGGAAACAACGGAAACGGCACTCACGTTGTCAGCGGCCATGCAGATAGCAACGAAGCGGAAGTCATCGCGCCCAGTGATGGGGGCAAACTCATTGTCGTCACGGCTCCACTGACCGAAGCCATCGACCATGCCGGCTATTTCATTCAAATGGCCATGGCTTCCATGCCCATCTGGATGGAGTGGGTCTTAAACAGCAAGTACCCAAATTGGCGTAACGTGGAGCGCCATCCCGATGGCTCGGCGGGGTTCATGCCGGCTGGAGCTCGTTTGGTGGAAGCCTCGCTTCTCAGGGAGTTTCCTCAAGAGGACGTGGTGGCCTGCTTCCCGGAGGACCTGCCGAAGTTCGTTGGTCCCAAGACCCGGGCCATCGCCGTGTCAACACATAATCCCTTGGGTGTGACCTTTGCAGCAGGAGTTTATACCTCAATTTTCGGATCGTCCCGCCTCCCCATTAACTCGCACTACGCGCGGGAAATGTTCCGGATGATCAAGTCGAACCCCTATCGTTCCAATTTTAAAGTGATCGTGGGGGGCTCGGGAGGCTGGCAGATCATCCAGACGAACACGTACGATGAGCTCGGGGTTGACTGCGTTGTAGAGGGGCGTAGCGAATCCCAGGACACGATTGAGGTATTTCGCAAAGCGGTTCGTGGCGAGGAGCTTCCACGACAGGTCGAGGTGAAGCACCCTACCTCCCGCGACGCCATCCTGGTGCCGGACGCACGCACCACCTTCGGAGTCGTCGAGATGACCACGGGATGCGGGCGACGCTGTCAGTTTTGCGTGCCCGATCTCAATCCTCAGATCGACGTCCCGAAAGACAAGATCATGTCTGCAGTTCGTGCCAACGTCCGCGAAGGCAACAAGCAGATTTCACTCGCCACCGAGGACATGTTCATTTGGGGGCAAGTCCAGACTCAAACGCCCTTCTTCTTTCCCAATCGCGAAGCGCTGCTGGACCTGTATTCCTCAATTGTGAACACACCAGGCGTGGAACAGCACGTGTTAAGTCACTGCACCATTGCTCCGTCGGTAGTGGATCCGCTGCTGATCAAAAAGCTGTCCGAGATCCTCCTGGATAAGAGTCCGATTCACCTGCCCTACCTGAGCACGCATCCGAAAAAGAAGGCATTGTCTCCCCTCATCGGTTTGGAAACCGGTTCCGTGCGAATGGCGAAGCAAATCATGCCGAGCAAGGGGGTACCCTTCTCGATCGAGGACTGGCCCAGCGTGCTTCTGGAGGGCCTTCGCGTGATGAACGAAAACAACTGGTTCCCGGTCATGACGCTCATGATTGGGAATCCTGGGGAAACCGACGAAGACGTCAAGGAAACGCTGGACCTGGTCTATGAAATGGAGCGCCGCAAACTGTTCGCATTTCTAGTGCCGTCCGTCTTCACGCCCCTTCACGACACCCGGATGGAAAATAAGAAGGGGGTCACCGAAACCAAGCAGCTTACGCCTCTGCAGTGGCAGCTGATGATGAAATGTTGGAAGTTAAACCTGAGGCCGGGGCAGTACAGCTGGTGGGGCCCGATGGCGTGGCGAATTGGGTCCATCGTGATGTGGCTCTACAAGCTTCGGCGGGTCAACGGTCCGAATTTTACGTGGCCGCTGTTCATGTTCTCCGGAGCGATTCCTGAGTCGTTGCTCGAGCGCATGGGCAAGATCTATATCGGAAAGCCGATGAAGACCAAGTCTCGCAAGGAGCTGTTGGCCTCGTTGCGAACCCACTATTGGCAGTACTTGCGCGCCGATAACGGGGATCTGCCCGATGGCTTCATCCCGCCACCTCGAGATCCGGACCGGGAACTCGCACTTCAGCAAGCTTCCTGATCTCTACTCCTAGGCTAGGCGAGGCACGTTTCCTATGCCTCGCCTGAAACCGCCCCACCAATCCGTGCCAAGAGCAGCGGGCAACTTCAGCTGTCAGGCTCCAATTCAGATCTTGGAATGGGGCCTATAGACGGCGTATGAAGTGGCTGTTTCCCACAATCGCACCTCAGAAACCGCCAATCCCCGGCCTATCGCATACTCACAGATGAGTTTGGCGATGTTCTCAGCCGTTGGGTTTTCGGCCATGACAAAGCACGGCTCACCCGCCTCCTGAAGGACTTCAAGCATGGGGTCGCGCCGGCACAAGAGCATCTTGTGATCCAGTTCCTGATCAATCCAGGTCTTGACGACTTTGCTGATGTCTCCGAAGTCGATGACCATTCCCCGGTGATCCAGTGAGTTCGCACTCACCTCAATCTCCACTTTTCCGTTATGGCCGTGTAGGTGGCGACACTTGCCCTCGTAGTCCAGCAAGCGGTGCCCGTAGCAGAAGTGAATTTCCTTGGTCACCCTGTGTTTGATGATGGCCTCCTTTGTTCCCCTAAGACTCAGGTCGTGAACGCATGACTTTGAACTCGGCCTATTGTTTTCTGTGGTCGCCATTTTGTAAAGCGCAGGATCGCCTTGAAGAGTCATAGAAAATGAGTGGCCGGCTCAGCCCGCAATCGACTAGGATGAATGCCGAAAAGAACCCATCCAGGTGACCCGATTCTGCTCGGTTTAGCGGCAAATGAGCGCTCCTCTTCTATGGCCCACTCTCTCCTTCTGTATTGGCGTTCTCTGCAGTTCCTGGGCTCCAGTAGGCCCGCTGAGCGGATGTCTGGCGGCCATCGTCCTGGCGATAGCCCTTCTCCTTGCTCTTCGCAATCAACTTCGATGCTCGCTCGAGATGAGTTTGCTGGGGTTCCTGCTCACGGGCCTTTCTTGGCCTCCTTTATATGGCGCCGCCTTTCCACCGTTCCACCTGAAGAATTTGGTACGACAGGGCAAGCTGGACTTGGAACAACCCTGCCGAATCACGGGAGTGTGCACGCGGGTTTCGGTTCGAAGGAACATTGGCGAACAGTTGGAACTCGATGTGGAGCGCCTGGACAACGGGTTCGTTCGCTTCGACACCCGGGGTCGGATCCGATTAGCCTTGTTCTATACTCAGGACGGGGTCCCTCCTGCACGCTCTCTCGTCCAGGTGGGCGAACGACTCGAGGTTTTGGCCCGCCTTAAGGAAGTCCGCAACTTCAACAATCCTGGCCAGTTTGACTACGCTGCCTTTCTGGAACGGCAAGATGTGTGGTTGACCGGTATCGTCAAGGGCGAAAGCCTCATCACCCGTCTGTCACCGTCTCGCGCACAGGGTTGGTCCCGTCTGCGCTGGGCGCTTAAGGAGGCTGTTTCGAATCGGCTTGAAGTCCTGTTTCCAACATCCGGTAGGGTCGGAGGAGTTTTGAAAGCCCTCCTCTTGGGCGACAAACAGGACTTGGACGCCAAGACTGAGCGTGTCTTTCAGGAAACCGGCATCTACCACGCTCTGGTGGTCTCGGGACAACACATCGCCATTGTCCTGTTGTCCTTGCTGTGGTTATTCAAGATGCTTCGCTTCTCCCGAGTCGTCTCGTTGGGCGTGGCGATCGCAGGAGTCCTGATTTACGCCGCCATCGCGGAAGGCCAGAGTTCGATTGCCAGAGCAACCCTCATGGGAGTGGTCTATCTGGTCGTCCTGCTTTTCGATCGTGACCGCAATCCGCTTAATGCACTCTGCTTGAGTGCGTGGATTCTGCTGCTCCACAACCCCGGCTGGCTTCTGGATGCAGGCTTTCAGTTGTCGTATTGCGCCGTTCTGGCCATCGTCTTGATCGGACTACCCCTCGTTCTGAACTTCAGCCAACCACGCCGAGAAGCGCTTTGGCAGATCAAAGAACCGTCGTTTGACGGGCACTTCGCACCAGCCTTGGCCGACTTCCGCATCGGAATTCGGCTCGCAATGGAGCAGTTTGAAGCCCGCCACCCCTTGGTGGGTCCTTGGTTAAGCCATTTCCTCTTCTTGAGCTGGCGTCGATTTCTCCTCAGAGTTGCGGATGTGCTGCTCGTTTCCTTCTCCGTGCAGGTGTTGTTTTTGGCGCTGACGGCCCTGTATTTTTATCGGGTCTCGCTCCTATCCATCATTCTCAATGTTCTGATTTTTCCCATCATCAGTTTGTTGGTGCCGGGGGGGTTTCTGCTGATACTGATCTCGCCGGTCCACTCGGCGTTGAGTGGGGTCGTAGCCTCGGTTTGTACCAGCCTCACGTCACTGCTGCTGGGGCTGGCCGACCTCTTCGCATCGCTCGGGTACAGTCATTTTCGCGTCCCACCGCCGCCAAGATGGCTGTTGCTCACCTATTGCGCGCTCTTAGCAGCCACGGTGATGGACAAGGTCCGCTGGCGAAGAAGGGTGAATGGGGTACTCTCAGCGGCCTGCCTGGTACTCGTGATCTGCCACCCATTTCGCCCGCAAGTCTCTCCTGAACACCTGGAACTGACCATGCTCGACGTTCGCCAGGGGGACAGCCTGTTTTTGAGTTTCAAGGGGGAGGCCTTGATGCTGGTGGACGGGGGCGGTCTACTGGCGAGATCGTTCGGCGAAGATTTCACCGAACAACGCTTCGATATCGGCGAGCGTGTGGTTGCACCTTTCCTCTGGTCCCGTGGAATTCGAGCCCTCGACGTGGTGGTCCTGACTCACGCTCACTACGACCATATGGGTGGACTGCCCGCGATTCTGCGCGACTTCAGACCCAGAGAGTTATGGATTGGGGAGAACCCTTATACCGAGGAGTACGTCGCGCTTCTCAAACTTGCGCTTCGTCAGGGCATCCACGTGCGACGTCTATCGCAAGGACAGACCCAGCCGTTTCATGGCAGCAGCCTGGCAGTGCTCAATCCGGAAGCATCCAGTGGAAGGTGGGGCAGGCCTTCGAACGATGACTCGATTGCGTTTCGCCTTCAATGGGGCTCCCGAAGCTTTCTCTTGACCGGAGACATTGAGCGCCGGGTTGAAGCTCGGTTGCTATCGAACCCACAAATGTTGAAAGCTGACGTTTTGAAGGTGTCGCACCACGGCAGTCGGTCGTCTTCGACGCCTGCCTTTCTGCGCTCTGTTCAACCTGTGCTGGGTCTGGTTTCGGCCGGAAATCCCAGCCCGTTCGGGCATCCTCATCCGGAAGTGATCGCTCGGCTGCATGATGCCGGCATGACGGTCCTGAGGACTGATCGAAACGGAGCCGTCACGATTCACAGCAACGGCTCCGGGCTGAGCCTCAGCACGTTTCTCGATGACTTGCCAATTCCAAGACCTTAGGTGTCTTTCGGGAAGACGGGCGAGGCTCTTCAAGCGTATAGCCCAGCTTTCCAGCGTTCAGAAGTCAGACCTTGCTCTCGTGACCAACGAATCGGAGGCGCCAGGCGGGAAGGGGGGCATTCGGACATTCTCCGGCTGGTCTGCACCAGGCTCATACATGACTCGGTTGCGCCCCGCCCTTTTGGCGGCATAAAGCTGGAGGTCTGCTTGAGCGATCAGATCCTGCTGGATCTCCTGGAGTTCACCTGGAAGGTTCATGCGCGCCTCAGCCACCCCAATGCTGACCGTCACGGCCTCCCCTTGGATGGCCAACGTCTGCGACACCTTCTCGCGAAAACGATCCATGATCATGGCCGCCGTGGCAACCGTCAGGCCTGGAAACCCGACGATAAACTCCTCCCCTCCCCAACGCGCAACGACCGAGCCTTTTCTGACACTGGTTTTGAGCAGAAACGCCAGTTTGGCCAGAACATTATCTCCAGCGGGATGGCCGTGTGTGTCATTGATGCGCTTGAAGTGATCGATGTCCAGAATCGCCAAGCTCAAGGGCAGGCCTTGCCTCTGCGCATTCGACAGCTCCACCACGAGCCGTTCCTGAAGAAAATGCCGGTTGTACAAGCCGGTCAAGTTGTCCCGAAAAGCCTTCTCCTGCAGAGCGCTGAGAGACTGCACGTTGTGGATGGCCGTTGCGAGGTGACTGCTGGCCGTCACCAGCAGGGTCTCGTCGCTCTCCGACCATTTGTAGTACGGCACACACTGCTGCAGCACCAACCAACCGATCGCGGAAGATTTGTACACGAGCGGGTAGGCCATCATAGCGTGAATCTGGTGTTGAATCAGCAACGGCCGGAACTCCGCCATGCCGGGATCTGACTGGCAATTGAGACAGGCTACCGGTGAGTCGAAGCCAGGATTGGCCGCCAGCCATCTCTTGAGAAAGGCCAGAGTGATATCGTTGAGCGAAGGCAACACCTCCGGACAACATAGCTCGAAGTGATCCCGGCTGGATTCTCCTGATTGAACCAGGAGAATCAGACACCGATCTGACTTCAGTATCTCCAACAGCTGGGAAGCAGTGCTATTGAGTACTTCTTCCACAGTTCGGCCCTGGTAGATGATTTTAGTCAGCCTGTCGACTTTTTCGGCGAACTGCCGCTTCTCGATTTTGGCGTATTCCTCCCTGGCCGTGGCGGAGAGTTGGTCCTTGGCACGTTGTTCAGAAAGCGCCTTGACTTCTCTCTGCAGCTCTTGCGCTCGTCTGGCCTGCCCAGTCAGTCGGAAAACCTCCTGCAGAGCCTCTTTGGCCGGCAAATACTCGGGGTGTTCAACCAGAATGGTTTCCAGCCGCCGTGTCGCTTCCTGGAAGTTGCGGTACTTCATCAAAAGCTCGACTTCAATCATTAGATCGCACAACTCGTTTTCCTCGAACGCGCTCATCATGACGAAAAGCAAGTGTCCTTTGCCTCTACGGCCTCCGTCTCGCTCTTTCAGAAAGCACGAGACCTTTCAAGGGTGCTTGTTCCTGACCCCAGTCAACTGTATGCACGGCCGATCGGACCACCCATAGCAGATGAGGAGGCTTCCCGGAACCCAGGGAAGAGACCTCCTGAACTCCTAATTTCAGTAGCTTGGAAACTGAAAATCGCTGTACCGCTTCAATCTTTGCCCTTCAAGGGTATGGTGTGGGTGTGTGTGCTCCATCTCCTTTTCGATCTCACTGATCCGCTCTTCGTGAGATTGTGTGCCCTCCACCCTGAGCCCAACGGGCCCATACATCTCACCTTCACAAAGCCGACACGATACCAGCTGGTAATAGACTCCGGCCACGAGACGCCTCCGTTACCCGGTTCTATCGAAACCTTTCCCGCAAATCTTTAATCCCTTTGCCTCGTAACTTACGGCGCCAATTGGCCATGGTGGCTCTATGGGCCTTTTTCGAAGACGTCAGCCTGCCCCTGGAATACCACACGAGCCGGCCCCTCCAGGGACAAAGTGTCGTCGTCGCGCCAAACCACCCGCAGCCTGCCACCGAGTGTGTCAACCACGACATCTCTGTCGGTGTAGTGGTTCAACGCAGAGGCGACCGCCGCCGCACAAGAGCCTGTTCCAGAGGCGTAGGTCATTCCCGCCCCTCTTTCCCAAAAACGGACATCAATCGCCCGCCGGTCACGAACTCGGATGAATTCCACATTGGTGCGATTCGGGAAACAGGTCATCGTCTCGATCTCACGGCCGATCTCCTGCCAGTTCAGTGACTCCAAGTCCTCTACGAACAAAGAACAGTGCGGATTCCCCATGGAAGTGATCGTCACGGGCCAAACCCGCCCTCCTGCCCGTAGGGGAACACCAACCAGACTGTCCAGCGAGAACTCAGCCTGAAAGGCGATGCGCTCGCGATCGAGCACGGGAGAACCCATTGAAACAACGAAACGATACTCAGGGGGGGCAGCATCCACCAAGTTCAGGACCTTGACCCCAGCCAGGGTCTCAACACGTAAATCCGCGCCGTGATGTCGATGAGCGTGTACCAGATAAGCCCCCAGACAACGTAGCCCATTTCCAGACAGCTCGGCCTCTCCGCCGTCGGCGTTGAACACGCGCATTCGAAACGAAGCGGACCGGCCGGATAGCGCCTCACAGAGAAGCAGGCCATCGGCGCCGACACCGAAGCGGCGGTCGCAGAGTTGCACAGCTGTTTTGGACTCCAGGCCCTCAGCCACCTGGTTACTCTCGATTATGATGAAGTCGTTTCCCAGGCCCTGGCATTTGACGAATTGCATGAGGTGGATCGAGATCTCGGAGGATATAAAAGAACGTCAGATCAGATGATCGGGTTCGAAATGAGTCAGCTCCTTGAACGCTCTGTATCGCGTTTGGATTTCGGGAGCAGTCAGTCTCTTGAGTCGCTCCAAACTGAAGGCTTCGACATTGAACGAAGCCATTACAGAACCATAGATAATCGCTTTGCGTAAGGTGATCTCGTCGAGCGAGTCCGCCTTGGCAAGGTAGCCCACAAAACCGCCCGCGAAGGTGTCTCCTGCCCCGGTGGGATCGAAAACATCCTCAAGGGGGTACGCCGGCGCACTGAAGACTGATCCGTCAAGGAACATCGCTACGCCGTACTCTCCCTTTTTGACTACCAGGGTCTTGGGCCCCCAAGACCGGATCTCACGGGCAGCCTTAACCAGGCTGTGCTGACCCGTCAGCATCCGGGCCTCGGCATCGTTGATTATCAAAATGTCTACCAAAGCGAGGGTCTTCTTCAGCTCATCGGGCTTCGATTGAATCCAGTAGTTCATCGTGTCGCAGGCCACGATTTTGGGACGAGAAACCTGCGCCAGAACGTCGCGCTGGAGAACGGGATCAATATTGCCGAGGAAGACATAAGGTGACTCGGAGTATCTTTGAGGAATCTCGGGCCGAAAGTTCTCGAAAACGTTGAGCTGTGTGTCCAGGGTTCTGGCCTCATTCAGCGAAAAGCCGTACTCTCCGGCCCACCGGAATGTGCGGCCTTCCGTCCGCGTCAGGCCCTGAGTGTCGATTCTGAACTGCTTGAACAACTCCACATGAGCCGCTGGGAAATCCTCGCCTACCACCGCAACCAGGTTGACAGGTGAGAAGAAGCTGGCGGCAATGGAGAAGTAGCTTGCCGATCCGCCCAGAACATCATCCACTTTGCCAAACGGAGTCTTGACGGAATCAAACGCAACGGAACCGACAACCAGAATCGCCATTCGAATTGAACTCTCCTTGAGTGGGATTATCTAAGACGGGGCAGACAGCAAGCACCCAGCACCTGCGAAGCCAGTCAACAAGGCGGTTATTAGGCTGCAACTTCAGGAGATATATTTCTCAATCAGCAGTTTGAGCTTTGCCTTGATGTCCGCTGGAATCCGGCTCGGATCGCTCAGAATCGCAGACTTCAAAGCCGACCCGCATTTGCAGGGTCGGGAGGTTTCCAACAGGCGAACCGTCTCTCGGATTAAGCGTTGGGCATTCTCGCTGTTTTGGCTCAGCACTGATATGACCTGATCCACCGTGACGGCATCGTGGTCGGGATGCCAGCAATCGTAGTCAGTGACGAGGGCCATGGTGGCGTAGCAGATTTCCGCTTCCCTGGCCAGTTTGGCCTCCTGAAGGTTGGTCATACCGATCACATCCATATTCCAGCTGCGGTAAACGTTCGATTCCGCCACGGTGGAGAAAGCCGGGCCCTCCATGCACAGGTAAGTCCCCCCTGCTTTCAGCGGAATTCCAACCTCATCGCCGGCCCTTCGAATCTCTCCCGCCAGATGCCAACACACAGGATGGGCAAAGCTGATGTGGGCCACCAAGCCATCGCCAAAGAACGTTGATATCCGACCGAGCGTTCGATCAAAGAACTGGTCCGGAAGCAGAATGTCGAGGGGCTTATGCTCTTCCTTGAGGGACCCTACGGCACTTGCAGAAATGATCCGCTCCACACCAAGTTTCTTCATACCGTAGATGTTCGCTCGGAAGTTCAATTCGGATGGCAAAATGAGATGGCCTCTGCCGTGTCGAGCCAGGAAAGCAACCCTCTTCCCTTCCAGCCTGCCGGTGAGAAAGGCGTCTGAGGGCGAACCGAAGGGCGTTTCCAGCCGAACCTCTTCGACGTCCTCCAATCCAGCCATTTGATACAATCCGCTGCCGCCGATGATGCCAATTGAGATGGGTTCCAATAGTCCTCCTCACCTTTGACCTGAATTGCGTCTTGATGAAATCTCTCGGTTTTGTGACTCCGCTCCTCCACTGTGCTCGACGATGGGCTGGCACTGCCTCTCTGCCAGCCGTCCTACGGTTCAGCGGACGAACTCGGGCAGCTTGTTTCGACCAGTTCGATCAGAACCCCGTGAGCGGACTTGGGGTAAAGGAAGGCTACCTTCCTGTTCTCCAACCCCAGGGGTGGAACCGTCCCTACCCTCTCCATTCCGGCTTGCTGGAGTTTTTGAAGTTTGGCCTCGAGGTTATCGACTATGAAACAAACGTGGTGAAGGCCTTCACCACGTCGGTCAAGAAACCGCTGAATAGGCGAACTGGCGTCGGTGGGCTCCATTAGCTCGAGTCGACTCGTACCACAGGGTAGAACGGCAACCCGAACCTTTTGGTTCTCCAGGGTAACTACCTGCTCTAGTTCAAAGCCCATTCCAGAAACATAGGTCTTCATCGCCAGATCCAGCGAGCGAACGGCAATGGCGATGTGGTCTAAAATCATCGATCTTTCAGCCATCCCAAGCCGCGACGGATTTGAATCACAGGGCCGCCTGGTGGCCCCCATCAGGATGATTCCTCGATCCGATCACCCAAGCGCAGCAAGTCGATCAGCTCGTTGACCACAGAATACGGATCGCGCTTTCTCAACCGAACTTCCTCAGAAGCGGCCTGAATTCTAGCCCAAATCTCGCTCTGGCCAATAGCTGTTTCCAGGAGGCGGTCTCGCAACAGCTGAAGGATCAGATCTTGAGCAGAATGTCTGCGATCAAACGCGGCAGGCAATCCCCGGCGAAACCCGAACCAATGCTCGATGGCGCTCATCAGTTCCTCAACTCCCTGGCCCTGTGACGCCACGGATCTCACGATGGGTGGGCTCCAGCCGTCTGGGCGGCCGGCCAGTGACAGGGCCGACTCGACCCCACGCACCAGCTGATCCACATCGGCACGATCGGCTTTGTTGATCACAAAGATGTCAGCGATCTCCATGAGGCCGGCCTTGATGGCCTGGAGATCATCGCCCATGCCTGGCACCAGAAGAACCAGAGACACGTCCGCCAGCTTGGTCACTTCTACCTCGTCCTGCCCCACGCCTACCGTCTCCACAAACACAAGGTCCTTGCCGGCCGCATCCAGAACTTGCACCACTTCTGCAGTCGGGCGGGCCAGTCCTCCCAGGTGTCCTCGAGTGGCCATGCTCCTAATGAACACGCCCTCATCCAAATACAGGTCCTGCATCCGTACGCGGTCCCCCAGAATGGCCCCGCCGCTGAAGGGACTTGTAGGGTCCACAGCCACAACGCCCACGGATTTGCCCCTCCTGCGGTAAGCTAGGACGAGCTTGTCGACAAGCGTGCTCTTGCCGGTTCCGGGAGCCCCGGTTACACCGATGATCTGGGCACGACCGGTATGGGGGAAGATTTCTTTGAGAAGCTCTTCGGCTTCCGGTTGTTCGTTCTCGATCAGGGTCATTGCCCGGGCGATAGCCCTCACTTCCCCGTTGAGAATTCGGCTGGAAAGGCGCATGGGTTTGTATAGAGCTGAAACTTTGTGTGACGGTCGAAACGCAGATGCAAGCCGACTCTGCATTCCGCCCAGACAGCTGATAGAGGTAAGTGGATCTGGAACGACCGGCTATCCGCTTCAGTCACGGAGCAACCGTCGGGCAATCACCACGCGCTGAATCTCGCTGGTGCCCTCTCCGATGGTGCAGATTTTCGAATCGCGAAAAAACTTCTCCACCGGGTACTCCTTGGTAAAGCCGTAGCCCCCGTGAATTTGGACGGCTTCAGCCGTGACCCTGACGACGGTTTCTCCGGCAAAAAGCTTAGCCATTGAAGAGTGGAGAGTGGTCCGACTGCCACGATTCTTCCGCGAGGCAGCCCGATAGGTCAACAGCCGTGCTGCCTCGATTTCGGTCGCCATGTCCGCTAGTTTCCACTGGATCCCTTGGAACTCCGCAATGGGCTGGTTGAACTGTTTGCGCTGCTTGGAGTACTTGACGGACGCATCGAAAGCGCCCTGTGCCATACCGACGGCCAAAGCCGCAATAGAGATTCGGCCTCCATCCAAAATTTCGAGGCAATTGACGAATCCCTGCCCTTCATCTCCCAGAAGGTTCTCCGCGGGAACACGACAGTTCTCAAGAATGACCTCCGACGTATCGCTGGCGCGACAACCCAACTTGTTCTCTTTCTTGCCCGCTCTGAGGCCCGGGGTGCCTTTCTCAACGATGAAGGCGGAAATGCCTCGGCTTTCCTTGGCGCGATCCGTCACTGCCATGATCACAAAGATATCGCCGTACGTTCCGTGGGTCGTGAACGTCTTAGATCCGTTCAAGACGTAACTGTCGCCGTCGCGAACGGCCGTTGTCCGAGTTCCGCCTGCGTCGCTTCCCGCTTCCGGCTCCGTCAAACCCCAAGCGCCAAGCTTTTCGCCCGTAGCCAAACCACTCAGGTATTTACGCTTCTGACTCTCGTCTCCAAACAGGTAGATATGATTAGTGCATAAGGAGTTATGGGCGGCAACACTTAATGCAATCGCCCCGTCGACGCTGGCGATTTCTTCGATGACGGCAACGTATTCGATGTAGCTAAGTCCAGCGCCGCCGTATTCAGGGGGAATCAACATGCCCAAGAAACCCAAAGATCCCAGCTTTTGAACGACGTCGATGGGAAAGTGCTGGGCCTCGTCCCATTCCATGACGTGCGGAGCAATCTCCACCTGGGCAAAGTCTCGCGCCAGCTTTTTGATCTGAAGCTGATCTTCGGTGAGTTCGAAATCCACTGAATACCGACCTCCTCTGGCGCATTCAACGTTCCGAAACGCATTGTAGCGAATGCCGAAGCCCTTTGTACAACAGACAACTCGCAAGGCCACTACTCGTTGGCTTCCGTTGAACCCACACTCCGTTCGGCGGCGGCCAGTTCGGTTTCCCAATTGACGTGTCCGCTGGTGCCGTATACACTCTTGGCTTCTCGGACTCGACGCCGCTTCCATCAAGGTTCCCAATGGCTCTCTCCGCCCGACTAGTCAGCTTGCTGCTCTGCCTGCTGCTCGTGCTTCAGCCGCTGGCCGCCAAGAAGGAGAAGACCCGTCCTCGCCCGGAAAAACCCAAACCCCGCCAGGAAATCCGTCTTCACCCCCAGGTCCAGCGGATCGTGCGGGAAATCTCCGCATCTAATATCGAAGCAATCGTTAAGAAGCTGGTGAGCTTCGAGACCCGGCACACGCTATCGGAAACCGAGAGCGACCTCCGGGGAATCGGGGCTGCCCGGAGGTGGATTCGGGAAGAGCTTGAACGTTACGGTCGGCGCGGCGGTCGGAGACTCGAGGTGGGTTTCGACGAGTTCATTCAGCCGGCGGGAGCTAAGCTGCCTCGATCCGTCCAAATCGTGAACGTAGTGGCAACGCTTCCGGGCAAGCAGCTTGAATCGAAAGATCGGATTTTCGTGGTGAGCGCTCACTACGACTCCCGAGCCTCTGATCCACTTGATGCGAGCAGCCCGGCACCAGGAGCCAACGATGATGCCTCCGGCACCGCCGTGGTCATGGAACTGGCTCGCGTGATGTCGAAGTACGAGTTCGATGCAACATTGACGTTTCTCCTGTTCGCCGGAGAGGAACAGGGACTTTTGGGCTCCGCTCACTGGGCGGACTTGGTCCGACAGAGGAAATGGGCTCTGGGCGCCGTAATAGCCAACGACCTTGTGGGCAACACCCGAGCGGCCGACGGAACCACACACCGGGATCGACTTCGCGTTTTTGCCGAAGGTATTCCACCGGATCCTGAGGCCGTAAGTCAGCAGTCGCTGTGGCAGAACGGAGGAGAAAACGACTCAGCCGCCAAACAACTGGCTCGTATGATCAAGGAACTGGGCGAAATGTATGTTTCTGCCACGTCTGTGGCCATCGTCTATCGCCGAGACCGATATCTTCGAAGTGGGGACCACCTTCCTTTTCTCGACCTTGGGTTTCCTGCGATTCGCGTTAGCGAGGCTCGTGAAGACTACCGCCGCCAGCACCAGAATGTGCGAGTCGAGGGACGGGTTCAATACGGCGATTTACCGGAGTTCGTGGATTTTGAGTATGTTTCGCGCGTGGCCAGAGTGAATGCCGCCGCGCTTTCCACGTTGGCTCTTGCTCCTGCCCCCCCAGCCAACGTCCGGTTGGAAACCACCCGGCCCGAAGAGGACACGACGCTTCGCTGGGAACCCAATACGGAACCTGACCTGGCGGGGTATCAGATCCTCTGGAGGGAGACAACTTCACCGGTCTGGCAGAACCGTCAATTCGTAGGCAACGTTTCTCGCTACACGCTGAGAGGCGTCTCCAAAGACGATCTGATATTCGGGGTCCAAGCCGTCGATCGCCAGGGATGCGCCAGCCTCCCCGTTTTCCCAATCCCCCTCCGCCTGGACACCGTCGATCCCTAGTGCTCGCCGCTTCCGGCACAGCTCTCGCATCAGGCTGGTAATCTTCCGGCAAAAAGAAGAACTGAATTTCCATCAAAGAGCACGCCTTTTCTCAAGCCTAAACCGACGCCGAAGCATAAGTTCCGGTAGATTCAAGAGAATCGTCGATTAAGCCTGGCCGTCTGGACGTTGGAACAAGATGTGCCAGGGAAGCTGCAATCCGACTGCTGGTCAGAGACCTCGGTTGGCCATGACGGCACCAGCGATGATCCCATAACGTTAGCCAGCAGGCTCTGGCGGAACTAAAAGCAACTATGAACAGACCTATTCGTGTGGCACAGTTGCTCATCGGCTCCTTGGCTTTTGCGGTCTCTATGACGTGGTTCTCTTCTGGGCTTCGTGCACAGAGCACAAGCGGCGTGATCCTGGGTTCGGTCTGGGATCCCCAGGGAGCTCGGATCCCCAACGCACACATTCTTCTGACGAACCTCGAAACAGGACAGAGACGCCGAGTTTCCACCAATGAGGACGGGAATTACCGCATAAACGGCCTTCCAGTCGGCCGCTACGAAATTCGGGCTGAGCGAGAAGGGTTCACTTCTGAGGTACGGTCCGGCATTCCGTTGACGGTCGCCGAGGAGGTTCTGGTTGATCTCAGGCTTGCCGTGAAACCCATCGCCCAGGAGGTCCTCGTGGTGGACCAAGCGATCTCTGTAGAGACGGGCAATGCTACGACGAGTGGTTTAGTGGACAGCAAAAAAATTCGGGACCTGCCACTAAATGGTAGGGACATGGCTCAGCTTATCCTCCTGCAGCCGGGGGTCGTGAACAGCCGCAGCAGCGTCCAGTCCGCCAATACAGGCCGCGGCACGCGATTTGCGGTCTCTGGCTCCCGTCCCAATCAGAACCTGTTCACACTGGACGGAACCACGATCAATGATGCTTTGAACAATACTCCGGGAAGTGCACAGGGGCTATTGGTAGGTGTCGAAACGGTGCGCGAGTTTAGGGTCTTGACCTCAAACTTCGGTGCGGAGTACGGAAGAGCCGTCGGCGGCGTGTTTCTGGCGGTAACAAAATCGGGGACGAATGACCTGCACGGATCCGCCTTCGAGTTCCTCAGAAACGATGTTCTGGATACCCGTAACTTCTTTGACCGTGAGAAGCCCGCGTTCAAACGAAACCAATTTGGATTCAGCGCCGGAGGCCCGCTCCGAAAGAACCGAACGTTTTGGTTCGGCAGCTATGAAGCGCTGCGCGAGCAGAAGGGCGTCACACGCGTTGCGCTGGTTCCCGATGAAGACGCACGCCGAGGAAAACTCCCCGGCGGGGCCTCGGCATCTCTGGACCCCCGAAGTGTCCCAATTCTTGAGCTCTTCCCAAAGCCGAACGGAAGGAACCTGGGGGATGGTTCGGCTGAGTTCGTGGGCGTTACTCGGAGGACTTCCAACGGCGATTTCTTTACGGTGAAACTTGATCACAGCTTTACCGAAGCGAACGCCCTTTCGGTTCGCTACCTCTTTGACGACTCAACTCAGGTCCTCCCCCGCAACTACCCGGATTTTTTCAATCTTGCAACGAATCGGAAGCAGGTGGTCACGGTGGAGGAACGCACGGTCGTGTCTGCGACTGTATTTAACGAGGCGCGGTTCTCGATTAATCGCAGCACGCCGTCGGAACAAGTTCCTCCAAATGCAAGTCCACTGCAGCTGATTCGCGGGAAGGACCTTGGAGAGATTAACGTCACGGGATTGACTGAGATAGGAACGGATCGCACCAACCCGAAGAGCTTCTTTCTTAATAACTTTCAGGGTAGCAACAATCTCATTATCGCCAACAGGCAACATAACCTGAAGTTAGGCGGGGCTTTCGACCGATTCCAGAACAACGCGTACTCGGAGACCCGGGCACGAGGACTGCTACGGTTTCGATCTCTCTCGGACTTGCTCCGATTCAGAGTCAGGGATCTAGAGGGGGCGACGTCGGATTCTGACTTCGCTCGAGGCTACCGCCAATCCCTTATGGGTGCGTTTGTACAGCACGACCTCCGAGTTAACCGGCACTTCACCCTCAACAGCGGATTGCGTTACGAATGGGTATCGACCCCGACCGAAGTGAACGGAAAGGTTTCAAACCTTCGACATATCTTGGACTCTCGGGTGACATTGGGGCCGCCCTACTTCGAACCACGCCATCACAGTTTCTCCCCTCGAGTCGGTTTTGCCCTGGATCCGACTGGATCAGGAAAGACGTCACTACGCGGTGGCTTCGGGATATACGTTGATCAACCTCTGTTCCACGTTTTTCGCACCCCGATTTTTCGGTCTCTGCCGTTTGTGAATCGCGGGCGGCTGACCGGGATTAGCGGACTGCCTGTTGACGGGGCGTTGTTCAGGGGAGTGGATGCCTCAACAGAAGCATTTCAGTTCGACCTGCAGCGAACCTACGCCATGCACTATAGCCTGAATGTGCAGCGAGAGTTGTGGAGCTCGGTGCTTTCGCTTTCGTACGCTGGATCCCGGGGAGTCAATCTTCTGGGGCAGGCCGACGCAAATATCGCCATTCCACAGATCCTGCCAGATGGCCGCGAGTTTTTCCCCGAGGGAAGCAGACGGAGAAATCCCAGCTTCGATCAGGTTCGATCTACCTACCAGGGGTTCAATTCAGTTTACAACTCCCTGACAGGCGGGGTCTTGAAACGCATCAACCGAGATCTCCAGTTCCAGGCTTCCTACACTTTCGCCAAATCCATTGATGATTCCTCAGCAACCAGCGGGCGCCTGGAGTATTCAAACGGGCAAGCTCGCGTCTTCGACCCTTACAATCGGAGGCTCAACCGCGCCAGGTCAGATTTCGATGTTCGCCACACCTTTTCCTCAAACTTCACTTATCAGTTTCCTGTCGCAAGCTCCCTGCGTGGATTCGCCGGTCTCCTTCTTAACGGATGGCAGATGAACGGGATCATTATGCTTAGCTCAGGCGTGCCTTTTACTCCCTTGGTCGCTGGAGACCCAGATCGCGATGCAAGCGATGAAAACGCGGCGCGGCCCAATCGCATTCAGGGAGTCAGTTTAGTTCCACCCGGAGGTCGCTCTCCCAATCTCTGGTTCAATCCAGACGCCTTTGGACCGCCTCAGCCTGGATTTCGGGGAAACTCTGGAAGAAACATCGTAACGGGTCCTAACTTTAAAACCGTGGACTTCTCTTTAGTCAAGCAGTTCCGGCTGGGCGAGTCGCGAAGCCTCCAGTTCCGGACTGAAGTCTTCAATCTGTTCAACAGGGCGAATTTCGACTTACCCGCCAACTCTGAGGACGGTGAGTTGATCTATAACTACCTCCCACCGTCGGGCAGTCAACCTGCTCGTTTTGTGCGGGCGGCCAGCATGGGAAAGATATTCGGTACCATTGGCGATTCTCGAGAGATCCAGTTTGCCCTCAAGTTCATCTTCTGACGTTCGCGACATCTGACCTTAGGCTGGAAACTACCCTCAACCTTAGATGAGCAGCCCGACTATTTCCGCTTCGCTTCGGTCAAAAGAGCAGGACTCGAACCAGGTCGAGTTTGCGCCTTCATCAGCTGTCCGATCTCAGGAAGCCGCAGCCGATTCAGCGAGGAAATTATTGCTTGGCCGTATCGTGACGGTTGTCGTTCCGGCGTTACTCTGGTTATCTCCTCTCCCAGCCGAAGCCGAGATCAAATCCGCACTGGTCGTGGCTTCATTCATGGTCGTGGCGTGGATCACCAAGGCCTTCGAGTACGTGTTGACAGGCTTTATGGGCTGCTACCTGTTCTGGGCCCTGGATGTTGTTTCATTTGAGACAGCCTTCGGCGGATTTGCGTCCGAAGCCCCCTGGTTTGTGTTCGGCGCCGTGATGCTTGGAATGACCGTGACCACCTCGGGGCTTGGGCGGCGATTGGCATTTCTGGTCCTGGCTCGACTGGGCACGAGCTATTCTCGGATCCTGCTCGGCTTCACGGTGGTGTCCTTTCTGCTAACCCTCGTAGTTCCGTCGGGCTCGGCTTGCGTTATCATCAAGGCGACCGTGGCCCTCGGGTTGATGCAAGCTTTTGGTTTAGGCCCAGGTAGCAACATTGGAAGGGCGGTCTTCCTCCTCCTGACCTACACCGCCAGTCTCTTCAATAAGATGGTTATCGCGGGGTCTTCTTCCATCCTAGTGCATGGCCTGGTCAAAAGCCTCGCCCAGATGGAAGTGCTCTGGAGCCGGTGGCTTCTGGCGTTCCTGCCCTGCATCGTAGCCACGGGGATCGTCGTCTGGCGGCTCAGTCTGTGGCTATTTCCAGCCGAGAAGCAGCTCACCCTTGAAAGCAGATCCTTTTTTGCCGATGAACTGACCCGCATGGGTGCGTGGACTCCTCCGGAGAAGCGAGCCGGCCTGCTGATCCTTATTGGTGTCGGGCTTTGGACAACGGACTTCCTGCATCACATCTCTCCCGCGGTCATTGGACTGGGAGTGGGGCTCGCCGCGGCCTTGCCTTATATTGGCGTCCTGCAAGCGAAAGACTTCAAGCGAATGGATTATACTCCGGTGTTTTTTGTCGCCACTGCGCTCAGCCTAGGAAAGGTGCTCGTCAAAGTCGGAGCGATCGATATTCTGACTGGCGCTCTATTTTCATGGATGGACGCGCTCATCACGAACAATTTGACGATGGCGATCGTTGCGTACTGGACCGCCTTTACTTACCATTTTTTTCTCGGTAGTGAGGTAGCCATGTTGAGTACCTCGATACCTCCTTTGATCCATTTCGCCCAATCTCGAGGCTTCAATCCGTTGGCTGTCTCAATGCTCTGGACGTTGGCCGGAGCCAGCAAGATTTTTGTCTATCAATCTTCGGTCCTAATTCTTGGGTATTCCTATGGCTACTTCGAAGGCCGCGACCTGCTTCGATTCGGGGCCTGGATGACAGTCATTGAGTTCGTCATTATAGTTCTGCTGGTCACTTGCTACTGGCCGCTAATCGGCTTGCTCTGACCGTTGATAAACAACAACAGATAGGAAATGCCTGCTGATCAAATCAGGTCAAGACATCCGACGGAACGATACTCTCGTCGAGTGGAGAACTACGTGAAGTACAGGCCCGGCTTTCCTCCCGCACTGATCGAGTTCCTCGTGAACCAATGCGGACTGACCTCGGATTGTGTCGTGGCCGACGTGGGCTCAGGAACGGGCTTGCTCACGGAAGTGTTCTTGAGAAACAACAACGTGGTCTTCGGGATCGAACCGAATCGGAAGATGCGCGAGGCGGCCTGCAGAAACCTGGCCCGATACCCTCAATTTCGAAGTGTTGATGCCACGGCCGAAGGAACGACTCTTCAGGACCACAGTGTCGACTTCGTCACTGTAGGCAGAGCTCTCCACTGGTTTGACTACGACCGAGCCTTTTCTGAGTTCCTCCGCATCATGAAGCCTGGTGCTTGGGCCGTGATGGTCTGGATGAAACGCCGGAATTCGCCGCCCTTTGCCTTTGCCTATGCCTATGAAAGCCTCTTGCTGACCTACTCCGTCGATCACCAGGAGAAAAGGCAGAGTCAATCTAAAGTTGAGTCTCGGCTGACTGCGGACGGATTTCAAAGAAGAGCTCTAGAGGATCAGTGGACATTCGACTTGCAGGGACTGATGGGCTTGACTCTCTCTTATTCCGTCACTCCGGAGCCGGATGATGCACGATTCCTGTCAATGAAGGAGGCCCTTCAAGCTCTCTTTCATAAGCATGAGCACAACGGAAAAGTTGTTCTGGGATATGAAACGTTGATTTATTACGCCCGCCGGGAAGTGCTGACCGCTAAGTGAAGCGGATTGATTCTCGGTCGGGATCGGCACATACAAAGATGACAATGCAAATAGATCACCTCTCCAATCCGTCTTCTCTAGTCTCCTGGGAAAGAGAGCGCATAGCGTCACCAGTCAATGCCTTTGTGAGGTTCGAAAGAGAATACACCGAATTGTCGGTGCCGGACTGTTTTGAGCAGAGGTCGTTGCGATATGCGGAGCGAGTCGCGATTGAAACGCCGGAGGGTGGAATCACCTATGGTGAGCTCAACTCGGCTTCCGACCGACTGGCCTCCATTCTGCTCCGTGAAAGAGGCACGGGGCAGGAGCCGATTGCCTTGCTGCTGGAGCACGACGCCCCTGTTCCAGTGGCCATGATGGCTGTTCTCAAGGCTGGGAAGTTCTATGTGCCCTTGGACCCATCGTACCCTGTACAGCGGAACCGCGAGATTCTAAAGGACTCGCAAACCAAGCTGATCATCACCAACAACAAGAATCTCGCCTTGGCCTCGGAGTTCTCGGGTGACCGTCACCAGATGATCCTTCTGGAGGAAGGAGCACGAGGCAACGACCTGCAACGTCCACGGATTTCCGTGCGGAAAGAGGATCTGGCCTACGTGCTCTACACATCCGGTTCAACAGGGTCGCCGAAGGGAGTCATGCACACCCATGGGAACCTACTCCATAAAGTAATGCGGCATACCAACGGAAGGCGTATCTGTTCAGAGGACCGACTGGCGTTGCTCTTCTCCTACAGCTTTGGTGCATCGCTGACCAATACTTTCGGGGCCCTACTGAACGGGTCCACGCTGATTCCGTTTAACCTCAGGGAACGGGGAATAAGCCAGCTTGCAGGGTGGCTCCGAGATCAGCGGATCACGATTGTCCACACTGTTCCCACGGTCTTTCGCCACTTCGTTCATGGGCTCCAATCGGGGGAGACATTCCCCACCCTTCGCCTGATACGCCTGGGCGGTGAAACGATGTACCGCAGCGACGTGGAGCTGTTTCGGGAGCACTTTGGCAATGATTGTATCCTGCATCTTGGGATGGGCAGCGGGGAAACAGGAGTGGTTTTGGAATGCTTCTTCGACAAGCATACTGAGTGTCGTACCGAGCTGGCCCCGGCTGGATATGCTACCGAAGACACCGAAGTTTTGATCGTCGACGAGGCAGGACAGCCGGTTGGCTTCGAGCATGTCGGTGAGATTGCTATAAGAGGTCGATTTTTATCGGTCGGTTACTGGCGGAAACCTGACCTCACGGAATCGTCGTTCCTGCCAGATCCGACCGGAGGCGATTGCCGAACCTACTTGACTGGCGACCTAGGTTACATGTTGAGGGATGGATGTGTCTTCCACCTCGGTCGCAAGGACTCTCAGGTTAAGATCCGGGGGGCACGCGTCGAACTAGCCGAAGTAGAAGCAACTTTCCTGAGCCTCCCACAGGTTCGAGAAGCAGTCGTGGTCGCCCGAGAAGATCGGACAGGAGAAAAACGGCTTGCCGCTTACGTTGTATTGCAGCCAGACTCCGGCGTTACAAGCCAATCACTGGGCCGCTCAGTCCGAGCCAAACTCCCGGATTTCATGGTTCCGTCGCTGATTGAGCTGCGCGACTCGTTGCCGTTGCTACCAAACGGAAAAGTTGATCGCCAGGCACTGAGTAAAACTCCACCCACCGAGCGACGCGACCGAGACACTTCCCTCACGCCGCCGCGATATTTCCTTGAAGTGCAATTGGGTCACATCTGGGAAGAAGTCCTCGAACTGCGGTCAATAGGAATCCGGGACGATTTCTTTGATCTCGGAGGAGACTCTCTGCGGGCAGTGGAAATGTTTTCAAGAGTAGAGGAGATCTGTGGAAAAAGACTGTCTCCCTCAAGGCTATTGAGCCGGTTGACGATTGAGCAGCTGGCTGAAGTCCTGCTGGAAGACGACTCTGAGTCGTTCAAGGGAGCGCTCGTGCCAATCCAGGTAGGGGGCTTGAATCGTCCCTTTTTCTTCTTGCATGGAGATTGCGAGACGGGCGGCTTTTACTGCCGGAACCTCTCGAAACATCTTGGACAAGATCAGCCATTCTATGCGGTGATGCCGCACGGGTACGACGAGCAGCCAATACCGGAGTATGTCGAGACAATGGCACAGGATCGCCTCCGCGCGATACTAGAAATCCAGCCGACCGGTCCTTACCTCTTGGGTGGTTTTTGTGGTGGGGGCATCGTCGCTTTTGAAATTGCCCAGCAGCTGAGACGCAACGGGCAACAAGTCGAACCGCTCCTTTTGATCGACTCTCGTGCAAAGAACATCGAGCTAAGATCGCTGCACAAAGTCAGCCGTTGGCTCGCTCGTGCTTTTCGCATGACACTGACAGAGGAACGGCAATGCTTTCGGCGTTTACGCTGGTGGCACGACGGTTGGCGTGAATCGGCGAAGCGCGGGGTCCAGGGGCAGACCGCATTCCTAGTTGGTAAAGCGAGCCACTGGACCAAGGCTTCCTTCCGGGCTTTGGCCTCCCCATTCTCACGCGACTCGATAGCACCCGAAGAACAACCCTTGGATACGGGATTCTCTGACTCACTTGATGAGAGGACACTGCGCTATCTCCGACACCACAGTGCAGTGTCTTACTATGTTCCCCAAAGGTATCCAGGACGCATCGTGCTGTTTGGAAGCACCACTCTCCGCGAAAGGTGTGCCGGTGACCTAACCGCCGGCTGGAGTGAGGTGACTCCCGATCTGGAAGTCCACTGGATCGAAGGAGACCACAAATCTTGCGTCACCAAGTATGCCGCGGAGGTTGCCCATAAGCTCCGCCCCTACTTGTTCAAGAGGTCTGCCGTCTAAGAATCGGCGTAAAATCGATCCGACACAAACGTCCATCCGGCACTCTCCATGACCTTAACGCCAGATCCTTGCTGACGTTCCCTCTCCAGCCATCGACCTCCCGAATCAGCCCAGCAAGGAGAGCAGCTTCGCCCGTCTGAAGCGAAAAATGCGTTCCAGTTCCGGACGCACGAAGCACCGATCCACAATTTTTCCGCCCGGCACGCTGTAGAAGATCTCGTCGCGGACAAGGGTCCCGCCACGGTGCTCTTCAAAAGTGTGCAGATGACGCCAGAACCGATAAGGGCCTTGCCTCTGTTCATCCACAAACCGGCGAGGGGGGTCCCAAGCGGTAATGATGCTCTCCCACCGGACAGGGAAGCCGTGCAGACGGAGTCTGTAAGCGATCCGTGTTCCGATCTTCATTGGGATGGGAGCCGGAGTCAGTACTTCAAACCGAAGCCACTGCGGCGTGATCAATTCCAAGTTGAAGGCATCGGCAAAGAACGGAAAGACGTGGCTGCGAGGACGATCAATCCATAATTCACTCCGAAACGGTTGTCCCTGAGCTTGACTCATCAACTCGGTGCCTTCCTGATCGCCGTCTGATGGTTCCTGGTTTCGGTCAGTTTTCAGTCTTTTTGCCTCAATCTTGACAGTTTTCGACACTACATCCCTGGCGCAGCCCCCCGCACAAGGTGCAACCCTCCCAGAATCAATCGAGGGCTCTTGGCAGCCCGATTGCTTGATCTTGGGTCGGAGGAACTACCCAGAATGCCAAAATCAAGTCGTAAGCCAGTCAAAACCCGGAATTCACCGGCCTTTTCAGCGACTCATCCCCCGCTGGATGATCGAACCATACGAGAGTTCATAAGAGAGGCCTACGAATTCTCAGAGAATGGAATGGACTTTCCGTTGGACCAAGTCTTCTTGGTTTTGGGTCAGGGTCAAGTTTCGATGCAAAATTCCGCTTTGAGTTCCCAAGCTACAGATTGCTCATCGATCTGGGACCAGTTCGTCCAGCAGCAGATCTCCAGATTCCTGGTCGAGTCTTACTCCTTGGCTCGAGCCAACGACCTCCCAAAGTGGTAGTATCGATCGGGCCTCATTCAAGGATTCGAGGGCCGGTCAGCTGTCCAGAACGTCACCTTGTCTTCTTCGCCTCCAGGCCAGGACCAATCCAGCCAAACTCGCTCCCACACAGCTGAAGGCAAACAGGTCTCCATGCTTCGCATAGAACGTGAGATCGTCGTACAGCTTGACAGTACCTTCCAGAACCGTACGCTGATTTAGACGGGTCGACACCAGGATCCGCCCCTCAGGATCAATGACGGCACTGATCCCGCTGTTGGCTGCTCTGATCAGGTATCGGTGGTTTTCGATGGCCCGCAAGCGAGCCATGCTGAGGTGTTGGTAGGGTGCGGGGGAATCGCCAAACCAGCCGTCGTTTGTCACATTCACGAGAAGTTGAGCGCCAGCGGCGGTGAACTTCCGAACCAAGTCCGGGATGATTGATTCATAGCAGATAAACGTGCCCAGCCTTTCTGCACCATCCAGCTGCGACACCACGAGATGGTTTCCCGGACTGAAGTTTCCGGCTTCCGTCGAAATCTTATCCACGAAAAAGAACACAGACGGGTAGGGGATGTATTCGCCAAAGGGCACAAGGTGGATCTTGTCGTACTGGGACACAAACTCCCCAGACGGGGAGAGAACGGCCACGCTGTTGAACGGGCTTGGTTCTTCGGGCTCGGCCCCAGCCGATTTGGAAACGCGGAAATCGACGAAGCCAAAGACAAGATAGGCATCGGATGCTCTTGCCAACGACTGCATGCGCCGGCGGAATTCTCGATCGTGATTGAGATAAAACGGGGCTGGGGTTTCGGGCCACACCAACAAGGACACGGGCTCCACGGAGGAAGTCTGGCTTCGGTCGCTCTGCAACGAGAGGTCTTGAAGGTCATCGAGTAGCTGTTCTTTTGAGGTGGGACTCCACTCTTGGTCGAGCGAGATGTTCGGCTGAACCAACCGCACGTTTTTAGGTCGGATCCGCTCCGAATCGCCTTGATCCCCAAATCGCGGCCAAAGTGTCAGCACACCCATCAGAATTAACAGAGTGTAAAGAACCTGGCCTTGTCGGCCGGTTAGCAGCAACACCAGAATGCAGTTCCCTGCCAAGACAATCCAGCTCAATCCGTAAACGCCGGTCCAAGCGACAACCTTCGAGATGGAGCTGTAATCCACCAGGGCGTAGCCCTGCAGGCACCAAGGAAAGCCTGTTAGGGCATGCGCCCGAAGATATTCAGTGCCGACCCAGACAAACGGTGCCAGCAGGAAGCAACCCCGTGGGAACCTGTTGGAAAGATAGGAGAAGACCAGTCCAAACAGCGCAAAGAAGAAGGACAAGAAAGCAGTCAAGACAATTAGCAGTAATAGCGCCGTCGGCCAACTCAGGTCACCGTATTTCTTTAGGACAATGGCGATCCAATAACAACTTCCCAGAAAAAAGATGGATCCGGCTATAAATCCATACAGCAAACTGCGACGTGCGCGCTGTTCACCATGAAGTGAGAGGAGGAACGGGACTAGACTGATCCAGGCCAGCCCATTCACCGAAAAGACCGGAAACAGCAGGATATTCAATCCACCGGCCAGGGCACTGAGTCCGAAACGGTTTTTTGGGGAGAGATTGGACAGTCTCGCCGACGTCTGGCGCAGGACCTCTTTCAGACGGCGCAGTGTTTCCGGGGCTGTTGAAGACTTCGCTGTCACACTCGGCATTTGAGATGGCGCCCGGAGCGAGGGTCAATACCAGGAATCGTTCCGCGACGGTGGTGCAACTTCATCCGGGCTCCCGAGTCGAGGTGGTGACGAATCTAGCGTCTGGTGATGGCTTGATACCCTTCTTTTTGGAGTTGAGCCTTGACCTTGTTCGCTTCGTCGAGAGTGCGGAAAGGCCCCACATGAACACGAATCAGCTCGTCCCGCGCTTCCGCTGCCGGACGGACGATGGACGCCGCGAAGCCCTTGGACCTTAGAGTGGAGGCAAGGCGTTCCGCCTCAGTCAAGTTCCGCAACGCAGCGACCTGGAGGCTGACTGAACCGATTGCAGCCGATTGCCCCGAGGGGGATGGCGCTACCGTTGACCTTGGGGCGGCCGGTTGGGTTGAGCTGGATGCCGATATCGGATTCCTTTGGCTCCCAGTGGGTTCGGGGTGAAAGTTCTCGTCTACCTTCTTGTCCTTGACAGCCGAATAAAAATCGAGATCCTGGGAATAATTCTTCGCCTCAGAGGGCTTCTCTTCCCCCGCCGACACAGTTACCGAATCCCTGATCGAATCGGCCGGACTCTCTTGGGGCCCTGGCGAGGCTCCTCGAAGAGATGCGTCCTGCAAAGGACCGAGCGCAACTTCGTACGCCTGGCCTCTCCCTACCACGAACCCCAAAGAAAAGAAAATAGCGCACACCGCAACGCCACCGAGGAACAGAAAGGCCAAGTGCCGATTGTCCAGCCTGAGCTGTTTGTGATCGCTCGAATCGTTCAAAGTGTCCGGATTCATTGTTTCTTGAACAGCCCTTGAAAAAGGTCTACAGGCACTGGAAACACAACTGTTGTGTTCTTCTCCACCCCGATTTCGGTGAGGGTCTGCAGATACCGAAGCTGAATCGCCACCGGTTCTCTCGAAACCAAGGCAGCAGCCTGGGCCAGCTTCTCAGCGGCCTGGAACTCGCCATCGGCATGGATGATCTTGGCCCGCTTCTCACGTTCCGCCTCCGCCTGCTTGGCCATGGCCCGCTGCATCTCCTGGGGCAAGTCCACCTGCTTGACCTCCACCAGCGCCACTTTGATGCCCCAGGGGTCGGTGTGCTGATCGAGGATGGTCTGGAGCTTCACGTTGAGTGTTTCCCGCTTGCTGAGAAGATCATCGAGAGCCACTTCACCCAGCACTGAACGCAAGGTGGTCTGAGCAAGCTGTGACGTCGCATACAGATAGTTCTCAACCTCCACGATGGCCCTGATGGCATCGATAACACGAAAGTAAACCACCGCGTTGACTTTGACTGAGACGTTGTCGCTGGTGATGATGTCCTGCGGAGGGACATCCAAGGTAACCGTTCGAAGAGGTACCTTCACGATCTTATCGATGGGCCAAAAAACAAAGATGAGGCCGGGTCCTTTGGCCTGTGGTATCAATCTGCCCAGCCGAAAGATCACACCCCTTTCATATTCCCGTAACACGTTGATGGAGTTGATAAGCCAAATAGCCAGGAAGACGAACGCGAATAGCCCCACTGGAAGGTTTGTCATGTCTCTGCTCCTTTTCTTGAGAGGTTAGCACAATCGGATGAGAGCGGTCCGGCCCGCATCGGCCTTAGGAGATCAATCTATGAACCTTCCCTCCCTTGAGTTTTCAGGCTTTTCCAACTGTGATTTTCAATCCCTCAACGCGCAGGATCCTGACGGTCTCGCCGGTCCGAATGGGCTGATCGCTGACCGCTTGCCAAATCTCTCCGTGCACGCGGACTTTACCCTCCGGCTCCAGATCGGAAAGCGCGACACCGAGTTCACCAACCATGCCTTCTTGTCCGGTAACCGTCTTTCTCTGGTGGGAAAGAATGACCAGACGCAGCAGGAAAATCGACACCGCAGCAAACGGCAGCGTCACGCCAATGGCCGTCTTGAGCTGCACTCTCAGTTCAGGAACGGGCGATTCAACCAAGATCATAGCCCCCATCACCATGGCGGCGATCCCGAGAGCGGCCAGCAGCCCATAGCTGGTGAGTTTGGCTTCCAGAATGAAA
Organism: Acidobacteriota bacterium; assembly: GCA_040753175.1. GTDB lineage: Bacteria > Acidobacteriota > Terriglobia > Versatilivoradales > Versatilivoraceae > JBFMEW01. The sequence continues at coordinate 118,894 of JBFMEW010000002.1, read as the reverse complement.
AGAACGATTGCAGTGAGGATGAGAACAATGCCCAATACGTTCACTGGAAGAATGTTGAATGCCACCAAGGCAAGAAAAATACAAACAGCGCCAGCCACCCCAGGAAAGATCAGTCCAGGATTAGTGAACTCCACATACAAACCCAGAAGCCCGATCAAGCCCAGAATCAAGGCGATGTTAGGATTCAAAACGCGGCTGAGGAGCTTCTGACGCCGTGACATTTCGAATCGAGATAACGTCTCGCCCTTCAGCTTCAGAACCTGTTTGTCTCCATTAAACCGAGTGATCTCACGCCCGTCGAACCGAGCGATGATCTCGTCGGTATTCCGGGCGATGGCGTCGATCAGGTTGTTCTCGAGAGCCTCCGTTTCAGTGAAAGACTTGCTTTCAATCACGCCTTTCTCGGCCAGCTGAGAGTTTCTTCCTCTCTTAGCGACAAAGCTGCGGATATAGGCGGCGGCGTCATTCTCGACCTTCCGCTTCATCACCTCATCAATGTTCCCACCCGTGACCGCCACTGGATGGGCTGCGCCTGTATTGGTGCCCGGAGCCATCACGGCCAGATCCGCTGAAAGGAGAATGAAAAATCCCGCTGATGCTGCCCGAGCCCCACTGGGAGCTACGAAAGCGATGACCGGAACTCTGGAGGATAAGATCTTCTCGATGATCTCGCGCATTGACTGGTCGAGGCCACCGGGAGTACTGAGTCTCAAGATGACCGCGTTCGCTCCTGAAGCCTCGGCGCTTTGTATTCCGCCGACGACATACTCTCGGACAATCGGGTGGATGACGTCAGTGACCTCGATTTCGAGGATTTCTCCATAACTTTGCCCGGTCATCGCCAGGGCCCAAAAGATGGGGATCCAGCCAAGATGAATTCTCATGATCGGATACCGTTTAGCAACCATAGTTGGCCCGTTGATCCGAGGTTTGCGTTGCGGGCTGCCTGTTCGACCGCCCGCCCCGGAATTGTCCGCCTGAAGGTTGATCTGGCTCCCGATCACTGGCCATTCAAGCGGCTGACCAGTTCCCGCGCCTCGGCATTCCCCGGATCCAGGAGCAGAGCCTGTTGGGCTTCAGCCAGAGCCTCACTTCGTCGATTGGCCGAAAGATAGAGACGTGATAACAGGAGGCGCCCTTCAAAACTTTCCTCCAGCCAAAGAGCCGACTTACATTCCGCGATCGCCCTTTCGGTGTTGCCCTCCGCCTGCAGGAGCTTGCTCATCATCATCCTGGCCTCGACCGATTCGGGAGCAATTCGAATCGCTTCGGAGAGTTTCTTCTCAGACAGCTGATACTCGCCTGCGTCACAAAGTTCACGCGCCTCGGTCAAAAGCGAGGCGAGTCGCTGGTCTGAGGGAACTTGGCTCAACCGCTGGTCTTGAGCCTGCTGAATCTGGATCTGGAGCTGTCTCAGACCCACTTCATCAAAATGGGTCTGGACACGAAAGAGGTCTGGCATTTGGCGCTTGTCTTCCCATGTCTTGATGCGCGCATCCAAAGCCATCGCCCTGGCAAGCTCAGACCGGCCTTCTGTGGTTCTCCCAATGGCCGTCAAGCATTTGGACAGTAAATAATGCACTTCCCCGTCATCCTCATTGCGGGCCAATGCCTGCCTCAAGTGGGGTACCGCCGAAGTGAAATGACCGTTGCGCCAATGATGGTAAGCGAGGTTGAACAAGGAGTCCGGGTCGTCAGCCTCCGCGTCTACCGCCCTCTCAAACGCTCGACGCGCCGCACCCGGATCGTCCCCATAGCTCAGCGCGATTCCCAGGTTGTTGCTGACCTGATTCAGGGGCCAGGCTTCACCGAGGCGCTCAAACTCAAACGCCGCTTTGCCGTACTCCTTCAGATAAAGATAGTTCAATCCCATCAGAAACCGAGCCTCTGACCGTTCACCACCGAGCCGCATCAGTTTCTGCAGCCACAAGACCGATGTCGGATAGTCCTTCATCTGGTGGAATATCTTTCCCAACTCGAAGATGGCCTTGCCAAAGTTGGGGTGCTCCCTGTCAGCCTGGCGGAGGTACCGTACCTGCAAACTCTGGTCAGTCTCGATGATACCGCGGATGTAATGTTCCAGAGCAATATTGGGAATCATTCTGAAGCGGGACACGAACTCATCGCGACTGAGCGGAAAACCGGACTCCAGAAGCCGTAAAATCTCCCACGCCAGCCGGCCGCTGATGGCCTGCAAGTCCTCCAGTTCGCCGACTTGCTTGATTTCCTGACTGAGCCAGTTGCGTCGAAGATCCAGCAGTGAAGCTGTGACCTGGAGATTCCTTTCTTCCACCTGATACTCTCCAAGGACTAACACGTCCGCATCAAGTTCCTGGCCGACCTTGACCAGAGAGGCTTTGGAGAGAACATTGGTATAGGGAATACCAATCCGGTCGTAGGCCAGTAACCTTTCTTCCCTTCCCAGGATGTTCAAGCGAGGCCATCGCAACCGCTCATCGAGCAATTCCGGGAAGCTCTCACCCATCCAGCGAAGCCCCTGATCTTTTGACTGATTGACAAACGGTAGTACGACCACGTCTGTGGCGGCAGCCACCCTACAGGGGAGAAGGGAAATAACAACCAGCAACCAACATCGCATAGCGCTGAGACTCATTCACTGGAGGTCAAACACACAGGCATGCTCATTATAGCAAACGCATTCAGACAGATATATCAGCTTACCAGGCATGGGACTTCAGCTCTCTGAAAGGCTGGGGGCCTACACGGGCTGCGGCCTAATGTCTCGGAGTCCCAGACACCCGGCGCTCGCCGAACTCGGGAGCTGGGAACCTTTTTAACCACAAATCCGTTGTTTAGGTTTGAAAAGCAGGGTGGACGACCTATAATCATCCATCCCGGGAGACTAAAATGACCCCTCATCCACATCGCGTTCGTTCGTTAACCGGACCGCTGATCCTTATAGCGGTGGGAACTCTGTTCCTGGTTCACAATCTGACAGGCTTTAACATCATTCGATTGATCGGCCGCTATTGGCCCTTGATCCTGATCGTCGTCGGAGTGGTTAAATTGTGGGAATACTTCCGGCTGAATCAACAACCGCAGGATCGGTGACACCAAGAAGTTGGCTGGCCGATGGTTTGCATCTCTCTTCCTATTCTGCCTTTTGCGCCAGGACGGTCTTGGCTTCCTGCCAAAGCTCTTCCATTTCCGCCAATGTCGCCTGCCTGATGTCTTTCCCGGACTCTCTTAATTTCTGCTCCATATATTGAAACCGACTCGAGAACTTCCGGTTGGTCTTGCGCAACGCCGTTTCCGGGTCCACGTTTGCGAAGCGTGCAATGTTGACAATGACGAAAAGCAAATCTCCAATTTCCTGTTCAACAGCGAGATTGAAGCCATCGTCCGGTGCTTTTGCAGATCCCAATGCCTCCTTCAGCTCTTCCAGTTCTTCCTGCAGTTTCTCGATCACCTGGTGAATGTTGGGCCAGTCAAAGCCGACACGCGATGCCTTCGAGCCTAGCTTGGAGGCCGTGAGCAGAGCCGGCATCGATGCCAACCCCCCGATCACGGAGCCCTCGTCTCCCCCTGCCGCCCCGCTTTGCCGGCGCTCCGCTTGCTTGATCAGTTCCCAATTCTCCAGGACCTGCTGGGAGCTGTTGAGTTTCATCTCACCAAAGACGTGCGGATGACGACGCACCATCTTAGTCAGGATGGCGCGAATGACGTCGTCGATCTGGAAGGCTCCTTCCTCCTGCGCGATATGGGAAAGAAAGACCACCTGAAAAAGGAGATCACCCAGTTCAGCAGCCAGTTCGACGTGGTCCCCCGTATCTAAGGCGTGCAGGACCTCGTAGGCCTCTTCCAACAGCAGCGGCTTGAGCGATTCAAAGGACTGCTCACGATCCCAGGGGCACCCCCCTGGGCCTCTCAAACGGTCCACCAAGGCCACTAACTCCACAAACGATTCACCTTTGGTTTTCAAGCCCTGCTACCTCCTCTTTAGCTCAGTGGACGACTCAGGTCTCCGGGCTTCCTGAGGGCCGACTGAACGGTGCGAGTCCCACCCCTGTCAGCGGCTCAAGTCGCCTGGGGCACGGGCGTCCACGCCGAAGACCACCTTGTCCCCGCCTTCTCGTTTGGCCTGATACATCAATCGATCGGCAGTCTCAATGAATTCTGTCTCGTCCATGCCTTCTCGGTACTCCGCCAAACCAGCGCTGATGCTTACTTGATTCTGAAACTGCCTGCGAATGGAGGCACGCAAACGATCAACGAGCGACGCTGCCTGTTCCACGCTGGTGTAAGGCAGAATCAAGACAAACTCGTCGCCGCCATACCGAAAGGCCGTGTCGATGCGGACTCGAATGGCATTGGAGACCAGGTTTCCCACCGCGCCCAGCAACCGGTCTCCCTGGAGGTGACCATACGTATCGTTGTATGTTTTGAACTTGTCGAGATCGAAGATGCAGAGCGAAAAGCGACTGTGACGACGATTGGCACGCTCCATTTCCCGTCTCAGCTGGTCCAAGAAATAACGCTGGTTGTAGAGGCCCGTCAGATCGTCCGTCACGGTCATCTGCTTGAGCTTGTTCTGGAGTTCTACTCGCTGGGTGACATCAGTCATGATGATCAGGAAACCGACAAAGAGGTCCGCCGCCGGCTCAATGGGCCTCACAATGATGTGGGCCCAGAAATAGCTGGAATCAGCACGAGCAATTCTGATCTCCCCCTGCCAACCCGGTCGCTTCACCTTTCGGCGGAGCGCTTTCAAAACCGACCGAGCTTGTCTGTTCTGAATAAGAGCGCCGATGTCTTTCCCGATGGCATCGGAGGGGTTGATGCCCAACAGTTTTGAGGCGCCGGAATTGAAGGTGATGACGCGACCTTCGATGTCAATCGAAATGATCGAAGTGTCCTCAGCCGCGTTCAGCACCAGTTCCAAATAGACCTTCGACTTTCGGATCTGATCGAAAAGCCTGGCGTTTCTCCAGGCCAGCGAGATCTGTGAAGCTAAGGCTTCCATCACTACCTGATCGTCCGTGCCCAGCACCCGCGGAGCAACCTCTTCAATGTTGAGGACGCCCAGCACCCCTTCGTTTGATTTGAGTGGAATTGCCAACTCGGAGGTGCTGTCTTCAAAAACGGAAACATACTCCGGATCTTGTGTGACATTCTTGAGCAGAATGGTTTGGCCACTGCGTGCGGCCCTCCCAATCACACCTTCACTCGGCAAGAGCTGGTCGGGGCGGGGCGCCTCGGTCGGGCGGTCCCCAGCTTGCACCCGACACAGACGGGTTTGGTCCTCGTTGAAGTAAAAGACGTCGATGTGCTGGTAGTCGAAAAATTGCTTCAGCAGCGAGATCGCCCGCTCCAAGAGCCTTTCCACGACAAGCGCACTGCTCAACTGCTTTCCGATGTCATTGATGATCTCGAGCTGGCGCGACCTCTGGAGCTCCAATTCAAGGAGTCGCGCGTGGTCCACTGCCACCGCGATTTGGTCGGCCACCGGAGCCAGAAACTCGATGTCCTGGGAACTGTATTCGAAGGGGATCCGACTGCCGAAAAAAAGCAACCCGACCAACCGATCCCTGGCAACCAACTGCATGGCCGCGAAGGAACGGAGTCCCTGCAAGAGCGGCAGACCCGATTCCGACAACTCAGGGTCCCGAGGCAGATCGCTGATAAGGGTCGAACTCCCTTGTGTTAACAAACGGGAGATGAAAGCATGATCGACGGGGATGCGACCGGCCTTTTCGGGAGAGATTTGCCCATCCACCACGACAGCCGCCAAATCGACGAAAGGCTGTTCTTTGTTCAACAGGATCAGCGCAGCATTGTCAAACTCCACGAACTCCCTGCTCTGCCTGACGATGATCTCGAAAATTTCGCCCAACCGTAACGTCGATGAAACGGCCTTGGCGATCGAGCTGACCGCCGCAATTCTCTGGTTCTGAATGCGCTGGATCAGCTCCAGATGCCGCTTTTCCACCGCCCTGCGAATGGATACCTTAAAGCTGTCAAACTCGAATGGCTTCAGGATGTAGTCGTAGGCGCCTTGCTTGAGGGCTCGGACTGCCGCGTCCACCGACCCCAGGCCCGTCAAAACAATCACCGGCAAGGGCAAACCCTCCTGCTTCACGAAATCGATGATGTCGTACCCACTGATGCGATCCATCACCAAATCCGTGATGACCAGGTCATAAGTTCGCGAGCGAATCTCTTCAAGCGCCTGGGCGCCATCGTTGGCGACACTGACTTCGTAGCCCAGCCGGCTCAGCAACAGACGCAGGCTTTCGCCCATGCCTACTTCGTCGTCCACAACCAGGACTCTCCACTTGGCTGAGGGCGTCCGAAGACTCGGTTTCAGTTGAGGGTTGAGGTTGAGTTGTTCCATTCAGCGCGTCGGTCTCCTTCACCGGCTGAAGGGTGGCGTGCAGACTACCAAAAACGGCCAACTCGATCAACGCGAATGCACGCGCCGTTCGAGGTCGCCCTGCCCTTCGCCGCTGGCCAGTCAGCGCTTCTTACGGAAGCAGATCTTATTCCAAAATCTCGCTTCAGCGGCAGGCGGGCCCGGCCTTCGCAAGCGGAATCAGCTCTTGACAACTACAAGATCTAGTAGCTACCATCTGACCTTGCATCTATATGTAGGAGGTGTGCCCATGTTGTCAAGGGTCGAACTAAAATGGTCTCCCCAGCTGGCCTACATCGACTCAAATCTCCAGAGCCAGGTCCCGCCCGTGGCCGGCGTCTACTTCATCTCCGCGCTGCTGGATCAGAAACTGAAAGTCGTCTACGTAGGCAAGACAAACGACCTCCAGCATCAGCTCAGGAACCATCGCAGGTTCTTTGAGCCAAATCCGTTCTTAAAGAGCATTCTTGAACAAAAAGAATGTTACTTCCGAGTGTGTGAGATTCCGGAGCCGACTGAGCGCCGCAACGTTGAGTACACCCTTTTCCGGTATTACCACCCTATGTGCAACCTCATCGAGCCGCAAGGGGAATCCGTCGAGGTCAACCTCGACTGAGCTTCCGCCTCTGCGGCTCGGGCGAGAGTGTGCCTTTCACTCAGCATGAGCGAGTTCGCTCCTTGGGAAGACAGCATGCCGGAATCCGGAGCCTGTTCTAATCGAGCGCGGCAAAGAGCGAACAGACAGGGCAAAACCTATTGACCTACGGTCTGCGTTTGGATCAAGCTTTTAGTCTCGATTTTGCACGCTGGATCGTCAGGCGGAGACTCCCCGGCAGGCTGGTATGTCATGAGAGCTTTGGCGAACACAATCGACAGAGCGATCGTGGCCTTAACGGTCCTGGTGTGCAGTGTCCTCTGTGCCTGCAGCCAGCGCTTCCCACAGCAGGAAGGTGACGTCCGCCGGGACACGCCTCGGTATGGAGGCAACTTCCGGCTCGTTGCCCAAGCTCCAGAATCACTGGACCCGATTCATTCCACCTACTACTGGGAATCTGAGATCGTCCTGCAGATCTTTGACGGCCTGGTTCGATTTGACAGCGAGTTGAATATCGCTTCGGCCATTGCGAGAGATTGGAGCGTGTCATCGGATGGCAGGACCTACACATTCCAGCTCCGTCCTGATGTTCGATTTCACAACGGCAGAGCGGTGGTGGCTGACGATTTCGTCTTCTCGTTTAACCGTTTGTTGGATCCACGCAGTCAATCGCAGGACGCACAACACTACCTCAAGATCGCCGGCGCTCGGGAGTTTCGGCTGGGACGCAGCCGCCAGATCGAGGGTCTAAGGGCCATACGACCTCAGACCCTTGAAATCCGCTTGGACGAACCTTATGCTCCCTTTCTTTCCCTCTTGGCCCAGCAGCCGGCGGCAGTCGTTCCCAAAGAAGAGGTGTTGAGGTCCGACCGTGTCTTTGGAAGGAGCCCGGTCGGCACGGGTCCCTTCAAATTGAGTCAATGGACGGCTGAGTCTCTGCGGTTGGAGGCTAATCGTGACTACTTTGAAGGGGCCCCTTACCTTTCCGAGATCCGAATCAAAACCACTTCATCGGACCTGAACGCCGAGGAGACGCTCGCTGAGTTTCTGGCAGGCGGCTTGGATTTGACCTTTGTTCCAGCGCGGAAGCTTGATCTCATGCGAAGGCGCTCTGATTGCGTTCTCCATATCCGTCCGGCGCTGCGGCTGATGTATCTGGGCTTCAATCTTAGGAACCCGGTCACCGCGAGTTTCAGTGTGCGAGAAGCAGTGATGCGATCGATTGACAAAGCAAGGTTGGCCGCTGATGACCCCGACTTATCTGCCATTCACAGTCTGATCCCCACCACTCTCCTGGGCTCGAATCCGGGAAGCTATCCGAATCCATTCAATCCCCAGATGGCCCGCCAGGCGCTGTCTCAAGCGGGGTTCGGAGCGGTTCAGCCACTCAGGCTGACACTCTGGCATCCCAGCCCTTCTCCGGAGCGGCGGCAGTTCCTGACTAACCTGACTGCCATCCTCAGGACCTCCGGTATCCACCTCGAGGTGCAGACAGCCGACACAACGCGGGAATTTCTGGACCGCATCGCCAGAGGGCAGTCACAAGTATTCCTGTACGGCGAAGTGATCGACTTTCCGGACCCCGACGCGATCCTGAGCCGGCTCTTCCACTCCAAAGGCGAAGGCAACGTGTTCGGTTACGCGAATCCGGAGATCGATCGAACCCTTGACATGGCTCAAAGAACACTTGACCAAAGCCGCCGGGCGGAACTCTATCAGCGTGCGGAGAAGCGAATTCTCCAAGACATTGTGATCGTTCCTCTGTTCTTGGCCAAATACTCGATTGCTACGCGAAAAGAGGTCAGAGGGCTTGAACTCAGCCCCCTCGGCTTGCAGTACCTGCCTCTTAGAACGATTTGGCTCGAATTGGAAGGAAGGCTCACTCAGCCGGCTGAGCCCTCATCGGGTGCTTGACCGGCAAGTCATGGCGGCGATCTGCGGGGCTTGACCAGTCGGGAGGACCTAGTCGTAGTCTGCCAGCTTGTCCAACTCTTCGCCCACCGCATCCATAAGAGGCTTCAGAACCTCTGGGCGGAAATCAAAGCGAATACCCGCCTTGCGAAAGAGTTCAGGCAGAGGGCGACTTCCACCCAGCTGCAAGGCATTCCAGTACTCTTCGACCGCGCCTACAAGGTCTGTCTTGGCTCGAATCCATACCTGAAGGGCACCGAGCTGAGCGATCGCGTATTCGATGTAGTAGAACGGCAACTCGAATATATGGAGCTGTCGATGCCAGGAGCTCCGTCGAGCCTGCTCCAAGCCGGTCCAGTCTTCCAGCCCTCCAAACCTCTGATACAGATTCTGCCATGCGTCCTCCCGTTGCTGAACGCTATGCTCGGCGTGGGTATAGATCCAGTGCTGGAAGGCATCCACTTGCGCGATCCATGGAAGGATGTCGATGACGCCTTCCAAATGTCTCTTGCGGGAACGGCGCTCCTCGGCAGGGTCCGCGTAAAAGATCGAAAGGAACTCCCCACCAAGCAATTCCATGCTCATGGAGGCGACTTCGCAAAATTCCAGCGGCGCATGACGGTACTCGCCGATAGACAGGTGCCGGGTCGCAAAAACGTGAAAGGCATGGCCGAACTCGTGCAGCAAAGTGCGAACATCCCCATCTAGACCCACGGCATTCATGAAAATGAACGGGAGTCTGGACTCGGTCAGCGAGGATTGGTATCCCCCTGGTGCCTTCGCCTTTCGGCTCTCCAGGTCAAGCAAGTTGTGCCGGTTCATGGAGTCGGCGAATGCGCCGAACCGGGGTGAGATCCTTTGAACAATTTCTCGACACCTTGCAACCAGTTGGTCTACCCGCTCAAACGGCCTGAGGGGAGGCCGGTTAAGCGGATCCACGCTCATATCCCAAGGCCGCAGGGGGTGAACGTTCATCGCAGATGCCCGTCTCTCGTCCAACTTACGCGCCAAGGGAACGATCGTTTCCTCCACGGCGTCATGAAAACGCAGGCAATCTTCAACCGTGTAGTCAAACCGTTCCCGAGACTTAAAAGCATAGTCGCGGTAGTTCTTAAAACCGGCATTCCGAGCGATCCGAATCCGCAAGCCCAAGAGGTCGTCAAAAATCCCCTCAAATGTGTCTCGCTCTGCCAGTCGTCGCTCCACCACTGCTTGCCAGGCACGGTGACGTAGATTACGGTCCGGCAACTCCAAGTACCTCGACATCTGCTGTAAGGTCTGCTCTCTTCCTTCAAACTGAACGGTGAGAGATCCAGCCAGCTTCTGATACTGCTGCGAAAACTTGGACTCCTCTGTTTCGAGCGGTACGTTTTCATCCCGAAACAACTCCAACTCATTGCGGAATCGCCTGATCAAAACCTCATACCGTTCCAAGGGGAGATCTCGAAGCATCGGGTGGCCGAGAAGCTTTCGCCTCAAACGGTCATCAGCCGCCTTCATATTCTCCGAAATCTCCTCCAGGAAGTGAAAATAGGCGGCCTCTAGTTCCTTGTTCTCGGTGTCGCAGGTCATGCGGATATAGCGAAGTGCACCCTCTTCTCCCAGAACATCCATGAGCTCACTGCGATCTAAGATCCAGTTTTCCAGATCCCCGACGCTGTTCAACGTTCGGGCTTCCAGGCTTTCGAACAATGGCTGAATATTTTTCCAAGACGCGAAATCCAGCTTCAGAGGCACGAATTTGCGCTCGAACTCTCGGGACACGTGGGTCAGCATGCTGGCCGTTTGGCTCCTTTTCGAAATTGGGTCAGACCCAGAATGGACGCCATCCCTGGTGGAGGATGCGTTCAGGGGCGACATTATCGCATTGGTTGGTTTTGGTTCTCAAAATTTGATAAACGGATCCCTGGCCTCGGTACTCGGGCGAGGACTTCAGTCGGCGAGAATGGGTGAATCGAGAGGGTGAAGGAACGCAAAACCGCAGCGATAGGAGCTACTGTCTTTCTCCAATCTTGACCAAATGACCTGCACCATCGAGAGGAACCCGCTGGCTCCAGAAAGCTTCAGGGTGGACCCAGGCTGAAGCCGGTTCTTGGAGCTGAAGCTGCCACCGCCAGTGCTGAGATCTTCCGTCTGGATCATTTCCTCAAAGAAGTGACCGTCGGAGTCCATTCCTCCCAGCTTGAAACGGATCTGCAGATTCCTACGCTCGTGTTGACGGAGGGTCCAGCGGTGCCCCAAGATGATGTCCTTAGCGGCGTAGACACGAGACACGATTGTTCCTCGATTTTCTGGTTCCAGAACCGCAAACGGGCTTGATGGCAGTCCAAGAGCCTCTGCGAGGCGGCTCGTCAGTGAGTTCTCTCACCGCGATTTTTCTCAAGCACCTCCACTGCCAACAACGGAAGCGGTTGACTGCTGAGAGTAACCCTTTCTTACAGAATCACTTACTAGCATTGTCGGGACCAGGAAATCGTCCGAAACTCTCTTACTTTGAGCATCAAAGATGCCTTGGGTAAACTATTTGTGAAATCCTTTTCCCACAAGGGGATCCGCCGCCTATGTCCACACGAGTGTTGCTCTGAACCCGTTTTCAGGCGCGGTCGGGGTAACCTCGGAACCCTGGCCCGATCGGCCCGCCAATCCATTTTGCCTTTTGTTATCCAATCAACTAAGCTCATGGTCGAAACCTGGAGCTACGGCGTTCAGCCGATAGGTCCTTCTTGAGGGGCTTTTGATGAGGAAGACGCTGGTAAAGATCGACGAAACTTGGCGCGCTTATCTCGACTCACTCGGCGCCAACGCTGGATTTGTGGAGGGTCTGATTCAACAATACCTGGAGGATCCGGCGCAGGTTGATGAACGCTGGCGACACACTTTCGATAGGGTCAAAGCCAGCCGAAAGGGGAACGGCGAGCGCCGTTCCAAGTCCCTTCAGGAGTCGCCCGAAGCGCCGTCTCGACACCAGCCGTCCGCATCAGAACTACGTCTGGAAGCTCCAGTTGAAGCACCTTCCCAGATCGAAACCGTAGTTCCCCTGGTGGGGGCCGCCGCCAAGATCGCGGAGAACATGGATGCCAGCCTTGCTGTGCCGACGGCTACCTCCCAGCGTCAGATTCCGGTCAAGATGATTGACGAAAACCGGCGTCTGATCAATCAGTACCTGGAACTGTCAGGTGCCGACAGGATCTCCTACACACATCTAATCGGTTGGTCTATTGTTCGGGCGCTGGACAGATTCCCGAATTTAAACAGCGCATTCGTCAACCAAGACTCCAAACCGCAGAAGCTGGAACGTCGACTGGTTAACCTGGGTGTGGCCGCGGACATCGAGCGTAAGGATGGCTCGAGGCTTTTGATGGTTCCGAACATCAAGAATTGCCTGGTGCTGAATTTCACCGAGTTTGTGGCAGGACTGAATAGCGTGATTGGGCGAGTTCGGCGCGGTCAGCTTGAACCCTCGGATTTCATGGACACGACGATCACACTGACCAACCCGGGCACGGTGGGTACGATGGCCTCGATGCCCCGGTTGATGCCCGGGCAAGGGGCGATCATTGCCACCGGCGCGATCGACTATCCGGCCGAGTATCACGGCATGGCCCCGGAAACCCTGACGATCCTTGGGATTAGTAAGACCATGACGATCTCATGCACTTACGATCATCGGATCATCCAGGGGGCCGAGTCGGGGCTTTTCCTCGCCAGAATCCAAGAGCTGCTCCTAGGGGAGGATGAGTTTTACGATCAGATCTTCTCGGATCTCAAAATCCCTTACCACCCGATGCGCTGGTCTGCCGACCGAAACCCCGGCATGATGGGGCTCTCCAGTCATCGCGAGGAGACCGAAAAACAAGCGCGCGTTCTCCAGTTGATTAACGCCTACCGCGTTCGCGGGCACCTCGTCGCGGATTTGAATCCACTGGGCAGTGAGCCCAGCTACCACTACGAACTCGACCCGATCAACTATGGACTGACGTTGTGGGACTTGGACAGGACCTTCATCACCGGAGGCCTGAGCGCTGCTCTAGGTGATGCTCCGACGCCGACAGCAACTCTGCGGGGCATTCTGGAATCTCTGCGCCAAACGTACTGCGGAAAGATCGGCGTGGAGTACATGAACATCCAGCACCCTGAGCAAAAAAGTTGGCTGCAGATGAGGATGGAGCCCAAGCGGAACAATTGGGCCTTGCCACAACCACAAAAGGTCAGAATTCTGCGGATGTTGATTTCAGCCGAATCCTTCGAACGATTCCTGCACACAAAGTTTATTGGCCACAAGCGATTTTCGGTTCAAGGCGGCGAGAGCATCATTGCCATACTGCATGAACTCCTGGAACTGGCTGCAGAGCAGGAAGTGGCCGAGATTGTCATCGGCATGGCTCACCGCGGACGCTTGAATGTTCTGGCCAACGTCATTGAAAAGCCCCTGGCGCAAATCCTGTCCGAGTTCGAAGGGAACGTGGATCCAGCCTCCACCCAGGGATCAGGCGACGTCAAGTACCACCTCGGTGCCAGCGGGAAGCATTGTTCCCAATCCGGGAAAGAAACCATCGTTTCCGTCTCTCCCAATCCGAGCCACTTGGAAGCCGTCAATCCTGTTGTCGAAGGAATCGTACGCGCAAAACAGAATCGTCGTCACAGCTTGGGGGGAAGTCAGGTGATTCCGGTGCTCATCCATGGTGATGCAGCGTTCGCAGGTCAGGGCATTGTGGCCGAAACCCTCAACCTCTCGCAGTTGGAAGGCTATCGAACGGGCGGTACCATCCATCTGATCATCAACAACCAGATCGGTTTCACCACAGCCCCGGACGACGCCCGCTCAACCCCCTACAGCACTGATGTGGCAAAGATGGTCCAGGCTCCCATCTTCCACATCAATGGAGATGATCCGGAAGCTGCGATCCGCGCCGTGCAAATCGCGTTCGACTATCGGCAGCGGTTCAAGAAAGACGTTGTCATCGACATGTTCTGCTATCGTCGTTATGGGCACAACGAAGCCGACGATCCCAGCTACACCCAGCCTGTTCTCTATCGTAAGATCCGGCAGTATCCCTCCGTCACAGAGATCTACAGTCAGCGCCTGATCAGAGAAGGGATGATCACTGAGCAGGAGGTGGAGGTGCTGCGCCGTGAATACCAGTCCAAACTGGAAGCGGCTTTCGAAGACCTGAAACGGAAGAATCAGCTCTTCCTGCCCGAGGAGATGAGCATGATTGCGGCCGACCAACTGGAGACTCCCTCGATTTTGACGCCCACAGGAGTGAGCAAGGATCTCCTTACGCAAATCACGCTGGCTCTGACCACGTTTCCCCAAGACTTCCACCTGCATCCCAAGCTGACTTCGTTTATCGAGAAGCGCCGCGCAGCCGTGGATAACGGGGAGGGCGTCGACTGGGCCTTCGCCGAGTCTTTAGCCTTCGGTACTTTGGTGGTAGAAGGCACCCCACTGCGGCTAAGCGGACAAGACTCGAGTCGGGGAACGTTCAGTCAACGACATCTGCTACTCTGCGATGAAACCAACGGCAGAGAGTATATCCCCCTCCAACACCTCACCCCAGGGCAGGCTCCTTTTGAGGTGTACGACAGCCTCCTATCCGAAGCCGCCGTGCTGGGATTTGAATTTGGTTACAGCGTAGCTGATCCTCACACGCTGGTTCTGTGGGAGGCTCAGTTCGGGGATTTCGCCAACGGCGCCCAGGTCATCATCGATCAGTTTATTGCCGGCGCGGAAGCCAAGTGGCAGCAGCCGTGCGGCATGGTCCTGCTGCTTCCCCACGGCTATGAGGGACAGGGACCCGAGCACTCGAGTGCGCGCATGGAACGGTTCCTGCAACTGTGTGCGGAAAACAATTTACAGGTCTGCAGCTGCACCACCGCTGCTCAATACTTCCATCTCTTACGACGCCAGATGCGAGGCGGCAAGGACGGGCGCGGCATTCGCAAGCCTCTGGTTGTGTTCACACCCAAGAGTCTGCTGAGACATCCCCGGGTTAACTCCACGTTCGATGAGCTGGCCCAAGGCCACTTCCACGAGGTCCTGAATGACACGGATTATCTGAATCGAGAGGAGGTCGTTCGGATTCTGGCATGCTCGGGGAAAGTCTGCTACGACCTCCTGGAAGCTTGTCGGGAAAAAAACGTCTTGGACACAGCGATTGTCAAGCTCGAGCAGCTGTACCCGTTTCCCAAGCAAGCTCTCCGGCGGGAGTTCAAGAAGTACGGACGAGCCTCCGAGGTCGTTTGGGTGCAGGAAGAACCTCAAAACATGGGAGCCTGGTTTTTCGTCAAAGATCGCATCCAGGCCGAGCTTCGGCCCGATCAGGAGTTGCGGTACATCGGACGTCCGGAAAGTGCGAGCACTGCCACCGGTGCCCTAAAGGTTCATCTCAGAGAACAATCCAATCTTGTCAGGATGGCCATTCTGGGAGAGAAGACACGGCCTCGACACTAGGCCCCATGCAGCTTTACCCAGCCTACGGGAGCCGGTTATTCATTACCTGCCGCTAAGATTCACTTGGACAGAGAGGAGTCGGAGCTGGAAGGACTGGTCTCTAGGACTTTGACGAGGACTTGGCTGACTCTTAGTTTCTCCACTTTCTTAATCTCAAATTTCAGGTTGGAGTAGGTCCACTTCGTTCCTTCAACCGGAATCTCCCCCCACCGGTTTACCACGTAGCCTCCCAGGGTCGTGGCATCGTAGTTGTCCGAAAGCTGAATTCCAACGGCTTCCTCCACGTCATGGAGCGGAGTAGCCCCTTCAATCAAATACTCCCGGTCGTTTATTTTGTGGATTGGGGGCTGCTCCATATCAAACTCATCTTGAATCTCGCCCACCAGTTCCTCGATGACGTCTTCCAGAGTCACCATCCCGAGCGTGCCCCCAAACTCGTCGACGATGATGGCCATGTGGCACCTTTTCTCGAGGAAAGTGTTCAGCAGGATCTCGAGGCTTACAGAATCCGGGACGAACAGGATCTCGCGGCACATTTTCTCCAGATCCGCCCCGCCTTGCAGAGTGTCGATGTGCCACAGCAAATCCTTGGCATGAATCATTCCAAGAACGTGATCGAGGCTCTCTTTACAAACTGGAAACCTGGTATGCCGGCTCTCTCGGGCAATCCGGAGATTCTCCTCCAGCGAATTCTCGGTGAACAGAGCCACCACTTTGTTCCGGGGCAGCATGATGTTTCGGGCCTTGAGGTGCTTCAATGTGAAGGCATTTAGCTGAATCAACCGGCTTAATGAACTTCCTTTGGTCGAATCCGAAGTTTGAGCCAGAAGCAGCCGCAGCTCTTCTTCTGAATGCGCTCGCTCTATTTCTGTAGCCGGCTCGATTCCGACCGATCGCAGCACCCAGTTCGCGATTCCATTCAGCGCCCAAATCGCCGGATAGAACAGTCGATAAAACCCGGTCAAAGGTAGGGCCACCCAGAGTGCTGTGGATTGCGCTCGTTGAATCGCCAGCGACTTGGGGCACAACTCTCCAATCACGATATGCAGCAAGGTAATGATGGCAAACGCCACCGAGAACGAGATCGAGGTCAACACCGTCTGTGACTGGATCCCCAGGCGGAGAAGAAAAGGATCAATCAGGTGAGCTACGAACGGTTCTCCAATCCACCCCAAAGCCAGGCTCGCCAGGGTGATCCCCAACTGAGTGGCGGAGAGATAGGCATCCAACCGCTGAATGACCTCTGTCGCCACCCGGGCCCGGCGATGCTTTCGCTTCGCGAGTGTCGCAATCTGACTCGCACGGACTTTTACGATTGCGAATTCGGCCGCGACGAAAAACCCGTTCAGCAGAACGAGAAACAGAACAACACTAATCTTGAATAGGACTTCAACCAGGCTGGGGGGGTGAGATTCCATCGAGCTGATGGACCAAGGAACAAGGGAAACAGCATGGAACCTCGGTCGCGGTTAGTTTAGCCCAAGTCGGGCATCCCTGTCTCAACGTTGTCGGGTGCAGCACTTAATGAGCATGAAAGAGTGGTGTATGGTCAGCTGGAGCGACCTCCAGGAAATCGTAAAACTGGTTATGCCGGGAGGAACCAGACAACATGCGCTTAATAAGTGACTTAAGGAATCATCTGGAGGGTCGCGAGTCCAAATACGAAATCCTGTAGAACGGAGTGCCTAATCGGCGCTGTCCCCGTTTGATGGAGATCCATCTAACCCGTTTCGGATAAACATGATGGACGTACCGAGACAAAACCGAGAGCAGTTGGTACCCTGCTTGCAAATGATCCAGCAAAGTTTAGCAGTTTCGGCTCTCTGAGTCGTAACTAACTAATTCGCGGTGCCACTTGTCGTTCAGAGCCCGAGGGTTTTTCTTGTTATCCCGACACCAAGAGGGCTTTGCGCTTCAAAAAGAGGCGACATCAACGATGCCTTCAGTAACTCTCTTTCCTAGAATTGTTTAGACTTCAAGTCTAAACCTCTCCGATTTTCAAAAAAAAGGGCGACACGCAAAACAAGAATATCGGCAAGCCAGGCACCGCGAGATTTTAGCCTGACGCATCTTTCAGTGTTGCTCAACCGGCAAGTCGTGAGTGATCGATTCAGGTTCGGCTTCGCCCTCCAGCGGCGTCACCGGATCGAGAAACATCCAGCAGAAAATGCCCATAAAATAGATCACCGCTGACACATAAAACGTAATCGCCCAATTCTGGTTGGTCCATTCCAAAATATAGCCCACCATGATGGGAGCGACTCCTCCCGCGAAATTGCCCATCATGTTCATACTGCCTGAGAGGGTGCCGGCGAACTTCCCGCCTACGTCCATGCAGGCGCCCCAGCTACCCGGCATTACCAGGTCATTTGAGAAACTCGCCAGTCCCATCACGATCATGGCCCAAACCGGATCTGCGATGTTGACGGAATAAACGAGCAAACCGGAGGCTCCGCAAAATCCAACGTAAGCCATCAGCCGTCTTGCCTTAGTCACACTGCCTACCCAATTCGCCACGTAAGGAGAGATCCAGCCACCGAACAAGGACCCGAGCCCGCCCAGAAAAAGAGGCAAGGCCGCCAGTGCTGCACCCTTCT
The DNA here is from genome assembly GCA_040753175.1 of Acidobacteriota bacterium. GTDB lineage: Bacteria > Acidobacteriota > Terriglobia > Versatilivoradales > Versatilivoraceae > JBFMEW01. Next base: position 100,964 of record JBFMEW010000002.1, on the reverse strand, counting down.
TGATTTCAAGGCCGCGAGCCTGCTGTAAGTAGGTGGGTAGCCAGGTGATGTAGAAGTACCATCCGTAGGCTAGACAGAAGTATTGGGCCCACAGAAGCCAAACGCTTCGGGAGCCGATCAGTTTGCGCCAAGGCACGTTGCCGTGTCCGGAGGCAGTCAATTCCGCTCCGCCCAGCAGAGCAAGCTCCGCGGAGTTCACACTGGGATGGTCGCGGGGATTGTCTCGATACCACCGAAAGAACCACAATGCCCAGATAACACCAATCGCCCCAAACAGCTCGAAGGCTCGCCTCCAAGATAGCACCTGAAAGATATAAACGACCAGCAATGGGGTGAACGCACCTCCCCAGCGGGCGCTCATCCACATGATGCCTTGAGCCCGCACGCGTTCGTGAGAGGGCAGCCACGTTGTGAAAGACTTCGTGAGGGTGGGAAAGCAACCCGCTTCACCTGCTCCAAAAAGCGCTCTCGTGACCACCAGCGAAGTCATGTTCCAGACCCAGCCGGTCGCAGCAGTGAAGAACGACCACCAAATCACAATTCGCATCAGAACCTTTCGCGGGCCAATCCAGTCGCTCAGCCATCCGCCGGGGATCTCGAAAAGCGCGTACGCCCAGGCAAAGGCGGAGAAGGCGTAGCCCATCTGGACGGACGTCAGTCCGAGATCTCTAATCATGGCGGGCGCAGCCTGCGAAATACAGACACGATCAATGTAAGTGATCACCGCCAGGGTCACCGCGAAGACAATGACCCAATTTCGGGCACGAGTGGGTTGGAGTGGAAGTTGATTCACGAGAACCTGCCTTGTGCTGAAGCTCGGTCTGCCTGGGTAAGGTGCTGGACGAAAGCGGGAATTCTAGTGAGCAATCCGGAATAAATCAACAGGAAACCTCCGACGGATGCTGGTAGAATCCACGCTCCGTCAATTCCCCGCGAGGGACTTATGGTGACGGAGCATTTTCGGCTCATAGCTTGTGTCCGCACACCCCAGGCGTCCGTTGAACAACGTGGCAGGCCTTCTCCAACCTTCTTCGGCTGGCTGGTTCTACATCGGCGTGTACTTGATCAGCGCATCAGTCTTGATGGCTGAGTTGATCCTGACACGCATCTTCTCGGTAAAACTGTACTACCACTACGCTTTTATGGTGGTCTCGCTGGCACTGTTCGGATCAGGAGCCTCTGGCGTATTCGTGTACGCGCTGCCGAGTTTCTTTACCAGGGAGGCTCTCGCCAGGCACTTACTCTGGTTCGGGGCGGCATTCACACTGTCATTACCGGTGGCGCTGTATTGGATTTTGGAGCTCGATTTCCAGCTCCAATTCTCTCTTTCCCTGATTGGGCAGTTTGCACTTCTTTACAGCATTCCCGCGATTCCGTTTTTCCTGGGCGGCACTTGCCTCTCGCTCGCGATGACGCATCGCGCCACGGACGCCAACCGAATCTATTGTTGTGATCTGGTCGGAGCGGGGACCGGCTGCCTACTGGTGATCCCGCTGCTTGATGCCTTGGGTGGAATCAATGCACTGCTGGCCGTTGCCGTATTGGGTGCACTTGCAACGGTTGCCTTCTCCTTTCTTCTCCCCAGCCGAAAGGCTCACTGGGCGGCCGGAATCACCCTAACGTTGGTGGCCATCCTACTCATCGTTGGTGTCTGCGATCCCTTTCTCAGGATCCGGCAGGTCAAAGGCCGAGAAGAAGGCGAGCCACTCTTCTCGAAATGGAACTCCTTTTCGCGAATCACGGTTGTCCAGGTCAACAAGGATCCCAAGAACACCTGGGTCATCATGGACGGTGACGCTGGAACGATCCTTCCCGACTTCAACGGTGATCTCCGTCCTTGGCATTACCTTCGAGGAACAGTCTCGGCGCTGGCTTATCACCTCAAGCCTCAGTCCAAAGTACTTGTGATCGGCCCTGGCGGAGGCATCGACATCCTCACGGCCTTGGTCTTCGGGAGTCGGGACATCACCGGAGTGGAGATCAATCCGATCACCGTCAATGACGTGATGATGGATCGCTTCCGCCAATTCACAGGTGGCCTCTACGCCAGACCCGAGGTCAGAATCGTTGTCGATGAGGGACGCAACTTCATTCGGAAAAGCCAAGAACAATACGACATCATTCAGGCGACCTTAGTGGACACCTGGGCGGCAACTGCAGCGGGTGCCTTTTCACTGACCGAAAACAACCTCTATACCGTGGAGGCTTTCAGCGATTACCTGTCCAAGCTTAAACCCGATGGGCTTCTGACGATGACCCGCTGGAACCTGGAGCCTCCGCAGCAAGATCTCCGGTTAGTGTCCCTGGCACTCGCTGCCATGGCTCGTGCCGGCATTGACCAGCCGGAACGCCATCTCATGCTCCTCCGCCAGAAACGCGACAAGGAAGCGGTCGAATGCAGCTTTCTGTTCAAGAAGTCTGAGTTTTCTGAAGCAGAAGTCCATCTCATCGAGTCTCTCTGCCAGCGTTATCCATTGGAGATCCTTTATACTCCTCGTACTGCGCAGGACAACGCGTTTTCCAAGTTGATCCGCTCCCCGGACCCCGAAGACTTCTATCGGACCTATCCTTTCGATGTGTCTCCGCCCACCGACAATAAGCCGTTCTTTTTCCACACAGTTCGACTCCGCCAACTGTGGAACTCCCTGTTTCTCTCGTGGGAGTCCAAGAAAACGAATGTCGGAGTTTTGGTACTTTATCTAATCTTCTTCGTCACGTTGTTGCTGGTGATCCTGTTCATACTGGTGCCCATGGCATGGCGCCGGACGGCAGCGGGAATCTCGTTCAACTCTGCCGCGGTCCTCCGAACTCTCGGTTACTTTGTGTGCCTCGGGCTGGGGTTCATCCTGGTCGAAATGACGCTTGTTCAAAAGTTCATGCTCTATCTTGGGAATCCCGTCTACGCACTCGCCGTCGTTTTCTTTTCCCTTCTGGTTTCCAGCGGCCTTGGCAGTCTGTGGGCCAAGCGCTTTGATGTCACAGCCCTCCGCCATCGTGCTCAAAGAGCCTGTTTCGCGATTGCCGCAGTCTTGTTTGTCTACCTGTGTTCATTTCATTTGCTACTGTACGGACCAACTGGACTATCGCCTCTGCAAAAAGCGCTTCTTGTGGTGCTGTGTCTTTTACCTCCCGGCTTTCTAATGGGTATGCCCATGCCGCTTGCTGTTCGGTGGCTGCACCGGAACGCGGCGGCTATCGTCCCCTGGGCTTGGGGCCTCAATGGCGCCGCATCCGTCTTAGGGTCGGTGGTGATGTTCTTGTTAGCGGTCCACTTCGGATTTGACACAGCGCTACTTTCAGGGCTGTCGCTTTATGTCCTTGCGGCTTTCCTCCTACCAGCATCAATCAGCCCCGTTTTCCGTGCCGACAACGTACCCGAGGCAGATCCGCACCAGACCTAGGATCGGTTGCGAGTCCGTCTTCTTCCGAAGTCATGAATGCCTCTGGCACTGTGGCTGAAGGCGTGCATGACACCCAAGGGACGTACGACCGCCCTGGGCAGGCACCAACCCTCGCACCGGGTCGATGGTCGTGTCCACAAAGGCAACAAATGGCTGATCTTAAGAATTCCTATCGGATGTACGGTAAGGCTGCAGCCAAGCAGTCTTTGTGTTTTCCAGGGCTGGGTCAACTGTACAACAAGCACTACGCGAAGGGCATGATTGTAATTGGAGTGTTTACGTTTGCCACGGCATTCCTAGTCCTGGCCTGCTTCCACTCCAAGGCGCGCAACAATGCACTGGGGCTTCTAATCCTCGCCAGCTTGCCTCCCATCATTTGGATGATTTCGGTGCTCGAGGCCTACTGCTCTGCCGTCGAGGAGCGGCGCGCTAACGCCCGGAGGCATGCCACTCAGGTTCTCATTAAGGTTCGAGGGATCGACAGCCACGCCCGCCCGTTTGAAGAGGTGGCGGTCAGCAAGAACTTAAGCGGCCGTGGAGCTTGTTTGATCATGTCCACGGAACTCCGCGAAGGAACAGATGTTTGGCTTGAGTTCGAGAGAAAGACCAGATCGCTCGCACGGGTCGTTTGGACGCGTCAGACGACCAATCGCAACGAGCATCTCGTCGGGGTAGAACTACAGAAGCCTCTGAAGGCCAGGTAGTTTCGTTTCGACAGACAAAGCACCGGCTTGGCCAAGCCGCTCTGCACTTTACGCTTTCACAGAAAGCGAGGGCATTTTCGTCACGACCTCATCGAGGTGCCTTCGGCTGGAAAACCCGATGGTAAACGCGTCGATACAGTCCAGATGTGTGGCATGATGAATGGCTCGATCGACATCGTGGGTGAGTTTTCCTGCGCCCAGGATCTTCATGCCGATGACTCCCTTACCCGCCCTCTTCATTTCGCGCAGAACAGAGATGACCGTGGCAGGATCTGAATCCATGTGAGCTTCAATAGGGTTGATCCTGGCCAAGTCGACCTGAACCCAGGGGTGCCTGGCAGCAACTTTCAAGGCCTCTAATGTGTGGCAGGAGACCCCGTGTGCCCGGATCACGCCCCGCTCGCGGGCTTCGCTCAGCACCTCCATGGCTCCTTTCCTCTCGTTCGGCCAGTCCGGGCTCATCATGCAATGAAGGAGTACGATGTCGAGATAATCTGTGTTCAACTCCTTACGAAACCGATCGAGGTCGGCACGCATCTGAGCTGCCGTGCGGGCATGGGTCTTGGTCAGGATGACAACCTTGTCGCGCCGGACAGCTTTGACGGCAGCGCTCACATGTGCATGCGCCCCATATTGGTCTGCCGTCTCAAAGAAGTTGACTCCCTGGTCGAAGCCATAGCAAAGTAGCTCCGAAAACGCCTTCACGCCGAGCTTGGCCTGCTCGGAGGAGTAGTTCACTCCGTTCGTGCCGCTGCCCATGGCCAGCCTGGAGAGCTGAATACCGGTGTTTCCCAAATACACTCGATCGCTGGCGGCTTTCTTGACAGGCCCCGCTGCTGCCTCTAGGAGTGAAGGGCAGCACGGAAGGGTCCATAGAGATCCGACGGTAACCAGCGACTGAGTCAAAAAGTCACGGCGATGGATTCTTCTCATGGCTCCTCACTGTTCTCTCATCCAATTTTTCCTAACGAGTCTAGCGCAGATGACACTTGGGGAATAGTGAAAAGCACGTCCCTTCTTGACGAATCACGAACCTGAACTCCACGTTCCGGTGCTAGAATGGCGGGTGAAAAGGAGGTCTTCGTTCATGAAAAACAGCGACCGCAACACCATCATTGCCGAGCTGAAAAAGTCCTACACCATGGAACTGGAGACGGTTCTCAATTACTTAGCCAACTCGATCAACCTGGACGGCGTGCGCGCTGAGGAGATCAAGAAGGTTCTGGCTGCCGACGTGAATGAAGAGCTCCTGCATGCGCGGCAGCTGGGCGAGCGAATCAAGCAACTGGGCGGTGTCGCGTCGGGGTCCCTCGACCTGCAGTTCTCACAGAAACCCCTGCAGCCCCCCTCCGACACAACCGACGTGACTGCCGTCATCGAGGGCGTGATCGCCGCCGAGCTTGAAGCCATTGGGCAATACAACAAGATCATCCGACAGTGTGAAGGGCTGGACTACGTCACTCAGGACCTGGCCGTCCGTCTGCTGGCGGATGAAGAGGCTCACCGCGTCCAGTTTGAAGGATTTCTGAAGGAATACCGTAAGAAGGCCTAAGATCGAATGTGAAGCTTGACGAGGGAAGCGACAGTCGTCTCCGGCTGTCGCCTGGGTCTCTGTCTCCTCCTCGACTGGCCCGACGGGGCAACAATGGCCCCCATCGTCCACCTCCCTACCCTTCGAATTACAAATCAGCTCAAGATTCTGCTCTGTTTTCCGATAGATCCCAACGAGATGGGCTGGCAAAGCCAGGTCAGAGCGTTACAGGAAGGTAGGGTTAACCTTTGTTCGCAATCATTGGAATCGTCGTGGTCACGGTCGCCGTCCTGGGCGGTTTTGCGATGGCGGGAGGACCGTTCCTCGTTCTTGTTCAGCCTTCTGAATTTGTGGTGATCTGCGGTGCCGCCCTGGGAGCAGTCCTCATTGGAAACCCACCGACAGTCCTGAAACTGATGGCCCAGAGGCTGCCGGCGATCTTCACGGGGGGTGCGTACCATAAGCAAGCCTATCTGGAACTCCTGACGATGCTCTATGAGCTGTTCAACAAGGCGCGAAAGGACGGATTGATTGGCTTGGAAGAGGAGGTCATGAAGCCCGACAGCAGCCAGATCTTCTCAAGGTACCCGGCCTTTCTCAAAAACCACCTCGCGATGGACTTCCTGTGCGATACGCTCAAACTCATGATTAACGGCGTCACGGACACACACGAGATCGAGAAGGCAATGGATGCCGAGCTCGAGACTCACCATCAGGAAGGTGGACTGGCCCCCGGAATTCTGTCGAAGATGGGCGATGGTTTGCCCGGACTAGGTATTGTGGCCGCAGTGCTAGGCATCATCATTACCATGCAGTCCATGGATGGGCCACCGGAGGAAATTGGGCATCACGTGGCAGCTGCTTTGGTCGGCACTTTTCTTGGCGTCCTGCTCTCCTACGGATACATTCAACCCCTATCGACCCAGCTGGAACACATGGCTCATGAAGAATCGAAGTATCTGGAGTGCATCAAAGCTGCGATCATCTCCTTCGCCGGCGGCGCCAACCCGGTCGTGGCCGTCGAGTTTGCCAGAAAGATTATCTATTCCTTCAATCGGCCGACCAACGCCGAGATGGAGGAAGCTTGCAAGCAGGCTAAGTTGGCCAATGCCGCATGAGCGAATCGGCGAAGCCTCCCATAATCGTCAAGAAGATCAACCGGGCCCACGGCCATCACGGTGGGGCATGGAAGGTCGCTTATGCGGACTTTGTGACGGCGATGATGGCCCTTTTCCTGGTTTTGTGGCTTGTCAGTCAAGGCAGCAAACAGACAAAACAAGCGATCGGGCAATACTTTCGGGATCCCGGAGTCTTCGACAGTGCCAAGTCGGGGCTCCTGCCTGGGGATCGCGGCATCACGGAAAGCTCCAAACCCGATGAGGCGTCGGGCGACGGGAACGCGATGGCCGCTCTGCAAGAGATGGCCAAAAGCCTGCAGGAAACCTTCAACAGCCTTCAGAAGTTTGAGGCAATTCGAAATCAGATCCAGATCGCCGTTACCAAGGACGGCTTAGAGATCCAACTGGTAGAGAAAGCCAATCGAGTTTTCTTCGACGTTGGCAGTGCTCATCCGAAGGATTACACGCGGGATGTCCTGATCGAGGTCGCCAAGGAAATAGGGCAGCAAGGTAATCGGGTTACCATCTCGGGGCACACCGATCGCCGCCCGTACTCGAACGATGCCAGCTATTCAAACTGGGAGCTCTCGACGGACCGCGCCAATTGCGCACGTCGGCTTATGGTGTCGAGCGGTCTCAATCCGGAGCAAGTCGCAAGCGTCAGCGGGTATGCAGATACTCGTCTCCTGGATCCCAAGAACCCCTATGCTGACGCCAACCGGCGTATCACGATATTGGTGATGCCCACTCGTGCAGGCAGCGCGGGTCGAGTCCAGCTTGACCCAGCACAAGAAACCACGACCAAGACAGCCACGATTCCTGAAGCATCTCGTCAGAGCTGGCTCGCCGAAATCTCTGGGAAGGACAAGACTTACAAGAAGTAGTTGGTTCAGTTCGGCGTCCTCTCGCCTAGAGTCCTCCCGACAAAGAAGTCATAGCAGGCGCCACCCGCCACACCGCCGATGAGTGGCCCAACCACGGGTATCCAAAACCAGAAGTTGCCGGCCCGAAAGACTTCCGCTCCCCACCCACCGAGCCAGGTGAACAGACGCGGTCCCAAATCGCGCGCTGGGTTGATCGCGTACCCAGAATTGAATCCGAAGGTCATACCGATCAGCGTCACCACCAACCCAATGAGAAACGGGGCCACGTTGGCCCCGGGAGCCAGATTCCGGGTGTCCAGGAGGGCAAAGATCAGTAGAACCAGCAGAGCGGTTCCCAGAACCTGGTCGACCAGCCCGCCCAGGGTGGAGAGAAAGGGTTGGGGATAGGTGGCAAAGATGCCGGCGGTGGCCTGAGCCCCGCTCACTGCCCTTACGCCGTGATCGTAGGCATCCAAGGCATCTCGATAACAAAGAAAGACGGTTGCCGCAGCGACAAAGGCACCCGCAACCTGGGCCAACGAATACGGCACGACCTTCCTCCAGGGAAGATCGCGTCTGACTGCAAGGGCCAGACTTACGGCGGGATTCAGATGCGCCCCACTCACTCCTCCGGCCACATACACACCCATCGCGACCGCCAGTCCCCAAGCCAGATTGATGGAAAGGTAGCTGCCATTTTGGCCCGAGCTGAGAACCACCTGTGCCACCACACCGTTGCCGAATACGATCAGGATGAACGTTCCCAGAAACTCCGCCAGCAGTTCGCGGCCCAGGGTGGTTCGAATCATGACTCTGCCCCCCCATTCCCGTGGATCAGGTCGTGCAGCCACATCTCAAGATAGAAGTCGTTGTGCGATTGAGAACTCTTGATCCTGTGATCCAGCTCGGCCAAGCCACACAGCGCTCTGGCCAGCCTCACCTTCGCGAACTGACGCGCTTGTTGCTTGAGCTCGTTCAGTCTGGCGCGGATTCGCTTGCGGGCCTCATACGGTTCGTAGACAGCAAAGTAGTAGTTCAGGCCCAACTGCCGGCCCAGCTCCTTGGGGTCCATCTTGGATCCCAGCTCCTGGACCATGAGTAATTGCCGGATTTGCTGGCCGATCATCCAGAGGTTGAGAGTTGCCGTGTCCCGATCCGCCAGCACACAGGAAACCCTTTGCAACGCCGCACGTTCATCCTTGTCGGCCAGAGCCTGAATGAACTCCTCGGTTCCGTGTCCACGGGCAAATCCTGCGCCTTCTTCGGCAGCAGGCCGCGCAATGCGTTTCTCAGGGGCAACAAAGAGAATCAACTTCTCGATTTCGTTGCTCAGAGTGCCCAACTCCGTTCCGTGCCATTCAATCAGGAACTCGACAGCTTCGGGATCGATCTCCACACCTTGGCTGCGACACCGGTCTTCCACCCATTCCCGCAGCTTCCTGTCGGTGAGGGCTCGCATTTCCAGCAACTGGGACCCGGCTTCCAGAATCTCAAAAATCTTCTTCCGTTTGTCATCCCGGTCCAGGGCACCGCCGAGGAAGATGAGGGTTGAAAAGGGACTGGGATTGGCGAAATAGTCTTTCAACCCCTGCCCTGCTTTCTCGCGAAGTTTCATCACTCCTTTGACCACGATTGCCTGGTGGCTCGTGAACATGGGAAGGCAGTTGGCGATGTGCAGCACGTCCTCGACCGATGTTTCGTCCAAATCGACAACGAGGCAAGACACCTCGCTCTTACTTTTCCGGAGGGCAGCCAGCAGCCGGTCTCTGGCGTCTTCGACCAGAAATGGGTCGGGGCCGAACAGAAAATAAGCGGGGGCAAGGTTCTGGGTTGAAAACTTGCTGTCTGACTCGCTGCTAAACATCGGAAGTTGGAAACGTCGGTCTCAGAATGATTCGAGGATGCTGCTGACCAGGGCCCGCGAGAAGTCTCGGGACAAGCGGTCCAGCGCCGGTCCTTCCTCCGGAAAGAAGGCCTGGGAGGTGCGACTGATCTCAAACTCCTCGCGAAAATAAAAGCTCGGGTTCTCAAAGAGCAGCTTGTTCGTGGACAGGTCCCGGAGAGCCACCCGCAGTCGCACCGTCACCAAAAAGGTGGACCCGGCCCCTCCAGTGAATATGACGGGGGTGGCGGTGAACTCCACCACCTCGCCGCTGAGCAGAGCTCTCGCGGAACTCGCTTCGGGCAGGATCCGGTATGGTGTTCGTGACACGAATTCGTCGACCACTGCCGCGGTCAACCGCTGCTCCAACCGGTACTTCGTGGTCCGGTTGGTGAAAATCGGAATAGCGATGGAATCGATGCTGGCAGGGATCGCAACCGACTTTCCGGAAAGCCGGTAGCCACACGCCTGAATCAGGAGGCAACAAGTCAGAACTGTGACGTGGGCGAAGTTGATAGGCCTCCTGGTCATGTTCCGCTGCGCACTCCCCTTTGCCCCTACATGTCTATCTCTGATGGTTTCTTAGACGACTACATTGACCAGTCTTCCCGGCACGTAGATCACCTTTCTGGGCGGCTTGCCGTCCAGGTGCCGCTGAACAGCCTCGCTGGACAGTGCTAGCCTCTTGGCCTCCGCTTCACTAAGGTCGACTGGGGCAGCCAGACGACCTCTCACTTTCCCGTTGACCTGAAGCACCAAGGTAATTTCGACGTCAGCAGCGAGGCGCTCATCGTAGGCGGGCCAAGGCTGCTGGTGAATGGAGTACTTCCTTCCCTTAATCGCCCAGATCTCTTCCGCCATGAATGGAGCGACAGGAGCCAGCATCAGCAGCAGGAAGTCACCCGCTTCTTGAAACGCGGCATCCGTCAGGGGCTGACGCTGGGCTTCATAAAGCACGTTGGTGAACTCCATCAACGAAGAAATGACCGTATTGAACCGAAAGGACTCGATGTCCTGCGAGACTTTGTGCAATGTCTTGTGGCTCAAACGCCGGAGATTCTGATCCTGCTCCGCCGTCATTTCGTTTTGAGGAGGCCGCTCTGCCGGTGACACCAGAATCTCCCAAGCTCTGCGCAGCCAGCGATGAGTTCCGGCTAGCCCATTGGTGTTCCACGGTGTGGCTGATTCAAAATCGCTGATGAACATCTCGTAAGCTCTCAGCGCGTCTCCCCCCCACTCCTCTACGACCTCGTCGGGAGTAATAACGTTTCCTTTGCTCTTGGACATCTTCTCTTTGCCGTCCGGAGCCAAAATCATGCCCTGGTTCCGCAGTCGGCTGAAAGGCTCTACAAATGGGACGTGGCCCAGGTCGTGCAGAACCTTGGTCCAGAATCGGGCATAGAGCAAGTGCATTACGGCATGTTCAGCTCCTCCGACGTACATGTCCACGGGCAACCAGTAGGCCACTTGTGCTCGATCGAATGCCTCCTCGGAGTTATGGGGGTCAGCAAAACGGAGAAAGTACCAGGACGAACAAGCGAAGGTCCCCATTGTGTCGGTTTCCCGCAAACCTGGGGTACCGTCTGAGAGTGTGGTATGCACCCAATCGGATATCGCAGCCAAAGGAGAGGCCCCCGTGTCTGTCGGCTCGTATCGTTCGACCAGTGGAAGCTGGACTGGGAGTTGGTCTTCCGCAACCGCCACCTCACCGTCTTCTGTGTGAACGATCGGAATCGGCGTTCCCCAATATCGCTGCCGGCTGATGCCCCAGTCGCGGAGTTTGTACTTGACGGCGCGAACCCCCAATCCCGAAGCCTCCAGCCAACTGGTCACCCGAAACACTGACTCAGAAGTCGGAGTGCCATCAAAGTCGCCCGAGCTGATCATCTTCCCTTCCCCAGGCCACGCTTCCGTCATCTCCTCAGCGATGAGAGGCGGCTCGGCTCTCTGGATCACCACTCGAATGGGCAAGTGATACTTTCGGGCAAACTCAAAATCACGTTGGTCGTGTGCCGGAACCGCCATGATGGCTCCGGTTCCGTACGTCATCAGCACGTAGTCGGCGACCCAGACAGGAATCCTCTCGCCATTGACCGGATTCTTGGCATAGGCGCCGGTAAACACCCCAGTCTTTTCCCTGCCCTCCGCAGTCCGATCGATATCGCTTCGTTTCCGGGCTTCCGCTACATAGGATTCAACAGCCGCTTTGTGCTCGGGGCTGCTGAGAGCCTCAACGTAGGGATGCTCCGGTGAAAGCACCATGAACGTCGCGCCCCACAGGGTGTCGGGTCGGGTCGTGTAAATCAAAAGATCCCCGGCCGGTGTAGCGAACTTCACCTCGGCTCCTTCACTGCGACCGATCCAGTTGCGCTGCATGAGCTTGATATGCTCCGGCCAGTCCAGCTGGTCCAAGTCGGCCAACAGGCGTTCGGCATAGGCCGTTATTCGGAAGAACCACTGCTGTAAGGTCTTCTTCTCCACCAAAGCCCCGCTGCGCCAGCCCCGGCCATCGATCACTTCTTCATTGGCCAAGACCGTCTTTTCCGCGGGGTCCCAGTTGACCGTAGAGGCTACGCGATAAGCAAGACGGAAGCGGCTCAGGAACTGCCGTCGCGTCGTGAGATCCATTGTTTTCCATTGCTCGGGTCCCAAGGGCTCTGCACCTGGAATGTTCTCGGTTCCCGCCGACTCCAATTCCGCGACCAGCTCATCGATCGGCCTGGCACGCTGGACTCGCGGGTCGAACCACGAGTGGTAAAGCTGGAGAAAAATCCACTGGGTCCAACGGTAGTATTGCGGGTCAGAAGAATTGATTTCGCGACTCCAATCGAACGAGATGCCGACCAGACGAAACTGCCGCTTGTAGTTGGCGGAGAACTGTGCGATGAGCTTTGCCGGGTTGGTTTTGAGCTTGATGGCTGCGTTTTCAGCGGGAAGGCCGAACGCATCCCACCCCATCGGATGCAGGACGTTGTATCCCTTCATCCGATAGTAACGGCTCAGCACGTCCGTTGGAACATAGTTTCGACAATGACCGACGCTAAGACCATCTCCGGAGGGATAGGGGAAGAAGTCGAGGATGTAAGCCTTGGGACGGGCGTCGGCAGGCCCAGTTCGGTAGAGCTGGTCCGCCTCCCACTGGGCCATCCATTTTGCTTCAAACTCCTGGGGCTCATACTTGCGCGTCATGCGACTCGACCGCCTCATCAATCGGCTGAAACCTTGATCTGATCAGCCTTTTCAAGAATGTCGCGATGTTAGCAGAGGCTTTCCCAAAGCGTCAAGGCGAAAGGCCTCCCGAGCGCCCCAGCGGGTCGCTTGAACTGTTCTGCCTGCCGCCGGCAGACACTGTGCCGGTGCCGATTTCTTGCCGGAGCGCCGCAGACGGCCTGTGCTATACTCGCAGCTGATCGTCGCAGGTGGACACATACAGGAGCTCCCATGCCAATAAAGAAGGCAGAAAAGATCTGGTTCAACGGAAATTTCGTCAGTTGGGATGACGCACACATACATGTCTTGTCACACGTGATTCATTACGGTTCCAGTGTCTTCGAAGGCATCCGTTGCTACCACACCAACAAGGGATCGGCGGTCTTTCGTCTCGGGCCGCACGTCGCCCGACTTCTGAATTCGGCCAAGATCTATCGAATGGAGGTCCCCTATTCAGCGCAAGAGCTGGAGCGGGCCATTCTCGACACCGTGCGCGAGAACCGGATGAAAGAATGCTACATCCGCCCAGTCGTATTTCGTGGCTACGGCGAGATTGGTGTCAACCCTCTCAGCTGCCCCATCGACGCGGTCATAGCGGTTTGGGAGTGGGGCAAGTACCTAGGGAAAGAAGCCCTGGAGCAGGGTGTCGAGGTCTGTGTGTCCTCGTGGAACCGCATGGCCCCTAACACGATCCCCGCGCTGGCAAAAGCGGCTGCCAATTACATGAACTCTCAGTTGATCAAGATGGAAGCCATCCTCAACGGATTCTCGGAAGGTATCGCGCTGGATCCCCAGGGATATGTGAGCGAAGGCAGTGGCGAGAATATCTTCCTGATCAAAGACGAGACCATTTACACTCCCCCTCTGGTATCTTCCATCCTTCAAGGTGTCACCCGCAGCTCCGTCATCCAGATTTGTCAAGACCTCGGGTTTCGGGTTCAGGAGCAACCCGTCCCGCGCGAGTTTCTTTATGTGGCTGATGAGATTTTCTTTACCGGAACGGCCGCCGAAGTCACTCCTGTGCGCAGCGTTGACAAGATCAAAGTGGGCAAAGGATCCCGGGGACCGCTGACCGCCCAGATTCAAGAAAGGTTCTTCGGAATCGTCAGCGGGACTCATGAGGATCGTCACAACTGGCTCACCTTTGTTGGCTGAGGATCACCCCTCACGCCTTAGGGCATGGCCCGGCTCAGTGGATCGGCCCGTGGGCCCTTGAGGCCGGCGAGTTTGCCGCTATCCCGACCTCGCCGGCAGTCGCCGATCTCCCTCTTTAGGCTGAAGTTGCTGTATCCCTAGATCGATTTCTCTAAGAGTGCCGACCCGTTTCGCCGATACCTCCGAAGAACGTCGTCGACCAGAGGGGCTAACTGCAAACTTACCGGACGCTGGAGAAAGCCGCATGAGCATAAACATTGATGACCTTCTTCGAATGGCCTGCGACCGCAAGGCTTCTGACCTACATCTGAAGGTCGGGAACTACCCCTACGTTCGGATCAACGGGGAGTTGGTACCTCTGATTGAAACCAAAAGGCTGACTGCAGAGGATACCCTTGGTATCGCATTGGGCATGATGACCAACCGGCAGAAACAGAAGTTCAAGGAGAATGCCGAGCTGGACATGGCGTACGGCGTGGCGGGTATGGGTCGGTTTCGCTGCAACTTCTTCCAGCAACGGGGCAGCATCGCCATCGTGCTGCGCGTCATTCCAACGCAGATTCACACCATCGAGGAATTGAAGCTGCCCAAAGTGATTGAGAAGATTTGCAACGAGCGGCGTGGACTGGTACTGGTTACAGGCACAACTGGAAGCGGTAAATCCACAACCCTGGCCGCCATGATTGATCAGATCAACTCCAGCCGCACCGAGCACATCATCACCATTGAAGACCCGATCGAGTTCCTCCATCGGGACAAGAAGGCCTTCGTCAATCAGCGAGAGATCGAAGTTGATTCCAAGAGTTTTGGCGAAGCCCTGCGCAGCGCGCTGCGTCAGGACCCTGACGTGATTTTGGTCGGCGAAATGCGCGACTTGGAAACCATCCACACGGCCTTGGTTGCCGCCGAAACGGGTCACCTCGTCCTCAGCACGCTGCACACTCTGGATGCCACCGAAACGATCCATCGAATCATCGCCGTCTTTCCGCCTCACCAGCAGAAACAAATTCGTCTTCAGCTCGCCAGCGTCCTGAAGGCCGTCATTTCAATGCGGCTGGTGCGCACCACCGACGGCTTGGGTCGGGTCCCAGCGGTAGAGGTACTGGTGTCCACCCAGTTCATTCGGGAGTGCATCATCAACCAGGACAAAACCAGAATGATCGGCGAAGCGATCGCGAGTGGAACATCTCAATACGGAATGCAGACCTTCGACCAGTCCCTCTACAGCCTTTACACGCAGAAACTCATCACCTATGATGAGGCGCTGAAGCAGGCCACGAACCCTGATGAGT
This sequence comes from Acidobacteriota bacterium, assembly GCA_040753175.1. GTDB lineage: Bacteria > Acidobacteriota > Terriglobia > Versatilivoradales > Versatilivoraceae > JBFMEW01. Next base: position 85,808 of record JBFMEW010000002.1, on the reverse strand, counting down.
TCAGGCTCCGCGTGGAAGGGATCCGCTCCTCAAGCGATGCCGCCAAGGAAGAGATGGAAATCAACCTCAACCAGTTCGAGCGAATCCAGCGCTAACGCCTCTTCCGAAACGCTTGACCTACATCGAGTCATTTTCGAGTTTGCCACCCGGCTTCTTTCCCGACGAGACTACTCATCCGCTGAACTCGAGCGAATACTCTCCCTCCGCTTTGCTTCTCCCTCTCACGTTTCCTCTGCACTGGCTCGATTGACCGATCTCGGCTACCTGGACGATCGGCGGCTGGCCGAGCAGCTCCTTCTGGCCAGGAGCCAAAACAGCTCGTGGTCTCGATTCCGGCTTGAGGCTGAGTTGCTGAGGCGTGGGCTCTCCACCAAGCTGGTCCAGGAGACGCTGAGCCGTGGCTTGACTGGCGAGACCGAGCAAAAGCACTTGGTGCAAGCTCTGGAGCGCAAGTTACGCAGCTTAGGTGCACCTCTGGATGAAAAAAAGCTGGTCCGGCTTTATAATCACCTGTCCCGCCTCGGTTTTGAGGCTGAAGCGATACGCCGTGAGCTCCATAACCGTTTTTCAGCGGAATTCGACTAACGAAGGGAATGCCAACTTGACCGGACATCAGATTCGACAAACGTTTCTCGAATACTTCGAGCGACATGGCCATCGTATCGTGAAAAGCTCCTCACTGGTGCCCAGCAACGATCCGACGCTGCTCTTCACCAACGCCGGCATGAATCAGTTCAAGGATGTGTTTTTGGGGCGAGAGCATCGCGATTACTCGCGCGCCACGACCTCCCAGAAATGCGTCCGCGCGGGCGGAAAGCACAACGATCTGGAAAATGTGGGCAAGACGGCACGACATCATACTTTTTTCGAGATGCTGGGCAATTTTTCCTTTGGTGATTACTTCAAATCGGAAGCCATTCCGCTGGCTTGGAACCTCGTCACCAAGGAGTATGGAATAGCAACGGACAAGCTGTGGGTGACCATCTTTAGCGATGACGACGAGGCCTTCAGGATTTGGCATCAGTCGGTCGGTGTCCCGGAGAGCCGCATCTTCCGGTTGGGAGAAAAAGACAACTTCTGGGCCATGGGAGATACGGGTCCCTGTGGGCCCTGCTCTGAAATTCACTACGACCAGGGTTCGGGCGCCAGCGAGCAGGGCCACACCCACTGTGCGTTCCCCTGTGAGTGCGGACGATATGTCGAAATCTGGAACTTAGTGTTCATGCAGTTCGATCGGGATGGCGCCGGCAAGCTCACCCCTCTTCCTAGACCCTCCATCGACACCGGCATGGGCCTCGAACGAATCAGTGCGGTTCTACAAGGCAAGGCCAGCAATTTTGAGACGGATCTCCTGAAGCCTCTGATTGTGGAGGCTGCTGAGATTGCTCAACGAGAGTATGGGGCCGATGTCGCTGCGGACGTTTCGCTCCGCGTCATCGCTGATCACTGCAGAGCAGCGACCTTTCTGGTTAGCGACGGAGTGATTCCCTCCAATGACGGCCGCGGGTACGTGTTGCGGAAGATCCTGCGGCGCGGGATTCGCCACGGACGACTGCTAGGTGTCGAGGATCCGTTTCTTTTCAAAATGACGGGTGCCGTGGTGGAGTTGATGAAAGGACCCTATCCGGAGTTGGTTGGAACCCGCGAATACGTGGCGAAGGTGGTGAAGAACGAAGAACAACGGTTCTCGTCGACCGTACGAGTGGCCCTCGATCAACTCGGCGAGATTCTGTCGGGACTGCGCGACAAGACGCCGGAGGAAAAAGTCCTGCCGGGGGACGTCATGTTTAAGTTTTATGACACCTTTGGACTGCCTCTGGATTTGATGCAGGAGGTCGCTGCCGAAAGTCAGGTCAGGCTCGACGAAGCCGGGTTCCAACGCAAGCTGGAAGCCCAGCGAGAACGCGGCAAAGTTAGTTGGATTTCTGGAACCGCTGCCGGAACCTCATCTGCCGTGGCAACGCTCGGCACCGCTCCGGCCCCTGCGAAGACGGATTTTCTCGGCTACACGGGCCTCCAAATCGATGGTGCCCATATCCTCGCCATGTACGTGGACAATCAGCCGGTACAGCAGCTGAAAGAGGGGGAATCGGGTCAAGTCTTTCTCGACAGGACTCCTTTCTACGCTGAGACAGGTGGCCAGGTAGGAGACACCGGTATCCTGGAGGGAGACAACTCCGAGGCAATTGTCCATAACACTTTTCCGATTGTCCCCGGCTATTCGGCCCACGAATGCAAGGTGATACGCGGTACGCTGGTGTTAGGCGATCAGGTCAAGGCTTCGGTGGACGTCAACCGGAGACTGGCAATCGCCAAGAACCACACTGCCACCCATCTTCTGCACGCGTCCCTGCGCAATCTGATCGGCTTTCACGTCAAGCAAGCCGGCTCCCTGGTCGCTCCAGACCGGCTTCGCTTTGATTTCACGCACTACACTTCTCTTTCTCCGGAAGAACTCCAGGAGATCGAGAGCATGGTCAATACCGAGATCATGAACAACTCGCAGGTCCTGACTTCAGTGCAAGATCTCAATGAAGCCGTGGCAGGCGGTGCCATGGCCCTCTTTGGCGAGAAATATGGAGATCGTGTGAGGGTCGTTTCGATTGAGAGCTTCAGCAAAGAGCTGTGCGGAGGAACCCACGTGAGCCGCACTGGCGACATTGGGTTGTTCAAAGTCGTCAGCGAAAGCGGCATCGCAGCGGGAGTCCGCCGTGTCGAAGCCATTACCGGGCCCGGAGCCCTCGATCGCTTTCGGGAGGATGAGGCCCTCCTCGCCCAACTCGAATTGATCACCAAATCGAAGCGCACGGACCTCCCTTCTACCCTGGAGAAATATCAACTCACACTCAAAACCCTGGAGCGAAAGCTCGAGTCGATCAAATACCAGGTCGCCCGGAGTCAGGTCAGTGAGCTTCTCGCCAACCCCAAGCTGGTCAAAGATGTAAAGGTTGTGACAGGAGTGGTCGATGACCTGGAAAAGAGTTCGTTGCGAAATCTGGTCGACGAACTAAAGGCGAAAATCGGGAAAGGAGTGGTGGTGCTTGCCACCTCTGCAACCGACAGAGTCTCCTTGGTCGCAGCGGTAACTCCCAACCTGACAAAGCAGGTGCACGCGGGAAAGATGGTCAAAGAGGCTTCGGCATTGGTCGGGGGCAGCGGTGGGGGCCGGCCCGAGATGGCTGAAGCAGGGGGTAAGGACCCGGATAAGCTGCCTCTGGCCTTCCAGGCAGTCGAGGACTTCGTGGTGAAGGCGGTTGGACACTAGAAACCGATTCGACGCTTTCAGATTTCAGTTGAGTGTCTCGGCTTTTTGGGACGATTTCACATCTTAAGAGAGAAAAGTCTTGCTGGAGTTCTAGCCCAAGGGGCTGTCAGGAGAGCGGAAAAGAATTTCCACAGTTGCATTATCTTTTTATTCTGTTTACACTTAACGCCCATGATTCGGGGGAACAACTGATTGTGCAACCTGCGTGACTGCCGCTTCGCGTTCGCTTTGTTGTGCTTGTTGACACCTGCACGAATTGAGGGTCAAGAGATTATCCAATTCGTCAGCAGTGGCGGCCGATTGGTGTACTCCAATCTGGGTAGCTTGCCGGCCGAGTTGGAATCGGTTGGACCGACGGAGCCAACTAAGGCCAGGGCTTCCAGTGCGTCTGTGGCCTCCCCGGAAATCGATGCTTTGATTGAGCAAATCGCAGAACAGCATGGGGTTGACGCAGACTTGGTTAAAGCAGTCGTCAAAGTGGAATCCAACTACAATGTCAGGGCCGTTTCGCGCAAAGGAGCCCATGGGCTCATGCAGTTGCTTCCCCAAACGGCCAGGCGATTCGGAGTAACCAACATCTTCGATGCTCGCCAAAACGTCGAAGGTGGAGTTAAGTTCCTTCGATTCCTGATGGGGCTGTTTCCCGGTAACCTGCAACATATTCTGGCGGCCTACAATGCAGGAGAGAACGCCGTCCTAAAGTATCGAGGGGTACCTCCCTACCCTGAAACGCAGGCTTACGTGAAGAAGATTGCAGCCCTGTACGGCAAGAACACCCCCTTTCTAACGGCCAGCAACAGAGGCGATGCGGACGGAGGTATCGTCCGTTACAGCGATTCTTCCGGGAGAATCGTTTACTCGAACGTGGGCCCCACATTCTGAGGGGTCAGGTTACCCAGTCCTGCCAGGACCAATGCGACGACTCAGCAAAGGTAGCGAGGCTGGTTTCGTGAGCGTGCGAAGCTTGCGGACGGTCCTTCCGGTCTTTTTCCTTCTTGCATGCCTCCGTAGCTCCGCCGTGGGAGGTCCGGTTCAAGCTGCCAAGACCTCAAGTCCCCAGCAGATCCCACCTGCGGTTGAAACCTTTCAGGATGCGCTTCACGCACGGACGCTGCTGGAGGCCAAGCCGACGCGTTCGCGAACCGCCGACGAATATCTAAGAGTCATTGCCAAGTTCCGCTCGGTCTATTACGCCCATCCTACCTCCTTCAAGGCCGACGATGCAGTCTTGGCTGTCGCCGAGTTGTATCACGCGCTTGGTAGTCAGTTTAAGCAAACCAAGCATTTGGATCACGCGGCCAAAGCCTACCTCTTTTTGGTTCAGGAATATCCTGCCAGCCCGTTCTGTTCCGAATCGCTCTTTATGGCTTCTGAGATCTACCTGCTAGATCTCCAGGACCGGCAGCAGGCAGCCAATTTGTATCGATCCTTGATTGAGCGTTATCCGAATTCCAAGCGAGCTCTGAAGGCCAAGGCGCGCCTAAGCGATCTCCAGGAGCAGATGCGACAGGCCAGGAGGTCTGCGGCTAAGCCAGAGCCGAAAATCGAAGCGGCGCAACCGAATCTCCAGGAAGCCAAGACTGAAGTTTCAAAGGAATCGCCCGCAGCTCCGGAACAGGCATCCTCCAAGTCTGCCGTTAGCGCACCGTCCCAGGCTGCGGCACCGCCGTCGGAGACCGCCCCTGAAATGCCTGTACTAAAATCGGTTGGCAGCCCCGCAGTGGTAAGGGACATTCGGTTCCGACAGGCAAACGGGTTTTTCCGCCTGGTCGTGGAACTGGACAAGGAAATCGACGCAATCGGGAACCATCTGACCGATCCCCCACGCGTGTTCCTGGATCTCCTCAACAGTCATCTGCCTGCAGAACTCTCCTCTTTCAACCTGGCTTTGGACAGCGGTCACATTAAGAGAGTCAGGGCGGGCCAGAACAGCGAGAAGGTGGCACGGGTCGTTGTAGAAGTTGAAGAGGGCGTAAAATCGAAAATGAATCAATTGCGGGCGCCGGATCGCATCGTTCTGGACCTCCAAACCCCCTCCTCCAGCTTGCCACAGTCGGGGAGAAAGCCTCCACCTCAGGGTAATGCTGGGCGATTGTTAGACGATGAAATCGCTCTGGGCTCTCCTTTCGCGATTGACGACAGGCCCGTAAACAACTCGAACCGGCAACGGTCATCCCCTTCCGACAAAGGTCTGATCGCGGACAAGACGGTAAGTCCGGCATCAGGTGGCACCCGGGCAAATGAAAAGGACACTGTCTCTTCGACCAAGCCCGGTTTGGCCGCGGCATCGACCACATCGCGATCCGTGGGAAAAGCCGACTCGCCTTCGGATTCCAAGATTGCCCGACCGTTGCAGGATGGCTCCAGGTCGCTAACTCGGATTTTAGGACTTAAAATCGGGAGAATCGCGATCGATCCGGGACACGGCGGACACGACACCGGAACCATTGGCCCTTCCGGTTTGCAGGAAAAGGACCTCGTTCTCGATGTCTCCGAGCGGCTCAAGAAGCTGCTGGAAGATCGATTGGGAGGCGAGGTTGTGTTGACCCGTTCCGAAGATCGGTTTGTGGCCTTGGAGGAACGCACCGCCCTGGCCAATCAGAGCCAAGCCGACTTGTTCATTTCGATCCACGCCAATTCCAGTCGGAATCGTCGCGTCAACGGCGTTGAGACCTACTTCTTGAACTTCTCCAGCTCGGCCGATGCAGAAGAGGTGGCGGCCCGTGAAAACGCCAGCTCTCAAAAGACGATCTTTGAACTGCAGGATCTGGTTCAGAAGATCGCTCTGAAGGAAAAGGTGGAGGAATCGCGGGAATTTGCCGCCACGGTTCAGCGGGCGATGGCAAACCGCCTCCAACGCGAGAGTGCGGTGGTCAGGGATCGGGGCGTTAAGCAAGCTCCCTTTATCGTCTTGATCGGAGCCAACATGCCTTCCATTCTGGCCGAGATTTCCTTCATGAGCAATCCGGCTGAAGAAAAGCTGCTCAAATCAGCGTCCTACCGACAGAAGCTGGCGGAAGCTCTGTATCAAGGAATCGAGAACTACGCCAGCAATCTAAGCGGCGTTAAAACTGCGCAAAACCTGCCGTAGCCTGAACCTCAGCTCTCCCGGCTTTCAAGCGACTTCTTGAGAGAGTTCAGAAATTCCTGACCTTTGCCGCGAAGCTTGTCTTCCAGTTTTTTTGTGCAATCGCACTCACAGCAGGCCCAAGGTTCCTCTCCATTGACGTCACGGCACCGATTCCGATCATGTGCATTCTTGATTTGCAGTAAATCAAAGAACTCTTCCCAATAGGGGCGTTCCTCCTGTAGTGGTTGAGGACAAAAACAGACCTCCACCCAACGTGCCGTTCCATCAGCCAGCAGCCTGGCAGATTCCATGTTTCGCAGGTATTCGCCTCCCGCGACCGATCCGAGACCGAGTGTCTTCTGCTCAATGGCTTTGGCCAGGGCTCGTCGTTTACCGTTCTTGATTCTGGCTGAAACCAGATAGCGCATGAGTCCTTCCCTCAATTGGTTCAGGCAGCCTTCAGGCTGGGAAGACGCTCCAGCCGGAGATGCTGATCCTGGTCCGGAACAGGGTCTTCCCTGCTGTTACATATAGCCACTTCTTGTCCGGTCCTGCAAACGTCAGGTTGGTCACCAAATCTTCCGGAATCGGGATGGCGCCACGGCAGACTCCCGTCGGAGAGATGAGATAAATGCCTGCAGGGTACTGAGTGGTTTCCCCTTCATGGCGAGGACGATTGATGCCGGCCGCAACCCAGAGATTCCCATTGATATCCAACCTCAGCCCATCCCCGCCGCGACCGGGAGAGAAATCGTAGATCAGGGCCTGGTTGGAGGGATCGCCGCTGTCGCTCAAGTCAAACCGCCAAATCTTCCGGTTCCCTCCCGGAGTCGGATTGCTGTCCACCAGGTATAAGTAGCGGTCATCTGGACTCACGGCGATGCCGTTGGGACGCTGAATGGCAGGCTGTTCCACAATCCGAGTCACACTGCCATCCAGATCGATCCTGTAGACCCCTTCAATGTCCATCTCCATGATCGAGCGGTCTCCGTAGCAAGGATCGGTGAAGTAGATACGTCCGCGGCCATCGATAGCCAGGTCATTGGGGCTGTTATAGCGCACCCCATTGAAGTGATCGGTCAATACCGTCACTTCACCTGAGTCTAAATCGGTTCGAACAATGCGGCGCCGCCCGCCGGGCCCCATTTCCGAACCCTCACAGCTGACGAGTCTGCCCTGAGCATCAAACAGGTTTCCGTTGGTTCGACCACTGTCTGTCCGAAAGATCTCCAGCGCTCCGTCAGCGCGAAGCCTGAGAATCCGGTTATTGACGATGTCGCTGAAGTAAACACTGCCATCGCTATGTGCCGCCGGGCCTTCGGTAAAGGCGATCGTCGCTGCAACGGACAAGGTCGAGTTAGCGGGTACCCATTCTGCGGAGAGAACCGATGGTGAAAAAGACACGTCGCGATCTCCTCGTCTGGAGCTGGGGCTGAAGACAATCGGGTCAGATCCCAGGAATCAGTCGTTTGGCATTATCGAAGTAAAGTTTCTGCAGCACTTGTTGTGGTAGCTTCAAGCCTCGCGAGGTCACTCCCCCAAAAGTGACTTCGTCGTTCGTTTCCAGGTATCGGAACTGATCCGCGTACCACCTCCGGAAATGCCTTTCTCTCTCCGCATTGTAGTCCGATTCAGTGTTTCCAGGCGGCAAAGTTGTGATGTCCGAACCAAACAGCAGCCGGTCCTGGTGCTTGATAAAAAAGGCTCGCATGATTTCTGGGGGATGACGAACGAAGTTCACAAACCGGGCACCGGTCTCGGCGTAGAAGTTCGAGTACTTGGAGAAACGCCGGGATAAACCCTCCAAGTCATGTTCCAGACTGCCAAAATGATTGCCGATGACAGTCAAGTCGGGATGTCGGGCTACCACATTGTCTCGCTGCTGCATCAACTGGGCGTGACTGTACACACCAGGCTTGTCGTAGAAATGCCACTCCGGGTTCTTGCTGAAATAGCCATAGTGAGGGCTGGCGGGGTCCAGCTTGAGCCAGGCCTCGATGGGTTCGGCGGCGTGAATGATCACCGGCAGCTCTAATTCTGCAAACCTCTTCCAAATCGGCTCCAACCGCTTGTCGTCGATCGCCACAAAGCACCCTCTTTGGTCCTTGACACCCATTCCAAGCACCTTCCAAATCTTGATGCCCTTGGCTCCGCGCCGAACATTCATCTCCAGGTGGTCCAGTACCTGAGCCACGTAGTTGCCCTCATCAATCCGACTGATGTCGATGGTTGGGCAGAAGACGAAGCGTTCCGGATAACGGTCTCTCATCGCCACAATCCGTTCTTCGTATTCTTTCAGCATCGAGGGATTATCCATTCCCAAGGCGCACAGAATCGCGGTTCGACGAATGTTGAACGCATCCAGGACCGGGAGGATAAACGGCTGGTCCTGATAGAAATGGGTGTGAATATCGATGCGGTCGAAGTCCTTTGGATTCCATCCGTCGTCACGCAGCCCCCCATCCAGCCCAGTGACCCAAGCACTCGCCCCCAGGACCAGACCAATACCCAACATCTGCAGGAGCAGTTGCCAGTTTTTCACGTTGGCCTCCCTGTCGCGGCAGATGCGTCAACTATTTCACGAGACAGCACAAAGTTCAACACCGCTCCACACATCGCCGAGATCCAAACTCGCCCATAGGTTGCTTTCGGACCATTCAATGCCTATACTGAACCGCGTCCGAAACAACCGATTGCTTTTCGATATGACGACTCCAAGACAGTCTTCTCGGCACGCGCGGCCCCGGCGCGCGATCGCCTCTTCCGAGCCAAAGGTTTATCCGTTTTCGGCGATTGTGGGACAAGAACAAATGAAACTGGCTCTCTTGCTGAGTGTCATCGAGCCTCGGCTGGGAGGTGTGTTGCTCATGGGGCATCGGGGAACCGGAAAGTCCACGGCAGTGCGTGCGCTCGCCGATCTGCTGCCACCCATTGCCAGAGTGAAAGGCTGTCCCTTCGGCTGCGATCCGTTCGATCTGCTTCAGCTTTGCGATTCATGCCGTCTCCGGCGCCAACGATCACGGAAACTTCCCGTGGAACATGGTCCGATCCGACTGGTTGAGCTGCCGCTCGGCGCTACCGAGGATCGAGTCTGTGGATCGCTGGACATCGAGCGAGCCCTTGTCGCCAGGCAAAAGGCGTTTGAACCCGGCCTGCTGGCGCGCGCTCATCGAGGCTTCCTTTACATCGACGAAGTCAATCTCTTGGAGGACTTCCTGGTAGACCTCTTGCTCGATGTGGCAGCCAGTGGCGAGAATCACGTCCAACGGGAAGGTATTTCACTACGCCACCCCGCCCGGTTCGTTTTGGTCGGATCCGGCAATCCGGAGGAAGGGGAGTTGCGTCCTCAACTGCTGGATCGCTTTGGCTTGTTCGCTGAGATCGAGACGGTGCAAAGCCTGGCCGATCGCATCCAAATCATTGAGTACCGAAACCGGTTCGAGGCCAACCCGGTTGAGTTCAGACGCACGATGGAACCGCAGCAAAAGGAACTTCGAGACCGTCTCCAAAGCGCGCAACAGCGGATCCAGAAGGTTGAATTGGAAGAGCAGCTCCTGACCCGCATCGCCGAGCTCTGTGCGCGATTGAAGACTGATGGCCACCGCGGCGAGCTCACTATTGCCCGAGCAGCCCGGGCGCTGGCCGCAATCACAGGCCGTTCCGTGGTGGAAGCCGCGGACGTCCGGACTGTGGCGTCCATGGCCCTTCGCCATCGTCTTCGCAAGGATCCGCTAGACTCAGTCGAATGCGGGTTACGCATCGATCAAGCCTTCGATGAAGTCTTTGGCGAGTCTCGACCACAGCAGGCCCTGGGATAGGAAGGATGCCTTCGACCGCTGTGCAGATGGGGGAACCCGCTTTGGAGGGCCGAAAGGGCTGGACGGACAATTCATCCTGGTTGAGTTCCACCATTCCCTTCGCCGCCGTGGTCCATCACCCGTTCGCCGAAGCCCTCCTACTCGCGGCCATCGAGCCGGGATTGAAGGGAGTCCTGATCGCCTCCAATCCAGGCACCGGCAAGACGACCCTGGCCAGAAGCTTCCTCGACTTTTGGCATCGCCATCTGTCGATCCCCCATTCACGCTCGCCCGTCACCGTTACTGCCGCCACCTCGGAAGAAGCTCTAATCGGGGGTCTCAACCTGGAGCTCAGCCTGAAGACATCGATGCTCCATTGGCAACCCGGCCTGCTTTCGCTGGCTCATCAGGGCTGGATGTTGGTCGATGACCTCCATCTTCTGCCCGCCAGAATCCTGACAGCGATCGTTTCCGCAATCGACTCAGGCGTGATGGTGGTGGAGCGCGATGGATTTTCGAAAACCGAGGCATCCGATTTTTCGGTGCTGGCAACCTACTGCGACACCACTGTCCCGCCTCGGCTGCTCACCGAACGGCTGGGGCTGATCGTGACCTCGGATTCGAGCCCATCGGTCGCTGCACGATTCCATTTCTCACAAAAAGCTCTTCTGTTCGATCTGTCTCCAGCAGAAATGGGGGAGGCCTACCGCCGCAGCACGCAAGCGCTAGTCCAACAGATTCGGCGAGCCCAGCAGACCTTGCCCGAAGTCCGTATCACCCGCGATCAATTACAGCACCTCAGTACCGCGGCACTCGAGTTGGGCATTGAGGGACATCGAGCGGAGATCTTTGCTGCAAAAGCCGCTCGGGCTCGAGCCGCTTGGGAAGGTCGTTTAAAAGTGGAGGAAGCGGACCTTCTGCGCTCCATCCACTTGACTTTGATTCCTCGGTCCGCGGTCAGCCCCGACTCGTTGGCGGCCGATATCAAGTCCGGCACAGAGCAAGAAGAGGCTTTGAAGTCGGTCGAGAACCGCACCCTGACCGATCCTGAATGCGATCCCGCAGTTGAGAATGAATCAGCCAACTCCCGTTCCCAGCGTTTGGCTTCTACCCAAGGTAGTCAGAGGCGAAGAAACAAGACGGATTCCCAGATCAAGAGCTGGACCTGTGCTCCAGTGGCGGTCGATCTGCCCAAACTGCCATGGACCAGGCAGACTCCTGTTCTCGCGCGGAAGCAAGTCATGGGTTCTCATCCCAAACGAGGCGAGGGGGCCGGCCGCGGTCGCCAGGTTCGAAGTCTCGATCAGCCTGGTCCCTCGAAAGCGATCGCGGTCGTGGACACGCTTAGAGCGGCAGCGCTGCGAGGTTCGACTCGGTCCTCACCATCACACACCAGGAGCGGATTCGGCGGTAAGGGTTTGCTCGTCCATCCTTCCGACCTTCGCTTCAAACAGTTCCAACGGCGCTGCGGTTTACTGTTTATCTTTGCGGTGGATGCCAGCGGCAGCATGGCCATGAACCGAATGGCCGAGGCCAAAGGAGCGTTGCTGGCCCTGTTGCGCCAGGCTTATCTCTTTCGGGACCAGGTGGCTCTGATTCGGTTCGGTGGGGATACGGCACAAACGCTGCTGCATCCCACCCGAAGCGTGGTGCGGGCCAGTCGGCTCATTGAATCATTGCCTGCTGCCGGACCGACTCCCCTGGCTGCCGCATTAGTGGAAGCGTTACGCCTGCACAGGCTCTGCCGGTTGAGTAGTCGCCAGTCCGCGGTATTGCTTCTTTTCACGGATGGACGAGCCAATCGAGGACTGTCCGCCAATCCTCCGATCTCAGGGCATTCTCGAGACGTCATTACCCAGGAACTCGAACAGCTGGGAGGGCGGCTGAAGCGCGAATCGTTGCCTTGCACCGTGATCGACACCCAACCCTCATTTGCTGGGGGCAACGCGAGCTTGCGACTGGCCGGCTGGCTTGGGGCTCAATATATTCGCCTGCCGCGTCCCAGTTCTGCCGCGCTGTGCAGAGAGATCGGTCGGTCCGTCCTGCCGCTGAGAACTTCAGCCTCCCATCGCCATTTATGAACCTGTGAGAAGGGCACCCAGCCTTCAAAACGGGAAGCCCGCTGTGGGCTTCCTTTGATAAAGGATCAGGGTGGGATGACTGTATTTCCAATCATGAGGGGCGCTCCATTCCGGAAGGCGAACGGTCCCTAACCCTGGAGGATTGGAGAACGTCATAGCCGGTCGATAGTTCATTCTCAGCTGGCTCTGAAATCTCTCCGAGGGCACCAGCGTTGTCAGATTGTCCAGGATGACGTAGTCGGGTAGCCCATTTCTGCAGAGGTTCCACAAATCCGAAAAGCCGTCTTCCCCGTAAAGCGGCGCCAGTTCATACTTGTGGCCGCTCAGAATCGGGATCGTGGGCCACCCCTTTGCGACACAGGTACCGGACGGAACGTGTCGCAGGATCCAGCGAAAGGCAGCGTTTGCCGGATGCTCCTGTAGCAGAATCTTCACCTGCAACAGACTTAGGGCGCCCGTCAACAAGAGGAAAATCCCTACTAGCCATCGGCTGGTCGCCCTTCGTGAGTCCTGAGCCATCACCTTACCCAACGGGACACAGCTCAATGCAACCAGTGGAAGACAGTAACGCAACATCGCGAATTTGAGCAGCGGCAGGGTTAGAAAGAAGCTGGCCATGGCGATCCACAACGTGGTTTCTGCGCCGCCGGAGAAAGGACTGCGCGGCCTCGCCGCAGTCTCGCTGCGTCGCCGACTTTGCCAGATCACCAGCAAAAGGAGGCCCAGAGGCGGGCCAAAGCCGAACAGCAGAACATTCTTGAGTTGAGCGGCCAACAATTCGGCACCGAAGAAAGTTGAGTCTGGAGAGGGAGCTTGGAGATTCCGATGGATCGCTTCCCGGAATTCATCCCAATGAGTGATTGAATAGGGTTCACCCAAGAAAAACCCCAGGCAGACCCCCGTGGTTAAGACCATCCCATGCCTCAGACGGTTCCGAGGCTGCTTCAGCAAGGCGCTCAAGACCGCGGGAAGGAGGAAGAGAGCATTGTACTTCGCGCTCATCGCAAGCCCCCAGAGGCCCCCTGCCTGAAGGGCCAGCCCGCCGGAACGAAAACCGGTCTGAGAGCGGGTTTCCCAGCGAAGCAAGCGCTCCATCGACAGGAGCACCAGAAAGGTCATGGCTACATCCGGCGTCAGGTAGTGGGAACTGACAACATGCAGGGGCATCGCCGCCAGTGCCAGACTTCCCAACCGAGCGGCGCCTTCCCCGTGAAGCTGGCGGCCGATGAAGAAGACCGGAAAAACCGTAAGACTTCCCAGCACGGCAGAAATGAGCCGGCCGGCAACGAAGAGTCGAGGGTACTCAACCGGATTGAAATCGCGGAACGCATCCTGCCAGGGAGAGGAAATCCAACCAACCTGCTCGGCCGCCCAGAGCATCAACGTGATCAGGTGGTACTGGAGCGTTCCCCAGTGAAAATCCGGCGCATAGAAATCCAGCTCTGCGGGACGTGTGCCTACCAGATGTTGAAGCAGGTTGTCTTCATCCAAATGATAAGAAACCCGCAAGCCAGGCGTGGCGATCGCGGTGGCCTGATCGTAAACCGGAATCCCCCAATCCAAGCCGGCCAAGCGCAGGCCCAGAGCCAGCAAGAAGATGACCAGCAAACACCTGCTGGAAAGGATGCCACCCGCCTTTTGAAGAAGATTGGGGCTCCCCATCCTGCTTTTGCCGATCGGCCTGTTCCTTGCCGAATCGGCGATGAGTATGTCAGTATTTTGTGATGTCACCTAAGCAGCCAACCGTACCATGTTAACCAAAAAGGTCTCTGTTATCCTGGGAGTCTGTTTGGCCACAACTTCTTCCGTGCGGGCCCAGGAACGATTCGGATTGCGAGGCGTCGGCGATATCACACTGGCCCGTGGAGGCGTTAATGCCGCTGCCCAAAGCGATCGGCGTTCCCAGTTGAATGGGCAGTTCACGTTGCTCGGGTCGGTGCGCCTCAGTCGCAACCTGATCGGACTTTACGAAGGGCGGGTAAATCGACTTGACGAATTGACCAGTCCTCCTCGATCCCAGCGCACGAATGTAAACGGTGTTCTGCAAGCCTATCTCCGATACAGCCCGGACGGGCGACCGCAATTCAACCTGCAGGTGGGCAAGTTCGGATCTCCCTTCGGAAACTTCCTGACCCGTAATTACGCCAATGACAATCCACTCGTTGGCGCCCCGCTGATTTACGCTCATCGGCTTCCGATTCGCACCGACGAGGTACCAGACGGGGCTTACGATCTCGTTTACGCCCGGGGGCGCATCCAGAACTCCGGGTTGTACAACAGCGCCTATCGCAGCACCGGTTGGCTTCCACTGATCGGTCTTTCTTACCCCACCGGCGCGATGTTTTTTGGGAATGCCGGCAGGACGGACTACCGCGTGGCTCTTGTCAATAGCTCCCTGTCAAACTCGCTGAATCTGGGTGTACCGGGTCAGCGCCCGCAGTGGGTTGCCGCCGGGGGTATGACACTGGTTCCAGCTCTGCGAATCGGAAGCTCCTTTGCCCAGGGACCATACTTGGATCCCGTTGTTCGACCTCGTCTGCCGGCGGGAACCCGGTTCAGTGACTTCACCCAGCGGGCACTTGGCTTTGATCTGCAATGGGCCTTTCGCCACCTCGAGGTTCACGCGGAGTTGCTCTTCAATAACCTGAAGGTGCCCAATGTCCCCCAGCGGTTGGGAGCGACCGGCTACTTCCTTGAGATGAAACAGACCTGGACTCCCCGCTTTTTCACGGCAGTGAGGTGGAATCAGATCTACTTTGACCGAATTCGCAGAACCACTCCATACTATGGACATCCCCGTTATGACTACAACGTGAACAGCCTGGAACTAGGTCTCGGCTGGCGATTCAGTGAGAATCTGTTGCTGAAAGCCTCCTCACAGTTCAACCGAACGCTCGCCCCGGTCGATCCCAACGACAATATCGTCGGGGCTCAACTCGTGTACACCTTTGACCTCCGTACTCTGCTCAAGATCCGATGAATCGCTTCCGATGGGTACTCTACGGCGGAGTTCTGAGTAGCATTCTGCTTTGTCTCGGACCACTGGAGGGGCCTCGCCCGGAAGTGCCGGTCTCTGCGACCGGGTTTCAAGCCTCACGGATTCGTGCCGGCACCACTGTGGATCCGAGGCGAGGTCCCGACGGATCAGGGCCGGCAACGGGAAGCATTCAAGGCACGGTCCAGATACAGAGCCGCATTCAGCCTCGTAGCATGGCCTTCAACCTCTATTCGCGGAGAGGGCGTTCCGTCCCGCCTCCGGCTCCAAGCAATGAACTGGAGCACGTGGTGATTTTCCTGGAAGGCGACCGGGTTCGTACTGCTTTGCGTCCAGAAGGTCAAACTCCGCGGTCGAATGTCACGATTGAGCAGGTCAATGAAACCTTCGTTCCACAGGTTCTGGCCGTTCAAACGGGAACGACCGTTCTCTTCCCCAACAGCGACCCCTTCTTTCACAATGTCTTCTCTCTCTCCAGCGCCAGGCGCTTTGATCTAGGACGATATCCAAAGGGAGAAGTTCGCTCGGTCAGGTTTAACAATTCGGGAATCGTCAAGGTCTTTTGCCACATTCATTCCCACATGAACGCCGTCATCTACGTCTTCGACCACCCTTACTACTGCATTCCAAACGCGGAAGGACACTTTTCGATTGGTCATGTACCGGTCGGGACCTATACCTTGGTGGCCTGGCATGAACGGTTGAATCCGGTTCGAAAAACCATCACCGTCGCCGAAGACAGTCCGCTGTCCTTGCTCCTGAGCTTATGAAGCCCCTGAAGCTCCGCACGAAAATCATCTTGTTTACCACACTCATCGTGGTCGGGGTGGTGTCCGGTTCGTTCTTCCTGATCAATCAGGTAGTACGGGATCAGGTACGAAGCCGGCTGGTCCATGATCTTGAGCGTTCGCAGAAAACCCTCGATCAAGCCCAGAAGAACCGACTGCGAGAACTGGTGGCCTACTCCGTCATTGCTTCGGAGAATTCGACACTCAAAGCCGCCATTGAGACATTTCAAATCGAAATGCGTAGCGGGAGTGCAACGCCCGTGCTGGATCAACTGCGCCGGACCGTTGAAAACGAAGCCACCAAGCTGTTTCTCATCCTCTCCGCGGATCTCCTGATCATCACCAGCAACCAAGGTCAGATTCTGGCCATACAAGGGATCGAAGAGAACTCCATCCCAACCGATTTCAACTTGCTGGCTCAACGATCCATCGTCAACAGCCTCCTTTCCCAACCGCTCGATTTCGCCGAAGCAGCCAGCATCTGGCAAGTAGGAGCGAAAGTTTATCGCATGGTGTCGGTTCCAATTCTGCTTCAAGACATCGTCGTCGGAACGTTGAGCACAGGATTTGAGATCAGCCCGGGTCTGGTGGCCACGATCAAAAGCAACACGGATAGTGACATCGTTTATTCGGCCGGAGGGAACATCGTGGCCTCGACTTTGGGTTCTGTCCAAAACGAAGCCCTCAAGAGCTACCTTCGCCAACTCCCGATGTCCCAGCTTCAAGTTGCCCGAACGATTCAGGCTGAAGTGAAGCTTGCAGGCGAGACTTATCTGACTCTTCGTGTGTCGGCCGGCGATGTGGCCGGCGGGGCCTTTGTCGTTCTCAATTCGATCGACCAGGCCATGCAGGCAACGATGGGGGACATCCGACAGACGCTCATCTGGACCGGGTTGATTTCAACCGTGATTGCCATCCTTTTGGGGCTGAGCCTGAGCGAGTCAGTCACACGCCCCCTCATGAGGTTTGTCGGATTCATGCAAGGCATTACGCGCACCGGCGACCTGAACCAGCAGTTTCAGTCCGGAGCCCCCAACTACGAAGTGGATGCCCTGGCACGTTCCTTCGAACGGATGGCCCGGTCATTGAACGAATCGCAGCAACAGATGGCCAACTACGATCGCGAATTGCGACAGCGAGAAATCGACGAGGAAAAGCTTCGTTCGCTGGCCACGCGCTCCCGACTTGACGCCCTCATTTCTCAGATCAACCCACATTTCCTGTTTAACGCCTTGAACACCGTGAGTGTTCTGATCGATGAAAACCCAACCGAGGCTCGCCGCCTGACCCTGAAACTCTCGAACATCTTCAGGCAAACGCTGATGGCTTCAGAGCGCGAAATGATCAGCGTGCAACAGGAGCTGAATTTCATTCAGGACTACCTCGAAATCGAGAAGGCCCGCTTTGGGGAGCGTCTCCATATCCAGCAGGAGGTCCACGTAACCGAAGCGGGCATTCCCTGCTTCACCCTTCAGCCTTTGGTCGAAAACGCCATCAAACACGGAGCGGCACCCAAAGTCGGCAGGACCACTATCTGCATTCAGGTCAATCAGACGGGCAACCGCCTCACCATTGAGGTCGCTGACGATGGCGTGGGGATGCCGGAGAGACCGATCCAGGAGATCCTTTCCAATGGCTACGGACTGAAGAACCTCATCGACCGCCTCACCATTCTTTACGCCTCTGACTTCAGCTGGAACTTCGAGAGCCAGCCTCGAAAGGGGACCCGGGTCCGACTGGATCTTCCGGCCAATCCAGTTCGAACTGCTTAAGAACCGTTCAGCGGGTCTTATCTACAGTTCGAATCCGCTCTCAAATCGAGTCCAAATCCCGTTGCTAACATGAGGGGGTCGGGTGGCCTACCCGTGGTGGCACCTGGTGGTGGCCCGGGAGTTGCTATCCTGCTGATTCCCTTGGCAAAATGGGCTCCGGTTAAAACTCGATGCGATCTCGCAAAATTGTTTTCTTCTTTCCGGCCTTTTCCAGTCTGGAAGCAACCGCTCCTCTCGGAATCCTGGCCGTGGCGACGCCGCTGCTGCAGGCGGGTTATCGAGTCAAGGTGGTGGACTCCACCATTACCCCTGACTTCGAGGCCGCCGTCCTGCGGGAAATGCAAGACGCCTTATGCCTGGCCGTTTCGCTAGTCACCGGACCCATGATCCGGCAAACCGCATCGGTGGCCCGTGCCGTGAAGGCCCACTATCCTGAAAAACCTGTCATTCTCGGCGGCTGGCACCCCTCGCTGCTTCCCGATCAGACTCTGGCCGCCGAGTTCGTGGACATTGTGGTTCGCGGTCAAGGGGAGCGAAGCCTTTTGGAGGTGGTAAGACGGATTGAGCAGCAGGTCGCACTTGGCGACGTCGAAGGAATCGGCTACAAGGAAGATGAGGAATTGATCTTCACCCCTTCCCGCCCACTGGAACCTATCTCGAAGCTTCCACCCAAGGCCTATCATCTGGCCGACTTCGACGCCTATCAAAGAGTGTGTGGCCGGCGATGGGCGATGTACATCAGCAGCCTTGCCTGTCCATACAGCTGCACTTACTGCACCAACGAGGGCGTCTATGGCCGGGCTTGGAATGCCTTGCCCGCCGGGCAGGTGGTCACAGAACTGACCGACCTTGTCCGCCGCTACCGGCTGGAACTGGTCTGGGTCGTGGATGACAACTTCCTGGTGGATCGAGCCAGAGCCGTGGCCATTGCCGAGGGGCTGATCCGATCGCAGGTTTCCTTCCGCTGGAGCATCCAGGCCTCGACCAACCTGGTTACCCGCCTGGATGAGCGTGAGCTTACCCTACTGCGGCGCTCTGGACTCCAGCAGATCTGCCATGGAGCGGAATCCGCCTCTCCAAAGGTTCTCAAACTGATGAACAAGGAGTTTCAAAAGATTGAAACCTTCTACCAGGCTGCAGAAAAATGTCTGAAAGCGGGCATTCGGCCATCCTTCAACATCATCTTCGGCTATCCAGGCGAGGGAGAGCGCGAGCGTCAGGAAACGATCCGGTTTATTCGAGACATGTGTCGGCGGCACCCTACAGCCGAGTTCTGGACCAACATCTTCACTCCCTATCCAGGTGCTCCGATCATGCGGCAAGCCAAGGAGCTGGGACTCGACTTACCCGATACTTTTGAAGGCTGGGCCGATTTCTTTCCCCGCTACACGGTCTTGCCGTGGCTAAAAGGCCGCGATCATCGACGAGTACAAACCATGCGCAACTACCTAAGACTGGCATTCGAACGGGTACCGATTGCCGCCGACCGCCGAGGCCCCCTGGTAAAGGCGGCTCATCGCGCCATCAGCTACCCGGCCCGGCTGCGGCTGGACTACGGCATTTATGGGCTTCCGTGGGAAATTTGGCTCAAGGATACTCTCAGCCGGCTCAGCGAGGCCCTCACTCCGCGTGTCGATGCCCGACAAATGGGAGAAGCCCGTGGCTAGCCGCTCACAACCAAAGGTGGTCCTGTTTTATCCGCCGTACGCGGGTAAGCCCTTGGGCCCACCGTTGGGACTACTCAATCTTGCGACGCCACTGCTGAACGCCGGCATTCGTGTCCGCATCATCGATGCGGCCATTGAACCGAACTACCAGGAGGTGCTGGCTGCCGAGATCCCGTCGGCCACCTGTTTTGGAGTGTCGCTGCTGACAGGGCCCATGATCCTCCACGCGATCAATGCCAGCCGTCAGGTCCGCGGCTTGCGTCCCGGTTTGCCTATCGTCTACGGAGGATGGCACCCAACCCTGTTGCCCGAACAAACTCTGCGCGAAGAGTTCGTGGATGCCGTGGTCAGGGGTCAGGGAGAACTGACGTTCCTGGAGGTCGTTGAGCGCTGGTCTGAAAGCCGAAGCCTGGAGGGAGTGGCCGGAGTCAGCTATAAGGATGGCGATCGCATCGTGCATAACCCGGACCGGCCGGTCGCTTCGATAAACTCACTTCCCACTCCAGCTTACTCGCTGGTCGATTTCGGGAGATACGAGAAGGCTTGTGGGCTCCGGAAGACGGTTTATGCCTCCAGCGTTGGTTGCCCATACGCCTGTAACTATTGCACAGACACCGTCTTCTATCAGCGACTCTTCAACGCCTTGAGCCCTGAGCGAGTGGTGAGGGAAGTGATCTCACTCGTCGGCCGGCACCAACTGTCTGAAGTCTCTTTCTTGGACTCCAACTTTCCGGTCAATGTGCGGCGAGCCCTCGCCATCGCCCGCGGTTTCCTTGAAAGCGGCGTCCGTTTTCGCTGGACGTTTCAGGCTTCTACTGACCTGATCGCCAGGATGAGCGACGAAGACGTCCTGCTGCTGGGCAGATCCGGAGTCAGCCATATAGGCTTTGGGGTGGAATCCGGCTCCCGGGAAGTCTTGGACTGGATGAACAAACCCCACCAACGAGTGGATGATATGTTCGAGACAGCGCGCAAGTGCGAGAGAGCGGGCATCAAGACGACATTCAATCTGATCATCGGTTATCCAGGAGAAACCGACGCCCACCGCGCCGAAACGTTTCGGGTCATGGGAGAGTTGTGTCGGCGGCACCCAACGGCAAATTTCTCTCCCAACATTTTCACCCCTTACCCGGCTATTCCTATCTGGCCTCGGCTCAGCGCCCTGGGAGTCACCGAACCTCAGTCGCTCAAGGAGTGGGCCGGCATGTCGCTGGGTTCGAACTTTCTGCCCTGGTTGCGAGGAGAGGAGTATCGACGCTCGAAGCGCATGTTGTCCTGCTTCTTGCTGTACCACCAACTGCGGCGAGGTTTGAGAGGGAGAAACGCCTTCTCGCTGGCCAGGAAACTCCAAGAGATGCTGCTGGCCTGGCTGGACTGGCGCCTGCGTCGTCGATTTTATCGCTTGCCGCTTGAATTATGGGTTGCAGCCTTGAGAAAACACCTCACTGTTCGCCGGTCGCTGCTCACCGGCCAGGGCCTTGGAGCGGATCTGGAAGGCATCTCCTAAGGCGGACCTGACGGTGCTTCTCGGCTCTTTTCTCAACATCCTTGCCATTCGGCCACTGTGATGACTGACATTCTGCTGACTCACTCGAATCATTTGTTCTTCGACCGGAAACAGGTTCGGAAGATGCAACCGTATCCCCCGCTTGGCACCCTCTACGCGGCAGCGCTTTTGAGGGACCAGGGTTTTTCCGTGGCGCTGTTTGACACCATGGTGAAGAATCCGGATACGGAGTTTGAAAAGGCCCTCGCGCGCCATCAGCCGGGTGTCGTCGTCGTATACGATGACGACTTCAATTTTCTGTCCAAGATGTGCTTATCCCGCATGCGCACAGTCGCCTTTGGCATTCTTCGCCGGTGCAAGGCCGCCGGCATCACCGTCATCGTGCATGGCTCGGACGCCACCGATCACCTGGCTGACTACCTCCGGGAAGGGTTCGATTTCGTGCTGGTTGGAGAAGCCGAGGAGACGCTCTCCGAACTGCTGAAGCATCTGTTGCGCCGCGACCCCTTGTTGCCGACTGAGATCAGGGGCTTGGCGTTTTTGGACCAGCGCTCAGGCCAGCTCATTCGCACCTCTGTACGAAAACTCATGCCCAACCTGGATGCGCTGCCATTTCCGGCTTGGGATTTGGTGGACATGCCCACTTATCGAAAGCTCTGGAACGAGGCGCATGGATTCTTCTCGCTCAATCTTGTCTCCAGCCGCGGCTGCCCTTACCACTGCAACTGGTGTGCAAAACCGATTTATGGGACGAGCTACAACTGCAGGTCACCCGAAAATGTGGCACGAGAAATGCGTTTTCTCAAGGACCGCTACGCGCCGGATCATCTTTGGTTCGCTGACGACATTTTTGCATTGCGCCCTGCCTGGACGGACCAGTTTGCTTCCGCGGTCAAGAATCTGGACGCGGCCATCCCTTTCAAAATGCAGTCGCGCGTCGATCTGATCACTCCTGCAACTGCTCAGGCACTGGGAGCAGCGGGCTGCGTCGAAGTCTGGATGGGCGCGGAATCCGGCTCGCAGAAAATCCTCAATGCCATGGAAAAGGGAACGAAGGTGGGTCAGATCAGCCAGGCCACGCAGGCTCTTAAGTCCGCCGGCATTCGGGCCTGTTATTTCCTGCAATTTGGGTACCCTGGTGAAACCTGGAGCGATATCCAGGCAACGATTCAGTTGGTGCGCCAAACGCAGCCACACGATGTCGGTATCTCGGTTGCCTACCCCTTGCCGGGGACGCGGTTCTATGAAATGGTGCACGAACAGCTGACTGGGAAAACCAACTGGGACGACAGCGAAGACTTGGCCATGTTGTTTCATGGAACCTATTCGAAGGAGTTCTACGGCGCCCTGCACGACGCCTTGCATTTCGAAGTCGACCTGCGAAACCGGCTCCAGTCCTCTTCCCTCAAACCGGTCGAAGCCAGCGAGTGGGCTGCCCTCTGCCGGCACTGGCTTCGCGTCGAGGAGCTCGAGGTTCGGTGCCGGAACTCCAATCCTACCGAGCTCTCCAAGAAATCTGGGGAGGAGGAGCTACGAGCGGTCAATTACTGAGGCCCCATGGACGTCTTGCTCACACATGGCTACTTCCTGCAGGAAGATCTGAAAGAACAACAGATCATGAAGCCCTATCCTCCGCTCGGACTGCTTTATCTGTGCTCTTACCTGAAATCGAGAGGTTTCGCTCCTGAGGTGTTTGACAGCACGTTTCGGTCCCGTGATGAGCTGTATCGCCTCCTGCAAGGACACCCACCATCAGTCTTGGGAATCTACGGCAATTTGCTGACGCGCCCGGCCGTTGTCCAGACCATCCAGGTCGCCAAGGCTGCCGGATGGCGGGTGGTTTTAGGAGGCCCTGAACCGGCGAACTATGTTGAGGAATACCTCCAAGCGGGCGCGGACATTGTGGTCATGGGGGAGGGTGAACGAACGCTTGAAGACTTGCTGGACTGGCACCACCGGGGAGCCGTCTCCGATCCGGCCGAGATCGATGGGATCGCATTTCGGACGTGTGACGGAACCGTTCGGTGGACAAAACCCCGACAGCTGTTGCCGGACCTCAATCGACAGCCCTGGCCCGACAGGGCAGCGATCGATTTGCGGCGTTACCTGGACACCTGGCGCAAGTTCCATGGAGCCGGAGCCGTGTCCCTGATCACCGCTCGCGGCTGTCCATACGAATGCCGATGGTGCAGCCACGCCGTCTATGGCAGAACCCACCGGCGTCGATCGCCCCAGGACGTCGCCAACGAGATCGCCTGGTTGCGTGTCCGCTACGACCCGGAAATGCTCTGGATCGCAGACGATGTCTTCACCATCCATCCCGGCTGGCTGGAACAGTACGCCCGCGAAATCCGACTGCGAGACCTGGCGCTTCCCTTTGAATGCATCACGCGAGCCGACCGGCTGACGCCACGCCTAGTGGACCTTCTCACTGATCTGAAATGCTTCCGAGTCTGGATAGGCTCCGAGAGCGGTTCTCAGCGGATTCTGGACCGCATGCATCGCGGCGTGAAGGTGGAGCAGGTACGGAAGGCGGTGGGACTGTGCAAGGCGGCCGGGATCGAGACCGGCATGTTCGTGATGTGGGGATATGAGGGGGAGGAGCCGTCGGACATCGAAGCCACCGTCGAGCATGTCAGAACGTCCGACCCTGACGTGTTCCTCACCACGGTCGCCTACCCGATTAAAGGAACGGAATATTTCGATGATGTGTCCGCGTCCGTTGTCCGGCCCACGAGCTGGCAACAGAGCAGCGACCGGGATCACCGCATCCGCGGGCGACACTCGCGGAAGTATTATCAATTCGCCGATCAACTCTTGAAGAGTACCGTCGCCCTTTCCAGGGCGCAATCGCAATCCCTCGGCGCCACGCCGGCAGGCACCCTGGCGGATCTTCAACAGACGATCGCTCAGGCCCGTGCCGGCATGTCGGCGACCCGGCTGGAGGTCGAGACCAGCTGAGTTCTGGTCAGGTCGCACGGGGGGAGTGGGCTATGGAGCCAGCAGAACGGCCGATGGCATCGGGTGTGTCGGCCCCATTCGATGGAGTCGCTGCCGAGTACGATCGAATCTTCACTGAATCCGAGGTGGGAAGAGTTCAACGCATGGCGGTCTGGTCAGCCCTCTCTGCGGTGTTCAAGCCAGGATATCGCATCCTGGAGCTGAATTGCGGGACGGGTGTCGACGCCCTTCACCTGGCGGAGTGCGGGATGAGAGTTCTGGCCCTGGATGCTTCTGAAGCCATGGTACAGGTAGCCCGCCGGCGGATCCGCGAACATTCGGCGGAAAAGCAGGTTCAAGTCGAATGCTGGCCGACCGAGCAGATCACCGAGTTGGAGACCCCTGTGCCCTTCGACGGGGTTCTGTCCAACTTCGGAGGGCTCAACTGCGTCCGCGACCTGGAAGGCACGGCCCGTCACCTGCACCACCTGATCCGGCCGGGAGGAGCAGCCCTACTTTGCTGGATGAACCGCTGGTGTCTCTGGGAGATTGCCCATTACCTGTGGACGCGGACACCCGCCAAGGCTTTTCGGAGGACTCGAGGTCATGCCGTTGCTTCGGTGAATCAGGGGCCCTCCTTCTCGGTGTACTATCCAAGCCTGTCCAGCATCCTGGCGGCATTTTCGCCCTGGTTTCGTTGCATCTCGGCTCGGGCCATCGGGCTCTTGGTGCCGCCCTCTTATCTCGAGAAATGGGCCCGCTCCCATCCGGCTTATCTGAACCAGGCCGTGCGCTGGGATGAATATCTGAGCCACTGGCGAGGATTGCGCGCTTTGGGAGATCACTTGCTCGTGCATTTTGAAAACCGGAGCGATTGATGGTGCCGGCATCCAGCCAGCCAGCGGTTACACAGGAAGGCCCAGCGTCCTTGGGCGGATTTCTTTCAGCCCGCGATCTCCTCTGCCCGGTATGCCGGGCCGGTTTCCTTCCCGAGACCGGGGCCGGCTTCCGTTGTTCGGACTGCGGGTTCGAATTGAAACAAGTGCAGGGAATCTGGCGGGCCTTGCCGCAGGAACGGGAAGCTTTCTTCGCAACGTTCGCTAGAGAGTATCTGACGGTGCGCCACGCCGAGGGTCGGGGAAGCAAGGATCCCAGGTATTACTCGGCGCTTCCCTACTGCGAGTCATCGGGACTGTTGGGCTGGCAGTGGAAGATCAGAGCGGCAACCTTTCGGTGTTTTGTGGAAAGAGTTCTGCCCACATTGGAAGGGCAGTCCGGTCGCGCCCTCCGAATTCTGGATCTGGGGTCCGGCAACGGGTGGTTCTGCCATCGGATGGCTCTCAGAGGACACCTCCCCGTGGCAGTCGACCTTCTGACGGATGAGCTGGATGGCCTGGCCGCGGCCGAACACTACCTGGGCTCTTTGACAAATCTGTTTCCTCGCTTCCAGGCCGAAATGGACCGCCTCCCCTTCACCTCGCGGACTTTTGATCTGGTCGTGTTCAACGCATCGCTGCATTACTCGGCGGATTACAATGTCACACTCAAAGAGTCACAGCGCTGCCTCGACACTGTGGGTCATCTTGTGATCCTCGATACGCCCTTCTATCGCCGCCGTGAAAGTGGTCTGGCGATGCTTCGAGAGCGGGTAGAAAACTTCATGAAACTGTACGGCGTCGCTTCGAACAGCCTCGCCAGTCAGGAGTTCCTCACCTATCAACAGGCGCGAGAGCTGGGCGACGGGCTGTCACTCAGCTGGACCCGGCTCACTCCCTGGTACGGACTGTCCTGGTTAGTTCGTCCGATCAAGGCCCGGCTGCAGCTCAGGCGGGAACCGTCCCGCTTCCATATCTTGTGGGGGACACAAGCTCCGTGATTCTTCTCTATCACCCCAAATCGACCAGACCGCGCAGCCGTCGTTTTCCGCTTTCCGTGCTTTCTTTGGCTGCTGTGCTGGAGGGGAAACGTGACTACTGCATTGTGGATGGGAATGTCGAAAGCGATCCGCTGACCCAGCTTTCGAACCTGGCCACGGCAGGAAAGGCCAAGCTATTAGCGGTATCGGTCATGCCTGGGCCTCAGATGGTGGCGGCCCTTGACACATCGAGGGCCTTTCGCCGGCGCCATCCGGCCGTTCCTATCGTTTGGGGTGGCTACTTCCCTTCCTTGTACCCGGACGCAACGCTCAATGCACCCTACGTTGACTTTGCTGTCCGCGGCCAAGGCGAGGAAACCTTCCTGGAGCTCGTTGAGGCCCTCGATACCGGCTCCGGTTTCGAGACGATTCGAGGGCTGTCGTTCAAATCGGAGAGTCAGCACTATCACAACCCCGCGCGCGGGATGAAACATCCGGACGCATTTCCCTGGCTGCCCTATCATCGCGTGAACGCTGAGAAGTATATCCTGCCTACGTTTCTGGGCACACGTACCGCGGTGCATCAGGCCAGTATCGGCTGCCCTTATCGCTGCAATTTTTGTGGAGTAATCCCGACTTACGGCAATCAACAGGAAATGGAGTCGCCGGAACGAACAGAGGCCATCTTACGGCACCTGGTTCGAAGCTACGGAGTGAATGCGATCCAGTTTTATGACAACAACTTTTTTCTGCGGGAAGATCATGCTCGCGAGCTTTGCGATCGCCTTGCACCTCTGCGCCTGAACTGGTGGTGTGAGGCTCGCATCGACAGGGTCTTGCGGTACAGCCATCGAACTCTGGAATCGATTCGACGGGCCGGATGCCGGATGATCTTCTTTGGTGCCGAGTCTGGATCCGACTGGGTGCTCAAAGCGATGAACAAACAATTGACGTCAGCCCAAACGCTCGAACTTGCAGAGCGCATCCGCGAATTCGGCATCATCCCGGAATTCTCCTTTGTGGTTGGAAATCCGCAGGACCCGGAGCGCGACACCCGCGAGTGCCTGTCTTTTATCCGAAAGATCAAGCGAATCAATTCCGATGCGGAGATTATCGTGCAGCACTACACGCCGGTCCCCCAGCGCGACAAGATGTACGGCAACGTAGAAGACCGGATTGCCTTCCCCACGACGCCCGAGGAGTGGGCTTCCGAGCGTTGGCTCAATTTCACTCTTCGAATCAGTCCCCGGGTCAGCTGGTTGCCGGAACGCGTCAAGGTTTTGATCGACAATTTCGAGCTGGTCGTCAACTCCCGCTGGCCGACAGCTCAGGACATCCGTCTGCCGAACTGGGGCCGCTGGCTCTTGAAGGTCCTCAGCAGCTGGCGCTATCGATTTGCCATCTACACCTACCCGGTCGAGTTGGACTGGGCCCAACGCTGGATCAATCTCCGTAAACCTAAGGTGGAAAGCCTGTGACGAATTCCATCCCGCCCGTACTGGAACCTGGCCATGCCTCCGAGGGCCCACTACCCATTCGAAGCTCGGTGCCCCCCCTTTTAGGGAGCCCTGCCGTTCTGAAGGTGGAGGCCTTGAAGGGGCACGAACTATGGGCCGACTGCTACGACTCCCAACCCAACCCACTGCTTCATCGCGAGGAACGCGAGATCCTTTCATGCCTGAAAGATGTGGAGGGCAAGATCGTGGTGGACGTGGCCTGTGGAACCGGCCGGTGGACCAGGCAATCGCTCCGATTGGGTGCCAGTCAGGTGATCGGGCTGGACGCGAGCCCCGCCATGCTGCGCCAGGCCGCCCGCCGCGTTCCAGCGAACACCCTCGTCCAGGCCGACGCCACCGCCCTTCCTGTTGGCAGTTTGTCTGCCGACATCGTCCTCTGCAGTTTCGCCATCGCCTACCTTGAGGACTTGAACCGTGCCGTTTTTGAATGGCGTCGCGTCCTCAAGCCTTGTGGAACCCTCTGGTGCAGCGACTTCCATCCTGACGCCCTGGAGTTTGGCTGGAAGCGGACCTTCAAGAAGAATGGGCTCACCTACGAACTGCTCAGTCATCGTCGGAGCGCTGCAGAAATTCGTGCCTGTCTGCGTCAATACTTCCGCACGGTGGACAGTCAGGATCTTTATCTGGAAGAGGCCGAGACTCACCTCGTCAGTCCGGGTCATGCCCCCTGGGCTCTGCCAGGCGTTCCCCATCCCCCCGCTGTGTTGTTGTTCTGTTGCCGGGATTGAGAAGATGACTTCCAGTGTTGTGCAAGCGCACCGCAGCCATCGTGGTAGAACACGGAAAGGGCGCTCAAATCCAAGCAAGGATTCCCTTCTCATTACCGGTGCGCGCATAGCCAGGAACGGTCGTGAGGCAGCGCCGGCCGCTCTGTTGATCCGGAATGGGCGAATCGAATCTGTTCTGCCGGGAAGCGCGAACGTCGGATGTCTGTCTCTCGATCCCACCACGGCACGCCTGGACCTGACCGGGTGTTTGATCCTGCCGGGTTTAATCAATGCTCACGACCATTTGGAATTCAGCCTGTTTCCCAGGCTGGGGAACCGAATCTATTCGAACGCACAGGAGTGGGCGGAGGATATCTACCACCCGAAACAGTCTCCAATCCGCGAATTGTTGCGGGTCCCCAAGACCGTCCGCCTCCTTTTTGGGGGGATCAGGAATCTGCTAAGCGGTGTCACCACCGTCTGTCACCACAATCCCTATGAGAAGGTTTTCGACGGCGATTTTCCGGTCCGTGTGGTCCGCCGAATGGGCTGGAGTCATTCACTGGCCTTCAGCCGAAGTGTGAGGGCCGATTTCGAGCAAACCCCGGTCGGCGCTCCGTTCTTGATTCACGCCGGCGAAGGAACCGATGGGACCTCCAGAACGGAGGTCCACGAGCTGGAACGGTTAGGCCTGTTGGGACCGCAGACTGTGTTGATCCATGCGGTGGCCTTTAACGATCCGGAGTGGGACATCATTCGTCGCAGGAACACTCGCTTTATCTGGTGCCCTGGTTCCAACCTCTTCACTTTGGGAAAAACCATCTCCGGCCACCGCCTGACAGGCGAGGTGGAATTCGCGCTGGGAAGCGATTCCGCTCTGACTGTCGAGGGCGACCTCCTGGACCAGGTTCATCTGGCGAAGTCGTTGGGACTCCCCCCCGCTCGCATCTATGACTGTGTCACGATCTCCGGCGCCAGCGTGTTAGGTCTCACCGACCGCGAAGGAGAACTGAGCGAGGGCGGTGTCGCAGACTGCTTCGTCCTTCGTGATGATGGAGGATCCCCTGCGGAACAACTGGCCCACCTCAGGCGGCAGGACATGGTCGGGGTGATGAGAGGCGGAAGATGGGTCCTTCGTTCGGATCTTCTCCACCAGCAAGTGCCCCCCAGCTCCTCTCACCTGCCCGTTTCCTACCGGAATTGCCGATGGTGGCTATCTGACTATCCGGGTCTCGGCAACCATTTGCGATTCGCAGCGTGCCGCTCCGATCGATCCATCCAGCTAGCCAGTCACCAATTGGTGGTCGACCCTCAGAGAAGCAGTGTGCCTTTGCCCGCGATCTCCTGGCGTGACGACTGAGCCAGTTCCCATCCCCGGACCAACACCGCCTCCAGCTCGAGCTGGTTCCCCCTTTACATCCAACTGAAATTTACCAACCTCTCTGAGCGATGGGGAAACCACCGGGTTTGACAGGTTTGCTCCGATGCGAGTCGCGGGGCCGCCTGCTGTTCCCCGATTGGCACAATTGAGGCTTGACAGGATCGGCTGGGAATGGAACACTTTCCCTCGCTTGTTTCGGACTCCTGACCTGTGCCCTGAGCATCACACTCCAGCAGATAGACGTCGAACAAAATAGAACTTCCTCTCATTCACAAAATGCCTTGGGAAAGCTGTAGTGACCCCTTCACAAGGAGGCGCCATGTGCCGGTTGCAATCTCGCCTTGCAGTCTGTCTTGCGTCTTTGCTCTCTTGCATCTTTTATCCGCTTGTCCTCTCTGCCCAATCCAGACCAAACCTTTCGCCCTTCACTCCCCCAGGTTGGTCGGGCTCGATCGTCGTAGGTACCACTCCCGGCTCAGTCACTGAAAGCGCAGTGTATCGAACTACCGAGAAGCTCTACGTGGCCGGTGCTCTCATAAACAATGGGACAGCTCCGATTAGCACCCGAGTTCTGATTGAACTCTATTTGGACAATCAACTGCTTGAGATCTTCAGAATCGAGCCCCCCCTTCATCCATTTACCTACGCCTATTTCATAGGCTATGAGATTGGGCTGCTCACTGCGGGGACCCATACGATTCGCATCGTGGCGGACTCAACCAACCTGGAATCCGAGTCGAATGAGTTCGATAATGAGTTCTCAAAGTCCTTCACTGTCACCGTTCCCCAGCTCCCTAACCTGACGTTTCACGCGCCTTCGGGTTGGTCCGACAAGATCGTGGTCTCCAACCTTCCTGGAACCCATCTGGACAGCGTCTTTATCGGTTCGCAGGACAAGTTGTACGTGGACTGGGCAGTCATCAACAACGGCGTTCTTCCGACCTCCGCATCCTTCCTCTCGCGCCTCTATCTGGACGAGCAGATCATCGCCACTCTAAACGCTCCATCTCCGCTGAGTCCCGGTGCCACAACTCAGACCGAGGACTATCTGATCGGGCCTCTCAGCCCGGGCACTCATACATTAAGGGTGGTCGTGGACCCTGCCAATACCATCAGCGAGGGCGACGAGTCCGACAATGAAGGCACAAAAACGATCGTGGTCGGCGGGGCCTGCAGCACTCTGATGATCGATGTGGTACCGCCCAAAGCTGGAACCATCAGCAGGAGTCAGGCACCCAATTGTGGCGGTACCTCGGCGATTCAGGAGCAGTTGACAAGCCATGTGTCGACCTCGATGCGATCTGGCGCGGGTTCCCAGGGCCCTTTCAACCGAAGTCGCGAGACGCTTGACAACTTCGATAGGCTGATGGCCACCACCAAGGCTGGCAGGCGCGTGCGGGTCATCGTCGGGCTGCAGCCAGGTACGCAAAGCGGATCCGCACTGGGAAGTGCCGCCACCTCGCGGATGTTGAGCGAGCGTGACGTCTCGCGCCTCCAGGAAGGTTTCCTCTCGAAACTGACATCCAGTAGTGTCGGCGCCATCAGAAGGTTTCGCCTCGTTCCCACATTGGCCATGGATGTGGACTTGGCGGGATTGAAGGAGCTTCAGTCCTCTCCTGAGGTGGTCAGTTTGGAAGAGGACGAACTGATGCGGCCTTCCCTGGTGGAGAGTACCGAGGTGATCGGGGCTCCGGCTGCCTGGAACATGGGCTACACGGGCTCCGGCCAGACTGTGGCCATCTTGGATACGGGTGTGGATTCCAGCCATCCCTTTTTAGCTGGGAAGGTCGTCTCCCAGGCCTGCTTCTCCACCACCAGCACAGCTCTGGGCACTTCGTCGCTGTGCCCGGGGGGTGCTCCCAACTCAACTGCTCTCGGTTCTGGGCTGCCTTGCAACCATGCCGACTGTGCCCACGGCACGCAAGCAGCCGGGATTGCGGTCGGCAAAGGGACCGACTCGTCCGGCGTGGCTCGGGATGCCAAGATCATCTCCATCCAGGTCTACTCTCAGCTGGACGATCCCTTTCTTTGCGGTCTCGACGATGAAACCGCGCCTTGCCTCCGCACTCTGCGAAGTGACCAGATTGCCGCACTGGAAAGGGTTATTGAGCTCAGTGGGACGCTGCGCGTGGCCGCGGTCAACCTCAGCCTGGGAGGCTTCGACAAGTACACTTCAACCTGCGATTCCGAGTCGCCGACATACAAGTCCGCAGTCGACCGCTTACGCTCGCTCGGGATTGCTACGGTGGTTTCCTCAGGAAATGAGGGGTACCTAAACGGGCTGGCCTTCCCAGCTTGTATTTCATCGGCGATCAGCGTCGGTTCAACCGACGATGGAAGCACCGGTTCCAGCCCCACAACGCGGGACACCGTTACGGGCTACTCCAATAGCGCCGGCTTTCTGAACCTCCTGGCACCCGGCCGCTGGATTCGCTCGCCGATTCCTGGTGGAAACTTCGAAAACCTGGCTGGAACCTCGGCTGCTGCGCCGCATGTCGCCGGGGCCTGGGCGGTTGTGAAATCTAAGCTGCCGGGCCTGACCGTCTCGCAAGTTCTGTCGGCGCTGAGTTCGACCGGACAACCCATCTATGACTTGCGGAACGGCTTAATCAAACCAAGAATCCAGCTGGACGCCGCCCTCCGCAGTCCCGCACTGGGAGACCAGTACGAGAATGGCACCACGGTCACTCTCACTGCCGTGCCGCACCCTGGTTTCCAGTTCCGGAACTGGACGGGATGCGATTCGACAAACGGCACTGATTGTGTCGTCACTTTGAGTTCAGGCAAGAATGTCACGGCCAATTTCGATCCCGCCGGCGCGGCCGGAGCAGACCTGGCGGTGACCGCGGTGAAAGGCGGCGCTTCGGTGGCCATCGGCGCTCCCCTGTCGGTGTCGGCCGAAATTCTTAACCAGGGAACAGCTTCAACCGGATCATTTCGCTTGGGGATATATCTGTCGGCGGATGGCAACATCACCACGACAGACTTGCTGCTGGCGAGTTGCCAGTTCGACGCGGGACTTCAAGTGGCCGCTATGACAACCTGTAGCGGATCGGTGGCTCTGCCCCCCCAGCTAGCTCCTGGCAGCTACATTCTAGGAGCCATTGTGGATGACCAGAATACGGTGACCGAAACCGATGAAGCCAACAACATACTGCTGGGCAACGTGGTCAGTGTCGTTTCGGGGACGGGTGAGGAGACTGGGCTGTTTGTGCCCGTGGTGCTTTCTGCTGCCGGGCTAAACAGCTCTTTCTTTACCTCGGAGTTGACCTTGACCAATCGCGGGGCCAACACCGCGACTCTCCAATTTACTTACACTCCTGCCTTTGGAGGAGGCAGCGGATCGGGGA
Organism: Acidobacteriota bacterium; assembly: GCA_040753175.1. GTDB lineage: Bacteria > Acidobacteriota > Terriglobia > Versatilivoradales > Versatilivoraceae > JBFMEW01. The sequence continues at coordinate 53,116 of JBFMEW010000002.1, read as the reverse complement.
CAGACGCCCTGGCCGGTGGAAGGCAACGCATCGTCACGGATGCCATCAGCTATTTGAAATCAATCGGCGTTCCCATCCCAGACTCGGGTTCTCGGGGCGGCACGCTGCGAGTCAACGTGACGGGTGGGGGCAACCTCGAGGGTATCAGCGCCGTTGTGCGCACCACCACAGCCGTTGAGGGAGGCCAGGCCGGCCTGGCTTACCCGGCCATCAGAATTGAGAACGCTTTGAGTGGTCCTGCCTATATCGCGGGTTTACGGCAGAACGGATCAGACCGCTCCAACGTGGCCGTTCAAAACATGGGGACCGCCAGCGACGGAAACATCACCCTGAGGCTAACGGTGTACTCAGGAGACCCACTCAATCCCCAGAGCTTTGTCCTGCCGGACGAAGTGCTGACGCCGGGGGGATTCCGTCAATTCTCGGGGATTCTGGGCTCGGCCATCGAGAACGGCTATGTGCGTGTCGAACGCGTGGCCGGAACGGCACCTTACTATGCCTACGGAGTCGTCAATGACCAGGTAAATTCAGACGGCTCCTTCGTCGCTCCAATTCCGGAAATACAGATGGCGGGTCAAAAGCGGCTGGTTCTTCCAGTCGCGGTGGAGTCCAGCCCCTTCCTGACCGAGTTCGTAGCCACCAACTGGTCCTCCGTGCCCAGAACGCTTCGCTGTACGTTCGTCGCTTCGGCAGTTCAGACGCCTGATTCTTCCACCAGCTTTTCGCTGCAGTTGGAACCCGGACAACAGCGCATTCTTCCCAATTTTGTAGAGTTCCTTCGGGATTCCGCTGCCCCCGGCGTCGGGCCCCCCGGACCCGTGTTTGCCGGCGCTGTCTTTGTGGAACCCATTGAGAAGGATTTGAGCGGAGTGGCCGTATCGGCGCGGACTTCGGCCCCTGGCGGAGGTGGGCGCTACGGCCTCTTCTATGCCGCGCTGCCCAGCGCGTCAAGCACGTCCACTAGCACCTGGCTCTATGGCATTCAGCAGAACGCGTCGAATCGTTCCAACCTGGCTCTCCTGAATACTGGTGAGGCGGACAACAACCCCATCACGCTCAGCGTTGATCTCTACAATGGAGAGAGCGGGGAAAGAGTCAGCACCTTTGAGGTCGTTCTTAAAGCTCGGGAGTGGAAACAGCTTGGAGCGATCCTGGCGACTCATGCCCCCGGAACCAACCAAGGGTATGCCAAGATCACGAGGACCGGCGGGAGCAATTCTTTCATTGCCTACCTGGTGGTGAACGATGGCCGGCAACCAGGGGAACGAACGGGCGACGGGGCCTTTGTCGCCAGCCAACCCTAGCCGTGATTCGATGGTTGCGGCAGACCTGCGAGACTCAGGCCGACAAAAAGCTGAAAGGCTCGCAAGAGATCAACTCTGATGACCCAATTGGGCGCGAAGCTCAGATGAGACCATGGTGCTCGTGGGTTGAATCGCACGGCAACTCAACAGAGGCTCCTGAACAAACATCCGGCCAGCGATCAGCTTCAACTTAGTAAAGAAGCGTCGGAGCAGCAAACTTGATGGCGTGCTGATGATTTCGAGAGGGGCGAGGTTGACGCAGTGTGCTCGCCCCCCCCTCGTGAGGGCCGGTGGCAAACTGAGAGAGGTACTCTCTCTTCTGCGCCCAATCCAGACCCGCAACCGCTACAGCATCAAACTGCTGCGCCACGGAGGGGCAAGCTTCCCCGGTTCGCAACCTCCACGGGAGCCATTGTTCATGGATGTGGAAGCACGGCGATCATGTCCAAGGTCAGTGCACGGTCCTCTTTTCCTACTCCTTTGACCAGAGCCTTGGAAGCAGCGGGGGGCCGCTGGGGATTGTACAGCTCCTGGCGGACGGATCCCAGCAATCGGCTGGAGGTTTCATTGCCAACATAGTAGGTGGCCTTGGCCAGGTGCTCCAAGTCAGTGCCGGCTTCTTTCAGTAAGCTTCTCAATTGGCTGAAGACATCCCGCACTTCCAACTCCGGATCGCCCGGAGACTCACTGTAAATCCCCGATACAAACACCGACTTGCCTCCATGAGTAATCGCAATGCGACTGAAGACCGGCGACTTGTCGAGGCCCGGCGGCGTGACAAAACTGACCGGTTGGCGGTGTTGGAACGACTCCGCCAATCCGGTCCCCGAGACGACCATCTCGATCTCAATGGGGAGATTAGGATCCCATTCTACAAACGAAATAGGCGGGAAAGTCCTGGCCTTGAACTCTGAGGCCATGATGTTCCACGCTTCAGCAGAGCGTGACATGGGATACAAGAAGGCCTTCAGCTGAACCACATTCTCCCAGTTCAATCCGAGATGCCGGAGGGTGGCGGCCAGTCCTTCCATGGTTCCTCTTGTGGCTGCCTCGAACCCGCCCTTCGCATATTGGCCGGAAACGTACACCTTCGGTCCAGCCGGCAGCAGAGCCGTTTGAGCTTGCGGCAGCGCACCTTGTCGAGGAGACAGATGGTGGTATCTGACTGCGTTTTGGCCCTCATCCCTTGAAGCCACTGCCAGAGCGTCCAGGGCAACGGCAGCCTCGGAAAAAGGTAGCTCGGTAACCACGCCGGTAACCGCAGGCAGGGTGCTCCCTGCGAGCAGCCGAGCCAGTTCTTGCCGGAGTGTGTCCAGGTCCTCGTTCGAAACGGCATATAGATTCACTCGCACGAGTTGCTTCAATCCCGATGCCGAGCCTTTTAGGAGTCCCTCGAGATTCTGGATCAATCTTCGTGACTGCTTGCCGGCATTGCTCGCATCCCTTATTCGTCCCCGCGAGTCGGCCGCAAACAACTGCGTCGTCTGAATGAACGGAACGTCATCGACAATCACGGCCGCAGAGCGACCCTCCCGGACCGGACCGATGGCCCGCAGCGGGCCCGTCTGAGCCCACGCGGGTGAAATCGTTCCAACCAGACACCAGACCAGGGTACAAACCGCCCCGCTGTTCATACCCAGGCACCGTTCGGGAATGAGAAAATGAGAAAGGCACCCTGTCAAAAAGGTTCGCCACAAGGGTGGGCCTGAACTCCTGCTCCAAGTTGCGGGTCTCACGTTCACACCTCACAATCGAATACCGATCAAAACAAGGTTGCCCCTCCGGTCGCCTCCCATGCCTGCGAACGCGGAGAGAGTTCCTCGTTCAGGGTAGCGAGGGTTCGCGGGGGCTCTGAGGATGATGGTTGAAGGCCTCCGCCGCCTTGCATCCATGTTCCATCCCTCGCATCCGATGCATAGCGTCATGATAGGGCCACCAATCCTGGATCGTCACGCTGTTGGCGAAACAGGCTTCGCGCTTGCGATCTGCAACGGGCGTGATGTCTACATAGTGGGTCGGCCAGAAGTTCTGCGTTTGCAGTCCCAATTCAGCCTCCATGTAGTACAGCGGAAACTTCTTCTCGCTGCGCAGCCAGGCATGGTAGGTCAGGAGTGAGGCGGCGCGATGATCCATATGAAAATCGATAGGCCAATGGGTGAAGACGATGTCGGGTTGATAGCCGAGTAGAACCTCGGTGAAGCGGTCGTACCGTTCCCCCGTCACCTCTGACCCCGTTCGGTATACGATGGGACCGCCATTTGCCCCGCTATTGGAACCACTGTAGTCCAGACAAACCAACTGAGCGCCGAGAATGATGGCGGATTGGATGGCCTCAACGCGCCGCCGGGTTTGACGGTCTTGCGGAGCCACCGCCGGATTGGGAGGAGGTCCCCCGGTCAACGACAAGGCTACCACCTCGTGGCCCAGGGCGGCGTAGAGGGCCATTGTCCCCCCACAACAGCTTTGCGGGTCGTCGAAGTGCCCACCTACCACAACCACCTTCAACTTCCGCTGGGGCTCCTGAGAGGTCCGTTCCGTTCCATAGTTTGTCATGGGTCCCAGGGCTGCAACGGCTCCTGCCAGATGAGACGAATGACGTAAGAGCGACCTTCGGCTGATCTTGTCCATAAAACTCCTTCTGGAGTGGGATTTGATTGAGAGTTCCGCTGGCGCTGGCGGCTTGAAGCCTCAGATTTCAGCGAGCGGTCCGGTGGATCTGGATACAAAAGGGCACGATCAGTGAGAGAACAGACGGATCATCAGGCCTAGTCGTGTTCGAATCGGAGTCGGACCTTGCGACGAGTTCCGAATGGGGTCCTATTATTCTGTCAACAAAATGAGTTATCAAGCCCTTTACGGGAAATGACCGGCGAAAGGTCTCCGCGCTCCACCTGACTCTGTGCAGGAGCGAGCCGCCATTCTAGGTATCGTGCCGATGAAGCACAATATGCAAACGCACCATCTCCACGACTGATCAGGTACCACCTTGGACACCAAGTCTAGGAATCGTCGCTGCAGGTAACGCGACCACTCCTGCAAACAAATGTCGGCTTTGCAGCTCTCCCAAGCGTCTCAACTGTTGCGGGCGCTCGGAGTGTTTTGGCACCAGTGCGTTCCCTCTCCAATTTTGATTTCTGCCCCGCACCTCAGGGAACAAAGGCCAACGGGATTTCGTATGGTCCAAAGAAGTGGCGGTGAGTGTTGCTCTTTTTGTCGGCAGGTCCCTTCACCCGGAGTTCCTATTGGGAGCGAGGGAGGAAAGAGACGCTCCCGTAAGTCATAGCTCAAACAAGGCGAATCTTGATCAGGTCTTTATCCAAGCTAGGAAATCATCATGAACGCAAATGGAAACTCGCGGCGCAGGAAGAGGCGATGGATTATTTCCCTTTCTATTCTTGCAGTGGTTCTGATCGCCGCCTTCCTTGGTGTCAACGCCGCATTGAAACCCAACACCGCCATCGATCCCTCCAAGCTTTTCGCTGTTGAGAGGGGCGACATAGCCCGCTCGGTGGTGGCTACCGGCAAGATTGAACCGAAAGCCAAAGTTCAAGTGAAGTCCAAGGCCAGTGGCATCGTCAAGAAGTTGCTGGTGGACTATGGAGCGGTGGTTCAGCAAGGTCAAATCCTGGCAGAGTTGGACAAGGAAGAATTGCAGGCTCGCGTGAGGGAGGCCAAGGCCAGCCTTTTAGCTGCCCAAGCGGCCGAGCAGTCGGCGCAGGCCGCGTACGAGCGCAACCGAGTGGAGGCCGAGGGAGCCGATCTTCCTTTTCTGAAGTCGAGCATGGAGCGGGCCAGAGAGTTGTACAAGGAAGGACTGCTGGCCAAATCTCAAGTGGAGGATACGGAAAAGGCCTACCAGCTAGCCCTCAACAAGCAAATGGCAGCGCGGCGCGGCGTAGCGGTCACCAAGGCCGAGATGGCCCGGGCCAAGGCGCAAGTGGCTCAAGCCCAGGCAACTCTCGACCGCACGGAGGAGGATCTGCGCAATTCAACCATCGTCAGTCCAATGGACGGTTTGGTGCTCTCCCGGGATGTAGAGGTGGGCGATGCCGTCAGTTCGATCCTAATCCTCGGCTCCCAAGCCACCTTGATCATGAACCTCGGCGATGTCAGCGACGTGTACGTCCTCGGGAAGGTGGACGAGGCCGACATCGGCAAGGTCTACCTGGGTCAGCCCGCCAGGATTGTGGTGGAATCGTTCAAGGAAGAGGCGTTTGAGGGGAAAGTCACCAAGATCTCGCCCCTTGGCGTGGAAAAGGACAACGTTACAACCTTCGAAGTGCGTGTTTCCATCCGCAACCCCACCGGCAAGCTCAAGGCCAACATGAGCGCCAACGCCGAAATCATTCTGCAAGAGAAGAAGGGGGTTTTGTTGATACCGGAGTCGGCAGTGCTTTACGACAAGCAACGGAATAGCTCGGTGCAGCTTCCAGATCCCAGAACTGAGACAGGGCGCCGCACGATAGCGGTGAAACTCGGGATCTCAAACGGGGTGAAGGCGGAAGTTGTGGAGGGCTTAAAGGAGGGACAGCAGGTGATTCTGCAATGAGTTCACATTGCACGTGGATCCTAGCGCATTGTTGAAAAATGAATTTCCGAGACCTTCTGCTCAACACTCTGGTGACCCTGTGGGACCACAAACTCCGCACCGCTCTAACGATGTTCGGCATCGCCTGGGGCATCATTTCGATCATTCTGATGGTGGCTGCAGGAGAAGGATTGCGAGTCGGTCAGGAGCGCGTGGCGGAGGGATTCGGCAAAGATATCATGATCGTCTTTGCCGGACGGACCAGTCTTCAGGCCGGAGGCACGCGGGCCGGGCGTGACTTGCGCTGGCAGGCAACCGACCACCAGGTGGTCCTGGATCAGGCTCCGGGATGCGCTCACGTCCTACCCGAGCTGGGCACCAACGTTCCGGTGCGCAGTTCCTACAACAGCGGGAACCTTCTGGTGACCGGGTCGCTGCCTCCGTTTGCGGACATCCGCACCATTCCTGTTGAAGAGGGGCGGTTCTACAACTGGGAGGACGAGGCCCTTCATCGACGCGTGGCGTTTCTGGGTAGCGATGCCAAGAAGCAGCTTTTCGGAAGCCGCGAGGCGGTGGGGCAGCAGGTGCGGCTGGGCGAGTTTCCCTATACCGTCATTGGAGTCATGCAGCACAAGGAGCAGGACTCCAGCTATGACGGCCGCGACATCAGCAAAATCTTCGTTCCTTTTTCCACTGTCCTCCAGGACTTCCCCAACAAACCGCCAAGCACGCCCTTCAGCATCGACCGCCTGCTGGCTGTTCCCAAATCGGTTACCCGCCACGAAGAGTGCAAGGCCCAAGTGCGGCGGGTGCTGGGGCGCCTGCATCACTTCGATCCGGCGGATGAAGAGGCCGCTAAGATCTGGGACACCGTGGAAGACGCCAAGGCCTTCCGCTTAATGACGGACGGCATGAAGTACTTCCTGGGGGCCGTCGGACTGGCTACTCTCTTCCTGGGTGGCATTGGCGTGATGAATGTCATGCTGGTGGCCGTGCGCGAGCGCACACGCGAAATCGGCGTCCGCAAGGCCGTTGGAGCCACCGCCCGCAATATCCTCTGGCAGTTCTTCGTAGAAACGATGATCGTAGTGTTCTTGAGCGGAGGAGTGGGACTGGGCCTTGGCTTCGGCTTTTGCCTGCTGGTCAACCGGTTCCCCATGCCCCCCTACTTCGCTGGACTACTCTTCACCTGGCAATCCGGCCTGATTTCGTTTGGCTTGCTGGGAACGGTTGCCATTTCGTCGGCTTTGTATCCGGCCCGCAAGGCGGCGGCCATCGACCCCATCGAAGCCCTGCGTTACGAGGCCGGCGGTTGATGCCTGTAGCGGCGCGGCAAACAATAAGAGGCGAGTATGCGTTTTACAACCGTGACGTGATCAATACGCTATCGCGAGACGAAGAGGACCCGAGATGTTTCGTGAAATCCTGCGCCAGTCCTGGGAGGCCCTGAGGCGCCAGCCGTTCCGCAGTTTCCTGACCATGCTGGGAATTGTCTGGGGGATCGTGGCCGTGACGGTCTTGATCGCCTACGGGAAAAGCTTCCGCTCCGTGCTGGTGGCGGCCTTCGATGCGTTCGGCAAAAGCGCGGTCATCTGCTGGCCCGGTCAAACCGGCGAGCAGGCCGGCGGCGAACGTGCGGGCAAAAGAGTCCAGTTCGAGGAGGCAGACCTTCACTTCGTTCTGCAGGACACCACGCTGGTGAAACACGCCTGCCTGGAAACCGTCCGCTGGTTATCCATCAGCCATGGCGACCGCATGGCCAACACCGCCATCCGCGGTGTTTATCCAGTCTATGGTGAGATTCGTAACGAAGTTCCCAGCGAAGGGCGATGGATCCGCCCAGAGGACTTCCTGGAACGACGCCGCGTGGTCTTCCTGGGTGCTGATTTGAAAAAGAAACTCTTCGGCAGCCGGCCCGTGTTCGGGGAGCTGGTCCTGATCAACGGGGTGCGCTTCACCGTAATCGGCACCATGGACCGCAAGCTGCAAATGAGCAACTATTTTACCAGCGACGATGATTCGGCCTTCATCCCTTACACCTCGGCCGGCGATCTCTGGAATACCCGGTACGCCAGCGTCATGGTCTTTGCTCCGGTCGCCCCTCAGTTTGAGTCGAGCGCCAAGGCCCAGGTTCTGGCGGCCATCGCCAAAAGGCAACGCTTCTCCCCCAGTGACCAAAGGGCCGTTCAGATGTTCGGGCGGGAAGAATTTCGCCCGATCATTGACGGCATCACCATCGGCTTGCAGGCGCTTCTGATCTTCATTGGCGCTTTGACACTGGGGATCGGCGGCGTGGGCGTCATGAACATCATGTTGGTGGCAGTGGATGAGAGGATTCGCGAAATCGGACTTCGCCGTGCGCTGGGCGCGCGTCGCCGCCATATCCTCTTTCAATTTCTGGCCGAGGCGCTACTCATCACGATGATTGGCGGAATGATCGGAATCGTTGTGGCCCACCTGATTACGATGATGGTCGGCACCCTACCCCTGTTGGGTCCTCTCTACCAGGACACCACAGGCAAGGGCGACATTCACCTCATCGTCTCGCCGCAGGCTGTGGCGATCTCAACCCTTCTGCTCATCGTGGTGGGAACGCTCAGCGGCCTCATCCCTGCTCTTCGCGCCTCACGCCTGGATCCTGCCATGGCGTTGAGATATGAGTGACTGAGAGCGGTCTCAGGCACTCGATCCGCACATGATGGTCACTCCGCGACCTCTCCTGCAATGTGGATTCTCTCTCCAATGGTTGGCGATTTGGGTGATGATACCGTTGGGTGATGCCTGACCGGTCGAACAAAATCTGCTGTCTGCCTCAGCGGAGTGAGGGAGGCTAAGCGATAAGAGTGGTGTTCCGAGATCGCGGAGGTGGGAAAGGGGCGTGCCATGAAGGCAGTCGTTCTCAAAGAGTTAGGCAAACCGGAGAACCTGAAGATCGAAGAAGTGAAGGACCCGGTGCCGGTGCAGGGCGAAGTGCTGGTGCGGCTGCGCGCGGCGGCCCTCAACCATCGGGACGTTTGGATTCGACGCGGCCTCTATGCTCAGATCAGGCTGCCCGCCATTCTAGGCTCAGATGGTGCGGGAGAAGTCGTGGCGGTGGGGCCCGGAGTCGACCCGAAGTGGGAGGGTCGTAGGGTGGTGATCAATCCTGCCTTGGGCTGGGGAACGGACCAGCTTGCTCCCAGCACGGCCTTCCGTGTTCTCGGAATGCCGGATACGGGCACCTATGCCGAGCTGATCGCCGTAGCCGCCAACCAGATTCATGCAGCGCCTCTTCATCTCTCCGAGGTGGAGGCCGCCGCACTGCCACTGGCCTTGCTGACGGCCTACCGGGCGGTGGTCGTTAAAGCCCGTGTTCAGCCGGACGAGTATGTGCTGGTGACGGGCATCGGCGGCGGAGTGTCCACCTTTGCCTTACAGCTCGCCCGTCAATTGGGAGCCCGCGTCTTGGTCACCTCGCGCAGCGATGCAAAGCTGGCCAGAGCCGTCCAAATCGGCGCTTCCGCGGGGGTGAACTCTCATGATTCCGATTGGGCCAAGCAGCTGGTCCGCCTCTGTGAGGGGACCGGGCCCCATGTCATCATCGACAGCATTGGAGGAGAGTTTTTTGCGAAAGGGTTGGAGATCATCCGGCCCGGCGGACGTCTGGTCACTTACGGAGCCACCACGGGTCCGGCCTCAACCCTGGAGATCCGCCGCATCTTCTGGAAGCAGATCCAGATTCTGGGTACTACCATGGGCAGTCCTGCGGACTTTGCGAACGCCCTGGAGTTCTATTGCACGACTGGCCTGAGGCCGATCGTGGATCAGATTTTCCCACTGGAGGACACCTCCCAAGCCCATCAGCGAATGGAAGCGGCAGATCAGTTCGGCAAGATCGTTTTGAAAATCGGACGCGCAGATTGAATCTGGCCGACGCTCGAGGCGCCTTTGGGCCCGCGCCCGTGAGAGCCGAATCTATCCCTTGCGATCCCGCAAGACCGACAGATAAGCGCTCCACGGTCCCGTGACGCCGGCGTAGGCCTTGGCCATAGTCCGCGCAACTTGCACGACATGGTCGAGATCGTGCACCACCCATGTTGCCATCAGCTGTTCCAGCGTCACCGGCCCGAAGTCTGGGTGGTGTCCTGTGCGGGCCAGGTCCTCGGGGGTTAAATTCATCGACACCAACGCTTCCATATTGGTGCGCCTCAGTTGGGCAAAGGCCGCCAGAAGAATACCCAGACTGGAATCCTGGTCCTCACTGAATTGTGCCCTTCGGTCCAGCGGTTCGAACGGCCGCCTATCGCCAGACAGGATGTGGCGGACTCTCGGCATCCAGTTCCTGCGCTCGCAATGAACGAGATGTCCGATCACATCGTAAGGCGACCAGGTACCATCGCCTTCCGTGACCCGTGTCCAATTCTCAGGAAGCCCTTCCAGCATGGCCCCCAAAGTAGCAGGTGTCCGCTCCAGAACCGCGACAGCGTCATCCAGATTGAAAGGGGTTTGTTGCATTCAGGTTGTTCTCCTCAAGTGTGGCCCTCCCGGCTGGGCAAGTGACATCCGATTGGAAGTCGTTCCTCTGACCGCTTGCGGCGGCCGCCTCCCCGAACGAGGGAACAATGGGCGCCGCTCGAGCCGGGTCCCCGTCAGGAGCGGGGAGTTGGCGTTCCGATGGCCGTCTGTTTGGACTCGCCCTTCAAGTGCTTGTTCAGGAAGTTCAGGATCGCGCGGTTGCCTTCGATCTGGTTCTTCTTCTTTGTGAATCCGTGACCCTCGTCCTCGAACACCACGTATTCCACGGGCACGCCGTTCTTTTTCACCGCCGCCACGATGTCGTCGGACTCCGGCTTGATCACCCTGGGGTCATTGGCCCCCTGCAATACCATCAACGGTTTTTGAATCTTCTCGGCATGGAATAGCGGCGAAGTGGCCAGCAGGCCTTCCCGGTCTTTCTTGGGATCCCCTATTTCCTGATAGAGTGCCAGGCGGAACGATTCCCAGTATGGCGGTATGCTCTCCAGTGTCCGCACCCAGTTGGAAATTCCAAAAATGTCCACGCCCACCGCAAAGACCTCCGGCTGGAACGCCAGGGCCGCCAGGACCATGTAGCCGCCATAACTGCCTCCGATGATTCCGATGCGTTCTCCATCCACATAGGGCAGCGAGGCCAGATACTTCTTGCCTTCCACGCAGTCCCAGAGAGGCTCACGACCGTGTTTCCGGTCGTCGGCAATGAAAAACGATTTCCCGTATCCGGAACTCCCCCGGTTGTTGATGCCCAGCACCACGTAACCGTGATTGGTCAGGTACTGGACGAGCGAGCTGTAGCCTTTGCGGGTCTGACCGCCCGGACCTCCATGCACCCACACCAGGGCCGGGGCTTTGCTCTGCTCGGTGGCCTGATGCGGCTTGTACAGGACGTTGGGAACCGTCATTCCGTCAAAAGACTGGAAGCGAACCACCTGCGACTCCACCAGGTCGTCTGCGTCAATCTCTTTCGAAAGCGTGTCGGTCAGCCGGTGAAATTTCCGGGTCTGGAAATTGTAATGGTACAGATTGTTGGGAGCCCGATCCCCGTTGAGATAAAAAGCCATCTGGGCTTCGCTGCGAGAGATGGTGACCGAGGTAATCTCCCCCTCCGGAAGGTTGGGCAGCAGGATGGGCGTTCCGGACTGGGTGTCGACGATCTTGATCACCGTCTTGGCGTCTTCGTTGATTCCGGTGACCCGATATTTGCCGTTCCTTGAAAAATAGGTGTAGAAAATGTCCCAGTCCGCCTTCTCCACCTCCTCATGCTTGCCGGTGGCCAGATCGTAGCGGCGCACGCGTGTGAACTCGGCGTTGTCGTTGGTGAGGTAATAGAGCTGCTTCGAGCCGGGATCGAAACTGGCCGTTCGATACTGCGCAGCCTCCCGGTGCGGGCTGATGTGTTTCATCTGCCGGGTGGCAACATGGTAGAGGTACACGTCGCTGTCAGAAGTCGTGTTGGACTTGTCGAAGGCAATCCAGCCTTGGTCTCTGGAGATGTCGCCCAACTGATAACCCACCTTGTCCTGGTAGAACAAGTCGCGTCGGTAGGTGGCGGCGTCGACTTTGTAGAGGTCGAAGAATCGAGCATCCCGCTCGTTGGTGGCCACGAAGAAACTTTGATCGTCTTCACTCCATCCGCCAAAGAAGGCCTTCACCTTCTCCCCCGGCGTGAGGTCTTTTTCCTGGCCGTCTTTTTCAAGCACGTACACGTGGTTGTTTTCGTTGCCGCCTTGGTCCCGCGTAAAAAGGATTCGGGAGTCCTTGGGGAAGCAAGACACCGCAAACGTGCTGTCAATGGTCGACCGGGTTAGGGCTGTGGTCTTGCCGCCTGACAGCGGGACGGAGTAGGCGTTGAAAATGCCGGATTCATTCGACGAAAACAGAATGGACTTTTCGTCATGGGAGAAGGAGGCACCCGTGACGGTTGTGGTGGCCATGAACTGCTCGATCGTATAGTTTTTGCTGGGACGCCGGACAGATTCGGGCGTCTTCAGCGACGAGGTGCAAGCCACCGTGCCCAGAAGCAGGAGGCCCCAGCAAAGCAGTTGACGGTAGCGGGATGTCAAGATTCCAAGAAGTGTCATGTCTTCTGTCCTCCAAGTTACATCATCTTCCACGGTCTTATCGGCCTTTGCTCTGAATGCCCCTGGCGGTCTTGGCGCCCTTGGCGTTTATCCTAGCTGACCCGTGGCCGAAACAACCGGCACCAGCCAGAAGCCTAAGCTCACCACCGAAACACTGCTAGCAGACTCGATGTCCACGTTTCCTGCCACAACCTCTTTCAATCGCTGAGAATGCCCTAGCCGACCTGTTGCCACGTTCCGGTTCGGCTGCTCTTCAGCACGGCATCGCACACTTTTTGGGTCTCGAGGGCGTCGCGAAAGGTTGGTCCAGCCGGCTGATCTTTGGCTATGCCTTCGAAAAAGTCCGCTAGTTGGTGGACGAAGCTATGCTCGTATCCGATCTGCAGGCCTGGAACCCACCAGCGGCTCATGTAGGGATGGTCGCCGTCCGTCACATGAATGGATCGCCACCCCCGCACCGTGCCCTCGTCGCTGTGGTCGAAATAGGAGAGTCGGTGCAGATCGTGCAAGTCCCAGGCAATGGACGCCTTCTCCCCGTTGATCTCGAAGGTGTAGAGCGCCTTGTGTCCGCGTGCGTATCGGGTGGATTCAAACGTCGCCAGCGAACCGTTCTTGAACCGCGCCAGAAAGGCGCAGGCATCGTCGATCCCAACCGGTTCCACTTTTCCGGTCAGGTTGTGCTTGCGCTCTTTGACGAAGGTCTCTGTCATGGCCGTGACCTTCTCGATGTCACCGTTGATCCAGAGCGCGGTGTCGATGCAATGGGCCAACAAATCGCCCGTGACGCCGCTGCCCGCCGCAGCCACATCCAGACGCCACAAGGCCGTACCACCCTGGGGAAGATCGGTGGAAATGGTCCAGTCCTGCAAAAAGACGGCTCGATAGTGGAAAATCCGGCCCAGCTTCCCCTCCTCCACCAGTCTCTTGGCCAGCGTGACAGCCGGCACGCGCCGGTAGTTGTACCAAACCATGTTGGCCACACCGGCTTTTTCCACTGCGGACACCATCTCGGCACCTTCCTGGCTGTTCATAGCCAGCGGTTTCTCGCACAGGATCATCTTGCCCGCCTGGGCGGCGGCCAGAGCGATTTCACGATGCAGATTGTTGGGCACGCAGATATCGATCAGATCGATATCCTTCCGCTCCACCAGTTTCCGCCAGTCCGTTTCAACGGACTCGTAGCCCCAGGTATCGGCAAAGGCCCTGATCTTTTCCTCGCTGCGGGCGCAGGCCGCCTTCAGATTGACCTGGTAAGGAACGTCAAAGAAGTTGCTCAACCGGCGATAGGCGTTGGAATGGGCGCGGCCCATGAAGCCGTATCCAATCAGTCCCACATTCGTTGTCTTTTTCATGGCGTTCATCTCCTGGCAGATGTGAAGGTATCTTGCACAAACTTCAAACCAGATCAGCGCCGCCGATCCCGGTCCAAGGCTGACTTACGGAAAGGTCTCAGGCAAAGTACTTAGTACCACGTTTCCAATACTCAGGAAAGCACCTTCCAAGGATTGCCGGAGTTGCCGTTCAGTTGGCTTCCCCACCAGCACACGGCTATACTGTTGCCTGGCATTCGAACGATTCCTCGAGGAGTCCCGCTGATGAAATTCAGAGTTCTGAGTGGTGCAATTTTCGCCGTGCTGGCGCTCTCGATGTCGGTCCCCGAGAGCCTGTCGACGTCTCCGCCCGAGAAAGAGGCTGAAAAAGCCGCCCGTTCCTGGCTGGCGCTGGTGGATACGGCTCGCTACGGCGAGAGCTGGGAAGAAGCGGCGCGTTTGTTCAAGCAGCAGGTTTCCAAAGCCCAATGGGTTCAGATGGTGAAGGGGGTCCGGGATCCTCTGGGCAAAATGGTGTCGAGAAAACTGAAAGGGGCTCGCTATACCAAAGAGCTTCCGGGAGCGCCCGACGGCGAGTATGTGGTGATTCAGTTCGACGCATCCTTCGAGAACAAACAGACGGCCGTCGAAACCGTGACACCCATGGTCGATCAGGACGGGGAGTGGAGGGTTTCCGGTTACTACATCAAGTAGCGGTCCTCTTTTCACCACGGCCGCGATCCCATGCAGACAGTCCTGACGCGATCGGCTCGAAAGGCGTCGGAGTTCATCCGGCGCGGACAGCTGGTTGCTTTTCCCACTGAAACGGTCTACGGTCTCGGCGCCGATCTCTTCAACAAAGCCGCCGTGGCCAAGATCTTCACAGCGAAGGGGCGGCCTTCCGACAACCCCCTGATCGCTCATGTGTCCTCGCTCGAGCAACTGGGCCTCCTGGCAAGCCGAATCCCGCCGGGCGCGGAACGCCTGATTCAGGCTTTCTTTCCCGGTCCTCTCACCGTTGTTCTACCCAAGACCGAGCAGGTACCTCTCCAGGCTACGGCCGGCCTTCCGACCATCGGAATCCGGATGCCTCGACACCCCAAGGCCCAGGCATTTCTCAGTCGGTGCTCGACTCCGATCGTCGCGCCCTCAGCCAATCTCTCTGGGAGACCCAGTCCCACCCGGTGGCAGGACGTCCGGACCGATTTAGACGGGCGCATTGCTTGCATCCTGCAGGGAGATCAGACTCGCGTTGGATTGGAGTCGACCGTAGTAGATTGCAGCGGCTCCCGGCCGCTGATTCTCCGTGCCGGGGCCATCTCTCTGGAGCAGCTCCGGGAAATACTCCCGGATATTCGGCTGGCTGGGAAGTCTGCCCCCGAAATCAGCAAGAGTCCGGGCATGAGATACCGCCACTATTCACCTCACGCAAAGCTGGTGATTGTGGAAGCCGGTTCGGTTCCGAAACCGTTGACCAGCGCGGCTTACATCGGCTTGGATTCTCTGGAGGGCCTCCAGGATTTCAAGAAGGTGCTGCTTTGCTCCAGTGTTGACGATTACGCGCGGAAGCTGTTTCTCTTTTTCCGAGAGTGTGACGCCGCACACATCGCCGAGATCTATTGTCAGGCCGTCCCGGAAACGGACCTCGGCTTGGCTTTGATGGATCGTCTCCGCCGGGCCGCCCAAGCTTAAAGGTAGCGAAAGGATTCGGCATGGATGCAGAGGTTGGGGAAGTCGGACCAGCGAGGGCTCTCACCTGGCCCTGATGCCACGAGACGAAGGTTCAGGTCTCACTTCAACCGCTCTCTCCCGCGGCCTGGACGGCCTGGAAAGAATAAAGGCCGAAACGGATACAAAGATCACACTCATTCCTACTTTGAATGGCCAAGGAATGGGCTGAAAACCAATCGGGTAGGCCATGACCAATGCCATGCCGGCGATCGCCACGGTCTTCGTCTTGGGCTGAAGGGCCCCGTGTTCCTGCCAATCCCGAATCAGCGGCCCGAAGGTCGCGTGGTTCATCAGCCAGGCATGCCATCGCCGGGACCCTTTAGAAAAGAAGTACGCCGCCAGCAAAACGAAAGGCGTGGTCGGCAGCAACGGCAGAAAGGCCCCCAGAACGGCCAGCCCAAGGCAGGCAAATCCGCACAGCAAGTGGATGATTTTCACAGCACGATCCGAAACAAACCGAACGACGTTAAGGAACAGCACAATCCAGAAGCGGCGTGAGAGAGGAACTGCTCCAGGCCCAGATGACTCAACGGCCAACCTCCGAAATCTGGATCTGGTGTCTTTCTAACAGACTTCCGCCCGATCTGTCCACGGCAGTCAAGGCTTCCTGGTAAGCGATTTGGGTGGTGACCAGGTTGACCTCGGCCTGGGTCAATTGAGTTTGCGCCTGCAGAACGAAGAAAATGGTCTGCGACGCCGCCATCCGCCAAGAGTTTCGAGAGAACATCACCTGTGCAACGTTATCTTTAGTTTTTCAACCGATAAACATGGGTTGCCTGTGTTTTCTCGCGAACCGGGTGGCAGAATGTCCACATATACGCCTTAAGTGTGAGGTCAGTTCAATGCTACCTTCCTACTTCCGGTCCAAGGACTCCACCTGGGACCGGCAGATGGCGGCTGAAGGCCTCAACCGGTCAACCACCCGGCGGGACTGTCTAAAACCCTTCCGCCGGCCGATACGAATACGAATAGGGCCCGGGTATCTCGGCCAGAGTTGCGGCCCGACAGCCGGGGTCCGGGCCTAGGAACCAGGTGGCAAACGACAGTGGGGGAATCAGGGGATTGTTGAGATGAACGAGACGCTGCAGGCCTGCGGTCTGGTCAAGAAGTTTGGCGACGTCACGGCTGTGGATGACGTCAACCTCACCGTTTGTTCCGGCGAAATTGTGGGTTTGCTGGGTCCCAACGGAGCCGGCAAGACCACGACGTTACGCATGCTGGCAGGCATCCTGACTCCTAGTTCGGGAGACATACGGATCGCGGGCAAGAACATTCTCCAGGATCCTTTGCTCACCAAGAAGCGCATCGGTTTTCTTTCGGGCGATACTCAACTCTACCAGCGTCTGACCCCGCGGGAAGTACTGCTCTACTTCGGGCGGCTCTACGAGCTGGAGGAGTCCCGTTTGAAGGCCAGAATCGAACGCCTCATTGAGGATCTCGAGATGTCTTCGTTCGTTTCGAGGTCCTGTGGAACGCTGTCCTCCGGTCAAAAGCAAAGGGCCAACATCGCCCGGGCCTTTCTCCACGAGCCCGACTTGTTGATTCTCGATGAACCAACAACCGCTTTGGACGTGATCAGCGGCCAGTTCATTGTTGAAGCCATTCGAAAGGAGCGGGCTGCGGGACGGGCAGTTTTGTTTTCCACCCACATCATGGGCGAGGCCGAATATTTATGCGACCGGATCTATTTAATACACGAAGGGCGGATTGTCGACCACGGTGCGCTGCAGGAGCTTCTAGAAAGATCGGGCTGCCGGAACCTGACGGATGCCTTCCTGAGCCATGCGAAAACGCCTGCTCGCCGGGAAGCCTGATGGCCACTCAGCCTGAGCGAAGGGCCTGAACTTATTGAGTGATCATGCGCTTATCCATCGTCTACACCATTTTTCGTAAGGAAATCCTGGAGACGCTGCGGGATCGCAGAACGCTGATCATGATGATCGGCCTCCCCATTTTGATCTATCCGCTCATGATCATCGGCATAAGCAAACTGCAACAGTCTCAGTCTGAAGCCCAGGAAGCGAGGGTTTCCAAGGTCGCCGTGTGGGGCGAGCTGCCCCAAATCATCAGGCAAGGGCTTCATCGACAGAAGACGTTATCCTTCGAGGACTGGACCGGCGCTCCCGGTGAACTGCAAAGAGACCTGGAGGCCGGCCGCCTGAGGCCGCTGCCCGCTTTGGAGAAAAAGAGGGATGCAGACGCTCATGAAAGCCGGCCATCAGCCAAGCAGACAGGCTCGACTCAAATCGAAGAAGAAAACCCCGTGTTGGGCGCAGCCCGGACGATCATCTCCTCCCGCCGAGTCGATGCAGTCCTGGTGGCCTGGCCGGGTTTGAGCCGGGAGCTGACGGAAGGCCGGCTTGGCAAGATTTCCGTATATTTCGACTCCGTGCGTGAGGAGTCGCAGAAAGCCCGCGAACGTCTGGAAAGCCAAATGACGGAATTGCGCCAGGAGCTGGTGGGAGAGCGGCTTATACAACATGGATTGCCCGAGGGATTCGCCTCCGTGCTGGAGGTTCTGCCTCGCAACGTTGCGCCGGAAAGCCGGCGCACGGGGAAGTTCATCGGGTCGATCCTTCCCTTCTTGCTGATCATCATTTCCGCCTCCAGCGGATTGTATGCAGCCATTGATGTGACGGCGGGCGAGAAGGAACGCAATACCATGCAAACCCTGCTGTGCGCTCCGCTCCGTTACACCGAAATCATCGCTGGAAAGTTTCTGACGGTTTGGGTGGTGGGCCTCATCGGGGCTTTAGCTAATATCGCCAGCATGGCGGCCACCTTTACCCGGTTTGTCATACCGGAAGCTGAAATCAACGTGGCTCCCGGCGTCTACCTGCTGACCTTTCTGATGCTCTTCCCGGCCACGTTCACCATCACGGCGGTGTTTCTGGGCGTGGCGGTGTTTGCCAAGGATTTCAAAGACGGGCAGAATTTTCTCACGCCGGTCATCATGGGTCTGATGCTCCCCTTACTCGCCACACTGACACCGGGCGTGGAACTAAACCCGTGGACGGCGTTTGTGCCGATTCTAAATATTGCCTTGTTGATCAAGGCCTTGTTCCTGGCCGAAGCACACCCGGAAGCAATCTTTTTGACTGCCGTCTCCTCCGTCACTTACGCCATGCTCACGCTCGTGTTGGCTGCCCGTGTCTTTGAGCGGGAGCAGGTGCTGCTTGGCGGGAAGGAATCGGTGCGCAGCCTCCTGAGCTTTCGTCGACAGAAGGGCTCCCTGCCCAGTCCTTTGGCGGCCTTCGCAACCTTCTCGGTCATCCTGGTGGTGGCCTTTTATGGAAGCCTGTGGCTCCAAAAATCCGGGATCATCTCAATGGTGCTGGTGACCCAATATGGTTTCTTTTTGGCACCGACCCTGGCGGTGGCGTTGGGCGCCGGCTACGGCCTGGTTCGCACGTTTTCGCTGAAAGTCCCACCCTTGAGAGGGCTTCTTGCCGCCATCCTGATCGGGTTGTCCGGCTGGGCCGTCATCGGTGGGCTCCTGATTCGGCTTCTGCCTCCGCCGGAGTCTTTGACCAAGGCGCTCGAGAAGATCCTGCTGCTGGATGACAAGCCGGTGCCGCTGTGGGCCGTTTGGCTGGTCCTGGGGATTACGCCGGCGATCTGCGAGGAGTTGTTCTTTCGAGGCTTCGTCATGTCGGGCTTTCGGAGGCTCGGGAAGACCTGGGCGATCTTTCTATCAGCCCTGTTGTTTGGATTGGCTCACTCTTCCATCTATCGATTGCTTCCCACATTGTTCCTCGGACTGCTGATTGGGTATGTCGTCTGGAAGACGGGTTCCATTTTCTGCGGAATGGTCGCTCACGCGGTGAATAATGGGTTGCTGGCATCTTTCGTACACATGGAATCCCTTGCCCAACAGTTCGGACTGAACTCAATGACGTATGTGCCTTGGTCCTGGACCGTGGCTGGAACGGTGGCGGTCGCAGCGGCCCTGGCCCTGCTCTTCACCTTGCCCCAGCAAAGGGAAGATGGAAACGCCAGAGCGGCTCAGGAATTCATGTAACCCTTGGCAATTGTGTCACGTCCATGTAGGATGAAGAAGATCTGACGGCGTCCAAACAAGAATGACCGCACCGCATGAAAAGCAACCTCACCGAGCCACTGGCGGGGCAAGGATCCTAGAGAGAATCGTGACCACATTTCCACCCGAACGAAGTTGCAGGGGTTTCGTCCTTGTTGTGTCCGTCCTCCTTGCAGCTGGAATGGCCGCTTGCCGCAGCGAGTACCCCGGCTCCAGCACCAGCGGCAAAGTCAGTGCCAGCAGCACGGGACTGCCTCGTGAGGTTCACATCACCCGGGTTGAAGAGGTTCCGATGGAGCAGGTCGTCACGGTGACCGGCATTTTGGCCGCCTACGATCAAGCCACCCTTCGAGTCAAAGCACCAGGACGCCTCCATAGCATTCTGGTGGATCTGGGAAGCTCGGTCCGGCAGGGTCAGACCGTGGCTCAAGTCGAAACGACCGACTACGAGCTGCGGCTTCAACAGGCACAGGCAGCATTGGCCCAGGTCCGGGCTCGTTTGGGATTACCGCTGGATGGCGACAATGACCGGGTCGAAATCCAGAAGACCGGCCCGGTCCGCCAGGCCAAAGCTCGCCTGGAAGACGCCACCCAGAGGAAAGACCGAGCGACGTCTCTTTTCGAGCAGGGACTGATCCCGAGGACGGAGCTCGAGGCGGCCGAGGTGGCCTACAAGGTGGCGAACAGTCAGTATCAGGACGCTGTCGAGGAAATCTACAACCGCCAGGCTCAGCTGGCCCAACGCCGCTCGGAATTGGCCCTGGCTCGCCAGCAGCTGACCGACACAAAGATCGTGGCACCCTTTGACGGGGTGGTACAAGAGCGGCAGACCAACCTGGGAGAGTACCTGGCCGCGGGCTCTCCGGTCGTCACGGTCGTACGTATCAACCCACTTCGTCTGAAGGCAGAAGTACCCGAACGTCACGCCCGCAACATTCGGCTGCAACAGGAGGTTCGGGTCACCGTGGAAGGAAATCCCGACGTCTACTCCGGTCGTATCGCCCGTCTCAGTCCTACCATCAGCGACCAGAGCCGCATGCTGCTTGTGGAGGCAGAAGTCATCAACAACGGCTCTCTGAAGGCAGGTGCCTTTGCTCACGTTGAGATCCTCATCGACAGGTCGGCGCGAACGGTGGGGGTCCCCTCCTCTGCGGTGGTGACCTTTGCCGGAATCGAGAAGGTACTGCTCGTTCAAGAAGGCACAGCCCAGGAGAAACCGGTGGCCACCGGTCGCCGCCGAGCGGGAATGACGGAAATTCTATCGGGGGTGACCGTGGGCGACAACGTGATCGTCGATCCCGGGAATCTTCAGTCCGGTCAACCGGTCCGGGTGGTTCAGTGAAGAAGGCCGTACCGCTTCGGACCGTCACAAGCAGGACTCCTCGAATGGGAGTCGTTTCGATTCACCATGCAAAAACTGGCTGAAATTTGCATCCGGCGCCCTGTGTTCGCCGCCATGATCATCTTGGCGCTGGTTGTGGTCGGCGCGGCTACCTACTTCCGCCTGGGAGTGGATCGCTTTCCATCCGTCGATCTGCCCACGGTGGGGATTCGAACCTATCTTCCCGGAGCTTCTCCGGAAGAAATGGAGACCACCGTTTCGCAGCGTATCGAGGAAGTGGTCAACACTGTCGATGGCATCGACGAACTCCGTTCTGTGTCGGGTCCGGGTGTTTCCATTGTTATCGCGACGTTCAAGCTGAACCGCAACATCGACGCCGCCGCCCAGGACGTGCGTGGTGCGGTCAATACGGTTCTCCGGGACTTGCCCCGCGACGTCGATCCGCCCATCGTGACCAAGTTCAACAATGATGCCCAGCCGGTCTTGACCCTGGCCCTCACCGCCGACCGGCCCATACGGGAATTGACCGAACTGGCCGACAAAATCGTCAAAGTTCAGATTGAGCGCTCTTCAGGTGTGGGCGAGGTGCGGTTGGTGGGTGGGCTGGAGCGGGCCATCAACGTTTGGATCGACGCGGACCGGGTGGCTGCCTACAAGATTCCGATCACGGCCATTCGCAATGCGGTGGTTCGCCAGAATGCCGACGTGCCGGGCGGCAACGTCACCTCCGGCAATCGGGAAGAGACCCTCCGCACCATGGGACGAATCGTGGATCCCAAGGACTTCAGTGAGCTGGTCGTTGCCACCATCAACGGCGGACCCGTTCGGGTAAGGGATATCGGGTGGGCGGAGGACGGAACCAAGGAGCAACGGTCACTGGCCCGATTGAATGGTCTTCCGACTGTTACGCTGGAGATTCGGCGTCAGTCCGGCGCCAATACGGTCGCGGTGATCGAAGCTTGCAAAGAGAACCTCCAGAAAATCCGAAACCGGATCCCGCAGGACATCAAGCTCGAGATCATTCGGGACCAATCGCGCTACATCTATAACGCCCTTCACGAGATTAACCATCACCTGATTCTGGGAAGCATTTTGGCTTGCCTGGTGGTGCTGGCCTTTATGCGCAGCTGGAGATCCACGCTGATTGCCGGCGTTGCGATTCCGGCCTCGGTGATCTCGACCTTTGGGATGATGTGGGCGCTCGACTTCACGCTGAACAGCGTCACCATGCTGGCTCTGGTCTTGATGGTTGGTGTGGTGATCGACGATGCCATCGTCGTCCTGGAAAACATCTTCCGGTTCGTGGAAGAGAAGAAGATGCGGCCGTTCGAAGCGGCCAAGGCCGCCACTCAGGAAATCGGGTTGGCGGTGATGGCCACGACGCTCAGCCTGGTGGTGATTTTCGTCCCGGTGTCGTTCATGTCTTCCATTTCGGGCCGGTTCCTGTATCAGTTCGGCATCACGGCCGCCGCAGCCGTGATGGTGAGCTTGCTGGTTTCTTTCACCCTAACCCCGATGATGAGCGCCCGGTTACTGCACGAGGAGTCTCCCTCCTCCCCGGCGGGGCATAAGTCCGCTCACTCCAGACAGGGTTTCTATGCGGCTCTGGAGCGCAAGTACACGCAGCTGCTCCGATTGGTGATGCGCCATCGCTTAGTCACCTGTGGCCTGGCCCTCGGCGTCATGGCCAGTTCCGTGTTTGCGTACTCCAAGGTGCGGCAGGAGTACATCCCTACCGATGTGGACGAAGGGGAGTTTGACGTTTACGTCACCGCCCCGGAAGGGACCAGCCTGGCGGGCATGGACGCCGTGATGAGGCAAGTGGAGAGCGACATTTCTTCTACTCCCGGTGTCCAACTGGTTCTGAGCCAGCTGGGAGGAAGCTTCCTGGGCGCCGTCAACCAGGCTCAAGTCTATGTCCGCACCGTCCCGCATGAGCAACGAGTGCTGTCCTTAACCCGCCTTTGGTCGGAGACCTTGAAGGGCCGGCCACTCGAGGCCTTTCGCGGGAACTACACGCAACGAGACGTCATGCAAGAGGTTCGCAGGCGCCTCCAGGAATACCCAGACCTGCGCCCGGCGGTCCGCAACACCCAATCCTTCATGATCGGGGGCGGCAACTACGAAATCGATTTCGTGATCCGTGGGCCGGAGCTGGAAGACCTAGCCAGATACGCCGAGGAACTCAGGCTCCAGTCGCGGCAACTGGGTGGCATCGTCGATGCCGACACCACGCTGAAGCTGAACAAGCCTGAACTGCAGGTGCAGATTGACCGTGCCCGAGCGGCGGCGCTGGGCGTTGACATGGACGATATCGCCTCGGCCTTGAGGCTGATGGTGGGAGGCGACCAGCGGGTCTCGCGTTTTCGAGATGCCTCGGTAAACGATGAGTACGACGTTCAGCTCCGGCTGTCGGAAGGTGACCGCAACGACCCCTTGACCATTTCCCGCCTCTACGTTCCGCGCCACGGCGAGGGACTCGTGCGGCTCGACAACCTGGTTCAGATCGTTCCCACTTACAGCCCCTCGCGCATTGACCGCCTGGACCGCCAGCGGCAGGTGAGCCTGAGGGCTTCCATCGCTCCGGGTTACGCGTTGGCCGATCGTCTGGCGGCCCTGCGGCAAGCCGCTTCAGAAATGAACCTTCCGGCGGCATACACCACCACGGTGTCGGGAAGAGGCCGCGAACTGGAAAGGACCTTTACAGAATTCCTCTGGGCTTTTCTGTTGTCGGTCATTTTCATGTATATGATTCTGGCCTCCCAGTTCGAAAGCCTGGTTCACCCCTTCACCATTTTGCTGTCTTTGCCGCTGTCTGTCCCCTTCGCCTTGCTGTGTCTCTGGCTCTCCGGCAACACCCTCAATCTCTACTCAGCCTTGGGGATCCTGGTGTTGTTCGGCGTCGTCAAGAAGAACTCCATTCTCCAGATCGACCACATGAACCAGCTTCGCGCCAAGGGCCGGGATCGCCTGTCGGCCATCATCGAGGGGAATCAAGACCGGCTGCGCCCCATCTTGATGACCACTTTGACCCTCGTTGCCGGAATGCTACCGCTGTGGGTCGGCACAGGCCCCGGAGCTGAGGAACGCCGGGCCATTGCTGTGGTCGTGATTGGGGGACAATCTCTCTCCCTGCTGCTGACGCTGCTCGTCACTCCCGTGGCTTATTCCCTGCTGGACGATCTAGCCGCTGCCCTGGCGGCGGGTCGGATCGCCTGGATCCGGCCGCAGAAGTCCGGCAGTCTCCCTCGCCAGGCCCCACCAATGCCGGAACCTTCTCCTCCCATCAAGCAGGTCCAGGTGCCGGTTCCAGCTCAAGTTGAGAAAGAAACCTGAGGTTGGCCCCGCCTGGCCGCGATTACGCCCGGGCTCTCTCCAAAGATTGGTTCCAGGCTCGGATCCCGTAGCTTTCCGCGCATTTGGCCAATTCAACCCGCAGGATGGCCCGACCACGATTCAAGCGCGACATGACTGTTCCCATCGGAATATTAAGGGCCACTGCGATCTCCTTGTAGGAAAGCTCGTGAACATCCGCCAACATCACCACTTCCCGATAACGCTCGGGGACTTTCTGAAAGGCGGCGAGGATCTCCTCATCGGTCAGCTCCTCCGGAACCGATGGCTCGTACATCAAGGTCGCCTCCAAGAGCGCTTCCCCTTCCTTAACCCATTCAAATTTAAACCACTTGCGTCGGTGGTGGTTGATGACGTGAAACAAGATTTTGTATAGCCAGGCGCGACAGTTGGTACCCGGCTCAAAGCGGTGGAACGACTTCCAAGCTTGAAGATAGGTTTCCTGAACCAAGTCCTCAGCCACGGCACGATCTCCCATCACCCGCAGCGCTGTCCGAAACAGGTCGCCCATGTGCGGCATGGCAGCCGATTCGAACTCCTCGGGCGTCACTAAAGTTCGGGTCACCGTCGTCATTTTCTCCTGCCTTTCTGGTATCTTTGCCATCGATGTACCTTGTCCCACTGAATTTACGATGCCAGACATCTTTGGCCGACGATCACGTCAACCATTGAACTACCAATCAGTTCGGTTTCGTTGATTGGTCGGTGAAGGAAGGGAATCCTTACAAGAAGACGTATTTTTTCTTGAGGAAGACAAGACTGCGCACCTGAGGGTGGCGGGAACGCAGGCTCTCGATGTTCGGGCCAACGGGACGGGACTTCGGTGCGTAGTTCACGACGGCCCATGATTTGGGCTCGAATCTAGGCCGGGTTGATCGCGAAGGCCAGTTGGATCGGCGCCTTCGGATCTACGTGGCATCACCGGTTCTGATGACCGATGGGCTGCCCAAAGTTTCCGGAGTGGGAAATTTTCAGCCGGAATTTTGGGGAAATTTCAACCGGCATTGAAGTTGGCCTCGGCGTTTCAAAGGCCAGCGGGAAAGTCAGACGGCGTAAAACCGATTTCGAGAACTGAGCTCAAACTCTTGCTCGTTCTCCATACAATCTTATCCCCAGAGAGACCTAACAACCACTTTGCAGGAATAAACCCGTTTGCCAGCGCATCCACAATGGTCCATCGGTGTGTGGCGGGATTCCACACAAACGGCTCCATTCTTGCGTCTGAGGCTGTGTAGAAGTGCGCTTGCGCGAGCAGGAGACCGGAGGGCAGAATACAAATGCGTGATATCTCCCGACCAGTCAACTGGCTCCCTTGCATATCAGACGGGGGTGGCGAGAGTCCGGTTCGGTATCTTTGGATCGTTCCATCATTTCCATGGAGCAAAACCAATTCCCCAGGCGGCAACCAAAACCAAACCCATTCCCTATAAGTGCCAAATGCTGTATCACCGCCGGCCTCACGCCCAATCTGGGTTGAATCAGCGTGGATAGGAAAGTCGGAACGCTTAAGGAACTGCCCCGTGGGCCTACCGAGCTGGTTGTATTTGAACAACATCGAAACGCCTGTCGGGTTTTCCTCCCCAGCGCCCACGCCAAGGGTCCAGATGCTATCGTTCTGATCTACCAGTATCTTGTCCACCTGGCGTTTTCGCGACAAGGCATTTGCACTCAATAGTTTTCCATTCGGCTGATAAACCATCAATGTCGGAGGGGAAAGCTTCGCAACTGCATTCTCAGCCTGAACGGCTGTGGCGACCAGTCCACTTCGGCCGATTGATACATCTCGGATATACACAACTCTTGCGCCTTGAATGTTTTTCAATGGGTTCAGCGCCATCCTCAGGCGACCACTGGACAGATCAAAAATCATCGCCTGTGGCGAGCCGACATCATCGCCACGATACTGAAGGTAATCAGGTTTTCGTTTTCTGACTTGGTGTACGTCATGGTCCCGCGAAGCTGAAATCGCTTCTGATCTGTCGGGAACCAGACGTCACCGTCCGCTAAGCTAGCTGCCACGGAGACAGCTAACATAGAGCTTAGAACAGAGAACATTACGTTGACCCTCATAGTTCCCTCCTCCTTTGAGCCTTGCCCTTCGCTACTCCGCAGTCTGGCAATAGGTATAGGCCGCTTCCTTAGCGGCTTGCTGCGGCTGGTCCCCTAAGGTGAGACAAACAGTTCAGACACCAGGACCGTAACCGAGATGTCCCTGACCCAGCACCATTTGACTTGGCTACTTTGGTATGTTGCATGCCATTCCGAGAATCGGTTGATCAGGACCCAGATCCGAAGTTCCAAAGCCCTCTTCGGCTCCTGATCTACGGGGAAGTCCTTTAGATTGTCAGCGACCTGCGTTGGGATAGGTTCGGCCGCCGCCCGCTCAAAGAGTTTCTCCTCCCCAGTGCTCTCCACCGTGGGGGCCTCGATGTACCTGTGTCATTCTTAGCATGACTCACCGGGCGGGGACGTCAAATGGGAAATTCACCCGCAAGGGAAATCGGACCGACTTCCCTTGCACGCGGGATGGCCTGGCCGGACTGATCCACACATGAGGAGGCGCTGAGACGGGAGCCAAGGGGTGAAGCGGTTTGTGAACCTGGAAAGCTTGAAGTGTCTCTGGGTGGGCTGATCTCAGGCCGAGTCTGGCAGCCAGCCAGAGGGTCTAAGGCCGCTCCTGCGACTGGTTCATCCGACTCAGGCGACGTCGGCTCAGGAGTTCTTCAGGGCTCGTTTCATGCGCTCCCTGGCCTCAGCCGAGAGCGACGGCGACTCGCTGGAAGGATGGGTGGCCTCGGATTCCTGTTGCAGAGCCTTTCGCAAAGCGAGCAGTTGACGTTGATAACGCAGACACCAGGCGCAAATCCGAACATGCAGTGCCAACTGGTAGCGTTCCCGAAGACTCAGCCGCCGATCCAGGGCCTGGGACATCAGGGGGGCCAGGTCCTTGCACGTGGGGAGCCGCCTGGCGAGCCAGAAAATGAATGATTGCTTCAGCTTAGCGCCGGTTGAGAGGCCCATTTTCCCGAAGTTGCTGGTCTAAACCATTTGGTCTCGACGCAGAGTCGCAGTTGCATCCGGGCCCGGTGAAGCATGACCCAAAGATTGGTCGAACTGATCTCCAAAACCTTACAGATTTCGTCGCTTTCCAAACCATCGATCTCGCGAAGAGTAAACGCCGCGGCAATCCGCGCCGGCAGCCCCGAGAGGCACGCCTGCAGGACTCGCTGGAAATCGCTCTGGTGGACGGTCTTCTCGGGATCCGAAGTCCAGTCAATCGGTCCTTTTTCAAAATCAAAATGATCCTTCCACGGTCCGGTTTGTTGGAAGATCTCGTCGTGCTCCAGCTGGGACTCCACCGCCTCGTCAAATGGAGCTTCCCGAAAAGCCTTCCGGTAGTGATCCACGATCTTGTGTTTCAGAATGGCCGTCAGCCACGTTCGCTCCGACGATTGGCCCGAGAACCGAGAACGGCTCTGGAGAGCCGAAACGAAGGTCTCCTGGACGATCTCCTCCGCCAGCGCTGGGTCCCGCAGGCGAACCAGGGCATAGCGGTAGAGAGCATCTCCGTGCCGGTCCACCCACTGTTCAGGATCGAGTTGTATGGACATGAGCTTGGACCGTTGCGGCCTTCTGTCGAACCGGACGGTGGATGATACACCGCCTGGCGTCTAGTTTGAAAACTTAGTCTTACTGTCGGTTGGCGGGCCGGGACTCCTTATCGGAGGGTCAGGTTGTGTAACAGGTGTCCGAGCTTGGTGCGTTTGGTCTCAAGGTAACTCGTGTTGCATTCCGTGGGAGGAACCTCCAACGGGACCCGCTCGACGACCTTGAGTCCGTATCCTTCGATTCCGACGATCTTTCGGGGATTATTCGTCATCAACCGGATGGACGATAGCCCCAGATCAGCCAGGATCTGGGCGCCGATGCCGTAATGCCGCAAATCCGGTTTGAATCCCAGGGCTTCATTGGCTTCCACGGTGTCCAGGCCGGATTCCTGAAGGGCGTAAGCCTTGAGCTTGTTCACCAGCCCGATCCCACGTCCCTCCTGGTGCATGTACAGTACCACCCCGCGCCCCTCCGTGCTGATACGCTCCAGAGCCTGCTCCAACTGGCTGCCACAGTCGCAGCGCAGGGAACCCAGCACATCGCCGGTGAAGCAGGAGGAAT
Organism: Acidobacteriota bacterium; assembly: GCA_040753175.1. Lineage (GTDB taxonomy): Bacteria > Acidobacteriota > Terriglobia > Versatilivoradales > Versatilivoraceae > JBFMEW01. The sequence continues at coordinate 24,742 of JBFMEW010000002.1, read as the reverse complement.
GAACCCGCACCAAAACGTTTTCCTGCTGCCGGACCTCCCCACTCACGATGGCCAGGTGGTGTTCCTGAGTGACGGTATCCCGATACAAGTGCAGGGAGAAGTGCCCGTAGGAAGTTGGGAGTCGCGTGGACACGATGCACTCGATGAGGCGTTCCGTCCGGCGACGGTACTCGATCAGGGCCTCGATCGTCACGATCTTCAATCCGTGTCGGGCAGCAAAGCCCTTCAAGTCGTCCAGACGAGCCATGGACCCGTCTTCATTCATGATTTCGCAGATCACGCCGGCTGGATACAAACCCGCCAGTCGAGCCAAATCCACGGCGGCCTCGGTATGCCCGGCACGCACCAGCACTCCACCCTTTCGGCTCCTCAGCGGGAAGACATGGCCCGGCCGCACCACATCCTCGGCTTTGGTGTTGGGGTCGATCAGAGTTTGAATAGTTCGGGCCCGGTCAGCGGCAGAGATTCCACTTCCTATGCCATGTCGGGCATCCACAGACACCGTAAAGGCCGTCTCCCGAAATTCCTGGTTGTTAGGAACCATGGCCGGGATCTGGAGCTCGTCCAACCGGTCGCTGGGCAGCGGAGAGCAGATCAGCCCCCGGCCATACCGAGCCATGAAGCTGATGACATGGGAAGTGACTTTGGCAGCGGCACAGACCAGGTCTCCTTCGTTTTCCCGGCCCGGATCATCCACCACGATGACCATTCGGCCGGCCCGAATCTCTTCCACCGCCTCCTCAATTGAGGCTAAGCCCTTTTCGTTCAAATCGTCGCAGGAGTCCTGACAGGCGTTGGCAAAGGCCGGGTCAAGCTGCCCTCCCTCCGGCTGACCGATGCAGACGGCATCGGACTGATTCGTTTTACTGCCATCCATGATTCGCTTTGCCCCTTGTTGCGTGTGATCTTTGCTCGCAGAATTCTTTCTTGAGCCCCATGCACCCGATCCAAAACGGACCCGAGACGCCATGGTAGCAGGCCCCAAGACCTGGCTTCACTCTACTCGCTCTGCAGTCAGGATGCCATAGAAAACACAGAGTATTCCAATCAGCCCAAGCCCTCACACGATTTTTGTGGAGGCAGGGATAAAGGCGATTGATCCAACGACCGTTAGTAAGAGAGACTAAGTTGGATTGCCGGGCCCACCTTGGCAAGTCCGCCGGCACAATCTGTTTCCCACGGCGACAGGAGATTCATGAAGCCACGACATACGGCCATTCTGGTTGCCTTGATAGTCCTCTATTCGGTCGTCCTGAGCGAGATTCGTTCCGCCGGTCAAAGCCGAGCGGCAGGCGATGGCCTGCGCTGGTACAAGGGAAACACCCATACCCACACGCTGAACAGCGATGGAGACTCGACACCGGACGAGGTGGTCACCTGGTATCGCGAGCACAATTACCAGTTTCTTGTGCTAACGGACCACAACTACCTTACCAATGTGGATGGGCTCAATGCCCTGCACGGCGCTGACGAGCAGTTTTTGGTGCTCAAGGGAGAGGAAGTCACGGATGCATTCTCCGGTAAGCCCGTCCATATCAACGGATTGAATATCTCCAGAAGGGTGGAGCCGCAGCATGGAACCAGCGTGGCCGACACCCTTCAGCGAAACGTCGATGCCATCCGCCAAGCGACAGGGGTGCCACACATCAACCACCCCAACTTCCAGTGGGCAATCAGCGCGGACGATCTGAAGCAGGTGCGAAACAACAAGCTGCTGGAGATTTTCAATGGCCATCCTCAAGTCAACAATTTCGGAGGCAGCCAGTATGCCTCTCTGGAAGAAATGTGGGATGCCCTTCTCTCGAGTGGAAAGTTGATTTATGGAATTGCCGTGGATGATGCCCATCATTTCAAACGTCCGTGGGACGCTGACGCCTCCAAACCAGGGCGCGGATGGGTCGTTGTGCGGGCTGACCGTCTGGCGGCTGACGCAATCATGGAGGCCCTGGAAGAGGGGCGTTTCTATGCCTCAACCGGCGTGGAGCTGGACGAGGTCGTCCAAACGCTGCAGCAGGTCCGGATTCACATCAAAACGGAGAAGTCAGCCGGATATCGGGTGCAGTTCATCGGGAAGAGTGGCCGCCTGCTGAGGGAAGTCCAAACCAATCCCGCTGTCTACTCGATCCAAGGCGACGAGGGGTACATTCGGGCCAAGGTGATCGAGTCAAACGGAAAGTTGGCATGGACGCAACCGGTGCTCACAAACCCACAACAAGCCACGCCGACTCCATCCTCCACTCAATAGTCAGGGTTACCCTGCAGCAGCCTTATGGGCGTTGCTGCGGATGCCTGTCATCCTTGGGCGATGACCGAATCCCCTGCCCGCTTGCAAGCTACTGCCCTTGCGCTTGGAAAGCGATAAAATAGCAGACAGAACGAGTTGTCTCCGGGAGCAGTCTGAAAACCAGCTCGGAAAGGGGAAACGATCATGCAGCGAGTCTTCACGTCGCATCTAGGCGACAATGCAGAAGTTGGAATGCTCAAGGAGATCATCGAGAAGGAAGGAATCGAGTGCGTTGTGCGCAACGATTCGCTGACCACCGCGCTTGGCGGAGTCCCCGTTACGGAGTGCTACCCCGAACTCTGGGTGCTGAACGACGAGGACCTCGAAAGGGCCCGCCAGTTCGTCGAGGAGTGGCTCCACCCGAGGAAGGCGGCGATGTCCTGGATTTGTGCGTCGTGCGGAGAAAAGATTGAAGGTCAATTTGCCAACTGCTGGAAATGCGGGAAGGAGAGAGAGTCCAGTCAGCCGAACCAGTGAGGCAGTGCGGCCCCCTCAGATGAAACAACCTCCGGACCGGCTGGGACCAGGGCTGGAATGCCGACCGCCAGGCATGACCGACGAAAGTTCACGTCACGGTAATTTCTCGAGCATGGCCTGAAAGCGGGGATCCTCGCGGAGGATGTCGTAGTCCGGATCATGCTCGATCCAGTCGCGCTTGCCCCAACCACGACTGAACGTCTGCTCCAGGAGGTTCAAGGCTTCCTCCTTCAGTCCGGCCCGAATGTGCACGCAGGCACTGTTGATCAGCACCCCCTGGTCATCCGGGTGAAGATCGACTGCCCGGTGCGACCAGTGCAGTGCTTTTTCCACCTGGCCAACATCCATTAGCCCATTGGCTCCCATAGAGAGTGCCCTGGCGTCGGTCGGATCCAGCTCGAGGTGGCGCTCCGCTCGGCGAATCCCTTCTCGGCTAGCCTCCAGGGCCTCCTCATCGCGTCCCAGCTTGCGGAGCGATTGGGCCAGGAGCATCAAGCTCTGGAAATCCTCCTGGCGGCACTCGCTGGCCCGGCGGAATTGCTCGGCCGACTGGTCGATACGCCCCCATGCAAAACAGCTCCGGGCGTAGAGATAGTGTGCATCGAAGGAATTTGGATTGAGAGCGATGGCCGCCTGGAACTCCAACTCAGCTTCCTGATAGCGGCCAGCTAGCGAGAGAACGAAGCCACGGGAGGAATGAGCCTCAGACAGATCCGGGGCCAGATCGAGAGCGCGTTCGCTGGCCCGATGGGCCGCCTCGAAATCCGCTGCATCGCCACCGTACCACTCATAGACCCAACAGTGAACGTCAGCCAGGCCGGCGTAGGCCGGAGCGTAGTTCGGATCGATCTCAATGGCACGTTCGAACATGCGTCTGGCCTTTTCCAGGGCCGTTCTGGCAAAGCTGCGGATCAATTGACGGCCTCTCAGAAAATACTCGTAGCCCTCCATGACGGTTTCGGGACGTCGCAGGGCTTCCTTTTCGCGGGGTGTCAAAATGCCTCGCAAGGCCGTGGCAACGCTTTGTGCGATTTCGTCCTGGATGTCAAAAACATCCGCGAGGGTCCGATCGAATCGCTGCGACCAACGCTGGTAACCGTCCGCCACATCCACGAGCTGCACCGTGACCCGCAGCCGCTCTCCGAGCTTTCTGACACCACCCTCCAGCACGGTGGCCACTCCAAGTCGCGCCCCCACGGCGCGGACGTCCACTCCTGACGCCGGAAACTGGAAGGAGGAACTTCGGGCCGCCACCCGCAATCCGTCGATGTGAGTCAAGGCGTTGATCAACTCCTCCGCAAGCCCTTCACAGAGCCAGCCCTGGTCCCGCGTGGCACTCATGTCCGCAAAGGGAAGTACCGCGATGGACCCAGAGACTTGCGTCTGGCTCACGGCCGGCCTTTGAGCGACAGGATGGTGCAGCTCACCAAGAAGCGACTCCAGCGCGAAGGCCAAGTCGCGGGAAACCTGAAACCGTTCTTCGGGGTCCTTCTTCAAACAGTGGTGAATGACGCGAAGAAGGGCGCCGGGAATTCGTTTGGCCGCGTCAATGGGCGGTGGCTCGTCCCCGAGAATGGCGGCCAGAGTCTCGGCTGCACTCTTCTTCTGAAAAGGGTTGCAACCGGAAACCATTTCATACAAAACCATGCCCAAGGCGAAGATATCCGTGCGTTCATCCACGGGCTCTCCACGAAGCTGTTCGGGAGCCATGTAGGCAGGGGTGCCCAGCAGCATCCCCGGCTGAGAAATCGCAACCGTCAAATCCTCGGTATTGAGATTAGGCTCGGGCTTCAACTTCGCCAACCCAAAGTCCAGAACCTTCAGGATCCCTTGCCGCGTGATGAAGAGGTTCTCCGGCTTGAGATCGCGGTGGATGATCTTCAGAGCATGAGCGGCGGCCAGACCGCGCGCCAATTGAACAGCCAATTCGACTGCCGGCTGAGGCTCCAATGCGCCAGCGCCAAGGCGTTTTCGCAGGGTTTGCCCTTCCAGTAGTTCGGAAACCAGAAAGGGACACCCGCCATGGACTCCCACATCGAAAATCGTGACGATGTTGGGGTGTGACAGGAGTGCTGTGGCTCGCGCCTCTCGCTCAAAGCGGGCGATCAACTCTTCGTCGGCAGCAGGCGCCAAGACCTTGATGGCCACTTGACGTCCCAGTCGGGGGTCTTGTGCACGGTACACATCTCCCATGCCCCCGCTTCCGATGGGCTCCACGACGATATAGGGACCGACAGCCGTTCCGTTCTTGAGGATTCGCGAGGGCTCTATCATTCCCGTCATTTCGATAACCTGCACAAATTGACCGTTATACCGGCGACGAGCAGCGGAGCGGCTTGTACCTAGCCGCAGAGTCCAAAGCAAGGGATCCACTCGTAGCCGCGACTGGCGTTGTGCATCAATGATGCCTGCGTGCCAGGGTTCACGCGGAGTTCAAGACCGCTCCGTACTCGCTCAGCGGCGGCTCGCCGTACCGTCTCAGATATTCGGCGTCAAGGAACACCGCAAAACTCGTGATATGTGGAATTCCTCGCTGTCGATATTGTGCCACATCGGCAGCTAAAACATCCCTATCCCAAGGCAATTGCCTGGCGGGTCGGGTCCACCGGCTGAACGCCGACGCGTCCAGCCAATACTCCAGGATTTGAGCTGACGAGGAGGGGAAGACAGCCAAGTTTGCGTCCAGCAAGTCCATCAGTTCTCCGTTCGACGGCACGTCTTTCCTCGCGCGATGCCGGCGATCTGTCAGCGGGCGGAGCCGAAGAGCAAAGGTTCGCTCGATTGGCGCGAACTCCATAAAGACACCGTCTTCAGGTTTCACCTGTGTAGGCGGTTGGAGCGTTCCGCGATAGCTGAGATGGGCCAGCGAGGCCTTCGCATTGGTCTTCCGCAACTCCCTCACAATACGGTTCTCAACGATGAGGGCCTGGTCGCTGTCGGACAATCCCTTGCAGCGGGGACACCGGCACCACCCCCGGTTGTCATCGCCCCAGAAGAAATATCGGTTCGTCGTCGGCTTCAGGATCCTGGCAATGGCCACGGCGTTCTCGGCCACCAGGCTCAGAGCTCTTTCGGAACTCACGCAGAGATTCCAGTCGCGCTGTCGGAGGCCCGTCTCATCCATCCGGAAGAGGTCCGGATCCGAATCGAAATGACGGCGCTCCAGCAAATCCGACATGATGTGGAGTTCGTACTCTACGTCCAGGCTGAGTCGGCGGCAGCCGGCGAGGAACCTCCGGCCGGCCTCCGACAAGACGAACTTCGAAATGACGGCAAGAGCGGATTCATGCAGGGCAACGGTCGTGAGCTTTGCTCTGGCAGCGCGCTCCGGCCAGTCTTCCAGGGAAAGGTCGGACGGCGTCAATACCACTCCGCGGGTCGCCAACCCGCCGGATTTGCCGTACAGTGCCCGGGCAGGCGCCGTCAGCCCTCCCATCAGGCTCCAGGTAAGAAAGCTTCTCCGGTCCATTCTCCAAAGGCGGTCTGGCATAGGGTTTTCAGGGAAATCGTCGGTAGGCAGGGGGCACTGCGACTCAGAATCCCCCCACCTCTAGGCGACCGCTTGCGTCGAGCCGGTTTCAGCAGCACGATAGAGCGCAAAGATCGCCTTCAGTACATGCAGGCCCTCCTCGTTCTTCATGAACGGCGCCACCCGGCCTCGGACCGCGTCGACGGCCGACCCAACCAAGGACGCATACAGGTTGGACCCAGGAGCATCCGGGGCCTCATGCGCGAACGACTCTACTTTGGGTTTGGTTCCGGGAGCCGAGGAGTACCATTCCAGCGCAGTCCCGGACACACCATCGAACTGCAGCCATCCTTGTGCCCCCCAAACCGTCACCAGGCTCTTCTTGCCGCGATCCAGGAAGTACCCGGACTGAAGGGTTCCGAGCATACCGTCGTCGAATGACATTGCCACCGCTGCGGCGTCCTCCACGTCAAGAGGCTGCCCTCCCACGTTGCGTGAGAATCCGCAAACCCGCGCAATCTTCTGTCCGGTGACGTACTGCGCCAGATCCAGGTAGTGGATCCCCAGCCAGATCAAGTGCCCGCCTCCGGCTTTGGCCCTGGAGGCAAACCAAGATTGTTGATAGTCGGGGCGGGTCAGCCGAGTCTGGTCGGCGACATAATGCATGTTGAGCCCATAAAGCTTTCCCAACCGCCCGGACTGAATCAGTTCTCTGGCCTTTCTGACCGGCGGGCTCAGGCGATTGGCAAGGGCCAGCATGAGAAAGCGGTGCTTCGAATCGGCGATCTGAGCCAGCCTCGCAAAGTCCTCCGGCCGGATGCAGGCTGGTTTCTCCGCCAGCACATGGCAATTCCAGTCAAGCATCGTTTCGATGGTGGCGGGAGCATGCCAGGCTTCCAGACTCACGACCGCCAGGGCGGGATGGACGGTCTTAAGCATCTCGACCCCATCCCTCCAGGTTTGCAGCCGGATGGAGCTTTTTGCGAACAACATCTTAGCCCGTGCAAACGTCTCAGCGGTCCGATCAACGATTACGACTTCCTCGACTCCCGCGGCCTGAGCCAAGCAAGACAGGTAAATGTCGAGATGGGCCGCTCCCGGTTCCGTCACGAAGGCGACTCTAACGGCCTCTGTTTCCATCAGCATTCCCCTGGACAGCGTCCTCAGCCGAACCGGATGACATCCAGCGTGGCTGTCTCCTCATCTTCAATATGCCAACCGTGCTCCCGCCCCTGTTAATGTCCTGCTGCCGGAACGTCCGAATTGAAGGTATCCCGCCAGATCAGCCAAGAACCATCAGCCTGCTTGCGGCGAATCTCCAGGTACTTGCCGGCGTCGACAACAGGTTCACCACCCCCGACCGAGAGAGTCATTCTGTAAGTCCCACGGACGAAAGCCAGATCCTCCCGCCCGTCAATTTCGACATTCTGCAGGTCGAAGGCCGCTGCAGGAGGCATGGAGCCGAAGAACTTGCCGATGGCCTCCTTGCCTTGGACTGTGGGGGCATTGGGAGGCATCAGGACAGCATCTTCCGTGTAAAGCGCCGAGACGGCATTCCAGTCCGCCGCCCTAAACCCTTTCAAGAATGCCTGCGACGACGATTCGATGGCTGCCTTGTCCGCCTCGGACAGCACCGAAGGACCAGCAGGTTGGGTGGGTTGACAGCCGGCAAGTGAGATTCCTCCTACCAACAGCAGAATCCAGCTGATTCGTGTCATTGAACGCCTCCTTTCGCGTGCAAGCGAACCTGTCTCAGAGTTGGCAGCGACTCATCGAATGGCGGTCCTTGCCTTTCGTGGGCTGCTTACCAGGCTTTCCATGAGATTGGACCGAACGTGAAACAAGCAGATTATACGGGCTTGCTGCAAGGCAGGGCAATATGAGAAGGCCGCTGAAGCGTAGACGAATGGTGCTTGCTGTTTTGCAGGCTACGCCTGGAACGTCGCCGCTGCTTCATGCAGATGGTAACGGGCTGCGGAGGCTGCGCCGGAGGTCCGGCTTCGAGAGCACCCTTCAGGCTTTGATCCTCTCCTCACGGAAGATCGTCGGCTGATGACCGGCGTGTCCCCAAATAGCCGGGATCACCTCAAGCCATGGCGTCCACCTGCCGGGTTCGGGTTTTTCTTCCCCGATGGACCGGACTAATCTCCAATGTCCTCGTTCCAGAGTGCGGGAGACGATTTGATGAAGCTCTCCATCATCTCGATGCAAAGGGGGTCTTGCAGGATTTCAACAGTCACTCCTTGCGAGCGTAGAAGTTCGGCCTCTCCCGCAAAGGTTCGGTTCTCCCCAACGACCACGTGGGGAATTCGATACAAGAGGATGGCTCCGCTACACATCGAGCATGGAGAAAGCGTTGTGTAGAGCGTGCTTTCGCGAAAAACACGGCTTCCCTGACGGCCGGCGTTTTCCAGAGCGTCCATCTCGCCATGGAGCACCACGCTACCCGCTTGAACTCGCCGGTTGTGTCCCCGCCCGATGATCCGGCCGGCGTGCACCAGCACCGAGCCAATCGGAATTCCGCCCTCCTTCAATCCCTGTTCCGCCTCCTGTATCGCGGCCTTCATGAATTCGTCCAACTGCCACCTCCCTGGAGACCTGTGTCCGCCGGACTTCTCTCGACGTCGGCCGTCGGTGCAGTCAGCGGTTGTCTGACCGCTCCTTGGCAGGAAACCATCTCCTTTCGGGGCATGACTCGTCGCGGTCCGGCTCGCTGTGTGGAGGCCGAGAGCGCCATGGTCAAGCCCCTGACATGGCCCGGCATACTTCTTCGGTGGTCACCAGCTCCACGCCTTCTCGTTTCCATTTCGCCAGCAGTTCTTCGCCTCGGTTGCGGTCGATGGCGTCCGTGGCATCGCGGACCAAGAACAGGCGAGCCACGCGGCTCTGCAGAAGTCCCTCCACCGCTTTCATCACGCAGTAATCGATGAACACTCCAAAGAGATAGACCGTTTGAGGCGCGAGAATCTCAACAACCTGGCGGCAGTTGGGATTGGAAAACACGTCGATGGTTTTCTTCACAACCACAAGCTCGCCCCCATGCTTTTGTATCCGACTTCGCAGCTCGCCCGGAGGCCGCTTCTGGTGGCCGATGATCATCGGATTGGCCAATTCGGTGGAGTTGACACGCATTTGGCCCACGGTACCGCGCATACAGTGGGGAGGAAACGTGCTCCGGAAATCCGGCGTGGTAGAGATTTCGGCGTCTGTCATCTCATGATCGTCGGCTGAAGCCACCACTTGTACCTTCCCCGCACTCTGACGGGCGGTTTGGGTCAAGCAGGCAAGGTTGGGCAGCAACTTGACGGCGTCGGGGACAGTCAATTTCCCGTCCGGCATGAGAAAGTCGTACTGCGTATCCACGTCCCAGAAGATGGTTCTGGCCATGATTGCTCCGGGCGAACGACGGTTACAGCAGCCACCGCTCCCCGCCAACACCGATCCTCGGTGACCTACCTCTCGTAGCAGGGAGGCCGCATCGGTTCAGCTTCCCGTACTCTTGTAATTCTTGACCCCAAAGTTCCAAACCATCAATGCCAGCGCTCCAAACACAACGGCCACCAAGGGGACCATCAGAAAATGAGCCTGGAATTCGTCGCGATCCAGAAACCCCGTTGCCGGATAGAACGATGCGAAAGCGAACGGAACGATCCAGCTCAAAAAGAACTGCAGAAACACGTTGTAAATGCTGACGGGATATCGTCCGAACGGAATCATATTGTACACGGGCGGCATGATGCCGATGCGATCCTCAAACCAGAAGCTGAAACTGGCCAGCATTACAAAGACACTGAGATAGAGAGTGACACCGCAGCCGATGAGCACCGGAAACAGCAGGTAATCCGTCCAACTCAGAACGAGGCCGATCTTGCGAACTGCGTAACCCACCATGATCAAGCCCGTCAGCACCTCCTGCAAAGACTCGACACGGAAGGCTTCAAACAGGATTTGAAAAAGCGAATGTAACGGCCTCAGCAGCACCTGGTCAAAGCGTCCTTCCATGACATAGCGTTCCCCGAACTCGTAAAGGTTCAAGCTGACCACGTTAAAGAAACCCAAACACGTCGTCGAGAATCCGTAGATGAAGATCAGTTCTTCGAAACTCCATCCCTGCAGGCTTTCCACCCTCTGGAACAAGATGTAGAGGAAGCCGAAGCTGACCAGCGTCGCCACGAAGCTGCTCACGACCGAGACAATGAAGTCGCCCTTGTATTCGACTCTGGCTTTCAGATACTGGAAGAAATACTGCACCAGGATGGAGAGGTGTCTCATTTTAGTACGGCTTCGACCGAGGCGGCCGTAATCGGATGATATCCGGCCCTGGCTTTCTCAAAGATGGACAGAGCCATGCGCTGACCCTCCGGAGTTTTCGCCAACTCCTCAAAGAGGGGCCGCACAAACTTACGTCTTCCGATGCGGACCAAGAAATCTTCCACCTTCGGATAGGCCGGCCGGTAGCGGCGCCGAATGGACATCAGCAGCCACTGAAAAGCAATTTCGCTGTTCTTCTCTTCAGTGAAATGGAAGGCACGATCCAGCTCATGCATTTGATCGAGATTCAGGTCCGCGGGAAGAGAGCGCAGGAAATGCTGCCATTCCTGCGTAGACCACGTCTCCGTCTTCAATTGGCTGAGCGGGAATCCCTCGATCCAGAGTCGCACGCCTTGTTCCACCCGATCGAACGCCTCGGAATGCGGCGTGGGCGCTGATGGCGGCATCCCGGGCTCGTAAACCCAGGTCTGAACCGGAACGGCGCCGGCCTGTGGTAAATATTCCCGAACATATTCCACAAAATCGGCGGTGGTGATGCTTTGGAAGGCGAAGTGGTCGAAGTAACTTCGCAGGAACGCATCGAAGGCGGAGCGGCCGGCCGATTCTTCCAGTTGTTTGAGGAACAGGGCTCCCTTTTCGTAGGGAAGTTCGTTCATCCCCTCGTCGGGATCGCGGCCATTCAGGTTAATGTGAAGGACCTGGTCCGCGGGCGGCAGTCGATTCAGTAATTCATTCAGTTCTTGCCAACCCAGAACCGCCAGCATGTCGGCCCGCTCTTTTCCATAGACCGCCTCCACAATCCGGCGCTCAACGTAAGTGGTGAATCCTTCGTTCAGCCAGAAGTCACTCCAGGTGGCATTGCTGACCAGGTTGCCCGACCACGAGTGCGCCAATTCGTGAGCGACCAGCGAAACCAGACTTCGGTCGCCGGCGATGACAGTGGGTGTGGCAAACGTCAGCATCGGATTTTCCATGCCGCCAAAAGGAAAGCTGGGAGGCAACACCAGCAGGTCATAACGTCCCCAGCGATAGGGACCGTAGATGGACTCGCTGGTTTCGATCATTTTTTCCGTGTCCGCAAACTCCCAGGCGGCAGCCTGCACCATGGACGGTTCAGCATAAACCCCGGTTCGCTTTCCCATGGATTGGAATCGCAAGTCCCCAACCGCTAAAGCCAGCAGATATGGCGGTACAGCATGATCCATGCGAAACCGGAACTCGGTGCGATCCTGATTGCCCGGGGCAACGTTGGAGGTCGGGTTCCCGGCGGCGCTCATCACAGCCCATAAGCCCGACGGGACCCGGATGTTCGCGGTGTAGGTAACGCGCACTCCGGGACTGTCCTGCAAGGGGATCCAGCTTCGTGCGTGAATGGCTTGAGATTGCGTAAAAAGGAACGGATGCTCCTTCCCTGCCGTTTGAACCGGCTCCACCCACTGCACGGCCGAAGCCTTTGGAGTGGTAGCGTAATGAACCCGTACGAATCGGGTCGAAGGCTCCAGCGGGATCGTCAACGGCGCTCCCAGAATGGCGTCGGCCGTGCCCAGGCTGAAACGCGCCGGAGAAAATCGACCACCGTCGGCAGAAGCCTCGGCCTGGTCGATGGTTATATCGCGGGTGTCGAGAACCACCGAATCAAGTCCGGATGGCGACTGGCCCTCGGAGCGATCCAATGCCAAGGTAGCCGTGCCTCGAAGCACGCGGGACTCGAACCGGACATCCAGGTCTAAATCAACGTGGCGAACTCTCACCTGATTCGGGTTCGAGTAGGAGTGTGGATCCTCAGGGAGCGGCACGAGCGATTTCTTTTGTGAACCGGACTTCCAACTCGAGCAGGCTGGACCGGCAACCATGAGTCCGCTCAACACAACGATCCAGGCCCCGATCTGACTCCAGTGCCGCGGATTGAGGCACATGAACCTCTCCTTCCTGAGAATGCAAGCGCTCCGCCGGTTTCGGCGGAAAAACCGACATCATTCTACACGAGGCGAGTGGTCGGATGGAAACGAGAGTCTCCCCAGGCGGGTTCGATGGCTGGCGGAACCTCCGGTGACTCAGAGAACCGAAACCGCGATTGGGCCTGTGCAGTCGAATGGTGGGGACAACGATGGAGTCCGGCCTGTTTCAGGGTCGGTTCGAGCGCCACAAGTAAAGCTTCTTGAAGGCCTCGTATGGGATATTGGAGGGGACCGCCCTAAAAGGCTTGACGTCGATCTGCAGCCGCTGGATGAGTGAGGATAGCGTGGTGGGTCTCAATCCGAGCATCCGAGCGGCTTTGGCCTGATTTCCTCCGGTGCTCTTCAGCGCCTCGCAAATCAGCCTGCGCTCGAAGTCACGAACTTCCTGGCGGAAGTTTCGCCTTCTCGTTCCGCCGCCTTCGTGGCTTTCAGAAACGGGCAAAGACTCGAAGAAACGTTGTGACATAGGCACCTCGTTTGGGGGCTCCAGGGCCCGGGACAGGAAACACAGCACCCAGCCTTCGCCGCAAGCCAGTCAATCCGATCCGCTCGCACTCGTCAGGTTGTTGTCGACGAGCGTGTGCATGCCCTTGTTCGGCGGTGTGAGAGTTTTCTGAGTTCAGGGAACTAAAGCCGTGCCGTTCGACAAAGCGGCTAGAACCTCCTCGATAGCACGCACGACGAGTTGTGCGTTATCGATGTGAATGGCATGAGTGCTCGACGGATCCAGTATGAACTTCGAATTGCCGGACAGGCGCGACAGGTCTATCAGCTGCCCGTCTCTCTCTATTCTGAGTTGCGTCCACTGCTCTTCCGAAATGCCGGGCGGCGCGGGACGTTTGCCCGCAGCCAAGACGATCAACGGACGTGTGCCGAGCGAACCTGCATTGGCTTTCCGTGCCAGATACATCTGCTGGAGTTCCTCCGCCAGGTAGTCGTCATCGGGGTTATACTGCGTGCCGGCTTTACCCTCGCGGCGCGGCTCAGGCACGGGCCGCCCGACAGCCTTCTCGCGGAGGCGAACTATACCGCCATATCGGACGCTACCCAGCACGGCGCTCTCGTGCGTCGGATCAACGAGTACAACACCCGCCACGTCGCTGCCGAACTGCTCTGTATAAAGGCGCACGAGAAGCCCGCCCACTGATTGCCCAACGAGAACGAATGGAGGCGGAACCTTTGAGGCCTCCAAGAGCAGGTGCAGTTCGAACACTTCCTGTCTCAGGGTGCGAGGCGAGGGACCCGGCTCACTCCAGCCCAACCCCGCCCGATCGTACGCGCAGGTTCTTACACGCGAGGATAGGAGGTCTTGAACAACTGACCACTCCCTCGAGAAACCGCCGCCACCGACCTCGAGAATAACTGTCGGCCTAGCGGCTGGCGGACCAACACAGCGTAGATGCAGCTTATGGTCTCCGATGTCAACAAGCGTGCCTGGGGCAGGACCGAGCTGAGGCGCTTGGGCCATGGCTCCTTCAGACAACAAACATCCAAGGGAAGTCACAACGACCACCAGCAGAGTTTTGAAGTTCATGTGACCTCGCATTGGATCGGTCGCGGAGTCCTGCTAAGCGCCATTACAGCCCATCCGACGCCAACGGACAAAGACTCGAAGAAACGTTGTGACGTAGGCACTTCCCTTGGGGCTCCAGACCTCGCGACAGGAAACACAGCACCCAGCCTTCGCCGCAAGCCAGTCAATCCGAGCCGCTCGCGCACTCGGGCCGAGGGCCATGCCGCATCTTGCCTGCGGTTGGAAAGCGGAACCGCAGCCGGCGGTCAGGAGACCCGATGGGCCCCCGGCTGCCGACGGCTACGGCACCACTCCGCACGCAGGACTAGCTGGGGTTCTTGGTGGATCCTGACGTAGCTTGTTGGGGCGTTTCCATAACCCGGTACGTCACCGATTCACCCGCTAACTGCAACTGGGTGATCGTCCCCACATCATCTCCTCCCTTGGAGTACCGAATTGAATTTCTTGTCGCTTTCGTCTCCAGCTCGGCGGCTTGAACCTGAGCTTTGGCCACCAGCGTCTTGCCTTTGTAGATGGAAACCTCGGAGCGCTCTCCATTTTCAACGACATCCACGCGATAATCGCCGGGCTTCAAAACCGTATCTCCCAAGCGAACCGGCTCGTGGATCTTCAGTGGCTTCTTGCCCTTGGCCAGGCATACCGGGCCCGTTCCCACGGTCAGGGCCACTGCCAACGCCATACTTAACGTCACTAACCGCTTGTGCTTCGACCTCATGGATGTTTCCTCCTCAGTTGGTAAAGACTGCACTCGATTTGTGGTGGACTGCACCTTTGGGGAACAAAAAAAGCCTCATGCTCTGCAACACAGAACATGAGGCTCCGAACTCTATGAAACTCGTCTCTGGCCTGCTGCTTTAGACGAAAACGAATCCTGAAAAGTTCAGTGAACTTTTCTAGCCGGCTTTTCCGGCACCTCGTACCGTTACACCAGAACCGTCTCCCCACCTCTCCACGATCCGAGCTTTTGGAATCAGCTCGATCCGCTTGCACTTTCGGCATTTAATCTCAATGCCCTCGGGCAGAATCTTGGCCAGCAAGCTGCCACAACCGCAACGAAACTCTTCCGCGCGATCCGGTTCATTCCGGCTCGACGCCCGGGAAGCCTGACCTGCCGCGTTCCGCTCTCGGAACAGGTACACCGTGTTGCCCATGGTAAGCAGTCCCCCCTTTCCTGTTTTCTATCCTGTGTGGTGTATGCTTGTCCGCCTCTTCAGCAACCTCCATCTGATTTCCTCATGATAAGCGACAGGCGCGGCTCCCGGAACCGGTTTGGGACGGGCGGGTCGGAGCGTGAGACGAACGGGCCTCCAGCGGGGATGAACGGCGCCGAGTTCAGCTCGACAACAAATGTCTCATCGCAGGTTTTGGGGGAGCGAGGGCGGCTCTTCTGAGCGGATCGACGCGTTCCAGTTCCTGTTCGAAAACCGGGGGCTGGCTCACAGTTCCTGCGCCTGGTCCACATCCTCCAGGCCCACCAACCCGCTTGACTCCGACGGGCGCGCCTCCCCAAATGAGGCCGTTGCCCGACTAAAACGTCTTGCCAATGAGAGTGCGAAGTTTTTCCCGGTACTTCCGGCCCAGAAGAAGGGCCGTCCCGTCCTGAAGAATGACCCGATACTCCCCATGGAACCAAGGTTGCAGCTCTTTGATGCGATCGATGTTGACGATCGTGGAGCGATGAATTCGCAGGAAGGAACCGGGGTCCAGCTGCGCTTCGAGCGCGGTCAGCGTCTCCCGTAACAAGTGCGATTCGCGCCCCACATGCAGTTGAACATAGTTGGCGTCGGCCTCAATCCAGTCGACATCCTGCGGCTTGACGAAGAAGACCCGCCCTGCGTTCTTGACTACCAACCGGTCCACGCTCTTGGGCTTCTGCCGGAGTTCCTCGATCAGCGACAGAATTCCCTGGCTGATATCTGTTTGCTTGCCAAGCAATATCTGCGACTTGGCCCGCTGCAAGGCCTTCTGAAAGCGGTCTCGATCGAATGGCTTGAGAAGATAGTCCAACGCGAAGTACTCGAATGCCTTGAGGGCGTACTGGTCATATGCGGTCACGAACACGATGGCCGGGAGAGGTTCTTTGGCCAGTTTTTCCAGAACTCCGAAGCCATTCAACTCGGGCATTTGCACGTCCAGAAAAAGCAGGTCGGGACGGAGATTGCGGATCGCGTCCACGGTTTCCTTTCCGCTGGCGCATTCCTTGACCACCTCGATTTCCTCATCACCACGGAGCAACTTTCGGATGCGTTCGCGAGCCAAGGGTTCGTCATCGGCCACCACGACCCTGATTTTGGGGGTCTCACTCATGCGATCGAAACCTCACGTTTGGCCGCGTGCGTCCTCTCGTCGAGTGGCTGCTCGGCTTTCTCAAAAGGGATGTTCAAGACCGCACTCACACCGCCTTCCAACCGATTTCGGAGACCACAGGAAAAGGAATCCCCGTAGAGCTGCCGCAATCGGCTTCGAGTATTGGACAAGCCAACCCCTAAGGTCAGCGGGTGGCCGGGTTTCGCTGGGGGCAGCCCCGGCCCGTTGTCCTGGACCGTCAATTCCAACCGATCCCTGATCCGGCGGGATGTGATGAGAATCCGGCCAGGCGCGGAGCGTGGAGCAATGCCATGTTTGACGGCGTTTTCCACAACCGGTTGCCACACCAGGTTAGGCACCAATGCGTCCAGCGTCTCGGGATCGATGGCTAGTTCGACTTCGAGCCGGTCCCGAAACCGAACCCGCTCGATCTCCAGGTAGTTTTTCAGAAATCCGACTTCGTCTTGCAGCCGGACTTGATGTCGCTCGAAGTCCTGCAGCGTGATTCGGAGGAAATCGCCCAACCGGGCAATCATGCGATCGGCACCTTCCGGATCGGAATGGAGCAACGCCGAAATGGAATTCAACGTATTGAACAGGAAATGGGGATGCAACTGCATTCGCAAGGCCTGGAGCTGCGCCTGGGCGAGCTGGGCTTTCAGCTGAGAGGCGCGCAGGCTCCCTTCCTCGTACCGCCTGTAATAATCCAGAGCCTGTACCCCGGCCAGAATCAGGAAATAGCCCACGATGCGAAGCGCAAAATTGAGTTTGGAAAGATGCTGGAAGAATTCGGAGGCTGAGACCACCGGTTTCTCGAAAGTGGCCGGTTCAAAGAGCAAAATGCAGACCATGTAAAGGATCGAATGCACGAAGGCGAAGCCCAGCGACATCGTGAAATGAAGACCGCTATGGCGCAACCAGCCGCCGCCGGCGATTGGATAGCGACGGGCCAGATAACGTACCGGTGGATAAAACAGAGCACACAACCACCAGAACGGCATCTGACCCAGCAATGCCTCGCGCCAGCGAGGAGCGTTCTCCATATGAGCATAGCCCAGGTAGATCTGGATGCTGAAAATCAGGCCGATCAGCGTGAACACGCCGAAGAGCAACACCCAGTCAAGCCAGGAACGTCGATTCCAAGTGGTCATCGTGGGACGAGGGGAATCGGCCATGGTACCCGATCATGGCTGGTTCAGCAGCTGGCGATACGCCGCAGCTTCGCGACTCGAGGGATGGGTGGTCCGGGGTCGTCAGGATCGAAGAGAGTCAGGCAACAGGATTCATGTCCGCGTCAAAGGAAACGAATCGGCTTCCTTTCGCAATGCTCAAGCGCACGGCTTCGTTGATGGCAGTTCCGATTAAGGCCTGGCTGGGCAGTGCTCGCTTGGGCTCCAGCTGGCGAAGCATTCGTTTCCGATGCAGCAGGGCTTCCTCCTGGCTCAGCTCCGCGGTGGCCTGGCAGATTTTGGCGATGTCGTGAATTCCCTGAACGATGCTCTCATAGCCATAGCCGCGAACTTCGAAGTCCTGATCGGGCTCCCAGGCATTGAAGGTTTTGAAGAAGTTCGGGTTGTAATCTTCATACTTGTTGCTCTGGGTCACAAAGTGGCAGTTCCGATCCTTGTGGTCGGCCCAGTATTCACCCTCCGTTCCCAGCAGTTGCATGCCTTGGTTGGTCAACGCGCTATTGTGCTCGGAGCAAACCCAAGCGGTCTGAATCCAGAAAACCGATCCGTTCTCCCACTCGATGGTGGCCTGCACCGCGTCAAAAGCATCCTTGCCCAAGGTTGGCAGCAGCTTCTTCTGGCCGAAGGCCACCAGACGACTCGGTTTCAATCCCGATACATAGTAGTAGGCATCCGCATAGTGCACACCAATATACTCGAAGGGCGAGCTCTCGGCACACCAGCGGGCGAAATGCTTCAGAGGCATTTCTCTCCGCTCTTCGATCCAGGCATGTCCATGCAGAAGCTCTCCCAGTTCGCCCTGCGAGACCTTGTATTTGGCGCCCCGGATGGCCGGATCGTGGCGTTTGTGGTAGTCCGTTAAGACATAAATCCCCTTGCGTTCCGCGGCATCCCGGATCTGGTGAGCCTCCGCCACTTTCAGGCATAACGGCTTTTCCACGATCACATCGTGCCCCGCCTCAATGGCGGCCATGATCACCGGAGTGTGCAAGTGATCGGGAGTCGCCACGATCACCACCCCGGGCCGCTGCAGGCGTTGCAGGGCCGCCCGGTAAGCCTCTGGTTGGCTGAACTCGGGATCGCTTGTCTCAGGATCGGGGAAACCATTGAGTTGGTTCCCCGGAAAAGCCCGCCTGAGGCGCTGAACCGTGGCCGCCCGGCGCGAGACCAGCGTGATTTCGCCGACCCAGCCCAGACGCTGCTGCTGAAAGAGTGTGGGCAGAACCACCTCCTCGGTGATCATGCCGCCACCCACCACCAGCGCTGAAAGAGGACGAGGCGTAGACTGTGGCATTATCGGCCCCCTATGACCATTTTCTCTCAATGATGGCTACCCAACGCGTTTGGAACGGTCACTCTTCTATGGAAGCCGTGATGCACTCCTCCAGAACACCAACCGCTTCGGCGGTGGCCTCTTCATCAATGCATAGTGGCGGACAGATTTTCACGGTTGCCCCCCCGAAACCGACCGGCGAGAACATCAGCACCCCCGATTCCACAGCCCGATTGACAATCCTCCAAGCCAACTCCGCATCCGGCTCCCGGCTGTTTTTCCGGGTCATGTGCAGTCCCGCCACCAACCCCATCCCGTGATGGGCGCCGATGTAGGAAGGATACTTGTTCTTCAGCCCAGCCAGCTTGCAGTGCAGGATGCCCCCAATACGGCGGGCGTTTTCGACCAGCTTTTCCTTCAGGATGATCTCCAGATTCGCCAAGGCCGCAGCGACGCAGACAGGATTGCCCGTATGGGTGCTGGTCATCGTGCCGGGCGCATACAGGTCCATCACCTCAGACCGGCCGATGACGGCCGAGATCGGCAAGGAGCTGCTGATGCCTTTCCCGAAGCAGGCCAGATCGGGCACGACCTCGTAGTGTTCAAACCCAAAGAACTTGCCGGTGCGACCAAAACCGGCTTGCACTTCATCGAAAATCAGCAGCACCCCGTGCGTATCGCACCACCGTCGGAGCTCCTGAATATACTCCTTGGGAGCCAGACTGGCGCCGCCGCCCTGATAGGTTTCCAGAATCACCCCTGCCACCTGGTCGGGCTTCATCCCCCGCTGCTGGAGGCTCCGTTCGAACAGGCCGAAGCTCACGTCCTCAGTACGAAAACCGTCCGGAAAGGGCACCTGCACCATGGCGGGATCGAGATTCACAATCCACTCCTTCAAGCTTGGGATTCCGCCCACCATCTGGGCCCCCAGAGTGCGTCCATGAAAAGCCTTTTCGAAGGAGACGATGCCGATCTTCTGGCGCCCCGAGCGCCGAATACCGTGCGTCCGGGCCAGCTTGATGGCACACTCCACGGTTTCCGATCCCGTGGTCAGCAGAAACACCTTCTTAAGTGGTTCAGGACTGACCTCCGCCAGCTTTTCCACCAATTGACTGCGGATTTCGCTGGGAAAGCAATAGTTGGTCAGAAGCGGCACCTCGGCCTGGCGCTTGATGGCTTCCACAATCTCACGACGGCCGTGACCGGCGTTTGTGATCAGCACCCCAGAACTCCAGTCCAGCCACATGTTTCCCCATCGGTCGAAAACGTTCACCCCTTCCGCGCGATCCCAGATCACCGGGGGCTGTCCACTCATGGCCTCCGGTTCGTACTTTCTCAGCCTTTCCAGAATGGGAATGGACTCAGGTACGGGGATGGGCGTCACGATCCGGCGATACCGCGTGTCCACGCGGGAGACAACATGGGGAGTCAGTTCATAGGTTAAGGCCATAAGACGGGCACCTCCATCAGCACCTGGGCCGCGAAGAAATGAAACCTTCAGGACGGTTGCATCATACTTTGGACCCTCAAAGGCTGTAAAGATCCAGGGGCACTTTGCAGCATGTCATCCGGGAGGCGTGCACGCCACGGTTCCTTAACCGAGCGGGCACACCCATCCCACCCGAATCTTCATTGACTTGTGAAGAAACCGCCCCCTAGAATTTCAAGACACTTGTATTTCGGGCCCTTGCAAACCTTCCCGCCATTTCGTTTCAGCAGCGGAGACCAGAGCATCCCCCCTGGCAAAGCAACGAGGCTTTCATGAAGAAGCGCATTTGGATTTTGGGCCTCTTGATCGGGTTGGCAGCCCTCTGCCGTCTGTTTGAAGCTCACCAGATTATTGTCCGGCCCACGCGGTTGTTCGTGACCTATGGGTTCCAGCTGAATTGTGTCGAAGGCAAGCTGGTCGTTACGTCAGTATCGGCCAGGGAATCCGGGGGCAAACCCAACGGCGCCTTTCTGGCAGGCTTACGCGCCGGCGACGAGGTAGTTGGAATCTACGACAGCGCGGGCCGGGGAGGCACGATTGCCGGTTTGTTCGACTTCGGCCGAATCACCCGTGAGCTGCCGCCGGACAACCCAGTGATTCTGGCCGTGGAACGCGGCCCCAAAACCGAGGGCCGTGCTCATCGGTTGCAGATCAAGCTGCCCAATAACCGGCCTTCCGGCATTGGACTGCTTTTGCTGACGGGCGCGGGAATCGTGCTGCCATTCCTGGCGATCCTGACGGCCGCTTTCATCGGTTTCCTGAAGCCGAAGGACGACAACGCGTTTCAAGCCAGCCTTCTGTTCCTCTGTTTCTCAGGGGTCTTTCTGCTCCATTCTTACTCGCTCCCGGCTGGAATCCGAGAACTGGCCCTGGTCCTTTCGTCCTGTCTTTACGTCTTCCTGTTCTACATCTTCATGCGCTTCTTCCTCACGTTTCCTCTGCCTTCGCTGATCGATCGCAAGCTCCCTTGGTTGAAACCCGTGGGTTTCTGGATCACGCTCTTGTTGGCCGGTTACGTCACCTCGGTGAGCCTGGCCATCGGCTATTCCTTTCAACTCTTTCACCAGCTAACGAGGGTTTACAGTCCCACGATCGTCTTGGCGGTCATCCAATCCGCCATGTTTTTGGTGGGCCTGGCTTCCCTGACCCTCAACACCCTCAAAGCCGAGACCCTCGACGAAAAGCGTCGAATGCGCATTTTGCTGGCCGGGACCTCAACCGGTCTGCTTCCGCTGTTCGTCTTGGTGGGATACTCTGCCCTCTTTCCCGAACGCGAGGTCAGTTTTTGGGCGATTCTCCTGGTGGTCACCCTCATCGGTCTATTTCCGCTGTCGTTCGTGTATGTGGTCGTCAAGCACCGGGTGCTGGGCATCCGCGTCATCCTTCGCAAGGGCCTGCAATATGTGCTGATCTCGCGCGCTTTCCGAATCGCAGAGGCGGTCGTGCTCTTCGCGATCTTGTACCTCCTGTTCCGCGACTTGTTGCCCCCTCAGGTTCGGCAGTCCGGCCCGGTCACCATCGCCGTCTTCAGCAGTGCCATCACCGTGGCAGTCATGATGCTGTTCCGCAGAGTCAACCGTCCCATTCTCCAGTCCATCGACCGGCGCTTTTTTCGGGAATCTTATAATGCCCAGCTGATCCTGACCGACCTGGGTCGTGCTGTCCGCCGCCTGGCGGCGCAGCCGGATCAACTCCTGCAACTGGTAACAGACAAGATCAGCGACTCCCTTTTCCCGGACCGGGTGGCCATTTTCCTTAAAGGCGCCGACCTGGTGCCGGCGAATGACACCCAGTCTCTTCGGCAAACCCGCTTTCTCTCGGTCCCTCAGGACGGCACCTACCGTTGCCGGTGGCTGCGAACACGATCCGGTTACGAGGACGAAAGGATGTGGGCCAACCACGAATGCGAAGGATTGGAGCTGCCCGAGGACTCCTTCATCACCCAGTATCTCGAAAGCAGCGTTAACGGCGAACCGGCCACCTTGGATGTTTACCTCGACGATCCCAAGTCCTGGGCCAATGCGCTGGTCAAGGCTTCTGACCCGGGTTCGCCGCAGTTTCGCGAGCGCCAGATCCTTGAGCGCCTCAACACGCGGTTGATTGCGCCCTTGGTCGCGAATGACCGGATCCTGGGCTTCATGAGCTTGGGAGAAAGATTGTCTGAAGAGCCCTACTCCCGCGACGACAAGGAACTGCTCTTGACCGTGGGAGAACAGGTGGCGCTGGCTTTGGACTACGCCCAATTGATCGAGCAAGTCACGGAACAGCAGATGCTCAAACGGGAGCTGGAGATTGCCAAGGAGGTGCAGGCCGAACTGTTCCCGCGAAATCTTCCGGCCCTCAGAACCCTCGAGTACACGGGAATTTGCCGGGCCGCCCGCGGAATTGGCGGAGACTATTACGACTTCCTGCCCTTGGGATCGAACCGCCTTGGCATCGCCTTGGGGGATATTTCCGGAAAGGGGATCTCCGCCGCCCTGCTCATGGCCAATCTACAGGCCCTGCTGCGCAGCCACGCCCCGGCCCGAGGCGATAGTGTGGCCGAGTTGTTGGGCGACATCAACCGACTGCTTTGCTCGTCCACCGACAGCAGCAAGTATGGCACTTTCTTCTACGCCCTTTACGACGACGATCACCGCACCCTGACCTACGTGAACGCCGGCCATAATCCTCCTATTCTCTACCGGCCGTCGTTGCGCACCTTTGGAGCGTCAGGGCGGCTGCCGGCGCCATCGCATTCGCCGGCTTCAACCGCGCTCCAGACAGCCAGGAGCGACCCATTTCTGCGCCTGGAAACAGGAGGCACAGTGATCGGCCTGCTGCCGGACTCTTCCTATCGACAGGAAACCGTCCAAATGCTTTCCGGAGACATCCTGCTGATCTTCTCGGACGGCGTGTCGGAAGCCATGGATGAAAACAGGGTGGAATTCGGTGAGGAACGTTTAGCGTCGACGCTGGCGGCCCACAGTTCACTGAGTGCCAAAGACCTGCAGTCCAAGATCCTGGCAGAGATAGACCGCTTTGCAGGCGAGGCACCGCAGCACGATGACCTGACGCTCGTGGTAGCCAAGGCCCGTTGAGTGGCGGTCGCTCCCGGAACACCTACACAGTTGACCCCACCGTGAACGATACGAAGGGGGGCCGATAAGCCGATGGAGCTGACGGTGACTCCCGCTCCCACAGCCAAGGCGCGTTTGAGTCTTGCCCGGCCTTCTCCCCGCTCCCGCAGGCGAGGCGCATTTGAGTTCTGCTGTGCCTTCTCCCCGCTCGGCGGGGAGAAGGGGGACCGGCCGTCAGGCCGGTGGATGAGGGGCTGTACCACTCAGCCACTCTCACCAGCAGCAGTGACTCGCATGTCGGCTCCATGCCGCCAACTCCGCGCCACGACTCAATGGGGACTTGAACCGGCAACCCAGCGGTTCACCGCCCGCACAGCCTGCACCACAGCCCGGTTGACATCGGAACCCGACACCGCTACGATACGCCTGTTTCGTCCCTATTCTCTATTGCCAGGGGATTCTCATAGTGGGTACTGGTGAGGGTCTTCGGTTTGGGCTCTCAGCCGTCGGACAGGCTCAACGGCACGACCGGGTCCGTGACGCCAGCCGAGTGCGGCCTTACCCCGTCGCAATGCGGCCCAATGGGCTGCGGGCCATGAGGTCTACAGCGATACCATGTTGGAATGCAGGTATTGGGTCGCGGGTGAAGTCGATCCAAACAGAGCTGTACGTAGCGAAACTTCGCGATATCGCCGAAAGCTGCGATTTCCAGCTTGAAGAAATCGAGGTAGTGGAGAGCATTAAGCAGTGGTGCGATGAGAAAGGTGTCGAAGAGGATAACTACTGGCGCGTGGGAAAATGCCTCCGGAACAAGGACAGCGGAAAGTACAGAATCCTGCTTGCGGCCGAGATAACGCCTGAAATGCAGAGTTCTGTCTTGTCTGCAATGGAATACCGGGGCTTCGCCTCGGAACTGCCGCTTTTGGCCGCTCCGGACAAATTTCTCGAACACCTGTTACTACACGAGATCGCACATGCCAAGAACAACACGTGGGACGAAAGTGAATGCGACCGTTGGGCTTTTGCTCGACTCAAGGCAAACTATGCTTTCAACCGGACGCAATGATACACAGCCCGGTTACGTTTGGCTTCGTGGCCCGCGTCGGTAAGAAAGGTGTTAGGCGCAAAGGTCTTTGTATGGTGGAGAGCATCATGAACAGGGGCAAAACGATCGTCCACCGGCAATAACCAATTAAGCAGTGCTAGGCTGGAAATGTGAAGTATCTCCGTCCATGACCGGTCTACCCCATTTTGGAGTGCGGCATCGCGATGCCGCTTTCAAAAGCGCCGACACGTCGGCGCACTCCAAATGGCCTCATGCACCGGTTCACCACGTGGATGGCCGAGGCGCTTACCTGGTCACCGCCGGAACCTGTCAAGAACGGCGATCTCAACACACAATCTGCGATCGAAATCGCAAGTCGATGGAG
>JBFMEW010000001.1:0-559599 GCA_040753175.1 Acidobacteriota bacterium | reverse complement strand
GATTGTTCCGCGCCAACACCTTCGTGATCGCCGCCGTCAACGTCGTCTTCCCATGATCAATATGCCCAATCGTCCCCACATTTACGTGCGGCTTACTCCTGTCAAATTTCTCCTTCGCCATCGCTCTTCAGTCCTTTCCGTTGAATGGCACCCTAAGCCTTACCCTGCACCTTGGCAACGATCTCTTCGCTGACGGTTCTGGGTGCCTGCTCATAGTGGTAGAAATGCATAGAGTAGGTGGCTCGTCCCTGCGTCATGGAACGCAGATCGGTCGAATAACCAAACATCTCCGAGAGCGGCACAAAGGCCGTCACAACCTGAGAGCCTGCTCTCGGCTCGTTGGTCTCAATGCGGCCGCGGCGGGAGCTCAAATCTCCCATCACCGCCCCCATAAACTCCTCGGGAACGATGACCTCAACCTTCATGATAGGCTCCAGCAGCACGGGATTGGCCTTGTGGGAGGCATCCTTGAACGCCATAGAACCAGCAATCTTGAAGGCCATTTCAGAGGAATCCACTTCGTGATAGGAACCGTCGTAAAGGGTCACCTTGACGTCCTGGACCTCGAAGCCGGCCAGAACGCCGGTTTCCAAGGCCTCCGTAATCCCCTTCTCCACTGGACCGATATACTCTTTGGGCACCACACCGCCTACAATGCTGTTGACGAACTCAAAACCCTGGCCGGGCTCGTTGGGCTCCAAAATGATCTTCACGTGACCGTACTGGCCGCGGCCGCCGGTCTGGCGGATATAACGCCCCTCACCTTCCGCTTTCTGGCGAATGGTTTCGCGATACGCCACCTGCGGCTTGCCGACGTTGGCTCCCACTCCAAACTCCCGGAACATCCGGTCCACAATGATCTCCAGGTGGAGTTCTCCCATTCCAGAGATGATGGTTTGGCCGGTGTCGGGGTCGGTACTGACCTTGAAGGTCGGATCCTCTTGAGCGAGCTTGCCCAGAGCGATCCCCAATTTCTCCTGATCTCCCTTGGTCTTGGGCTCGATGGCAACCGAAATCACGGGCACGGGAAAATCCATCGACTCCAGCACGACTGGGTGATCCTCATCGCAGACTGTGTCCCCGGTGGTGACGTTTTTCAGCCCGACTGCAGCGGCGATGTCGCCGGCATAGACTTCTTTAATTTCCTCACGTTTGTTGGCGTGCATCTTCAACAACCGCCCCACCCGCTCCCGAGAGTCTTTGGTTGAGTTGTACACGTAGGAGCCGGACTTGAGCATGCCAGAGTAGACGCGAAGAAAGGCCAACTGCCCGACGAAGGGATCCGTCATGATCTTGAATACCAGCGCGGAAAACGGTGCGTTATCGTCCGCACCCCGCTCGAGCGGCTCGGAACCATCGCGGGAAGTACCCACCACCGGGGGAAGATCGAGCGGCGAAGGCAAATAGTCGACCACCGCATCCAGCAATGGCTGGACACCCTTATTCTTAAACGCCGACCCACACAGAACCGGCGTCAGCGTTTGCGACAAGGTGGACTGGCGAAGGCTGGCCTTCAGCTCCTTGACGGAAATCTCGTCGCCACTGAGATAGCGCTCCAGAAGAGTCTCGTCGTGCTCACAAATCGCCTCCACCATTTTCTCGCGGCCGGCCTGGGCTTCGGCCTCAAGGTGGGCAGGGATGGGCGTCCGCTCGTAGGCGGCACCCAAAGTTTCATCCCGGTAGACGATCGCCTCCATGGTCATCAAATCGATAACCCCTACGAACGATTCTTCTTTTCCCAAAGGAAGCTGCACTGGAACCGGGTTGGCCTTGAGCCGCGCCCTGACCATGTTGACGCAACGGTCAAAATCGGCCCCCACCCGGTCCATCTTATTAATGAACACAATTCTGGGAACCCGATACTTGTCTCCCTGGCGCCAGACCGTCTCGGTTTGCGGCTCCACCCCTTCCACGGAACCCAGCAGACAGATCGCGCCATCCAGAACTCGGAGACTGCGCTCCACCTCGGCCGTAAAATCCACGTGCCCCGGAGTGTCGATGATGTTGATCCGGATGTCATTCCACATACAAGTGGTCGCCGCCGAGGTGATGGTAATGCCCCGCTCCTGCTCCTGCGCCATCCAGTCCATGGTCGCAGTTCCCTCGTGGACCTCCCCAATCTTGTGGGTGATTCCCGTATAGTAAAGAATCCGCTCGGTCGCGGTGGTCTTACCGGCATCGATATGAGCCATGATGCCGATGTTTCTGGTTTGTTTCAGAGGAACTATGCGCGGCATGACCGAAATCAACCTTCAAGACACTTCATAACTCAAGAACAAATCACCACTCCCGTTACCAGCGATAGTGCGCAAACGCCTTATTGGCTTCGGCCATCTTATGCACATCTTCTCGCTTCTTGATGGCGGCGCCTCGACCATTGGCCGCGTCCAACAACTCGGCCGCCAGGCGCTCCTCCATCGACTTCTCCTTGCGCGCCCGGGCGTAAGAGATCAACCACCGAATACTGAGCGAGGTGCGCCGGTTCGGATTCACTTCGATCGGCACCTGGTAGTTGGCACCCCCGACTCGGCGAGTCTTCACCTCCAAAACCGGCTTCACGTTCTCGACCGCCTTTTTGAACAGCTTCAACGGGTCTTCACCCGTCTTCTGCTGGATGAGATTCAGGGCCGTATAGAAGACACCCTCGGCCACGCTCTTTTTACCGTCCCACATCGAGCAGTTGATAAACTTCGAAACGAGGGTACTGTTGAAGATGGGATCGGGCAGAACCTCTCGGCGAGGGATACTACCTTTCCTTGGCATAAAAATCTCTCCCGTACGAGAACGCACCAACTCTTGCGCTCATATCGTGCAAACACTGGGTTCTGATGGGATTGATTACTTGGGCCGTTTAGCCCCGTATTTGGATCGGCCTTGCTTACGGTTCTGGACGCCAACCGAATCCAGCGTCCCCCGCACTACGTGGTATCGCACACCAGGCAGGTCCTTCACGCGCCCACCCCGTATAAGAACAATCGAATGCTCCTGGAGATTATGACCAATCCCGGGAATGTAGGTGGTGACTTCAATGCCATTTGTCAGGCGAACACGGGCCACCTTTCTCAACGCGGAATTAGGTTTCTTGGGCGTGGAAGTATAGACACGCACGCAGACGCCACGCTTTTGCGGACAGCCCTGCAATGCCGGACTACTGGTCTTATACCGCGGCTTTCTTCGACCCAATCTCACAAGTTGATTGAAAGTTGGCAAGACTCAATCTCCTCAGAACTTAAGCCCCAAACTCATCCTCTCAGCCAAAACCGCTGGAAAGGCGAAAAACCGAGTGAAAGTATCAAAACGAAAATCCACTGTCAATTGAAAAATCATAGAGTTGGCCGACATCCGAGCCTACACCTTCAGGATCTCTTCTTCCTTGTTCTTGGCCAGCTCATCCAGCTTGGAGCTGTACTGATCCGTCAGCTTCTGAATCTCTTCCAAGGTCTTGCGTTCGGCATCCTCTGAAAGCTGCTTTTCCTTTAGCATCTTCTTGGCTGCATCGTTCTCATCGCGCCGGATGTTTCGGAGGGCGGTCTTGTGTTCCTCCAGGACCCGGCCGACATGTTTAGCCAGCTGCTTCCGCCTCTCCTCGGTTAGAGGGGGGATCGGAATGCGGATCACCTTGCCGTCATTTCCGGGATTCAATCCCAAATCAGAACTCCGAATCGCCTTCTCGATAACGGGCAACATTGAGGCGTCCCAGGGCTGGGCGGTGATCATCGAGGGTTCGGGCACCGCCAGAGTCGCCACTTGGTTGACCGGGGTGGGTGTCCCATAGTAATCCACCAGGATGTGGTCAAGCAGAGACAGAGAAGCCCTTCCGGTTCGGACCCCGGCCAGCTCGCGCCGCAGGTCTTCGACCACCTTCTCCATCCTCGCTCTAGTCTTGTTGACTAAGTCTTTGTCCATAGTCCTAAGCCCTTACCATCGTCCCCACCTTCTCCCCCATCACGACACGCTGGATATTTCCGTGCTGAAGGAGATTAAACACAATGATGGGGAGCTTGTTGTCCATGCACAACGAAATCGCCGTAGTGTCCATCACCTTGAGACCCTGACGAATGACATCCAGATAAGTGATTTCAGGGAACATGCGAGCATCTTTCTTCATGACTGGGTCCGCATCGTAGATGCCATCCACCTTGGTCGCCTTGAGAATAACCTCCGCCTTAATCTCCATTGCCCTCAGCGCTGCGGCTGTGTCGGTGGAGAAGTAGGGATTGCCTGTTCCCGCGGCCAGAATAACGACTCGCCCTTTTTCAAGATGTCGAATGGCCCGTCTCCGAATGAAGGGCTCAGCAACCTCGCGCATTTCAATGGCCGACAGCACCCGCGTATAGACGTTTGTCTTCTCGAGCGCGTCCTGCAGGGCAATGGAATTGATAACCGTCGCCAACATGCCCATCAAATCGCCCGACACACGCTCCATGCCTTTGGCAGTGGCGCTCAGGCCGCGAAAGATGTTACCTCCGCCGATCACGATGGCCACTTCCACGCCCAGCTCGTGAACGTCCTTGACCTCCTCAGCGATCTTGCTCACCGTCACGGGGTCCACGCCGAATCCTTGCCCACCCATGAGGGCCTCGCCACTGAGCTTCAGCAGAATTCGTTTGTAGCGGGGAGAAGCCATACCGCGTGCCTGAATCTCACTTTAGCTGAGCCGCCACCTCGGCGGCAAAATCACCCGACTTTTTCTGAAGACCTTCTCCCAACTTGAACCGGACAAATCTCCGCAAGTTGATGTTTTCCTTGATCTGGGCCACCTTCTCCGTGATGAGCTGACCCACCGTGAGCTTGTCAT
This sequence comes from Acidobacteriota bacterium, assembly GCA_040753175.1. Classification (GTDB taxonomy): domain Bacteria; phylum Acidobacteriota; class Terriglobia; order Versatilivoradales; family Versatilivoraceae; genus JBFMEW01. Next base: position 554,801 of record JBFMEW010000001.1, on the reverse strand, counting down.
CCTTCACAAAAGGCTGGTCCAACAGGCAAACTTCGGAGAAATATTTGGAGAGCTGCCCCTCCACAATCTTCTCGATCACCGCGGGAGGCTTCCCGGATCCCAGAGCTTTGGAACGATGGATTTCCCGCTCCTCATCGAGAACGGTGGCAGGGATCTCCTCTCTGCGGACGTACTTCGGGTCCAAAGCAGCCACGTGCATGGCGATGTCGCGCGCGAGCTCCTGGAACTCGGGAGTCTTAGCCACAAAATCGGTCTCGCAATTCAGCTCCAAAAGGACGCCGATCTTGCCGCCGCCGTGCACATAGGAACAAACGACCCCCTCCGCAGTCAGCCGCTCGGACTTCTTGGCAGCTGCGGCCAAACCCTTCTTTCGCAAGATGACAATAGCCTTCTCCAGATCTCCCTGGGCCTCCTGCAGCGCGACCTTGCACTCCATCATTCCGGCTCCGGTAGTCTCCCGGAGTTGTTTTACTTGTTCAGCCGATATCGACATTCGGTTTCCAGACTCCTTGAAGGTGATTAAGGATGACGTCGTCTTTGCAAACCCCGACGCAAATCGAAAGAGCGGGCAACCCACCATGCCCTCTCCGGTTCAGCGGCCCGCCAAGTCCGTCAGACGGGGAACCAACAGGCGAGATTTGCTATGATTGGGCAGTACTGAACGAAAATTAAGAAGAAATAGGATCGTCAACTAGCTGGACGCAGCAGGTCGAACCTCCGCGTCGTCCGGACTCGTCGGAGGAATTGCCTTCGGACCGGCAGATACAGACACAGGCTCTCCGCTCGACTCCCCGCCCGTGTCAGGGGTCTCTTCGGCCGCAGCCGCCTCCTTCTCCTTCAAGAGAGCCGAACCTTCCAGTACGGCGTCCGCCACCTTGGAAACGAAGAGTCGAATGGCCCGAAGCGCGTCATCATTGCCAGGAATCACGTAGTCGATGTTGTCTGGATCGCAGTTCGTGTCTACCACCGCAACGACGGGAATGCCGAGCCGGTTAGCCTCTTTCACTGCGATCTCTTCGTTCTTAGAATCGATGATGAACAAAGCGTGCGGCAACCGCTTCATTTCCTTGATCCCGGAGAGATTCTTTTCCAGCCCTTTTCTTTCTCTCTCCAGCTGGGCAACCTCCTTCTTCGAAAGGAGGTCGTAACGCCCATCTGTGGACATCTCCTCCAGTTCCTTGAGCCGTTGAATGGACTTCTGGATCGTCACAAAATTCGTGAGGAGACCGCCCAGCCAACGCTGATTCACGTAGAACATGCCGCAGCGTTGAGCCTCCTCGAGGATGGCATCCTGCGCCTGTCGCTTGGTGCCGACAAACAGAATAGCCCCGCCTTGTCCTACACACTCGGCAACGAACCGTGTGGCTTCCTTGAACATTCGCAAGGTCTTCTGCAGATCGATGATGTAAATTCCATTTCTTTCTCCGAAAATGTACTCCTTCATTTTCGGGTTCCAACGCTTGGTCTGGTGGCCGAAATGAACGCCCGCCTCCAGAAGTTCTTTCATCGAAACTGAAGCCAAACTTAACCTCCCTACCGATCTGAGAAAGGATTTACCATGACTTGAATTTTTGGAAATATCTATCTCTTGGAGAACTGGAAGCGCTTTCGAGCGCCCTTCTGACCGTACTTCTTACGCTCCTTGGCCCGAGGATCGCGGGTCAGGAAACCACCCTTCTTCAACTTCTTGCGCAGTTCGAGGTTGTACTGCAGGAGTGCTCGTGAGATCCCCAGACGCACAGCCCCGGCCTGACCCGAAGGACCGCCCCCCTGAACGTTGGCCTTGATGTCGAACTTTTCAGACGTCTCGGTAATCAGAAACGGCTGCTTGATGATCATGCGCAAGGCTTCATTCTTGAAGTAGTCCTCAAACTTCCTCTTGTTGATGACAAACTCCCCGGAGCCGGGAAGGAGATACACTCGGGCTGTGGACGACTTCCGACGGCCCGTTCCGTAATATTGCACCGCAGCAACCACTCCGTTCTCCTCCATATGTCCCGCCAAAAGATCAACGCGAGCTACTCTAATACCGATACCTGCGGACGCTGAGCCTGATGGGGATGAGACTCACCGTCATACACCTTTAGCTTCAGGCCCATGGCCCGTCCCAGCTTGTTCTTCGGAAGCATGCCTTTCACCGCCATCTCAATCACGCGGTCAGGGCGCTTATTAATGAGGTCCCGAACCGATACGGACTTCAATCCCCCCGGGTAACCCGTGTGGCGGTGGTAGACCTTCTGCTCAAGTTTCCGGCCTGTCAATTTCACCTTGCCGGCGTTGACCACTATCACGTGGTCGCCGACGTCCATATAAGGTACCCATGTCGGCTTCAGTTTGCCGGTGAGCAGATTGGCCACATGCGAGGCGAGACGACCCAGTACCTGATCCTTGGCGTCAACCACCCACCATTTCTTGTCGACCTGACCGGGTTTTGGCACGAATGTTGACATAAGAACCTCAACGCAAGAGCGACTATTCCTACCAAATCGCAAAGTTGCAAGGCTACTGTATGCCCTTGATTCTTGTCAAGTAAAACATTCAAACCTTGACTTTTCCGGCAAAAGCAGCTAAGTTCCGGTCCGGTTGTCCGAGTCCCACGTCGTCCGGCAATCCCACCTAACGAATGGCTAAGACCGGGCATATTTTTGGCTACGTCAGACCCCACCTGCCATTCTTCGCCGGAGCCTTCGTACTCATGCTCGCCTCGGCTGGCTGCGAAGCGCTGGTCACTCTCCTGATTAAGCCCATTTTTGACAACATCTTGTTTTTTGCCCCGACCGCCGGCCGGATTGAGTTGTTTAAATGGCCGTTCAGCGACTCTCAAATCTACCTGGATCAGATCAACCCTTTTCCATTCAATGCAGTCTGGCTTGTCATTGGACTTCTGATCGTGGCTGGTACCGTCGTAAAGGGCCTGACTGAGTACTCCTCGAGCTTCATGCTGAATTACGTCGGGCAGTCGGTGGTGATGAACATTCGCAACGACCTGTACCGGCGAATTCTGAGCCATTCTTCGAGTTTTTTGCACACCCACAGTACGGGTCGACTCATCTCACGAGTGACCAACGACATAGAGAAAATCCAGTTTGCCAGTTCCACGGTTTTGGCCGACGCCCTCAAGCAGGGGCTGACCCTAGTGGTCTTCTTGTACATCATCTTCTCGGTGGACTGGGCCCTGGCGTCGGTGTCACTCCTCATCGCACCTTTGGTCGTCTATCCATCGAGGGTCTTCGGCAGGAAGATCCGCCAGAGCAGTCATTCCAGCCAAGACAAGATGAGCGAGATCAGCGAGCTCCTCCAGGAAACCATCACCGGCCATCGTGTGGTCAAGTCTTTTGGGATGGAGAACTTCGAGCTGGGGAAATTCAAGCAGGCTACCAGGCGGCTCGCCAAGATCAATCTCAGTTGGATACGGATTCACTCGATGGCCTCACCGTTCATGGAGGTGCTGGGGGCGGTGACCCTTACGTTGATGCTGTTCTACGCGCAAACCGCCATCCGTTCGGGCCGGATGACGGCCGGTGATTTCGCGGTTTTCCTGTTTGCATTCATCAAGATGTATGAGCCGGTTCGCCGGATCAGTGGAATTTACAGCAGCTTCCAGCAGGCGAGTGGAGCCACCAGCAAGGTCTTTGAGCTGATGAACGAACCCATCGAGGTCACTGAGAAGCCAGGTGCGATTCACGTCAGTTCTCTGAAAAACTCGATCGAGTTTCAACAGGTCTCGTTCAACTACAACGACAGCCGTCTACCGGTCTTGCGCGATATCAACCTCAAGGTTAAGCCGGGCGAGGTGATTGCATTGGTCGGGGCCAGTGGATCCGGCAAGACCACGATGGTCAACTTGCTCCCGCGTTTTTTTGATGTGACGGACGGAAAGATTCTCATCGATCAGATCGATATCCGGGACATCACGCTGGAGTCTCTCCGCTCGCTGATTGGGCTGGTGGGTCAAGAGACGATCCTGTTCAACGACACAGTCCGCAACAACATCTGTTACGGCCGGCAGCAAGTTTCAGTCGAAGAGATGATCACCGCCGCCGAGGCAGCCTTAGTCGATGACTTCATTGGGCAGCTGCCCAACGGCTATGACTCGGTCATTGGGGAGAAAGGACAGAAGTTGTCGGGGGGACAGAGGCAACGCATCGCCATCGCCCGCGCTATTCTCAAAGATTCTCCCATCCTGATCCTCGACGAGGCCACATCGGCCCTGGACTCGGAGTCGGAAGTCCTGGTACAGAAAGCCCTCTCCAACTTGATGCAGGGCCGGACGGTCTTTGTAATCGCTCACCGGTTGGCGACCATCCGCCGGGCCGATCGCATCGTGGTGCTCGACCAAGGCAGGATCTGCGAGATTGGCACGCACAACGAGCTGATGAGCCGGGGTGGCATCTACCATCGACTTTACGAGTTGCAGTTTGCCGACACGGATGCCGCCTGGGTTTCCTGAGGCCGCACGGTGACTATCTTAATCAGTAATGCATCGAAGGGAGTCGGAACTTTGATCAAGAGCATGACCGGTTTTGGACGAGGCCGGTTCTCCAGTCCAGGCTTTGCCTGTTCTGTGGAAGTCCGATCCGTCAACCATCGCTTTCTCGACCTTCACGTTCGAGTGCCCACAGAGTTATCTCCTCTGGAGGTGCCTCTCCGGCGCTTCATTCAGTCAAAGATCAGGCGGGGTCGCATCGATCTGGTGGTGCTGGTGGAAAAGAATGACACGGTTAACCTCTCTTTGAATCGGCCGCTTCTTGAGGCTTACCTACGGATTCTGGAAACTCTGAAGGCGGAAACCCGGGCCATGGTGGAGCCCGACCTGGTACAGATTCTGCGGATACCGGGTATCATCTCAACCGAAAGCCCGCTGAGCTCCTCTGCCAGCTTTGAGCAGCTGAAAACCGACGTGACACGAGCTGCGGAAGAAGCCTTGAGCAGCTTGGAATCAATGAAGGTACAGGAAGGCCAAGCCCTCGCTCGCGATATCCGTGACAGGCTGGACTCCATCGAGAAAGCGACGGCCACGATCGAGGCTTCTTCGGAGGGCCTGCTTTCTGCCTACCACCAAAAAATCTCCACTCGGCTGAAGGAGTGGATCGGGGAGATCCCAGTCGATCCGGTCCGAGTGGCGCAGGAAGCAGCCCTCTATGTCGAGCGCAGTAGCATTGCGGAAGAGATCACCCGACTCCGGAGCCATGTCGTTCAGGCTCGATCCTTGGTCGATGGTGGCCAGGACATCGGCAAGACACTGGATTTCCTGTTGCAGGAGATGAATCGCGAAGCCAATACCATGTTGTCGAAGACAACCGGAATCACAGGTAACGGCCTGGAGATCGCCAACAGTGCGATCTTAGTGAAGTCAGAGATAGAGAAAATCCGCGAACAAGCCCAGAACGTGGAGTAGACTTTCTGCATGCGCGGGCTGACTCCTTTGAGCAGGAGTCGCTGCTCGCTGTCATCTATGTCGGGATCAGGAAGTATATTCATCATCTCAGCTCCCTCGGGGTCAGGGAAATCCACCTTGGTGAGCGGCCTGCTGAAACAGATTCCCAATCTGGACTTTTCCGTGTCCTACACGACACGTCCGCCACGCGGAAGCGAAAAGGACGGCGTGGAGTACTTCTTCGTGAGCGAGGCAACGTTCGAAGAGATGATCGCCAAGGATGAGTTCGTTGAACACGCTCAGGTCTTCGGTCACTATTATGGGACCTCCAAGGTGCGCCTGGAGCAAACCTTGGCCAGCGGCATGGACGTGGTGCTCGACATCGATACCGAAGGTGCAGCGCAAGTCAAGGCGAAGTACCCGGAAGCCATCGGTATTTTTGTGATGCCGCCGTCGTACGCCATGCTCAAGGAACGCTTGGAGAAGCGTAGCCTCGACAGTGCCGATACCATCCGCAAGCGCTTGTGGTGGGCGAGTCAGACTGAGATCGAGCGCTACCAGCGCTACGATTATGTATTGATTAATGAAGACCTCGCCTCCTCGTCCGATCTTATGCGAAGCATTATCCTGGCTGAGCGCTGCAAGACTCGGCGCATGTTGGGAAGAGTTGAATCCATCATCAAAACTTTTGGAGGACATTGAATTGGGAAGCAACATCGGTTCCGTCGACAGTAAATTTCGCTATATCATCCTGGCCGCCAAGAGAACCCGCCAGTTGCAGGCCGGCGCCCGGCCGCAAGTGGCCACGTCTCCCACCCAGCCCAGGAAATTCACGCGGATTGCGCAGGAGGAAGTGTCATCGGGTCTCGTGGAGTACGAGATCACCGAAGAGGTCAAGCCCGCGCGCCGAGGGGCTCGCGAGGCCAAATCCTCGAAGCGCTGAGAACTCCTCGGTTGCAGGCGGTTGGCACCTAGCTGCGGGAGGGTGGAGTGGTTATTTTGATCTGGACTTAAGATGGACCAAACGGACTCCGGAAAAGTGGAATCGTCGCTGATCCTGCTCGGGGTGACCGGTTGCATTGCAGCCTATAAGTCGGCCGAGCTCCTTCGCTTGCTGCAGAAGCGGGGATACACGATCACGGCGATCCTCACCGAACATGCCCAGAAGTTCATTACGCCGCTGACACTGGCGGCGTTAAGTGGCCGTCCGGTCATCACCGAGATGTTTTCCAGCACCGGCGGAGATTTCGGACCCGGTCCTGCGATTGACCATATTCACTTGGCCCGGGAAGCCCGGGCATTGGTTGTGGCCCCCGCCACGGCCAACACGCTCGCCAAGTTCGCGAACGGAATAGCCGACGACTTCCTGTCCACCCTCTATCTGGCCACCCCGGCACCAGTCGTCGTGGCCCCGGCAATGAACGTAAAGATGTGGAACCATCCGGCCGTGCAGCGTAATGTCGAGACGCTGCGAGCACGGGGAACCGTCATTGTTGATCCGGATGAGGGTTATCTGGCTGAGGGGTATCACGGGAAGGGGCGGCTGGCGGAACTGGACAGAATCGTCGAGGAGGTGGAGAAGACCACCTACCAAAGGCTCGATCTGAAAGGCGAAACGGTCTTGGTGACGGCAGGACCTACCTGTGAGGATATTGATCCGGTTCGATACCTGACCAACCGCTCGTCCGGCAAAATGGGATACCAGCTGGCGTTGGCAGCCCGACAACGCGGGGCGCGCACCATCCTGGTGAGCGGTCCGACCCGCTTGTCCCCTCCAAGTGGAGTGGAAACAGTCTTGGTGCGAAGTGCCCAGGAGATGAGGGAACAGGTTCTAGCCCATTTCCAAGAAGCCACCATAGTGATCAAGGCCGCCGCAGTGGCTGATTTTACACCTTTGCGAGCGGCGACCCAGAAGATCAAGAAAAACGAGACGGGGTGGACTTTGGAGTTGGTTCCGGCACCCGACATTCTGTCCGAAATCGGTCGAATGAAGCAGAAGCAGGTCCTCGTTGGGTTTGCCGCGGAAACGGGAAACGCCTTGGAGCATGGCCGCCAGAAACTCCAGCGGAAAAATCTGGACTTGATCGTTGTGAATGATGTCAGTCAGCCGGGCGCCGGCTTTGACAGCGATACCAACGTGGTCACGATCCTCAGCAAAGAAGGAAGAGAGCGACGCATCGATCGCGCCAGCAAATTGGAAGTCGCTCATCGGATTCTGGATGAAGTTCTTGCCTGCCGCTCCCCCCATGGCTAAGAAACTTTTGGGCTCGCAGATTGAACAACTCCGAGCCCATCTCGAATACTACCAGGAGATGGGAATCGAAAGCTTGGCTCTCCTCAAAGGCACCACAGGCACCCACAGCCAACGGTCAGCCGAGGCACCGGCCCACCGCAATACATCGCTGTTTGCTGAGACGGGAGCCTATCCAGGCGAGACGCTGGAGAAGATCCGACAAGACCTGGGGGACTGCCAGCGATGCAAATTGTGCGCGGGACGCACTCATATCGTTTTCGGCTCCGGCAATCCGACGGCCGATCTGGTCTTTGTCGGGGAGGGGCCAGGGGCGGACGAAGACGCTCAGGGTCTGCCTTTCGTTGGAAAGGCTGGACAGCTCTTGACCCGGATCATTGAGGCCATCGAACTGAAACGGGAGGAAGTTTACATCTGTAATGTGGTCAAGTGCCGCCCTCCCGGCAACCGGTTTCCCGAGCCCGACGAAATCTCGGCGTGCTCGCCCTTCCTATTCCGACAGCTGGATTCGATCCGTCCGAAGGTCATCTGTTGCCTGGGGGCGGCAGCGGCTCAAACTGTTCTTCAGACAAAATCAGCGATTGGTAAGCTGCGCGGACGGTTTCATGAATATGACCGCATCCCTGTAATGGTGACGTACCACCCAGCCTACCTGCTGAGAAACCCGGCAGCGAAGCGGGACGTCTGGGAGGACATGAAGAAGGTGCGCAAGGCTTTGAATTCGGAGGCGTGAGGCCCGCTCCCAGGAGTCAGTCCCGGAAGAACGCTGCACCTCCTTTCCGGAGTTGCACAGGGTACCTTTAAACCACCTGATCGAGGGGGATTCGACTGGAGTGGAATGCCAGGTTCAGTGAGGGTCTGGCATGGTACCATCCTCGCAGCCGTAGATGACTCCATCACCGCCCCTGATCTCGAAACGTGTCTGTGGTGTCTCAACCGACCAGCACCCAGGGCCCCTTTCTTGAAGTAGCCCTATCTCTTCCCATCTCTCGAAACTTCTACTATCAGTCTGACCCCCAGCGTTGGGGCCACCTATTACCCGGACAACGTGTCCTGGTCCCATTTCAAAACCGCAAGCTGACCGGTTTTGTGGTGAAGACCCTGGAACAATTGCCACCGGATTTCCCCAAAGAAACAGTCCGACAGGTGATCGACTTGCTGGATGAGATGCCCCTGATCTCGGAGGATCTGTTCCGACTCAGCGAATGGGCCGCGGACTACTATTTTGCCGGTCTGGGAGAGGTCCTGAAAGCGTGCCTTCCGCCCAAGAGTCACGTTCAGAGCCGCCGCCAGGTTCAGATCACGTTAGCTGGCCTCGATGCCTGTGCCCATCCAGACCAGCTTGGCGCGCTGTCGGCAGAGGCTCGGAATATGCTGTACCGGCTGGCCGAGCGCAGAGTCTTGAAGTGGTCTCAAATTACAAGAGAGGGGACCATCTCTTGCCGAGCCGCCGAGAAGCTCGTCCGTTTAGGTTGGGCGGAATCCAGGCAGAAGCTGGCCCACGCCGCAGGGCAACGAACACAACTATCGGTTGCCCTGACCGCCTCAATTCAAGAGAGAACAGCTCTGGAGAGCTTGACCGATGCCCAATTGCGAGTACTTGCTGCTTTGACCTCCAACGAGTCACCCGTGTTGGCAGCCGACCTTCAAAAGCAGTGTCGCGTGTCCTTGTCGACCCTTCGTGTTCTGGAGAGAAAAGGAGTCGTACGACTCACGGAGCAATCGATTTCCCGCGACCCATTCTTGGCGCTGCCGGCCCATGAGGGTCCGGCCATTCGATCCTTGACGACCGAGCAAGAGGAGGCCTTGCGGCTGATTCGAAATCACTCCACTCGCCTGGAGTACTTCCCCGTGCTCCTGCATGGCGTGACCGGAAGCGGAAAAACGGAAATCTACCTCAACCTCATCGAAGAGAAGCTGAGACAGGGACAGGATTCTCTGATTTTAATGCCCGAAATTGGACTCACGCCGCGGATCGCAGCCGAATTCCGCGCGAGACTCGGAGAGACGGTAGCAATCCTCCACAGCGCCCTGGGAGAAGGCGAACGGCGGGACGAATGGTGGAGGATAAGGTCCGGTCAGGCCAAAGTGGCGGTAGGCACTCGGTCTGCGATTTTCGCACCGCTCTCGAACCTCGGGCTGATCATTGTCGACGAGGAGCACGACCCATCCTACAAACAACAGGAGAGGCCCCGCTATCACGCGCGAGACCTGGCCCTGGTCCTTGGCAAGATGCGCAAGGCAGTGGTTGTTCTGGGCTCCGCCACTCCTGCCATCGAGACCTGCTACAACGCCCACGAAGGTAAGTACAGTTTGGCTCAGCTCAGCCAGCGGGTCCACTCGCGGCCGTTGCCCTCGGTCAAGCTGGTAGACATGCGGCTCGATTTTCAAGAGTCGAGCCGGCACTCAATCCTGTCGCAGGAACTGAGGCAGGCAATCCAGGTACGGCTGGAACGCAAGGAACAAGTCTTGATCCTTTTGAATCGCCGAGGGTTCTCGGCATTCGTCCTTTGTCGGAGCTGCGGCGAGACTTTTCAATGTCGGAATTGCAGCATCTCGCTCGCCTATCACCGTGGCAAGAACTGCCTGCTCTGCCACTACTGCGGATTCCAGCAGAAACCGCCGAAACAATGCGGCCGCTGTGGCAGTGAGTACCTCTATTACCTTGGCGAAGGAACGGAGAAAGTTGAGACCTTGTTTAGCAAGGCTTTCCCTCAGGCCAGGATAGCCCGACTAGATCGTGACACAGCCTCTCGCAAAAACGCCCACTCCAGAATTCTCCACGAAGTGCAGTCTGGCCAAGTCGACATTCTCGTTGGAACCCAGATGATCTCCAAAGGCCACGACTTCCCCAACGTGACTTTGGTGGGCGTTTTGCTGGCCGATCATTCTCTCTCCCTACCGGATTTTCGCAGCGCAGAGCGCACTTACCAGCTGTTGTCTCAGATGTCGGGGCGGGCAGGACGGGGCCAGCTGGCGGGAGAAGTTCTGATCCAGACTTTTGCTCCCGAGCATTACTGCCTGAAATTCGTGGCCCAGCATGATTACAAGGGGTTCTACCAAAAAGAACTACGCTTCCGCCAGTTCATGCATTACCCACCCTTCGCATCCCTGGCTTGCATTCTGGTCAGGGATCGGAATCTGGATGAAGCGTTGCGCATTGTTCAAGCGTTGGGACAAATCGTCGACCAACAAACCGATACCACTTTCCGGGTTCTGGGTCCGACTCAGTCGCCCCTGGCGAGGCTAAAACAGCAGTATCGGTTTCAGATTCTCATTAAATCCAAAAGCCGCTCCAAGCTCAGAGAAATTCTGAAGCGGTCACTGAAAGAGGGGGAGGCGCGAGGGATCGATCTTCGCAAGGTAAGCGTGGATATCGATCCGGTTAGTGTGATGTGAGGGGCGTCCGGTCAGAAATAGCGACTCGCTATCCCAAATCGACCTCTCTGACCGGAAGTCACCGGCAGGATTACAGCTGAGGCAGGGCAAAAAAACAAAGGCGAGCCTTTAGCTCGCCTTCGTTGAATCGGCTTTGAGGATTCGGTTTACTACACCGACTGCAAGTCTTTTCCAGGCTTGAACCGAACAGCTTTCCCAGGAGGGATCGAGACTTCCTCTCCAGTCCGGGGATTGCGACCGATGCCGGTCTTGCGAGGCTTGATGGTGAACACGCCAAACCCTCGCAGTTCAATGCGATCATTCCGCTGGAGGGCCTGTTTCATCGCCTCGAAGACGGAATCGACCGCCATCTCTGCCTTCGTCCGCGAGATTCCGGTCCGCTCCACCACCTGATTAATAATGTCGAGTTTGATCACCGCTGTCCATCCTTCCGCAAAATGAGTTGAGAGTTTATTGGATAAGTTCAATGTTGTCAAGAAGTCTCTGGCAGTGTCGAACCCCTGGTCCCCACAATTGGGCTGGGACTGCTGGAGCGCTCCCGATCCTTCAACCTCTCGCTGACCTTACCCTTTCGCCGGTTACGGTTTCTCCTAAGCCTAATTGAATCATCGGCAAATGGCGATCTCGAATTAGAGAAAAACGATCCCAACGGTGGAACTTCTGAAGCGAAGCCCTGAAAAGGGCCTTTGAACGGAACGAGCGTCCCCTCGGGAGCGCTTGACGCGGGTTTCGGAGCGGTGGTACCTTGGCACGCGTTTTGCTTGCGGGTACTTGTCCAGCAGCTCATCAACTCATCCATCAAGGTGTGATTCCCTGGCTTGGGCGCTGACCCGGCGAAGGACCAAGGGCACTGACGAGCAGTGCGGGCCGGTTGCGCTCGATGCTGGAGCGGCTTTTCAGGTTCGAAGCGGAGGGCGGAATGGAAACCCACAACTTCAAGAACAACCCCTCAGGCGAATCCGGCGAGAGGTTCAAACCCTACGTCCCGGACGAGAAGGAAGTCGCGGAGTTCTCCGCAAAAGCCATCATCTTGGGTGCGATATTCGGCATCATATTTGGGGCTTCCACGGTTTACCTGGCTCTGCGGGCAGGCCTGACTGTCAGCGCCTCCATCCCGATCGCCGTCCTGTCCATCGCGGTGTTCAAGCGAATCGGCCGATCTACCATCCTCGAGAACAATATTGTCCAGACCATCGGATCGGCCGGGGAATCTGTCGCAGCCGGCGTGGTCTTCACAATCCCCGCGTTGATCTTTCTCTACCAAGGGCAACAGTTCTTCCGCTACAACCAGATTCTGGTTCTGTCTTTGGTGGGCGGGATTCTGGGTATTCTGTTCATGATTCCCCTTCGCCGGTCGCTGATCGTCAAGGAGCACGGCGTCCTCCCCTACCCGGAGGGAACGGCCTGCGCCGAGGTGCTGGTGGCAGGCGAGAAAGGCGGCAGTCTGGCCCAGAAGGTCTTCGGCGGGCTCGGCGTAGCCTTGTTGTACAAATTCCTGATGAGCATCCTGGGTTTGTGGAAAGAAGTACCCACCTACGTCACTAGCCGGACCAGTCAGTTCCCCAACGCCACCATCAACGGCGAGATCACGCCTGAGTACCTGGGCGTGGGATACATCATTGGCCCCCGAATCGCCGGCACCATGGTGGCTGGAGGCGTTCTGTCCTGGCTGGTACTCATCCCGCTCATCACCATTTTCGGAGACAAGCTTGGGGAGGTTCTCAAGCCGGGGTGGAGCGACAAGTTGATTTCTCAGATGGATCCAACGGAGATCTATCGCGGTTATGTAAGATACATCGGGGCGGGCGCCGTCGCTTGTTCCGGAGTCATCACGCTGCTGAGGACCTTGCCGACCATTGTGAGTTCGTTCCGCGATAGCGTCGCCAGCTTATCGAATCAAGGCACGGCGGCCAATCTGGCGAGACGAACGGAGAAGGACATCCCGATCACTTACGTGGTGGTGGGATCGGTCGCTCTGGCGTTGCTGATGTCGGTGTTGCCTCAGATTCCCGGACAATTCCCCGGGAGTTTGTTGATGTCCGCTCTGATCGTCGTATTCGGCTTCTTCTTCGTCACCGTGTCCTCGCGCATCGTCGGCATCATCGGCAGTTCCTCGAACCCGATTTCAGGCATGACCATCGCCACGCTGATGGCAACTTGCCTGATCTTTGTCTCGATCGGCTGGGGCGGCGAAGCCTATCAGGCTGTGGCTCTTTGTGTGGGAGCGATCGTCTGCATTGCGGCCGCGAATGCGGGGGCCACCTCGCAGGACCTCAAGACCGGTTACATTGTCGGCGCGACCCCCATCCGCCAGCAGCTGGGTTTGATCATTGGTGTTTTGGTCTCAGTGCTTGCCATTGGCGGGACCCTGCTGCTCCTGCACAATTCGGCCTACGGGCCAATCGGCTCAGTCAAGCTGTCGGCACCTCAAGCAACTTTGATGTCCACCATCATCAAAGGCATGCTGAGCCGTGAACTGCCGTGGGGCTTGGTCATAATCGGAATCTTCATTTCCCTGGTCTTGGAGCTTTGCGGTGTGCGATCTCTTTCTTTTGCGGTCGGAGCGTACTTGCCCCTCTCCACAACCTCCACGATCTACGTGGGGGGCATGGTCAAGGCCCTGGTTGACAAACTGTCGAACAGAAAAGTGGAAGAGTCCGAAGTGAGCTCCGGGATGCTTTACAGCACGGGACTGGTAGCGGGGGGATCGCTGGGCGGGATTGCGATCGCTTTTTTTGCGGGAGTCAAGGAAGGCTATCTGGCGAACCTTTTCAATCTGGGGGCCAAGTATCACTTCGAGCAACGGCTTGGGCCAGCGGCAGACCTGATTGCCCTGGGCGCCTTCACCGTGCTGGCCATTCTTCTCCTGCGAGCTGCCCGCGAGCGACTGCAACCCTAGGCCGCGCGCAGACCGTCAATTCGCTGGGCTGGCGGAGACGGTGCGAATCGTGGCCTGCTCGATGATGCTGGCGTTAAACCCGAATCGACCGTGATCAAAGGTATCATCGGTCCAAGAGTCCACCTGAATCCCATTGATATAGTGGGTCATGGTGTTGCCTTTAACCATCACCACCACCTTGTGAAAATCACGGTTTCGGACTTTGAAGGGCATGGGAATGACACCCGCCGCTCCTGGAGCGTCGTCGCGTTTCAGGGAGTTCAAATACTTTCCGTCGGCGTAGATGTATTTGACCAGGGTGTTCTTAGGAATGGCTTTGGCCCGATCCGATGCCAGTTTAAAAAGGTAGAAGTTGCTGGAGTCGCGAGCACGAATGACCCAGCCCGCTGACTCCTTGTTGATCTTGAGCTCGAATTCCAACCGGTAGTCGCGCCAGTTTCCCCCCTGCTTGGTGAAACCAAGCCCTTGCACTCGCAACATCGGCGAATCTTTTTCCTTAATAATCTCCCAACTGGAAGGGGCATCCCACTGGCTCAAGCCGTCAATGAAGTTCTCCTCCAGGCGGACTAACTGCTGCTCGGCCCGCTGGCGCTGCAGCGCCTCTTGGCGGGCCTTCGCCTGCCGAAGTTCCTCTTCCCGTTGCTTGGCTTCGGCCAGCTTGCGCCTCTCTTCCTCCAAACGAGTCGCCTCCAGCCGTTTTTGTTCTTCCCGTTTTTGCTGTTCAGCCAGCACCGTTTGTTGCTGCTTCTTTTTCTCTTCTTCGGCTTTGCGAGCCGCCTCGAGTCGACGAAGCTCTTCAGGGGAGGGACCAATGGCAGTCATCTGGGCATGAAGGTTGGGATTGGCAACCTTCCACTCGTTGATGGCCTGCTCATGCTGCTTCTGGAAGCTTCCTGCCTCTTCATTGGTTACGTAGACATCGTCTGGGGTATCTCGCTGCCCATCAGGTCCAAATGATCGGATCACAAAAGTCTTGTGGGTGAGGTCGACCAAGTAAAGAATTCCCTGTCCCCAACTGTCTCTGAGATTTTCAGGTTCGGCGTAGCTACGGTTCAGGCTCAGGAGAGAGGGTGGAAGGGTTTTCCTGGCCTTTTCGTAAGCCTGGATCCCCTCCAGCATCGCACCAATCCGCCCAATGGTTTCCCGCCGGGTCTGCTCTTCAGCGGAACCCTGGTCAGGCTCAAGCTCAACAGTTGTGGATGTGGGCGCTGGCGGCGGCTCAGCTTCCTGGTATCGGGATCTGCGGAACAATTCCAAAGAGATGACCAACGCCAGGGTCACTACCAAAGCCAGCGCCGTAATCCAGAGCCGTTTTGCGAAGGCCGTCGGGGACTTCGGCTGCGCTGGTTGGTTCGGCTTGGGCTCTTCGACTACCTTGAGCGCCTCTTTCAGTTCGCGAAGGATCTTTTCCTCTTCGTCCCTGGAATCGCCCGAGAGCAAGGCATCTTCGGGCAACGACCCCCTGTCCTCGTCGGAGGTCTCGGCCCCCAAACGGCTTCCGCACTTGGTGCAGTAAACGTTGCTGTCGTCTTGCTCGGCTCCACACTGGAGACAGTGAATCATAAGGTTGCTCCTTCGAAACCGGTCAGGTGGCCTCTCCGGATTATTATGCCACTGTGAGCCTCAAAAACCGTCGCTTTCCTACCTTCAACACGTAGCTCGCTGGCCTCGACAGGTCCAATTCAAACTTAACGTCGCCGATCCTGGCATTATCGATCATTACGGCATCCTGTTCAATCAGTCGGGAGGCCTCCGTTACGGATGAGACCAAACCCAGCTTCGCCAGTAGCTTCGGGAGACGCAACTTGTTGGGAGAGGCCGGCCAGCGGACTTCCTCGATGTGTTCCGGCGTTTGTCCGGAGGAAAAAACGCGGTTGAACTCGTCCTCCGCGGCGCTCGCCGCACCGATCGAATGAAACTCCGTCACAATCATGCGGGCCAACTCCGCCTTCACCGCCTTGGGGTGACGTCTGCCTTTAGCCACGTCCTGCTTCAGCTGTTCGATCTGCTTCAACGAACGATCGGAGCAGAGCTCGTAGTAGCGGTACATCAGCTCGTCAGAGACGGACATGACTTTCCCAAACATCTCCTGGGGCGGATCGTTGATGCCAATGTAATTCCCCAGAGATTTGGACATCTTCTTGACGCCGTCGAGGCCTTCCAGAATGGGCATCGTCAAGACCACTTGGGGTTCTTGGGAATATTCCTTCTGCAGTTCCCGCCCCACCAGGAGGTTGAATTTCTGGTCGGTGCCCCCCAGTTCCACATCGGCGCTCAAGGCCACAGAGTCATATCCCTGAACCAGCGGATAGAGCAGTTCATGGATGGAAATAGGTTGGTTGTTGCGCATTCGATTGGAGAAGTCGTCCCGCTCCAGCATGCGAGCCACCGTATATCGCGACGCCAGCCGGATGAAATCTTCGGTACTCATGTCTGACATCCACCGGCTGTTGAAATCCAGCACCGTCTTCTCCGGATCGAGCACCTTGAAAACCTGCTGTTTGTAGGTCTCTGCATTCTGAGCCACTTCCTCACGGCTGAGCTGCTTGCGTGTCACGTTGCGACCCGAGGGATCGCCGATCATGCCCGTGAAGTCTCCGATCAGAAAGATGACCGTGTGACCCAAATCTTGAAAGTGTTTTAACTTCCGGATCAGCACCGTGTGCCCCAGGTGCAGATCCGGAGCGGTGGGATCGAACCCTGCCTTGATCCGGAGCGGCTGGCCGGTCTGCGCCGACCGAACCAGCTTGGACTTCAGTTCTTCTCGCTGAATGATTTCGGCCGCACCTTTGCTCAGATATTCCAGCTGTTCTTCGATTCCCAAGGTACTCGACATCCTGCTATGTCCCTCAGGCGCCCGTCCGGCGAGGGACCGCGCCTCAGTTTTCTAAGAGTTCTCTGAAGTCCAGATGACTCGTCGCCCCTCGACTCGAAAGTGGCCTGCGAGCACGCGCTGGATGGACTTCCAGTAGAGATGGTGCTCTTCCTTCAGAATTCGCGCCGAAAGCGTTTCCTCGGTATCCTCGTCCAAGACCGGCACGCAGGCCTGGCCGACAATTGGCCCCGAATCCAATCCTTCATCCACAAAGTGAACGGTACACCCCGAAATTTTAACCCCGTGGTGCAGCGCCTGACGCTGCGCGTCCAGACCAGGAAAAGCCGGAAGGAGCGAGGGATGGATGTTTAAGATCTTGAGCGGGAAGGCTTGGATAAAAGCTCGACTCAGCAGGCGCATGAAACCGGCCAGACAGATCAGATCGACTTGTTTCTGTCTGAGCACTTCCTGCAGGCGGCTTTCAAATTCCTCACGGCCGACTCCTTTGGATGGAACAAAGACCGCCTCCAAGCCACGCTGGCGCGCTTTCTCGAGACCCGGAGCCGTGGCCACGTTGCTGATCACCACCGAAATCTGTGCTTGAAGATCGCCAGAATCGATGTGATCCGCGATGGCCTCGAAATTCGATCCTCGTCCTGACAGCAAGATTCCTAACCGTCTCATGTCTCGTAGACGACCCGCGCCCCTCCCTCCCGAACTTCTCCAATGCGGAAGTAGGGCTGCTTCACTTTATGGAGGTGTTGCTCCACTTTCGGAAGGGCTTGCCGTCCCACAATCACAACCATGCCGATGCCCATGTTGAAGGTTCGGAGCATTTCTTCATCGCCAATGCTGCCGAGTTTCTGGAGTAAACCGAAGATCGGCGGCACAGACCAGGATCCCAGCCGGATGACGGCGCGACAGTTTGCTGGGAGAACTCGAGGGATGTTGTCGGTCAGTCCCCCTCCCGTGATGTGAGCCATGCCCTTCAGCGCACCGGCCGCAGTCAACGGCTGCAGGGCCTTCAGATAGCTCAGATGCGGGCGGAGCAAGGCCTGACCCACCGTCTCACCCAGCTCTTCGTCGAAACTCCCCGGATCGTATCCGGCAACATCGAAAAGCAACTTGCGTGCCAGCGAATAGCCGTTCGTGTGCAGGCCGGCGGAAGGCAATCCAACGAGGGTGTCTCCGGGACGAATACGCCTGCCATCCAGAATCTTCGACTTATCCACAACGCCCACCACGAAACCAGCCAAATCGTATTCGCCGTCCGCGTAAAAGCCCGGCATCTCAGCCGTTTCGCCTCCCAGCAGCGCACAGCCGGCTTCTCGGCAGCCGGCAGCCAAACCCTCTACAATCCGGGCAATCACGTCGGGCTCCATTCGGCCAGTCGCGATGTAGTCCATAAAGAACAGAGGAACGGCCCCCTGAACCAGGATATCGTTGACGCAGTGGCAAACCAGGTCCTTGCCGACCGTGTGATGAATCCCAGTGGCGAAAGCCACCTTGAGCTTGGTACCGACCCCATCCACGCTGGAAACCAGGACCGGTTGTCGGAGGCCTTTTCGATCGAGACGAAAGAGGCCTCCAAACCCTCCAATCTCGGTCAACACCGCCGGCGTGAAGGTTTTCCGTGCCAGCCGCTTGATTCGGCGCTTGGCTCGATCTGCCAGGTCGATATCCACACCGGCGTCTCGGTAGCTGGAAGGAGTTCTTGGCTTCATGTGGGTGTCTTTCGGGGCAGGTGAGTGGAATGAAGCGAGCGCTGCAAAGGCTAGAATTCCACGTTCTCCGTGACTTCGACGAGTGCCGACTCGGGGAAGTCAACCGGATACTTGCCGGTATAGCAGGCCGAGCAGAAATACCCCTCGTGATGCGTGTCACCGCAGGCTAGCAACATCTTCTCGTGACTGAGGTAGCCCAGGGAATCCGCTTCGATGTACTTGCAGATCTCCTCCAGAGTGTGGCTGGAGGCGATCAACTCTCTCTTGGTGGGAGTATCCACACCGTAGAAGCACGGGGAAACGGTGGGTGGACAGCTGATGCGCATGTGCACTTCCCGTGCCCCCGCCGCCCGAACCATCTTGACGATCTTGCGGCTGGTTGTGCCCCGCACGATAGAATCATCCACCAGCACTACTCGCTTGCCTCGGAGCAGATCCGCGACCGGATTCAGTTTGATGCGAACTCCAAAGTGACGAATACTCTGCTTGGGCTCAATGAAGGTCCGTCCCACGTAATGGTTCCGAATCAAACCGAATTCGAAGCGCAAGCCGGACTCCTGGGCATAACCGATAGCCGGCGCCACGCCCGAGTCGGGCACCGGAACCACGATGTCGGCATCTGCCGGTTGCTCCTGCGCTAAGTACTTCCCTAACAGATATCGGCTCTGGTATACAGACCGGCCGTAAATGACGCTATCGGGGCGGGAGAAGTAGACGTGCTCGAAGATGCAGAATGCCGGCTTTTCCGGCGGGCTGATGCGGCGCGACTCCAAACCGCTCTCTGAACAAATCAGCATTTCTCCGGGCTCAATCTCGCGTTCGAACTGGGCTCCGATGAGATCGAAAGCACAGGTCTCCGAACCTACGACCGGAGATCCGTCCAGATAACCAAAGCAAAGCGGCCGGAACCCCCTGGGATCGCGCACGGCAATCATCTTTTCCTTGGTCAGGAAGAGCAACGAATAAGCTCCTCGCAACTGACTCAGGGAATCGATAATAGCCTCCTCAACGGTTTCATTCGCCGACTTGGCGATGAGGTGCAGGATGACCTCGCTGTCGCTCGTGGACTGGAAGATCGACCCCTGCGCTTCCAGCCGGGAGCGGATTTCCAGAGCATTGACCAAGTTCCCGTTGTGGCAGAGCGCAATCTCACCTTTGCTGCAGGTCACCTGGATCGGCTGGGCGTTCTGAATGGAACTGCCGCCGGCTGTGGAATAACGCGTGTGACCGATGGCCGCATCGCCCTGCAACTTCTCAAGAGTCGCTTCGTCGAAAATCTCGGCCACATGTCCCATGCCTCGTTCTCGAAACAACTCCAGCCCGTCGGTGGTGACGATCCCGGCGCTCTCCTGCCCGCGGTGTTGCAGGGCATAGAGACCGAGGTAGGCAATGCGAGCGGCCTCTTCGTGCTTGAAAACGCCGAACACGCCGCACTCTTCACGAAATTTGTCGTCCATATCGGGTTTCCTGTCAGGATTATACTGGACTGCCGAAAAATTGCGACAGCGAATTCCTCCAGGTTGCTTCCAAGGTATGGATATTCTCGTCGATAACCGTCTGACCCGCTACCCGAATCGTAAGACGGGACCCGCCGATTTCACCCAATACCAGACAGCTGACCTGGTGGTGAGCCGCCAGGTCGCGCATCGCATCGATGGCGGAGTCCTCCACCGTCACCAGAATCCTGGACTGGTACTCTCCGAAAAGCAGGCAACCCCAGTCCGTGTCGCTGGGCAGATCGACTCGCACCCCGAGAGCTTCGCGATGCAGTGATGAGAATCCCATTTCCGCCAGGGCCACCGCCAAGCCACCGTCCGAGCAGTCATGTGCAGAGCGCACGAGGTTGCTGCGAATTGCCGCCAGGCATGCCTTTTGCACCCTTTTCTCTTCCTGGAGATCGATCGGCGGACACGGCAGCGATCGTGCCCACTCAGCGTACACATCCCCGCCGGCCGTCGGGTTCTGCTCAGAAGCCCTCACCGCTGCAGCATATTCCGACTGGCTATGCGTCAAGTTGCCAAGAAGCATAATTCGGTGGCCGGGAGCCACGAACCAGGAACCGACTACTTGGGAAGCCGGCTCGATCAATCCCACCATTCCAATGACTGGAGTCGGGTAGATTCCTCCACCCAACGTCTCGTTGTAAAAGCTCACATTTCCCCCGGTCACCGGCGTTTCAAATTCCAGACAAGCCTCGCTCATCCCGTCGATCACCTCGCTGAACTGCCACATGATCTCCGGTTTCTCCGGATTGCCGAAGTTGAGACAATTGGTGGCGGCCATCGGCTCCGCTCCCACACAAACGAGGTTCCGACAACTCTCGGCAACCGCGATTTGGGCTCCCAGCCGGGGATTGGCCTGGCAGTACCGACTGTTGCCATCTAAAGTCATGGCCAAGGCCTTGTCCGTGCTCTTGATGCGAATGACAGCCGCATCGCCTCCGGGATAAAGCACAGTATTGGTCCGGACCATGTGATCGTACTGCTGGTAGACCCATTCCTTGGACCCCAGATTGGGCGAGGATAAAAAGTCCTTTAACCTTCGCGAGTAGAAGTCGGCGCTGCGGCTGGCCTCTTCCGACCGGATCCTCTCAACCCTTGGTTCTCGACCATTCGGTTTTCGGAGCGGACGCTGATAGACAGGCGCTTCGTCGGTCAAGGCTCGATTCGGGATTTCAGCCACCACAACTCCGTGGTCTTTGACTCGCAGCAGTCCATCCTGAGTCACCTCTCCGATGATGACGGCATCGATTTCCCACTTCTGAAAAACCTGCAGCACCTCCTGCTCCCGCCCTTTCTCGGAGACCAGCAGCATGCGCTCTTGAGACTCACTCAACATGATTTCGTAAGGCGTCATGCCAGTCTCACGTTGAGGTACGTACTGAAGATCGATTTCGATACCGGTTCCGGCCCGACCACCCATTTCGCAGGTCGAACAGGTGAGGCCGGCCGCACCCATGTCCTGAATCCCGACAATGGCGCCCGTTTTCATCGCTTCCAGACAAGCTTCCAGCAGCAACTTTTCCAGGAAGGGATCTCCCACTTGCACATTCGGTCGTTTGCTTTCCGATTCCTCGTCAAATTCGGCCGAAGCCATGGTCGCCCCGTGGATGCCATCCCGCCCCGTCTTGGCCCCGACGTAGATCACGGGATTCCCTACCCCTGAGGCCTTTCCGAAAAAGATCTGATCCTTCCGAAAGATTCCCAGCGCGAAAGCGTTGACTAACGGGTTCTGCGAATAGCAGTCGTCAAACATCACCTCACCACCCACGGTCGGGACCCCAAAACAGTTGCCGTAGCCCGCGATACCGGCCACCACTCCTTCCATAATGTGGCGGTTTCGCCCGTCGGCCAAAGGGCCGAAGCGAAGCGAGTTCATGGCGGCAATGGGCCTGGCCCCCATGGTAAAGATGTCCCGCAGGATTCCGCCCACTCCGGTGGCAGCCCCCTGATAAGGCTCAACAAAACTGGGATGGTTATGAGATTCAATCTTGAATGCAATCGCGTAGCCATCCCCTATGTCGATGATCCCGGCGTTTTCGCCGGGGCCCTGCAAGACGCGCGGCCCACGTGTCGGCAAACGCTTGAGATGGACCTTGGAGCTTTTGTAACTGCAGTGCTCGCTCCACATCACGCTGAAGATGCCCAATTCGGTCAAGGATGGTTCTCGTCCCAAGCAGACCAGGATGCGCCGATACTCTTCGTCCGTGAGATGGTGGTGAGCCAGGATTTCGGGGGTAATTACGAGGTCAGTCTTCATGTTGTCATCCGACATTGGCGACCGCAGCCTGCACCATCGATTTGAAAATCATCATTCCATCCACACCACCCAAGAGAGGTTCGCTGGCGCGCTCGGGGTGCGGCATCATGCCCAGCACGTTGCCTTGGGGGTTGCAGATGCCGGCGATGTTCGACAAAGAACCGTTGGGGTTGGCGGCTTCGGTGACTTCGCCCCGGGCAGTGCAATACCGGAAGACAATCTGACGGTTTCGCTCCAGCTCCCGCAACGTCGATTCCTCGGCAAAGTAGTTACCTTCCATGTGCCCAATGGGAATGCACAGTACGCTT
Source organism: Acidobacteriota bacterium (assembly GCA_040753175.1). Lineage (GTDB taxonomy): Bacteria > Acidobacteriota > Terriglobia > Versatilivoradales > Versatilivoraceae > JBFMEW01. The sequence goes on along the minus strand of JBFMEW010000001.1, from coordinate 532,269 downwards.
CCTGGCGTGATTCCGGCTGTAAAAGGGATCCGATCAGATTCGACCCGTAAGTGCACGTGCCGGCACACGTATTTCAGACCTTTGTTCCTGAGCATGGCTCCCGGAAGGAGACCTGCTTCCAGCAAGATTTGAAATCCATTGCAGATCCCCAAAACCAAGCCCCCTTTGGCCGCGAACTCTTTGACCGCACTCATCACGGGAGAAAACCTGGCGATCGCCCCGGTCCGCAAGTAGTCTCCGTAGGAGAAACCGCCCGGAACGATGACCGCGTCACAGTCGGATATTTCCTTAGACTGGTGCCAAATGAAGCGAACCGGCTGATTCAGCACCTTTCCGATTAGGTGGTACATGTCGTGTTCGCAATTGCTGCCTGGAAAAATGATGACTCCGAATTTCATAGCCCTCTCCCTGCCGATCAGCTCATGGGAAATACGGATTCTGTGCCCGTCGGTTCCTCACCGCTTCGGCCTGCCCTCCAAATCACTTTGCCAAAGGCGCCCGCCAAGGGCTCTCTGGCCGAGTGCCGACGGCCGGCGGATTGGGTCCACCTATTCAATCTCGTAACGGAACTCCTCGATCACCGGGTTCACCAGAACACTCCGTGCGATCTTTTCGATTTCTGGCCCAGCGGTCTCCCGGTTCACGTTGCTGCCCAGGTCCAGCTCGAAGAACTTTCCTTGCCGAACGCCGGTAATGTTGGCATAGCCCAGATTCTGCAGGCTGTGATGGATGGTCTTACCCTGGGGATCGAGTACACTCTTTTTGAGACTCACAAAGACCCTGGCTTTCATAGGGAAATATCCTGTCCTTTAACCGTCGAAATATCAGGATCCGTAGACCCGGTCATAAATCGCATTCACGTGCCGCAACTGATGCTTCACATCGAAGATCCGGTCGATCTCCGAGGGACTCATATGGCGGGCGACATCAGGATCTTCCGCCACCAGAGTGCTGAAGTCTCCTTCGTTCTTCCAAACGCGCATGGCATTCCGCTGAACCCAGGAGTACGCCTCTTCTCGACTGACCCCTTTTTGGGTCAGTTCCAGCAGAAGTTGTCCGGAAAAGACCAATCCTTTCATCAACTCCAGGTTTTGCAGCATTCGCTCAGGATAGACCAGCAGCCGGTCAATGAGCTGGGTGGTTTTGGCAAGGAGGTAGTCGACCAGTATCGTGGAATCAGGAAGGATGACACGCTCTACGGACGAATGGGAGATGTCCCGCTCGTGCCAGAGGGCCACGTTTTCCAGAGCGGCCTGCAAGTTGGCCCTCACCACGCGAGCCAGTCCGCAGATCTGTTCGCAGCTGACTGGATTCCGCTTATGGGGCATCGCTGAAGACCCTTTTTGTCCCGGGGAAAAGTACTCCTCGGCCTCCCGCACCTCGGTGCGCTGCAACCCCCGGACCTCGGTTGCGATCTTATCCAGGCTTGAAGCGATGATGGCCAGAGCAGCCAGGAACTCGGCATGCCGGTCCCGCTGAACGACCTGCGTGGAGACCGGATCGAAAGCCAGACCCAGTTTCCGGCAAACGGCCTCTTCAATCTCCGGATCCAGGTGAGCGAAGGTTCCAACGGCCCCTGAGATTTTGCCGACCCGAACGTTCTCGGCCGCCGCCGCCAGACGGCGCCGGTTCCGCCTGAACTCTTCATACCACACTGTGATCTTTAGACCGAGTGTGGTGGGCTCGGCGTGGATTCCGTGAGTCCGCCCCACCATCACGGTTTCCTTGAACTCCAGGGCCCGCCGTTTCAGCACCTCAAGCAGGGCCTCCAGGTCCTGCAAGAGCAGATCCGAGGCCTGCTTCAACTGGAGAGCCAAAGCCGTGTCCACCACGTCCGAAGAGGTAAGACCGTAATGAAAATAGCGCGACTCCGGACCAACATACTCGGCCACCGATGTGGTGAAGGCGATGACGTCGTGTTTGACCTCTTTCTCGATTTCGTTGATGCGTTCAACGCTGAAGTTGGCCTTCTTGCGGATGGGGTCCACCACTGAAGCGGGAATCAGGCCCCGTTCGGCCAGAGCTTCGCAGGCGGCGATCTCGACCTCCAGCCACTTTCGGAACTTGTTCTCTTCGGACCAGACCCGGCCCATCTCCGGTCGCGTGTATCGGGTGATCAATTGAGTTCCCTCTCAGCTTTGCCCTGCGGCCCCCAGTTCAGAGCTCCGGCTCACATCTCGATCATCGGGGTTGGAGCCGACTTGCTGGCCAGCCACAGGTTCTGGAGCTTGAAAGCCCTTTTCTCCAGCGCTGTGGCGGCCACCACCTGGGCAATTTGCGGGTGGTTGCTGTTTTCGCTCAGGTGGGCCAACACGATGTACTGCGCTAGTCCGTCGAAAGATTCATCGAAGAAACGACCAGCCATTTCGTTGGACAGGTGGCCGTGGCGGCTCATGATCCGCTGCTTGACGAACCACGGATAAGGAGCCGCCCTCAACATGTCCAAATCGTGGTTGGACTCCAAAACCAACACGTGGCTCCCTCTCAAGCGCTGGACAACCAGTTCTGTAAAGTAGCCCAGATCGGTCACGTGGGCGATCTTCAGGCCTTCCGCCTCGAAGTGAAAGCCTAGGGGATCCGCGGCGTCGTGAGGCACCGAGAACGGTGAAACCTTCAGATCGCCCACTTCGAACGGTTCTCCGGCTTGCATCAGTACCGGCTTCAAACCCTCAATCCTCGGTCGAATGGCGTCCAGAGTAGCGGGAGTGATAAACACGGGAAGGTTGCATTTAGCTGTGAGAGACTGCAGTCCGCTGATGTGATCCGAATGCTCGTGAGAGATGACTAGGGCATCGATGCTATCCAGGCTTTCTCCCAGTTGCGCCAGGCGCTTTCGAATTTGGGTCGTGCTGAAGCCCGCATCCAGAAGAATCCTGGTTCTGTGGGTCGCGATGAAAGCGCAATTCCCGGAACTGCTGCTTCCTAGGACTGAGATTCTCAGTGACACGCGCAACCGATCCGAGCCGGAACCAAAACCGAACCCACCCCCACGTCACCTGCCTTCTTCAACGCGGGCATTTTCAAACCACCGCGACACCACTGTCAATGAGAACTTATTCCTGTCTTAGTTGCACTCGAGGCGCTCGCGCGAGATCTTGAACCCATCGAGGTTTCCAAGCACCGTCAGGGCGATGTGCCGGCTGCTGAAGAACGTGTTGGCCAGTTTCTGTACCTGATCGGCGGTTACTTTTTCGATGCTCCCAATCATTTCGTCGAGCGACACGTACTTTCCAAAATAGAGTTCCTGACGAGCGAGGTTGGACATTCGGCTGGAGGTGGATTCCAGACTCAACATCAAGCTGCCCTTGAGGTGATCTTTTGCCCGCCGAAGCTCCTCTTCATCAACCGGGTGCCGGTTGAGGCTCCGAAACTCCTGGACGATCAAATCTACAACCCGCCCCGCGTTTTCGAGCGACGTCCCGGCATAAACCGAAAGGCAACCGGTGTCGCGATAAGAATTCAGGCCCGAAAAGATGGCGTAGACCAGGCCTTGTTTCTCTCGAATGTTCTGAAACAGACGCGAACTCATCCCACCGCCTAAGATGGTGTTGAGAACGTAACACACATATCGATCCTGGTGGGAAAGGGCGTAGGACGGTACTCCCAGACAAATGTGGACTTGTTCCAGATCTTTTTTGTTTCGAATGGTGATCCGGCTCGAGGTCTGGGCCGGGGCCTCCACGTAACCGTTCATGCGAGTGTTGAGCGATCCGAATCGCTCGCCGACCAGATCCACGATTCGCTGGTGATCCAGATTGCCGGCCGCCGAGATGATGATGTCATCCGGGGTGTAGAACTCCTTGAAGAACCTGACAACCTGCTCTCGGTCGAGTCTGCGGATCGTCTGTTTGGTACCCAGAATGGGTCGGCCCAAGGGCTGGTCTTTCCAGAAGTTCTGAGTGAAGATCTCATACACGAGATCGTCCGGGGTGTCTTCGACCATCTTGATCTCTTCCAGGATCACTCCCCGTTCCTTCTCCATCTCGTCCGGGTCGAACTTGGGATGGAGAACCAGATCCGAGAGGATGTCGAAGGCGGCAGGCAGGTTCTCGTCCAACACCTTGGTGCTGAAGCAGATCGTCTCCTTGGCGGTAAACGCATCCAAGTGACCCCCGATAGAGTCAATCTGGCGCGCAATTTCCTCGGCTGTGCGGTGGCTGGTCCCTTTAAACAGGAGGTGCTCTATAAAGTGGGCCACGCCATTTACGTCAGGAGTTTCGCAGCGGGAACCAACCTTCAGCCAAACCCCCATGGATATCGATCGAACATGGGGCATTTGCTCCGTCAGGATCGTCAGCCCGTTGCTCAAGACTTCTTTCCGAATATCTTTCATGAGGTTGAAACCCACCAGCGGAAACTTGGATTGTGGAAAGGCAGCGAAGGACCAGGAAAGGATTGGTGAATCGTCAGCCGACTCGATGCATGCCCTGAAACTAACACAATCCCCCCCTGAACTCAACCCGAAAGTCGGAGCGCCAGAATCATTTATAAGATCAATTTTTTCAATATATTATGGAAACTTGAAGAGCAAAATTAGAGTGTTTTTGAAGCTTCTGGAAATGACCCGAGAGCCGGTCAAACATCGCACTATCTCTTGCACAATCTGTTACTTAGAAATGAATCTCCGAGATCCGCCACTGGCTTCGAACAGGTTTGACCGAGTCAAACGACCACCCAGCGGCCGCAGCTGGAATTCCTCGCTGGATAGGGGTAGGGAGAGCGTGCTGCTCCCCCTCCCTCCGAACCGTACAGGCGGATTTCCCGCATACGGCTCTCCGGTTGGTGGTGTTACCTGGTTAAGGATTGACAGGCCACAGCCTGGGCAGGTGTCAGAGAAAATAAACCCTGCTCAGCAAAGAAGGCCTTGGGCCAGCGATGGGGATCCTCGCCACAGGCGCGGCCTCGTCGGCCACTACGCTTGCGCAAGATACTCCGAAGTCGTCCCCGCACCCAACCGTCTTCGGTACGAAAGGTCGTGGGATAGCTGTGCTTGAAGTAGCCAAACCACCCCTTCAGAGTCCGGTTGAGGTCTTCGACAATGACCTTCAGGCTATGACCGTTGGTTCGCCGCGTCTTGACTCGAATGGTGTCTCGAAATTTCCGCAGACTCTTCTCCCGTGGCCATTTCTTGCCCCGCTCGAAGCGGTATCCCAGAAAGTCGAAGCCCCCCCGGTTGGGTGGCGTCCACAATCCGCGTCTTGACCGGATGCAGCCGCAGTCCCGCTTGCTCGGTCCACTGCCGCACCTGCTCCAAGGCGTGCTCGGCTTCCCGCTGGCTCCGCGACAGGATCACAAAAGCATCGGCGTAGCGCACCATCTCGATCCCCGCCGTCGCCATCGCTCGATCCAGCCGATCAAGGTACATGGTCGACAACAAGGGGCTCAAGACGGCACCCTGAGGTGTTCCCGCCTCCGGCGTCCAGCTCTTGCCGCTGTCCATGACTTGCTGTTGAAGGGACTGCTCCACCAGCCCGATCCCCCGTCCGTCCGACACCTTCTCCTGGACCCGCGTGTCGGGCTTCTCACTCGCGTGAGTCCGGGTTTCGCCACTCACTCGCAGGCTCGCCAGCTTTTAGGCCGAATCGCGTTCGTTATCCTACGGACTGATCGTTCACCTCCTGCTGCTCCCCACCCCGCCCTCGCGGACAGATGCAGTTGCAGTCGGTTACAGGCCGGAGAGGGCGTGCCTGAAGAGGACTTCCACCTCTCTGACCAAATGCGCTTTCAGGCGCACGAGCGCGGGCGTCTTGCCCGCCGCCTTCTCCTTACACCCCGGTTGCATTCAGCAGACATCTTCAGAATAGGCTGGAGAAGGAACCTCGTTTGCGCTCAGGACCAGTACCAACTCATGAAGAACGACAGCGCTTCGCTTTCGAGCCTCGACGCGGCTCGCCGAGACATCCAGCTCCGAGATCCCCCTAGCCACGAACAAATAACGAACAAAAGAATCGAGCTTGTTAAGACGAATTTGATTTTGATGTTGCTCCATCTTCGCCCAGCGATCGTCCGTCGCCGCGACGCCAATTCTGGAGCAGGATGGTGGAAGGTATTGCCGGTGACTGATTTTCCAGGTTGGATAGTGGGGAAGGCGAAGCCGATTGCAGCCCGCAAAAGCACTTCGCGGCAATCAGATTCGACGGTCACAGACCGCCGCTGCAGCTTTCCGCACTCGGTCGGTTGAGTCCTTCGGCAATCTGCCTAGCGGATTATCAGGAAGTTGACTCATGGCCCCTTCAAGAAACGTCGCAGGCAGGAGCCCGCGTTCCTCGAAAGCGCCCTTCGACGCGTCTGAAGCCCATTCGCTGGACCTTGTTCAGGAATAATTGCGGCTAATGACGACCGCGCCACTCAGCGGCCTGCTCTGCTTTTCCCCAGGACCGATACAGCCGGATAATCCAGTCGCGGGCGCGGTCCAGATGGTACGAGTTCAGGACACCCATGCGGTCCTTGCGCTCTGCCATGCCTCGATAGCTCTCGAGCAGCAGCGGCTCGGCCTCGGCGTATTTTTTTTGGCCGGCCAGGCTCGCGCCCACCAGGCTCTCGGCACGGAACGTCTGCCAGTCGTCGGGCTGCCGCTTGCGCCCGAATTCAAAAGCCTCGCGTGCGAGCGGCTCGCTGCCGTCGAACTTCCCCTGGGAGATATAGGCCAGTGCGAGGTCGGCGGCGGATGCCATCGTCTCAAGGTTTTCCGAGCCCAACGCGCGGCGCCGCCCCGCGAGCGCCTCCGCCGCGTGACGTTCCGCAAGGGCGTATTTGCCTTGGCGTTGGTACATGGTCGAAAAATCCGCGAGGAATGTAAGGGTAAAGGGATGCTCAGAGCCAATGGCGCGGCGGCCGACGGTCAGTATTTTGTTGAACAGCGCCTCGGCCGGCGCGTATTTGCCCTGCAAGAACTGGGCGTCAGCCAGATTGTTCATCGAAATCAATGTGTGAAGATGTTCGGGGCCCAAGACACGGCTTTGGACCTCGACCGCTTGGCTTTGAACCGCCTCGCATTCGGCGTACTTGCCCTGCGCACAATAGGCATTGGCCATAATGATCATAGATCTCAGCGTTTCGAGGTGTTCGGGACCTAAGATCCGGCGGCAGATTTCCAGAGTCTGGCCGCCGAGCACCTCGGCTTGTGCATAGTTCCCTTCGCTGAAGTAGTCATTTGCCAGGTTGCTCATGGAAACTAACGTCTGGGGATGCTCTGGACCCAGAACGCGGCCGTTTATTTCCACTGCCTTGCTGTGGAGGGCTTCAGCTTGCGCGTACTTACCTTGGTTCCAGTAGACGCTAGCTAGATTGCCCATGATACTAAGCGTAGAGCGATCTTCGGAACCTAGCACGCGGCGGCAGATTTCCAGGTTCTGACTTAGAAGGACCTCAGCCTGTGGGTACTTGCCCTGCACGCTATACACGACCCCCAGATTGGACATCGAAGAGAGCGTATCTCGGTGCTCAGGTCCAAGCATCCGGCGCTGAGCCTCCATGGTTTGTGTGAGGAGCGTTTCAGCCTCGGAATAGTTGCCCTGGAGTTGGGCGAGAAATCCAAGATGGCTGGCGGCCCTTAGGGTCACGGGTTCGTTAGGCCCCGACACACGGCGGTGCAATTCCAGGGCTCGCTCCAATTGCTTCCGGGCCTCTGGGTACAATCCAAGATCTCTGTAAGTCTGCCCGATGGTGTTGCGAATGGCGGCTTCGACACCAGGTTGGCGGTCGAACCTTCCCGTAATCCGCTCAGCTGCCCGGTCCAAAGCTGTTCGGACTTTCAAGTCGGGATCAGGCTTGGATCGTGGCCCAGACTGTGTGGCAGCACTGGCCTGGGCCAACAGGTCGTTTTGCAGAAACTCGTTCACGGCTTGCGCCGTCTGTTGCGCTTCCACCGCCGCCATCTCGGCTCGCCGTGCTCGCACCGCCTGCCACGCGCTCACCACAATCCCAGCCGTCAGCACCACGAACACCGCCACCACGGCCCCCACCAGCGCCTTGTGCCGGCGCGCGAACTTGCGCAACTGGTAACTCGTACTGGCCGGGCGTGCCGTGATGGGCTGGTCGGTGAGGTAGCGGCGGAGATCATCCGCCAGGGCAGCCGCCGACGCGTAGCGGCGCGTCTTGTCCTTCTCGAGGGCCTTGCCGACAATCACTTCCACATCGCCCCGATACGCCCGGCTGATCGAGCTTAACCGGCTCGGATCTTCCTCCCTGATCACACGCAGCGCTTCATGCAACTGATCACTCAGTAGGTACGGTAGACGGTTGGCAAGCAATTCAAAGAGGATGACGCCAAGCGCGTACACGTCGCTGCGAGTGTCGAGCTCCAGCGGATCGGCATCGACCTGCTCAGGACTCATATAGGCCAGCGTGCCGATCAACTGCCCGACGTCGGTCTGCCGGGTCGCTTGCGTATCGCTGTCGGTAGCCCGCGCCACGCCAAAGTCCAAAATCTTGGGTTGGCCACCCTCATCCACCAGAATGTTGGCCGGCTTGAGATCGCGGTGAATGACCCCGCGCTGATGGGCATGCTCCACGGCGTCGCAGACTTTGGCCATCAGTTCCAGCCGTTGCCGGACATCGAGTTTCTGAGCTTCGGCGTATTGTCGCAGCGGCACTCCGTGGATGAACTCCATCGCGAAATACGGCTGCGACCCAAAGTCCGTCTCCGCTGCGCCCGCCTCATAGATCTGTGCAATGCCGGGATGCTGGAGCCTCGCCAGCACCTGCGACTCCCGTTCGAACCGGTGCAGAAGCTCTGAACTGGCTACGCCTCCCTTGATCACTTTCAACGCCACGATCCGGCGTGGATGATCTTGTTCCGCTTCGTAAACCGCCCCCATGCCGCCTTCGCCGATGAGGCGGAGGAGCTGGTACTTCCCCAACCGGCGGCCTGTCCAATGATCTCCGCCGTACACCACCGTTGCCGCAGCCTTCTCCACCACCCCGCCTAAAGTACTGCCTGCATCGCGAAACGCATCCATCAGTTCCCGGCGCAACTCGCCGTCGTTCGCACAGCGCTGCTCGATGAAGCGCGCACGTTCCTCAGGGTCCATAGCCGCAGCCGCGTCATACAGCTCTGATATCAGGCGAGAACGCTCTGGAGTCATAAGTGCTGCTGTGAAGGATGTCGGGGATCTTAGAACTTTTGGTGATTATAGACAAAAACCTTTGGTTTGGGTAGGGGTCTACCTCCCCTGCCTCCCCTGTGCGCTCTATATCTGGGGGATGTGGGTGGAGGTAGATACTCAAATCCTAACAAATACCAACACGACGACTTCAGTGCCCGCATCCTGGTTCAGCAGCAGACAGACCTGGACACCGCCTATGAACGACTCCGAATCCGGCGTCCGGCACCGCAGACGGTTGCTGGCAGGCTTGAGTGACCGCATCGCGAACCGCGGCGGCATGCAGTAGATTGCTTGATCTTTTGCGACGACGAAGGTGCACTCAATTACTTCCTGTATCTTTTGGTGTCGAAGGGGAGCTAGGGGTCACGGGTCGCATGTACCGGGTATCATTGCTGAGTTGTCGTTCTCCGGCTATCTGTTGGCTCGGCGGTCTGCGATTCTGAAAGTGCAGTGCAACGCTATCCGGCCGACCTGCAAGCTGCTGGAAAGGACTCACAAGGACACGCCAATGGCTTGGTGTTCTTGTGAGATCTTGATCACAAGCAGGAGATGGGAAGGATAGACAGCGGAATCTTTTATTCCCGAACTCGACTTGGAAGGACGGGAACCTAAGCCCGAACAGAGGTCTGACCCCTTCTCCCGTTCTTTGAGAATGCCTTCCTGAAAGTAACTGCTCGCCAATCGCTCTCGGTGTGAAAGGCTGCAGTTGACCTACTTGGCGGCCACGGTTATCAGCAATATGAACGAAGGTAGCCTCGCTCCTTGCGTGTCCCCACCGCTTCCGAACACATTGCGCCGTTCCCCCGCCTCTGTTAAGATCAGGATGCCTGTTGAGTCAATCAGGTTTTTGGAATCCCGAGTCGCGCTTGAGTGCAGGCAGGCTTGATTCGTCCTTCGGCCACAATCAGGGAAGATCGTCCCTTCGAACTTTTGGGCTTGGCCCCGAGCGAGCTCCGTGACTACTTCCAATCGATGGGAGAGAAGGGCTTTCACGGTGACCAGCTCTATCGAGCCATCTATTCCCGGCGCCTTTTCAGCTTTGATCGGCTAACTGAGTTCTCCCTCCAACTCAGGCAAGCGCTCTCCCGAACGGCTTCCATCACCCTCCCGGAGCTTGAAACCGCACAGCGTTCCGTCGACGGTACCACCAAGTACCTGCTGCGTCTGTCCGACGGCCAAAGAATCGAGGCGGTTTTCATCCCCGAGCCCAGCCGAAATACGCTTTGCCTCTCGACGCAAGTTGGTTGTCCGATGGATTGTCGCTTTTGTCTCACGGCGCTGCTGGGCTTCAGTCGAAATCTGACCGCGGCGGAAATCGTGGGACAGATCCTCTTCGTTCAAGCGAACCAGGACAAGGGTGAGACAGGGAGGGCCTCGTCTGAGCGCTCAAAGCCTCTGAACATTGTCCTCATGGGTATGGGTGAGCCCCTTCTCAATCTGGAGAATGTGGTCAAGGCGCTGCAGCTGATGAGCGACGGCGACGGTTTGGCCATCCCTGTTCATCGGATCACGCTCTCAACGGTCGGACTCGTCCCAAAAATCCGCGAACTGGCCCAGGCGCCCGTCATTCCCAATCTGGCCATCTCGCTCTCGGCTACTACCGATGAAATTCGCAGTCGATTGATGCCCGTCAATCGCAAGTATCCCATTCAGGCTTTACTCAGCGCTTGCTCGGATTTTCCGCTCCCTCGGAAAGCTCGTCTGACCTTTGAATATGTGCTGATCGACGGCATCAACGATACCGATCAGGATGCCAGGAGGCTGGTCAGGCTTCTATCCGGGCTGCGCTCCAAGGTCAACCTGTTGCCCTTGAACCTGGGAGAGCAAGGAGTCTGGAGACCATCGCCACCCCAGAGGATCGTGACCTTCCAGAAAATCCTGAGGTCTAAGGGACTTCCGGCATTCATCCGCCGGCCGAGGGGGGCCGATATCTACGCCGCCTGCGGTCAGCTGCATCGAGCCCAAGCAGCGAGGAACACGGCGTAATCCGGTAAAGCGGCCGACCTCAGGGCTTGACGCTGGGGTAGGAGCTGCCGGGCCGGTCGAAGTCACCTTGGACATGGGCATCGTTACTTAGTGTGAAGAGTCGAAAAGGGTCTTATGGTTCTTGAAGAGCTCATCCGCCAGGACTTCGAACACCTTCGCAAGACGACTGAACTGGATGTGGCCAAGGAGTCTGAGGACGCCATCCTCATGCAGTCGGTTGAGGGCCACGCCCACAACGGCGCCGGCATGTTTCACAAGCGCCGTTTCGTGAACATCACCATTTCCGACATTGTGTCGGCGCTCCAACTGGATCCCGAATCGGTGAAAACCTATCGCCAGACCCTGATCGACGAGGTTTTCCAATTTGTAGACAGGACGATCGGCGGAAAGGGTCCTCAGCGTCTGGTGAACGACGAAGGTCAGCCTTTTCTGCGAGCCAGCCGGTTGAAAAACCTGGTGGTGAATCCGGCCTCCATTCTGAAGGGACTCTATCTGGGGGGACTGCGGGACGACAGCGAGATCCGTCGTGATGTCGAGAAGGAATACAACATCAAGATCGGCGGCGGACGCAGCCACTTCGTGGACCTCCGAATCATGAAGCACCTCAACCTGGACGGTGAAACCCTCGCACACGAAGCCCACTTCGAATCCGTCGACGAGTACAAACGCGTCGGCATGATTGTTCCAGCGGAGAAGTGTCAGTATCAGGAATCGGAGTTCATCCGGTATTTCTACATCCGAGACCGGATGGGCCCGGGTCACTCCGACGATACCGCCATCGTTTGCGCGGGATTGCTCTTCAACCGCGATGTGGCCCTGGGTGTGTTTTTGGCCGACGCCATCGACACGCTGGAAAAGTACGTGAAACACTATTCGGATCAGGACAACGAACTGGCCCGCCTCATTTCATCGCAGTACAAGGAGTTAGACGCCGGCATGGAGGATGTTCATCGGTTGATCTACCTCAGTACCATCCCGGAAAAAAAGGTGGACATCGTTCCCGACAGTTCCCTTCGCTACCTGCTGTCGATCGACAAAAAGACCAAGCAGACACTGCTCGATTGCTACCTGGCCTTCATCGAAGGGAAGCCACTCATGCCCATGGCGATTTGGAAGTCGAAAATCACCACCACCGAGTTTTTCTCTTACATCAACCACCGCTTCCTGAACTTCCAGGCCGCCGAAGCCCATATTGCGTCGCTCCCCATCGCTGCGCGTCTCAGTCGGAGGGTGAGTGAGATCATGGAAACCGGCATCATGACCGTGGATAGCTCCTCGTCGGTCTCGGAAGCCATCCAGAAGATGCTGGCCGGTAACCGCAATTTCCTGGTGGTGACCCAAAACGGCGGGAAAATTGTGGGCGTGGTGAAAGCATCGGACCTGCTGAAGGTCTTCGAAGAGTGATCCGTGCCGTTCCCGGCGAGGCAGCCACTCAGCGGAGAGTTCTCTGAAACCAGCCGACCGTTTGCTCCGTGGCCTCTCGGAGCGGCATGGAAGCGCTCGTGAAGGGGTGCTGGGTTCGGAAGGTATGGCCTGCTTGCTCCACCACGTGAAGGCGGCACAGCCTCTGATCGGAGCACTGCCACAACCGCAGGGCATCCGCCAGCGGCACCACCCGGTCTTCCCTGCCCTGGAGAATGAGGACAGGGATCGTCAACTCCCGAACCGCTCTCAGAACATCCAATCGAGCTTCATTTCGTTCCAGGGCGTCCAGGGCCGCCGTCCGCAGGAACAACGGCTGCCCTTGGCTGGAAGCACCCAGCTCCAGGCGCCCGCTTTGCCTCCATTGCTGCTTTTGCTCTGCGGTGTAGCGCTGAAAGGTTTGGATCGATCCCCAGGTGACGACTGAACGGATGGGGCGGAAGCGGGTTGCCATCAGCAAGCCATAGCTGCCGCCGCGGCTGTGCCCCACCACTCCCAATGCGTCCAAGCGAGCCCGGTTGGAGTAAGGGAAAGAAGCGGAAAGAATCGAATCCAAGAGCAACTCCCAATCGTTCAATTCTTGGGTGGTGGAGTTGCGAGAAAAGGCCTCGAAGTCCGTGATCTCGCGGTCTTGCTCGCCGACCCCGGAGAGAGCATGGTTGAAGGCCAGAGAGAGGAGCCCTGATTCAGCCAACCTGCAGGCCAGGTAGGGGAAGAATCCCCAGTCTTTGAAGCCGCGGAATCCCGGCGCCACGACAATGACGGGCAGACGCGTTCCGGCATGTGGCAAGCGAACGGTACAGTTCAGCCGCTTCCCATCTCGATGCTGAAAGCTGAAGTCTTGTTCGATCACCTCGTATCGACCCCCACTCTGCCGGACCAAACGCAGCGACGACATTATCCAGGTTCGGTCAAGGCTTGCAACTGAAGATTCAACCCTGCTCGCAGCGGCTGGTGGGAAAGGGCATTCGGTTTGACACTCTGTTTTGGGCTGGGCTACTATCGGAGTCTCTTGCAGTGCGATTCCCGGAAGTCGAGGAGAGTGACGTCATGCTGGAGAGCCAGGCGAGGCAGTTAATGGCTGCGGAGCTCCATCCGATCGTGGAGAAGGTGCTGGCCGGAAAACGATTGTCGTTCGAAGACGGCGTGGTCCTCTATGACACTCGGGATCTGCACACGGTGGGCCGATTGGCCAATTGGGTGCGTGAGAAGTGGAACGGTAACGCCGGCTATTTCAACATCAACCGCCACCTGAACCCCACCAACGTGTGCGTGGTGGACTGCAAGTTCTGCGGATTTGCGCGGCGGCCCAACGGCGATGGCTACACCATGTCGCTGGAGGAGGCGTTTCATCATGCCGCACTGGGTTACTCGGAAGCGGTCACCGAATTTCATATCGTGGGCGGTCTCCACCCTTACCTGGACTTCAAGTATTTCACCGATCTGCTGAGGGGCTTGAAGCAGCGCTTTCCGCAGGTGCATCTCAAAGCTTTCACCATGGTCGAACTCGACTACTTTGCCAGGAGGGCCCGCTTGTCGGTTGAAGACACCATCGAGGCGCTGAAGGACGCTGGAATGGACAGCTGCCCGGGCGGCGGAGCGGAAATCTTTGCGGATCGCGCCCGGGACCTGATCTGCGATCACAAGGTGTCTGGAGACCGCTGGCTGGAGATTGCCCGAAAGGTCCACCAGGCAGGCCTGAAGTCAAACGCCACCATGCTCTACGGCCACGTCGAGACCGTCGAAGAGCGCGTGGATCATCTCGTCCGCTTGCGCAGCCTGCAGGATGAAACAGGAGGGTTCCAGTGTTTCATTCCCCTGGCATTTCACCCGGCCAACACCCAGCTCAGCCACCTGCCGGGGCCGACCGCAATGCTGGACCTGCGCACCATCTCTGTCGCACGGCTGATGCTCGACAACTTCCCGCACATTAAGGCCTACTGGATCATGATCAGTCCCAAGACTGCCCAGCTTGGCCTGAATTTCGGAGCGGACGATCTGGACGGCACCGTAGTGGAAGAAAAGATCGTGCACATGGCCGGCGCCCAAACACCGCTGGGCTTGACTCGATCCCAGATCGAACACTTGATCCGGGAGGCTGGCCGCGATCCGATTGAACGCGACACCCTCTACCGCCCCGTCCAGCGAAGCCGGTCTCCGGAACCGGCAGCTACCCTGGCTTGATTCCTTCCCGACTCTCACCTTCGAGGTCCGACTCCAGGCGGAGCAACGGCCGTGGCCTGGCGAGCAGTTCCGGCGTCAGGACAGTCCCTGAAACCGACATTCCCTGGTAGAACTCTTCCATCTTCCCAACAAAACCGGCAACGTTCACGCCAAGGTACCGGCCGGGAAGTTCCGCAAAACGGCCGAGGGACTTCTGGAGGCAGCTGAGGGCCCCCTCCAGATTCTCATTGCCAAAGTGATAGAGGGACACGGCCGCCATGATCAGGGCTTGGTAGAACACTTTGTCCTTCCCTTTGGCATCGCCCCAAATCTCCTCCCACTCGTCGTGGCATTCGTAATAGAAGCCCCGGTTGAAGTATTCCAAACCGCGATAGAAGCCTTCTGGATGAAGGGGTGTGTTAGCACTCATGGCTCGAATCCCTCATTGGGAATCTTACAACCATATCCCCCTTTGAGCGGGGAAAAGACGCTGACCTGAAAAGGAAAGCCGCGCCTGAAAGCATTACGAAGCCATTTGGAGGTGGGAGACGACCCTGAGCCGGATGGGACGGACTGTTGGAAGTTTGCATGAGCCTCGCCTTGAAAAACGGTCTAAACTGAATGCGTTTCGATTTTTAGGGGGAGCGTATGCGAATGAGTCGGTGGGCATGGTTCTTAGGGGTCGGGCTGGTTCTGCTGCCGGGCAATTCTGTTCCGGGTGGGACCGCCAATCATCAGGACACGGAGAAGAAGATCATTGAGTATCTGAACTCGCACATGAAGCCTGGCGAACCGGTTGTGGTCTCGAAGCTCTTTAACGAGGTCTTCACCACGCCTGAGGAGAGGAAGGTACTGGATAAGCTGTACAACAGTTTCTTTAAGGTTCCCTTGTTCGTGGCCGAGTTTCAGGCCCGAACCAACAGACCCCCGAGTCTGAGGGAGATCGCCGAGCAGTTCCAATTTCATGGCCAAGACACGGTGAACGTCATTCTGAAGATCGTGGAGTACGACCGGAGAGTTCCCAAATTCTTCGTCCGAAGCTCCGAAACAGGCGAGATCCGCTCGGTGGACCTGGAAAAGATCAAAGCCGATCCCCGCTTCAACAAGGCGATCGAACGCAGCTTGACGGGCTGGGAGGGGAAAACGGCTCCTCCTTTTCGGCTGCAAGCCTTCGAAGGCAGGGAAATCGGGCTGGATGATTACAAGGGTAAGACACGCCTGGTCTATTTTTGGTTCCTGCACTGCCCTCCCTGCGTTCAGATCACTCCGCACTTGGTTTCGCTGCACGAGAAGCTGAAAGATCGTGGCTTTGTGGTTCTCGGACTGAACGCCGACCGGGTTCTGGAACTGGATTATGCCGATTCAGAACGAAAGGACTATCTCACAAAGCATGGGGTGAACTTCCCGGTCGCGCACCTGACAGCCGAGGTCCAGCAAGCTTACGGGGGTGTCCAGCTGTTTCCCACGCTGTTTCTAGTGGATAAGGAGGGTCTGATTCGAGCCCACTTCGTAAACTATCAGGACGAAGCGACATTGGAAAAAGCCATTCGGTCGGTCCTGTAAGGGGCCGCCCTGCCGTGGGCTTATCGTAGGAAAGGGTTCATCTGGCGCTCGGTTCCGATCGTGGTTGTGGGACCATGGCCGGGATAGACTACCGTTTGATCCTCGAGGCGCAACAGCTGGCCGCGCAGCGACTTCAGGATGTCCGGCATCGAACCGCCCCACAGATCCGTCCGACCGATGCTGCCCTGAAACAGCGTGTCTCCTGAGAACAGCAGGCCGGTCTGCTGTGGCAGGTGGAGGCAGAGACTTCCGGGGGTATGTCCTGGTGTGAACAAGATCTCTCCGGATTGGCGCCCAAAACGCAGGATGTCGCGGTCCGCTACGAACGTATCGATGCCTGTCATTTCAGGAGTCGGGACGCCCAGCCAGGCAGCCTGCACGGCGAGGTTCCGATAAAGTGTGAGGTCCTTCTCGTGGAGCAAAGTGGTCGCTCCTGTTTGGTCTTTCATCCGGCTGAGGTCCCCCACATGATCGATGTGGGCGTGAGTGCTGAGGATATACTTCACTGTGAGTTGGTGCTTTTCCAGGACCGGCAGGATCCGATCCGCATCATCCCCGGGATCAATCAGCAAGGCCTCGCTGGTCTCTTCGCAGCCCAGGATGTAGCAGTTACACTGGAGAGGACCCACCACCACTTTTTCAAGAATCATAGACACCTCTTATGAATGTCAGATCTATAAACAACAAACTCAGGCGGCTCCGATCCTTGCTGCGAGACTTCGCTCTGCTCGCATGCCGATATCCACCTGGCTGTTGAACCCTTCACGCTCCCCAGGGTGGGGAATCGCCGCTCAGAATTCAGATCCCCTCTCGGGCGGGATCCGAGAAATCCGCTACCGCGCGATCCGGGCTTTCACGAGGTCCGGTCGATTCGAGATGATCCCCTCGACTCCCAAAGAGATCATGCGGTCGATGTCGGCTTGACGGTCCACGGTCCAGGCAAAGAGGCGCAACCCCTCGTGCTTGAGGCGATTCACCATCGACCGCTCCAGACACTGGAAATCCAGACACGCCGTTGTGAATCGCAATCCAAGGTGCCGGGCTCTGTCCAGGCAAGCGGGCGTGCGGCCGACGACTGCCAAGGGCAGTTCTGCCGCCTGGCGCTGGACGCGGCGCAATAAGGTCAAATCGAACGAAGCAGTCAGGAATTCCCCTGCTCTGTCCGCCTGTGCGCGAGCCAGGCGAACGAACTTCTCAATGGCTCGGATGGACTTCAGCTCAACCAGGAGACCGATGCCGGCCGGAGTCATTTGAATGACCTGGAGCAATGAGAGGACCGTCTGGCCGTCTTGAAGGGGAACCGACTTGAGAACGTTTAAGGGCGTTTGATCGATCTTCAGCCTTGTCCCTGAAATCCGACCCAGGTGACTGTCGTGGACAACAGCGAAGTCTCGATCCAGAGTTTCGCGAACGTCCAGCTCCACCAGGTCTACGCCGAATTCGATGGCGCGCATAAAGGATTCGGCGGTGTTCTCAGTTGCGTAAGCTGCTGCGCCCCGGTGACCGATAACCAGCGGACTGCTCGCTGCCGCCGACCGAGGATTTTCGCGAGATGATTTCAAGTCAAGTTAACAGGAATAACATCTGGAATTCATAGGCTCCCGCTACCCTGTTTCGCAGATGCTCACTCCCATTCCCCTTGGCAGACTTCGGTCTGCCTTTTTTTTGTTCCCCGCAACCGCCATCTTTCCTTCCGATTCGCATTGGAGCTAAACTGCTATCCGCAGTCAGAGCTCCGCTGACCGATTCTGCAAGGAAGGCGTAACCCCATGTCCATTCTTAAAGTGGCGAAGCTTGGAAATCCCATCCTGAGGGAATCAGCCGGGAAGGTTCCCCGCCAAGAGATCTCCAGCCGGGAGATTCAGTGCCTGATTCAGAACATGATTGAGACCATGCGAGAGTATCAAGGAGTCGGTCTGGCCGCACCTCAGGTTCATGAATCACTGCAAATCATTGTAATCGAAGAGCTGGCTGGAACGAAAGGTGAGGCCGAAACGCCATTGACCGTTCTTGTCAATCCTTCGCTTTCAGTGATTTCTGAAAGGCAGTTCGAGGATTGGGAAGGATGTCTGAGCATTCCCGATCTGAGGGGTCTGGTCCCGCGCTACGAACAGATTGAAGTCCAGGGTTACAACCCACTGGGTCAGACCGTTCGCTTCCAGGCCCGGGGTTTTTACGCGCGGGTCATTCAACACGAGTGTGACCACTTGGAGGGCAAGGTGTTTCTGGAGCGGATGCGAAACTTGGAATCTCTGACCTATCTTCAGGAGTTTTCGCGCTACTGGCAGAAAGAGGAGGAGGAATAGACCGTTCGGATCAATCACCGTTCAACTAGGGGACCGGTCGGTTTCGCCACGAAGACTACCGAAAAGCAAAACGGGAGAAGCAACCGTCATCCGGTGGCTTCTCCCGTTGGTTTCCTGGCATTTATCCTCTGAGGTCGCTCACACCAAAGCGCTGTTTGGAGTGAAGAAAACCTCCTTTTCCAGCTTATCCAGATAGCGGTCAATGGCGATTCTTTCCCGCACTCGTTGCTCGTCATACTCCCTGAATTTCGAAACGATCGGCGCAGCCAGATGCATCCAGTTCTCAGAGCAGCATGCCGAACAGGCTAGGGTGCCCGACGAGGAGACGGAAAGTGTCCGATTTGCCTCGCAGTTGGCACAGAAAACAATCCGGTCTTCCATCAAACGCTTAACGCTACCCTCGCTCGCACCGCCCAGCTTTAGCCAGCTTTTCCGTTTCATGGTCGTACCCTCAAGTTCACCATCCATCCTCTGAGCTTCACTGCTTTGGAGCAGTATCCCAAGTATTGGGTTGCTTCTCGCTTTCAATTCTTCCCGGCTTCAGGTCGAAAATCGAACGTCCTTTCCATCTCACCTGCCAGCCGGACTTATTCTAGCAGCTGTTTTTCCAAACTCAGCCCCGACCCCTATCGTCAGACCCCGATGGCTTTCGAATTCATTGAATCTAGAACCAGTTATCATCATCCTGTCACGGCTCCTCAAAACGCTCGCAGGTCTTGCAAAACTGAATCAAGAGAACCTGGTTCCCTAAGAATGAACCCAAAACGTCCTCACAGTATCGGGCCAATTGACCGATCCTCACGCAGCGGCACAACTAACTAACGGACCGGCACTCTTGGGAAGAAAAACGAGTGTCAGGAGAGGCTACGATGTTCGTAAAGTGGGAATCTTTGGGTCAACTCCAGGACCGATTGCCGGATGCGGTTCTTCAGCTCGCTGTTGTTGATATCATCGAGAATGTCCGCGATCCAGCTGCCAACGGACTTCATTTCCGTTTCCATCATGCCGCGGGTGGTCAGAGCCGGGGTTCCGATGCGAATACCGCTGGTCACCATTGGAGTATTGGTGTCGAAGGGGATGGTATTCTTGTTGACGGTGATTCCGGCTTCTTCCAACCCCCGTTCGGCTTGTTTACCCGTAATACCCTTCGAGAAGACATCCACGAGAAACAGGTGGTTATCGGTACCGCCGGACACGATCCGATAGCCGCGCTCGCGGATTGTTTCACTGAGGACACGGGCGTTCTTGATGACTTGACGGATATAGAGCTTGAAATCCGGCTGAAGGGCTTCCTGAAAGCACACGGCCTTGGCCGCAATGATATGAACCAGGGGGCCCCCTTGCGTTCCCGGAAAGACAATCCTGTCTAAATCCTTAGCAAACTCAGCCTTGCACAGAATGAGGCCGCCCCGCGGTCCGCGCAGGGTTTTGTGAGTTGTGCTGGTCACGAAGTCACAGTGGGGGACAGGACTAGGGTGCTCGCCGGCAGCCACCAGCCCGGCGACATGGGCCATATCCACCATCATCCTCGTTCCAGCCTCCCGTGCAATCGCTCCGATTCGCTCAAAATCGATGATCCGAGGATAGGCGCTGGCCCCCACAACAATCAGCTTGGGCCGATGCTCTTTCGTCAGCCTTTCCAATTCATCGTAATCGATGCGCTCGGACTCTTTCGAGACACCGTACGGGACCACTTGATACATCTTGCCTGAAAAGTTGAGTGGGTGGCCATGTGTCAAGTGCCCCCCGTGGGAGAGATTCATCCCGAGAATGGTGTCACCGGGAGAGAGCACCGTCATGTAGACTGCAACGTTTGCTTGTGTTCCTGAGTGGGGCTGGACATTGACGTGCTCGGCTCCAAAAAGCTGCTTCGCACGTTCAATGGCCAACGACTCCACCACGTCCGTGAACTCGCAACCACCGTAGTAGCGGCGACCTGGATAACCCTCCGCGTACTTGTTCGTAAACACGCTGCCCATAGCCTCTAAAACGGCTTCACTTACAAAGTTTTCAGAGGCAATCAACTCCAATTGAGAGGCCTGCCGACGACGCTCATCTGCAATCGCCTGGGCTACTCGCGGATCTATGGTTGACAGGACCCTTGAAGTCACCGGAGTGGTTGAAGTCAACATACGGTCATCCTTTCCTTGCTTCCTCGCACAGAGGCGCCATCTTAACTTAGACCGTTGTCGAAGACAACACGGCTGTCTCCCCAAAATGTGCGGCGAGAGGCCCTGGAGTTTTCAGCGTCGGCTTTCCAACTCGTGCTTGGCGGAAAATTCGCTTGACGCTGTTGGCAAGATAAAATAGCGTACCCGATTTTCGGGTAGTGTGCCCAAACAGGGCCGGGAGAGGGAATGCGCTGGAGCCAGTTATTCATTCCAACATTGAGGGAGGCCCCTGCTGAGGCGGAGGTGCCGAGTCATGTTTTGCTCCTGCGCGGTGGCTACATTCGCCAGCTGGCCGCAGGCATCTATTCTTACCTCCCCCTGGCTCAGCGCGTCCTCAACAAAATCGCAGCGATCATCCGCGAGGAGATGGATCGGGTCGGCGCCCAGGAGTTCTATCTACCGGCCCTTCACCCTTCCGAAATCTGGGTGGAGAGCGGGAGATGGGATGCCATGGGGGCCAATATGTTTCGGCTCAAGGACCGGGGGAACCGGGACTTATGCCTGGGCATGACCCATGAGGAGATCTTCACCTCCATTGCCCGCAACGAGCTGCGATCCTATCGCCAACTTCCCCAAATCTGGTACCAGATCCAGACCAAGTTTCGAGACGAACCGCGGCCGAAATCCGGACTGCTGCGGGTGCGGCAGTTCGCAATGAAGGATTCATACTCGTTCGATGAAAGTTGGGAGGGCTTGGACGCCAGTTACCAGAAACACTATCAAGCTTACTGTCGCATCTACGACCGATGCGGCCTGAAGTACGAAGTGGTGGAAGCAGACAGTGGAATGATGGGGGGCAAACAATCGCATGAGTTCATGGTGGTGACCGATGCGGGTGAAGACCTGATCGCTTTTTGTGATTGCGGTTATGCCGCCAATCTGGAGAAGGCATCGTCCCAGCTGGAGCCCTTGCACGACGAGCCGGGACCGTCTCAACCGGAGAGGGTTTCCACCCCAAACCAGAAAACCATCGAGGATGTCTCTCGTTTTCTGAAAGTCTCGGCATCGCGCCAGATCAAGACTCTCGTCTATGTGGCGGGTGACGAAACTCTGCTCGCACTCGTTCGGGGCGACCATCAACTGAATGAGGCCAAGCTTCAGTCTGTTGTGGGCAGTGAAGTGCGGCCTGCCTACCCGCATGAGATTCAAGAGTTGCTTGGCGCCAATGCGGGTTCTCTGGGTCCGGTGGCCGCACCCAACGTGAGAGTGCTGTCGGACCTGGCTTTGAAGGGACGGATGAACCTGGTCTGTGGAGCTAATCGGGATGACTTCCATCTGGTGGGCGTCTCGCCGGATCGCGACTACCAGGCCGAGTACCATGACTTGCGGGTCGTTGAATCCGGGGAGGGGTGCCTGCGTTGCGGGCAACCTTTGAGTGTGAAGAAGGTGCTGGAGATCGGACATATCTTCAAGCTTGGAACAAAGTACTCCGAAAGCATGAAGGCGACGATCCTCAACGCGGAAGGGAAGCAAGTACCCCTCATCATGGGAAGCTATGGGATCGGCCTGGAGCGGATCCTGGCGGCCGCAATAGAGATCCACCACGATGCCGACGGAATTCAGTGGCCCATCTCGATCGCCCCATTTCAGTGCGTCATTTCAATCCTCGGCATGAAGGAGCGTAGTCTCGTCGAGGCCGCGGAGAAGGCTTACCTTGAGCTCAAGAATGAGGGGATCGACGTTCTTCTCGATGATCGGGATGACCGCCCAGGGGTCAAATTCAAAGACGCGGACTTGGTCGGCATTCCGATTCGCGTCAACTTCGGGAGCAAGAAGTTCACCTCGGGCAACGTGGAAATGGTCGAGCGCTCGACACGCCAATGTGAGGATCTGGCCTGCTCGGAAGTGGTCGCCAAAGTTGCTGCCAAGGTGCGTAAAGGCATGGCCCTGTGACCCGCAAAAACCAGCCTGATAACCGCATCGTAGGCGAACACGGCGCCGGTGCGCTGGGTTGTCTCTTGAGCATTCTCCTGGTGGCGGGATTGATCTACGCGGCCTACAAGTTTGGCCCGCCCTATATCAATCACTACCAGCTGAAGGACTCCATGAAAGAGATCGCCACTCTAACGGCCTCAGGCATCGATCCCAAAACCGGTACGATTGGACGGACGGAAATCACCACCGCTCAAGTTCAAGAGGCTGTACTGGAAAAAGCGAGAGAATTACAGATTCCACTGCGGAAGGAAGGCATCAAGGTTCGCAGGGAAGGGACGATGGTGTGGATCACGGTCACCTACACGGTGCCGGTCCGGCTCCCGGGCCAGGTCTACGACTTCAATTTCCACTTCACGAGCCACAACTGACCTGACCCGGTCACGGCTTTCTTTTGAACAGGAGTCCGAACAGCAGGACAATGATGGCACCCAACATCCACTCAATCCGCAGGATCTGGACAATCTGCCACTCGGTGACTGTTTGGGCCTGAATGCGGATTCCAGCGAATATCGCAATCACTGAGAAAAGCGTCGCGACAATCAGGCACGCGGTCACTGGCCAATCGACGTCTTGTCTGGCCAGAGTTTTGCGTGTCTGCTGGACCAGCCTTGCCGCCGAGGAGCCATAGACCCACCTTCCACAAATGTGGCAGAACTCGGCACCCAATCTCAGCTCGGCGCCGCACTTCAGGCAAGAAAGGCTGTTCCTCTTGGAATCGGCCTCTTCCTGACTTCCCGGTTGAGGCCGGCTGTGCAAGTTGTAGGCTGGATTACCCATGACAACTGCTCCCGTCAAATCGTGATCCTTGGAAGCCTCGGGCCCTCAGGCTTTGAGTTCGCCTGGAGGGCCCACAGGGATTGGCCGCTCAGGAAGGCGGCAAGCGAAACGTGTCAGCCCTGGAGTTTGAGCGGCTCGGTTAATTTGACGTTCAAGGTGGTCCCAGACGAAAATCCCGTTTCCTTCCCGCGGGTGGCCAGCACTGCTCCGGTACCGGCTCCGGCCCCTGCCGCTGCTCCAATGGCCGCTCCCTTCCCACCACCAGCGATGGCGCCAATAGCCGTTCCGACCCCTGCACCTCCGCCGATGATCATCGCATCCTTTTTCTTAGTGGCGGGTGCGCGTCGAGACAAGCTGGAGGCCTGCAACGCGTAGACCTTCCCATTGGGCAGAACTAGTTCGGAGAACTTTAGAGACATGTAAGCCCTACCCTTCACCCTCCCCGACCGCACAGACTCGGCTACCACTCCCTTGATGGTACTGCCAATTGGGACCAGCACTTCATCGTTCAGTTTGACTTCATCAACGACCCTCATCGTAAAGGGGTCTCCCGGTGCATTATTTTCGGTGCTCAACGAATGGTTGAGGGACGCTCGCAATACCGTGCCAGGGACCAGGACGTGTTCCTTGTTCTGACGGAGAAGATCCATCTTTGCGCTGCCGGGGGACTCGTCCAGGCCGGTTGAGTTGGAGCTGGTCACCGCCGGACCGCTGCAGCCCGCCGTCAACAACAACAGAAATGCCAAAATTCCAGGTAGAGTCTTAGACTTCATGGGATGCCTCCCTTTGGCTTTTTTGCCCATCGATACTTCGAGGAGGCAACTGCAACTGCTCTTCCAAAGGGCCAGCAGACTCCAAATACCTGATAGATCTATAGGTTATGGAAGTTCGGTCGAAGTAACAAGGGGACTCCTTCTTACAGCAAAGCTGTAAGATTTACTAGGCCGCGGCTTATATTTGGTGTGAAGAGGGAGGCCAAGAGGCTGTGCGGATTAGTTGATTGTCGTGCGCCGCATCTGGGCGACCAAGGTCAGGATACTCCTCGGTTCCAAGCTGAGTGTCCTTCGGGAACCGCTTTCGGCGGGCAGCTGAACAATCGAGCATTCCTCAGTTGCCGAGGTTCGATAGGCCATGGCCCGCTCCAGAGTCCAACCTCGAACCTCAATGTGCTGTGCGACTTGCTCTGTGGATGGGTTCACGATCACCAAGATCATGCCGTTATAGCTTGGGTTCCTGAACGCCACAAAAGGCAATTTACCGCCGCCTTCAGCAGAAATTCGGACGGCATCTCGGGGGATGAACCGGCTGAATTGACTCATTGCTGAGTAGGACTTGAGGACTTTGGTTGAATTACGCTCCCTGCGCAACAATCCAGCTCTCGGCGAATCCGCCGGAGCGACAAGTGGTCCGAACAACCAAGCCGTGACCTCGGACTCGGTCAGATCGCGCACCGCAGTGATGGCAAGATCCATTGCTCTTGCCATTTCCGAATCATCGGGCCCCTCCGCTTTCTGATAGTAGGTCTGCCAGATCTTCCAAGACTGCTCCCTGCAAAGCTCTGTCAAGGCGGTCCGGGAACTCATATTCTCGGTCCCCGATTGACCGCTCACATAGCCCACCATTTTCTTAAGCTCCGGGTCGGCCACAAGAGGACCCAGGAAGGCTGAGACGGCGTCCCAGCGGGTATCCGGCAGCATCAGTTGAGCCGCCGCACCCCGAGCCGTGAATTGGCCGACCACGACCTTTAGGAATGCGGCGAGCTCCTCGGGGCGCCATAGGCAGCTGGATCCGGCTAGAGCTTGATCGGGTTGATTCTGTAACGATAACACCTGAATCGGATGGTTCCTGAAATTTCGGTAGAAGGTGAGGTATGAAGCCAAGTAGTCCGCAAAGTTGGTGTATTGATCCGGCAAAAGGGTTCCACCTTCAGCGGTGGACTGATTCGACTTCCAGCCCGGAGGGGGACTAAAAACGCAGCCGTTGAAGATTACCTCACTGCGTCTGAGGGCTTCTCGCATCACGAAAAACTGAGCCGAATCACCTTTGTCGTCCGCGAAGTCGTAGATGAAGCCACGCAGGTACATGGGGTGCGTGAAAGGAAGCCGTTGGCCGGAGGAGGGGATTTCACAGCGCAGAATGTTCAAGCGCGCCCCATCAGTCCCAAACAACAGGTCCAGTGTCTTCGTCCTTTCGGCAAAGGGCAGCGACTGAATCTCCAGCGACACAGCGTGCCCTCCAAATCCGCCGAATCCCTCCATCCGCTGGAACTGAATCTCGGGCTTGATCAGGATCGACTCGGCGCCAAGTCCTGGCGAGACACAGCCCATCCCCAGCAGGGTGAGCAGTGAGCCCAGCACCGCCAAGGGCCGGGTCCGAGAAGGTCTTTCAGGTTTGCGTAGTTTCTGATTCATGAAATGACTCAGGGTATCGGACTACTTTTGTCGGTAGGTCTCGATACGGCCGTGACCGGTGCATCAGGGTGCAACAGGCGGCCGACCACATCGGACACCGCACTCCTCAGATCCGTGACGTTGGCGTTCCCGTCCGGATGCAGACGGTTCGTCAGAAGGACAACAAACGCTCGCGGGTCAGGGTCAAGCCAAAGAGAGGTCCCAGTGTAGCCCGTATGCCCGAAGGAACGATCCGAAAAACAACATCCCCGTGGAGAAGAGTAACGCGAACGGATGTCCCATCCCAGACCTCGAACCTCCGCCATGTTTGAGGGCGATTGAGGCTTGGTCATCTCCTGAACGGATCCAGACTCTAATATGACGTTTGTTTGTGAAGTGGGAGGGCCGAGCAGCCAGCGACAGTAAATGGCCATGTCTTCAGCCGTGGAGAATAGGCCAGCGTGCCCAGCCACACCGTTCAGCCTGGCTGCGATACGGTCTTGAACTCGTCCGCGGAGAATGCTGCCGTCTCGGCGCCTCCCGGCAGGAGCCATTCGGGTGGTGAGGGCCGCCTCCGGCGCAAATCGGGTCTGATTCATTCCCATCGGAAGGAAAAGCCGCTCGGTTGCAAACTGATCCAAACTCATGCCGCTGACGTTCTCCACAACCTTGCCCAGCAGGATGAAACCCAGGTCACTGTATATGAATCGGCGCCCTGGCGGCGCCCGGAGTTTTTGGGAGCAAATCAGGTCAACAACGTTGGCGGATGAGACTCGTCGCACAACCGAAGGGGGAAAACCGGACGGAAGACCTGAATAGTGTGTGAGCAAGTGACGGATACTCACATCCCGCAGCGCGCCTCTTCTGCAAGGAGGCAGGTAGCGGGAGACTGGATCCTCCAATTGAATCTTCCCTTCCTGTCGGAGAATCATCAGGGCCGGAGCCGTGGCCACCACCTTGGTCAAAGAAGCCAAATCGAACAACGTATCCGGAGTCATGGACTCCACAGCCGGTACCAGGCTACGCCTGCCGTAGGCTCGGTGGAGGATGACCTCATCGCGGCACCCTACATAGACCACTGCCCCTGGAATTGATCCGTTGTCAATCGCCTGGCCGACAATGTGCTCGATCTCTGAAGAAATCGCCCCGCGATGCTCCTGTAAGGAATCGCAGCTTCCCACCTGGCACTCACCGACGATAGGAGTCAAAGAAAGGAAAAAGCAGGCGATTCCCTGCAAGATGGGTTTGCTGCTCAGCAAAAAGACCGGCTCTCGGCGGGTAAATGACGTGGGGCTCTGAAACTCACTCCTGGTTGCTTGGCCGTCCAACACCGATCAATCAGCTTCTTTGGATGCTTTCGAAACTCTCTTTCGCTTGGCAGGGGCGGGAGAGGAAGGAGACTCTTCGGCCGGAGCAGGGGGCGCCTTCTGGTCTTCGAAGCTCTTGATGGCGGTGTCATCGTCCTCAAAGATGTCGAAGACCTTGAGGAGATTCATGACCTTCAAGACCTCCAAGATTTTCGGCTTTACCTTCAGGAGTTTCAGCTGTCCCCCTTCGTTGGAAATGGAAGTGTGGCTACTGACGAGGAACCCCACACCTGTACTGTCGATGTAGGGAACATTATCCATGTCGATCAGGATCTTTTGAATTCCCATGCTCAGGACATTTTTGATCTTCTCGCGTAGAAAGAAGCTGTCCCCGCCCGCCATAAATCTTCCATCAAGCTTCAACACACAAACATCGCCGACTACCCTCAAAGTAAATTTCAAGGCCTTTATTCCTCCTCAGTCCGCGATCCATTTGGCGGCCGCAGATCAAACTGAACACCCACTACTCTGGTGCAACCGTCACCCTGATACCGCCTCAACACATTTGAGTCGTCTTCCTGCGGGCAAACGATACTTCACTCCCAAGCCTCAACTCTTTTATTTGACAGGGCGCCGCCAAGAGATGGTCAACGGTAACGCTATATTAGTGGTTTCCCTAAACGCGGGCAAGACTTTTTCAGGTGCCGAATTGGGCTCAAGCTCAACTTTAATCCCAGACGGAGAAAAGGTTGGACATTCATTCTTGGCTATATCAAACTACAGCCCACTCGCACCATTCCCCCAGGAAAGCAGCTATGACATCCAACAGAATACGGAATCGACGGCAAGTGATCAAAGAGCTGGCGACAGGCGTGACGGTTTTGGGGAGCCTTCCGGTTCTCGACAATCATGGTACGGCTCAACACCATCACTTTCAATCTGCGGCCCTCGGCTCAGGGTCAGTCCAAGCACCGAAGTTCTTCAACAAGCGTCAATATGCCACCGTTGCCGAGCTGGCCTCTCTCATCATTCCTTCCGACGAGACCCCCGGCGCCCGTGAAGCCAAGGTCGAAGAGTATATCGACCTCGCCGTCGGAGATTCCACCTTCGAAGTTCAGAAGGTCTGCCTGGATGGCTTGGTCTGGCTGGACAACCTCTCGCGAAAACGCCATGGCAAGAGGTTTGTTCATCTCAGACAAGCCCAGCAGATCGCTATCCTGACTGAAATCAGCCGTGAGTCGGACACTCGCGACACCCTTGCCGCCCGGTTCTTCAAGACAATCAAGGACCTGACCATTGACGGCTTCTACACTTCTCGTATCGGCCTGGAAGAGTTGGGTTACATCGGGAATACGGCGCTGGACGAGTTTCCAGGATGCACGCACCCCGAACACCAAACCGGATGAGGAGGAACTCTGGAAGCTGATGGCGAAGTCAAACAAATGTCCGTTGTGTGACAATCGCAAAGCCAAACGCTGGTGTCCCGCCAAAGCCACCGAAATTTGTTCTGTGTGCTGCGGGACCAAACGTGAGGTGGAGATCGACTGCCCAGCCGACTGCGTTTATCTTCATGCCGGCCGAGAGTACGAATCGGAAAGACTGAACCGAACCCAGACTCCGCAGCCACTGACCCGACGTCTTTGGGAAGACCATTTCCTGGCTCGACACTACGGTGTTCTGCAGGGTATGTGGCGAATCATCGTGGCTGAGCGAGAGGCTTCTCCCGAACTGGTCGACAGCGATGTGGCAGCGGTGGTAGAGGCCTTGATTCAGTCTTATCGCACTCTGGAGAAGGGGATCTACTACGACTCCCTCCCGGATTCGTTTCTTCAGAGGGACCTGTTCCTGAAACTGAAGGAGTTCTTGGATCCGCCTCGTCCCTCAGACGCCGCAACGCCTCCCCTCAAGACCAGTGCCATCTTGGATTGCCTGCAGTTCCAGAAGGAGTTCATTTCCACTTCGACTCTGCCCAAGCCCAGGAGCCGTGGGTTCCTCGACAACCTTCGCAAAGAGGTAGCCAGATCTCAAGCCGAGCCAGAAACGGAGCGACGAATCATCCTGCCTTAAAGCCGTGTCTGCCGCACACGGCGGCTTCAGATGGATTCCACAACGGCGCGTAGAGCTTGAAGGGGGTCGTGCGCCGCAACCACTGGGCGACCGATCACCAAGTAGTCCGCCCCAGCCTGCACGGCAACAGAGGGGGTGGCAACTCGGGACTGGTCGTGGGCGTCGCTTCCGGCGGGGCGGATGCCGGGAGTCACGATTTTGAAGGTGGCACCCAGCTCCTGCCTCAGCAGGCGTGTCTCTTCCGGAGACGCCACCACTCCGTCCAAGCCGCACCTTTGGGCCAGCCGGGCCAAGCGAACCACCTGTTCGGCTGTAGGAGATGCGATGCCGACTTCCGCGAGGTCGGCAGAAGACAGGCTCGTCAGCACCGTCACCCCTAGCAGAAGGGGGCGTTCCTGCGCGCCAGATCCGGCCAGCGCCTGGACGACCTCGGACAGCATGCGAGCCCCTCCTGCGGCGTGCAGCGTGAGCATTGAAACGCCAAGGCTTTGCGCCGATTGCACGGCCCTCACGACCGTGTTGGGGATGTCGTGAAACTTGAGATCCAGAAAAACCTTTTCGCCCGATGAGACGATTTCGCGGACCAGATCGGGACCTTCCTTTGTGAAGAGCTGACTTCCGACCTTGAACAGTCCCACTTCCCCCCGCAGCCTCTGCACCAGACTGAGCGCCTCCTGGCGGGAAGGCACATCCAAAGCCACAATGATTCTGGCACGATTGTTCATGCAGACTTCTCCCTCAAGCAGCACGACGGTTCATGTCTGAACGGGCTCCTTCAACGCTCCGATTAAGGTGGCAACCCTCGTCACGTTTCGCCGGGCACAGAAGGCTTCCAGACCCCGAATGACCTTCAATGAAGCTTCGGGATCGAGGAAGGTGGCCGTTCCCACTTGAACCGCGCAGGCCCCCACCAGCAGGAACTCGATTGCATCCTCAGCCGTCCGGATGCCTCCAATCCCGATGACCGGAATGCGAACCGCCCGCGTCACCTGGTAAACCATGCGCACAGCCACGGGTTTGATGGCCGGGCCAGACAACCCTCCTGTCACATTCCCCAGCCGAGGACGAAACGTCTCGACGTCAACGGACATCCCGAGCAGAGTGTTGATCAGCGAGAGTGCGTCCGCACCGGCCTCTGCGGCGGCTCTAGCCAGCACCGTGATGTCCGTCACGTTGGGCGACAGTTTGACGATCACGGGGCGTCGCGACACCTTTTTGATGGCACTGACTACCTCGTGAGTGGCATTGGGGTCGGATCCGTAAACAATCCCACCCTTCTTGACGTTGGGACAGGAAACGTTCACCTCATAGGCCGTAATCCCTTCGGCTTCGTTCAGGACTTCGACAACCTGCACATATTCCTCGGTGGAGTACCCAAAAACGTTGGCAAAGATGTGAGTTTGGTACTTGCGTAAACGTGGAAGTTTCTCTTCAACGAATCTCCTCACCCCTACGTTCTGCAAACCAATGGCGTTCAGCATGCCGGAAGCCGTTTCATGCAGGCGAGGGGCAGCGGCTCCGGCCATCGGCTCCGCCGACAGTCCTTTCACGACGAAGCCACCCAGCCGATTGAGGTCGATCAATCGACCGAATTCCTCGCCGTATCCGAACGTTCCACTGGCCGCTATGACGGGGTTCTTCAGGTGGATCCCGGCAAATTCAACGGATAGGTCAATCATGAGGTTTCGAGCGCGATTCGTTCAGGCATGGCCGCGAACCGCCGCGCGGTGCCGCTGCATCATACCAAACTCAAGAGATCCCGCTTGAAACAAAGTTCTCCAGCGCGCTCAGGGCATCCTTGACAGCCACTCGAGCAACGGCCGGTGAGGCTCATGCTATACTTTGGCCGGAATTAACTCATCATGCCATCCTTCGACCGCCTGATTACGGACGTTGCCCGGCAGACTCTGAAAGAGACCATCGAGGACGCGAAGGGCAACGAAGTCTTCTTCCTCTGTTCGACCGATGAAAGGGGCCTGATCGATGAAGCCACTCCCCTGGCAAGGGGCAATGACTCGGCCGTGCCTGCCCTCTTGCAAGTGGCCTCGCAAGGGGATGTCATCGTCCATAACCATCCCTCCGGATACCTTGTTCCATCTTCGGCCGATGTGACGATCGCCTCGGAGTACGGAAACCGTGGTGTGGGTTTCTACATCATCGACAACGCTGTCCGCGAAGTCTACGTTGTCGTGGCTGCTTTCAAGCGTGAACAGATCCGACTGATCGAACGGGAAAGTACGTTGCAACTGCTGCTTCCGGAAGGCCGGGTCGCCCGCCAACTATCGGGCTTCGAATCCCGGCGCGAGCAGCAACAGATGCTGGAATCGGTCATCGACGCATTCAACGAATCGAAGTTGGCTCTGATTGAAGCGGGAACGGGAACAGGCAAGAGCTTGGCCTACCTTCTGCCCGCCATATCTTGGGCGGTATCGAACAAACAACGGGTCGTTATTTCCACCAACACGATCAATCTTCAGGAACAGCTGATCAACAAGGACCTGCCCCTGCTCAGCGCAGCCCTGCAGCAGGAGTTCAAGTCCGTTCTGGTCAAGGGACGAGGTAATTACGTTTGTTTGAGCAAGGTCCAGACGCTCGAGAAAGACGGACCGCTCTTGCTGGCAACGGAGGAACAGGCAGAGCTGCAGGCGCTGATCCAGTGGGCTCACAAGACCGAAGATGGCAGCCGTTCCGACCTCAGCTTCCTACCGACCCAGCTTGCGTGGGAGAAGGTCGCCTGCGAAAGCGACAATTGTGCCCGAATCAAGTGCTCGTTTTACGCCGATTGTTTCTTTTACCGCGCACGACGCAATGCCGCCTCGGCGGATCTGCTGGTGGTGAATCACCACTTGCTCTTTTCCGATCTGGCCTTGCGGGCCGAGACAGAGCGTTATCAGGACATGGCTATCTTGCCCGGCTATTCCCACATCGTCCTGGATGAGGCCCACAACATCGAAGACGTCGCCACCAGCCACTTCGGCCTGCAGGTCTCGAAGCACGGGTTGCTCCGCCAGTTAGCGCGATTCTACAGTCTGCGGGAAAAGGAAAAAGTACGGGAAAGGGGACTCTTGCCTTTTCTGCTCCATCAATTGGGGTCATTGCAGCAAAGGATCGATCTGAACCTCTACACCCGACTCGACCAGCACATCCGCGAGAGGCTCATCCCCCAACGCGAGCATTTCGTCTTTCAGGTCTCGAACACTTTTGACGATCTCGCTGTTTTCTTTCGGATCCTCTCCCCCGAAGCCACGAACGAAGCCCGGATCCGATTGACACCCGAAATTCACGACCATCCCGAGTGGCAGAATTCTGTTCTGACCGCCGTTCGCCAGTTTCTCCAGGAGGCCCGGGAGTTTCACCAACAGCTCCTGGCACTCGAGCAAAGCCTGGAGTACCTTCCCGACTCAGTCCTGGATCCGCTGCTGCCCCAAACCGTGGAACTGTCGGCACTGACGGACCGGGTTGAGGCCGCGGCAGCCACTGTGGCAGAGATTTTTGGGGAACCGGACGAGGACAAGGTCCGCTGGGTGGAAATTCGAACGCGGGGGACCAATCAATGGGTGACGCTCAAGCAGGCCCCCCTCAACGTTGCTCAAGCCTTGGGCCAGCGACTGTTCGACAGGTTCAAGACGGTGGTGATGACCAGCGCGACGTTGACCACAGAGGCGCGTTTCGACTTCATCCGGTCACGGCTCGGCCTGCAGCGCTTTACACAAGACCGGCTGGTTGAACAGGCCTTACCTTCGTCCTTCAGCTACCCGGACCAAGTCATTCTGGGAATTCCAACGGATATCCCTCTGCCCGATCACGCCTCCTTCCAGAAGGCGATCAGCCAGTTGATCTACCGATCCATCGAAATCTCTCAGGGCCGCGCTCTAGTTCTGTTTACCTCCTACTCGCTCCTTGACAATGTCTTCAAGGAGTTGCTCGATCCCCTGAAATCAATGGGCATCAGAGCATTGAAGCAGGGGGAAACACCTCGCCATCGCCTTACCGAGATTTTCAAAACCGATCAAACTAGTGTTCTGTTCGCAACAGACAGCTTTTGGGAAGGTGTTGACGTGGCTGGCGAAGCCCTTCAGAACGTGATCCTCACCCGGCTGCCGTTTAATGTCCCTAAAGAACCGGTCGTCGAAGCGCGAGTTGAGGCCATTGAGAAACGTGGGGGCAATTCCTTTCTTGAGTACAGTGTTCCTCAGGCAGTGATCAAGCTGAAGCAGGGATTCGGCAGGTTGATTCGCGCCAAGACGGACCTTGGGTCCATCTTGATTCTGGACCGCCGGATTGTGGACAGGTCTTACGGAAAGGTCTTTCTCAGATCTTTGCCCAAGTGCCAGGAGGCAATTGGCAAGAGTGATTTCGTTTTGCAGCAAATCGAGCAGTTCTTTCGCAAACGAAAAACGCCCGGTCAGCGGGCATCCGCTTCTCAGGACGCGTCTCTTCCCACTGCGCTGTAGTGCAGGTCGAGTCGCTCGTTGAGGATCTTCTGCATCTCTCCGATCTGGAAGGGCTTGGAAATCACGACATCCACGCCCCGCTTGTGCGCTTTTTCGTGATCGAGGGTAATGCCCCACCCGGTCATCAGAATCACAGAGGTCTCGGGCCTAACCGATTTGACCGTTGACGCCACATCCCAGCCACTGACCTCCGGCATGCCCAGGTCGGTAATGACCAGCTCCGGAAGCTCGTTGTGAAAAATGTCCAGTCCTTCTTTGCCACCCGAAGCCGTGAAAACAATATGACCCTGTTCGGCCAGCAATTCGGCGAGAAGATCTCGAATCGGGGCCTCATCGTCGATGATCAGAAATCGTCCTGTTCTCCTCTGCGATATCGGCTCGTCGACTTCGCTCTCGCGGGTCACTGAGAGGTCGACCGGCAGGACCACCCGAACAGAGGTTCCCATGCCCAGTTCGCTCTCGACGCTGATCTCTCCCTTGTGTCGGGTGATGATTCCGTATGCCACGCTCATCCCCAGACCGTTGCCTTTCACGCCCTTCGTCGTAAAGAACGGATCGAAGACGCGTTTCCGGATTTCCTCGGTCATGCCCCGCCCCGTGTCGCGCACCTCAGTCAAGACACGGTCTCCCTCAACTCGCACCTGGATATCAATATCGCCTCCGTTCGGCATGGCATCCAGGGCATTGAAGATGATATTGGTAAACACCTCCCTCAGCTCCGACGCTTCACCCGCCACCGGCAGGCTCGACTCAAACTTCCTTGTGATTTGGTACTTGATCCCGCTGATGTGAGCACTATCCTCCCAACGCGTCCGGGTCATGGAGAGGGTGTCCTCGATCACTTCCACCAAATCCACATGCTTGAAGACCTGGTCTGTCCGCTTACGAGTGAAATCCTGCAGCCTTTTGACCGTGGACGCCCCGTCGATGGCGGCTTTCTCGATAATGTCGAGCCCCCGCAGGACCCGAGGATCCTCGGTTTGGCCTTTCATGAGCTGGGCGCGCCCCAGGATGGCGCCCAGGATGTTGTTGAAGTCGTGGGCCACTCCCGCGGACATCTCACCCAGGGCCCGCAGTTTTTCCGACTTCACCAACTGATCCTGCGTGTCCTGGAGCTCAGAATAAGACTGCTCCAGTTGGGAATAGAGGCGGGCGTTCTTCAAGGCGGTACCCAGGCTGTTGGCAATCGTCACCAACAGGTCGATCTGATCCTCGCTGAATCCGTCCTCTTTCTGACTGCCCAGGTTCAGGGTACCCAGACAAACGTCATCGGAGATGATCGGAATTGAGACGGCCGATTGAATTCCTTGGGTCACCAAGTAGGGAGAGGTATTGGACAGGATCTTGTCCAGGCTTCGCGTGTAGTACGGCTTCTTGGTCTCGTAGGCCACTCGCATCACGGTTTCGCGTCCGGGAATCTGCATGCCTCGATAGAACCCGCCCGTAATGTTTTCGCCGTAAACGTTCACTAGAGAAAACGTGTCGGTTTCCGGCTCGTAGATGGCGATGCTGCTTTTCTCGAACGAGACCACTCGTTTTAACTGATCGTTGGTTCGCTGAAAGAGCTGTTCAACGTCCAGGTTCAGGCTGGCTTCGCGAGTGATCTCGTTGACGACGGCCAGGCGTGTAGCGCGCTCCTGGGCCTCGCGGAACAGGCGGGCGTTAGCGATGGCCACGGCCGCCTGATCCGCGATGGTCGACAGGAAATTGAGATCGTCCCGATCGTAACTCCGCCGGATCCTGAAGTTTTGCAGAACCACCACACCAAGAGCCTCTTCGCCGAGAATCAGAGGAACCCCCAGCCAGGATTGCGCAATGCGATGCGGAGCTCGCCCGGTGATGGATCCGTAGATCTTTTCGAAGTTGTCTTTCACCAGGAACGGAGTCCGCGTCTGCATCACGTAACCCACCAGTCCGTCGTGGGAAAGGGAGCTTAGATAGGAACGGCGCTTGCCGTCGGCCACTTCGAATTTGACTTCGATCCGGCTGTTGCCCTTTTCTTTCAAAGCGATCAGAAATCCTTCGCTGGGCACCACGCGCGAAACTTGGTGATAAATCAGTTCAAAGAGTTTGTGGATGTTCAGCTCCGAACTGATAGCTTTTCCAATGCTGTTCAGGGTCTGCAACGCTCCGGCTTTCCTGCCGACTTCGGAGTAGAGGTTGGCGTTGTTGATCCAGATGGCCAGGTAATCCCCCAGCGTTTCGAGAACCCGAAGGTCGCCATCATCCGGCACTCGATCGTCTTCTGACTCAATATTGATGACTCCCAGCATCCGGCTCGAATAACGAAATGGGATGCATACCTGACAGCGGGCGCCGGGGTGGGACACCTTGCCCAGGGGTGCGCCGGAGTCTCCACCACACACGCTGCTTCTCGCCCTTAACAGGGTCTTGTAGAGGAAGCTGTCCTCCTCGGGAACGATCTCGCCGGGAGCCTGGCAGTCCGGGTTCTCGTCAGCCACAGCGTTCATCACCAATCGTTTGCGATCATCCAGGCTGTAAACACTGACATGCTGGTACCCGAAGTGGCGTCGCAACAAGAGAGTGAACTCGTTGAATATCCCCTTGAAATCGAGCAAGGAGGAGACTGTCTGGCTGATCTCGTGAATGACGAGCAGCTGCGACTTGCGTTTCCTCTCTGCTTCGAACAAACGGGACTTATCGAGGGCCGCCGTCACGGGCTGGACGAGGTTCAACAGAAGTTGGAATTTCTCATCCGAGATCTCTCTCTGCGAGTAGGGATTGTCTACCAGCAACAAGCATCCGGGGCCGTCTCGGCCTTGAATGGGAAGCACGGCGACCGAGTTGCTGCCCAGTGCCGCCAGTATTCGTTGAGCGGCCTCTCCCGGATCGGCTCCACGTCGGTGAAGCAAAGCGGGACTTCCGGATGCAGAACCTGATTCAGCATCCCCGAAATCCAACGGCACCTGGCTGAGCCTCGTACTCAACGGCTCATCGTCAGGCTCCATGAGCACTCTTTGTACCGATCGGCCCTCCTTGTCCAGGGATAAACACACAGCTCGTTCGAATCCGAAGTTCTCCTTGATGAGCTTGAGCACCGAAAGCATGACGCTCTGCCAGTCCAGACTCGAATTGATCAGGTTTCCCACATTTGAGAAGAAGTGCGTCTTCTCCTGATCTATTGAGCGAAGTCGTTCGTTGGTCAGGGCCAACTGATAGCGGGATCGGAACTCCCGAAAGCGAAGCCGCTGGCTGTAGTACCCACTGGTCAGGGCAATTGAAATCGTTCCAAGAAGGAAGAAATTATTGTTGATCAGGATGTCGGGCCGAACGATCTCGTCCTTGAAGAGAATGGGCAGGATGTAGAGGGAATAAACGGTGCCGCAGGAAAGGGCTGTCTCCTTTACTCCAAACGGCAGAACCAAAGTGACGGCGAGGATGACTAGATTCAGTCCGGCGTAGTAGGGACTGGCGTAGCCGCCGTGATAACGAATCATGACTGCGATGCTTCCGCCGACGAGCAACGGCCCCAGCAGCCCCATCAAGACCGGGTATCGTTTTCCAACACTGGGATACACGATGACCAGAAGTCCCAGCAGCAACAACGCGGTTCCCAGTCTGAGAGAGAGAAAGAAGCCAAAGTGCCCCCGTGGAACAAGGACCAGGTCGAGGATGCTGAAGACGGGAACCAGGACAATCCCCAGCAGATAAGAAACTCTCACCCGTTCGTAACAGAGATTTCGAATGTGCTCGCGAAAGGCCTGCTGAAGAAGCAACTTTTGTTGAGCTACGGTATCCATCGAGCCCCGGAAAAACGACTGCCATCCTGCCCCACACGGAGGGGCTTATGACCATTTGATTGTCTTAGAGCACCCCTGAGATTGGATCGAGAGATCCCTGAGGGAAACACGCTGAAGCGACTTCAGCCACACCTTTAACTCTGCGTGTTACTTATCGGCCGTAACATGCCCTCTGGTAAGCAATAAAAGCAGTTCAACGGCAAGGTCGGTTCAGCCCAACAAATCTTCCGATTCCAGTCCCACTCCAGCCGAGATTGGGGGCGCGTTTCCGCTGCACCTGACGCCTTGCGGTGCCGACACAGGCCGTCATGCCAGCCCATAACTGCTTCCATATCAGGGCAGTTCATGCTGGAGACCTTCTTGCTGAACCGCCTATGGGGCCAGTAATGATTCCACAAGAGGTGTGACCATGCAACTTCATCTCCGGCGCGAGAGACCCAGATTTCTAGTTTACGAGGCGTGTCGAAAGACGGCCGGTCCAACTCCACCCAAGGCAATGGCGAGAGTGGGCGAACCATCTCCAAGCCTAGGACCGGGAGACGCCAAATCGTCGCGTGACGGCTTTGCCCCTCCGGGGGCTACCCGAATACAAAACAGCCTCCTGGCAAATGTGGAACGTTCGGTTCTCCACTGGATGGCTTCTCATCTTCCCCTCTGGATCGGCCCAGACCACCTGACATTACTCGGGTTTCTGGCCCTGCTGGGGACGAGCATTTGCTACGCGCTGAGTTCGACCAGTTCACTCTTTCTTCACGCCGCTAGCCTCGGCCTTGTCCTCAACTGGCTGGGGGATAGTCTGGATGGCACCGTCGCCCGTTTCCGCCACCAAACCCGGCCGCGTTACGGGTACTACGTCGATCATATGACGGACAGTCTCGGCGCCCTGTCGCTGGTAGCGGGTCTGGCGTTCTCAGGCCGATTGAGCTTCGGTGTGGCGGCGGGAGTGCTGGTCGGATTCTATCTGCTGTCGATCGATTCCTACCTGGCCACCAGTTCACTCGGGGTTTTCCGGATCTCTCATTATCGGGTCAGCCCCACCGAACTTCGGTTGGCTCTGATCATCGGCAACATCGCCCTGGTGCATCACCCGGTGGTCACTGTTTTTCAGGCTCGAGTGCCGCTGTTCGACGTGGGTGGGTTGGTTGCCGTGGCGGTCATGGTCGTCATCCTGGTGAGTTCCGTTCTGAGGACCACCCGCGTCCTTTACCGATTAGAGAGGGTGCAGCGTCCAGCGGGGTCGGCCTTCAGGTCGGAGCCAGGCGACTCATCAAAGCCTTAAACAAACCGGAAACTGCTAGTGCGGAGCGTGCTTCCGCCGTTTGACGGCTGGCCCCGGGGAAGAACCCGCCACCAGGGGCTGCCGAATCTGGTAAGTTCTCGCGTATCCCGCCGTCCGATTGGAGATCGTCACCTGGACGATTCCCTCCGGGTCGCACGAATACCGTTCTTCGATCCACTGAGTGGATCCCTCGCTCCATGGCCTCACTGGAACCTTCTCGAGAGAGCGATTCTGGTAGAGCTGGGGATCGAAAGGAAATGCGATCTGCTCGGCCGTGATGATGTCTCCGTCCGGCTCCCCGCCGTTGCGAAGGTGGGTACACTCGATGAAACGAAAATGACCCACATTATGGACGGGATGGTACTGGCGAGTGATGGTGAGCGGCTCTTTCCCGGCTGCAGGTAGGGTGGTTTCGCTGGCGAAAATAGGGTCAAACACAATGCGCGTGCCGTAATCGCTTTCCCGCCACACCCCGAAGTAACGGCTGAATCGCTCCTCCAGCGAGTAACCGCTCTTGTCATCGGCAGCGATGGCTAATCCGACCGCGGTTGCCGCAGACGGGTAGGGAGATCGGCGTACCCGCTTTCCGAAACGATCTCGCAGTCGCCGGGCCAGGACGGGTAGCTCGCTGGCACCGCCAACCAGATAAAGACAAGCCAGCGACG
Source organism: Acidobacteriota bacterium (assembly GCA_040753175.1). Classification (GTDB taxonomy): domain Bacteria; phylum Acidobacteriota; class Terriglobia; order Versatilivoradales; family Versatilivoraceae; genus JBFMEW01. The sequence continues at coordinate 492,916 of JBFMEW010000001.1, read as the reverse complement.
GCCACTCGCCCTCGACAGTCTCCAACACCGATCGCAGCACAGACTCCGTTTTCGCCAGGGTTCTGGCCACCAACGGCTCGCACTTGGAGTAGAAGTCGGAGACTGAGACCAACACCTCCCCGCCCACGATGCTGATTTGACCGAGATCGACCGTGACCTTCCGCGTGGTGGCTTTGATGCTCTCCTTGGCTTCCCGGCACAGATTGAGCAGGCGCAGCCGGCTCAGGAACTTCTGGGTGGTCGAGGCCACGCCGGGCTGCGAAAGCGCTAGCTGCAGGAGGACTTCGTCGAAATCGTCTCCCCCCAGCCGCGACAAGCCTTCACTCCCCAGCACTTCATGGTGCCGGCCGGTCATGCTGATCACCGAAACGTCAAACGTCCCCCCACCGAGGTCGTAGACGGCGACGTGTTCGCGCCGCCGGCTGACATCCATTTTCCGGAAGCGGTGGGCATACTCGATTCCCGCCGCCGACGGTTCGTTCACCATGCCGGCAACCACGAATCCCGCCCGACGAAACGCCTCCAGGGTGAGAAACCTCTGATTACTATTGGCGTTGGCAGGAATTCCCACCATCACTTCCTGAGCCTCCTCGGGGGCCAACTCGAGAGTACTGTGCTGGCTCAGATCATGCTTCAGGGCAAGTAGAAAACGGGACAACCATTCGATCAGCGGCAGCTCCACTTGACCGATTCGAAAGAGGGACTCGGGGTGTCCTTCTCCCAGCAACCGCTTGAAAGAACGACACAGCTCCCAGTCCGAGTCGTGCTCGTGCTCCTGCGCCTGCAACCCGTAGGCTTCCTCTGAACCACGCACGGCGATCAGCGAAGGATACCAGTCCTGGCCTTCGCCGACTTCCGTTTGAAAATGGATCAGGGGATAGTTGCCGTCAATAGCCGCCGCAACCCGTGTTCGAGTGGTTCCGAAATCAATACCCAGTTTCATCAGGTTTTAGCTCCCGGATTGATTGCTGTTTTCGATTGTTCTTAACATCGCTTCTGAGACTGTCAGGCCACCGAGTTCATAGGCAACCAGTAACGCGCCGATCAGGGCGGTAAAGCGAGGCGCCTCAACCCGTGCGCCGGGGAACTCACTGAGGAGTGAGGAGCGGTAGGACTCCCAGATCAGCTCGCCTGTTCGAAATACGCCCCCGACTCCCGATACGATCAGCTCCTCCACCCGGAAAGCAAGCCGGCGCACCACAGCCGCGACCATCGCCGCCAATCCTTGGCCCGCCTCAGTGAACAGGCCCACGGCTGTCTTGTCTCCCGCTTGCGCGGCCCGAGCAACTGCACCACAAAGCTGGGCGATCCTCAACTTCGGTGTGGGATCTCGATACACCACCTGAGGAATCAATCCCGGATCCGAAACGTCCAGCTCCTCCATGAGAAGTGGGGAGAGGCCTGTGGGCGGTCCCGTCCCATCATGAGCCTGGGCCACCGCCATCAAGCCGGATCGCCCGATTTCATAGGCGCTGCCGGGATCGCCGATCAGGTACCCCCAGCCCCCGGCCCGCGCTGTCTTACCCTTCGCATTCCTACCGAACGCAATCGAACCCGTCCCGGCGATGGCGATCACACCCACCCTGTCCGGGATGGCGCCAGCCAGCGCAATGCCGGCATCGTGGCTGATTTCGATCACCTCCGTCTGAATGATCTCACTCGCCAGTTCCCCGTACAACCGGGCCGCCGGCGCTTCCGGTCCGGTCACGCCACTGAAGCCTAAGCAGGCGCTGCGGACCCGCAGTGGCAAAGAAACTCCAGCCGTCGCGGCCAAAGCCCTCAGGGCTTCATGCATTGAATCTCGCACTTCCTGGCGGGAACGGTCGTCCGAGACGTGAATGGCCGGACCGCCTCTTCCCATTCCAAGCACGCGGCCCGACTCATCTCCCAGGATGGCCTTGATCGCCGTTTGCCCCCCATCGACGCCCAGAAAAAAACTCATGTCACCTTGCTACCCCCGCTAGCTGCGATTGCAGCTGAGCTACAGAAGATAGCGCCAATGCTCGGTTCAATCAAACTCAAACCACGTCTCGCAGCCAACGCACTGTTCGGGCTCTGGCTTCGTGGCGCCGCCCTCTTCGCTGGATCGTAGGCAGCATCCCACAGAAGCCACAGTTCCTGTGCTAAGATGACGTTCGGTTTTAGCCGGAATACTGTAACTCCTTCCCCCAATTGTCAGAAGGATGCTTCGAGCAACGGATGTCCCCAGCTAAGGTCGTTCTCTCGATCTGCCTACTTGCCACACTGGCCCTTTTTGGAGCCGGGCCTGCGACTCAGCATCAGGAGGCCCGATTTCGAATCTGGGTGGAGTCCCCCATGCAGCGGATTCATCCCGACTCGCCGCCTCGCGGCAAAACGGCCGCAGACCTGTATGCGGCGCGCAACGAGACCGAGGGATTTCAGGTCGGCGTTTCTTCCAGTGGGGCACGAGTGGAGGGGATGACGGCAACGATCTCGGACCTGGAGGATGGACACGGTAACCGGATCGAGCGAAAGGCAATCAGCCTGTACCGACCGGAATTTGTTTATATCAGGAAGCCCAGCCCTTATTCCTCCTCTCCTCCCGCCTGGTGGCCGGACCCGCTGGTCCCCTGTGCCGATCCCTTCGGCTCACTGTTGCCGGGAAATCACCTGGGAAGCCGCCGCTCCGAGGAATCCGCACTGCGCCGGGCAGGTCCCCGGTTTCCAGGAATGCCCTTTGACCTTTGGCCGGGGCGGAATCAGTCGTTGTGGGTTGAGATTACCGTTCCGAAAGACACCCCCGCGGGTAATTACACCGGCAAGCTGACGTTTTGGGTGGGCAATCAAGAGTCGATGTCAGTGCCAATTCGACTGGTGGTGTGGAACTTCTCTTTACCGGACGGTCCCGCTCTGGCAGGGCACTTCGGCACTTTTGAGGGAGTCGCCACCAAACACGAGCTCACTCCCGGGTCCGTTGCCTCGATGGAGGTTGAGACTCGGTACGTCGAGGAACTGTCCCGCCATCGACTGGACCCACCCATCCCCAGTTTTCTGAGGCCTCCCGTCAGGGCGGACGGCAATGTCGAGTGGAAGAAAGTCCATGAGCGACTGAAGCAGTATGTCGCCTCCCATCACGTGCGTTCCATTGAGATTCCCGCTGCCCCTTTTGCCGACCCTCTGAGGGCGCACCGCAAGCAGACCCTCCGCTATCTAAGGGGATATTACGACTACCTGAAAGCCAACGGGTGGGAGAAGGGAGCCTACTATTTTCCCATCAACGAACCCAACAGCCAGGAAAGCTACGAGTGGGTTCGAGAATACGCACGTCTGGTGCATGAAGCCAATCCCCACATCCGATTTCTGTGCACCGAGCAGCCTTACCCCCAAGACCCGGTGTGGGGCGATCTGAGAGGATCCGTCGATATCTGGTGCCCTCTTTTCGCCTATTACGATCAGGAGAGCGCCGATGCCGTCCGGGCCCTCGGCAATCAGGTATGGGTTTACAACGCGCTGTGCCAGAAAGCCCCTCCGTTTCATCCGAACTTCCCCCAAGTGGGAGGACACCCGTCGCTCTTTTGGCAGATCGACTTTCCGGTATTGAACTTCCGAATACCGATGTGGCTCGTCTGGAGAAACCGGATCCAGGGGCTTCTGTACTGGTCGACCGTCAACTGGGACAACCCGGCGCGGGATGTTTGGACCGATCCGGCTTACCGCAATCGCTATAACGGAGAGGGCTTCCTGCTGTACCCGGGACTTGATGCCGGCATCGAGGGGCCTGTGCCCTCCATCCGGCTCAAGGCACTGCGGGACGGAATGGAGGATTACCTCTACTTCGAGTTGTTGGCGTCGATGGGCGAGTCGGAGTTCGTTAGAAGTCAAACTTCCGCGATTGCCTCTTCCTGGTGGAAGTGGGAGGAGAATCCGGAAGAACTCGCCAAGGTTCGCATGGCGATCGCCCGCCGCATCCTGGAGAAGCAAGCCGGATTGCAGTGAGCTGCCCGCCGGTCCTGGATTCACACCTTACCGTGGCGAGGCACGGCTTCCCACTCAGCAACCGACCTGGACTGTGCCAGATTCCTGAAACGCAGAGACATCTCTCACTTCTGAGGTGCTTTTCGATGAATCGAGCTTGGAAGCAACAGATGCTCACTGGTTTTGTCCTCTTGTTGATGACTGGGCGGGGCTGCGTCGCCCAGTCATTCGCGGAAAAGCGGCCCCTGACTCATGAGGTTCTGTGGCAAATGAAACGGGTCGGGGCTCCCGTACCCAGCCCGGATGGGCGATGGCTTGTTTTTCCCGTTGCGGAGCCTGCCTACTCCGAGTCAGATGAAATCTCGGATCTGTGGATCATGCCCACCGACGGTAGCACAAAGCCCAGACGATTGACCTCCGGGAAAGGGACGGAAAGGGAGGTAGACTGGAGTCACGACAGTCGAAGAATTGCCTTCTCAGCCAAGCGTGAAGGCGACGAGAAGACCCAGATTTATGTTCTCGATCTGGCGGGCGGTGAAGCCGTGAGAGTGACTTCCCTGTCCTCAGGGGCTCGCTCGCCGCGCTGGAGCCCGGATGGTCAGGCCCTTCTATTTCAAAGTTCGGTCTTCACGGGCGCTTTGGATGAGGAGAGCAACCGCAAGATCGCCGAAGAAAGGAAGTCTCGAAAGTATCAGGCGCGGGTATACGAAGGATTTCCCATCCGCTACTGGGACCACTGGTTGGATGACGTTCAAACTCACATCCTGATCCAGAAGCTCACGGAAAACAGCGCGCCTAGAGACCTGTTGGCTGAAACCAACTTCGTCAAGCAGCCGGGATTTGCCGGCCGAATGACGATATCCGGCGAGGATCTCGATGCCGAGTGGACGCCTGACGGTGCCTCGGTTGTCTTTGTCGCCACTCTCGACAAGCACAAGGCTGCCTGGAGTTCCTACACGACACAGATTTACCAGGTTCCCCTGGTTGGGGGTGAGCCAACTCCCCTAACGCGCGGTCAGGCCAGTCACAAGGCCCCCACCTTCAGTCCGGATGGCAAGCAGCTTTTCTGTCTGCTGACCCCCGACAATAGTTGGGTCTATAACGTCACGCGGATTGCTCAGATCCCCTGGCCTGGAGGAGGACACGCGACTCTCCTCACGTCAAACTTCGATCGGTCAGTGGACAATTTCACACTCTCCGGAGACGGAAAGATCCTTTTTCTGACAGCGGAAGAGGCCGGCCAGAATAAACTCTTTACCGTGCCCTCAACCGGCGGACCGGTTAAACCTCTTCTGAGGAACCCGGAAGGTTCATACTCAGGAATTGCCTGCCCGGAACAGGAGACGCCTCCAACCTTGTATGGAGCGTGGGAAAGCGCAACCCACCCGACCGAGGTTGTGCGGATTGCCCCGTCCGCGGCCCGGCATGAAACTCTGACGGACTTCAACCTGTCCGCCGCGGCAGAGATCGATTGGCAGCCGGTCCGCCATTTCTGGTTCACCAGCAAGGCCGGAAAATCCATTCACAACTTGCTTGTCCTCCCGGCCGGGTTTGATGCGACGCAAAAGTACCCTCTGCTGGTCCTGATCCACGGTGGTCCCTTCAGCATGTGGAAAGACGGGTTCACGATCCGCTGGAATTACCACCTGCTGGCCGGCTCGGACTATGTCGTTCTCCTGACCAATTACACAGGCTCAACCGGATTCGGCGAGAGGTTCGCCCAAGCGATTCAGGGCGATCCACTCAAAGGGCCTGGACTGGAAATCAACGAAGCCGCTGATGAGGCCATTCGGCGATTTGCCTATATCGACGGGACCCGGCAGGCTGCTGCTGGAGCCAGCTATGGGGGCCATTTGGTCAACTGGCTGCAGGCAACCACCAACCGCTTCAATTGCCTCATCAGCCACGCCGGGCTCATCAATTTGGAGTCTCAGTGGGGAACCAGCGATGGCATCTACCACCGTGAGGTGATGAATGGAGGTCCACCTTGGGAGCAGAATTCAGTGTGGCGTCAACAAAGCCCTATCCGCTATGCGGCTGCCTTCCGAACACCCATTCTTCTCACCGTGGGAGAAAACGACTTCCGTGTTCCCTTGAACCAGACTCTCGAAAATTGGAGTGTCCTTCAGCGACTTCGGATACCCAGCAAGCTCATCGTGTTTTCGAATGAGAATCATTGGATTCAAAAGGGGGAGAACAGCCGGTTCTTCTATCAGCAGGTTCGCTCCTGGTTGGAAAAATGGCTCCAGGGAAAACAGCCGCTGCCCAAGACCGAATGAAACAAGGCTGCCGGGTGGATCAATGGAGCAACGAGGTTTGTCGAAACCGGCGGTCAGATCCGTTTGAACGCCTTCAGGATGTCATGTCGCTCGTAACGCAGGACAATCGGGCGGCCGTGAGGACAGCTCATCGGATATTGGGTCTTATACAATGCGTCGATCAACCAGCGCATCTTGGCTTGATCCAGCGGAGTGTTTACTTTGATTGCAGCGTGGCAGGCAATTGAAGCAGCAATCTTCTCACGCAGGCGGCCCAGATTAAGGGCCTGAGTCTCCTTGTCCAATCCTTCCAACAGCTCCGGCAAGAGCCGTTGCACATCGGCTGTGCTCAGGTCGGCCGGGGCAGCCTTCACTGCAATCGTCTTGCGTCCAAACGGTTCCGCTTCAAAACCGCAGGACTCCAGTTCCGGCATGATATTTTCGAGGATGACCTGCTGTCGAGGTGTGAGTTCGATAAGGATGGGCAACAACAGCCGCTGACTTTGAACTCCCCCTGTTTCCCTCTGCTTGAGAACCTTCTCGAAGAGGATGCGCTCGTGAGCCACATGTTGGTCGATCAAAAGCAGCGCCCCACGATCTGCAGCCACGATGAAGCTATTGTCGATCTGTCCCAGCGGAACAACCTCCATGGCCGACCGCTGCTCGGCACTCAGACTCTGCAAAGCCCTCTCATCCACCGAAGACCCGGCCGGGGCCGGTTCGCGGTGGATCGCGAGATCCTGATGAAGTGGCTGCTTCGGTTTGGTGCCCGGCCCATCCACTTGCAGGGAATCCACGGCATCGCTGGCTGAGCCGAAGGGCAACCGAGCCGAGGAAGGAGTCGGCGACAAAGGCGCCAACCCAAACGCGGGTGGGGCCCCCCCCACCGAGGGTGTGCTTTGCGTCGTGGCCTCCAAAGGCAAATCCTCGACGGCCGGAGCGTCAAAAGGGCTGTCGGCCTCCATTTCGGAGGACAGGCGGTGCGCCGCCGGAAAGGAAGCTTGAGGACGCGCCTGCATCAGGGACTTGCGAACAGTGTCTCGAAGAAGATCGTGCACCAGCGACTGGTGTCGAAACCGCACTTCCACCTTCGAGGGGTGGACATTCACATCCACTTCGCGAAAGGGCATCTCCAGGAAGAGGATGGCTACGGGGAAAATGCCCGCTGGAAGGATATTGCGATAGGCTTCGTTCAGAGCGTGCAGAAGAATCTTGTCTCGGACCATGCGGCGGTTGACAAAGAAAAAGAGGGAGTTGCGATTCAACTTGTGAACCTCGGGTTTCGAAACAAACCCGCTCACCCGGATCTCCTCGCGATACTGCCGAAACTGATCGTTCTCGGCTTCTTCCTGGTAGAAGACCGGTACCTGACTTTGCACTTCAATCAGCTGATTGGCCAGTTCCCCTCCCATCACCTGGAACACTCGTTGGGCGGCAGAAGTGACCGGCTGAAAATGAAACAGCTCGGAGCCGGCGCTTCTCAGCAGGAAACGCGACTCGGGATGGGCGAGCGCGTACTGCGTGATGCAGTTGACGATGTGACCGAGCTCCGTGCTTTCCGATTTCAAGAACTTCTTGCGGGCAGGAATATTGAAGAAGAGATCCCGGACCGTCACGGTTGTGCCGCGAGACCGGGCGATCTCCTTGACCGACTGCATTCTCCCGCCGGCAATCTCCACGCAACTCCCCGTTTCACCACTCTCTGAGCGAGTTTCCAGGACCAAGCGCGAGACGCTGGCGATGCTTGGAAGGGCCTCACCACGAAAACCGAGCGTGGCGATCTCCATCAGGTCGTCGCTCCGCTGCAGCTTGCTGGTCGCGTGCCGCTCGAAAGCCAGCAGCGCATCATCCGACGACATCCCCTCCCCGTCGTCCTCGATCCGGATCATCCGCTTGCCGCCGGCCACAGCTTCCACCTCAATGCTACGCGCCCCTGCATCAATGGAATTCTCCAGAAGTTCCTTGACGACCGAGGCCGGACGTTCGACGACTTCCCCCGCTGCTATTTTGTTGGCCAGGAATTCCGGCAAGACACGAATCTTCGACATAGGCAGCGAATGCCGCTAACTCAGCACGACTGGCCCCAGCCCCCATCAGAGCTTATTCCTAGTTCAAGGGGAGAGGGAAAAGCCTGCTTCACAGGCCTTTTCATCAGACTTGTAATGTTCTTAGTCTATCAGGAAGTCCGTTAGCAGACGGGCAACATTCTGGTAAGAGAGGAGCCCACCACAAACTGTTGAGACCACTTCGATCGCTTGCGTGCTGCGAACTGATCTTTACTCCAGAAGTTTTTGCTGCTCTCTCCCCAAGAACACAATCCCGAGTTCCGCTAGCTGCTTCTTGTCCACCGGAGTGGGACACTCGGCCATCATGTCCACAGCACGAGCCGTCTTCGGGAAGGCAATCACGTCTCGCAGCGAATTCTCGCCGGCTAAAAGCATTGTGATCCGGTCCAGCCCTAACGCGATTCCTCCATGCGGTGGAGTGCCGAATTCCAGCGCTTCCAGAAAGAAACCGAATCGCAGCTTGGCTTCCTCGTCGCTCAGGCCCAGCGCTTTGAACACGGTGGCCTGAACGTCTGCGCGATGAATTCGGATCGAACCGCCACCAATTTCCATCCCGTTCAAGACCAGGTCATAGGCCTTAGCACGAACATGGGCCGGGTTGTTGAAGATCCGGTCGATGTCTTCCTCCACCGGAGAAGTGAAGGGGTGGTGACAAGCCACGTAACGCTTTTCGGTCTCATCATATTCGAACATTGGGAACTGCGTGACCCATAGAAAGCGGTTCAAGCCGGTGTCGATCAGCTTCTCCTGTTTGGCCACTTGCAAGCGAACCGCGCCGAGCGATTCAGCCACGACTTTTCGGGAGCCGGAGACCACCAGGAGGAGATCACCCGGTTTGGCCTGGGCCTTCTGGGCCATTTCTCGAATCTTGGATTCTCCCAGATTCTTCAGCAGTGGCGACTGGACTTCACTTTCCTGAACTTTCACATACGCCAGCGTGCTGGCCCCAAACACTCGAGCCACCGCTACCAGATCGTCGAGCTGCTTCCGGGAATACGCGGCACAACCTGGAACACAAATGCCCTTCACTTGCCCACCGGCCTGTAGAGCATTCTGAAACGGGGGGAAATCGGTGTCGCCAAACAGGGAACTAAAATCGACGAATTCCAGGCCGAAGCGAAGGTCGGGCTTGTCGGAACCGAACCGGTCGATGGCTTCCTGATAGGCGAGCCGCGGGAAAGGAGTCTCAACTCGGATCCCTTTCACGGCAAAGATTTCGACAATCAGCGGTTCGATGAGACGAAAGATAGTTTCAGGCTGGGCAAAGGAGACTTCGATGTCGATCTGGGTAAATTCCGGTTGGCGGTCGGCTCTCAGGTCCTCGTCGCGAAAGCAACGCACAATCTGGAAGTACTTGTCCATGCCGGAAATCATCAGCAGTTGCTTGAAAAGCTGGGGTGATTGCGGCAGCGCGTAGAACGATCCCGCGTAAAGCCGCGAAGGCACCAGGTAGTCGCGCGCCCCTTCGGGAGTGGACTTGGTTAGAAAAGGAGTCTCAATTTCGTAGAAGCCCTGCTGGTCCAGGAAGCGTCTCACCGCCATGGTGATCTGGTGGCGGAGCTTAAAATTGCGGGCCATACGAGGGCGGCGCAGGTCGAGATAACGATATTTCAGCCGCAGATCTTCCGACGTGTTGACTTCATCCTCCAGAGGAAAAGGCGGGGTTCGGGCCTCGTTGAGGATCCGCAGATCGGAAGCCAGGACCTCCACTTCACCTGTGGCAATAGCGGGGTTGACGGTTTGGGGGTCGCGGCGCATCACTTTGCCGCGAACGGCAACCACAAACTCGCCACGCAAACTCTTGGCTTTAAGGTGAGACTCGGCGGAATGGTCTGGATTGAACAAGACTTGGCTAATGCCTTCCCGATCACGCAGGTCGATAAAGATCAAATGTCCCAGGTCCCGCCGGCGGGCCACCCAACCCATGAGCCAAACTTCCTGGTCGACATGTGCTGTCCGAAGCTCCCCACAATAATGGGTCCTCTCGAGGTTGTTTAGAAAATCCAGATCCAAGTGTTTCTCTCCGATTCTTAAGTTCGCTGCACCAACAATCAACTGACCTTCAAGCGGGCTAGGACTTCTTCCGCGCTCACTTCCGTCTGAGAGCCGTCGCTCATGTTCTTGAGCTGATACCGTCCGGATGCCAGCTCGTTTTCGCCAAAGATCAGGACGTGCTCCGCCCGGAGCTTATTGGCCAGGCGTAGGGCGCTCTTCAGGCTGCGCTGTTCAAAGTCCAGCGCGCAGCAGACTCCCTGTTTTCGCAGCTCTCGGGCCAGAAGGGTAGCCCTCTCGAACGCCGCGTCGCCGAGGGGAGCCAGAAACACCTTGGGTCGCGCGGGCTCCGGGGCGGTGCGTTCCTGCAGAATCAGGACCAGACGCTCCACTCCCAGGGCAAAGCCGAAACCCGGGGTCGCCGGCCCTTCCAGGATTTCTGCCAGGCCGTCGTAGCGACCACCCCCAACCACGGTGTTCTGTGCACCCAAGACACCGCTGGTAATCTCAAAGGTCGTTCGGCGGTAGTAGTCCAGTCCCCTGACCAAACGGGGCACCACCCGATAGGCAAGACTGCGTTGCCTCAGGTACTCCAGGAAAGTGTCGAAGTGGCGCCGGCAATCTTCGTCCAGAAAGCTTGTGATGGCGGGCAAGCGGTCGATGAGGGGTTGGCATGAGTCCACTTTGCAGTCCAGCACTCGCAGCGGATTGGTGTCAGCCCGTCGCTGGCAGTCTGGGCAAAGCTCCGGCTTCATCTCCTGGAGAGCCGCTTTCAGCTCCGTCAGGAACGCGGGGCGGCAGTTGGGGCATCCGATCGAATTCACCAGGAGCTGCGTGTCGCCCACCCCCAGCCGATCCAGGTAGAGTTGAAGCATCTCGATCACCTCCGCCTCGATCGCGGGATGATCTGAGCCCAGAACTTCCGCACCGACCTGATGGAATTGCCGGTACCTCCCTTTTTGGGGACGTTCCCGCCGGAACATCGGGCCTAGATAGTAAAGCTTAAGGATCCCTGGATCCTGGTGCAGGTGATGCTCCAGGTAGGCACGGACAACAGACGCCGTACCTTCCGGACGAAGCGTCAGAGAGCGGTCGTCCCGATCCTCAAAAGTGTACATCTCCTTCGAGACGATATCGGTATCCTGACCCACGCCGCGGGCAAAAAGCTCCGTCTGCTCGAAAATTGGGGTCCGAATCTCCGAAAATCCATAGAGAGCGAAGATTTCCCTCGCGGTCGCTTCGACTCGCTCCCAAAGTGCCGACTCCGGCGGCAAGATGTCGCGGGTTCCTTTGATGGCTTTAATCACGCTCTGGCCTTCAAATAGTTCTCTTTGTAATGAAGATAGTTCTGAGCGTAGCGATCGATATCCTGGACTTCTTGTGGACTCAGCGGCCTTACCACGCGTGCCGGAGCCCCCAGTACCAAGCTGCCAGGGGGGACCTCCAAGCCTTGGGTCAACAGGGCACCGGCGCCTACAATCGATCCTTCACCAACGCGAACCCGATCCATGATGATCGCACCCATGCCGACCAGGCAGTGGGATTCGATCGTGCAGCCGTGAAGAACGGCATGATGGCCGACGCTGACGTAGTCGCCCAGAATCGTAGCATTTCGGTCCCGAGTGACATGCAGGCAGCACAGGTCCTGGATGTTGGTGTGTTCGCCGATGCGGATATAGTAGCAGTCACCCCGAACCACCGAATTGAACCAGACGCTGGAATTTCTGCCGATCTCGACGTCCCCGATAATCTGGGCGCTGTCTTCGATGAAACAGCCTTCTCCGATCCTGGGAAACTTGTCCAGATAACCGCGAATCATGCCGTGCTCTCAGTCGGTGTCGATCTGCTTCTTCCCCAACCCAGCCGCTCAGAAAAGGCCAGGCGGCGGCTTGAAAAGCGTTAAAGCTATCATAAAGACTGGCCTTCCTCAAGCTGGCCTACGCCGTCCAAAATACCGTTAAATAGGCAAATTTGACCGAAACCTCGATCCGGACTTACAATCGTGACTTTTCTACGGTCGGCGATCTTCAAACTCATCGCCATCATGAAAACAGCGCATCCGAAACTGCATGGGACTACGCCTTCTCTTGACCGGACGGGGGCGCGACCGCACCGGGAAGGATGGCGAGGTCGGGATGGGTGCGGCACGCTTGGCTGGATCGCCCTCCTGATCGTGCTCCAGGTTAGTACGCTGGCTGAAGGCCGTTACAAACAGAAGGTTTCCTCCGAAATTCAGGCCCGAACCGGGTATGGTCTGGAGCCTTCCCCTGGAGTCGGCCCCGAACCGCACATTCCTCCAGGAACCGCCCTCGAGGACGGACTCACCGAGGAGGAGTCGGTGGCGCTGGCCCTGTGGAACAATGCGACGTTGCGAGAGACCCTTGCCGGATTGGGACTGGCCCAGGCCGACCTCGCGGAAGCAGGGTTGCTGGTAAACCCCCATTTTCAAGTGCTTTTCCCGGTTGGCATCAAGCCGCTGGAACTCCTTCTGATTGCACCGATTCAGGCTTTGTGGGAACGCCCCAAGCGAGTGGCTTCAGCCCAGCTGACGTTGGAAAGCGTAGGCCAACAGCTGGTTCAGAACGGGCTCAATCTAGTCCGGGATGTGAGACTCGCCTATGCGGATTATGCTGCCTTGCTCGATCAGACCCATCTGACAGAGGGTCTGATCGACCTGACCGAGGAAATCGCTGAGCTCTACGCCAAACGTCTGGAGGCGGGCGACATCGGCACACAGGATCTTCAACTCGCTCGTCTGGAGGCTATTTCCGCTCGTGACCGCGCGGTCCGGGTCAGGCAGGACGCCGACGTAGCCTGGGAACGGTTGCGCACGCTGATCGGACTTCCCGTTGGGACACCTCCGGTCCTTCCCACCGGTTTGACACGTCCAGCTCCTCTGCCTACCTCCGACGACACCCTGGTTCAGACCGCCTACCGAGCCCGACCGGACCTGCGAGGCGCCGAATTGGCCGTCGAGTCGGCTGGAAAACGATTGGGCTGGGTGCAAGCAAAGACCTTTGCCATGGTGGCCCCTTTGCTCAGCTCCAAGGAGGTGGGAAACTCGGGCCTCAAGTCGGGTCCCGGTATCTCGGCAGACATTCCTTTCTTCGACCGCGGCCAGGGGCGGATTTCCAGGTCAAAAGCCGAACTTGAGCAACTTGCCTTGCGCTACGTGGCGCTGAAGGTCCAGATCGCATCGGAAACGGTGACGGCGGCAATGCGCCTGCGACAGGAGCAGGACACGCTGGAACGCTTGCAACACGAGGCCTTGCCAGCCGCCGAGGAGGCGGTCCGGCTATCGCAGCGCGCCTACGACGCTGGTGAGATTTCCTACCTGGAAGTTCAGCTCGCCAAAAGGCCTTTGGTCGAGTTGCAGCTTCGCGAGGCCATTGCGCTGGCTGGTGTCCGCAAGGCCAGAGCTGAACTCGATCGGGCAGTCGGAGAACATCTTTGACTTCACTGAAAGTGATTCACTTCGCCCTCCTGTTGATCTTGACTTTGGCCGGCTGCGATGCACGTAATTCCGCAGGGTCGGCGCCCAAGGCCGCGCCCGCCAAAGTGGAATCGTACCGGCGGGGTGAAATCGATCTTGCGCGCATCACGCTGACCGCCGAAGCGAAGGCTCGGCTGGGCATTGTCACCGCAAAGATCGCTGGGAGATCCGCTCGACTGTTTTACACCGTCGGGGGGGAAGTGATCACCCCACCGGGCCAGGCGCTGCAGGTTTTGGCGCCCGTTTCCGGGACCGTCGTCGCAAACGAACCGCTTCCTCCGGTGGGAGGACAAGTGCGCAAGAAGCAGACAGTCCTCTCGCTCAAACCTCTTGTCTCGGTTTCGCGCGATGTAAGGATTGCCGCCGAAGCTGAGATCAAGACTTCCTCTGTTCGGCTCGCAGCCGCTAAGGCCAGAACCGCGCGAGCCGCCAAAATGCTGGAAGACCGCGTAGGCAGCCAGAGGGCTTGGCAGGATGCCCAGGAGGCGGAACGTCTGGCGGCCACGGCACTCGAAGCTGCGGAGTTGAAACTGCAGCAGATGGAAGCATCGCCGCTGGAGTCCGATCTGGAGATCCCCGTGGCTTCGCCGGAAACGGGCGTGCTCCGACAGTTTCTGGTCGCTCCAAACCAAATGGTACCGGGCGGATCACCATTGTTCGAAGTCGTTCGTCTGAACCCGGTCTGGCTGAAAGCCCCTGTTTATTCAGGGGACATCGGACTGCTGGACCGGCAGGCGGCAGCTGTCGTGACGTCCTTGGGTGCCTCCTCCGGTACCAAAGGCCGAACCGCTCATCCGGTTTCGGCTCCGCCTTCAGCCGATTCCCTGGCCTCGACCAGTCACTTGTTCTATCAACTCTCCAACGCCGATCTGAGCCTTCTGCCGGGGGAGCGTCTGAACATCGCGATTCCCAAACTCGGAGTGGGAAGGTGCTTGGCGGTTCCCTGGAAGTCCGTTCTTTATGACGTCAACGGCGACACCTGGGTCTATGAACAGATTGCCCCCCTGGCTTTCGTGCGAAGGCGCATCCGGATCAACCGGATCGTCGAGGACGCCGCTTGCCTGGATGGTGGCTTGGAGGCTGGAACAGAGGTGGTCACTGATGGCGCTGCCGAGTTGTTTGGAACGGAGTTCGGGGGCGGCAAGTAATCATGACCTGGTTCATCACCACCGCCTTACGGCTTCGGGTTGCCCTGGTGGCGGCATCCGTTCTGCTGATGATCACCGGAGTGCAAACCGTTCAGCGCGCGCCGATGGACGTTTTTCCAGAGTTTGCACCGCCGCGCGTTGAAGTGCAAACCGAAGGGCCGGGCCTGTCCGCCACTCAGGTCGAAGCCCTCATCACCGTACCCATAGAAAACGCGCTGAACGGAGTTTTCGGGGTCAGCACCATCCGATCCAAGAGTGTTCTAGGATTGTCATCCGTGGTTCTGTTCTTCAAGCCTGGAACCGATCTGCTTCAGGCCCGACAGCTCGTCCAGGAGCGTCTCACCACCTTGTCCGGGCAGTTGCCTTCGGTCTCGCAAACGCCCGTCATTCTGCAACCGCTTTCGGCGACCAGCCGGGTTTTGAAGATCGGACTGTCTTCCCAGGTGCTTTCTCAAGTCCAACTGAGCACGCTTGCTCGCTGGACGGTGCGCCCCCGTCTGATGGCCGTCCCGGGTGTCGCTAACGTGGCTATCTGGGGCCAGCGAGACCGCCAGATCCAGGTGCTGGTGGAGCCCGAGCGTCTGCGGGATCACAACGTCACACTTAAAGATGTCGTTGAAGCCACCCACGAGGCGGTTTTGCCCGCGGCCGGCGGATTCATTGATACTCCTAATCAGCGACTGGCAGTACAGCATCTCTCGACCGTCTACAAACCGGAAGATCTCGAGCACATCCCGGTGGCCTATCCGAACGGTCAGCCCCTGGAACTGGGGACAGTAGCGGAGGTTGTCGAAGGCTATCCGGCTCCCATCGGCGACGCCGTAATCAACGACGGACCGGGGATCCTCCTGATCGTGGAAAAACAGCCGACCGGAAACACGCTGGACGTGACGCGTGGTGTCGAGCGGGCTCTCGAAACGCTGAAGCCCGCTCTGGCCGGTGTGGCGGTCGACTCCACCATCTTTCGGCCCGCAACCTTCATCGAGATGTCGATCCACAATCTGCAAGAAGCGCTGGGGTATGGATGCTTGCTGGTAGCGGCTGTTCTCATCGCCTTTCTTTTCGAATGGCGCACGGCCGTGATCAGCCTGACCGCTATTCCTCTTTCCCTTGTCGTGGCTGCAGTGTTGATCTCCTGGCAAGGTCAAACCATCAATACCATGGTACTGGCAGGCTTGGCCATCGCGCTGGGTGAAGTGGTCGACGACGCAATCATTGACGTTGAGAATATCAACCGCCGATTGCGCTTGAACCGTGAAGCCGGAAATCCCGTGTCGTCGTTCGAGGTGGTGTTGAAAGCCTCGCTGGAGGTGCGGAGTGCCGTGGTCTTCGCCAGTCTGATCCTGGTGCTGGTTTTCGTTCCGGTCTTTCTTCTGGGGGGCCTGGCCGGATCATTCTTTCGACCACTGGCCACCAGCTACATCTTGGCTGTGGCTGCCTCCCTGCTCGTGGCGCTCTCGATCACGCCGGCTCTGAGCCTCATTCTTCTTCCAGGAGCCCCTCCCAAGAAAGCCGAATCGCCCGTTAGCCGGTTTCTGAAGACGCAGTATCGAGCGCTTCTGCCGTGGTGCCTGGATCGCCGGCGCCTTTTGGTCACCTTGCTGGCGATAGCCCTGTCGGGCACATTGCTGACGATCCCGTTTCTAGGGGAGGAATTCCTGCCCAATTTTCAGGAATATGACTTCCTGATGCATTGGGTCGAGAAACCGGGGACTTCCATCGATGCGATGCGGCGCATCACCGTACGCGCGAGCAAGGAATTGCGTTCCATTCCCGGAGTCCGGAACTTCGGCGCTCATATTGGACGGGCCGAGGTAGCGGACGAGGTGGTCGGCCCTAACTTCACTGAACTCTGGATCAGCCTGGACCCACTGGCTCCTTACCAGGAGACGGTGGCCCGAATCCAAGAGGTGGTCAATGGCTATCCTGGTCTTTATCGCGACCTCCTCACCTACCTCAAGGAGAGAATCAAGGAGGTTCTGACCGGTGGCAGCGCCGCAATCGTGGTCCGATTGTATGGGCCTGAACTCGATGGCTTGCGCTCGAAAGCCCAGGAGGTAGCGGGCGCCATTGATGGCGTGAAGGGGATCTCAGACCTTCAGATAGAAAGGCAAACGCTCATTCCCCAGGTGGAAGTTCGGATCCAGGAAGACCAAGCTCGCCGTTTCGGTCTCAGTTCCGGACTGATCCGCGATACTGCAGCCACGCTGGTTCAGGGCCTGAAGGTAGGGGAAATCTACGAGGCCCAGAAGATCTTCGACGTGACTGTATGGGGGGTGGCTTCGGCCCGGCAAAACTTGGATTCCATCCGCAACCTATGGCTTACGACGCCTTCTCATGCCAAGGTGCCACTGCGCGAGGTGGCGGAGGTGCGCATTGTGCCTACGCCCAACGAGATCAGCCGGGAAAACGGTTCCCGGAAGATCGACATCAGTTGCAACGTGCGGGGACGCGACTTGGGCACGGTAGCCCGCGACGTCGAGAGGGCCGTCCGCGAGCTGAGCTACGATCAGGGTTACCATCCCGAAATTCTGGGAGAATATGCCGCCCGCCAAGAAGCGCGGGATCGGCTCTTTGCCGCCGCAGCGCTGAGCTTGGCTGCCATCATTCTCATTCTCTACTCCGATTTTCAGTCAACCAGAATCACATTCCTCCTGGTCTTGAGCCTGCCGTTTGCCCTCGTTGGAGCCGTCTGGAGTGCATTCTTGGCTGGAGGTACCTTGTCGTTGGGATCTCTGGTTGGGTTTGTCACGGTTGTGGGCATCGCGGCCCGTAACGCCATCATGCTGGTCAGCCACTACCGCCACCTGCAAAGGGAGGAGTCGGTCCCGTTTGGACGCGACTTGATCCTGCGTGGCGCCGAAGAGAGATTGGCTCCAATCCTCATGACGGCCCTCACGACCGCTCTGGCCCTTCTTCCCATCATCGTTGGAGGCAACCGCCCCGGTTACGAAATCGAGCACCCGATGGCTGTCGTCATCGTTGGAGGTCTGTTCACATCCACCGTTCTCAATCTATTCCTGACTCCAATCCTGTTCGAATCCTTCGCCCGTAGGATCCCCAACAATTGGTGACAACGGGTTGCGGGAGATTCGCGGGACGCAAGGCACGCTAAGGATCGACCGCCGGCACCCGCAGTATTTTCTGGATTGCGCTCGCAATCTCAAGCCCCCCGGCGCCGACATAACGGGTGGCTCACAGAGCTGTCTGAGTCTCACATCGACGATCTGCCCTTCAAACACAGGTGGAGAGCGAAGAGGAACTCCCAACGTGGTCAGGTTGAGGCTTGAGGTCGCGAGCGGAAGGACGGTTGGTATTCAAAGACTCCAAATCACGTACTCTTTGGCAACCTTCCAGGTCTTCCCCTTCTTGATCAGGAGGAAGTAGGTTCCCCGCCCGCAGAGGCTGTTGCAGTAATAGCCGATGTGTACCAGTGCCTCGTTCCTTCCCAAGCTGAATCCGACACGCGAGAGGGTGAGGTAGCCGGCGGCCTCCGGATATTTCCGGTAGAAGGCGTCCCAACCATTCGTTTTTCCGCGAAAGATTTCATCGACTTCCTGCCGGTCGATGAGAATGCGTCTGGCTTCGAGGTGGAAGACGTCTTTCAATCGCTTTGGATCGCGGTTGGCCGTCTGGTAATCTTCCAACGTCAGGGGGGACATGGACGGCAGGTGTTGACTGACGTAGCTAACCTCCTCGGCAGGAGTCCATCCCGCTTGAAAGTTGTTCTCGGCGGTTCGGTTCTCAATCACCATTAACCGGACCGGTTCATCGAGAAACAGCTGATCGATCGCCGCTGAATACACATCGTAATCCTCTAAGGCGACTTCAACTTCGTTCAGTACTTCAGCGGTTTGGGGGTAGAGACCGGTCCAAAGCAGAACCAATAGAGACCAAGGGGCGAAACGACTGAACATGGTTCGCTCTCCTCGAGTTCGGAAACCCAGTACGGGCGGGTGCCTATAGTCTATCAGATTCCTTCGGGGCTGTTTCCTGCGTTTCAAGGGACACTGCAGATTACGAGGGACAGAGGAGTGCGCCGAGTTGGCGAGAATTGACTTGGGCCAGGCAGTTCTTTTCACTACACTGGGCTCCAAGATTCGATCGTATTTCGGTGCTGGGAAACCAGGTCAAACGCAGTGTTATCGCCTTTGTTCAAACCGTCGCGTCGGAGGACGATTCTATTCCGGGCGGGTACCGCAATGATGGTCGTGTTGATCGCAGCCGGCCTGTGGTTGCGGGCTCGGGTGGACCAGGTTCTCCAAACAGCGCACGATGAGATTGAGCAGAAGAAAACAAATCGGCTGACGTTTCGGGTCATCGTTCCGCAAAGCCGACCGGGTTACACCTTCTGGTCTTCCATTCCGCGAGTTCTCGACATTCGGCTGTTTCGGGACCGGCTGTACGTGGCTGGGAACCTGGGATTGCAGGAATTCGATCCGACGGGACGCCTCATTCGGACCATTGGCGCCTTGGAGGGTCTGCCCTCGAGCCGGATCACGGCACTGGCTCAGACTCCTGAGGCGCTGTGGGCCGGGGTTTCGCCGCATGGGCTATTGCGTTTCGATGGCGAACGTTTCGAGTACTTCTCTGGGGAGGATCCCGGTGATCTGGAAATCACTGCTCTTCACCCCCTATCGTCGGGAGAGTTGTTGATCGGCACCAAGCGCAAAGGGGTTCTGCGTTTTCAATCCTCCGTCGCGACATCATTCTCTTCCACTTTGGATTCCCAATTCATCACCTGTCTCCATGAAACCCCCCGGCAGTTAGCGATCGGGACCTTTGATTCCGGTCTGTACCTTTATCGACAGGGTATCTTGGCCCATCTTGACAAGGCGACCGGCCTCGTTGACGACCAGGTCACAGCCTTGGCTGCCGAGGATGAGACGCTATTCGTTGGAACGCCGTTAGGGATCAGCGAGGTCCGCGAGGCCCAAGTGACACGACAGCTAGCCCCCGGTGCACTTGTCAGGGCGCTGGCTACTCGTGAGGGACTGATTTCGGCCGGCACGGCCGAGGGCATTCTGTCTGTCCCAAGAAGGCCCGTTTCCAACCCACTCAGCAAACCGGGAATTCGTCAAGATGCCGCGGCGGCAGCTTGGATGCCGTCCGCCTTGGCGGAAGCGTCAAATCCCATCAGCACGAGCCGGCCGGAACGCGCCGTGAATGCTCTCTTCCCGTGGGAGGATGGCTGGCTGGTAGCCACTGACCTTGGCCTTTACCAGGTTGGGTCTCAACGGGGAAAGTCATGGCAAGCCTGGGGGACGCGAACCAGCGAACTCGCCGAGCAACACGCACAAATCGAAGAAGGGGCGCACGCCGACCGTCAGGCTCCGGTCCGGAAGTTGTCCGACAGCAATGTGTCCGCTATCGCGGTGGACAGCCAGTCTCGCCGTTGGGTAGGCTTTTTCGATCGCGGCCTGGATATCGTCGATGCGAGTGGGCGGCTGCTTCAACACTACGAAGATGACCGGTTGTTTTGCATCAATCACATTCAACCCATATCCGGGGACCGCACGCTCGTCGCCACAACCAATGGCCTAGCGATCTTCGCCGGAACCCGGTTGGTATCGTTCCTGACAGACCAGGATGGCCTCATTCACCGCTCCGTCTCCATGACGCTCCCGTGGAGCGAGGACTCACAATCCTTCCTGGCAACCACGGCTGAAGGGATCTCTTTTCTTCAGGGTGGTCGGCCAGCCCGCAATTTCTACGCCCTCCACGGACTAGCCAACAATCGGGTTTATACCGCGACTCAGATGGGCAAGAGGTTATACCTGGGGACGCTCGGCGGCATCAGCGTCATGGAGAACTCTCGCGTCCTCTTCTCCTGGACCAGCGCCAACTCCGGCTTGCGAGCGAATTGGGTCAACGCGCTCGTTGGTTCCGGCGACCGACTCTATGTTGGCACCTATGGAGGTGGTGTTCAGTGCGTGGAGGCGGGCGGGCGTTGGGTCGATTTCTCGACCCGCATTGGAGCCTTCGAAGTAAATCCCAACGCCATGGTGATGGCTCAGGGACTCCTGTACGTAGGCACTCTGGACCGGGGATTCTACGTTTATGATGTCGCTCGTGATCGTTGGCGGCAAGTTCGGGAACGATTGCCCTCTTTGAACGTCACCGGCTTCGCGCCGGTATCAGACCGGCTGTTGGTGGCCACGGACAACGGTGTCGTGGAAATCGAGTTGAATGAATTGAGTGATTTGTGACCCTCATCTGCCAAAGCAAAGCATGCTCGACCAAAGTCTAGTGAACGGGTGCACCGGCGTGAACCGTAAGGCCAAGCGTTTCCGAATCCATTTGGCGATGCTGCCTCTCGCTATCTGCGCAGCAGCCGTCGCCGCCTTCGCAGATGCCGGAGTCCTGATCCCCTCCTCAGACTCCTCTCAACCCGATCCGCAGGTTCTTTCGCTCGCGGACATGCGGGTGTCGGTGCTCGTCGACAACCAAACGGCCCGAGTCAGCGTTCGCCAGATCTTTGAAAGTCATGTTGGACGGATTCTGGAAGGCCAGTACCTTTTTGCCATTCACCCTGGTGCATTGATTTCGGACTTCGCCGTGTGGGACGGGCCGGTGCGGATCCCCGGGGTGATCCTCGAACGGAAACGTGCCGAATCCATCTACAATGCGCTCCGACAGCAGACGATCGATCCGGGCTTGCTGCAGCAGGCAGAGCAAGGGGAAGAGGGAGGAAGTCGGGCTTCCTTCTTTTCCGCCCGGGTCACGCCGATCCCAGCCTACGGGACCAAACGACTGGAGCTCGAGTACTCCGAACTGCTGCCGGTTGAGCAGGCTCAGAGTTACTTTTATTTCCCTTTCCGGCCAAGGGAGTTTCAGAATCAGTCCGCCGGCCACGTCCGGATCGATCTCACCATTAAGAGCCAACTGCCTTTCTCTAAGTTCCGCCAGGCTACGAGTGCCTTTCCGCTAGTGGTCGACGAGCAGACGGACCATTTGCTCCGGGCTCACTTTGAAGGGACTTCAGTCTCGTTTAGTGACGACTTTGCTTTCAGCTACGAGTTGTCATCGCCCAGCGACCTCTCCCTTCTCTTCTACCGTTCCCCGCAGGGCGTTCTCCGGCCCCCAAACGTTCCCTTAACCGCATTCGATTTACCCCCAAACTCCACTGAGGCCCACGCACCCGGCTACTTCCAGGCCACAGCTTTCTTCAACGAGTCGACTACCGCCATCAGCCGCCAACCTTCTGTGTTCGTAATCCTCTTCGACACATCGCTCTCTGTGCGCTGGGATCGCTTGACTCGTCAGTTTGAAGCGCTTGAAAAGGTTCTGGAACATCTCTTGCCTCAGGATCGGTTTCAACTGCTCCTGTTCAACTCCCGCACCACAGCCTTTCGACCGGCGCCGGTCCAGGCAACTCCGGAAAATATCCAAGCTGCACGCGAGTTTGTCATGGCGAATGGGTTGTTGGGGGGAACTGATTTGAAACAGGCCTTGTCCGCCGCCCTGCAAGTTCAACCGCTGGCGGGAGCTGTCAGCCGATTGGTCCTGCTCAGTGACGGGAATGCAACCTTGGGGACGTTAGCCACCCGTAAGATCGCGGATTGGTTCAAGGCCGCCAACGTCCGAACGGATGGTCGGCCCCTTCTCAAAACGTACACCTATGGCATCGGTAATGACTGTAACAAGATTTTGCTGAGAGACCTGGCTCAATACGGTCGTGGGCTTTTCGAATTTGTAGGGGAAACCGAAGCCACGGATTTCAAGCTCAACAACTTCATCGCTCGTTTGACCCAGGAACCCTTCGCCGATCCCCGGTTGAGCCTCTCTCCCCAGGAATTGTTTGAGAAGGTCTACCCGGTGCAGGAGCAGCCGGTTTTCAATCGTGCTGCGACACATTGGGTGGGACAATATCGGGAGCCATCCAGGAACGTTAGCATCTCGGCCAGCGCCGTCAGCGGATCTCGAGAGGTGTTGCTGAGCAAGACAGTGGAATTACCTGCGGAATCTCTGGAGCACGTCTCGATTCCACGAACCTGGGCGAAGGCTCGCGTCGATTTCCTTCTGCGCAAGATTGAATTGGACGGCGAAGACTCCCAGAGCATCGACGAAATCATCCAGCTCTCCCGCAAGTACAAGTTCGTCACTCCCTATACTTCATTTCTAGCGGCCCCACGATCTCTTTTGAGACCCCGACTGATCAAACCCGGCGATCCGGTATTGCGCGTGCGCACGGATCCGGATATCGTCAAGATCACGGCGATCTTTCCGTTTGGAGTCACCAAACCGCTTCGCTACCTTTCCAGGGAACAGGTTTGGCAAACACGTTTCCTTGCCCCCAAGGAAATGTCGGATGGAACCTACTACTGTCGGCTTATCCTGCGCGACAAATCCGGAAGACTCTACGAGGAAAGGAAGAGCTTTGTCATCGACAGCCGTGCCCCGCGGCTTTCGGCTTCGACCGAACGGACTCTTTATCATCCAGGAGAGACGGTTCGCGTCAGAGTCAGCAGCGATAGCGACACCAGGCGGATTCGTGCCCGCCTATCCAATCTGACTCCCATCGACGTGATCTGGTCTCCTGAGTTGGGAACCAATGTCGGCGATCTGCTTTTGCCGGCGAGCATCGCCACAGGGAATCACCTTATCGAGATATTCGCCGAGGATTTCGCACACAACAGCTCGACCGCACAAATTCAGTTTTCTGTGATCCGGTAACCCGATGATCCGTCTGACACCGACCGTTTCCCGATTCCCTACCTTTAAGGCAGCAAGCATTATCGTGGCTGCCGTGTTTCTGCTGTGTGGCGCCCGCATCTTCCCACGATTCCTGCAAGACCTCACGGCAGACGATGCTCTCAATCGAGCCTTCTTTTCAACCGTCTCGTTTCTAGGGTCGCAAATCGAAATCCCGAAACCGAT
Source organism: Acidobacteriota bacterium (assembly GCA_040753175.1). Lineage (GTDB taxonomy): Bacteria > Acidobacteriota > Terriglobia > Versatilivoradales > Versatilivoraceae > JBFMEW01. The sequence goes on along the minus strand of JBFMEW010000001.1, from coordinate 469,143 downwards.
CGAAGAATCGCGGACCGAGCTTCGAAATCTGCTCGCGCAACGAAACGATACTCCGGAGCTGTACCGATTGTTGGCAGAGCAAGACGAAATGGCTCTCGACTTTGCGGCGGCAGAGGTGAACTACCGCCGTTCCGTCGATTTGGCTACCGCCAAAGATCAGGCTTTAGAGGTTCTGGCTGATTTCTATGTGCGCCGCTTGCGTTTCGGGGATGCGGTGGCGACGCTTGTCTCACAGGCCAGCGCCAGTTCCTCTTCGGATACCAGCACCCCACTTTCGGAGCATCCCCGATTCCGGATTCTGCACCGGGCCATCGAACTGGCCGAAACCCGTCGAGTGGATTCCGTCGATGTGCCGGCTCTCTATCGCACGCTGGCGGAATACTTTCCTGATCATCCCCTGCCCTACCGGGAGTGGCTCGAGGCGCTTCTGAAGCGCCGCCAGACCGACGAGGCCATGCTGCTGCTGGATCGATTTCGCCGGCGGTTTCCTCAGGAAGAAGACTTCGCTCTCCGCACGCATGCCCGGTTGCTCGAGCAGCAGGCACGGACGCAAGAGGCCTTGCGACTCTATGAATCCAGCTACCAACCTCAGTGGAAGGATTCTCTTATTCAGGCCTACCTGAACCTGCTGAAGCGATCCGGCGAGCTGCCCCGTTTCGTCAAGACACTGGGCGAACAACTGCAACGGAACCCGGTTGATTTCCGTTCAGTGACCCTCTTATTCCGCAGCTTGCTGGCTCAAGGCGATCTGGAGGCAGCCCGCAACACCCTTTTCCGATTCCGAACCGAAGTAGAAAGCCGCCAGCACCGATTTTCGGACTCCGAACTGGAGACTCTGGCTTTCTATTTCTATGCCATCAACCATTTCAACGAAGCCGCCCGCTATTTCGCAACACTCCATCTGCAGACGGATCAGGCGGCTCTCAAAGAGCGCAGTCTCTATCAACTCTACGAAACCTTGTTGGACGCTCATGATCGGCCAACTCAACTGGGTGCCGGGAACCTGGAGTACTTCAAGTCAGTCGCCACGCTAGATCCGGATCCGGGCTTTCTAAATGGACTCCTCTCCCTGGTGCTCAATCATTCCCAGCCCGGCTTTCACTATTCCTTTGCTGAAGAAAAGGCCGTCAGCTACTTCAATCGTTCGAAAGCCTCTCAGCTGTTGGCAGCGTTCGAAGCCACCTATCCGCAATCCGAGCACCTGGCTCGTATGCGATACCAAGCCCTGGAGGCACTCAAGGGTTACGGTCAGTGGAAAACTGTGGCTCAGCGAGGTCAAAAGCTCCTCGATCAACATCCGGCCTCGGTTGAAGCGCCCTCGGCTGGAATCTTGGTGGCGGAGGCTTACGCCAATCTCGGCCAGGCGGCTGATGAGTTCAAGGCCTATGACCGGCTCTTGCAGTTGCTGAATCGCCAGCCCCATCGCTTCCCCTACCAGCCTGTCGAGAACCAGACTCCAAGAGCGGAAAGGACTGACTTCGCGACAGCACTCGCGGAAGACCGGGCGGCGAGTGCATTCGATGAACGCCGCCGCCAAGAAACAGCCCGTTTGCAGCAGGTGGACTATGCCTTCGTGCTGGAACGTTATGTGTCCCGGCTGACGGCCGCCAATCAGTTCTTGGAGGTGGTCGGTATCTTCCGCCGGGAGATCGAAAGGAATCCGAATGACGAGGGGCTTCACGCGCGGTTTGCCGAGTACCTTGACCAGCATCGCTTCTTTAGCGAGGAGATGGAACTCTATCGACAGGCCATCGCTCGCTTCAATTCAGCGAGTTGGTATGACAGGCTAGCCCGCTGGTATCTTCGAAGAAAACGCCAGGCGGATTTCGTTGCGCTTTCGAAGGAGTTCGTTGACAAGTTCAAGGGCACGGAGCTGGAGTCCTACTTTACGGCGGCTGTGACTCAGCTTGGCAACAATGCCTTCTACCTGGAATTGAACCTTTACGCCAATCGACGGTTTCCTCACAACCCCGTCTTCGCCAGAAACCTGATCCATTATTACGCTACCAGTAGGCGGTGGGCCGAATGGGAGGCCGTTTGTAAGAGGTATTTCTTCACGGACGCCATTGTTCGCGAGCAATACTACCGGCGGCTGAGTCAAACCGGCCGATTGACGAGCCTTCTTGAGCAACTCCGATCGGCGCCCGACCGAAATCTGATCGAGGAACGCTTCCTGGCCGACGCCCTTCAGTGGCGGTCGGACTTTGAAGGCGCGATCCCTCATTTTCAGAATCTGGCTCGTCGGTATCCGACTGAACCGGAACTGACTCACCTTACCGGCGACCTGCTTCGCTCGCTCGGTCATCAGAACCCGCGACTGACTTTCGAGTCAGCAAGTCTGAGAAATAACCTGGCACGCCTCAATCCGGATGACCGTCAAACGCTGACTCGTATCGGTGAGACTTATGCGGATGTGGAGGCCTTTGGACTGGCACGACAAACCTGGCAGCAGATTCCGGCCTCCAACATCAGCGACCGAAACCTCCACCTTGAAACCGCCACCCTTTTTTGGGACTACTACCTCTACGACGACTCCCTCAAAGCGATCCAGGCGTACCGCGACCTGACGCGATCGCCCCATTCCCTGGCGTATGAAGCCGGTGCCATCTTCGAGGACAAGCGGTTGTATCCACGGGCCATTGAGGAGTATGTGGTCGCTGCCGCCAGTAACTTTCCGGCCGGAATGGAGTCGGAACGCAACGATGTCTTCGAATCCGGAGCCGACCTGCCCGGCGATGCGCGTGCCTTGCAAAGATTGGCCTTTCTGGCAAAGAGAAAGAATCTCGCCTCTGCAATCGATGCTGCTTTTGAAGCTCGGTTAAAGGAGGAGTCCCACTCGCCTTCCTACACCCTGGCCTTTGCCAGCTTTCTCCGCAATACCGGTCGCCTGGACCGACTAAAGACCATGTTGCAAACTCAGGTTGAAGCGGCCACGGGCAGAGAGATCCTGGACAGCATTCAGCCGTGGATTAGGCAGTATGGCCTCGACCAAGTCCAAGAGAGCGGTCTCCAAAGGTTGATCCAGGTGTCGGCTCAGCCTGAAGAGCGAATGAGTCTGGAACTGGAGCTGGCGCGTTTTTACGAAGGCAGGGGGCGCGTGGAGGAAGGCAGGACCATCCTCGAGCGGCTGCACAAAGAGAATCCGCTCAGTGTGGGCTTGATCCGTGATCTGGTCGGATTCTATTGGCAACATGATCAAGCCAATCGAGCCGTGACTCTGCTCGAGGAGTCTGCCGCTCGGGCCAACGTTCGATTTCGGCGTGAGTACCAATACGAAGCGGCGCAGAAGTGGCTGGTGATGAAAGAGTACGAGCACGCCCTCCGACTCGGTCGCGGGCTCCTATCGGAGCAACCTCGTGAAACCCGGTTCGCCAACTTTGTGGCTCTGACCTTGACCAAAGCAGGTCGAATAGAAGAACTGGGCCGATTCTATGACGAGCAACTTCAGTCCCTGCGCCAGGCGTCCCTTTCACCTCCGGAGAAGAAAGCGCGAACCTTGGAGCTTCGGCGAGGCCTGATGGCGGCTCGAGTCGAGCTTGGCGACGATACAGCCGCATTGGACCAGTATGTAGAGATGATCAATCTGGTCCCTGAAGATCAAGCCCTGGTAAGGGAAGCGGCTCTCTTCGCGCAAGACCACCAATTGATTGAGCGGCTCCGAACCTACTACCAAACGGCCTCCACCAATTCTTCGAAGGATTACCGGTGGCCCATGGTTTTAGCCCGGCTGGAGGAGTCCTGGGGGAACCTGGGCGAAAGCGCGGCCCGCTTTGCAGCAGCCATCCGAGTGCGTCCCGAAAGGTTGGATTTTTACGAGGTCAAGGCATCTTTGGAAGCTCGGCTTTTGGACTTTCCAGCCGCCCTTGACACCTACCGGCGCCTCTACGACATTTCTTTCCAGAACTCAGCCTACCTCCTCAAGCAGGCCGATCTCCAGGCCCGGCTTGGTAACAAAGGCCTCGTGCTGGATCTCCTGAAAAGGGCCTATGACACCGACAGCTCTTTGCCGGTACCTCAGTATTTCGAATTGGTCAACCGCCTTGAGAAGTGGGGCCTTCTGACAGAAGCCAAGCCATTCATCGATGAGGGGTGGAGACGATTCACGCAGAACAATACAACAGAGTATTTCCAGAAACCAGACCTGCTGAAGCCCGCCGTGGTTGTGGCCGTTCAACGGCGGGAAACTCAGAGCACGCTGCTGGCACTGCGACAGGAGCACCAACGACTGGAATCCGTCAAGAACCTGCCGGGAGGGGAACAAGCCGCAGTTAATCAGGAGATCGTAGTTCGAGGTTTGATCTCTCTGGGAGAGGCGGTCCGGAACTTCCTCACGCCCGAGGAGAAAACGTCGTTTGAGAATTCCCTGGCCCGTCTCCAGCCGCCCCTTTCGACGCCTGAGTTGGAAACATGGGGATTGTCGATGGCGGAGGCTAGCACGCTGTCGAACCTGCAGGAAACGTGGTTGCGTTCGGTGATTGCGGCATACTCTCAGCGCTTGGGCCCGCAACAGGACGAAAACTACACCCACTACCGTACTTACCGGGAACGTCTGATCGATTTTTACGCGCGCCGGCAAGCATATCTCAAAGCAGCCGAAGTTCTGGTTCTCATCTACCAGCAAAATCCGCGCCGATCCGGTGATTTTCATGAACTGGCCGACGCCGCGGAAGCAGCTCGCAAAGCCGGGTTGGATGAGCGGGAGCTGACGATCCTCGAGAACTACGCCGAGGTCTCGGGGGCTCTTTACGATCCCGGATTACTGCACCGGTACCACGAACTCCTGGTTGCACTGAAGCGAACGGACCGGATTCTCGCAATCAGCCAGACCGACCCCCGAGAGGTTCCGGAGCTGATCAACCTCCTGATCGACAGCGGCCAAAAATCGCTGGCTGAAACGGTTATCCGTAACTATGGGCGTCGGCACCCTCCGGTTTGGACTCAAACCCAGCTGGCCATGACAGGTGCGTATCTGAGGGATCCTTCTCCCCAGGTGGCGGCGCAATTCGCAACGGTCCTGGACGTTCAAGCCATCGGGGAACTCCTCAAAGCGACGCCGGATCCGTCCAACCGGCTCTATGACGGCGACTGGTATTTCTACGCCACAGCCTACGGCAAGTACCTGCGCTTTCTTAAAAAGCCCGTTGCAGGCGACTTCGAGGTTGCCCAGCTTGAATATGCCCCTGTCAGTGCCCCTCGTCAGGCCCAACTGGGACACCTTCTTCTCACGGCAGGCGATTTGGAGCGGGGACTGATCTTCTTCTCTCAAGCACTGGAACTGGATGAAAAGCAGGTGGCGGCGTTGGACGGTCAGGCCCAAGTCTGGATGCAGCGCGGTCAGGCGGAGAAAGCAGTCAAGAACTGGTTGATGCTCTTGGAAGACCAGGATCGCGCTTTCAACCAACCCTCACTGCATTTGGTGCTTTCGCGGGTGGCTCAGAATCGCCTTCAATCCCGTTTCAACACGGCGCTTGAAGGCTTTCTCAAGAGCTATGTGAAACGCAATGGCATCTACTTGTTGGATCGCTTCCTGCCGGATGCTGTCCAGTTGTTCGGCAGCCCAGACCGCCGGGTGGCGCTGCTGTCAACGCTGGCGCGGCAGACTGAAAGCCTGCCCTTCGCAGAGTACGTCATGAATTCCCCGGCCTTTGGCCGAACTCAGGACAGGCCGCGATTGCCACTGCGCCCCCTCTTTGAAGTGGCCGTGCAATGGCAGCAGGCCCGCATGGAGTCGCTGGGGGGCGACAATCTCCAGTTTGAGGCCAACCGGCTGCAAGAGTTTCGGTTGAAGGCCGCTCAGTATCTGCTGGATGAAGGCGACTCGGCCGCTGCTGAAACCTACTTGGAGCCGATTCTTTCAGCTAGCCAACCTCGCTGGATTTCAGATCAGGTGGAGGAAAGCCAGGCCAGTCTTTTGAAGCGAGCGAAGTTCCTGAAGGCACGATTGCTTCTGCAAACCGGAAGAACAGCAGAGGCCCAAGCCTTGTTGCGATCCGTTTATGGGCGAGAGGCGCCCATCCAGCAGCGTCGCGAGGATTACCTCGAGTCTGCCCGCCTGTTAAGCCAGGCCAATCTCACGACGGAGTCCCGGAAGATTCTGTCCGAGCTACACAGTCAGATGATCCGCGTGGAACCTGCAACGAACGCTCACTACGTGGGTCTGGCTGAGGTGCACATCCTCGAGGGCCGTATTGACGATGGCTTGGAAGTGCTGCGCCGGATGTGTCGGGCGCAAGAAGACAATCTGGAGGGGTATCGTCTGGCCGCTGACTTGTTCTACCGGCAAAGCCTGAACAGTACATCGTCGGCCACGGCGTTAGTGCTCGAGAAGCACGCTGTGTCATTCCTGCAGGACCTCATTCGTCTGGATCCGTTTGACTTTGACTCTAAACTGAGACTGGCCGGCTTCACGCATGCCCTTGCCTCCCAGCCCGCGTCAGACTTGCTTCGCTCGGTGTTGGAGACTCCTTCCAGCTCCTACGTGGAAAAGGTGAAAGCGGCTCGACTGGCCGGAATCCGGGGCATCGCCGCTCTTCCTTTCTCTTCAGCCGAGCTTCAATACGTGGCACGGATGAATGGTTCCTCCGGCACTGCACCGGCGATGACCGACCGCCGCGCGGCTTTAACCCAGCCAAACGCCTACTTCGCGGCCTTGGAAACCGCCTCCAAGGCCACCGAAGAGCAACCTGAGCTGAAGCTCGAAGCGCTGACTCTGGCGCTTCAGATTCGGCCTTTTGGAAAAGGAACGAAGGATGAGTTCGATGTCCTGCTACTCGATCATCTGATGCATTCTTACTCTTACACCCGCCGGTTTGACTTGTTGATCGACCTCTTCGAGCAAGTCAGCCGCAATCTTCATCGCCAGTTCGGCCGCTACCAAGGTGACACCGCCACCTTTAGCGCCCAACTGGCCAACCTGGAACGGTGGGAGTCGCCGGAACCGTTCGAGTACCTGCCACTCCCCTTCTCCGAGTTTGAGCTGCCTTCTGCAAAGCGCCTGGCCTTGCTTGGCTTGACGATGAAGGCCTACGAAGAGCGACGTCAGTTAGAGTCGGCGGCCATTCTGGCCACACTGGGGATGCAGCTGGCGGATAATCCGGAGGAGGCAAGGGCATTTCGCGTGCAGACTGAGCGACTCACGCAGGAAGCGAAGACCCAGATTCAAGACTTGGCCGGACGGTTTTCGGTCAGCGACAAACTGGGTGAGGAGTTCAGTACGAGGCAGCCCGCTGCCCGGCCTCGACGAGAAAGGGTGAGAATTTAAGCGGATGAGGTGTGACCAGCAACGAGTGCGGGGCATGGCAGTCCATCCGAGTCTCGGCTCACCATTTGTTGACGGCGGCCGCGAGCTGATGGGACGTCGCCTGTTCGGCAGCACGGGTCCAGAGGTAATCCAATGAAACGACTGTTCTCGGCATTCTTGGCGTTCTTCCTGGCAGCAGCGGTTGCCGTAATCCTGATTGCTTTGCCATTTCAACGCCCGCCCGCTCCTCTGGACTTCCCATCCGTTCTTCCTCCGTCTCCCCTGGTCTACCTGGAATCTCAGGACTTTTTGGGACAATTGCAGCGCTGGAACACATCTCCAGCCAAGCGGGACTGGCTGTCCAGCGCCAACTACAGGCAATTCTTGAGTTCTCGCCTGCTGCTCCGATTGAATGACAAGTTGACGCAATTCAACTCGCTGCTGGGACTCACGATCGATCTTCCGCTCGTTCAGTCGCTGGCGGGTTCGCGTGCCGGCTTGGCGCTCTACGACATTGGAGAACTGGAGTTTGTCTTCATCACCCAGGTTCCCTCGCCGGCCTTTGAGCAGGGGACCTTCTTCAGCAAGCGCCCCCAGTTTGAACAGCGGAGCGCCGGCAACGGCAACTATCTTGTAAAGTCTGGCCAGGGCCAGCAGCTGGCGTTCGCTCTGCAGGATGGCTACTTTCTTCTGGCCACCAGTGAACGCCTGTTGCGCACGACTCTTTACAATCTGGCCAACCCAAACTCGACGGAGCGATTGAATCTCGATTCCGAATTCTCGAGAAGCACAAGTCTTCTGGAGAGACAAACCGACCTTTGGATGTTTCTGAACCTGGACCGGTTGAACCGGTCGCGCTATTTTCATAACGAGTGGCTCTACGGCCGCTCGCCGAAACTGTCCCGGCTCCGCGTGGGGGCGGTTCGAATCACTCTGGGAGAGAGCCGCTTTCTCGAAGAGCGGCGCTTTACCGAAGAGGAAGAATCCGGTTCCGCCGCCCCGTCCTCCTCGAATTTGGACAAGAGCCTGCTTCGGTCGATTCCTTCCCAAGTCGAGTTCGTGAACATCGAGACGGCTTCACCCGACCAACTGGCTGAACAGCTCTACTCGACACTGATCAGTCCCTTGCGCCCCCGAGATCAGGCACTTCCCTTTTTCGAAGCCCCAGACTATGCCGTTGCGCCCCTCCTCAAGACCGACAATGTTTACTTTCAACGCATCGACACTCCCCTTTCGGAAGCACCGGACTCGCAGCCGGATACCCCTCGCGCGATCCGTGTTCGAAGGCTCTCAAACGCGCTCTCGGCCGGCGGAATCATCTCCTTGGCTCGCTGCGAGTCGCCGGTCGAAAACGATCAGGGATACCATTTGTCTCGCCGCGCATTCATCTTCCCGGCGCAGCCTTCAGCCGTCGTGACGCTGAAACGAACACTCGCTGATTTGTGGAATGAGCTGTACTACGCCACAAAACCTGCTGTCTGGGCCTCGACGGGAAACGGGGTCGAAACCTTGGGGCCCCTGTCCCCACTGAGCCTGGCTCAGAGCGATGGACGAGTTTATGTCGGAAACTCCGAGCCATACCTGGCCAGCATTCTGAAAGACACCGGGGGCGTCCCGAGTGATGTCGATTCGGTTCCGCTGGAGCGCTATGCGCGAGTCAACCTCGACTCCTGGCGCTCCCATGCCCTGCCTCTGTTCCGCTGGCTGGATTATCAGGAGCAACCGCCTCCGGAAGGTGCCCCTCCCCCGTATTTCTCGGAAAACCTCGGTAGCTTGCTGGCAGCTCTGTCCCCCATCCAAGCGGTTACGGCCCGAACCTGGACACAAGACAAGCTTGTGGCGCAGCAGGTGGTGTATGAGCTGCACCCGTAACGTGCGATCCCGAAAGAACCGGTCCGACCGTTTTGTGCTGGGAATCCGTACCGCTCAGGTGGTTTTGTGCCTTACCGCTGTTTGGTTCCCCCGCTCCCGGACGATTGAGGCGCAGGACCTGGGTCCTGCCATGGCGGAACGAATCAAGGGACTGGCAGGCCCTTCTCACAGCGCTGTCCTCATTTGGGACATCTCGCGCTCCCGCGTCCTGACCGCACGGAACGGGGAGTTCTTCGATTCGCCGCGATGCGTGGGCTCCCTGCTGAAGCCTTTTCTCCTGCTGGCCTACCTCAAAGAAGCGAAACCCTCTTCGCTCAGCCAACTTGAGCACGTGGTCGTTCATCCTTGCGTGGGCCGGAGCGCAGACGAGACACCGGTTGCCTGCTGGTTCAAACCCGGACACGGTCTCCTTTCCCACGAGGAGGCTTTGGCCGTGTCCTGCAACCAGTATTTCTATCAGCTTGCCCTGCACACGTCGCCGGAGTCCTTCCGCCAGGTCTTGTGCGATCTCGACCTGGTCAGCCCTGGAACCACTGTGTTCGGCGTCTCGCCCGAAGCAATGATTGGATTGGATGCCGAACTGAGAGTCAGACCCACGAACCTGTTACAAGCCTATCTGCGGTTCGTTGGTCCCAGCCACAGCAGTTCCCTACCCCTGAGCTTTCCTCCCCTTCTCTGGAACCTGGCGGTGAATGACCTGGTACGTGGATTCAAACTCTCAGCCCAAATCGGCACCTCAGCCTTGGCCCAAAAAGCTCTGCCGAGCGGTCAACTCCTCATGGGCAAAACCGGGACCTCGACGGCCCTGAGAAACGGCAAAGCCATCAAAGACAAGACCGATGGCTGGTTTTTGGGGTTCTTTCCGGCAGCGGAGCCGAGGCTGGCTGTGATGGTCTTTTATCCGGGTGGGCTGGGCGCCAAGGACGCAGCTCCACTGGGAGGGCGAATTGTGAGCAGCTACCTGGAGTTGATGCGGTAGGCGGGATCGCTGCGGTTCGAATCGACCCGAATTCCCCCCGCTCCTTTGTCTCTCGTGACGCTAAGGTGCGGTGGGAATTCGAGCTTGAATCAATCAGGCCCAGTAAGCTTCTCCCGGTTTCTCGGTTATGAGGATAGGCTTGAGGAACTCGATGGCTTTGCGCAGTCCCTCCTGAGGTGACATCAGGCTGTCCTCGTGTTCGATGCTCACCACGTGGTCGTAGCCGACGAGCCGCAGATTGCTGATGATGTCCTTCCATGCTGCCAGGTCGTTCCCGTAACCAACGGTTCGGAATAGCCAGGCACGATGGATCTCGTCGGTGTAACGTTTGCCGTCGTTCACTCCGTTGACCATCACGTTGCGGTGGTCGACCTTGGTATCCTTGGCGTGCACGTGAAAGATGGCCTCGCCCAGGGCGCGGATGGCGGCTCCAGGGTCGATGCCCTGCCAGAACAGATGGCTGGGATCGAAGTTGCAGCCGATCTCGGGCCCCACGACGTCGCGAAGCCGCAGCAGGGTTTCAGGGTTGTACACCAGAAGATTGGGATGCATTTCCAGGCCGATCTTGCGAATGCCGTGGCTTCGCGCCAGCTTCACCGCACTCTTCCAGTAAGGAATCGCTCGTTCGCTCCATTGCCACTGAAGTGCTTCGTAGAACTCGGGAGGCCAGGGAGCAGTGATCCAGGACGGGACCAGCGCCTTGGGATCGGAACCCGGGCAGCCGCTGAAGGTATTAATACGGTCCACACCCAGCTTGCGAGCCAGCTTGAGCGCGTTCTCGAAAGCGGCGTGATGGGCTTTGGCAATCTTCCGATTGGGATGCAGCGGATTTCCGTGGCAACTCAGGGCACTGATGATGAGGCCCCTGCGGCTGACCGCTTCCTTGAACGCCTTCAACTTTGTGTCACTGGACAGGAGTTCAGAAGGCTTGCAGTGAGCCTCCCCCGGATACGCGCCACAGCCGATCTCGACAGCATCCAAGCCCAGGCCCTTGAGATAGTCTAGAGCCTCTTCAAACGGCAGGTTGGAGAGCAGAACGGTCAAAACGCCAAGTTTCATGGGGCCTCCAGAATAGTATCCGCGCCGGACAGGTTATCGGAAATCATCGGCCGCAGGGGCCTCGGCCACTGAGTCGAGGCGGCCGAGTCGTCCCTCACTTCGACGCAAACGCCGCGTCAAACGCCACTGAGGACGGGGTGAAGTCCTGCTTGCGGATCATGGCCAGGGCTTCCGGAGCTCCCCAGTCGCGGTCCATCCCGCTATCTTCCCACTCGATGGACAGAGGCCCCTTGTAGCCGATCCGATTCAGGGCACGAATGATCTCATCCCACTTCACGTCTCCTCGGCCCGGCGACACAAAGTCCCAGCCTCGGCGATGGTCGCCAAAGTCCAGGTGCGACGCCAGGATGCTGCTGCGGCCGTTGAGCTGGACTCGGGAATCCTTCACGTGGACGTGAAAGATTCGGTCGGCAAACTCATTGATGAAGAATACCGGGTTGAGGAACTGATGAATGAAGTGACTGGGGTCGAAGTTGAAACCGAAGCTCGGATGATGTTTCACCGCGTCCAGAGCCCGCTGGGTGGTAATGAGGTCGTAGGCGATCTCGGTGGGATGCACTTCCAGTCCGAATTTCACTCCCTGCGCTTGGAACACATCCAGAATCGGCGTCCAACGTGCTGAAAAATCCCGGTAGCCGGCGTCGATATCGGCCTGACTGGTGGGCGGAAAGAAGTACAGCTTGCTCCACACGCTGCTGCCGGTAAAGCCGTTGACGACATCCACGCCCAGAAGCTTGGCGGCTCGTGCTGTGTTCTTCATCTCCTCGGCGGCCCGCTGGCGCACCCCGTCAGGCTTGCCATCACCCCACAATCGAGCCGGCAGGATGGATTTGTGTCGATTGTCGATCGGGTCGTCACAAATGCACTGTCCAACCAGATGATTGCTGATGGCAAAGCACTTCAAATCGTACTTGGCCAGCAGGTCGCGTTTGGCTCGCACATAAGCGTCATCTTCCAGGGCCTTGTCCACCTCGAAGTGATCGCCCCAGCACGCCAGTTCCAAGCCGTCGAACCCCCAACTTTTAACTTTCTTGGCCAGCGCTTCCAACGACAAGTCTGCCCACTGTCCAGTGAATAGCGTTACAGGTCTGCCCATAGGTCACCTCGCTCAACTTAGGATTGCTTGCTCATGCCGCAGAATGCCCACCTCTGGTCCTCTTCCGGTCCTGGGTTGCAAACCTCCGGCAGGCGGAGAATGCCGGAAGGATGGGTCTTAGGCTCACACCTTGACCCACTTCTTGGACTGGGCGCTTCGCTCCATCGCGTCCAAAACCTGCTGGTTCTTCAAGCCATCATCGAAACTGGGGGATGGCATCTTGTTCTTTGAAATCGCCTCCATCAAATCGTAGACCGCATGAACGAAGGTGTGTTCATAGCCGATGATATGCCCCGCGGGCCACCATTTCCAGTACGGATGAGAAGGATCCGTAACCATGATGGATCGAAATCCCTGGATGGATACGGGATCGTCCACCAGGAACACCTCCAGTTCGTTCATTCGTTCCAGGTTGAAACACAAGCTGCCCTTGGAGCCGTTGATTTCGAAACGGTTGTAGTTCTTCCGGCCGGGCGCCATTCGGGTCGCTTCAATGGTACCCATGGCGCCATTGGCAAAACGCACCAAGGACAAACTGGTATCGTCTACCGTTACTTTCCCCTTCTTCTTGGGGTTGTCCACCAGCGGGCGCTCTTTGATGAAGGTTTCGAGGGCAGCCGACACTTCGCTGATCTCGCCCACCAGAAACCGGGCCAGGTCAACCACGTGAGACGCCAGATCGCCCAAGGCCCCCGAACCGGATTTGGTCTTGTCAAAGCGCCAGTAAAGAGGAAGGTTTGGGTCCAGCGGCCAATCCTGGAGATAGGTGCCCCGGAAATGGTAGATCTTGCCCAGCTGCTCCTCTGCGATCATTCTTTGGGCCAGACCCACCGCTGGAGCCTTGCGATAGTTGTGGCAGATCATGTTGATCACGCCCGCCTTTTGAACGACTGCGGACATTTTCTTGGCTTCGGAGAGGGTGTTGGCCAGCGGCTTTTCGCACAAGATGGTTTTGCCGGCCTTGGCCGCGGCAATGGCAATGGGCATATGCGAGTCGCCCGGTGTGGAGATGTCTACGACGTCGATGTCCTTGCGTCGCACCACCTCTTCCCACGAAGTGTTCCATTCTTCCCAGCCAAACTTGTCGGCCGCAGCCTTGACCGCGGCTTGGTTTCGTCCGCAAATCACCTTCATCACCGGCACGGTGTCGCTCTCGAAGAATCGAGGCATCTGGCGATAGGCATTGCTGTGAGCCTTTCCCATGAATTGATATCCGATCAACGCGACATTCACTTTCCGAGGCACGGCAGTTCCCCTTTCTCCATTCTCCGATGAGTTTTTCAAGATTTCCGTTCAGGCGCCTCGACGCCCGTGAAGTGGGGCGCACAGGCTTTCGATTGCGATGGCCTTACAGAACTAATTTGGAAGATCAGACCAGCGGACTTGGACTAAACTGTATCGAAACGAGAAATGTGTATAACAGGACTGCGCAAATGGGGTCAAGAAAAAAGCAGCCCCAGGCTGCCCAAAAGACCATCCAGACAAGGGCTGCGCTCAGATTTCCCGTGAGGCGCTACCGCCTTCCAACTTGGCAGCGCAGCGGTCGCAGGGTAGCTGAGAGGGAGGCCCCGGCCAGCCGTTCTCCGGAAGGGAGGGCGGCTACCCGGATGAAAGAGAGGATCGTACGAGAGCTGGCGGCGCTAAAGCGGCCGTACCTGACGCGCGACGGCGTACGCCTTGGCTCCCTGGAACAGATCGATTTTGACCTCGTGTGGCTGGGGGAGCATCTCGCTCTTTCTTGCCAACTGGCATCGGGTAGGATCTGTCGCCGTATCGTGGGTGTCCAGGTCAACGAAAGGGAGGAGATCCTTCTTGAAACTCGTCACTGGAACCGGGTGGAAATCTTCCAAGTGCATGCTGAGGAGCGGCAATCAGCTGGTCAGGGGAACCCTGTCGGCAAGACCTTTCAGAAATGCGTGACCGCAATCATCCAAAGGAATTTTCCAGGAAGCCGCATTCGCCGCGTCAGCAGTCACAGTGACCTCGAACATTCGCTATCGGCCAACTACGTGCGCCTCTTGTTTTCGGCCGCTGGGCGGGAGTGGATGGCGGTGGCTGTCCATCCTCTTCAGTCGCAAACCGTCGTCAACGGCATTCTCAGCCAAGGAATCATTTGGCGAGACTATCTGCGCCGAAGCCAAAGGAAGGCGCCCTCGCATTTGTTGTATCTCGTTCCCGCGGGACAGGCGGCCGCACTCAAATACCGCCTCCCTTGGATCCGAGGAGCGGGTACACACATCCATTTGGCGGGGCTGGATCTCCAAACAGACGGCATTTCGTTCCTGGACGTTTCAGATTCCGGAAACCTCGCGACGGTACTCACGCAGGTGCGGCCTTGGCACTCGAACTGCGATCTCGCGAGCCACGCTGCCATGCAACGGCTGACCGAGCTGGCTCCGGGAAACATCGAAGTCGTCCGCCGGCCGGGTTCCCGCGTCGTCTCTTTTCGGATCCGAGGCCTCGAAATCGCCCAAGGGGATCTTTCGCGGCCGGCGAGCTTGAGATACGGCCTGAACCGGTCAAAACCCCTCCAAACCGAGGATGATTGGAAGGAAATGGGCGAGTGGGTGGAACGCATTCTTTCGCAGCGCTGCGTCAGACCCCAAGATCCAAGTTCGCCCGAGTTCCGCTTGCAGGCCGAACGATGGCTTGAAAGCCTGATTCTGCAAGACGTCCGACGGATCGATGCCTCTTTCGATCCGCAGCACGTGTATCCGCAGGTGCCCGCCTACCTGGCCGGCGATCGGGGTGTGATCGACATCCTGACGGTGACCCGCCGGGGACGACTGGCCGTGATCGAGCTAAAGGTCGCCGAAGACCTCGATCTGCCCTTTCAGGGACTGGACTACTGGTTGCGCGTGCGCTGGCACCAGGAGCGAAAGGAATTCACCAGGCGCGGATATTTTCATAAAATCGAACTGAGCCCTGGCGTCCCTCTCCTGTATTTTGTGTGCCCCCAGTTTCGATATCATGATTCGTTCCCGGTGACGGCGGGCTGTATCGATTCGCGGGTTCCGATCGTGCAGGTGGGAATCAATGAAAATTGGAGAGCGGGGGTCCAAGTCCTGACACGTCGCCTGTTGAATGGTTCGGTCGACTGAGTGACCAACACGATGACACTCTTCACCCGATTCGTGCTGGCTCTGATGCTCCTGATGTCGTGCTCCGGCAACAGCCTGATCGGTGCCGAGAACACGGCAAGCGAGAAGTTTGACCTCTTGGGAGAGGTTCATCTTGGAGACAAGGGGCGGCTTCGCAAACTCCGCGCACTAGTGACGCTGAGCGGCCAGAATTCGGCTTACATGGACCAGTCGTGGACGTTCTTGGGGAAATTCAAATTCCGGGATGTGCCGGCCGGAAACTATGAACTTCGGGTTGAGATTCCACGCCGCGGTGAGCAAGTTTCTACCGTGGTTCTGTCTCGAAGCTTCGCGGACCGGAAAAACCGGGTCAGGCAGTTGGTGCGGATTGAGGAGGGCATCGATCCCGATTCGGCCCGGAAGTTTGAACTGGTATCCGTGAAATCTCTTTCGATACCCCCGGCTGCCATCAAGGAGTATCTGGACGGACGAAAAAGTTTGTCGCGACCGGACTATCCCAAGGCCCTCCGGCATTTTGAGGCCGCGGTGAAGATCGCGCCCAACTTTGCGGCCGCCATCAACCACATAGGAGTCATCCACTACCAGTCCCGGGAGTACGACAAAGCCCTGCTGTCTTTCGAGACGGCTCTGGAAAAGGAGCCGGCATTCCATGAAGCCTTGGTAAACCTGGGTGGGGTCTTGCTCTCACTGGGCCAACTGGATCGGGCTCTGGAGATCAATCTTCGCGCGGTTGCCGTCCGGCCCGAAGATCCGCTGTCCAACGCGCAGCTGGGGTTGAGCTATCTGGCGGCAGACGACCTGGCCAAAGCCGAACTCCATTTGAGCAAGACGCGTCAGATCGATCCCGCTCATTTCACCCACCCGCAGCTGGCACTCGCGGAGATCCGTCTCCGGCAGAATCGGATGCTTTCCGCCATTGAGGATCTCAAGGAGTTTCTGAAGTACCATCCAGACCACGAGCAAGCCCCAAAGGTGCGGGAGCAGATTCAGCGCCTGGAGCATTTGAACTCTCTCGCGCAGCCCTCTGACAAAATCGCATCGACGCAGAACATCCCGTGCAGCAAGGAATAGCCTCGAACCACGGGCCGCGCCCTCGTTCGTGTTTCTTTTGGGCTTGCATCCTGGCCCGGCCAGACTGGCTATTCTTCGACTTTCCTTGGGGAAGACTGGTGTAGAGTCAGGATGGCCATCAAAACCAGCATCCCGCCTACCAACTGCGAAACGGCCAGGGTCTCACCGAGGCGAAACCACGCCAGCGCAGCCGCCAACACTGGCTCCAGCGTGCTAACCGTCCCAACCTGACTTGCCTCCAAATAGCGCAGCGCTCTCACGAACAGCCAAAACGGGATCAGCGTCCCCAGCAGGGCGATGTACCAAACCATAGCCCAGTGGACCCCGTTCATCCGGGCCCACGGCAATCCGGCGGGCAGCAAGCCAATTCCCCAGAACACAGTGCAGAACAACAAGCTGTAGAACAAGACCGTCACGTCAGCGTGATGGCGAAGGGCCCGTCGGTTCATCAGTCCATAGGCTGCGAAACACACTCCCGCGATCAACCCCATCGACACCCCGTAAGCAGAATAGGAGGTGCCGGAGTCGTTTTGAATTGAGACCAGCCCGCAGCCACAAACTGACAGGCCGACCGCGGTCACCTTGGTTTTGGTCAAGGGAAGCTTCCATCCAATCCACTCAAACAGCAGAATCCAAACCGGAGCCAGATACTGGAGGAGAATCCCCAACCCGACAGGGAGCGATTGAATGGCCGCATAATAAGTGAACTGGGTAAACGCCAGTCCGAAAATGCCGATGCAGGCCAGAAAAGGCAGATCGGAGGCTCTCACTTTGACGGAAGGCTTTTGGGTCAGAAGAAGAAACAAGCCCAGCACAAGGGTGGAAAGCGCAGAACGAAGAAACACCAACTGCGCGGGCGAGAGGATGGAGGTGAGGAGGACTTTTCCGGTGACACCTCCCACCGCCCACAAACTGGCAGCCCCGCCCGCTGCCAGCAATCCCTTGCTGAATCGTGAGAGTGGCATCTCGTTTCCGGTGGGCGAGTGTAGATCGGATGGACGATTGCCGCCACAACTTTTCCGGTTGGCCTCTGCAGTACCGCGAAGGCGCACCCGGAAAGCAGCTCCCCTGCTTGTTCTGACGTTTTGTTTGTGTCATCCTTTGGACGAGTAGAGACACAATCTAGCCTAGCCAAGGAGAGCGGAATGGCCGGTACCAAGATCACTGTCAACAACAATGGCTCCCTCAAGGTAGATGGGGAGTTTACAATCTACGACATGCAGGGCAACCCTTTCGATTTGTCCGGGCGAACAGTCATCTCGCTATGCCGTTGCGGACATTCCGAGAACAAGCCTTTCTGCGACGGAAGCCATCGGAAGGTCGGATTTCAATCGGAGGTTCAGGCTCGGACCCTGCCGCCTCCAGCACCGAAGCCGGCTCAGTAAAGCCGGAGTGCCGGTGCAGCGTGATGGGTAGGGGGAACTACTTCCAACAAAAAAGCGGAAGTCTCGTGTCAGCGAGACTTCCGCTCCTCACCTGTCATCTCTCACAAAACCGATGGGCCGGCCTGTTCCAGTAGCAAGCGGAGCGGGTGAACTCATCAAGGGCCGCGTGGCGGGTCAGGCTTTCCGGTACCAACTCGGCAGTCACTCTTACAGCAGGTGCGACCAGGTCTGTAGCACTTGACGGATGTCAGCCAGGGCTGCGATCACTCCGTCGGCTCCGTAGATGCGCTGCAGTCGGGCTTTCGAAAACCCGTCGATTCGGCCGCCATAGAGTTCCTTCCTGAATTCAGACTCCCCACGGTTCTCATAGACACCCAGCAAGTGGGTATAGCTGTTCAAGAAGTCCTTTCGCTGCTTACGGAGACTGGCAGCACCTTCATCCTCGCCCATCATGGTGCCGTCCCGAAATTCTGTGTAGGCCACCCTGGCGACGATCTTGTAAGTCCTGCCCGTTCGGCTGCGCGCATAGGCATCCAGCGCTTTCTCTTCAGACCCACCGGCAGACAAAAGCGGCTTGTCCGCGACCCAACTATCGTCGATAGAAATCACACGCCTGACGCCTTCCGGCAAGGAGAACTCCCAGAAGATGACAACTGCCGTGACATCGCGGTCTGTTGGGTTGGCGATTCGGTACGTCATTCCTTCGATGCGGCCCGCCTTGGCCACGGGTTTCAGGTCCGAAAGCACCAGCTCTGTTTGCGGAGTCACAACGATTTCAACGTCGGAAGCCTCATGGGAAAGTGGCCGCTGGTCGCCTACCCCTGGGCTAGTGGGCCCTACTGCGCTATTAGACGAACCGCTTGCCAATTTAAGAAGCAAACAGATCATCACGGAACAACAGGCAATAAGCTTCTTGTGAATCATGGTTACCTCCTTCCCAAACGCTGTCGTCAATCCTGTGTATTCGAGAAGCACTCGCCCGGTTTCAAGGAAGGAAGGTCCAGAAAGGGGTTCCTGGAAGTCAAGACCAACGTCGTTGTTACTGCGCCATCAACTTCTTCTTCGCTTGTTGTCTGCAGTCAGCGAACACCCGCTTGCACCCAGATCAGTGTTCATAATAGCACGGCCTACCACAGCAGGCCATCTGAATCGCCGACACTGCGACCGGGGAGCCACACAGCTGCGTCTATTTGACTAACACGTTGTTAAATTGAAACTTGCTCCGAGGCGTCTGCACGTTCGGTATCGAACTCGTCAGCGACCCGGACGACTGAGGTGGATCTTTTTTGACGCAGACTCCGGCAGCAGCTTGAGCACCAGCAGCTCAAGATACACGGCCCACCGAGAGCACACAAGCAACAAGAATTCCGACCGCTCACGAGGACTCAAGGTCTCCTTCCCCGATGTTCGTGAGGGGTGACAAGAGGAGTTGCCAGGATAGTCGTGTGCTCAGGGTTACCAGGAAACCAACAACCCAAAACTGCCTTCGACCATGTTCAGGCTTTGACTGAAGACTGCTGGAATGCGATAGCCGCGCACGTCGAAGCGGAATCCCAAAGGACCCATCAGCCGTTTGAACTTGATGCCGCCCCCGTAGTTCAGGGCGAACTTCAGTCCGAAGTCGCGAACAGAGTCTCCCCAGGTATTGACGAAGCCGACGCCAACCGTCGCGTAGGGATTGATCTTGTCCACGGTTACCCCCGCCAGCAAGTTCAAGTGGGCGTTGAAGGCCCGCAGGTCCGTTGAAGAGCTGCCGGGCTCGAGAAACCTCGGGCTGTAGCCGAATCCCGGCTCAATTCCGATGACGCCGAGGAAGTTGCCAGCAGACAGACGGGCTCCCACCACCGTCCCGAGATGGTTATCCGCCACCGTATTTCCGATGGTGAGCTTTCCGGGGTTCTGAAATCCCGCATAGATGGTTGCATCTCCGGCCCGGAGGGCTTGAGATCCGGACAGGACCAGCAACGACATCACGGTCAAGACCATGCGATTCATGAGCGCTCCTTCCCAAAGTCATTTCAAGAATAGCCCCCCGGCTTGTGTGCCGCTTGGATGCGGCTCCCACACCTTAGCAAACTAACCTCCAGATCTTCCGACAAGAACCTAGGTTCGGAGGTGCCTTGAACCCTTCAGCCAAGCCGAAATCTGATGGATGCCGCCGAACCAAAAATGGCTGGCCCGCAATCGATCGAGGGCATCGGCAGGCAGCCCAAGTTTATCTTTTCATTAAATTTCGTTAGAATCCGTGAGTCCTTGGAGGCCAGACGCCTTGACTGAACTGTGAGTTCCCGTTGAACGACTATTTATCTAAAATCAAACCGGCAGTGTGCCAGGCTTCGGCCTACACGCTCAGTCATTTTCAAGCTCCTGTCAAAATCAATCAGAACGAAAATCCTTACGATCTGCCGGACGTGATCAAGCGGGCGATTGTCGAGTCAGTGGAGAAGATGAGTTGGTGCCGTTATCCCGCCTTCGTTCCCTCCAGGTTGATCGGCAAACTGGCAGCCTTCAGTGGCTGGAAAGAGGAAGGAATTCTGGTTGGTAATGGCTCCAACGAACTGATTCAAGCTCTGTTGATGGTGACGGCCGAACCCGGCAAACGAGTGGTCATCTCGGAACCGACTTTCACGTTGTATCGGTTGATGTCCACGATCCTGGGTGCCGAACCGGTGTCGGTGTTGATGACGCAGGGTCTGCAGTTCGATGTTCCATCGCTTTTGGAGGCCAGCCGGACAGCCGATGTAACGATCCTCTGCCGGCCCAACAACCCCACCGGATCCATGTTGGAGGAGACGGCCCTGAGGAAGATCCTGAGCGCTGCTTCGGGATTGGTGGTGGTGGATGAGGCCTACCATGAATTCAGCGGGACCTCGGCAGTTCCCCTGCTGGCTGAGTTTTCGAATCTGGTTGTGCTGAGGACCTTCTCCAAGGCCATGTCGATGGCAGGACTGAGAGTCGGGTACCTGATGACGGCACCGGAACTGGCCGGTGAGATCGGTAAGGCCAAATTGCCTTACAATCTGAACATCTTCTCCATGGCGGCGGCCGAGGCAGCCGTGGAGCACGCGCACCTTCTTCGGCCGGTGATTCAGGAACTAGTCCAGGAGAGAGAACGCATACTGTGTGAAATGAAAGACATTGCGGCGGTGAAACCCTATCCATCGCATGCCAATTTTGTGGCCTTTCGGACACCTTTGGATGCCAACGTCGTATTCGAGAGC
The DNA here is from genome assembly GCA_040753175.1 of Acidobacteriota bacterium. Taxonomy (GTDB): domain Bacteria; phylum Acidobacteriota; class Terriglobia; order Versatilivoradales; family Versatilivoraceae; genus JBFMEW01. The sequence goes on along the minus strand of JBFMEW010000001.1, from coordinate 448,119 downwards.
CTCTACGGAGAAGGCATCCTGATTCGCGATGTAAGCCGCTATCCGATGTTGGACAAGACCCTGCGCGTCAGCGTAGGTACCCCGGACGAAAACAACCGGTTCTTAACCTCGCTGCGTAACCTCATGCGTTCGGTCGACCAGACGCCGGGATAAGGGGGGAGGGCTCTGATCGTGACTGTTGCGATGTGCCCTTGATCGTTGATCCCGGCTCGCGATGTGGCCACTGTTTGGAACTGCTCGGGTTCCGTCAGTTGGTCTCAAGCGGGAAAACCGGGTAAGGAGGAGCTGCTTTGAGCGGAACAAGAATCTCGCAGATTTCTCGCAAGACCAAAGAGACCGACATCACTTTGAAACTGAACCTGGATGGCAAGGGTGAGTCCCGGATCGCCACGGGCATCGCCTTCTTCGATCACATGCTGACGCTTTTCGCCAGGCATGGATTGTTCGATCTCGAGGTCCGGTGCACCGGCGACCTGGAAGTAGACGGACACCACACCGTCGAGGATGTGGGCATCGTACTGGGAGAGGCTTTCCAGCAAGCACTGGGTTCCAAGGAAGGCATCAGCCGGTATGGGATGTCCTACGTACCGATGGACGAAGCGCTTTGCCGAGCGGTGATCGACTTTTCCGGTCGGCCGTTTCTGGTTTGCCGGGCGGAGTTCGCTTCAGAGAAGGTCGGCGAGTTGAGCACCGAACTGGTGGAAGAATTCTTCCGTGCGGTGGCCGTTCACGCCAAGGCCAACGTCCATCTGGACGTCTTGTACGGGAAGAACTCGCACCACATCGCCGAAGCCATGTTCAAAGCCGCTGCTCGGGCGGCCCGGGCGGCAGTTTCGCGCGACCCGCGCGTGGTGGGAATTCCTTCAACCAAGGGCGTGCTGTGATGATTACCATCGTTGACTATGCCATCAACAACCTGCGCAGCGTGGAAAAGGCCTTCCAGAGCATGTCCCTTCCAGTCACCGTCACCGACGATCCGGCCCGCCTGCGGGCAGCTGAAAAGCTGGTCTTGCCCGGCGTGGGGGCTTTCGCCGATGCCATGAGCAACCTGGAGGCCAGGAAACTCCGCTCGGTCATTCGCGAAAAGGTGGAGGCTGGAACGCCCTTGCTGGGGCTTTGTCTGGGACTGCAGCTGCTGTTTACCGAGAGCGAAGAGTTCGGGCGGCACCAGGGCTTTGATTTCGTCCCCGGCCAAGTCAAGCGCCTGCCGCCCGGACTCAAGGTCCCTCACATCGGATGGAACCAACTACACCTCAAGCGTCCGGATCCGCTTCTGGAAGGGATCCACGAAGGGGATTTCGTCTATTTCGTCCACTCCTATTACGCCGATCCTGAGCACCCGACCGACGTCCTGGCCACCACCGATTACGGTTGTGAATTCGCCGCTATCGTGCGCCGCAAAAACGTGTGGGCCACGCAGTTTCATCCCGAGAAGAGCCAGAGCATCGGTCTTCGAATCCTCAGAAACTTCGCGCAACGGGTACCCTGATTGAGCAAAGGCGTTGAGGGAAGCGCCTGTACCTTGGCCCTCCCCCAAACCAAGTACTGCTTCCGTCAGACAAATGGATTCTCGTCAGCGCTGGGCCCGTAGATGGAAGGAACCGGAACATTGAGAAGTCTCAAGTAGACCGAGAGTTGGCCTCGATGATGGTAGCTGTGGTTGAGCAGAACCATTCGCAGAAAAGCGCCCCGGGGAACGGCCATCAGTTCCTCGCCACGGCTGGTGGCCCGCCAAGTGCCCATGGCCTTGGCATCATCCATCGTCCCAAGGTTTTGCCTGGCCTCTTGTAAGCCTTTCTTCAGAGCGGTAATGATCTCGTCTCGGCTGGTGGGCGAAGGAATTTTAGCGAAAGCCTCCGGGTCCAACTCATACGAGTCCATCAACGCCATCTTAGAGACTCCGCCTGGCGTATTGGCGATGTGCAGTGCCAGCTGGCCGAGCGACATTGATTTTTCATGGGGCTTCCAGGTCAGCTTGTCGTCCGGAACCCTTTCCAGGACGCGCAGCGAAATTTGAGCCTCCTGGTCCATCTCAGCCAGGAGAGTATCGATGATTCGGGTCGGTTGTTCTTTGCTTGTTGCTTGAGACATGAATTTACTCCTTTCCCCTTAACAGTTGAAGGCGTCTCTCCAGAAACCTTCGTTCTGGAGCACTTCCGGCGAGGTCCAGCGCCCGCCTGTAGGCTTTCTTCGCTTCTGCCGACCGATTGAGCCGCCGGAGCAGTTCGGCCCGAGTCGAGTGGAAAAACAGGTAGTCGCCCAACTCTCCCGAGCCGCCCAGGTTTTCCACCAACTCCAATCCGCGGTCCGCCCCTTCCGACATCGCCACCGCCACCGCCCGGTTGAGCGCAACGATCGCGGACGGATGAATCTCCTGCAACAGGCTATACAGCCTCACGATTTCGGCCCAGTCGGTGGCTTCGGGGCTCGGCGACTGGCAGTGGATCGCTGCAATCGCCGCCTGAAGTTGGTAGGTTCCCAGATGTCGCATCCGGAGCGCTTTTTCCAGCAGTCGGCACCCCTCACCTATTTGCTCGCGGTCCCACAAGGAGCGATCTTGCTCTTCCAGCAGGATGGCGTCGCCCTCCCGGGAACAGCGCGCGCACCGACGCGAGTCCTGGAGCAGAAGAAGCGACAGTAACCCCAAACCTTCCGGCTCCTTGGGCAGCAACCTCACAATTAATCGAGCCAAACGAATCGCCTCCCGGCACAAGTCTTGCCGGACCAGCTCATCCCCTGCCGAAGCCGAATACCCTTCGTTGAAGATCAGATACACAACCGCCAACACGGAAGGCAAACGATCGCCTAGAAGCGAGTCGGGAGGAACACGGTAAGGGATATTCGCCTCGCGTATTTTTTGCTTGGCTCTTACCAGCCTTTGGGCCAACGTGGCAACCGGCACCAAAAAGGCCCGGGCGATCTCTTGGGTAGTGAGGCCTCCCAAAAGGCGGAGAGTCAGGGCTACCTGCGCCTCCCGACTTAGAGCGGGGTGACAACAGGTGAAGATCAGGCGAAGGCGATCGTCTTGCACTGACGAGTCAGCCGGGTCGCCTGGCAGGTTCCTGAGCATTTGATTGAGCTGATGTTCCGCCAGTGGTTGTTCCAAGGCACTACGGGTCTGTCTGGAACGGAACCGATCGATCAGCTTGCGCCGGGCTGCCGTCATGATCCAGGCTGCAGGGTTGCGGGGCAATCCTGCAGCCGGCCATTGCACGAGAGCAATCGCAAGACTGTCCTGTAAAGCGTCCTCAGCCAGGTCAATATCGCCACTGACCCGAATGAGGGCAGCCAGTATCCTGCCCGATTCCTCGCGATACACTCGTTCAACGGCTTCCCGAGTAAGGTTCATCGTCTTGCGTCAACCCCCGTTGGGTCATCCCTGTGGGGAGAGGCCGCACTTACTTCTTCCGTGCCAGCTTGAAGGTTACCGTTTCGTTCTGGACACCGTTTTCAAATTGCAGCCACTCGGTTTGAATGTGGTCGTTGTCCAGGATGGTCAACGTTCCGCGGTGCATGTGCCGGTCGTTTTCCGATTTCAGGTTCGTTCCGCCCGCGCACTCGAAAACGATCTTCTTGTCGTTCTCAAACCTGGCCCGATACCGGACCTGGTGCCCCAACACACAATAATGCGAAAGCAGCAGATCGCCCTGATCCAGGTGATACATCGAGATCATTTCATGATCCGTTCCAGGAAACAGCACTTCCCGAAGTGCGGTTCCGCCGGAGGTCAAAGCCAGGACTGAAACAACCCGAGTGGTAGGATGGCCCTGAGAATCCATCTCCACCCACTCTCCGGCCAGGTTCTCGAGAAGCCCCAAGCCCGCCGGTTCCACTACAGCGGCCGAGAAAGCACCCGTGCCTATCGACATCAAGAGGCAGACAGTCCAAACCACGATTCCTAACCGCGATTGTCGCATGATTTTCTCCTTTCCCAGAAAGCTGGGCACACGTAGTCATTCAGAGATCACTTACTGATGAGCCAAGTCCCCAAGGCGGATGAGCTCTATTCCCACACGGGACGCACTTCAATGGTGCCAAAGCGAGCCGAGGGAATCTTAGCGGCCCACTGGAGCGCTTCGTCGAGGTCTTTGACATCGACCAGGTAGTAACCACCCAGTTGTTCCTTGGTTTCCGCAAAGGGACCATCGGTTAGCAGCGTCTCCCCGTTGCGGACTCGCACGGCTGTAGCCGTGCTTACCGGTCGCAGCCGGTGCGACCCCACAAACGAACCGGATTCCTTCAAGTCCGTCGTGAGTTTTTCGTATTGCGCCATCATCTCGTTGATCTGCTTTTCGGATAACTTCCCGAACTCGGCTTCGGCGTCGTAAATCAGCAACAAGTAGCGCATGAGAATCCTTCCTCCGATTTTTCAGATTTGGAACCGGTATCAGCCTTGGTTCAGTCTAACGACGTTTAGGCTGCCCCAAAATCGACAGCGGCCCAACATTTTTTGTGTACGTGAGTAAGTCGCCCGCAATCACTGGCCTGTTCCGCCCGAAGGGCCGCCTGTCAGATTCTTGTTTGGATCAATCGAGTCGGCGTTCATTCTTGCCTGACCCGACCCCTTGGGCTATAGTCCAGCTGCTGCCGTCGTCGACTGGTTTCCCTTAATGTCCTGGAGAATGTCCACAATCAGGTGATCCGTGCTTTCGTGTGTCGGCTGGAAGAGACCGATTACACTTGCTCTTACCCTTGTCAGGAGGTTGAAATCATGCGCAACATCAAGGTTGGAGTCATCGGGACGGGATTCATCGGACCCGCCCACGTGGAGGCTCTGCGGAGGACAGGCAGCGCCGAGGTCATTGCCCTGGCGGAAATGAATCAGGCGCTGGCTGAAGAGAAAGCTTCTTCTCTGAACATTTCCCGGGCATATGGCGACTATCGCAAGCTGCTTCGGGACCCTGATGTCGAAGCGGTTCACAACTGTACTCCCAATGCCCTGCATTTCAAGATTAACCAGGAGATCATCGCTGCCGGCAAGCACATCATCTCTGAAAAGCCCCTGGCTGTGACTTCCAGGGAGTCGAAACAGTTGGTGAGCTTGGCCCGCAAGGCCGGCGTGGTCCACGGAATCAACTTCAATTACCGTTTTTACCCTCTCATCCAACACGCCCGGGCCAATGTGGCCGATGGGAAGATCGGCCAGGTTCGTTTGGTTCATGGATCCTACCTTCAGGACTGGCTGCTGTTCGACACCGATTACAACTGGCGGCTTGAACCCAAAGTGGGTGGCGCCTCGCGGGCCGTGGCGGATATTGGCTCGCACTGGTGCGACCTGGTTCAGCATGTGACCGGCCTCAAAATCGTGGAAGTGATGGCCGATCTCTCCACGATCATCCCGATTCGGAAAAAGCCGAAGAAGGCCATCGAGACCTTCGCCGGAAAGGGACTGAAACCGTCGGACTACGAATCGGTCAGAATCAATACGGAAGACTATGCCTCGGTCTTCATCAAGTTCAGCAATGGCGCTCGGGGGGTCTTCACCGTTTCCCAGGTCAGCCCAGGAAGGAAGAACCGACTGTTTTTCGAGATTGACGGATCCTATAGTTCGCTCGTGTGGGATCAGGAAAAGCCGGAAGAGATGTGGTTGGGTTATCGCGACAAGGCCAACGAGATTTTGGTCAAAGACCCTTCCCTGCTGCACAAGGAAGCCAGGCCCTACGCCCACTATCCCGGCGGTCATCCAGAGGGATATCCGGACGGTCCCAAGAACTTCTTCAGAAACTTCTACCAGTTTATTCTGGATGGACGGAACCCTCGCAAAGATCGGGCGGCGTTCGCCACGTTTGAGGATGGACACTACGAGATCCTGATTTGTGAGGCGATTCTCAAGAGCGCCAAGTTGAAGAAGTGGGTTAAAGTCGAGTAGTTAATGGAAGCGCCGGAGGCGGTTGCACTCCCCCGGCGCCTTCTCCGGCACGAAGTCGACATCCTTGAAGAGGTGGGCTGTGCACCGCGCACGGCCGACAAAGAGCTAGGAGATTTTGGGCGGGCTATGATAATCTCCTGGCCATGGAAGCTGCCATTCACTCTATTTCCATTTCCGCGTGCTGGTGGCGTTTGTCGCACTGGGGCCCTGCCCCGACCCAATTCGCCTAGTCTCCATTCCCCTCATTGTTTTTGAGTTTCGGTTTGCCAGGACCCCCCAAGGGGGCCAGGATTCTTTCGATGATTCTCTATCCTGCCATTGACCTGAAAGGTGGCAAGTGCGTCCGTTTGCTGCAGGGGCGTGCTGACCAGGAAACCATCTACTTCGACAATCCGCTGGAAGTGGCCCTGCGCTGGGAACGTGAAGGCGCCCAGTGGCTGCATCTGGTGGACCTTGATGGCGCCTTGGCTTCCGGCGCAAATCGAGAACTGGCCCGCCAGGTTTTTCGACACGTTCAGATTCCCGTGCAGTTCGGAGGTGGAATTCGCTCGCTGCAGGATCTTTCAGAGATGCTTGATGCCGGCGCGCAGCGAGTGGTGCTGGGCACGGCTGCCGTCGAGACTCCGCAGCTCTTGGATGAAGCTCTGCAACGATTTGGCGAGCGGGTCGTCGTGGGGATTGACGCACGGGAAGGCCGGGTTGCGATCAAAGGCTGGAAGCAAGTGGAACCAGTCTCGGCTCTGGAATTTGGAAAGGAAGCGGTGCGGCGGGGTGCTGCTCGAATCGTCTACACGGATATTGCCCGGGACGGCATGCTTACTGGGCCCAATCTGGAGGCCACTCGTCGCATGGCCGACACGACCGGGGCAAGGATCATCGCGTCTGGGGGCATCTCCTCACTCAAGGACTTGATCGCGTTGAACAGCCTTGCTTCGGCTGGGGTGGAGGGGGTCATCGTCGGCAAGGCATTGTACGAGCGCAAGTTTACTTTGGATCAAGCTCAAAGGGCGCTTCGGGGTGCTCAGGAAAGCTTCTAGAAGCCAAACTCATTGTGTTTGCCAAAGCCTTTCATTAACATTAACGGTTTATGCTAGCTAAGCGCATCATCCCCTGTCTGGACGTGGATCGGGGAAGAGTGGTCAAAGGGATCAACTTCGAAAACTTGATCGACGCCGGCGACCCGGTTGAGTGTGGGAAGCGATACGACGAAGCGGGGGCCGACGAGCTGGTTTTTCTCGACATTACAGCTTCGGCCGACGCCCGCAACATCGTGGTTGAAATGGTGCGGCGAGTAGCCGATACCGTGTTTATCCCTTTCACGGTGGGCGGAGGGCTGCGGAGTGCTGACGATATACGGGAAATCCTCAAGGCCGGTGCCGACAAGGTCTCGTTGAACACCGCCGCCGTCAAGAATCCCGAATTGATCCGCATCGGGGCCGAGAAATTCGGCACTCAGTGCATCGTGATCGCCGTTGATGCGAAGCGGCGCCCTCATCAAGGCGAAGCCCCGGCCTGGGAGGTGTATATTCACGGCGGACGAACCCCCACTCAAATCGACGCGATTGAATGGGTTCAGCAGGCCGAGAAACTTGGGGCGGGAGAAGTCCTGTTGACCAGTATGGATCGTGACGGGACTCAGGACGGTTACGATTTGGAATTGCTCCAAGCAGTTACCGGTCGCGTGCAAATTCCCGTGATTGCTTCGGGCGGAGTAGGAACCCTGGATCACATTTACGAAGGATTAACTTTGGGAGGGGCCAGCGCGGCGCTGGCCGCTTCTATCTTTCACTTCGGCACCTACACCGTAGCGCAGGCCAAACAGTTCCTGAAAGAGAGAGGAGTGTTGGTTCGTTAGTGGAAACCGTGAACCCTAATGTTTTGGCCCGTCTGAAGTTCGACGATCAGGGTTTGATTCCGGCCATTGTCCAGGATGCCTCTTCGGGAGAACTGTTGACGTTGGCGTACATGACTCGCGAGACGCTCGAACTGTCCCTGAAACACCGCGAAACCTATTTCTGGAGCCGAAGCCGGCAGAAGTTGTGGCACAAAGGCGAAACATCGGGCAATGTTCAGAAAATCGAACGGATCGAAGTAGATTGCGATGGAGACGCGCTGCTCATACGGGTCCACCCGCAGGGGCCGGCTTGCCATACCGGCAACTCGAGCTGTTTCTTCACCGAGCTTGTCGCCGGCGGAGAGCCCGGCTCCGCGGAGTTGCAGCACCCGGAGCGCTTCTCGACGGTTGTGGAACGGCTTTTCCACGTCATCCGGCAACGCAAAGCTTCCATGCCCGAAGGGTCTTATACCGCCTATTTATTCTCAAAAGGATTGGACAAGATTTTGAAAAAGGTGGGCGAGGAATCCGCCGAAACGATTATCGCCGCCAAGAATCACTCGCGCCGAGAACTGATCCTGGAGTCCTCGGACTTGATCTATCACTTGCTGGTTCTATTGGTCAATGAAGGACTGGAATTGGACGAAGTGATCGCGGAATTGGATCGGCGGGCGCAGAGGCCCACCGCTGCTTCCGATGCCGGATAGCTGGATTCCACCTCTATGATCTCGCCATCCTTTGAACAGTTCACTCAGTACGCAAAAGCGGGGAACATCATCCCCGTGTTCAAGGCGGTCACTGCCGACCTCCTGACCCCGGTGTTAGCCTACCTGAAGATCGAAATGACAACTTCGTTCGCCTTCCTGCTGGAAAGCGTCGAGGGTGGGGAGAAGATCGCGCGCTACTCGTTTCTGGGCTGCAGTCCCTATCTGACGATTCGGGCCAAAGGCGATACCGTCGAGATGGATCGTTCCGGAGAGTCCATCAAGCGTAAAGGCCGCCTGCTCGACGTCATGAGGAAGGTTACACAGCGGTACAAGCCGGTCAAGGTTCCAGGTCTGCCGCCGTTTTCCGGGGGGGCCGTCGGCTATCTCGCCTACGATACCGTCAGGTGGGTCGAAAACATCCCCAAAACCGGTCCAGACGACCTCGAATTGAATGATGCGGTGATGATGTTCTTTTCGAATCTTCTGGCCTTCGACCACGTGCGGCAGCAGATCCTGATCATCTCCAACGCTTTCGTGGACGACGGCGACAATAACCTGAAAGCCAAGTATGACCAGGCGCTGGATGAGATTGAGAGCTTGGAAGCCATCCTGAGTAGCCCCGTTCAGATTCCGCCGTTCGGCCATTCGCAGGGTTCTTTCAAGGTCAGGTCCAACTACTCCAAAGCGGATTACCTGGCTGCCGTCGATAAGGGAAAGGAACACATCAAGGCTGGAGATATTTTTCAGGTCGTTCTGTCCCAGCGCTTCACCACCGAGATTACGGCGGCGCCGTTCAACATCTACCGGGCATTGCGCATTGTCAACCCATCGCCGTACATGTTCTTTCTCAAATTGGATGACTGCGCGGTCATCGGCTCGTCCCCGGAAATGCTGGTGAAGATATCAGACGGAACTGCCTACTACCGCCCCATCGCCGGAACCAGACCCCGCGGCGACTCGGAGGACGAAGATGCCCTGCTCGCGGAAGAACTGAAAGCCGACGAGAAAGAAAAAGCCGAGCACATCATGCTGGTGGATCTGGGCCGCAACGATCTGGGGCGGGTTTGCCAGTACGGATCGGTGGAAGTAGTCGATCTGATGGCCATTGAGCGTTATTCCCACGTGATGCACCTGGTGTCGAGTCTGCGCGGCCAGTTGCGGCCCGAATTGGATCGGTTCGACGCTCTCATGGCTTGTTTCCCGGCCGGGACGGTCACCGGAGCGCCCAAGGTCCGGGCCATGGAGATTATCGATGAGCTGGAGCCTAACCAGCGCGGTGTCTATGCCGGTTCGGTCCTTTACCTGGACTTCTCCGGCAACCTGGACTCCTGCATCGCAATCCGCACGCTGGTGGTGAAGGATGGGAAAGCTTATATCCAGGCGGGCGGTGGGATTGTAGCCGATTCGGTCCCCGAGAAAGAGTTCCAGGAGACCATCAACAAGGCCCGAGCCCTCATCAAGGCCATCGAACTTGCGGAAACGGGCTTCTGACCCGGAATGGGGAGACACGTACGCGGCATGAAAGGCAGGTCGCGCGGGCCGTCAGGAATTGACCTGAGTGTGAAGTCATGATTCTGGTTATCGACAACTACGATTCTTTCACCTACAACCTGGTGCAATATCTGGGGGAATTGGGACAGCAGGTCACGGTGTTCCGCAATGACGCGATCGATCTGGCCGGCGTGGACAAACTCGGTCCAGAACGCATCATCATTTCCCCCGGACCGGGCACTCCCGACAGTGCCGGAATCACTCTCAGCCTCATTCGCCACTATGAAGGCAAAAAGCCCCTGTTGGGGGTATGCCTCGGCCATCAAGCCATCGGTCAGGCCTTCGGTGGAAAGGTCATTCCCGCACCCTATCTGATGCACGGCAAAACGAGCGAAATCTGCCATGACCATCGTACGGTGTTCAAGGGACTCCCCTATCGGTTCCCAGCGACTCGCTATCACTCATTGATTGTCGAGCGCAAGAGCCTCCCCAAATGTTTGGAGGTTTCGGCGACTTCTACTGACGGATTAATTATGGGCCTCAGACATCGCGAGTACCCAATCGAAGGGGTCCAGTTCCATCCCGAATCAATCATGACCCAGCACGGCAAGACGCTGTTGGAAAACTTCCTGAATCTCTGAATCGTGGAATGAACCCTACCCTTTCTTATCGGGATGCCCTCAAGAAGCTCCAGTGCCGGAACGACTTGGAAGCGGAGGAAGCTGCCTCGCTGCTGGAAGCCGTTTTTAAGGGTGAACTTTCGGAGATTCAGGTAGCCGGCCTGTTGGCAGCCTTGGCGGTAAAGGGTGAGTCTGTTTCGGAAATCATCGGCTTCGCCCAGGTCCTCAGGCACCATGGGTTGCGCCTGCGCCATCAGTACCCGGACCTGGTGGATACGGCCGGGACAGGTGGAGATACGCTGGGGACCTTTAACATCTCCACGACCGCAGCCTTTGTCATCGCTGGAGCCGGCGTTCCGGTGGCCAAGCATGGGAACCGCGCTATCTCGAGCCGGTGCGGCAGTGCCGATGTACTCGGCCACCTTGGCGTGAAAATCGACGCCAGCCTGGAAACGCTGGAATCCTGTTTGGTCCGCTGCGGCATGACGTTTCTCTTTGCCCCGATTTTTCATCAGGCCATGAGGACTGTGGCCAACGTGAGGAAAGGGCTGGGTGTCCGGACCATCTTCAACATCTTAGGGCCACTCGCGAATCCGGCCCACGCCAAACGCCAGGTGATTGGAGTGTTCAGCCTGGACCTCACCGAGAAATTGGCTGAAGCGTTGCGCAAGCTGGGATGCGATCATGCTCTGGTCCTAGCGGGAGAAGATGGGTTGGACGAAATTTCCCTCAGCGGGAGAACTCGCATAACGGAAGTCAAAAGGGATGTCATGAGAACATTCTGGTTCGAACCCGAATCCCTGGGCCTGAAGCGGCAGCCGCTGGCCCAGATTCTGGGAGGGGAACCGGAGGTCAACAGCAAAATGCTTCGGGCCATCCTTGACCGCCAGGCCCCCGGGGCCGGGCAAGACATTGTGCTGGCCAACGCCGCTGCGGGTATCTACGTGTCGGGACGGGTGGCATCGCTCGAGGCAGGCTTTAATGAGGCGCGCAAGTCTTTGGAAAGCGGTGCGGCATTGAAGAAACTGGAGCAGCTGGTGGCATGCTCGAATGACGTGCAACCAGTGGATGGCAGCTGAAAGCAACGGGAGAACCGATCTTGGCCGACAGCATCCTGAGCAAAATTGTAGAGATCCGGCGACGCCGGCTTGAAACCAGCAAGAAACGGACTCCGTTGACGGAGGAGGGCGTTCTGGCAGAGCTGTCGGCGAGAGGACACACCCAAAGATCCTTGTCCGACGCTATTAACCGGTCGGGCCGCGTCAACGTCATCGCTGAGATGAAGAAAGCGTCACCATCAAAAGGATTGTTGCGGGACCCTTATGACCCCGTTGAAATCGCCATGGACTACGACGGCAGTGGCGCCGCAGCCCTGTCCATCCTGACTGAGGAAGACCATTTCCTGGGCTCGCTCGACCACCTTCGGATGGTCCGCAGAATCTGCTCGCGGCCCATCCTCCGCAAGGACTTCATCGTCGATCCCTATCAGGTTTGGGAGGCTGCTGCTGCAGGAGCCGACGCCATCCTGCTCATCGTCGCCATTCTGACCCCGCAACAGCTTCGGGACCTGATGGCCAGCGCTCAGCGCCTGGGATTGGAGACATTGATAGAAGTTCATAATCTTGATGAACTCAAGGTGGCTCTCGACTCCGATGCGACGATCATTGGCATCAATAACCGTGACCTGCGAACGTTCAAGGTTGATCTTCAAACCAGCCTGAACCTGTCGCCTCATGTTCCAGAGGCGGTGACGCTGGTCAGCGAGAGTGGAATTGTGACGGCCGACGATATTCGCGTTCTGAGCGAAGCGGGCTGCGACGCATTCCTGGTCGGGGAGGCGTTCATGAAATCTCCGAAACCGGGAAGGGCGCTGAGGGAGTTGCTGATCAGGGGCCTCGATATCACAACTCATCCCAGGGGTTGAGTCAAAGGCCGGAGACTGCAGAGAGGTCCAGGGAAGCCGCCGCTCCAGCTGAACAAAGGCTGCCACGGATATGGTAAAAGTCAAGATCTGCGGAATCACCCGAATTGAAGATGCGATGGCTGCGGTAGAGCTGGGCGCAGACGCACTCGGATTCAATTTCTTCAAGAAGAGCGCGCGCTATATCGAGCCCTCCAAGGCCAAGCCAATCATCGATATGCTGCCACCGTTGACTTCAGCCGTTGGAGTCTTCGTCGATGAGTACAGCCCCGAGCGGGTCAAAAGCATCTCCCAAGCCATGGGACTGGCGGCCGTTCAGCTCCACGGCAACGAGTCTCCCCAGTATCTGAAGAAGATCAGCGATCTTCGGGTCATCAAGGCTTTCCGGGTACAAGACAACTTCGATCCGGAGGCGCTCCAGGCTTTTCCTGCCAGTGCCTATCTACTGGACGGCTACGACCCCCAGAAGCAGGGGGGCACCGGAAGGACCTTTCCCTGGGAAATCGCGCTACGGGCCAAGCAGTTCGGAAGGATTATTGTGGCCGGGGGGTTGACAGCCCAAAACATTCGAGACGTCATAGTTCAGGTGCAGCCTTACGCCGTCGATATCTGCAGCGGAGTCGAGTCCGAGCCCGGACTCAAAGACCTTCAAAAACTGGAGGGCCTCTTGCTGGAAGTCCGCCGCGCCCGAGCTGAACTCACCACGGCCGGCCTGCGCAAGGAGGCGCCTTGATGAGGCTGTCAATCGATCATCTCCCCGATGCCCAGGGCCATTTTGGCCCTTACGGTGGCAAGTTTGTCCCCGAAACGCTGATGCATCCCCTGGAAGAGTTGGAGGGCGCTTATCGGGAGGCCACGACTGATCCCTCCTTTCAATCCGAATTGCACGAATTGTGGCACCACTACTCGGGCCGGCCGACGCCACTCTTCTTCGCGCGCCGTCTCACCGAGCAATTGGGAGGAGCTAAGATCTACCTCAAGCGGGAGGATCTCAACCACACCGGCGCCCACAAGATCAACAACTGCATTGGTCAAGCTCTGCTGGCCCGGCGGATGGGAAAGAAGCGTGTGATCGCCGAGACCGGGGCCGGCCAGCATGGAGTGGCCACCGCAACCGTGTGCGCTCTGCTGGGTCTCGAGTGTGAGGTTTACATGGGCGAGGAAGACATGCGCCGGCAGGAGTTGAATGTCTTCCGTATGCGATTGCTGGGAGCCAAGGTACATGGGGTTTCCAGCGGCAGTAAAACACTCAAGGATGCCATCAATGAGGCCATTCGAGACTGGGTGACGAATGTCCGGACAACCTACTATCTGCTGGGCTCGGTGCTCAGTTCGCATCCCTATCCCATGATGGTCAGGGACTTTCAGTCCATCATTGGGCGCGAAGCTCGGGAGCAGATTCTGGCAGCCGAAGGGCGCCTTCCCGATGTGTTGATCGCCTGCGTGGGTGGAGGAAGCAACTCCATCGGTCTATTCCACGCGTTTTTGCAGGACCCGGAGGTGGCCATGATTGGGGTGGAGGCCGGAGGGCGAGGTTCCGCACTGGGCGACCATGCGGCCCGCTTTGCGGGGGGAAAACCGGGGGTTTTGCAGGGCACCTATTCCTACGTCTTGCAGACCGAAGAGGGACAGATTGCTTCCACGCACTCCGTTTCAGCCGGCCTGGACTATGCCTCGGTGGGACCGGAACATGCCTATCTGCACGATCTGGGCCGAATCCGCTACACCTCGGCAAATGATGAAGAAGCGCTGGACGCTTTTCACAAACTCGCCTGTCTGGAAGGCATCATCCCGGCCCTGGAGAGCGCACACGCCGTGGCCGAGGCCCTGCGGGCCGCTCCGAAGGCACGACCGGATGAGATTTTCATCATCAACCTCTCAGGGCGGGGTGACAAGGATGTCCAAACCGTCTCCAGCATGATGGCCAACCGCCCCGGCTGATTTTGGCCGGTTCGAACGCCAGTGATTCCGTCTATATGACCCGCATTCAGTCCAAACTTACTCAGCTCCGGCGCGAAGGACGAGGAGCGTTGATACCCTTCATTACGATGGGCGACCCAAGCCTGGAGATGACGGGGGAATTGATTCTGCAACTGGAACGGTCAGGCGCAGACATCATTGAACTGGGTATTCCTTTTTCCGACCCCCTGGCGGACGGTCCGGTGATTCAAAGGGCATCAGAAAGGGCCTTGGCGCGAGGTGTCACGGTCAGGAAGGCCCTGCAGCTGGTGGCCCACGTTCGGCGCCAGACGGAGGTTCCGCTCCTGCTGTTCAGCTACTTCAATCCTTTGTTCGCTTGCGGATTCGAAGCCCTGTCGCGGGAGGCCAGGATCTGTGGGGTGGATGGTTTCCTGATCACTGATCTCTCGGTAGAGGAGGCCCAGGGGCCGGTTCAGACGATGAGGCAGCAGGGACTCGATACGGTTTTTCTGGCGGCACCGACCAGCACGGACAAACGCATTGAAAGCATCGCCCGATTCTCGTCGGGCTTCATCTATGCCGTTTCACGGACGGGTGTCACGGGAGAGCAGAAGTCGCTCTCGGCGGACGTGGCGCCCCTGTTGCAGCGGATTCGCAAGCAGTCCGATCTCCCCGTGGCTGTTGGGTTCGGCATTTCCGAACCGAGTCAGGTGCAGGAGGTGTGGCGACTGGCCGACGCGGCAGTGGTCGGGAGTGCGATGGTGCGGTGCATTGAGGAACACGGGGTCCAGCCCGATCTCTGCGCCCGTGTGGGCAACTTCACCCGCTGGCTTAAAGGAGGACGATGAATTATGGACCTGGCAGACTGGCGGAAGCGGATTGATGAAATCGACAAGCAGTTGGCCGAGCTGTTGTGCGAGCGATCCCGCTGTGTGATCGAGATTGGCAAGATCAAGCGCCAGCAAAACCTACCGCTCTACGATCCGGAACGGGAGCAAAAGATCCTTGACCGGGTCGCGAGCAATAACCCAGGTCCGCTGGAGAGCAAAGCTCTCCAGCGCTTGTTCGAACGAATCATCGACGAGTCTCGGCGGGTGGAGCGGATGATCCTGGAAGAGGACTCACAATCCAAGTAACCCTGACGGGTCCCACCACTCTGCTGAATAGGAAAAGGAGAACCGGAATCGTATGGTTGTCGTGATGGAAGAAGGGGCTAGCGAGAATCAGATACAGGAAGTTGTCGAAAAGCTGATCCAGATGGGTTTCGACATACATCGCTCAACCGGCGTGACTCGCACGGTGTTGGGGGTGGTCGGGGGCCGACCGGCAGATCCCAGAGAAATTGAACTCCTGAGCGGAGTGGCCGAAGTGATCAAGATCACGGCTGCCTACAAGCTGGCCAGTCGACACTTTCGGCCCGAGGGAACCCGTGTCGTTCTGGAGAATGCCAGAAACCGAGTAGAGATCGGCGGCCAACCGGTCGTTGTGATGGCGGGACCCTGCAGCGTGGAGAGTCGCGAGCAGATTTTCACGACGGCGGAGATCCTGCATGAGCAAAACGTCAAGGTGATCCGGGGAGGAGCCTTCAAACCCAGGACCTCCCCTTACAGTTTCCAGGGGATGGGAGAACAGGGCTTGCAGTTGTTGAGAGAGGCGGCGGATCAATGGGGCATGTTTGTCGTCAGCGAAGTCATGGATCACACCCACATCCCACTCTTCCTGAAGTACGTCGACATCCTCCAGGTGGGTGCCCGTAACATGCAGAACTTCAACCTGCTGCGGGAGCTCGGCAAAATTCGAAAGCCCGTTCTCCTGAAGAGGGGAATCGCGGCGACCATCGAGGAACTTCTGCTCTCCGCCGAATACGTGATGGCCGGCGGAAATCATCAGGTTCTGCTCTGCGAAAGAGGGATCCGTACGTTTGAGAACTACACGCGAAATACGTTGGACATCTCCGCTATTCCGGTCATCAAGAAGCTTTCGCACCTGCCGATCCTGACGGATCCGTCGCATGGAACAGGACGCCGCGACAAGGTCCCCCCGATGGCCAGAGCCGCGGTCGCCGCCGGAACCGATGGTCTCCTGATTGAAGTCCACAACAATCCCGAAATGGCACTGAGCGATGGAGCCCAGTCCCTGTACCCTGAGCAATTCGCGAAACTCATGCAGGAGTTGATCAGGATTGCCCCGGTGCTCGATCGCTGCATCTAGTGGTAGTACCTCGACCAGTAATGGACAAGATCTTTCCCGACGCCGCCTCCGCTCTGGGCGACGTTCCCGACAGCATCACCGTGATGATTGGAGGCGTTGCCGGCCAGGGTGTCCCCGAGCATTCCGTCGTGGCATTGCGCGACCGCTCGCTCAAAGACCTGACCGTCATCAGCAGCCAAGCCAGCACCGCCGAGGGGGGTGTCGGCCTGCTGCTTCAGCACGGCCAGGTGAAGACCTTGATCGCCAGTTTTATCGGTGAGAGTCGGCTGCTGGATGAACTGGTAGTCAGGGGTGGGGTGAAGATCATCCTGGTGCCGGAGGGCACACTCGCCGAGCGAATTCGGGCCGGCGGAGCGGGGCTGGGAGGGGTTTTAACTCCGACGGGGGTTGGCACCATCGTGGCCGAAGGCAAGGAGACCAGAACCTGGAATGGGAAGGACTATGTATTGGAGCTTCCTCTTCGAGCCGACCTGGCCCTGGTGAAGGCCTGGCGAGGTGATGCTCACGGGAATCTGGTCTATCAGGGTGCCGCTCGTAACTTCAATCCGATTATGGCCATGGCCGCCGCCATGACGGTCGCGGAGGTGGATGAGATTGTGCCCGCCGGGTCCCTGGATCCCGACCATGTCCACACCCCCGGAGTCTACGTGAAGCGTCTGTACTGTGGCTCGGCTCCCTAGACCACCAGCACCCGAGGACAGGGAATGAGCGATGAACCGATACGGGAACTGATTGCCCGGAGAGCTGCCCGAGAAATTTTCAAGGGGGCCTGTTTCGCGCTGGGTGACGGCATCCCGAAACTGGTAGCCCGATTCCTCCAGGACGACATCAAAACTTTGTGTCTGCATCAAGACGGGCAGTTAGCCAGTAACGTCCCCATCGGAACGATCGCCCACCAGCTGTCTCCCGATCCGTTCACGGAGTCTTTCTTTTCCTCAGCCGACGCCTTTGCCATGATCCGCGGCGGGTGCCTGGACCTTGCTATCCTGGGCGCCTTGCAGGTGGACGAGCGTGGCAACCTGGCGAATTGGATGATCCCTGGTGAGATCGTCCAGGGAATGGGAGCCGCCATGGATCTGGCGGTGGGAGCTCGACGGGTGGTGATCGCCATGGAACACACGACCGGCGAAGGACGCCCCAAGATCCTCAAACACTGTACCCTTCCGCTGACCGCTTTGCGTGTCGTGCAGCGCATCATCACGGAAGTGGCCGTTATCGACGTGATGCCACAAGAGCTCATCATGAGAGAAATTGCTCCGGGCTTGACCGTCGAAGAAGTTCGCAAAATCACGGAGGCCCCATTGAAAGTCGACCGGGATCTGAAGATCATGCAGTTTTAGTCCGGTTGGCTGTTTTTGGGATATTTGGCAAATGAACAAGACATCAGGTGCAATTGATCGTCGCTCGCTGCTGCGGGCGCTGGCAGTAACGAGTTTGGGAACCGGGGAAACGGGCGCTTCCTCGATTCTTACCGTCGCCCGACCCTTGCGCCAGCTACTGGATCCGAGTTCCGAGGTGCGAGTCGGCATGATTGGGACCTCCGGTCACACCGGGATCGTTCTGGACGCGCTGTCCAAGACGCCCAAGGCCCGCTTGGTCGCTTATGCCTTGCGTGACGCCGCACGGCTTCCTGAGGAAAAGGATCGCCTCCAAGCGGCCGGCGGACTGGAGCAAGAAAAACGACGGCTGGGCAGGCATCCCTCCTGCGAGCCAGCAACCCGCTTCTACGAAACCTACCAGGAAATGCTGGATCGCGAGCAATTGGATGTTGTCGGTATCTGCCTGCCCTACAGCGCGATTCCCTATGCCTCCATGGCCGCTGTTGCGCGTGGGATTCACGTCATGTCGGAAAAGCCCCTGGCCACAGAGCTGTCCCTTCTCCATCGGCTTCAGAAGCTCGCACAAGAAAAAGGCGTCCAGGTGAGTGCCATGCTGGACATGCGAGTATCCCCCCCGGTTCAGGCGCTACGAGAGACTATTCAGAAGGGCCTCATCGGAGAACCGTTACTGGCTTCGGCCCAAAAGTCCTACAAGTTTGGCGACGACCGTCCCTGGTTCTACAAGCGGGGTGACATTTACGGAGGCACCATTCCATGGATCGGAATTCATGTCCTCGACTTAATCGCCTACACCACTCAGCTGGCGTTCACCCACGTTTCAGCCTTCCAGAGCAACCGGGCCCACCCCGAATTCCCAGCTACGGAGGACAATGCCGGCATTCTTCTTAGGCTTTCCAACGGCGGCACGGCTGTCGTGACGCTGGACTATCTGCGCCCGGAGAGCGCTCCCACGCACGGCGATGATCGACTGAGGGTGATTGGAACAAAGGGCGTGGTGGAAATGAGGGACGAACGAGTTGAGCTGATGACCCAGCAGGATGGCGCGCACCAGCTGACGTTGCCCTCCAGCCGCTCGCTCTTTGCCGATTTCGTGGCTTTTCTGCGGGGTCAAAGCCATCCTGTCCTGCACCCGGACGAGGCATTTGAGATCACCCGGATCTGCTTGCTCGCCCGGCAATCCGCCGACGAGCGGCGCGTTCTGAACGTCTGACGTCTCTTTCCAATCTCTGGAACCACCGGTTCGGTGGATGTGACACGGCTGCCAGGGGTCCGTGGAAGACCGCAGGCTTCGATGACTCTGTCAACCCTGGAGACGTCTCAGGCTTTAGCGGGCAAAACTCGGAAGCGGAAAGTTGCGGAGCGCGGTCGAGATCAAGAATCTCCAGACGTAACGAGGTCGCAGATGATAAGACACATAAGCGTACTCTCGTAGCCTGTGGAGTTCGTCAGCGCTCATGCTGGGATGGGCAAAGACGTTGGTCCATCCGTTGAACTTCTCCCAATCCTGCTCGAAAATCCGGCCCTTCACGGATTCGTAGAGCAACGTCCCCGGATAGGGAGTTGTGACGGTGAACTGAATGGCAAAGGTGTTGAGCTTCTTGGCGTACCGGATCGTCTTGCGAATGCCTTCCACCGTGTCGTTGGCCAGCCCAAACGTGTAGTTGGCGATCACTCGAATCCCGAGCTGATGACATAAACGAATAACGTTCTCCTGCTGCTTCTTGCCAGGAGCTTTGCGCAGGTTGTCCAAGAGCATCTCCTCGTCGGCAGATTCGATCCCGAATTCGACGGACCGGAGACCGGCTCTGTGAAGCTTGCGCAAGAGCTCTTCGTCCAGTTTGTCGGTCCGAGTTTCGATGCCAAAGCGGACGTCCAGCCCCCTGGTCAGAATCCGATCCGAAATCTCCATGGCCCGATCGCGATGAAAGGTAAACATGGGGTCTCGAAAAGAAACACCTTGGGCTCCGTATTTCTGCTGCAGGAATTCGATTTCATCCACCGTGTTTTCGGCGCTCCGATATCGGTACTTCGAATTCACCAGATAGGGGCAGTAACCACACGTGTAAGGGCAACCGCGACTGGACAGCATGGGTAGGGTGATGCCACGGTTTGTGACAATCGAATACCTGAATTTTCGGATCTGAAATTGGTCCCACGTCGGAAACGGAAGAGCGTTCAGATCCGAAACGAACCCGGCATGGACGATCCCGCTGGGAATTCTTCCTTGAGCCAAGCTGGGAGCCAGGTTCTCGATCTCCTCGGAAACAACAAAATCGGCTGCGTCTTCAAAGAACTTGGGGACTGCCGCCGCGAAGGTTCCGAAATAGCCCACCCGCGCGCCATAGCGCCTCTTGACTTCAAGTCCCAACTCCCTCTCGTACCCGCAATCCACGATCGAGGAACTGATCAGATACAGATCCGCGGGCTCCAGGGCGTTGTTTCGAATGGCGACTTGGGCGCCATGCGCTTCCAGGATGGAATGAAGATAGGCGAGGCTAACGTTGGGAATGCTGGCAATACGCCGCTTGGCGATTTCCAGCAGGCGGGCAAACCAGGAGTTTCCCACCGTGAAGACCGTGCCGTAGCCTCCGGCGACATCTTTCAGCGTACAGTTCCTCTGACGTGAGGCGGAGAGAACGACAATCTTCATCTGGTGAGAGAACTCCTCATCTCGCTTAAGTCAACCCCTCGTCAGTTGCGGCTTCTGTAGAGGGCACGTTCTGTCAACAGCTCAAATCAGCGGAGCCACCTGGCTCGTGCTGAAAGCCGCAGACGCGTGAAGCGATGAAGGTAGCCCTCGGGTGCCGGCATTGTCAAGCATTTCGTCCAATGCGCATCGCAAGACGCGGGTCTGGGCCGGGGGCACGACGCCGGCGGCGGAATGAGCTGATTGATTCACGGAGAACACGGGCCGATGGCGGGCCTCCGGCCACAACCACCGGAATTCTGGCTTGACGCACCCGACTTCAATGCCTAGAATACAATTGAATGTCGCCTTTCTTCTAATCCGTAGGCCCTGCCATGAACTTTTCAGTCGGAGAGCGAGTTGTCTATCCCAACCATGGAGTTGGGGTAATCGAGGAAATTTCTCAACGCGAACTGACCGGCCGCAAGGAAGCCTTCTATCTGCTCAGAATCCTCTCGAACGGCGTCACTGTGATGATTCCGCAAAACAATGCCGACGAGATCGGCTTGCGGCGGCTGATCAAGCGAGAAGAGGTTAGCAAGCTGCTCGACCAGCTGGGGAGCAGTAAGGTCTCCAACCATTCAGACTGGAAGAATCGCTTCAAAGAGAACTCGGACAAGATGCGGACGGGTTGCATCTTCCAGGTCGCCGAAGTACTGAAAGGCCTCTCCCATTTGAGCCACGATCGGGTGCTCTCGTTCCGAGAGAAGAGAATGCTCGACAAGGCTCGCTATCTGCTGGTCAGTGAAGTGGCTGTCGTGGAGAATGTGCCGGAGGCCAAAGCCGAGGAAATCGTGGATCGCGCCCTGCAGGGCGTTGCAGCCCGCAAGGCAAACGCAGCGGTCTAAGATGAATTCCCCTGCGGGGAGGAATTCGCCTCGTTGAGATGGCTGGATCGGGACAGGTACTCCTTTCTGAGCATCCCCATCAGGATCGTATCGTAATAACGCCTCCCGAAGTAGTGGTCCTCGCGAAGCAGACCTTCACGCTGAAAGCCGCATTTCTCATAGACCCGAATCGCCCGCGTGTTGTTCTCATGAACTCGGAGAAAGACCCGGTTCAGGTTCATCTTTTCGAAGGCAATTCGGAGTACCGCGTTGACCGCCGCCGAACCGTACCCGCGATTCCAATATCGCTTCTCCCCAATCATGACGCCCAGTTCGGCCTTGCGTTCTACCCAGTTGATCGCGTGCAATCCAATCGAACCAATGAGGTCGTGGCCCTCCGTCTCCACGGCGAACACTTTGTCTCGATGGTTACTCATGGAAACACTTTCCAGCCAGCGAGCTTCGTCCGCTCGTGACACAGGATAGATCAGGGCATCCGACAAGAATCGGGTGATGGCTTCATCGTTCACCCAACGGACGATCCGGTCCAGATCCTCCTTCTCAAAAGCACGCAGGTGAACCCCCGCCACGGCCGATGAGGCTTTACTTGGAATGCGCTGAGGACCTTGATTCATCCTTCTGTTTCAGAGGCAGCAGCCGGAATGCCGGCGCCGCAGATCCGCTCCGTCGACAGACACAATTCCGACTCAGGTTTCGAGCTCGACGTTCCAATATAGATAGTCTCGCCAGCTCTCCGGCGCGTTCTTGAAGACCAAGGTCAGGTTGAAGCTTGGAACCCAATTAGGCTCGACCGGTCGCTGAATGAGAGTCATTCCCGCCTCGCTGGGGGTCCTCCCTCCTTTCCTGCGATTGCAGTCGATGCAAGCAGTGACAATGTTTTCCCAGCTCTTGGTTCCCCCTCTCGACACCGGAATCACATGGTCAAAGGTGAGTTCGTCGGCCCGATGTGTCAGGCCGCAATACTGACAGCTGTATCGGTCCCGGGCATAGATATTGGCTCGCGAGAACTTGACGATCCGGCTCTTCTTGACCTTGACGTACTTCAGGAGTCGGAGAATCGACGGCAGCTTCACCGAGAAGGTGACGCTATGAATCTCCCGACTGTATTCCTCAATCACCTCCACCTTGCCGGCAAACAGCAAGGTGATGGCACGCTGCCAGCTAATGATCTTGAGCGGCTCGAAAGATGCGTTCAGAAGGAGAGTGCATTCCATACGGGGCAACTCCTGAAAGACTCGGATCAACTTCAGGCGACGGAACCCCAAGCTGCAAAATCCGAAAGTTGGGTTCCTCTAAAACAAAAGGCCGGTAAACTCGCTTTCGAGTCGACCGGCCTCTCCAAACGTACACGAAAGTGGGCACTACCAACGTATCCAGACATCCTTATGATTCCCCAAGATAAAGGTGAGGGATCTCAGATCTACCTGACATCTCATGCGCTCACTCCCCGAAGTCGCTTACCCATCTCTTCTGTCTACTCTTACCTGAGTTTCGATTATCTACAAGGTTGTACGTTTGTCAATGACCTTGATGGATCGCGGGACAACCAGTCGCCGGTCAACTCAGGGCATTTCTCGAGCCATTCAGCCTTTCACAGCGTGGATGCGCCCCCATTGAACTCGATGCATGCTCAGCATGGTTTGGTAGATACAAATTGACAGCGAGGAACCGTTCAAGTATTTTGGGTCGAAAATGGGCGCGTAGCTCAGTTGGTACGAGCGCTACCTTGACACGGTAGAGGTCATCGGTTCGATCCCGGTCGCGCCCACCATTCGAATCCCTCCACCAACAATCACTTAGCCCTTCGACGCAGTTCCTCAGTGCAGCCGCTCGATTTCACAGTGGGAACCTTTGAGCTATCCAGTTGTCGGCTATTCAGTTGTCGGGGTTGTGCCTGCCTCCCCCAGCGGGTTGCTTGAAGAAGGAAGACATCCGATCAGCGGACCTGAACCCGGCTTTGCCGTCCGGGACGAAGGAAGGGAGGGTTGCTGACAGCGGAAAGGCAAACGTCTGCCGGAACCGCCCTTACCAGGCGGCAAATCGGGTAAGGGATCCGTGAAAAACCGCTCCCAGTGCGCTTCTTGGGCAAAAAATGCCAGTGCACACGTTCGTGTGCAATCCGGTACAGGGACGGTAGGAATGGTAGTTAGCGAGCGAATTCACAAGCTGGCCCACAGAGAATTCACAGCCCGTGTGGAAAAACGCGAGAGGAACGAATCATCGACCGATCCGTGCGGCTAGGCCAGTCATTCCTGGTTGGGCTTTCTCCGATACCTTAGGAGTCATGCACCCGACCCGTTGTCCTTGCGGCTCCGCCCGAGTCTAGGTTGTGGACGGGGACATTTCCAGTAAGCGAAGCGGCTCCCGCTTCGGGGAGGTATCCTCCAGACCAAATTACTTGGGTCAGGCGTCAGAAATACTCAACCGCCAGCTGCTCTTGCACTAGTTCATGGCCTCATTGGGCTGCGTTGAAGAACACGTGGTGCTCAGATGGTAAGGGATGGTCCAGGCAAGGCAAAGTCAGGCAGCGACTCCCAGTGATCAGGCGCCAGCCACAGATTGATTCTGTAGTGCTCTCGTAATCTGCTCAGCTGAAGAGACCCGTCCGAATACATAAGCAAACGTTTCCAAAGCAGCCTCGTGACGAGCGGTTCCGATCGTTGCACAGGCATCTTCAGCAACAACAACTTGGAAGTTACGGTCGGCGAACTCGCGGGCCGTTTGCATAACGCAAACATTGGTGCAGACACCCGTCACGATAAGGGTGGTTTTCCCAAGCCCATGCAACGTGTGGTCCAGCGTCGTAGAACCCAGCACACCGCTGGTTACTTTCGCGACAACCCGCTCTCCCGGCAAAGCCTTCAATCCGTCGCAGATCTGCCAGCTCGATTCGTAGCAGGACGGATACATCGACTGACCAACCATCTGCCGGCATAGTTGATTGTGATGCTGCGCCCAACGGGGTAGGTCGCGACCGTCCTCCCGCAAAGATCCGAAAGCCGTGAAATAGACCGGAACCTCCAAACCGCGACAGCACTCTAGCAGGGCCTGGTTGCTGGGAATTACGAGATCGCCAACACGCCTGTAGAACGCTGTCGCATCCTCTGGGAGAACCCTGCTCCACATGAGGCCGAACGGGCAGTTTGAGTCGACAAAATAGCGTTGCATATCGACGATGATGAGCACCGTTCGTTCCGGGTTAAGGTCGAGTTCCTTTTCACCTTTGGCAGCCGCGATCGCCTTGAAATCAATTTGGTTCATTCTGAGTCATCCTCCTTGCGTGGTGGCCGAGTTTCCCTCCCTGCGGATCGCCACTGAACCCTACCGGAAGAGCCCTTCTCCAGGTTGCCGTCAGGCCAGGACCGCCCATCAGGGGCTCCGCAGAAAATCCGCCGAGGCGTCGCTTTACTTCCAGTAAGGGGAACAACGGGTGCTCCCCCATGCGAACTCATCGTAAATCCCGCCGTTACCCCTAGATTGGCGAGGCCCTTCCACTCAGCTCCAGTCGGTCCAGGGTGTCAGCATGGACCAGCCTCCGCTCATGCGCGAGTCAGGCGGAAGATACCGCCTGACTCCTTACGGGGGTTCCGTCCGAGCAGAAATCGGCTACTGGAGCGGTTGGGGTTCG
Source organism: Acidobacteriota bacterium (assembly GCA_040753175.1). Classification (GTDB taxonomy): domain Bacteria; phylum Acidobacteriota; class Terriglobia; order Versatilivoradales; family Versatilivoraceae; genus JBFMEW01. The sequence goes on along the minus strand of JBFMEW010000001.1, from coordinate 423,044 downwards.
CCGTAGATGAAGTCATCCATGACTACCACGTCGTGGTTCTCATCATCATTGGGTCCCAGAGCCACGTCGCCGCATGTAATGCGCACACGTGCTATGCGCGCTTCGTCAAAGACGACTCCAAAAAAAGACAGGTTCCCATCACCAGGCGAACTCGGAACGTAACTGCTGAACAACAGCTCATCCGCTGCGTCGAAATACTCGATGAGCGTGCTCGCTCCGCGGTTCCCATGCTTTCTGCCGGGACCGCCCCCGTTGGGCTGGTCGATATCGGTGAAGACCACGCCAAAGCCACTAACCGTTGCCGGGACGGTCCCATTGGAGCCTGGAACAAAAAACACAGCCTCTGTGATGTTGCTGCCGACCGGGGCAAAGAGACGGAGAGGGCTGAAGGTGCGAAAGGTCGAGCCGTAGGTGGGATTGCCGACGAGCCCTGCCAGTCCGTCCTGCGGCCCGCCGGAAGGAGGAGCTTGCGACAGGCCCACTCCCGGCGTGGTGAATCGACCACCACGGATGTTCACGAACCCGTTGAATGGGGTGACTGGAGTTGTGGTCGTGTTGTTCGCGCCGCCACCGTCCCAGTTAATCTCACGGCGACCCGTGGCCAGTGGCCCGGCGGAGTTGCCGTTGTTGGCTCCACCCAGAGCGGTTCGGAAGCCATCTACTGAAGACTGGATCGAGTTGACGTCGGGCCCCGCTGCCTGGAAAACAGTCGGCGGCACAAAGTATTTTGACGTGTTGCCCTGTCCCCACCCCGTCTGGAGAAGGAGGCTCGACGCCATCGCAAGGACCGCACTCACAGCTGCTACAGTTGAAGGAAGAAGTCGCCTTTTCATTTTTGGTATCTCCTTTTTTGAAGTCACAATGAGGAAATCGAATGGAATCTATGCGACAGGGGCGCTTCCGATTGATTTGACAAACCGCCATCCGGGGAAACAAAGAGACCTTGCCGGTCAGCGATGCCTCGCCATGAAATCGCGGCAGGTGCCCCCCGCCTCACCTCCAAGCCCCTACTCCGTCGCTGGGATCAATAACTGTTCGGTTCACCTCCCTCATGCCGGGGCTGTTTCAGCATTTTCACCAGAAAGTCGAAAAGTTCCTGTTGCGAGCTGAAGTGAATAACCTGTCCGGAAGCGATATGTTCGGCCCGGCCTTGAAGTAGGCCGGTCAGCGGGTCCGACTCGGACTGAAACTGGACAACAAACGCGTGATCTGCCGGCAGCTTGGGTTCCCGAACTGACATGACCGATCCTTTACTTTCCCCTTCAACTGCGTTTCTATCGGCCTCCGATTCATGGCCTGCCGGAGTCAGCTGCAACTCGTTGGCGAATTTGAACCGGCCAAGCCCCCCTTTCGCCCGCCTCAGCCACGAACTCACTGCCTGTGCCTGCCACGAGATTCCAGAGCGTGGTCCTTGATTTTCAACGCTTAGGAATCGAGCAAGGGGGTCAGGCTGGGACCCCTTCGGCTCCACCTGAGCCCGGCATCTTGGAACCAGCATCGCGCACAGCCCAGCCTCATAGCGTCCTCGAGTCGATCAAGGCCTCTCCAAGTTCGGAGTCGGTCGCTCGTGACGCCACCATCCTAGCCAGCCCTCTCAGGCGAGTCATAAGATTGCGGTAAAATTAGGGTAAGATTTTGGTCGTGAATTGTGCCAAATTGAGGACCGCTAGGAATCCAACCGGTTCGGTTGAGACGTTTAAGAGGCGTGTCCAACTTAATGGAAGTTACCGATCATTCCTGGCCAGTCTGTTGGGTTAGGGACCTTTCTTTCGGCCTTTGATGCGAAGACCCTCGCAGTCCGAAGTCTAAGGCTATCGATTTGACGGATGCCGCGTTGGCTTCCGGGGTTTTGACCAGCTTCGCGAATGAGCAAAATGGATTGCACAATTGTCGCAGGGTTAGAATCCTCTTGAGGATTTTCTTGCATCGTTCTCGATCTTTGCATTTGACCGGCCTCGCCCTATGAATCGTGGTCAGAGAATCGCGTTCGGCCCCTTCTTACTGGACACAGGCAACCTCCGGCTCAGCCGTGGCGGATGCCCCGTACCTCTCACACCCAAAGCCTTTGATGTCTTGACTTATCTGTTGCAGCACGCGGGACAACTGGTCACCAAGGATGAACTTCTCAAGTCCATCTGGCCGGAAAGTTTCGTCGGCGATTCCGTCCTGAAGGTCTGTATCCTCGAGATCCGCAAGGCGTTGGGGGACCGAGCCGCAGCTCCCCAGTTTGTGGAGACGGTACACCGCCGAGGATACCGATTCATCGGCGGAATTAGCGATTCCCCATCGTCCGGCGGAATTCCCGATGCGCGCGGAGAGGTCGGTGACAAGGCTGATTCCCTGTCGCTGGAGTCCCAAAGGATCCTGGAGCAAAGACACATAGTGGGTCGTGATTCAGTGCTCCAAAGACTGCGCGGGGGTCTTGAGAAAGCAATCGAGGGCGAACGCCAGACGGTGTTTGTCACCGGCGACGCGGGAATGGGCAAGACAACCGTTCTGGACGCTTTTTTGGTATCTCTAGCCTCTGAGCCGTCAATCCGCGTCGCTCACGGTCAATGCATGGAGCATTACGGAACCACAGAAGCCTATCTGCCTCTGTTGGACGCTTTTAGCCGTCTCTGTCGCCGGCCCGAAAACGCCTTGCTGTTGTCGACTCTGAGCCGCCTGGCCCCCACCTGGCTGGCCCAGATGCCTTCGCTCGCAAGCTCAGCCGAGGCTGCGCAGCTGCCAATCCAGACCTTAGGCGCCACGCCTGAGCGCCTGTTGCGAGAGATGACTGAAGCCATCGAGGCGATGACCGCGGAAACACCCCTTGTGCTGGCTCTGGAGGACCTGCATTGGAGCGATTACTCCACCTTGGACCTCATCGCATATCTGGCGAGGCGCCGAGAACCCGCGCGACTCCTGCTGGTGGCAACCTACCGTCCTGTCGAGGTTATCGTCAGCCAGCATCCGTTGCGGACTGTGAAACAGGAACTGCAGATCCATGGTCAATGCGTTGAGCTTGGATTGGAGTTTCTGTCAGAGGAAGCGGTCTCCAAGTACCTGACATGCCGATTCTCCGAAGGTAGCGTTTCCCAGGAGTTCGCGCGTTTCGTTCATCGACATACGGACGGCAATCCGCTCTTCGTCGTAAATGTCGTGGATTTTCTGGAAGCCCAGAAGCGAATTGTCAAGCTTGACGGCCGCTGGGAGTTCCGGGATTCATCGAAAGGGCTGCATCTCGATGTGCCGGAGAATCTGCGTCAGATGATCGACCGGCAGCTGGCACGGCTGGTTGCAGAAGACCAGTTGCTGCTGCAAGCAGCCAGTGTTGCGGGTATGGACTTTTCCGCCGGCGCAGTCGCTGCCGCTCTGGGCACCACGGGGGCGGAAGGAGAAGAAAGGTTGGCAGTGATGGCTAAGCGGGGCCAGTTCATTCGGGACGCGGGTGTGCAGGTGTTTTCGGATGGTGCCGCCAGTGCCCGCTTCTCGTTCATTCATTCTCTCTATCAGAATGTCATTTACCAGCACCTGACCGAGAACAGGCGGCGCCGGTTTCATCAGTTGATTGGTGAACACCTGGAGTCTGCTCATGGGCCTGACTGCCGGCAGGTCGCGGCCGAGCTGACGCTCCATTTCGAGCAGGCTGGCGACTATCGCAGGGCAATTCATTATGTCCGCCAGGCTGCCGAGCAGGCCGCGCGCCGCCATGCAAATCGTGAGGCCAGCGAGTATCTGACCAGAGCCATGGAATGGTTGGATCAATTGCCCCAGCCCGAACGCGACGTTCTTCGCGTTGAGACTTTGGAGCAGCGAGGACTGGTGTGGCGCTCGATGGGCGATATGAAGCGGGCGGCTCAAGACTTTGAGGCCAGAGCTGAGTGCGCGGAAGCAAACGGGTGGTTGAGTGTCAAGGTCAAGGCCCTGTTTCAATTTTGCAGCGCGCTCTCCTGGTTCGATCTCAGGCGTTGCCTCGAAACCAGTCAGCATGCCGCTGCACTCGGCATTCAGGCCTCGGATGAGCTGCTTCGGGCCCACGCCAAAGGCAGCTCCGGCTATTGGCACCTGCTGCTCGAGGGTTGGCGGGAAGAGGACGCCCGCTCATGTGCCGGAGCCGTTGAGACTGCCAGGTGTTTGAACGATCGGCCCCTCTTAAGCCTGCATCTGCCGCGCTTGGCCTTCTTTCAGTGCTTGCATTCGGAATACGCAGCCGCCTGTGTGACCAGCGGGGAAGGCCTGAAGGTTGCACTCGAGATGGGCGATGCCTTCGACTATATGCTCTCTCAGTTCTTTCAGGCTTGGGCCCTGCTTCGCCTGGGTCATTGGGACAGCTTGTTACCACTCCTGGACGCAGCCCTTGATATGGCTGAAAAGAACGGCCATCAACTTTGGGCCACGCTGTTCCGGCTGGAACTTGCCTGGGCCTATCAACAGATGTTGTGGTTTGAACCGACCTTGAAGATTTGTGAGGAGGAATTACAGGCGGCTCAGGAACTTCAGTTTGGGTATGGTCAATTGATGAGCTCTGTGTTGTTGGGCTTTTCACTCCTGGGACTACAGCGTGCCGACGCGGCAGTTCAGTGTTTCCAGACGATTGCCGGGCGTCTGGAACGAGAGCATCTCCTGATGCAGTGGATCTGGGAGATCCCTCTTCACCTCGGTCTCAGCCGCGGCCGACTGATGCGCAGTGAGTTCACCCTGGCACGACGGGATGCTGAACACGCGTATGATATGGCTTCGGTCCCCGGAGAGCGATCCTGGATGGCCGCCGCTCAAAATATCCTGATCGAAATTTCCTTGGCCGAGGGCAGATACCAGGAGGCCCAAGAGAGACTTTTTCGGGCTTTGGAGATTTTGGAAGGATCCAGTCTGCCCCTTGTCGAATGGCGAATTTTCGCCAGCGCCGCGGAACTCGGCGAGCGCCAAGGTCAGGCCTCTGTTGCATTGGAATATCGGACCCGGTGCAGTTCAGTCCTTCAGCGGATGGCCGACCGCCTCAGCCTCAATCCCGAGTTACGACACGCATTCCTAACCTCGCCCAAGCTGCCTGTACAGATCCGTGAGCTCCTGAATTTCAGCGTCGATGGAGCACCCTCCCCTCCGTCCCGAGACTCCGCCCGCTCCAAATGAGGTCCCATCGTCCAGTTTTTGATGCTTGAGGAGCACCCCCCGTCGCTGACCTCGTCCTCTGGAAACTGCTTGCAGCCGCCGATCAGGAAGGGAGCAGAATCGGCTCAATGTCTGCAATGATCCGCCTCCCGACAAGGGATCCTGGCCCGAGGGCAAAGAACGTAAGTGATTTTTTTTAAGCTCCATGATGACTTGGACTGGAAAGACATCACCGCTTCCGTCGATCTGGAGGCCTTAAAAAATTCGACATAGCCTTGACACATTTCTGGGCTGTAAATGGCATACTACGGTAGGGCTCGGGTTCGACTTTGGGAATCTGGCGCCAGCTTCGTCCTGTCGTGCTCTTTTCCTTCACTGACCGAGCACCTTGGCTCTATGGGCCCTGACTTGGAGAGCGGTCAATGCCTCTGATCGAAGACTGCAATTGGGTGATACGTAGCGGCCTCCCTTTCGAGTGCTCTTAGAGCAGAAAGAGAACTGCTTAGGGCGGGAACGATGTCACCCAATCAAACCAAAGAATTGAACTATATGCTGAGCCCAATGCAACGACTTGGATTCGCTCTTGCTCTTTGCCTCGCTGCGGCCACGACCTCTCCTGCCACCCAGTCCGGCGACAGCTATCTCATTCATACCGTCGCAGGGGGTGGCGGTCGTTTCGAAGACAACCAACCACTGCCGGGCCGGCTTTGGCATCTATCAAGTTCGGATTTCACTAAGGGAATGGCCGCTGACCACTCAGGCAGTGTCTATTTCTCCAGCGCCGGTCGAGTCTACAGGCTGTCCCGCAACGGACTGCTGACACCGGTGGCAGGCAACGGGCAATTCGGCAGTAGCGGCGATGGAGGCCCGGCTCTCCAGGCTCAGTTGGCGGGGCCTGGGGGCGTGGCTGTGGACGGTCAGGGGAATTTGTACGTCGCTGAGACACACGGTCATCGGGTGCGCAAGGTCACTCTGGACGGCAGGATAACTACGCCGGCCGGCAACGGCATTGCTGGATTCGGCGGCGATGGCGGCGTGGCGACCGGCGCCCAACTCAACGATCCTCGAGACGTCGCCGTCGACGGCATGGGCAATATCTATATTGCGGACTACGGTAACTTCCGCATTCGCAAAGTGGACTCGAGCGGCGTGATTTCGACTGTGGCTGGTAATGGCACCTTTGCCTACACGGGCGATGGTGGCGCCGCAACTGCCGCAAGCCTGACTCCACCGACTTGCGTGGCGGTCAGTCCGGCAGGCCATATCTACTTTAACGACTTCTTCAATCACCGCATTCGCCGCGTGGACACCGGGGGCATCATTACGACTGTGGCTGGATCCGGCCCCGCGGGAATCGACAACGGTGGATTCTCGGGCGATGGGGGGCAGGCGACCCAGGCGCGGCTGTTTGGTCCCATGGATGTCGCGATCGATGCAACCGGCAATCTTTATATCGCTGACCAGCGAAACCGGCGGATCCGCAAGGTTTCCCCAAATGGCGTTATCCACACCATGGCCGGCACTGGGCAGCTCGGAGAGACAGGCGATGGAGGCCCGGCTCTGGCGGCAAATTTGGAAGATCCGCAAGGGATTGAGGTTGACGCCGCGGGAAACGTCTTCATCGCCACCGGCCAGTTCCCTACCTTGATTCGCCTCTTGAGCCCCGAACCGTTGCCCCTTCCGACCTCACCTCTGAAAGTAGAAACTTCCAGCCTTCCCATGGCACGCGTCGGTCAACCATACTTTACCTTTCTCGTTGCCGAAGGTGGCCAGCCATTTATCTATCGCTGGGCCCTGACCAGCGGATCCCTACCCAGCGGCATCACGCTGGATCCAACAACCGGCATCCTCAGCGGCCCACCTGGAACGGTCGGCTCTTTTGATTTTGCGGTGGAGGTCGCTGATCGAAGTCAGAATACAGCGATGGAGAGCTTCACGCTCAACGTCGAGGCAGCAGTAGCCGCCGGCACCCCCCTCACCATTGTGACGCCCTCACCCTTGCCGCGGGCTCAGGTTGGGCAGCCCTATTCGGTGAGGCTGGAAGCAGAGGGTGCACCACCTCCAATCACGTGGTCGCGAGTCACCAATCATCCCCTCGCACCGGGTTCGCTTCCCCAAGGCCTCTCGCTTGATCCTGCCACCGGAATCATCAGCGGGACTCCTCAGGAGACGTTCTCCTCGCCGTTTGCGATCCGAGCCAGCCACAGCCAACACCTTTACACCGACAAGATCTTTCAAATCCCCATCGATTCTCCCCCGCCGGTGCCTCCCTTTCTGGTCTCACTCCCCATCGAAGTAGCGTCAATCCCGAGGTCGGTGACCTCGGTACCGGGGGTCGCCTGGGACTTGGCAGGCAATATCTTCGTTTCCGACTTCGAGCAGGCGCGTATTTTGAAGCTCGCTCCAACAGGAGAAGTCACGGCAGCGGCGGGAACCGGAACAGCCGGCTTCAGCGGCGACGGCGGTCCGGCTGCCCAGGCGCGCGTCGACAGGCCTGCCGGCCTAGTGTTTGACGCAGCCGGGAACCTCTACTTTGCCGACATGGGGAATCAGCGCGTGAGACGGGTTTCGGTTATCGGAACAGTCTCAACGGTTGCCGGAACGGGAAGACAAGGCAGTCGCGGAGATGGCGGAGTCGCAGCGGCTGCCGAACTGTCAAACCCATGGGGCCTGGCTTTTGATCACCAGGGCAATCTGTACATCGCAGACAGCGGCAATCACCGGGTTCGCAAGGTGACGCCGGCTGGAATCATCTCGACGGTTGCCGGCACAGGAACCGCGGGTTTCAGCGGCGATGGCGGGCCCGCCGTGGCAGCGCAGCTGTCCGGCCCTTTAGGCGTGGCTGCGGACCGACTTGGGAACCTTTATATTGCGGACTCGGACAATCATCGGATTCGCAGGGTCAGCCCGAGCGGCAGCATCGTCACTATCGCCGGCAACGGCCGCACTGAATTCAGTGGCGACGGCGGCCCGGCCACGGCCGCGTCTCTGCAGTATCCGTTCGGTGTGACGGTCGATTCGACCGGAAGGGTGTTCGTGCCAGATACGTTTCACCATCGGCTGCGCCAGATCACGGCTGATGGGAAAATTCAGACAGTTGCCACGGCGTTCCATGCCAGCTCCGCCGCAATCGACCAAGCCGGCAACATCGCCATCGGCGGGTCTCATCGGGCTTATCTTTTGCCGGCGACCTTCCCCTCGCAGCCGGTTGTAAGCATCGTCACCCCCGCAAACCTTCCGGCCGGTCAAGTGGATGAGCCCTATTCCACCTACCTCCTTGCTGAAGGAAGTGTGCCCTTCAACTATGTCTGGACCGTTGCCCAAGGTGCCTTGCCCGATGGACTGGCTCTGGACCAAGCTACGGGGCGGATCAGTGGTACGGCCGGCCGAGCCGGCACGTTCACCTTTACAGCCGAAGTGCGTGACTATACTCAAACTCGGGTGAGCCGAGCGTTCACGCTTGTGATTCGCACTTCGCCTGCAGGCGACACCTGGATCCTGAATCCTTACGCGGGCACCACCCGCGACGGTCGATCCCACGGTGGCTACATTGGAGAAGGTCTGGCCGCCGAATCGGCACTGCTGAACCCAACGGGTGTGACCATAGATAAGAGCGGCAACCTTTGGATTGCTGATACAGGCAACCACCGAGTGCGCAAGGTCAGCCAAACCGGCGTGATAACGACGGTCGCTGGAAATGGGACGACTGGTTACAGTGGCGACGGCGGCCCGGCCACGGAGGCACAACTGAATTCGCCCGTTGACGTGTCCGTGGACGAGAGAGGCAATCTCTTCATTGCCGAAGGCCAGGCGATCCGGCAAGTCGCACCCGACGGTCGGATTTCTACGGTGGCCGGTGGCGCCCGGTCCGGCTTTGATGGCGATGGAGGCCCCGCCACGCAGGCCAGTTTGAGCTGTCCTCGGAGTGTTGAGGTGGACTCCAACGGAAACCTCTACATCGCTGATCTCCTCAATCATCGGATCCGCAAAGTGTCGGCCGATGGGACCATGCAGACCATTGCCGGGTCGGGCTCGGTCGATAGCGCCGGTTCTCAGGGCGGCGGCTACTACGGCGACGGGGGTCCTGCCACTTCGGCCCTGCTGCGCTATCCCCGTGGGATTGCCCTGGACTCGGCCGGCAATCTCTACATCGCGGATAGCTGGAATCATCGCATCCGGCGAGTCACTCCAGCGGGAACCATTGACACCTTGGCCGGAACTGGGATTGCGGGCTCTGGAGGCGACGGCGGCCCGGCCAGGCAGGCCCAGCTTAGATTTCCAGAGGCTGTTGAAGTCGAGCGTGATGGCAACCTCCTCATCGCCGACCTGGGCAACCGACGGATTCGCAGAGTGACGTCCGACGGCATCATCCATACGATCGCCGGTGTTGGCTCAGCCGGCTTCAGCGGCGATCGCGGCCCCGCCACGGCTGCGCAGCTGGCCGCGCCCAGTGGCGTTGCAATTGACAGCTTGGGGAGCATCTACCTCTCCGATGCTGATAACCATCAGATTCGAACACTGACCCGTGGCCGCCTCGATTCCCAGCCTGAACCGCTGTTCACGTGGATCCTCCCTTCCAGTGCGCGTGCCCGGGGACTGGCTGGCGCTTTCTTTACCACCGATCTGACCATTGCCAACGTCGGCAGCAGGAGCGCCACGATTGAGGTTCGATTCTTGGGCAACAATCGGGATGGACGCATCGGTCCTGTGAAGACGGTGGAAATTGCTGCCGGCAGGACCGCCACTTATCGAGATGTCTTGGCCACACTCTTCGGATTGACGGAGGACTGGGGCGCTCTTCACATCGCCTCCGATTCATCTGATCTGGCAATCCAGGGACAGACATCAACACCGGCCCCAAGCCGTCTCGGCGGAACCTATGGACAATGTGTCCCCGCCAGCGCGTCCAAGGACTGGATCCGCGCTGGTTTGCCGAGGATGGTGCCGGGAGTCCGGGAGGATGCCTTATTTCGCACCAACCTGATTCTAGCCAATGTCACGCAACAACCTCTGGAGGTGGGGGTACGGCTGCTTTCAAGCGGGGGAGAGGAATTGGGTTCGCGCCGGGTCGAGCTCCCGCCGCTGGGAATGACTCAGCTGACGCGTGTGGCCCAGGCGCTGGAAGTGGTGGCTGACTTCCAGGCCGGACAACTTGTCCTGTCCACACCGACGCCAGGAGGGAGCTTTGCCGGCTATGCTGCAGTCATCGACAACACTACCAACGACCCGCGCACACTGCTGCCGCAATGGCAGGGCGACTTTCCCTTTACATGGGTGGTTCCATCTAGCGCCAGAGGTCCTGGAGTTGGAGGGACCTTCTACACGACCGATTTGTCGATCACCAGCACCGTTCAGCATCCCCTAAGGTTCGGTCTGAGTTTCCTTGGACACGATCGCAACGGCCTCGTGGGCCCCTCCCAGGATTTTACTCTGGCACCCAACCAGACACTGTTCCTGGCGGACGTGCTGAGCTCCGTGTTTCATCTAAACTCGGATTTTGGCGCCATCCAGCTTCACCGCAGTTCCGTCGATTTCACGCTCGAACCGGGAGCGGTGACTCAAGCCCAGACTTCGACGCCTGCATCAGGTGGCGGCACTTTTGGCCAAAGCGTTCCGGGCGTGCCACTCGCCGGCCAAATTCGATTGGGGGTCTCGCGATCGATAGTGGGCGTTGAAGAGAGCCTGGCGTTCCGAACAAATCTTATCCTCGCGAACGCCACGGAAGCCCAGGCTGAAGTAGACCTCCTGCTGCTGAACGCCGAAGGCGTCGTGCTTGGATCACGACGGGTGACTCTCCAGCCGCTGGGTATGACACAGCTGAACCGCGTTGTCAGGGCGCTCGGAGTCACTGACGAGATCACCGATGCCCGTTTGCTTTTGTCGACCACGACACCACTCATCGGCTTCACGGCATACGCCGCGTTGATCGACAATGCTACCGGCGATCCGCGTACGCTGCTACCGCAATGAGCGGGACGAGGGAGACTGCGGCGAGTAGTGTTCGGTGCTTCGCGGCCGAGAGTATCCCACTGTGCAGACGTTCCAGACGAATGCAATCCGTGATTCAAGCGCGCTTTCTTCAGTGGGGCTGAGTTCCAACAAGCTCCCCATTTACCGGTCGCGCCAGTCTTGCCCACTTCCTCGGGGCCTCTGTCTTTTCCTCAGAAGTCTTCTCGCACTGCGGCAGGCAGCCAGAGCGACCCGGGAGCCCCAGGAGGAATGGTCAGGTTACTCGACCAGAATCTCTCGAAGATTCCCTTTTCGACGGGTAATTCGTTCCCTGTCCAAGTATTCGAGGAGTGGAATGGCGTATTTGCGAGAGATGCCGGTCAGTTCCTTGAACTGAGGCACGTCCAATACCTTACTTTTCGTCCGATAGCTGGCCAGGGCCGCCTTGACCTGCTCGATGGCACGAGAATGGAAAACCAGCGACTCTGACACCCGCACCAGCGTCCCTTGACGCAGCAGATGCTGAAGCAACCGGCGCGATTGGTCGGGTGAAAGAGGGAGCTTGGCCAAGACTTCCTGAATATCCGGAACCTGCAGATTCGACTCCAACAAACCTTGCTCGAGTCGTTCGCGGGCCCGATCTTCTGAAGAATCGAGAACAACCCGATGTCCCGCCAGCTTTACCTGGTCTCCCTCTACGACAACTCGTCCCAGCTTGGTCAGTTCTCCAAGAACCGCCCGAAAACAGCCGGCTGGCATGTTTCGAAAGAGAGCAGAATGAAGGTGTTCCTTTGGCATCCCGGCTGCCAGCGGGTTCTGAGCATGGTAAGTTGCAAGTGTCTTCTCTGCCTGTCCACACAGGCTACCGAACACACCTCTGGCCATCACAGCCATGGGATTTTCCGACAGGATCTGGACTTGGCCTTTCGTTGCGAGTTCTTGAAGAGATCCGGTGAGAACCGATTCACAATGGGGCCACCGAGACGTCAGCTCTCCCAGGCTAGCGCCCGAGGCTCCCAGGCAGTCGACCAAAGCCAAGATCTGGGCTGCAAGACTGGGAGCCTCCATGGCTTTCAGCAGCCCAATCTGGCTCTCTAGCTTTGTCGCGCGCCCTGGCTGGTTGTTGAGCAGGGTCCCCCCGGCAATCGTAGCGGGCGGAGACATCCGTCGAACGATGAAGCGATCTCCGTGGAGAACGAGCACCGGATCGTGCAGCTTGATCCGGACGTACGCCCACTCACCTGGCTGGATGTCCTGCTGATTCACGGTCGCAACGCGTCCAACTGTTTCCGCCGAGCCATGGTGAAACTTGATTGCCATTCTGTGGGACACAGGGACGGGGGCGTTGCTGAGCACTTCAATCCTGGCTTCAACTTCGCGCGTGGTTTTGAAACGCCGAGGCACCGAAAGCACTTGTCCACGACGGAGGCCGGAAGAAGGGGTACCTTGTAGGTTCAGGGCTGTGCGTTGACCAGCCACGGCCCATTCTCGTGATTCACCATGCGTCTGAATGTTTCGGATGCGGTGGCAAGTACCCTCCGGATATATTTCCACGTCCTGATCCCGCCCAATGCGCCCGCTCACCAGCGTTCCGGTGACGACCGTGCCGAAACCGTGAAGTGAGAACGAACGATCGATTGGCAGTCGAAAGGCATGCTCAACCGGGCGAGGGCGGAGATTCTCCGCGAGCCGGCCCAAGGCGTCCTGAAGCTGAACCAGCCCTCGATTTGAGATGATGCTGACGGGGATGATGGGCACAGACTCCAGGAAGGACCCCCTGACGAAGTCCTGGACCTCCGTTCGCACCGAGTCGAGCGAGTGCTCATCCACCAGGTCACACTTGGTCAGGGCCAGCACACCCGAGTGCACCTGGAGAAGACGGCAGATGTCGAAGTGCTCTCGGGTCTGAGGCTTAATCGATTCATCTACGGCGATCACCAGCAGAACGGCGTCGATCCCGCCCGCTCCAGCGAGCATGTTCTTGACAAATCGCTCGTGTCCGGGAACGTCGACAAATCCGATCTGAATCCCCCCCGGTAATGCCAGGGGGGCAAAGCCCAAGTCGGTCGTGATACCTCTCTCCTTTTCCTCCTTAAGACGGTCTGGATCGATACCCGTGAGCGCCCGGACTAGCGCGCTCTTGCCGTGGTCGATGTGGCCAGCCGTACCGACCACCAAGTGGATCGTGGGAGCGTCGACAGGCGCCTCGAACAAGCCAGAGGTTCGACTCTTCATAATACGACCTTGCGTATTCTTAGTACGAAAATTGGTATTTTGTACATAACTCCATACCATATTCTGGAATGAGAAAAACTATTCCTGGACAGGGAGTCTCTTCTGGAAGCAAGAAATCGACCTGAGTTCATTTTTAATGTATTTAAAACAATTAACTTAACGACGATCTGTAACGAGATCAAGGAAACTAAGTAATTATTAACTGAACGTGATTTTTTTTACTTGACACTGCCAAGTAAGCGTCTATAATCGAAATCAATCTAGCTCAAGTTTCATGGTAGTCGCCCGGTTCGAAGTTACTCTTCAGGACAGCGCTACCGGAAAACGGGCCCGAGTGAAAGGATCCGTGAAGTTGAAAAAGAGCTCCCATCAACTAAGAAAGTCATTCCATTATTTCGTCTGTCTTCGGACAGCGCGTCATTCAACCAGTACTCTTCTTTAACGATTGTCTCACCAATTCGAGTCCCCCTCCCGGGCAACTGGGAGGGGCGAACCTGCCTTCAGGATGGTCGTTCGTTAAGCGAGTTCAAGTACTGCCGGAATTCGGCACCAAGATCGGGTCGTTTTAGGGCAAATTCAACGGTAGCTTTCAGGAAGCCCAGCTTGTCTCCGGCATCATAGCGTTTGCCCTCAAAGCGATAAGCATGGATGGCTTGTTTTTCGAGGAGTCGGCGCAGTCCGTTGGTCAGTTGGATCTCTCCGCCTTGGTCCGGCTGGGTATTTTCCAGTATGTCGAAAAGGTCGGGAGTCAGGATATAGCGGCCAATGATAGCCAGATTCGAGGGAGCCTCTTCGTACCTGGGCTTTTCAACAAGGTTAGTCACTCGGTAGGCCCGCTTTTCGGGATCGCTTTCCACACAGGCCCCTTCGATCACGCCGTAGCGGGAAATTTCGGGGCCGTCGACGACTTGTGTGGCCAGAATGGGTGATCGGTATCTCTCAAAAGCCTCGACCAACTGTCGTGTGCAAGGCCGTTCAGAATCGACGATGTCATCTCCGAGCATGACCGCAAAGGGCTCATCTCCAATCAGATGGCGAGCCACAAGGATGGCGTGCCCTAAACCCAAGGCTTCTTTCTGGCGGACATAAGAGACCGTGACCATGTTCGAAATGGCCCGCACTTCCTCCAGTAGGTCGAGCTTGCCGCGGCACTCAAGGATCTTTTCCAGCTCATAGGAAACGTCGAAGTGGTCTTCGATGGCATTCTTGCCCCGTCCTGTCACAATGATGATATTGGTGATGCCGGAAGCGACAGCTTCCTCAACCACATACTGAATCACCGGCTTATCCACCAGAGGCAGCATTTCCTTGGGTTGGGCCTTGGTGGCGGGCAGAAACCGGGTTCCTAATCCGGCTGCCGGGAACACAGCTTTTCGCACTTGCATTCGATCGGCCTTTCTTGATGCCAATCTGGGAGCAGACGGTTTTGAAACACGATCGCTGCCCCACGTATCAGGGCATCGGCTCAGTTGAGGTGCACCACGACGGTCTTCAGCTCGGTCATTTCGCGTACCGCGTAACGGGGACCTTCTTTTCCGAACCCGCTCTCCTTGAGCCCTCCGTAGGGCATCAGGTCCGCTCGCCATTGGGGTCCCCAGTTGATATGCAGATTACCTGAATCCACCTCTCTGGCGAAACGCAAGGCCCAATCGATGTTCTGAGTGAAGATTCCTGCGGAAAGACCGTAGTTGGAGTCGTTCGCCAGTCGGATGGCCTCCTCGACATTATCCACCTTGGACAAGGCCACGGCCGGACCGAACAATTCCTCGCAGGAGATCCGCATCCTCGGGTCCACATTGGCCACTAGGGTTGCCTTAACCGTTGCACCGCGACGGCTGCCGCCGGTCAATAAGTGGGCACCTCCAGCCACCGCTTCTTGAATCCATTGCTCCACCCGCACCGCATCCCGCTCGCGCACCATGGGCCCCATTTCAGTGTTCTCTGCCAAAGGGTCTCCGGTGCGAATCTGATCGACGAGCGGTCTCAACCGTTCGAGCAATTCTCCATAAACCGCACCCATGACCAGCACCCGTTGGGTGCTGATGCAGACCTGACCGGCATTGCTGTAACCGGTGGCCACGATGGCCCGACAAACCTTCTCCAAGTCGGCGTCGGGCATGATGATCAGCGGGGAATTGCTCCCGAGCTCCATGGTGACTCTCTTGATTCCCGCCGCGCGGCAGATCTGCTCACCTACCTCCTTGCTTCCCGTGAAGCTGATTTTTCGCACACGCGGGTCGCTACAGAGCCTCTGGCCAACGTCTGCGCCGGCCCCTGTAAGGCATTGCACGGCGGCAGCCGGAAGCCCAGCCTCCACCAGGATCTCAGTCAGTTTCAGAGCCGAAAGGGGCGTGTCCGTCGCCGGTTTGATGACCACACTGTTGCCGGCAGCCAGGGCGGGACCCACCTTGTGCAGAACCAGGTTGAGGGGGAAGTTAAACGGACAGATCGCCACGACAACACCGCAGGGTACCCTCAACGTGAAACCCAGTCTGTTTCCAGAGCCCGGGGCCCCGTCGAGGGGAAGCACCTCACCTTCAATCCGCTTGGATTCCTCCGCAGAAAGCAACAAGGTTTGCACGCCGCGTGAAACTTCGAATCGGGACTCCGCGAGGACTTTGCCTTCTTCCAGCGTGATGGTGTGAGCCAGGTCCTCGCTTCGCTCTTCCAACAGCTCAGCCGCCTTTTTGAGAATCAGGAAACGGTCGTAGCCGGGGAGCCGACGCATCTGGCCAGCGCCGACCACGGCCGAGCTCACAGCACGCTCCACATCCTCGGCATCAGCGCGCGGAACGGTGTCCAGAACCTGGCCGTTGAATGGATTCGTCACCTCGATCTTGTCGGCCTTGTCAACCCACGTTTCGTTCACGAACATCTTCATGTGCGCGGATCTCCTTATCGGGCTCAGACTTGGACCGGTCTCGATTGCCGAATCACTTCGGTTTGATTCGGAATGACGAAGATGAGCGCAACATAAGCCAGGATGGCCAGACCCGCTGAGACAAAAACACCGATCACCCAGGCTACCCTCACCAGAGTGCTGTCACAGTTGAGATAGTCCCCAAGGCCGCCGCAGATCCCCGCCAACTTTCGATCTGTCTCGGACCGGTACAGGCGTTTTTCCGGCCAAGACGTCCTGGTGAGGTTCCCGCCACAGTATCGGCACCGAACCGCTTCATCCTGGATTTCTTCTGCGCAAAACGGGCACTTCTTCATGGCTTCCTCCTTTCCGGATCAAGGAAGGACATTCCTTGTCATTCTATCATCCGGATCTACGCAGTACCGGGCCGAAATGTTCGCTACGGTACTACCAGGGAGCCATCGGAAAGCCATGCTTCAAAGAACGTCGTATTTCTTGACGAAGTAGCGGAAGGACCGAAATGACATTTTCAGCAGTTCTGCGGCACGAGTCTGGACTCCCCCTGATTTCTGGAGGGCCTCAATGATGAAGGATTTTTCGACCTCGGCCAGATATCGCTCCAGATCCAGGCCGTTCTCGGGAATCTTGCCTTGACGGGAGATTTCGCTCGAGTTCAGGCGGCTGATCCTGGACGGCAGCCGTTCGACACGAATCTCCTCGGTCGTCTCGAAGGCCACGGCCCGCTCGATGGTGTTTTCGAGCTCCCGCACGTTCCCGGGCCAATCATATTGCTCCAGGCAGGCCATGGCGGCCTGGCTGACCCGCAGGATGGAGCGTTGCATCTGGACGTTAAACCTTCTGAGAAAATGCTCGGCCAAAGCCGGGATGTCATCCTTGCGTTCTCGCAAAGGGGGGATCTCAAGCGGAATGACACTCACCCGGTAGTAGAGATCTTCCCGAAACTTGCCTTCCTCAATGAGCTTTTGAAGGTCCCGATTGGTCGCAGCGATCACGCGGACATCGAGTGAAAGCTCTTCGGTGCTGCCAACCCGACGGAACACCTTCTCCTGCAACACGCGGAGCAGCTTCACTTGCATGGGAAGGCTCATCTCACCGATTTCGTCCAGAAAGATGGTGCCCTTATCGGCCACCTCAAGCAGGCCTTTCTTATTCATCGAAGCGCCCGTGAAGGCTCCCTTCATGTAACCGAACAACTCGCTTTCCAGAAGGGTTTCCGGAAAGGCTCCGCAGTTGATCGACACAAAGGATTGGTCTGCACGCGAGCTGTTTAAGTGAATGGCTCTGGCCACCAGCTCTTTGCCGGTTCCGCTTTCTCCGATGATGAGGACGGTACTGGGTGTGGCCCCGATCGTCTGGATAGCCTCGAACAACTCCTTCATCTTCGGGCTGGAACCGACGAGGTTGTTGACGGCATTGTGTTGATTGAAGTGAAGCTTCAGAAGCCGGTGTTCTTGCCGCAGCCGCGAGTACTCGAGTGATTTGGCCACCGAGATTTTGACCTCATCGAGAAAGTTGTCATTATCTTTCAGGATGTAATCCAGCGCCCCCATCTTGAGGGCTTGAATAGCCGTCTCGGTTGTGGCGTAGGCAGTCATCATGATGACCAAGGTCTCAGGGGCACTGGAGTTGAGATCCCGGAGCAGATCGATGCCCGAACCGTCGCGCATCTTGATGTCAGACAAGACCAGGTCGAATAAGTTCGACTTCAAAATGCGGCAGGCTTCCTGGTAGCCACCGGCCGTGGTTACCTCGTAGCCCTCTTTCTTGAACAGCATGTGGAGGACTTCTCTGAGCGAACGCTCGTCTTCAACGATGAGCAGTCTGGACATGTTCCTCTTCTTGCATTGAACGATTCACGCGGGGCAAGGTGAGGACAAAGGTCGTTCCTTTTCCCGGTTCGGAAATGACATCAATCGTCCCCTGATGCAACTCTACAATTTGTGAAACCACGGATAGTCCCAAGCCCGTTCCACCATGGAACTTCGACTGGAACGGCTCGAAGATCCTCTCCCGCTCTTCCGGGGTGAGGCCCACTCCTGTATCCGACACGGACAGCTCCAATTGCTCCGCCACTCTAGCCGCTAATCGGACGGACAGCTTTCCGCCGCTGGGCATGGCTCGCAGGGCATTGCCACAAAGATTCCAGAGCGCTTGCTTGAGGAGGTTGGGGTCCCCGAAGCACATCAGGTCATCCGACTCGAAACGACAGAGGATGATGTGCTCGGCTGAGACCTCGGGACTGTTCCGAAGAAGTTGGACGGTGTCCGAGATCAATTCCGGCAATTTCACGGATTGCGGCGAGAATCGAAGCGGTTTGGCGTACGAAAGGAAGTCGGTAATGATCTTGTACAGACGTTTGGTCTCCAGCAAGATATTGTTCGCCAATTGTTCCTGATCCGCATTAAGTTCGAGATCCGACTTCAACAGGTGGAACGAGCCGGAAATAGCAGTCAACGGATTCCGAATCTCATGAGCAATGGCGGCCGCCATTCGACCGATGGCAGCCATCCTGTCCTTAAGCTGGATTTCCTTTTCCAGCTTCCTAATCTCAGTCAGATCCTGAAACGTGTACACGTAGCCGATGTGCTGGTTGGCCTCCACCTGCAAACGTGAAACCGTAAACCCGAGGTGGATCTCCTCACCGTTGACATGCCGGATCGTCTTCTCGAAGCGGGCGGGAAGCGGGCCGGTTTCGTTCGGCTGGTCTTGGGCGTCAGATAGATTGAACACGCGGCTGATGTGAGAACCGATGACTCGCTCCGGCTTATGGCCTGTGATTTCGGAGGCCGAGCGATTGAAGAGCGTGATGAAGCCGTCCAGGTTGGTCGTGAACAGTCCGCCCCGCATGCTGTTGATGATGTTTTCATTGAAGGCCTGCAGGTTGGCCAGTTTGCCGCGCTTATCCTCCAACTCGGAGCCGGCCCTCCGGAGGCTTTCCGAGAGATAGCTGCTCAGGTAAGCCACGGCATAGAACGCAAATAGGTTGGTACCCACCAGGAACTTCACGGTCCGGGGGTCCACCGGAGAAAAATGCGTGGGAGGCAGCCACCCCAACTGCAGCACCAGGACCTGCAGCACGGTCAGCAGCGAACTACCCGTGGCCGTAAGGAAAGCTCCACGGCGATAAAGCAGGATGCTGGACATGATGATCGAGAGGAGATACAGGAAGGAAAAGTAGCTGTCGATTCCCCCAGTCACGTAGATGATCAAAAAGATCATCACCTGGTCGGTGGCGATCTGAAGATAGGCTTGGGAACGATAGGCCTTTGAGCCTCGGAGCAGCATGAAATGCACCCCCGAAGCGAGATAGGCGGCTCCAATGATCAAAAACAGTCCCGCGCTTGCATCGCTGAGCACTCCAACGGATTCGATGCCAAGGGTGACACCCAGCAGAGTCGTAACCACGACGATCCGCAGCTTGATCAACCACGATAGCCAATCTCTCAGGTTCTTCGGCATGGCACAAAAGCCGGTCCAGTATTGTCAGTGGGATCCATTGGATGGGACCGGCAGGATAAGCGCGCGGCGTGAGTGCCGGGCAACAGGGACTGGTCAGCGTTCTGAGCGGACGCTGCCCACTTATCCGGACAGTTTCGAAATGAGTGAGAAGAGCGGGAGGTACATCGAAATCACGATGCCACCCACAATCACACCCAGGATCAAGATCATGAGAGGTTCGATGGCTGTCAGCAAATCCCCCACGGCAGCATCGACCTCGTCTTCGAAGAACTCGGCAATCTTGGTGAGCATCGCATCCAGTGCGCCGGTCTGTTCCCCCACCCCTACCATCTGAGTCACCATGCTTGGAAAAACGCCGCACTCTTTGAGCGGTTCGACAATCGTCTTACCTTCCTCGATGGAGTCGCGGGTTTTCATGATGGCTTTCTCCACCACCGCGTTGCCGGCTGTCTTGGCAGTAATCTCCAGCCCCTCCAAAATAGGCACCCCACTGGTGATCAGTGTCGACAGAGTGCGCGAGAAACGAGCGACGGCAATCTTTCGCAAGACACTTCCCAGAATCGGAACCTTCAGCATTAACGTGTCAACCATCATGCGTCCCGCTGCTGTGGCGTAATAGCGCTTGAAGGCATAACCCATCGCGAACACAATCGGCACGAAGAAAATAATGTAGCGCCCCACAAACTCACTTCCTGTGATCACCAAGCGCGTGGGCAACGGAAGTGTCACATTCATGCTGGCAAACAAATTCGAAAAAATCGGGACCACCTTCCAGAGAATCAGGATGATCACGCCAACGGCGATGGAGAGCACCGCCACGGGATAGACCATGGCGGATTTCACTGCCCGTTTCAGCTTGACCGCTTTCTCGATATAGGACGAAAGCCTCTGCAGGATAGTGTCCAGAATACCGCCCGCTTCGCCGGCGGCAATCATGTTGGTGTACAGGTCGTCAAATACCTTGGGATGCTGTTTCATGGCCGCCGCCAGTGTGGACCCGGACTCCACTTCGGCTCTGACGGACTGCAGGACGTTCTGGAACACCTTGTTCTCCTGCTGCTGCCCCAAGGCTTCCAGACACTGAACCAACGGCAACCCGGCGTCGATCATGACTGAGAACTGGCGGGTGAAGATGGCCAGTTCCTTGGTTTTGACCTTGCCTCCAAACTTGGGAAGGCTCAGTTCCTTGCCCTTTTCCTTGATCACCAAGGGACTGATCTGTTCCCGTCGCAGAGCAGCCACCAGAGACTGCTTCGTGTCTGCCTCCCGTTCGCCGCGAACTTCAGCCCCGGCTCTCGATTTCCCACGATATGCATAGACCGGCATGACCACTCCTGAATTCGTTCAATGCTGCATCACTTCAGAATCCTGCTCCCCACGGGCATTTGACTGCGAACCGGCCCGGTGGCACCCCGGTTGATCATATCCTGCAGCTCTTCCGGGTTGCTCGAGCGGCCCAGTGCGGTTTGCAGAGTAATCTGTTTGGAGAAGTAGAGTGAAGCCAGAGACTGGTTGAAGGTCTGCATCCCGTACTTCTCTTGTCCGGTCTGCATTGCCGAATAGATCTGGTGAACCTTGTCCTCCCGAATCAGATTTCGGATGGCGGCGTTGGGAATCAGGATCTCCATGGCCATGGCGCGACCCGATCCGGAAGCCTTAGCCAAAAGGGCCTGACACAGGATGCCCTCCAGCACCAAAGAAAGCTGGGCTCGGATCTGTGATTGCTGATGGGACGGAAACACATCGATGATTCGATTGATAGTGGAAGCGGCCGAGTTGGTATGCAAGGTTCCAAACGTCAAGTGCCCCGTTTCGGCGATTCGCAGGGCCGCTTCAATCGTCTCGAGGTCTCGCATTTCTCCAATCAGCACGACATCGGGATCTTGACGCAGCGCGGCCCGCAAGGCATTCGCAAAACCGTGCGTGTCGGCGTGAACCTCCCGCTGGTTCACCAGGCAGCTCTTGTGTCCATGCAGGTATTCGATCGGGTCCTCGATGGTCACGATGTGGTCATGCCGGTCGGAATTGATCTTGTCCAGCATGGCCGCCAAGGTTGTGGATTTTCCACTCCCGGTAGGACCGGTCACCAAGATCAAGCCGCGTGGCTTGTCACACAGCGATTTGACGACGGCAGGCAGACCCAGTGCGTCGAATGGCTTCACCTCATAAGGAATCGCCCGAAACACCGCCGCCACGGCACCGCGCTGATTGAAAACGTTGCCGCGGAATCGAGACAGCCCTTTGATTCCAAATGAAAAGTCGATCTCCAGCTGCTCCTCGAAACGATGCTTTTGCGTATCGGTGAGGACGCTGTAGGCAAGTTGCTTGGTGTCGGCGGCCGTCAGCGGCTGGAACTCCGTCAGCTGTCGCAGGTGCCCGTCGACCCGAACCTGGGGCGGACTGTTGGTGGTAATGTGCAGGTCCGAACCGCCCAGCTCAGTCATCCGTTTCAGCAAGTCGCTTAGTGAAACATTGGCCATATCGCTTTTCGCTTCCTTTTCCCAAAGTGTCGTCGCGTGGAATCTACTTGACCGTTTCTCGCAAGACTTCTTCCAGTGTCGTAACTCCCTCCCGGATCTTCTGAAGCCCACTGGCGCGCAAGGTGATCATCCCGTTTTCGATGGCTTTCTTCTTGAGTTCCAGCGAGGAGGCTCCGATGAGAATCAACTCCCGAAGATCGTCGTTGATCTCCATCACCTCGTACAAGCCCACTCGGCCTTTGTAACCGGTGCCGTTGCAAGTCGTGCAGCCTTTGCCTCGATAGACGGCCAGGCTTTTGGCTTCGGTGGGTGCGAAGCCTGCGTCTATCAGTGTCTGCGGCGGCGCCGAAAAAGGCTCTTTGCAATCCTTGCAGATTCTTCGAACCAAACGTTGGGCACAAATGAGGTGGACCGAGGTGGCCACCAAAAAGGGCTCGATGCCCATGTTCATCAGTCGGCTGACGGTGGAAGGCGCATCGTTGGTGTGCAAGGTGCTCAACACCAGGTGTCCGGTCAAAGCGGCTTTGATGGCGATCTCAGCCGTTTCGAAGTCACGGATTTCTCCCACCAGAATAATGTTGGGATCCTGCCGCAAAAAAGCTCTGAGCGCGGCCGCGAAGTTGAGTCCGATCTGCTCCTTCATTTGAACCTGGTTGATCCCCGGCAGATTGAACTCGACCGGATCCTCCGCGGTCATGATGTTGGTGTCAATCTTGTTCAACTGCGAGATGGAAGAGTAAAGCGTGTTGGTCTTACCGCTTCCCGTGGGTCCCGTCACCAAGACCATCCCATAAGGCTTCAGAATCGCTGTTTCGAACTTCTTGAGAGACTCCAGCTCGAATCCCAGCCGGCTCATGTCGAGCATCAGGTTGTCTTTGTCGAGCAGGCGCAGGACGACCTTCTCACCGTACAGCGTGGGCAGGACCGAAACACGGAAGTCCAAATCCTTGATCTTGCCTTCCGTTTTCATCTTGACCTTGATGCGACCGTCCTGGGGAAGCCGTTTCTCAGAGATGTCGAGCTTGGACATGATCTTGATACGAGAGGTGATGGCATCCTTCAGTTTGAGCGGCGGGTTCATGATGTTGTACAAGATGCCGTCGATTCGGTACCGAACCCGGAACTCTTTCTCGTAAGGCTCAACGTGGATGTCGCTGGCTCCCCGCTTGAGGGCGCTGGAGAGGATCAGGTTGACCAGCTTGATGATTGGCGCTTCTTCGGCAGCCTGCTCCAGCCCCTCCAGATCGATGGCCTCTTCCTCGGAGGCCACTTCCAAGGACGTGTCATCCGCCACACCATCGAGCTTCTGCTCCACGATCGCCATGTCTTCCATGACTTTTTTGAGTTCGATGGCGTGTGTTGTCCCGTAGTACTTGTCGATCGCCTCGCGAATGGCCGTTTCCGAAGCCACGACCGGTTCGATGTTGAAGCCAGTCATGAATTTGATGTCATCCATCGCGAACACATTGGTCGGATCAATCATCGCGATGGTGAGGGTCGAGCCGACCCGGCTCAGCGGCAAGATTTGGTATTTTTGAGCGGTCTCAACCGGGATGAGCTTGACCACGGATGGATCAACGTCAAAGAAGGACAGGTTGATCGAAGGCACGCCGTACTGGCGGGAAAGGATCGCAGTGATTTCATCGTCGGTGACGAAACCCAGCTTGATCAGACAATTCCCCAGTCGCCCTCCGTTCACTCGCTGGTGCTCGAGCGCCTCCTTCAACTGCTGCTGCGTGATCAAGTTCTCCTTGATCAGCAGGTCGCCTAACTTGGATGACATGGACATAATCTCCCACGCTGATTCTCGGCAAAAGGACCGAGAACATTATCGATATTTAGGGGTGGGTGACAAAATTTGTAAGGCCCTATCCTAGTCGCGCCAATACCTCGTGTCAAGGCTCGCATGCCCCGCGTGCCAAGTTCTACTTACATATTCAGCATCAACAGCTTCCACAGTACTCCAAGTCGACCTGGGGCCCTTGAAGTTCTTGCCAGGTGGATGATCAAGTGTCTTGTTCGTAAACCAATCAGGATTCATCAGGCGACAAAAAAGGGAATGCCGGTGGTAAACTTCTGCGGTATCGTAATCAGAAGGCCGCGGCTGAATTCACACTAGTTATCGGAACACATAACGCAGACCTTAGACCTAGTTTCGATCCTGTAATTCCATGCCACCGGAAAAAAAACGTAAACCGGTCATTGCAGCGCTTTCCATTGTTGTTGTGGTCCTCTTTGCCTTTTCAGTCATCCAACAAGCGTTCAATCTCACTCCGTTCTTGGGCACCCCAGGCAAGCAAACCGTCCTCTTGCTTTGGGCCCTGATGTCGCTGAACGTCATTCTCCTTTTTATTTTCTCTCTGATCCTCCTACGCCAACTGCTGAAGCTGTTCTTCGAGAGGAAAAGCCAGCGTTTGGGCTCCCAGTTTCAGACGAAGTTGGTCGCAGCCTTCCTGGCGCTGATTCTCTTCCCGGTAACGTTTCTGTCTATGTTCGGTTACTTCCTGATCAACCGTAACCTGGACAAGTGGTTCAGTCGGCCAGTGGATGAAGTACTGCTGAGTCTTCAGAAACTGGTCGCTCAGGTTCAGATCGACACCAGGGAGGACTCCCTGCAGACGGCACGTTATCTGTCCAATCACCCTGTGCTCCGGAATTTTCTGCTTTCCTCGGAGCCGAAGGAACTGCCCGAAGTCCAGGATTTGGCGGAAGAGTTCGGAGTTCGTACGCTGCTGGTTTTGGACAAATCGCACGTGCCCGTTCTTTTGTTTCACGACAAGCGCCTCTACAAGGCCCCGCAACCCGAATTCCGCGAAATCACTGAAGGTCTGGGCCTGCTCGACTGGACTTCTGGATCTGTCGTTCCGAACCAGAAGCTCTATACCCAACTGATCGGCAATCCCGATAAGTCAGATTCCGTTTATCACATCAAGGGGGGGCCCTTTGCTGAGACGCTGCTGGCGGGAGACGTCGTTCATTCCGAGGACTTTGAACCGCTGGGCTACCTGTTTGTGGCGGTCCAAGTACCCCCAGGCATCCTGAGCCTGGCCAAGCAAGTCACCGATTCGAACCAGCAGTACGAGGGCCTGGTCCGCGAACGCAAACTGATACGCAGCAACTACCTGCTTTGGCTCGGACTCATCACGCTTCTCGTGCTTTTCGCGGCGGTCTGGGTGGGCTTGTATTTGTCCCGGCGCATTGCCGTTCCTATCCGGGCCCTGGCCGAGGCGTCCAATGAGGTTTCCAGGGGAAACCTGCTGGTGCAAGTCAACTGCCCAGCCGACGATGAACTGGGTATTCTAGTGTCTTCGTTCAATCGGATGACCGCGGAGCTCTATGAGGGATCTCAGAAACTGGAGAGAGCCAATCGGGAGTTGCAGGAATCCAATCTTGCTCTGGATGAACGCAACCGCTATACCGAGGCGGTTCTGGAGAACATCCCCTCGGGTGTGATTTCCATCAATTCCACTTTGGGTATTACCAAGATGAACCGGCCCGCTGAACAAATTCTGGGATGTTCTTTCGCCGCCTCTCCCCTGAGTGTCGAAGATGTCTTTCATCCAGAGGACATGTCCGAGGTGAAGCTGCTCCTCGACAAGGCCGGCCGGGTTGGAATCGCTTCGAAGGACATGCCTCTCCGGCTAAGGGGGCGCAGTCGATATTTCTCGATCACCGTCAGCTCGCTCGATCTGAATGCGCCAGTGTCCCTGGGATTCGTGATGGTCCTGGAGGACCTGACCGAAGTCCTGAAAGCTCAAAAGGCCAGCGCCTGGAAAGAAGTCGCTCGCCGAATGGCCCACGAGATCAAGAACCCTCTGACGCCCATTCAGCTCTCCGCCGACCGCATTCGCAAGAACCTCGAAAAGTCAAAGGCCGACGTGACGAGAAGGTTCTCAGATCCCGAGTTCGAACGGGTCATCAACGACTGTGTTCAGACCATCACCGAAGAGGTCACAGTGCTTAAAGGGATGGTTGACGAGTTCTCGCGTTTTGCGCGTCTCCCAACCACCAACCCGGTACCCTGTAACCTCAACGGCTTGATAGAGGGCGCTCTCTCCAGTTACAACGGACGATTCGAGGGCATCGCCGTCAGAGCCGAGCTGGCCACTCTCCCGGAGATCCCTCTCGATCCGGAGCAGTTTCGACGTGTTTTTGTCAACTTGTTCGACAATGCGATTGAAGCGATGGAAGATTCCGAGGTGAAAGAACTCACCGTCGAAAGCCGGTTTCTGGCAAACAAGGAAACGGTTTGCGTCGTTGTGAAAGATAGCGGGCACGGCATCCAGTCGATCGACAAGGAGAAACTCTTTCTTCCCTACTTCTCGACGCGCAAGAGAGGAACCGGTCTGGGATTAGCCATTGTCAGCCAAATCATCGCCGACCATAAAGGCTTCATTCACGCCGAGGACAACCACCCAAATGGAACAGCGTTTGTGATTGAAATCCCCAGCCGCTAAATCCGCTATAATTGACGTCCGGTCTCGTCACCGAGTCACGCGATGAAGTGAGTCTGTCCAGGCTGACCGCGGCTTCACAAGCGTGGAGATGACGGATGAAGTCGCTCACCCCAAAAGGAAGGCACCCCGAGGTTTCAAAGTGGCTCGCAATTCCATTCTGATCGTGGACGATGAGCCTGGCATTCGCCAGTCGCTGAGTGCAGTGCTGCGTGAAGACGGGTTCAAAGTGGAGTCGGTGGCCAGCGGAGAAGAGTGCCTGGCGCTTCTCGAGAGTAAGTCTTTCGAACTGATTCTTCTGGACATCTGGCTGCCTGGCCTGGACGGGCTGGAGACGCTGGAAGCCATCAAGCGGATGAAGATCGATTCCGTCGTCGTCATGATCTCAGGACACGGGACGATCGAAACCGCGGTCAAAGCCACTCGCCTTGGCGCCTTTGACTTCGTCGAGAAACCGCTCTCGATTGAGAAGACCCTCCTGGTTGTCCGCAACGCTCTCGAAAACAAGCACCTTCAAGACGAGAACCAATCTCTCAAGTCTGAGTTGGGAGCCCGGTATCGTATTGTGGGATCCAGTGTTCCAATGAAGGCCCTGCGCCAGCAGCTGGCCATTGCCGCTCCCACCAACGGGCGCGTGTTGATCTACGGAGAAAGCGGGACGGGGAAGGAATTGGTGGCGCATGCTCTACACCACCAGAGCCTGCGCAGCTCTTCACCCTTTGTGGAAGTGAACTGTGCAGCGATTCCGGAAGAGTTGATCGAAAGCGAACTCTTTGGACACGTCAAAGGTTCCTTCACTGGAGCATCTCATCACAAGATTGGAAAACTCGAAAAGGCCGATGGCGGCACGCTTTTCCTGGACGAAGTCGGTGACATGGGTCTGAAGACCCAAGCCAAGGTACTCCGAGCCTTGGAAGAGCAGCGGTTCGAGCCGGTGGGTGCTCTGTCCCCCGTTTCTGTTGACGTTCGGGTCGTGGCCGCCACCAACAAAAACCTCGATGAGGAAATGGACAAGGGCAACTTTCGAGAAGACCTTTTCTATCGGCTCAACGTGATTCCCTTCTATGTCCCCCCCCTTCGTGAGCGCGTGGAGGACATTCCTGTTTTGACCGACTTCTTCATCCAGGAGTTTTCAGCGCAGTATGGGCGGCGCCCGAAGGTAGTCTCCGCGGAAGCGATGGGCGTCCTCATGCACTACAGCTGGCCCGGCAACGTTCGGGAGCTCAAGAACCTGGTGGAGCGAATCGTTATCATGACCGCTTCTCCCAAAGTCGAAGTCCGCCATCTTCCGGCTGCCTTGCTCAAAGCCAACGCACCGGTGGAGTTCTGTGAGCCCAAGAGTCTTTCCGAAGCCCGTATGGCCTTTGATCGTGAGTACATAGTCCGGAAACTCGAAGACAACAACGGAAACATCTCCAAGACCGCCGAGGTCCTGGGCATCGAGCGAAGCCATCTGTACCGGAAGCTGAAATCGCTGAAGATCAGCGTGGAACGCAACTCTCAAGAGTCCCGCCCGGAATAAGTTGTGGCAAGCGGTGTTTGGCTGAGCGACGGCAGGGCTTGCTTTGGCCAATGCTTCCCAGACCCGCCCTTGCTCCACCGCCTCGCGTTTGCCGGACCCAAATGTCATCTTCCAGACAACCGGATGGTCGCATGCGGGACTTTGCGCCTGGCGGCGTTTTGGCCTCATGAGTGGTAGCTGAAACAAATCGGAAAGGAAGTCTTCATGCTGAGAATTCGCCTGCTTTTGCTGCTGGCTTTGTGCCTGAATTCCGGTTTTTCCTTTTCCCAAACTCGAAAGGCGGACTACTTGCGCTATATCGAGCTAGCGGCCGAACAGGGTTTGGAGGACTATCCCTCCGTTATTGACAAGTGGAAGAGGACGATCCATCCCAGTCCGCTGTGGGGCTACGACGCTCCGGCCCAGCCAATCTACCTGGCTGACATGTTGGGATTTCTCTATCAGCTGACCGGCAACCGGAGTCACGCGGAAAAAGCTCGTGACATCCTGGTGGACTTCGGACGTCTCCGTGAAGCCTATCCTCCGGACTTCAGCAAGACGCGCGCCGAGTACGCTGATGGTGTTCCAGCTCTTTCCAACTTCTTTTTTCTGCCTGCCTATTCTCGGGCCTACCTCCGTATTCGCGGTAGCAGCGTCCTCGATCGGGTAGCCAGGCAGACGATCGAACGAGACCTGGCTCATAGCCTGGATTTTGTTTTCTCGTTTCCGGAGTGGGGAGCCATGAATCGGGCCATGCTTCGCGCTGAGGGCCTCTACTACGGAGCCCTAGCCTTGACCGATCATCCCCACGCCAAGAAGTGGAAGCAACTGGCCGAGACGTTGGCGCGCGACAGTCTGGACCAGTGGGAGATAGAGGACGCCAGCGGCTACCAAGCGACTTGGCTGCTCTCTGTCTTCTCATATGCCGAGGCCAGCGGACAACGCCAGTATTTTGAATCTCCGCTGACGCGCTACTATCTGGACTACTTTGTGCAATTGCTGACACCCCACGGAAACATCGCAGATTTCGGGGATGCCAATTGGAACGGCGGATGGGACCGCTTTGTTCCCGTATTCGAGAAGGCCGCCGCGATCTATCGAAATCCGCACTATAAGTATGTTGCACGGGAGCTGCTGGTGCGAGCCCACGAGCGTCTGGAAACCGAGTGGCGGCGCTTGGGTAAGCCTACGGAAAAGGCGGGGAAAAAGCTCTTCCTCGGTGGAACCGGAGTGGGTTCGGCTTTGACCCAAGCCTACTTGTGGGCAGATGATGCGATTCCCTGCGAAAAGCCAACCGGCCTGAGCCGCGAAGTTCTGGAGGATGTCATCGGGAAGAAGATCGTCTTCCGCAACGGGTGGGATTCCGACAGCACCTTCCTCCTCCTGAATTACCGAGACGAGGGCGACGGGGCGCTGTTGCAAAGAGACTACTTGCGGCAAACGCTCTCCGTCGAAGAGGAGAAAATGCATCATGGCCACTCTGATGAGAACTCCATCTGCCTTCTGATGAGTGGAGGCTCCGTTCTGCTTCACGATGGCGGCTATCGGAGTGACCTTCCGAGCGGGCGCTGGGGCGCGTTCCGGGCAGACTACTTCCACAACCGGGTGGTGGCTCGAAAGAACAAACGGGACAAAGACCAAGAGGTGTTCGAGTTCCTGAGGAACTCAGGGGCCTACCGGCCCGTGCGAACGCACAAGATTGACTTTCTGACGTTCTCTGACGTCGACACCAGTCGAACGCGCTTGGTCGATGCCGAGCTAGGGTACCAGTGGGACCGCATCATCACGTACCTCAAGTCCCAGGACTGTTTCATCGTTATTGACGGTTTGAAGATATTGAAAGCGGACTACTACACGTTTGCCAATCTCTGGCATACCGGCAAGATCCTCAGGAAGGGCGATCGTTACTTCGACACGGCAATCGATATCATCGGGAACGAGAGTCTGCCGGGCACGCGCCGGCTCCTCATCTATTTTCCAGAAAGCGAGGCCAAACAGACCGGAACCTACGCCGAGAGCCGCCATTTCCAGGATGAACAAGCCATCTATCAGACTCTCTCAAGTCAATATCGGGCCGGAGATCTCGAGTTCTTCGTCACGGTACTGTTGCCTCACCAAGGCCTGAGCGAAACCGACCTCAAGGCCCGAACAGATTCCGTCCGGTTAATAAAAGCTGATCACTTCCCAGATGCCGTGGGTCTCGAGATCGACCATAACGGTACGATCTCAAGCCTTGTTGTCAAACTCGACCTCGAAAAGGATTTGGCACGGGAAAATGTACGGCCGAGGTATCGTTACGACCTTGGAAAAGTCCGGGTCGGAGAGTTTGAAACGGATGCCTCTTTTCTCTTTGCCTCCATGTCGGGTCCTAAACTGCGCTACTGCGCGTCAACGTTCCTGAAGGTTTCTTATCGGAATCAGACCCTCGTTGAGGCAATGCCCAACACTTTCCCCTTACAACTTGACGGATCTGCCCCACGCATCGGCTATGCCAAGTGGCGCTTTTGGGAGGATGAAGTCGTCATCGCCAAATGATCACAGGAAGTTCTGCTGTGGTCATCGCTACGAATTTTTGGATGCGAAAAACGCATTTTCAGAGAAACAATTACAGCTACCTCCAGAATGTCCCGAACCGCCACACCTGTCCCTACTGAAAACAAACGTGTTTGCTACGGCCAAGACCGATTGTCTTAGTTGGCCCAATTCTTGCTCAGTCCGCAGCGCTTTCCACAAATCGACTCTGCCCGTGGCCGTGACATGAGGGTTCACTGAGCGGCCGTTGCTCGCCAAGACGCGAAGCGTCCCTTTTCGGGGGAACAGACGGAGATTTGTGGATCTGCCCTGCGTATCCACAGTTGAGGTCAATCACATCGAGGTGATTCGATGAAAGTTACACACAAAGTCGTGTGCTCTCTGAGCATCGTCCTGCTGCTAAGTTCGGCAGCCCTGGCGCAGTTGAGCAAAGGTTCCCTATCCGGCACCATCACGGACCCCAATAACCTCGTTATCGCTGGAGCTAAGGTCCTCGCCACTCATGTCCCCACTGGCATCGTCTACGAGACGGTAACCTCAGATGCCGGACTGTATGCCTTCCCCAGCCTGAATGTGGGACCGTATACGGTCTCGGTCGAACAAGCCGGCTTCAAGAAGCTCACCCGTAGCGGAGTGGTGATCGCTATCTCCACCCGCTCTGTGCTCGACCTAAAAATGGAGATCGGAGAAGTATCCCAGTCGATTGAAGTCACGGGTGCTCCGCCCGTTCTGCAAACAGCCACCAGCGAAGTCGGAAGTAGTTTCGCGCCAAAGCTTTTCACAGATGCTCCTATCTTTGCGGGAGGCTTGCGCAATCCCGAAACCTTTGTAGCCTACCAGGCCGGCGTGGTTAACGGCGGGGGAGCCGAAGGCGGTATCTCGGGAGGTGCCCGGCGTGCCAAGGAGATTCTGATCGACGGAGCCAACGCCACCAACCCCGAAAGCGGCGGGGTGGCCTTCAACGGCTTGCCGACGATCGAGCAGCTAGGTGAGTTCAAGGTCATCAACAACACCTTTGCGGCGGAATACGGGCGTACCGGCGGAGGCATTGAATCGTTCGTCACAGCCTCAGGCGGCAGCCAGTTCCACGGATCGGTGTTCGATTTCCACACGTCCAGTGCACTGAGCGCTAATTCCTGGGCGAACAATGCCTCCAGGGTCCGAAAGCCCTCCTACCACGGCAACGAATACGGATTTGTGGTGGGA
This sequence comes from Acidobacteriota bacterium, assembly GCA_040753175.1. GTDB lineage: Bacteria > Acidobacteriota > Terriglobia > Versatilivoradales > Versatilivoraceae > JBFMEW01. Next base: position 391,256 of record JBFMEW010000001.1, on the reverse strand, counting down.
GGTCCGCTGTGGGTTCCCAAGGTGTACAACGCCAGTCGGGACAAAACGTTTTTCCTGTTCAGTTACAACGGGTATCGCCGCTCCGATTCCTCCTCCAGCTTCCTCACGGTGCCAACCCAGCGCCAGCGGGAAGGTTGCTTTGATGAGCCCGGCTTGCGTCCAATCTTTGACCGGACCACCGAAACTCAATTCCCCGGAAATTGCATCCCCCAGGACCGGCTCAGTTCGGTTTCGAGGAACATTTTGCCCCTGATTCCGCTACCGACCACCGGCGGCCTGCAGAACAACTACCTGGCCACCAGAGCCACGAAATCCGACTTCGACTCCTGGAGTATCAAGATTGACCATCGAATCAACGATCGACATCTGATCAGTGGCTGGTACAACACCCAGGACCTCAGCTCTTTGGTGCAGGGACCAATGCCCGGACCGCTCTTTGGAAGCAACAGCAATGCGGTCACGGCCAACAGGCCGCAGTTTGCGCGTTTCAACTACGACTGGATCATTGCTCCAAACAAGAGCTTGCATGTCACCTACGGCATCACCCGGCTTCGGCAATACTTCGACAACCCCAGTGTCGGGCAGGGTTGGCCACAGAAACTCGGTTTGAAGGGTGTTTCCGAAGGCGACACCAACGCCTTCCCGGTTATCACCTTTGCCGACGGACGCTATCAAAACTATGCGGATACCAACGGACCCAAAACCAAGGGCACGCAGTTCAATTTCACGGATCACGTCCGCGGCGACCTGAGTTGGGTGAAGGGTAAGTTCAACTGGAAGTTCGGCGCCGATCACCGCTGGATGCGAACCACGGGCATCAAGCTCTCCACGGGAGGATTTGACGACGCCGGAGTGCAGGGGGTCTTCCAATTCTCACCCTTGCAGACGGCCTCGCGGAATGCGCAGAGCACCACCGGCGATTCATTCGCCAGCTTCCTGCTGGGCGCGGTCAATACGGCATCTCGTACGTTCAACGCCAGCGCCTCATCCGCTAATTTCGGGTATCACGGCTGGTACGCTCAGACCGACTGGAAAGTGCGTCCCAACCTGACGCTCAATCTCGGTTTGCGATACGAGATTCCTGTTCCTCGTTCGACCTCTCCAACCTCGTTCACCTCGTTCGATCCCAATTTGACCAACCCGACCAGTGGGCTGAAAGGTGCCTTAGCCTACCTGGGCGACTGCTCCGGCTGCATCAACTCCAATCGCTTTGGCAAGATTGACTACAGTTCCGTCGGTCCACGTCTGGGAATGGCTTGGTCGGTCAATGAAAAGACGGTGGTCCGCGTGGGCTATGGAATTCACTACTCGGCCGGTAACGGTCTGACCGGTGGTTTTTGCCTGCGCTGCCAAACCGGCTACTCCACCACGGCAGGCCTGTCGGCTCCCGAACCCTTCAGTGCGGCCCTTCGTTGGGACAACGGTTTCGTTCCGTCCGCAACCTTTGTGGCTCCCCCGGTGATCAGCGCCGCCGCCGGCAATGCCGCCGACGACATCTGGTACATTTCACCGGATTCTGGAACGGCCCCTCGTTTTAAGAACTGGGCTCTCACCATTCAGCGCGAACTGCCATGGAAGTTGGTGGCTGAAGCTTCTTACATCGGCAATCGCGGCACACGTCTTTCCGCATCTCACCGGGCACTGAACCAGCTCGATCCGAAGTTCTACTCGCTCGGCGCCTTGCTCAACCGACGCATTGACGATCCTCAGGTGGTGGCGGCCGGTTTCACTTCACCCTACCCAACCTTCATTCAGGATTGGGGCAACGGTGCCACGCTGGCTCGGGCGTTACGTCCCTATCCCCATATCAATGGCCCGATCAACAATCACTACAATCCGATCGGCAGCTCTTGGTACGACTCCATGCAACTCAAACTCGACCGTCGGTTCAGCAGTGTGACCATGGAGCTCAACTACACCTGGTCGAAAGCGCTGACCAACGCTTCCGGCTCCCAGACCAGTGGAGATGCCGCCAACCGCAATCCGAAGGCCGTCAATACCCAAGACCCTCGGGCCCTGGAGGTTGAGAAGAGCCTGCAATACATCGACATTCCGCACATCTTCAACGTCGTCGCCACCTGGGATCTGCCGTTTGGAAAGGGCAAAAGGTGGGCTGCCAGTTCCATCGCAGATCGCTTTCTGGGAGGCTGGACCGTCTCCTTTGCCGGACAATACGCCAATGGTGCCTTGATCCTGCTCAACGCCCCGCTCACCTATCCGAACTGGGGATTCGAGTATGGCCGCAAAAAGGTCAATCTAACTGGCCAGCCGATTCGAACCGGCGTGGCTCGCAAGGATCTTGACCCGCGCAACTCCAGCATCCGTTGGCTGAGTCCCGGATTTTACAGTGTTCCCGGTCAGTTCGATCTCGGAACGGCTCCCAACTACCTCAACCAGTTACGTGAGCCGAACATCTATACCGACAACATGGGGTTCATCAAACGCACTCGCATCACCGAGACGGTCAACTTCGAGATCCGTGGGGAGTTCTTTAACGTTTTCAACCGCACGAACTTCGGATTTGGCGGAATCCCAGTTCGGCCTAATGTCCTGGATCTCACCCGATTTGGAGTTCCAAACGGCCCCCGTACGGGTGCCCGCTTGGGACAGATCGTGGCCAAGATCAACTTCTGATCGGTTTAGTTGCTTGGGATTCTCGAGGCTGGCGTCTATGCGCCAGCCTTCTTGTTTTACGGCTTGGCGGAAGGGATTCGTTCAGGTCGGACGCGCGAAAGTTCTTCGCTGCAGTCCAACTTGGCAGCCGGAACTTGACACTGAAAGCAGTGGTCAGCGTGAACTCTGGGCGGGAACGATCTTGATTTCGAAAACCTTGGGCCACAGTTTCCCGGTGACGAAGAAGCGATCGCCGGTCGGGTCGTAGGCGATTCCATTCAGAACATCCACCGGCACAACGCGGTCTTCGACGCTGAGCAGACCTTGCAGGTCGATCCACCCCAGCGCATTGCCGGTCTTGGGGGAGATTCGTACCACCCGATCGGACTGCCACACGTTGGCGAAAATCTCTCCCTTCACCCACTCCAGTTCATTCAGGAAACGGACGGGCTTACCGCCATCCCGGACTTGCAGCTGGCCAACCTGCCTCAGAGTCTCCGGATCGTAGTAGTACAGCCAATCGCTGCCCTCGCTGAAGATCAGTCGATTGCTGCCATAGGTGGCTCCCCAGCCTTCTCGTCGATAGGGGAAAGTCTGAAGCAGGCGAAAGGTTTTTAGGTCGTAGACGTATCCGACCTTCGACTGCCAAGTCAGCTGCACAATCCGACCGTCGTAAAGCGTGATTCCCTCTCCAAAGATCTCCTGAGGTAAGGAATAAAACTGCACGACCCTTCCGGTCTTGAGCTCGACTTTACGAAGAGATGATTGGCCCGTGAGACCTGTCCCTTCGTAGAGGAAGCCATCGGCGTAGGCCAGGCCTTGAGTGAAGGCCGTGCGATCGTGCGGATACACGTTGACAACCTGATAGGTGTAATGGCGAGCGCCAGGATGAGAGTTGGCCGGGGTGCCTGTCTGTTCCAGGAACGTTGCCGCCAGCCACAGTCCGCCGATCACAAGGGCCGCAGCCCCCGCCCAACCCAAGGCTGGATTTTGCATTCTGGCCGCAACCCTCATTAGCCGGTGCCTCCAGCGTTTTCGCCCATCCCTCGGGCAGGCCCTGATTCGAGCTTCGCTATCTTTCGTAACAGGCGCTCCCGCCGTCGCGTCCACTCCGCAATCCTGGGTCCTGAGGAGTAATCCGAAGGCCCTGCCCTTTCCAGACTCTCGAGGGCCCTTTCGGAAATCTCCAGAGCCTTCCGAAACTTTCTCACCCGATGCTCGTAATGGACAGCCAATCGTTCAGCAACTCGCAATGGAAGGGTGTTGGCCGTGGCGAGCGCTCTCTCCCACAGGGCGACCGCGTCATCACGTTGACCCTCCGTCAGGTGCAATTCGGCAATGGAGGTTAATACGCGGCATTCCAGCTCGGGATCGAGCTGTCCATTCAACGAGTTGAGCGCCGCGCGGTGACATTCGAAAGACAGACGCGTCTGGCCGAGAGACCTCAGATACTTTCCAGCACTGAACAGGTCCGTGGCCTCAATGGCCATGGTTCCCGTCATCGAGGCCAGTAGGCCCTTCATGCGGTGGCATAGCTCGACGAGAGTACAGATGTCCTGCCGATTGTGTTCCAAGACCTGTGACATGCCCCTCGGCACGCCGGTCCGTGCGAAGTTGAAGTAGAGATGCGGAATCAGGTGTCCAGGAACGTCGCCGATTCTTTCCCTTCCGAAGAGCTCTTTTTCCAGATTGCCCAGGCTGCAGTCGCGCAGACGCAACCGCCAAAGCCGGCGAGCCGGATACAGCAGGTCCAGATGAACTGCGCGGCTCAAAGGCCAGGGGAGACGGGACAGGATGAAGCGGGATTGCAGCAACGGCAGGTCGAACGACTTGCCATTAAAGCTCAGCAGAAGATCGGTCCCCCCCAAGCGCTGGGCCAGATCGGCAAGCATAGCCCGCTCTTCGTGGAAGTCCCGCATGAAGTATTGCTCGACCACAAAGCCACTTTCGTCCCAAAAGCCCAGACCAGCCAGGAACACATGAGTCCCGGCCCCTCCGGAAAGCCCAGTGGTCTCGGTATCCAGCAGCAAGACTCTGGCGCCATCGGCGACCGTTTGGCCGGTCAGCAAACCACAAAGGCCGAGGACGTGACCTCGCACTTCCGCCTCCCCAAGGGTGGGATACGGCTTGCGAAAAACGAGACAGCAACCCTCTGAATTCTCCCGAACCTCCCCACCCAGTTCCGGTGCGATGAGCCTGTCGATCGCCGGCTCACGCGTCGCCTTAGCCCTCTGAAGGTGGCGTAGTCTCTCCAGTTGAACGGCTATTTCACTGGCCGAGGTGGTGAATTCCGACTTCTCTTGACTTGGGTTAGAAGCGTTGTCTCTCCCGCCGTGCTGCATTAACCTCAGCCGATTGGAGGATTGAGTCAACTGTTGTCTCTGAAGCTTCTCGGAAAGTGACATGATCCAGTCTCGTTCAGCAGCTCTCTGCACTGCTCCAGCGCGGATCAGCTACAAAATGCGGTTCAGAATCTCCAATGCTACCGGCTTCCCCATCTCCCCGATTTCTCCTTGGGGACCGACACAGCTGGGGCAGCCATCCTGGCACGGACAACTGCGGATCAAACGCGCGGTCTCCTGCAAGACCCTCTCATCCATCTCAAATAGTGGCTGACTGAGGCCGATCCCGCCCGGGTAGTTGTCGTAAAGGAACAGGTTGGGTTCGAAGATCTGCTCCGCCTGGGTGCTCCCCGAGGGGGACAACGAACCCATGAGGTTTTCTTCGATGGCAAGCTGGATGTCTCTGGCGTCGCACATCAGGAACAGCGCCGCCATCTGCCGCATCGCGTTTCCCAATCCGCGAACACCGCTCAGCCGCACCGAAGGCAGGTAGGGTAACGAATCCATGAACGCCTTAGGCAACGTCAGCCAATAGGCGGTCGTGTGCATTTCCTGCTCCGGCATTTCCAGATCGCCGGCGCCCACATTCTCCATCGTGTAGAACTTGATCTTCTTGAAGCCCACAACCTGGGTGGTCAGGTGGATCTCGCCGTGGTTTCGTATGGAGGGCTTGAGCGGCCCGGATTCGAACGCCTCTAGAATCTTGACCTTGGTGTAGGAAATGGCGTCCGTGTAATAGTCGGTATCTACTTCGCGCACCTCCGCCCGCCGCTCTTTGTAGTCCATCTTTTCAACGAAGTATTGCTTCCCCTCGTGAATGTAGATGGCTTTTTCGTGCAGGGCTGTGAGAGCGCTGGAGAAGTCCACCTTGCTGACGATGCGTGGCTCGGCGGTCAAGTTGACTACCACGAAGTTGTCCGAGCTGACGGATCTGAGACTGACGGCATCCGCCGGATACGCTTCATTGGTCCAATGCCACTGGCCGCCGGCCAGATGGACGAAGCGGTTTTCCTCCAGAAACCTCATGATCTCGCCAGTGTCCACCGTTCCAAACTTCCCTCCCTCCAGAAACGGCAGCTCGAAGACCGCGCATTTCACATGGTTGAGCAGAATCTCGATGTTATTCGGATTGATCAGGCCGTGCTCGGGCGCCTGTCCAAAAAAGTACTCTGGATGTTGAACCATGAACTGATCCAATGGCGAACTGCTGGCCACGAGCACTACGGCAGCCGTTCCTGTGCGCCGTCCGCAACGGCCGGATCGCTGCCAGGTCGAAGCGATAGTGCCTGGATATCCGGCCATCACGCAAACTTCCAGCGTGCCGATGTCGACTCCCAGTTCCAAGGCATTGGTGGCCACCACCCCAAGAATCTGGCCCTCCCGCAGGCCCTTTTCCACTTCTCGCCTTTCCAGGGGAAGGTAGCCACCGCGATAGCCGCGGATTCGCCCCTTGAGATGAACCGCACCTTCCAGCGCATCCTTCAAATAAGTGACGAGGACCTCGGTGGCCAGGCGGTTGTTGGCGAACACGATGGTCTGCACTCCTCGTTTGAGAAAACTGAGCGCCACCGCCCGGCTCTCATTAATGTAAGAACGCCGGATGCCCAGTTGTTTGTTGACCACCGGCGGGTTATACAGAACGAAGTACTTCTCTCCCTGCGGGGAACCGTTCTCATTCACCAGGTCGATTTCATCCTCGATCAATTTGGAAGCCAGTTGTTGAGGATTGGCAATCGTGGCTGAACAGCAGATGAACTGCGGACGCGATCCATAGAAAGCGCAAATCCGCTTAAGCCGCCGCAGGACGTTGGTCAGATGACTGCCGAAAACACCGCGATAGGTGTGCAGCTCATCGATCACGACATACTTCAGGTTTTCGAACAACTGCACCCATTTGGTGTGATGCGGGAGGATTCCGGCATGCAACATATCCGGGTTCGAAACCACCACATGTCCCGCTGCCCTGATTGCCTGGCGCGCGTCTTGCGGAGTGTCGCCGTCATAGGTGAAGGTTTTAATGTCCCTGCCCGTCAGTTGAATGAGCTGGTACAACTCTTCCATCTGGTCCTGGGCCAGCGCCTTGGTGGGAAAAAGATAGAGGGCTCGCGTGTCGGGGCTGGACAGCACCGAACTCAAGACTGGAGCGTTGTAGCAAAGCGTCTTACCTGAGGCGGTGGGAGTGACCACCACCACGTGCTTGCCGGCCACTACCTTTTCGATGGCCGCGGCCTGATGGCAGTAAAGTCGCTCAATGCCGCGCTGCCGCAACACTTCCCGAACCAACGGGTTGAGGCCATCGGGGAAGTCGGCGAGAATCGCGTCGCGAGCCGGAATGTGTTCGACGTGGGTAACACATTCCTGTGCGTTCCGGTTCCGGCGCAGCTCCTCCACTAGCCCGCGAACGGTCAAGGCTTGGCTCTGCCCGGCTAAGATCATCCTCTGCTCTGCCATGATCTGTCCTCTTTTCGCGCTTCTGCACCCCCGTCCTGCGCCGCGGGTTTGGATCCGTAGTTAATCGCAATCGCCCCACTTAGGAAATTGACAATACCGGTCTCCACAAAACCGGCTGCCGACATCAGGTCCCGCACCCCTCTTTGTCCCGGATAGAGCTTGAGCGACTCCGGAATGTAACGATAGACGTCCGGATCTCGGTGCAATAACCAGCCGAAGGTGGAACCGACTATCGTGAGATAAGCGAGATAGGCTCGACGATACAATCGGTGATCCGGCTTGCCGAAGTCCAACGACAGGAATTGACCGCCAGGTGAAAGGAGTCGATATACCTCCGCCAGAAGTCGGGGGATGTCCGGAACGTTTCGCACCCCGTATCCCACCGTGATGCGCTCGAAACTCCTGTCTGGATACGGCAACTGCTGAATATCTCCCTGTTCGAACAGGATCTTTTCCTGGAGCGGAGCCCGGCACCGGGACCGCGCAATCGCCAGCATCTCGGGGACAAGGTCAACGCCAGTGACGCGGCCACCTTTGAGCCTTTCAGCCATCAAGAACGCTATGTCGCCAGTACCGCACGCCATATCCAGAATCTGAAAGTCCGGCTGAATCGCCGCCATCTCAACCAGCTGTCGCTTCCATTTCCGGTCCATCCCAAACGAAAGCCAGACCGTCACCCGGTCATAACGTGGCGCGATGGTGGCGAACATCCGATTGACATAGGTCTGCTTCCGGTCCTTGTGGTGCAGGTGTTCCTTGAGATCGAGCTTGGCCAGTCTGGGATTCATTCAAGATTGCAGCGCAAGGCTACTGTGGGGATTTCAATTTTCGGATCCGTTCCTTCCATTCCTTCAGGCGAGCCGCGATGGTCTGCTCCTGGCCTTGGCGGGAGGGTTCGTAGTACACACGACCTTCAAGCGATGCCGGCAGACACGACATCGCAGTCACTCGGTCCTCGAAGTCGTGGGCGTACTGGTATCCCTTTCCATAGTTCAATTCCTTCATCAGCCGAGTGGGGGCGTTGCGAAGATGCAAGGGAACCGGTTCGGCCTCGGTGTGCCGAACGTCTTCCACCACCGTGCCGTAAGCTTTGTAGAGAGCGTTGGATTTGGGGGCCGTGGCCATGTAAACCGCCGCCTCGGCCAGGGCTAGGTTTCCTTCCGGCAAACCGATGAAGTGAAAGGCCTGCATGGCGTTGACGGCAATCACCAGAGCTTGAGGGTCTGCCAAGCCAACATCTTCGGAAGCGAAGCGCACGATACGTCGAGCAATATACAGCGGGTCCTCGCCTGCTTCCAGCATTCTGGCCAGCCAATACAAAGTGGCATCCGGATCATTGTTCCGCATGGACTTGTGGAGAGCCGAAATGAGGTTGAAGTGCTCCTCGCCGGACTTGTCATAAAGGAGCATCTTCCGGTGAATGGCATCCTCGACGAGGGCAGCCGTGACGGTCTTGCTTCCGTCGGTTCCCACGGCCGCAGCCTGTGCCGCGATTTCCAAGGTGTTGTAAGCGGAACGGGCATCTCCATTCGCGTAAAGAGCAATTTGTTCAAGCAAACTCTCTTCCACCAACACCCGCTCTTCACCCAAACCCCTTTGAGGGTCCGACAAGGCCCGCCGCAGGAGCAGGACAATGTCCTGTGCCGTCAAGGGCTGAAGAACATACACCTTGGAGCGGGAGAGCAAAGCCGAGTTCACCTCGAAGGAGGGGTTCTCCGTTGTGGCACCGATGAGTACGATGTTCCCGTTCTCCACGTGGGGCAGGAAGGCATCCTGCTGGGCCTTGTTGAAACGATGAATCTCGTCCACAAACAGGATGGTCTTTCGGCCGTATCGCCGATTGTGTTCGGCTTCGGCCATGACGGACTTGATCTCCTTGATCCCCGAGAGGACAGCGCTGAAGGGAACGAAATCGGCTCGGGTCATGCGTGCGATCAGCCGGCCCAGCGTCGTCTTGCCGGTTCCCGGCGGCCCCCACAAGATGATGGAGCGGACCTGGTCCTTTTCGATCGCCACCCGCAAAGGCTTGCCGGGGCCCAGCAGATGCTGTTGTCCCACCAAGTCCTCCAGGCGATCCGGTCTCATCCGCTCGGCAAGAGGGGAGTCCCTGTCAGGCTCTCGCGAAGGAGGGGTATCCGGCTCGGAGAACAGATTCATGAGCGCTATTCTATCAGAGGACAGCGAAAGCACCCGCGTGAAGTGCGAGAGTTCAACTGGAGCGTTGCCGCGCGGCTTCACATAGCAGGATGGAGGTCGCAACCGCCACGTTCAACGATTCGACCGAAGGGCCGAGCGGGATGCGAATCGTCGTCGATGCTTCCTTCAGGAATCCTTCGTCCAGGCCGCTTCCCTCGCTTCCAACCACGATGGCGGTCGCTCCCGAGTAACTGACTTGTCGGAAATCCTTAAGACCGGAAGGGGAGGTGGCCAGAACTCGGAACCGATGCTTCTTCAAAACCCGGACCAACTCGGAAGAGCGGAGATCTGAAACCAGGGGAACCCTAAAAAGGGATCCGGCGGAGGCCCGCACGCACTTCTGATTGGCGGGGTTGACCGTGTTTCGGGTGAGCAGGACCGAACCGACTCCAAAGGCCTCGCACGAACGAATCAGGGTCCCGAGATTGCCGGGATCTTGCAGGCGGTCGACAACCACCACCAGGGGGTTGTTTCGCAGAGTTTCCTCCAGATCGTAAGCTGGGATACGGACCAAAGCCAGCACACCTTGCGGGGCTTCTGTATCCGAAACGGTAGTGAGGGCTTTCTCTGTGACCTCCAATACAGTGACGTTCCGCCCGGACAGATCCCGAATGAGATCCTGAATCCAAGGGAGGTGTCGCTTCTCCCGGCAAATGTAAACTTCGTCGATGACCCGCCCGCTGCGGATGGCCTCCCCCACCAGTTTTCGGCCTTCGACCGGGAGACGCCCCAGCGAGTCAAGGCGGCCCTCCTGCATCGAACGCCGCAGGTGCTTCAGGCGAGAATTAGAGGAAGAGGTAATGACACGATCGCTCATGAGACTGGATAGGAAGACAAGGGTTCTTCGGGTGGTTGCGATGCCGCCGGCTTTGCCCTCAGGCGGCACGGGGAGCGGGACACACGCCGATCCCTCTCAGCTTCAGGAAGTTGACCCCGCTACCCCTTTGTGCTAATGTGGCGCGGTGTTATCGCAACGGCTCAGAGTGCGCGGAGATTCTTCGGACCAGGAAGCGCTGGAAGTGGCTTCCGTCGCTCTTTTGAACGGCGGAATTGTCGCCGTTCCCACCGACATTTACTACGCTCTTGGAGCCGACCCTTTCAATCTCAGAGCAGTCGAACAGATCTTTCAGATCAAAGGACGCCAATCCTGGAAGCCCATTTTGCTTCTGGTGGACTCGGTTGATCAAGCCGAAGAAGTGGCGCAAGACCTGCCGGATGTATTCTACAAGATTGCTGAAGAATTTTGGCCTGGCCCGTTGACTCTCATCGTCCCCGCCGCGACCAAGCTGCCGCGCAAGATCACAGGAGGAACCGGAACCGTCGCCTTACGGATTCCCGACTTGAGAATCACCCGGCTCCTCATTCGGGCCATCGATATTCCCATCGTGGGTACCACCGCAAACCGGGCAGCGCATCCCCCCTGTGCCAGCGCCGACGACGTTCTCCACGATTTGGGCGGCAAGATCGAGCTGGTCCTGGACGCAGGCCCCTCCCGCGGCAATGCTCCCTCAACAATTCTGGATCTGACCCGAGATACCCCCCGAATTGTGCGGGAAGGAGGGATCCCTGCGACGGACCTCGCGAAGTACCTTTAACCATGAAAGTCCGCAGTAGGAAGTTTCTTTTCCACCTGCTCTTCGTCTACTTTCCCTTATTGATTCTCGTTTACGTCATTGGCCTCTACGGCCTCATTCGCCAGAGCGCCAACCGAGACGATGCGCGCCTGGCGGACGCCATCGTGGTATTCGGGGCCGCCCAGTACAACGGCCGTCCCTCTCCAGTGTTCCGGGCGCGGCTGGATCACACCGCACTGCTTTTCAAAAAGAACCTGGCGTCTAAGATCATTACCACGGGGGGGCACGGCTTGGACTCCCGATTCACCGAGGCCGGTGTGGGCAAAGAGTATCTCGTCAAACAGGATATTCCGGAAACCAGCATCACAGCGGATCCCCGCGGGAGCACAACCCTGGAAAGCATCGAGAAGGTTCTTTCATTCCTGAAAGATCAGAAGTTCAACTCCGTGATCGCCGTCAGCGATGGGTTCCACCTCTTCCGCATCAAGAGGATCTTTGCCGATTACAACGTCGTGGCCTATGGCTCGCCTGCGGCCAACAGCCCTATCGAATCCCGCTTTAAGACCCGCTTGTTGGCCTCGCTCCGGGAGGTCTTCGTCTACACGGCATACCTGGCTCATCGGAAACTCAACCTGCCGGTTCCGGCTGACAGCCTGACCTGATTCCCGGCCGAGTTCCCCGCTCGTCACAACACGTCTGCAAACGATCTCTTGGTATATCGAAAAAAGAGCCCGCCGCTCACGAAGGTCAGGATGGCCATTCCATACAAGAACAGCAAACCGTACAACGAAGGGAACTCAAAGCTCAAGAAGCACTTCCGATAGGCAATGACGACTTCAGCCAGAGGGTTCAGTCGCATCAGGAAGGCGAATTGTGCCGGCAGACGGGATTCCGGGAAAAAGATGGGAGTAAACCAGAACCAGAACGTGAGAATGACCGTCACGATCTGGGCGGTGTCCCGCATGAACACCTGCACGCTGGACACAAACCAGCTCAAACCCAGAGAGAAAAGAAGGAGCGCCAGAAGGTAAACGGGCACCAACAAAAGAAGCAGGCTGATCGATTGCTGGTAAATCAAGACGACCACCAGAAAGATACCCACTCCGATCAAATGGTTCACCAGGTTTGCAAGCAGGATCGAGACGGGCAGAATTTCAGCCGGAAAAAGGGTCTTGGTAATCAGGTTGGCATGATCCACCAGAACATTGCTCGATCGGGTGAGGGTTTCCTGAAACACCAGCCAGGGAAGGATGCCGCAGAAGAGGTAAACGGCGAAACTTGTCGTTCCAGCTTCAGGACCGAGGGGCTGCTTTAAGACCACTGAAAACACGAATGTGTAGCTGATCAGGAGTACCAAGGGGTGGATCACCGACCAGAAGAAGCCCATGGCCGATCCCACATATCGGCTCTTCAAGTCGCGCATCACCATGTTCCGAATGAGACCGCGATGCTGGATAATCTTGCGCGCAAAATTGACCGGTACCGCCAGCGAAGACGACAACGACATGATCTTCCCTTCCTTGGACGGCAATTTTATGATCCGCCAGCTCCGAAGCGCCACGCCGCCCAAGGGCGCTTTGAACGTTCCTTTACTTCCACTTCATCTGGGGGAAATATCGACTGGCAGACCTTGCTTCGTAAGCGGTTGCGGGCGTAGAACGATGCAGAACTCGCATCAGCAACGGGCTCGGAGTATAGGAATAGCCCGGAATGGACGTCAATCTCAACCACACCCCTGCTTCCAGCACATTCCGGCTGCCCCGAGGAGTACCCCTCGAGACCGCGCCCTCCAAGTAGAGGCCTCAGGCCACTTCGACCTCCTGAATATCGGTGAACTGAATCCGCCGGTGTGTCGAGAGATAGAGTGCCAAAACGATGATCACCACCAAAACCACCATCACAGCCCAAAGCAGATTTCGGACCATGGTGTCGATCGCGGCTTCAGCCTCGGAGACATCCTGTGCCACCACGGCGATCCACCGCAACTCGGGATACTCCGGGGCAAGTCCTGTGCTCGTATAGGCCACAAATACCCTGTTCCCGCCCGGCACCGACGCCACGATAAAATCGCGCTTGGTGCTGGAACTCATCGCATCACGAATGTCGTCAAAATAGGGCAACTTCGCCTGTTGCTGGAGCCCGACCTGACTGGCCGAAATGATGGTCCCGTCGTCTTTGACCAAAAGGGTATCACCGGTGCTCTCGATCTTGACAGCCGAAACCAAGGGAAGCAAATCACTGACATCTAAGATTGCGCCAATGGTGCCAATGACCAGGTTGCGGTCCGTATTGTAGATTGGAACCGCGATGTGCAAGGCGCTGACCTTGGCGACCGGATCGACCGTGACATCCTCGATGACGACTGAGCCTTCGATCCCGTTCTTGAACGTGTCTCGCCACCAGCTCTCATCGGCCTGATCGTAGTCCACCGTCTTCACGTTGGCGGCCGCGACGGCGCCAAATCGATCGGTTATGGTGACTCGTTTGAAGGCGTGGTTGACTCTGACAAACTCGCTGAGGTACTTGGACGCAGAGTTGGACAAGATGCCTTGAACCAGTGATTGGGACTGAGGCGTTAGCCAGATCTTCTCAACTGACTGGATTCGGTCCTGGATGGCCTGAGAGGAAGGCGGGTACTGACTGTTCTGGTTGGTCACCACCGCTTGAATAACCGGTGAGACGGCGATCGATTGCACCTCTTGAACGAGGTGTTTCACGGCATACGTCACGGTGACGGCATTCTTCTTCACGATCGCCCGGAAATCGGCCGCAATCTTGTTCTGAAAGGCACTGTGCGCCTGATCGACCGTGATGAAAGCCACGATCCACAACGGAACATTCGCTAAGATCAAGATCGTCAGAAGAATTCGCAAGTTAACATTCGGTCCGTCGCCCTTCATGGCTCCTCCTTATCGACGTGGATTGAGGATACGGTTTCAATTGCCTCTGCAGGGGCCCACTCGCCTCTTTACATTGACGGTATCCGGGAAGAGATTCCAAAGGAAAGTAGACTGCGCCAAAGTCGCAGCGACCTGGGACTTGAGATTTCTTCAATACCGCCGTGGCAAGTTCAATCGGACTTTCGGCTTGCACGATCAGCATCCTTGAAGTGATTATATCGCTATCTTCCGGAGCGAGAGCACTGAATTGAGAACCCTGTCCCGACGCCGAACCACTACTGTTCTGATCCTGAGCTGGATTCTGGCTGGACTGCAGTCCCTGACTGGGGCAAGCCCGCCGGATTTGCTGCGTTTCGAAAATGAAATCCGCACCTTCGAGCGATTGGATCGTGAATCGCCACCCGAAGAAGGCCAAGTGCTGTTTGTCGGCAGTTCCAGCATTCGGCTCTGGAAGACTCTCACCCAGGATTTCTCCTTTGTAGAAACGATCAACCGCGGCTTCGGGGGCTCGACGATTGCAGAGGTGACCTACTATGCCGACCGGATCGTCTTCCCCTACAAACCCTGCTTGATTCTTCTCTACGCCGGCGATAACGACGTGGCCGGCGGGAAGACGGCCAAACAGGTTTTGGCGGACTACCAGCAGTTTGTCTCCAAAATCCGCAGCAAGCTCCCGGGAATCCGCATGGGTTACATCGCCATCAAGCCGAGCCCTTCTCGCCGACACCTGCTCGACGAGATGATGAAGGCCAACCAATTAATCCGGGATTTCAGTAAACAGGAGCCGGGGCTGGATTATCTCGACATCGCGACTCCCATGCTGCAGCCCGACGGGACGCCACGGCCTGAGCTGTTTGTCGATGACCGTTTGCATCTAAACCCCGACGGTTATGCTCTGTGGACCCAGGTTCTCACTCCCTATCTCAAAAAGTACGGACATTAGCATCGGGCCCAGGTGCTCTTGCCGGGATCAATCGGTCTCCTGGAATGCCGCTAAGTATGATCACGTGGCTTCCTTTGCAGCCTGTCTGTGACCCAATGAGGTGAGTGGTGGAGCGCTTCGGCTCAAATCAAAAAGAGGAATCACTACACATGAATCATTGGCTAGGTCGTCGCTTGAACGGTCGTTTCGCGAGTCTGGTGGTGATGTTGTTCGCCTGCAGCCTGGTCACGTCGGGATGCGATCGAAAGGGTGGCCAGGACCCCCGCCGTCAGTCTGTCCTGCGCCAGCGGGATCTGGTGGAACTGATTACGCTCGATCCCACACTGAAACTGGATGTGCGCTATGCAACCGCCAATAACCTTGCGTCCCAACCCGTTTACTCCCAGGCTCGGGTGTTTCTCCAACGCCCGGCGGCCCAGGCTTTGGTCCGTGCCCACCAGTGGCTGAAACCGAAAGGATATGGTCTGCTGCTCTTCGACGGTTATCGCCCATGGAGCGTGACGAAGTTCTTTTGGGAGATCACACCCATTGAAAAGCGCCAGTTCGTCGCGGATCCGGCGGAGGGATCAAAACACAACCGAGGCTGTGCGGTGGACCTGACATTGTTCGATCTGCGAACCGGCAAAGAAGTAGACATGCCCAGCGCTTACGATGAGATGACCGAACGCTCGCACAGTGACTATCCTGGAGGAACAGCTGACCAGCGAAGTCATCGTCAGTTGCTGCGCGAGGCGATGGAGCAGCAGGGATTTGCCGTCCTGCAACACGAGTGGTGGCATTTTGACTACAAGGACTGGAAAGAGTACCCGGTCCTGGATGTCCCGTTCGAGAAGATTCCAGCAGCCAAACCTTGACAGGAGGCTCCGGTGCGGTTTGATAGGCGGTCGCCCTCTGGCCCAGCATTCCTCAGGCCGCAGTGCTTCCATCCCGAGGTTCAAACATGAAAACTGGACTGTCCGTTCTACTCCTCTGGCCGTTCCTCGCTTTCTTCGCGCAAGCCCAGCTTCGCCCGGTCCACACGTATTCGATCGTTGCCCGAGATCCCCTCACGGGGGAACTGGGAGTGGCCGTTCAATCCCACTGGTTTTCTGTCGGAGCGCTGGTGCCTTGGGCCGAGGCCGGTGTGGGGGCCGTGGCCACGCAATCTTTTGTAGATCCCGCTTACGGCCCATTGGGTCTGGACCTCATGCGAGCCGGTAAGGCTGCTCACCAAGCACTGGACGGGCTAATCCACTCGGATCCGGGCGCGGCCGTACGCCAAGTGGCAATGATTGACACTCACGGCAATGTCGCCGTTCACACTGGGACGAAGTGTATTCCTGATGCCCGGCATTTGACCGGGGAGCAGTTTTCAGTGCAAGCCAATCTAATGCTCAATGACAAGGTCTGTCCTGCCATGGCTCAAGCCTTCCGGACTGCCCAGGGCAGCCTCGCGGACAGGATGTTGACGGCGTTGGATGCGGCCGAAGCGGCAGGCGGGGACATTCGAGGCCGGCAATCCGCTGCCGTCCTGGTTGTGAGAGGGAAGCCCACCGGCAAGCCGTGGTTTGACCGGCTCGTGGACCTCCGAGTGGAAGACCATCCGGAACCGCTCCAAGAACTGCGACGCCTGGTCCGAATCCAGCGAGCCTATCAACACATGAACAATGGAGACCTGGCTATGGAAAGAAACGACCTCCAGGAAGCCTTGCGGGAGTACTCCGCCGCAGAAGCTCTGGCTCCAGACAATCATGAAATGAGGTTCTGGCACGCCGTATCGCTGGTCAACGCGGGTCGCATCGACGAGGCCTTACCCCTCTTCAAAGCCGTGTTTCAAGCCGACTCCAACTGGCGTGAGCTGACCTCACGGCTGCCCGGAGTGGACCTGCTCAAGGTAAACGAGGAGCAACTGGAACGGATTCTACGGCATTATCAGTGAGACAGCGACTTCCCATATATTGGGGAGCGGATCAGCGGGACACATGAGGGTTACCGGCGAGAAAGTATCTCCAGGGCTTTGACAGCCACGGTTCGGGCGTCCCACCAAGCCCTATCCGGGGTGTGGCTTGAATTCTCTTTTTCGATTCTGAATCACCCCTCTCGATCCACAATTCCGAACTCGCCCGACACAGATCCAATCCGTTGTGCCTTCTGGCAATGGAAAGCGCCTGCGTGAGTCGGGCCGGACCGCTACAAAGGTCGGTTTCCCGTGTCTTCTGCCTCAACTGCTTCATGACCTCGACCCCTTCAACCGGTTCGATGGCTCGAATTAAGACGGCCGCGGGAAATCCTTCCTCCTCCGTCACCACGTTCAACATCCAGTGCATGCCGTAGGTGAAGTAAACGTAGGAGAAACCGGCGCGACCGTACATCACTTCAGTCCGGGCGGTTCTACCCGCCTTCGCATGGCAGGCCAAGTCGCTCTCTCCTATGTAGGCTTCAGCTTCGACAATCACACCGGAAAGCCGCTCGCCATTCAGTTGGCGCACCAGCAGGCAGCCCAGAAGATCGCGGGCCACGGCACGAGTAGGGCGCGAATAAAATGATGGGGGAAGCAGTTCCAAGGGTCCGAGTAACATCCGGTGCCGTTCAGGACTTGTTATTCTTCAGCGCAGAAGCAAAATGTCGATCGCTCTGAGTTCACCTCCACGCCGCACCAGATCCTTCCATGTTCCTGATCCGGAGTCAACGTACCGAGTCACTCGCTGTGAAGCAGTTTGTCTGGAATCTTGCACAGAGGAGGAATCATCCCACAGTCCGCCGTATTCCTTGTGTACGACTTTGAGTGTGAAAACCTAACTGGCGGCGAATGCGGTCCGTATGTTGGCGGTGGGCACCTCTGGCCAAGCTGGGGGCCGCCGCCTTTTCTGTGCTCCAGGCACGTAAATCAGCACCGCCCCAATGACGACACTTTTCTGAGACCGGCACTAAGCCAGCCGGGTTCGTGAAACTCACAACCCCAAAAGCGTGATCCCAGCCATCCGAGAGGAGACGGCGTTTGACGGAACAGCCAGCCAAGAGGGCTCGGCAAGGCCTTGCTGGAAAACCATCAGAAATAGATCTTGGCGCTGAACTGGATCTGTCTGGGATCGAAAGCGCCCACCGGCCGGCCGGCCTGGGTGAAGGAATTGTCGGCTTCCCGAATGTTGACGCGGTTGAAGAGGTTGAAGGCCTCCATACTGAGATCCAACTTACGCCGCTCATCCAGCCGAATGTGCCGAGTCAAGCGAAAGTCGACGGAGGCGAAGTTTGGAATCCGGTAGACGTTGCGTCCCAGGTTTCCCACACCTCCCAGCGGTGGAGCCGCTAACCCGACCCGCCCGTCGGGTGAAGGGAATGAACCGGGCGCTCCGGCCGCCACAACGTTGGGGCGAGCGGTGGACGAGCTGTTGATAAGGGAGTAGTCCACCTGAGTCAGCAGGTTGTAAGGCCGCCCGGAAGAGATCTCGATGGTCGGGGCCAGGGTCCAGTCCCTCATCAGGGCCAGCCAAACTCCTGATCCTTGAATCCAAGGGCTGTCGAATACGCCGCTGAAGACAAACCGATGGCGCTGGTCAAAATTGGAATTGCTTCGCTCCAGCCGTGTGTTCTGGTTGTCTTGCGGTTCTTGCAGGGTCTGCAGGTCGGTGGAATCGTCGATGGCGTGGGACCAGGTCCAGGAAGCCAGGAACTGGTGGTGACGGGAGAACCGCTTGCGGAAGGTTGCGGTCATGGCGTGATAGACCGAAGCCCCCGAAGACTCGTAGTTCTTAACGTTGAAGAACGGCACCACCTGGTTGTTGGGGGCGTGCGGCAGGTTGAACAACTGAACCAGGCCATCCATAACGGGCTTCGACAGGGCCCCTCGAGAAACGGTATTAGCCCAAGTGTAGTTGGGGCCGGTGGGTCGGAACTGATTGAACAGCAGCTGGCCGAGCGGTGCTAAGGATGCGGCTGAGTTGCCTCCCAGAGCATCCCACAATCCCGCCAGCGGTCCCCCTACCCCTCCGTAGATCGCATTGGAACAACCATTGCTCTCCACGCCCGGCAAGTTTGGGCAAACGGCTGTCGCGCGTCCATAGGCGCTGATTAACCCAAAATTACCCTGATTGATGTTGCGGGGCCTCAGCAGGTGGTTGCCCTTGGTGTAGGTGTAGTCGAGGCTTAGAGAAAACGACTCTCCCAGCTGGCGCTCTACGCCCATGGTGCCCTGCAGCGTATAGTCGTACTCCAACCCGCGGCTGACCGGCAGAGTCTGAGGCAAAATCGGCCCCAGGGCCAGAGCCGTGGCCTGATCCGAGAAAACGGGCGAACGCGGATCATATCGCTGCTGGCTCCCAACGTAGCCCAGAGCTGGGTTCGCCACCGCCGCCCCAAGGGGCCCCGTAAAGGCGCGGCCGTGAAAAAGATCGTCGGCGCCCACCAAGTGCGGAGTTACCAGGAAGGGCGACTGAGCCCCATCGACCACGTCTGAAAGGAACACAATGCCCGAAAGCGGTCGCCCGTAGAAAAGCCCATAGGAGGCCCGCAAGACGGTCTTCCCGTTGCCGAGTGGATCCCAGGCCAGTCCAAGACGAGGCGCCAGGTTATTGGAATCTCGAGGAATTCCCTGAAGCACTCCCAACAGGTCTTCGCCTTGCGCGGAGAGATCCGAACTAGGCTGCTGCCGCGGAGTGTACTCGATGTCGTACCGCACCCCGTAGTTGAGCGTGAAGGTCGGTGTCAGTTTCCAGGAATCCTGAACAAACCAACCCAAGCTGGAAACCGTGTAGCGGGCCGTGGTGCGTTCCACTCCACCGAATTGCTGGACAAACGACTCCGGGAAGCCAAAACCGTACGCCTGAGCAGATGAAAACGGCGGGGCTCCGGAGGCCCTCCAGGCTGAAGTCAAAGCCGATCCCACCGCTGCGGTGATCAGGGTATCGTCAACTCCGAGCGCGGCCGGAAAATAGTAGATCGCGCCTTGGTTGAGCGGGAAGGCCACCTGGATGGGCAGACGGTTGAAGTCGATTCCAAACTTATAGGTGTGGGGCCCCCTCACGTGTGTGGCGTTTTCCGTGAGCTGCCAGCGCTTTTCTGTTCGAGCCAAGGGAGCAAAGGGCTCAATTCCAAACGATGCGACGCCAGGGATCTCTACGGCCACCCGGTCGCCGTTGGTGGTCAATCCCAGGCCCCTTCTGGCAAACTGAAATCGAAACTCGTTGAGCCAGGACGAACCGAAGTTGCTCACCAGCTGCGCCACCACGGCCAGATCCCGCGTTGAGCTGTTGGTGGTCCGGGTGAACGCATTCAGCGCCGTCAGTTGGTTCTGGCCGTTGCTGGGTTGTCCCGTCACGTCCGAGGGAGTGGCGCTGATTCGAACAAAAGCGCTGTGGTTGACGGCAATCTGGTGATCAAGACGGGCCGAGAGGAAATAGGTTTCCTCGGTGCTGCGGTAATTGCCGGCTTCCTGAGTCAGGCCTCGAAAGGAGGACGGCAGGGGATTGGGAATCAGCCCAAAAGCGTTCGGTCCTCCCGGAGTATTGCCAAAGAGCGCTACCTGCGCCGCGCGATGACTGATCGTGGCGTAAGGTATGGCCAAAGCCGGCGGCGCGCTCCGCACATAAGCTTCCTGCTGAGGTGTCAGGAGGAGCGTTCCAGCACCGAAAGGATTGGGCACCTCCTTGAAACCATATCCATCCCGGCCGATCCGCGAGAAGCTGGTCGAATTGCGTTGGGTGGTCTCAAACGACAAAAAGTAAAACGTGCGATCTTTCCTAGCTGGACCGCCCAGCGTGAACCCGGCTTGGGTTCGAGTATCTCCGGGATCCTTTTCGCCGGCAAATGGGTTGGTGGCCGACACCTTGCGGCTTCGCAGGAAACCGAACACATTACCCCTCACCTCATTTGTTCCCTGCTTGGAGACGATGTTGACGACGGCGCTCGAAGCGCGTCCATATTCAGGCGCATAGCCACTTTTCAGAATCTGGAATTCCTGAACGGCTTCCTGTGAAAGCGTGGCTCGCACCCCGTTGATGGTATTGTCGACGGCGTCCGCTCCATCAATGCTGACCATGTTGGCTCGGGCCCTTTGGCCTCCCACGTTCAGACCGCTGGTGGGACCGGGGCCTAACAGCGGTTGGTTATCGCGAGTGGTCGCGGAATCCAACAATGTGAAGTTGATATAACTGCGTCCGTTGGAAGGCAAATTCTCGATCGCCCGGTCTCCGATCGTAGTTGCAACCGAGCTGCGGACGGTCTCGACCAGACCGGCCTCTCCCGCCACGACAACCGCCTCCGTAAGGGTGCTGATCTCCAGACCAACCAGCAGCTGCGCCGTCTGGCCGATGGTCAGCTCGACGTCCTGAATCAGGGCTGGGCGGAAGCCGGCTGCTTGAACGGTCAAGTCGTAGTGCCCTGGGGGCACTGCCAGAAAGATGGCATCGCCATCCTCGCGGGCGGAGGTGTTCCTGGTCAGACCCGTACTGCGGTTTTGAAGACTGAGAGTGGCATTCTGAATGGCTGCCCCAGCTGGGTCTGTGACCGACACACTCAAGTTTGCCGTGTTCACCTGCGTTCTGGCCGTCCCGCTCACCCCCATCAAAAGGCACACTAAAGCAACACTCCTCTGAATCGAATGCCGTGTCATCACGCCTGCTCCCACTAGATGGTTGGTTCTATTGCTTCGGGTTGGTGCCGTCCACTATTCGCCATCTCTAATCGGAAAAAGGGCTGGGGCGCATCACAGATTTCCACTCCGCCTCCAGGCCCGAGCCGGATTGAACCGTCATGCAAGGAATCCTGTTCTCTGCCGCGCCAGTTTGGTAGGCTATCCACGAATGATGATGGGACGTGCCACAACAGCGGACAGCCGGGTCGGGCTGTCGTTACACCGATCTCCGGGACTTCAGCCCGCAATGCGTGCCGGATGGTTTTGGCGTCTCGGCGTGCTCCTGTTTGTCCTTTCGACGGTGGCGAGCCACTGCCTGCTGGCGCAAATAAAACTGAAACCGACAGGATATGTCAACGACTTTACCGGAACAATTGACGAGACCTCTCGCCGACAGATCGAGGGGCTCTGTCGTCAGGTTGAGGAAAAGACCGGTGCTCAAATAGCAGTAGCGGTGGTGGCCTCTCTCGAAGGAAGGCCCATCGAAGACTATGCCGTGGATCTGTTCAAGCAGTGGAGTGTGGGCCAGAAAGGTCAGAATAACGGCCTGCTGCTCCTGGTGGCGATGCAGGATCGCAAGAGCCGCATCGAAGTTGGATACGGCCTGGAGCCGGTGATTACCGATGGATTTTCAGGCGACGTACTCCGGGCCATCCGCCCCTTTTTTCGGGCAAACCAGTACGGCCAGGGGTTGTATGAAGCCGTGCAGATGTTGTCGGGTCAGATTGCCAGGGCTGCCGGGGTCGAACTTGGAGGAGAACGAGCAGTTCCGGCTTCCAGAAGCTCCCGATCACGGCAAACTCTGGCCTCCTTGCCGGTTCTGCTGATCCTGCTGGCGCTCTTCTTCCTCCCTCGCCTGTTGAACGGACGCGGCAGCAGAGGTTCGCGTTATTATTCGGGGCATCGTTACCGTCGCGGCGGTTACTACGGAGGTCTTGGAGGCCTCGGTGGGTTTGGCGGATTTGGCGGATTTGGTGGCGGCGACTCCGGAGGATTCGGAGGCTTTGGCGGATTCGGTGGGGGCGAGAGCGGAGGGGGAGGGAGTTCCGGCAGCTGGTAATCGGCTCTCGATGCCTTCCTTCTCCGCGCCCCCTCAGGTGGCTCGTTCCTTTTGAGACCGGAAACCACACTCCCTGTCTCAGACTCTATCGGCTGGAGACCCTTTTTGTGGAAGAGACGCTGAATCGGTTGGTAAAGGACCTGGAGAACGCTTGTGAGGATAAGCTGGTCTCGATCGTGCTGTATGGGTCGGCTGCCAGCGGCGAATACCATGCCAGATCATCGGATCTCAACGTCCTGTGCGTGTTGACCGAGATCAGGGCTGATCTTCTCAGACGAGTGGAAAGGGCTATTCATTGGTTCCAGCTCAAGGGCAATCCTCCTCCCCTGCTCTTCACAATTGAGGAAATCAAGGATGGAAGCGATGTCTTCCCGATCGAGTTCCTCGACATGCGTGAAAACCATCGAGTTTTGAAAGGCCGGGACGTTCTGGTCGACCTGGAAATCCATCGTGAGAATCACCGGCTGGAGCTGGAGCACGAGTTACGCACCAAGTACCTGGGGTTGCGCCAGAACTATCTGGCAACCGGTCACCGGTCCCAAGCGATCAGCGATCTCATTTGCCGCTCCCTGCCGGCATTCATCACCTTTTTTCGCCACATTCTTTTGTTGATGGGAGAGAAGGTGTCTCTGAACAAACACGAAGTCCTTCGCGTATTTTGTGCGAAGGCCGGTCTGGATGAACCCTTATTTTTGGAGCTGCTAAGCGCCAGAGAAAGTGGCAAGGTCGTGCCTGAGGCAGATTCCCGATTTGCACGCTACCTGGAAGAACTGGCCAAGACCATTCGTCTTGTGGACCGACTGCCCAAGTCATGAAAGAGGAGATGAAGACAAGATGAAGAAGACACTTCTAATCGGCGCGGTTTTGCTTTCACTTGTGTTGATTACCGGGCTGGTAATGGCGGGCTCGTTCTTCAGCATCCGCAACCAGATGGTCACACAAAAAGAGGCCATTCGGGCGGCGTGGGCTCAGGTTGACAATGTGATCCAGCGCCGCGCCGATCTCATTCCGAACCTCGTGAATACCGTGAAAGGCTATGCAGCCCATGAGCAACAGGTTTTCAGCGACATTGCTTCCGCTCGCGCCCAGCTGGCGGGTGCTCGCACGCCGTCGGAACGGATTGCAGCGAACACCCAAATTGAGAGTGCCTTGAGCCGTTTGCTGGTGGTCGTGGAAAACTATCCCAACCTGAAGGCCGATCAGCAGTTCCTGCGCCTGCAAGACGAGCTGGCAGGAACGGAGAATCGCATTGCGGTCGAGCGCAGGCGCTACAACGAAGCCGTGCAGGCTTTCAACACCAACATCCAGATCTTTCCCAACAGCTTGGTTGCCTCTCTGTCTGGCTTTCAGCGGGAGGATGCCTACTTCAAAGCCGAGGGCGCCGCCCGTGAAGTCCCCAAAGTGGACTTCTCAAACTAACGGGCCTCGACTGATGCCCTGTGCGGGACAGGAACAAGGCATGTGGTCTACAGCTAAGGTTTCTGATTCCGTTGGGTGGCGTACCATTTCGATTGCCTCAGAATGCCCCGGAGGATCTGAACGTCCCGCTCCTCCAGGCCGGCCCGTCCGAACACTTGACGAAGCGTGGACATGATGAGCTTGGGATTGTCTGCAGAGAGGAAACCGATCTCCAGAAGCCATTCTTCCAGCTGGCGATGGAATTCCTCGACCTTCTCGTAAGGCGCCAGTTGCAGGTTCCGCCCAATCTCCGAGGAGGAGAGCTTTTGAAAGACTTCGTAAAGAACGATCGCAACAGCGTGGGAAAGATTCAGCGACTCAAAGATCGGATCGGATGGAATGGTTACCAGCCATTGGCACAGTCTGAGATGTTCGTTGGTGAGTCCGGTTCGCTCCGGACCGAAAACCAATCCAACCTCCCAGCCGGGGGACAAATCGACAAGGCCTTGGGCCAGCTCCGCCGGGCGGAGGGCGGTTGGGATCCAGGAAACCCGTCGGGAACTGGTTCCGACCGCCAGACGCACGCCGCTTAGAGCCTCTTCCATCGACGGGGTGACGTGGGCGCTGTTTAGAAGGTCGTCCGCTCCACAAGCCAAGTGATAGGCTTCCTCGGTGAGGGGAGTGCGCGGATTGACCAGTGTCAGCTTCTTCACCCGCATGTTCTTCATTACCCGCGCAACCGAGCCAATGTTTCCGGGCGACTGCGGCTCCACTAAAACAACGCGAATGTCAGAAAGCGTGGTCATTAGCTGTACTCCTGCCTGGGAGCTTCAAAGGCCCGGGAGGCAGGTGCGAGTGAGTGTCCGATGAAGCCATTGGCGCTGTTACCCCAACTCCCTCTCGAAGCCCGGGTATTGTTCATTCGATTGCGTTCGCTTGGGGACACCATCTTGTCCACTCCCCTTTATGCCGCTTTGAAATCCTGGCGGCCTGACTTGCGTCTGGCCGTACTGGCCGAGGAACCCCATCAGCAGGTTCTCCTCCGGAATCCCGACTTGGATCAGGTTATCACGATTCCCTCCCGCAGCCGCGGTGCCCTGCGTTCCCGCCTAGGTGTGCTGCGTGAGATCCGCAAGCGGCGATTCGATGTTTGTCTGAACCTGCACGGTGGCTCCACCAGCGCCTGGTTGACGGCCCTCAGCGGAGCTAAGTACCGGATTGGACATCAGCAATTTCGTCTGTCCTTTTGCTATAACCTCAGGGTCGATCCCAGTCCGCCTCCCGACCCTGGCCGGCGCCAGCACACGGTCGAATACCAGATCGGCTGGCTGCGGGCCTTGGGCTTGCCGGTCGCTGAGATTCCTACAGCTCGGGTCTTTCCGGACCCCGAACGCTCCCAGGCGGTTGAGGCCGCCCTTCGGCTGCGAGGCATTGACGTGTCCCGGCCTTACTGTGTCGTGCAACCCACCTCCCGATTCTTCACAAAGGAATGGACCCCACAGGGCTTTGCGGAAGTCTGCGACCATCTGTGGAACAGGGGACTTCAGACCATTCTGACGGGGGGACCGGGAGAGCAGTCGAAACTGATCAAAATCAGAGAGCTCGCCAACTCAAAGCCCGCAACCTTGAAATCTCCCACGATTTCCGATCTCATCGGCGTGCTTCAGAAAGCCCGTTTGTTCGTCGGGAACGACAGCGGCCCGACTCACCTGGCAGCCGCCTTGGGCATTCCGATCGTTGTCCTTTTCGGGTCCTCCGACTCGCAAGTGTGGCACCCTTGGCAGGTTACGCACAGAGTGGTGCAAAACCCCTTTGAGTGCAATCCCTGTCCGGGATATCGCTGCCTCGTGTACGACCAACCCAAGTGCATTCTCAGTATCACCACGGAGCAGGTCCAGCACGCCATTGACCAGCTATTGAAAAGTTAGGAGAGACAAGCGTTGAGGCGCAGGGCGACGCACTCATCGGGATTGGAACCAACAGGGAGGAGAGCGAGCAGCCCTTCCTCAAGTTGACAGGGCATAGGGGTTCTGGATTTGTCGGTACTGAATCAGTGCTCCGCGGTCGTTCAGCTCCAGCTTCCCCAAATAGCGATTGCTGAAGGTCTGAGCCAAGTAGTCCTGGCGATGAGCCGGATCCACAACAATCAGCAGCATACGGATCGAGCCGGCATGAGCGGTGACCAGCAGTCGCTGGCCCAGGGACTCCTGCCTCAACTGAGCGACGAAGCGAGTCAGTCGCGCTTCCAAATCTTGAAAGCTCTCTCCCCCCGGGTATCTCTGGTCCTGCACGACCTTGTAGTTCAGGAACTGGAATGCTTCTTTCACCGGCCGATTCGTGAAGTCGCCATAATCCAGCTCGCGCAACAAACGGCTGAATACAAACGGTCCTTTCAGATTGAGCGCCTCGGCGATGGTCTCCGCCGTCTGGCGGGCCCGCAGCAGGTCACTGCAATAGATCCGATCAAACGACTGGGAATCGAGAAGCGAAGCCACTGAACGGGCATCTTTGAATCCCTGCTCGGTGAGGGCCGAGTCGAGTTGTCCGGCAATGATATCGTTCCGGTTATGCCAGGATTGTCCGTGTCGGACCAGGTAGAGTTCGGTCATCGATCAAAAATCAAACGACGGCAGTTGATCTTACTTTTTGGGTTTTCGCTGTAATCTTCTCAGAAACCTGAGTTCCCGTCGGTAGGCTCCCGGGCCGCCCGGCGTCTCGAGGATCATGGGCAAACCTTGGAATCGCTCGTCATTCACGATGAGCCGAAAGACCTCCGACCCGAGATATCCCTTGCCGATGCCGTGATGCCGATCCACCCGGCTGCCTAGGCAGGTCTTGGAGTCGTTCAAGTGAAAACAGCCGACCCGTTCCACCCCAAGGATAGACTCCAACTCTCTCATGGTGTGTTCGTAACCGGCGGCACTGCGGATGTCGTATCCCGCGGCGAAGAGGTGACAACTGTCAAGACAGATACCGAACCGGGACCTCGGTTTCACTTGTTCCAGAATGGCCGCCAGCTGCTCAAACGTATAGCCCAGATGGGTCCCCTGACCGGCCGTGGTTTCGAGCAGCAAGCGGGTTTGCCCCTCCCTTCGTGAGGCCAGAACCAGATTGAGACTCTGTCCAATCCGCCGGATCCCCGGCCATTCGCCGGAACCCACATGCGCCCCAGGATGGAAGACCAGACCGCGGATGCCGAGCTGCTCGCAACGATCGATCTCATCCCCGAAGGCACGCAGGGAGAGTTCCAGCAGCTTTTCGTCCGGGCTTGCCAGGTTGATCAGATAGGAGTCATGGGCAACAACCGATCGAAGTCTCGATTCGCGAAAGCTGGCGAGGAAGGCGGTTGCCTCTTCTGGAGAGATCGGCTTAGCCCGCCACTGTCGCTGGTTTCGGGTAAATATCTGAATGGCTTCACAGCCTATGGCGACTCCGTTGGAAGGGGCCCGCTCCAGTCCCCCCAACACCGATACGTGAGCCCCCAGAAACATACCCCTGCGCCCCCTCCGATCAAACCCGAAACTATAACATGCCGGCCGCGCAGGAATCTTGGTTCAAAACCACCCGGGCTATCTGCTATAACACTCTCAACTGCAAAGGAAGAAACCCCACAGCTGTGGGCAACAGGCGTCCACTATCGCACCTGCGGTGCTCTGGGATTTCCAAGGCACTGATGACCATACTCCTGGCCACAATACTCATTTTGTTGGCGGGCAGCCATGCCTGGGCCCGGGACCAGGTGGTGACGGTCGGGTTGTTCCAGCTATTTCAGCCACAGCTCCTCCAAATCACCCCCGAAAACTCGGGGCGGGTCTTTCTGGAGGCCCCCACTGGAAAGTCACAACGGTTGCTGCTTCGCAGGGAGATTCTGGAAGTCCGGATCGGGGAGAAAGGGCAGCTCCGGGTCAGAATCCTCGGAGAGGGGAGCGATTTCGCCGCGACCTCAGTGGAGATGATCCCCGCACAGTGGAAGATCTCGATTCCGGGAAAAATCGAGCGCTTGTTTTCAGGCGGACTCACCGTGTCGGCCCGAAACGGAGGGATTCTACCGGTGCTGAGTCTCGGCGCGGAGGCGGCCACTCTGCAGATCCTGCGGTCGGAGATGAGTGCGGTTCGAGAACCGGAAGCCCTGAAAGCCCAAGCCATTCTCGTCCGATCTTACCTTGGCAAACCACGACACCTCGACGAGGGGTTCGACTTCTGCGATACGACCCACTGCCAGTTCCTAACGGGCTATTCGGCTGAGGTGGACAACTTCCAGCATGCCGTCAAGCGAACGCGACATCTGGTCTTAACCTATCGCGGTCAGGCCATCGCCCCACTTTACACCGCCGTCTGCGGTGGAAGAACTCTGCCGCGGGTGAATCACCACGCTGAGGGACTGGCCGATTATCCCTATCTGTCCCTGGCCTGTCCGTTTTGTGCCGGACATCCACTGGCTCACTGGAAGAGCCAGATGAAACGGAGCGACCTGCTGGACGTTCTGTCACTCATTTCTACCGGTTTGAGTGCTCAGGACTTGCTCGAACAGCTGGCCAACAGCGAGGTAGACCGCCCGGAAAGCACTCGGCTGCGCGATCAAGTGAGGCTCCAGGTCGGACGCCGGCATGGGTGGAATGTCATTCGCAGCAATCGCTATGTCGTCGATGCATCAAGTGACCCGATTGAAATCACCGGATGGGGTTCCGGCCACAATTCAGGGCTCTGCCAAGCCGGCGCGGTGGAGCTGGCGCGTCAAGGCAAAAGTTTCCTTCAGATTCTACGGTTCTACTTTCCTGGTTGCAGCGTTCAGCTTGAATAGGACTGATGGCAAGGGAACCAGGCAGGCCGCGGGCTGGATTCGGGGTCCTCACTGGGTTTGCTGGGCGGAGTTCTTCTTTTCCCGCAGTCTCTCCAGGCCGGTTTCGAGCGGCGTAAACTTCATTTTGAGCGCGTTGGCGACCTTATCGCTCCTCAAGGAGCAATCTCTGGGACGCAAGGCTTTTAGTCCCGCTTCTTCGATACGGCAGGGGACCATCCAATCAGTTGGGTAGTGGAAGACCTTGCAGAACCTCTGGGCGAACTCGTAGCGGCTGAGACGCTCGGGTCCTCCCACATGAAAGAGGCCTTTCAGACTCTTGTCCTCGATAAACCTCTGGATTACCTGAACCGCGTCATCCACAAACAGCGAGCTGCGGAACTGATCGGTGAAAAGACGCATGCGGGTGGCCGTTTTGGCCTTCGCCTCCAGAGTTTCGAAGAAATTCTGGCGGTGGCCGGGCCCCCTTCCATAGAGGGAGGCGATGCGCAGTGTGGCGTAGAATCCGGTGTTGTTCATGATTTCGAGCTCGGCCAGGAATTTGGTCTTGGCGTAGTAGTTCAGAGGCGCCGGGGTATCCGCTTCTGTGTAGAATCCCTGCGTCCCATTGAATACCAGGTCAGTGGAGAGAAAGATCAGTTTGGCACCCAGCCGTGACGCCGCGCGGGCTAGTTCGCGAGTGCCAAAAGTGTTCAGCGTCAGAGCTGGTTTGTGATTCTGTTCGCAGTCATCCGGATCGGAGCGGGCCGCTGTATGAACAATGACTTTGGGGTGAACGGCCTCACAAAAGCGATCGATCTTGTCCAAATTGCAAAAGTCGAAGGCCAGGCTCTCGCAACCGGAAAGCTCGACCGGGCTGTCCAGATAGGTACCGTAGACGCGGTAGTGGGATTTCAATTGAGATGCCAGGTTGTAACCAAGAAAGCCGCTGATGCCGGTAACAAGAACTCTATCCATGGGCGAACGCTCGTCGCTTCCCACAGGAAGCCAAACCAATGGGGAGTCAAAGTGTCATGGCCTGAGCTGGAGCCCAGCTTTGCATTGACCGAACAGGCGGCGCCAGGATCAGCCCAACATTTGGGTTCGGACCGTCACCGATTCGATCCGATCCCAATTCGGTTGAAAACCGATGCCGGGAGCGTCCAGCACTTCGATCCGGCCGTCTGAAGTGACTTCCACCAAGGGATCGATCACGTCCTGATGGAAATAGCGCCGGCTGGCGGAGACGTCGCCAGGCAGGCTGAAGTTGGCCAGCGTGGACAGCGCGATGTTGTGGGCACGGCCGATACCTGATTCGAGCATGCCTCCGCACCAAACCGGCACCGAATGGCGAGCACAAACGTCGTGGACCTTGCGGGCTTCGCCGTAGCCGCCGACCCGGCCCAATTTGATGTTGATGATTCGGCAAGCACCGGACTCAATGGCCTTTCTTGCATCTTCAGCATCGAGAATAGATTCATCCAGGCAGATTGGGGTTCGGATGACTCGCTGGAGCTGGATGTGGTCCACAATGTCATTCCAAGCCAGGGGCTGTTCGATCATCAAGAGGTTGAACTCATCCAACCGGCGAAACAGGTCCAAGTCGGCCAGTCTGTAGGCCGAGTTCGCATCGGCCATCAGAAGAATGTCGGGATGTTCCTGGCGAACTGCCTTGACCACTTCCAGGTCCCAACCTGGTTTGATTTTGATCTTGATGCGACGATAGCCCGCTTTGAGTTCCGTTTCAATCTTGGCCAGCAGGTCCTTAATGGTGTCTTGGATGCCAATGGAAACACCGCAGTCGATGGCCTTT
The DNA here is from genome assembly GCA_040753175.1 of Acidobacteriota bacterium. GTDB lineage: Bacteria > Acidobacteriota > Terriglobia > Versatilivoradales > Versatilivoraceae > JBFMEW01. The sequence goes on along the minus strand of JBFMEW010000001.1, from coordinate 360,582 downwards.
CTTTCTCCACCCAGCAAACGATGTAAGGGACGATTCCGGCAGCGTGCATACCAATCCCAAACCGCCGTCTCGAGCCCTGCCTTGGCCATCGTGTGACCCCGAATCGGCTTCAACAATCCTGATAGATCGTCCGGCGTCTCGAAAGACGCTTTGAGCACACGAGGAGCCACAAAATCCCGCAGGATGTGCCACGCCGTTTCCGTTGTTTCGTGGTTGTAAAAAGGGCCTTCCGGAGAGGTAACCTCTCCCCAACCCGTCAGTCCCTCGCCAAACACCCGAACCAGAATGATGCGCCGCAGAGTGGTTCGTCCGAAGCTGGTCTCAAAATACGAAATCAGGGGCATCTGGATTTCGCGCAGCTCGACTCGGTCAATCTTCAACTCTCACCTCCAGCTGTCCTCTGCTACGCGTCCCCTGCTGCAGCAGGGTGGTTCTGGGCTCAGTGCTTCGGCGGGCCGTGGCCAGTTCCGGAACCTCCCGCCAGTCTGAACACCCCTGACCACCCTAACGCAACCAGCTGTCCAAATGCTCACGCACAAATCCATCGTCGTTAAGATGGGGATACCGGCGGTAAACGCGATCGATCTCTTCCATTTGACCGGGAGAAAGGTCTTCGTCTGGATCCAGACACCAGCGGCCCACCAGCAATCCTTGTCGGCGCAATACTTCGTGAAGCCCGGCGATGCAGCCGGCAAACCGGTTGCTTGAATCGAAGAAGGCGGCGTTGGTATCCGTCACTTCCAGGGAACGGGTCAACAGTTCAAAACTGCCGCGCCCGCCGCCCCGCCGACAAGCGTGAATGGCTTCCAGGAGCTCCACCGCTTTCTTCGTCCAAACGGCCCAGTGGCCCAACAGGCCCCCGACAAATTGCACGGTATTGCGGTTGGGAAGAGGATAGTCGGTCAGCAGATCCACCACGATGCTGTCGTCGTTTCCGGTGTAGAGTGCCACCTCGTTGGCGCGCCCGCTGTCCGCCATGGCGCGCACCACATCGAGGGTCTGATAGCGGTTGAACGGCGCAACCTTGATGGCGGCGACGTTTTCGATGTCCAGGAATTCCCTCCAGAACCGATAGTCGAGCAAACGGCCACCCACTGCGGGCTGTAAGTAGAACCCGAACAGCGGGATGACTTCGGCTACCTTCCTGCAGTGGCTGATCAGGTCCTCCAGAGATGCGTCACGGAGCGCGCCCAGGCTCAAAAGGCCAAAATCGTAGCCGGTCTCACGCGCGAAGCCAGCTTCCTTGACGGCTTGAGCGGTCTGCCCGCAGATGCCGGCAACCTTGAGGAGACGTCGACCCGAAGATTGTTCGTGTGTCTTGACCTGTTCGAGTGCCAGCTTCAGAACCGGTTCAAATAGACCGATTTTCGGATCCCGAATGGCAAACTGGGTGGTGTGCACCCCGACTGCAACGCCACCGGCTCCCGCTGCACAGTAATAGCGAGTGAGCGCAGTCTGGCGGCGTTCATCCAGTTTGCGATTGGCATCCAGGGCCAGAGGGTGAGCGGGGATGACCACTCCTGTTCGCAGCCGTTCGAGCATCGTGGGATCCAGTGTCAGCTTCATGGATTTGCTAGAACCTCCCATTCTTGACCTCAAAGTGCGTCGGTTTGTTCAGGCTGCGACCTCCACTCTCGACCCAGTGGGCCACCCAGTCCATCAACTGAGCCAGGCCCACTTCGGGCTTACCCATTAACCGATGACACAGGGAAGCGTTGCTGAGCAAAGCGGAGGTCGAAGGCTGACCTTCAAACCGAACGTCTTTCTTGAATCTTTCGGCAAACCACTCCGCCGCCCAACGCACCGAGATGATCTCCGGTCCGGTTACATTCAGGAACTTCGGCGGCGAGGCGCAAAATTCGAAACTGCGGAGGGCGTAGGAGTTCGCATCTCCCTGCCAGATTGCGTTGAAGTGGGCGACGCTGAGGCCGACAGGCTCTCCTTCACAGACTTTTCGAGCCACGTCCACCAGCACGCCATAGCGCAAGTCGACGGCGTAGTTCAGCCGATAAATCAGGCAGGGCGTCCCATTCTCGAGGCTGAAGTACTCGAAGACCCGCTCCCGCCCCAGGCAGGATTGGGCATATTCCCCGCAAGGATCCGGCACATCGCTCTCAACCGCTCCTCCGGAATCGGCCGAAACGAAAGGGTACACATTGCCGGTGGAAAACACCACGATTCGAGACCTGCGGAAATGACGAGCCACGTCAGCCGGAAGCACGGCGTTGGTGGCCCACGTCAGGTCCGTTCGCTCTGTCGAACCAAATTTTCGTCCAGCCAGGAACAGAACATTTTCGCACTGCGGCAGGCGGTCCACCTGGTCGCGGTCCAGCAGGTCACAAGGAATGGTTTCCACACCCTGGTCTTCCAGATCGGCCCGCGCCACTTGCGAGGAAAATCGGGAGACCGCTATCACTCTTCGATCCACGCCCGCCGCCTCAGTAGCCCGCTTGGTTCGCTTGGCCAGAGAGGGACCCATCTTTCCACCCGCGCCCAAGATGAGGACATCGCCCTGGTGCTTCCTCATAAACTCGATGTCTCGCTGGCTAGGGGTGGCCAGAGTCGTTTCCAGCTGAGGTTCGTTTTCGATCAAAGGCATGATAACTCCTTGTCAATAATTGGGTAATGGATCGACACCGTGCCGGTGCTCAGACTCAGATCCCTGCAGGCAGCCCTCAAGGCCAAAAACCCTGCAGCGTACTATATGCGAAAGACGTTCAAACGTACACAACGGCATTTCAACCCTCTCAGAGAAAGCACGTTGCCTTCCCGGTTCCCGAACAAGCAAGTTCACCGAGCGATTCGGCATTGCCGGTTGGCGAAGTCGGTAATCACCCGGGCACATCGTTCCGGTGCCGCCTGCAGCAACAGGTGCGGCCCCGGGATCTCTTCCAGACGAGTATCCGGCGCGTTCTCCAACACCAAGGTCGCCGCCGCCGGAGGAATCAACCGGTCTTCGGAGCCTTTCAGGTAAAGTAAAGGAAGTTGGAGGTGGCGCAGCATGTCCACGGCATCCACCGTCAGAACGGCCGAGGCGCGAGCCTGAAGTACGGCTGGGGGAACGATGGACAGAGCCTCCTGCAAAAGCGATCGCAAGGCCGGCGTGGACCATCGCCCCAACAATATCCCGGAAAGAACCGGGAGGGGAATGGCCCGAACATTAACCAACGTGCTCAGCGAACCGAACGGCCGCAGGAATTGGTAGGGATTCCGGGCAAAAGAGCAGCAGAGAATCAAGCCGGCCGGCTTCGTTGGATTCGAGGCCGCCAAGGAAATTGCAATGGGGCCGGAGAATGATTCACCCAGCAACAAAAACGGCCGGTTCTCTGGAAGCGCCGACCGCGCGATGAATTCAAGCTCGGCATAGCTCTGCCGTTCACCAGATGGATACCTGACAATGGTGACTGAGAAGTCACCAGGCAGATGATTGGCGAAAGTCTGCGAGAGGATCCCTGTTCCGTCCATGCCAGGAAGGATTACCAGTTCCACCGATCAATCGCTCCCTTCCCTCGAATTTTGGTCTGCCCGGCTGCCGATTGATCGAACACCCTGGGTCTCATCCCCCTTTGCTGGTGGAGGCCGTTAGCGCTACCCAACCCAATGCTAGGATCCAAAATAGCTGCATGGGTAGTCGGAGGGCCAAGGGTGTTGCCGGTCGGCCGGCAATGCGCAACCCTTTGCGGGCTGCGTGCACGTTCGCCGGAAACATGGCGACCAGTAAAACGGCCAGGCAGCAGGCCGCCGTTCGAACCAAACCTGGCAACAATAGACCGAAGGCCCCGGCCAGCTCCAGAATGCCTGTGAGCCGAACCAAGACGTCCGGACGCGGAAAGGCCGGCGGAACCATGGCAATCAAATCCTGGCGCGAGCGAGGAAGGAAATGGGAGAGTGCCGTAAAGACAAACATCGCGGCCAGTGCCAGACGCAACGATCCCGCTCCGGAGTCGGCGCTGGACAGCAGGCCCGCCCAACCACAAAGCCGGAAGGCCATCCAGGCGGCCAGCATCACAATCAGCGGTACCATCGCGTCTGCCTTCTCACTTTCCTTATCCTGGGGAACACCCCCAGGGGTAACCCACCTCGTCATCAGCCTAAGCCGACTCGAAGAATATTGTCTCCAGGCGGATCAAGCCTGCTTTGAGTGTTTGGGCGCGTGTTCTCCATCTCCGACATCCCGACGAGCCGGCTCCCCTGCCACACTCACAGGTGTGGATTATACAAGACGCCTGCAAAGTGTCTGCTTCAAGGGGTCCACAGTATAGGCACCTCTCGGAATTCTCCCCGAGATGTCGATCCGGGGAATGCGAGCAAGGGCCAATACCGATCGCCTTGTTGGTAAGCTCATCGGGTGCGCGTTGCGGGCCGGATTCCCTGCATTCTCCGATTGGTGACAGACCTGGGGTGGGATAGAATGATCCCTCCGGAAATCATTCGTGACGTTCAATACCAAATTCAGGAGCGTGTGATCTTGAGCAATCGTCGTTTGGTGGTAGCTATTACCGTCTCTTTATTGCTGGCTTCAGGCTGCGCTGACAAGCCCGCTCCTGTACATGTCACGGAGCGGCCGACCGAAACCGTAACAGTGATCGATGGGGCTCAGGTCTGGGACGGCACGGGACTACCACCTACCCAAGATGCAGTACTGGTCATGCGGGGAAGTCGTATCGAGGCAGTCGGTCCTCGTGGTGCTTTGCGGATTCCTGAGAACGCTCTGGTGATAGATGCCCAGGGAAGAACAGCCATTCCGGGCCTGATCAACTCTCACGGCCACGTGGGCATGACGAAGGGATTGAGGCAGGGGAAGGAGAATTACACCCGCCAGAACATCCTCGACCAGCTAAGGCAGTATGCCCGTTACGGGGTCACGACGGTCATGAGCTTAGGCACCGACTTTGAGCCGATCTTCGAAGTGCGAGGTGCAGCAAGACTTGACGAGCCGGCACGCGCCAGGGTGTACACCGCCGGTCGTGGTTTTGCCGGCAAACAGGCATTCCCGGCAGTGCTTCCTGGAAACGCGGGACTGGCTCGGGAGGTGGGCACCGCAGCTGAGGTTTCGAAACACGTTGAGGAGTTGGCGGATCAAAAAGTGGATGCCGTCAAGGTCTGGGTGGACGACCATTGGGGTCACTATTCCAAGATTCCGCTGGACTTGTGCGAAGCCATCATCAAAGAGTCGCACGCGCGGAACCTTACCGTGATGGCCCACGTTTTCTACCTGGAAGACGCCCGCAAGCTGGTTCAGGCGGGGCTGGACGGCATGGCTCATAGCGTTCGTGACAAGGCGGTAGACGAGGCTTTCATCAAGCTGGTTCTGGAAAGAGGTGTGTTTGTAGTCCCCACCTTGACCCGCGAGGAATCAACCTATTTATACGCCAAGCCCCCTGCCTTTCTGGACGATCCTTTCTTTGGGAAGTGGGTGAATCCGGAGATCATCGCCGAACTTAAAGATCCAGCGTGGGGGAGGAAAGTCTCGTCGGATCCTGAATTCCACAGATACCCGGGACAGTTGAAGACGGCACAGAAGAACCTGAAGAAGGTGTTCGACGCCGGAGTCAAGATCGCCTTCGGAACCGATTCTGGCCCACCAGCCCGCTTTCAGGGATATTTCGAGCACCGTGAACTGGAGCTGATGGTCCAGGCTGGGTTGACTCCTTCCCAAGCGCTGCAGACAGCGACCGGAAATGCCGCCGCATGTTTGAAGCTGAAGGAAGTGGGCAGGCTGGAGGCGGGCAAACAGGCCGATATCGTCCTGCTCGACGGCGATCCGCTGGAGGACATCGTTCAAACGCGCCAGATCAGCCGGGTGTGGGTGGCCGGGCGTGAAGTCGATCTGCGATAGAAAAGCCCTCTGCGTTGCTGGTTCTCGTCATCCGACGAGTGGCTGGCGCCGAAACGAACCCCGATCCCACGGTTTCCCGAACCCCGCCAACATTCTCCAAGGCCTGAAGCAGGAGACGTCTTCGGGAGACCTGGGGCCCTTCAATTTCCAGGGAAGTAAACAACTTGACCGGGAACTAAGGAGAAACCAAGCATGTCTACAAACCTCTCTCGTCGTCATTTCATTTCGGGTCTGGCGGCAGGTGGAACAGCGGTCGCTCTGGCTGGTGGTGCCGCCCACGCGGCAGAGCCGGTCGTGACACCCATTTATCCCCTCGTAGAACCTCGTCCTTCCGGGGGGCCCATCAAGCTGCTTTGCACGGTCGATCTGAGCCCTTCGGAAGAGCATCAAATCCGCTCCGCCGGCAAGAACCTGGATCTGATTCTGGTGAAGGATAAAACCGAATTGCGACGAAGGATCCCTGAAGCGGAAGCTGTTTTTGGTTCGGTGGATGGCGAGATGTTGGCGGAGGCACGCAACCTGAAATGGGTTCAGCACACCGCGGCGGGTGTGGAGAACCTACCGAAGCGGCTCATGGAGCATCCTTGCGTGCTCACCAACATGCAGCGCGTGTATGCCCCGGTCATCGCAGAAACAGCGCTGGCACTCACCTTGAGCCTTACACGGGGATTGGTTCAAGACTCCGTACCGAGTTTTCGGGCACGCAAATGGGAACGCCAAAGCAGCGTGCCTCTCATCGATCTCTACCAGAAATCGATGGGTATTGTCGGACTGGGAGGCATCGGGACTGAGACGGCGCGCCGGGCTCATTACGGCTTTGGAATGAAGATCCTGGCCGTGGATCCCAAGCCGCTGCCCAAACCTGAGTTTGTCGCTGAACTGCGGGAGCCCGCTTGGCTCCATGAAATGGTTCCCCAAGTGGATGTGTTGGTGAGTTGCGCGCCACACACCCGGGAGACCGTCAAGATGTTTAACGGCGCCGTGTTCAGCCGGATGAAGCCCTCCGCATACTTCATCAACGTTTCGCGTGGTGGTCTGGTCGATCAGGAAGCGCTGGTCCGGGCCCTGAAAGAAAAGCAAATCGCGGGCGCGGGGCTCGACGTCACCACGCCCGAGCCGCTGCCGCCCGAGCATGCCCTATGGGATTGCCCCAACCTGGTGATCACGCCGCACAACTCGGGAGCAGCTCCGATTCGTCAGGTCCGCATGATGGCCCTGATCACTGAAAACGTGCGCCGATACGCCAACGGTCTCCCGTTGCTGAATGTGGTGGATAAAGCTCGCGGCTATTGATGGAGTCGCCTGGGGCGTCGGGCATACGTCCATGGGCAACTTGGCTGAAAAGGGAAGTGGGGCAGGTTGAACCTCTTCCAACAACTCCTCAGAATTCCGATAGAATGACTCAGACGTCGAGGAAGTGAACCTTCTTTCCAAAGACGCTTTGAGACATGGTATTTCAGGTTTTTCCGCTCACTCTGTCTTGTTCCAGGAGAAATCAATGACCGACCGAGTTGGCATCCGGCTCACTCAGCTGGCGAAGCGTGCCGGCTGTGCCGCCAAACAACCGCCCGGATATTTGCTGCCCCTTCTCGGTAAGCTTCCCACAATCAGCGATCCCAATGTGCTGGTGGGAAGCGCTACAGCCGACGATGCAGGAGTCTATAAACTCAGCGACGACCTGGCCCTGGTTCTCACCACCGATTTTTTCACGCCAATTGTTGACCGCCCCTACGACTTTGGGGCGGTAGCGGCCGCCAACGCACTCAGTGACATCTACGCCATGGGTGGCAAACCCCTGACAGCCCTGAATCTGGTTGGGTTTCCGGACAACCTTCTCAGCCCCGACGTGTTGGGAGATATCCTGAGGGGCGCCGCCGACAAAGCTCACGATGCCGGGATCGATATTATCGGCGGTCACACCATTAAGAGCGACGAGCCCCTCTTCGGACTGGCCGTCGTTGGAGCCATTCATCCGAAACAAATCCTGACCAACTCGGGCGCCCAACCCGGTGACGCCTTGGTGCTGAGCAAGCCTCTTGGGTTGGGCATCATCAGCACCGCGGCCAAACTGGGTGAAGACCGGCTGAACGCCATCGACGGGGCCATCACAGTGATGACTACGCTGAACCGAGCCGCGTCGGAGGCGATGGTTGCGGCGCGAGCGCACGCCCTGACGGACGTGACCGGCTTCGGGCTGCTGGGTCACCTCCGCAATATCACGGCTGAGAGCCGGGTCAGCGCACGGGTGGGGCTGGAACAGGTTCCAGTCTTGCCGGCTGCCTGGGAATACGTGCATGCCGGCATCGCCCCCGGAGGAACCCACGCCAACTGGCGATTCTTGAACGACTGGGTGAGCTACGCGCCAGAGCTAGGTAAGGAGGAACAGCTTGTCTTGTGTGACGCCCAGACCTCGGGTGGGTTGCTGGCTGCCATTCCGCCTGAAGAGGCCATTTCATTGATCCAGCAGTTGCACGCCGCAGGGCTGAGGCAAGCTGCCATCATCGGGCGCATCGAAGAGGGTACGGCCGGCCGAATCTCGGTCGGGCGTCGGCTTTGATGGGTGGCTGCCCCACCGGGGCGGCAACTACCGCTGACGGGCGGCTGCTTGTTTTCAGATGGAGGCTTAGCGAGGTGACCCGCAGAGAAGGAAGATGTTTCCTCTGCAAACTCTCTAAGAGGCCTGCAGTCTCACTTCTCGAAACGAGGTGTTGACCCGGATGAGCGGCCCGTCGGAACCGTGGGAGGTGACCAGGCGGGAACCGGAGGGGTCGTCTGAAAAGCGTCTGTCTCCCTCGGAATCGAAATCGGAACTGAACGTTCCGTACTTCGAAAAGACCTCCAACTTGAAGCGACTGTCCCGGGGAAGGCTGATCGTGACAGCACTGTAGGCCGCATCAATCTGAATCGGTCTTGTCGGGGAGTGCTCGTCGGCGATTCGAATGTCGCCGTGTTTCCCGTCGACTCGGATCTCACCGCCAACATTTTGGAGTTCCACGTCCTTGTAGGACGTGAGAACTTTCACGTCTCCAGCCACTTTCGACGCCTTGACCTCCACATGCCGCCCCTCCACCGACAGCGATGATTCCAAGTTCTGGCAGGACAGCTCACCGTAGCGGTGCTGCAGCTTGGCCGTGCCTTTGATGCGCGCCAGAGCCACCGACCCGTAACCGTTTTCCAGGTCCACCGCCCCACCAACCTCGTCCAGCCGAATCGAACCGTACATGTTTTCGACACGGCAGTTGCCGGTGATCTGGACCGCCTCGATCGACCCGTACCGGTTGCTAATGTCGACAGGCCCTGCAATTTCCCTGACACTCAAGCTGCCGTATTCGTTTGAAACCCTTTGCTGTCCGGCCAGACGCTCCACACTAACCGCGCCGTACTTGTTGGTCAGATTCACTTCCGTAGCGCGAGGAACCCAAATCTGCAGATTGGTGCGGAGTCGGTTACGCTGGGCTTTTTGCAGCTCTTCCCGGTTAGTCGAAACTCGGTAACCGGAGTTCACTTTCTCGATGCGAAGCTTGACGGTTTCCGCCAGTTCTCGGGCCTCTTTCGGATCGCTCAGGCCAACCTTTTTCTGAAGAACCACTCGGATTTGGGCCAGGTCGTGAACGGTTACTTCCACGTCGCCATAGCGATTAACGATCTCGATGCGGTTTTCACGGGCCGCAAGCTCCTGAGAAAGCTCTTCAGTAGAGGTAAACGCGTTTTCGAAATCCGAGAAAGCCTCCCCGCTTGTGCCCTCGTCGATGTCAATGGTCCACGACCTCGCTGGATGGGTCCACCACCCGGCCGGCATCATCTTGGAGAATCCGCTGCCGACAACCAGGATGAGAAGAAGGAGAACGATATCTCCTCCACTTAGCCGGGTGCGCTGGACCGCAAAGGGGTCACTGACCGTCAGGTAGGTCACGAGTTTGCTAATTCCCCAGAAGACGATCAGCAAGGGCCAGAACTTCGCAATCACCACCCAGGGGTTGATGCTCGGACTGAGGTTGCCCAACAGAAACAATACCCCAATCGAAATCAGGGTGAGAGACCAGAAGATGGAGCCTTGTTTCCTCATGGCTTGTCTCCAACCAGGTTTTCCGCTCTCAGGTGCCGGGCAACCAAATAGAGGCCCGCCGCAATGAGCATGACTGGCCAGAACCGCAGCAGACGCTCGATGAAGCCTTCTACAAAGTTATTCACAAAAAACAGGCTCCCCAATGCGGTGAGGACAATCCCCGACCAAAGGGATTCCTCCTGAAGACTTTCCTTGGACCGCGCAACCATGTGTCCCGAAGCCTCCAGTCGCCTTCTCCGGGCCGTGTGGTAAGCCTCCAGAGGCATGTAAAAGTAATAGGTTCCCACCAGCATCCCGAACATCGCACCGAACTTCCCGAGCCCGGGAGCGTCGGCGATCGAGATCAGAAATCCAAAAATCATCACCTGGACGACTGCTTTGAGATACTCTCCGTTGTAGATGGCGCCAACGCCCGGAATGAACCCGAGTCCAAACGCCAGGCCAGGGCTGCCGCCGGCCGTGGAAGTCGTCTGGAAGGCCGCGTCGGGCGTTCGCACGTCCTTGCAAGCAAAGCAGTAGTAGGCTCCTTCCATCTGAACCAGGCAGGCGTTGCAAAACGGCCGCTGGCAGCGGGTGCAGTTCGCGAAGGCTTCGGTGTCGGCATGGTGGATGCAGATCATAATTGAGTGTGGATACCTCCTGAACTGCAGCGCCTGTCAAGCTCGCTCATGTGCAAGCTCCCGACCAGATATTCCGTTGCCGAGTTTTCCTTCGGTTGTTTGGGAGTGTCCTTCTTTTCTCGCTCCGGTTCCCGCCCATCCTGCTGACCTCTCAACTCGTCGATCCTGGATTGGATCTCGTAGAGCAACTTCAGGTCGTTCAGCTTGCGGACGCCGCTGTCATAGGCCAGATTCACCGTTCGATTGAGAATCTGGAGGATTCCCTGAGGGGTGAAATCGCGCCAGTTCACTTGATTCACTTGGACCCCGAAAGCATTCATCACGAGGGTGAACGAGATGACCGCCACGCAGGCTCCGGCCGCAAAGCGGGGAGTGGCATAGAGCGGGCGAAGAAGCTGCAACAGGTACTCCCGCCAGGTCATCGGACGTGGTCGGCGAGTGGTTTCCGCGAAGATCCGGTGCAAGAGCCGTGGCGGCGGCTCCAGCACGGGTGTGGACCTGAGCCATCCCAGCGAGTGCTCAAGGCTGCTGCGCAACAACGAACAGCCGGCACACCCCGCCAGATGAACAGAGACCTCATGTCGATCCTCATCCGAGAGCTGATGCTCGAGGTAATCGTTCAGCTTCAGCTCAACCTCGTGACATTCCATCCTCACGGCACACCCTCCCTGCCCCACTCAGAACGCCATGCCTTTGCCCAGCGACCCCATTCGCTGCAAGTGTTTCGCAAGCTCCACTCGCCCCCGATTGATCCTGGACTTGACGGTCCCTTCGGGAATTTTCAAGATGTCGCCGATCTCCTGGTAGCTCAATTCCTGCAGGTCTCGCAGGATGACAGCCTCGCGAAGATCCGGCGAAAGATGCTGCAACCCCTGGCGCACGAACGCTGCTTTCTCTTTCTGTTCGACTGCCGTTTGGGGACTGGGCCCACTGTCGGGCATGACATCCAACACGCTGAACTCCTCGTTTTCATCCGTCGAAACCGTGAGCCGGTCCCCCTTGCTCTGCCGATAATGGTCGATGAGGAGATTGCGAGTAACGCTCATCATCCAAGTGACAAAATGGCCGGACTCCGGTTTGAAGTTTCCCAGGTTACGAAAGATCTTAACGAACACTTCTTGTGTGAGGTCCTCGGCATAATCCGCTCTTCCGACAAAACGGTAACAGTAGTTGTAAATCCGCTTCGAATGCCGAACCACCAGCTTTTCCCACGCCAGCGATTCGCCCGCCCGCGCGCGCTCAATAACCTCCGCATCCGCATCCACTTCCGTCAAGGCCGGGCTCCTGCGCTATCTACGTGATGGATAACGAAAAAGAATGACAAAAGTTCAACTATTTTTCGGTTTCCGCCTCGGCATCCCCAAATGCTCCAGGCGCTTGGCTTGGCCGACCGGCTTTATGCTCCAGCTCTAGTGCAGGAATTTGCCTCCGCAATTTGGGCTCGAGAGTCTCTTGGGGCTTGACGGCTTGACTCAAATCAGGGTTTTCTATATGTTGACCGAGCTGTAAGTACAAGCTCTTCAAGCGCAAATCGCGAGCATACCCAGCAAGCTGGACCCAACTTTGAGGAAAGCGTGGCTGGCGGGCAAAGGCCATCGAAATCATCGCTATTATAGTCAACTCCCCCGGAAGCGGAGAAGAAGTTTGGCCCCTCAAGTCAAGACATTTCAAAACATTCGGCCTATCTGGACGTGAACCTTTGCCCCGTCGCTGAGCGAGTAGTTCGACGAGAATTGCGAAAATCATGAGATGCCCATTCTGCGGACACCTGGAAGACAAAGTGGTGGACTCACGAGAAAGTCGGGAAGGCGATGTCATCCGGCGCAGACGAGAGTGCTTGGAATGTGCCCGACGCTTTACCAGTTACGAACGCATTGACGAAATCCCCTATATGGTGGTTAAAAAGGATGGGCGGCGAGAGAAGTTCGACCGCCAGAAGCTCCTGACTGGCCTGATGAAGGCTTGCGAAAAGCGGCCGGTCAGCCTCAGCCAGTTAGAGGAGATCGTCAACGAAGTCGAATCGTTTGTCCAGGAAGCCCACGAGAGGGAGCGCAGTACGGAAGAAATCGGGGAACTGCTGATGGAGCGGTTGCGAAAGCTCGATAAGGTCGCATATGTTCGATTTGCGTCGGTCTATCTGGATTTCAAAGACATCAAGGAGTTCATGGCTGAACTGCGCGAGCTGTTGAAGGTGAAGTAGAATCCGCTGATGCGACGATCCATCCGAACCGATGAATTGCTGAACCTGCAGGTCGAGATGCAACGACTGCTGGGGGAGCTTTCCGACGAGATTTGCAGGGCTTCGCTAGAAGGCAAGGGGGGCTGGAACCCACGCGTCGATCTAAGCGAAGATGAGAAGGAGTTTCTGGTTGTCGCCGAAGTGCCCGGCGTGAATGCCGGTCATCTGCAGGTGGTTTGTCAGGATGGTTTTCTGACGCTGAGTGGGGAGAAAAAGGCTGAAGTGCTGTCCGGTAAGAAAGTTTGCTATCTCTGCCTCGAAAGAAGCTATGGGCGGTTCCGGCGCATGATCCCACTCAACGTCACAGTGGACGTAGGATCGGCCCGAGCCACTCTGAAGAATGGAATCCTGACGATCTCGCTTCCTAAGCTGCCCAACCGCCGCAAGGCGGAATGGGTAATTCCCATTGAAGGTTGAGACGGAATGCCGGTAGAAGAAAAAGATCAGGAAGAACCCCAGCTGAAGATCCCCGACACTCTCCCGGTGCTTCCGCTTCGGGACATCGTGGTGTTTCCTTTCATGATTGTTCCGCTGTTTGTGAGCCGCGAGCGCTCCATCAAAGCCGTAGACCAGTCTCTCTCCGAGAACCGGCTTATTTTTCTGGTTTCCCAGAAGGACATGGAGCAGGTCGAACCCGGAGTCGGCGATCTTTATTCGATGGGGACTGTCGCCCTCATCATGCGCATGCTTAAGCTGCCGGACGGAAGAATTCGCATCCTGGTCCAAGGTCTCTCCCGGGCTCGAGTCGAATCCTACGATGAAATTACCAAGCCGTATCTCCAATGCAAGATCAACCTGATCAGTGAGCCCTCACTCGAAACTCCCTCTGTTGAGGTCACGGCCTTGGTGCGCAATGTGCGCAGCTCGCTGGAAAAGGCGGTGAATCTGGGTAAGAGCATTTCCTCAGAAGTCATGGTCCTGGTTGCCAACCTGGATGACCCCGGCCGCTTAGCCGATCTCGTGGCTTCCAATCTGGAACTGCGACCGGAAGATGCCCAGCTGGCGCTGGACTCGGTCGACCCCATTCAACGTCTCAAGAAGATTCACGAGTTCTTGACCAAGGAACTCGAACTCCTGAGCGTGCAGCAGGAAATCAACAACCAAGCCAAGGGCGAGATCGACAAATCTCAGCGCGAGTTTTACTTGAGGCAGCAGCTGAAAGCCATTCAGCAGGAATTGGGAGACACGGGAGAGATCACCGAAGAAGCCCAGCAACTGCGGGAAAAGATCATCAACGCCAAGATGGGCAAGGAAGTGACGGAGGAGTGCGAGCGACAGCTGAAGAAGCTGGAGCGCATGCACCCGGATTCGGCGGAAACCGCCACGATTCGTAACTACCTGGAGTGGATGGTCTCATTGCCCTGGTCCGCTTCCACGAAGGACAACCTGGACTTGAAGCGCGCTCAGCGCATCCTGGATGAAGACCACTATGGTTTGGAGAAGGTGAAGGAACGGATCGTCGAATACCTGGCTGTCAGAAAGATCAAAGGCGACGCCAAAGGCCCCATACTTTGTTTTGTCGGTCCTCCGGGAGTCGGCAAGACATCGTTGGGACGATCGATTGCGAGGGCCTTGGATCGTAAGTTTGCCCGCCTGAGTCTGGGAGGCGTGCATGACGAAGCCGAAATTCGCGGGCACCGCCGCACCTACGTGGGATCGATGCCTGGGCGCATTATTCAGGGTATCCATCAGGCCGGGTCCAATAATCCCGTATTTATGCTGGACGAAGTGGACAAAATCGGAATGGATTATCGAGGCGACCCTTCTTCTGCCCTGCTTGAGGTTCTCGACCCCGAACAGAACTTCGCTTTCCGTGACAATTATCTGGGAGTCCCGTTCGACCTTTCCAAGGTGATGTTCATCACGACCGCCAACCTGCTGGATCCTATCCAGCCGGCTTTCCGCGATCGTATGGAGATCATTGAACTCTCCGGCTACACCGAGGAGGAGAAGGTCGCCATCGCGAGAAAGCATCTGTTGCCCAAGCAGCTGGCTGAGCACGGTCTGAAGGCGAAGCACGTCCAGTTTACGGATACGGCGTTGCGCATGATCATTGCTCAATACACGCGGGAGGCGGGATTACGAAATCTGGAAAGAGAAATCGGGACGGTCTGCAGGAAGGTTGCGCGGCGGATCGCGGAAGGCAAGAGAGGTGTCACCAAGGTTCTCCCCGAGAAACTGAAGGAGTACTTGGGATCGCCCAAGATCCTTCCAGAGGAGCTGTTGAAGCAGGATCAGGCCGGTGTGGCCACGGGATTGGCCTGGACTCCGACCGGCGGCGAGATTATGTTTATCGAAGCCACAAGCATGAAGGGTAAAGGAAACCTGATCCTGACGGGCAAGCTGGGCGAGGTGATGAAGGAATCAGCCCAGGCCGCGCTGAGCTACGCACGCAGCAAGGCCGGTGAGTTGGGCATCGACGAAAATGTGTTTCAGGAGCGTGACCTCCACATCCACATCCCGGAGGGTGCCATTCCCAAGGACGGTCCCTCGGCCGGCATCACGATGGCCACGGCCATGATTTCCCTTCTGACCGGTAGGCCCGTCAAGCGCGGTGTGGCCATGACCGGAGAGATCACTCTTCGCGGGAACGTACTCCCGATCGGCGGGCTGAAGGAGAAGATCCTGGCGGCGCGGCGGGCCCGCATCAAGCAAGTCATCATTCCAAAACTGAACCGCAAGGACCTTGATGAGCTGCCGAAGAACCTCATGAAGAGCATCGACATCCTTCCGGTCGATGAGGTCCGACAAGTCTTAACGATCGCTCTTTCTCACCAGGCTCCTCGCAGGCGCTCGCGCCCCGCCTATGTCAACGCAACACCGGCTCGACAGTGAGGACCAGCTGATCCGGCGCATTCAGCGCTGGACATCAGGCCTTCGCAAGCCTCGCTCCCTTCATGAATCCATAGGCGATGATGCCGCGGTTTTTGAGGGTCGGAAAGGACACCTGACCTTGCTGTCTACTGATGCCTTGGTGCAAGGTGTTCATTTTGATCTGCGCTACACAGGCCCCGCAGACCTCGGCTGGAAGGCGTTGGCCGTCAACTTGAGCGATATTGCCGCCATGGGCGGCACAGCCCGTTACTTCACCACCTCGATCTGTGTACCAAAGACCTTACCCCCTGATTTTCTGGACGCTTTTTACCGGGGGATGGCCCGGCTGGCTAAACAGCACCAGGTTCATCTGGTGGGAGGGGATACCTGTGCCTCCCGACGCGACCTGTTCATCGATGTCGCCATCACGGGAGAAGTGAAGGCCAGCGAGTTGCTCACGCGCAGTGGCGCCCGGCCGGGAGATTGGCTGTTCGTGAGTGGAGAACTAGGCGGGTCGGCCATGGGGCTGGAGTTGTTGAGACGTCGTCAAACCATTCCCTCCCGTTGCCGCAAGCTGGTGCGGCGTCACCTCCGTCCTGAACCGCGCTTGCAGGTAGGACGGTACCTGGCTCGCCGCCGGCTAGCCTCGGCCATGATCGACCTCAGCGATGGGCTGTCTACGGACCTCCACCGTCTGTGCCAACGCAGCCAGGTGGGGGCGCTAATTGAATCCTCTCAGATTCCCATACCCTCGATACTGCCGAAACTGTTGTCAAAGCCGGTTTTGAGTTACGCCCTCCATGGCGGTGAAGATTACGAACTGCTCTTTGCCGTTCCCCCTCAGCTCGGCAGCCGGGTCCCCCGCCGGATTTTCGGCATTCCCGTGCGCCGGGTGGGACAGATAACCGGTCAACGCGGGAAGGTCCTGCTCAGCGCCGGAAACCACGCTGTTCTGGTGGCGTCCGAAGGGTTTGACCATTTCCGGAAGACGGGAAGGGGATCTTCAGAGACGGCACCGCTCAGCCTTTGAAGCTCTCTTGGATAGTCTTCCGAGCCTCGCTCCCCGCTTTCATCACGAAACCAAGTTCTGAGCTGAAGCTGATCATCTGCATGCCTCGCCCGACCCAGCGAACCGCCATGTTGACGTCATTCACGTGAATCGCTGGAAAAACCTTTCGGTCTCTGCAAGTGTCCACCACGCGCTGTACGATTCGTGTGAAGCCGGCGTCCTCCATCTGCCCGGGGACTCCCAGCGAAATCGAAAGGTCGTTAGGCCCCACCAGCAGAACATCCAAGCCCTCCACCGCCGCAATCTCGTCCAGGTTGTCCACCGCTTGACGGGTCTCCAATTGGATGATGAGGAGCGTTTCCTGGTTAACGGCAGCCATCGCTTCTGACACGGGGCCGACCTGAAACGAGGTATGGCCTCTCGCCAATGCGCAGCCTCGTCGCCCTTGGGGAGGGTACTTCATCATCTCCAGCACGTCGCGAACCTGTTGTGCCTCTGCGATTCTTGGTATCATGACGCCCTGAGCCCCGGAATCCAAGGGTTGCGCGATGTGCGGATAGCTCCAGTCTGGAACCCGCACAATTGGCGTCAGGCCATGCTGCACCGCCGACCGGCTCAAGTCAGCAATCGTTTCGATGTTGAAAGGACCGTGTTCATTATCGATGATGACAAAATCGAATCCCGCATTGGCCAGCAGTTGCATAATCGAAGGCTGGCGGAATTCGACGACCATGGTTCCGACGACCGACCGGCCTTCGCGCAAGGCTTTCTTGACACGATTGGTCGCAACGATGGGTGGGGACATGATGCCTCCTGAATTTTTCCCGATCGGAACTCGACAACCTCGGGATGGCCGCGGTTCAGAATTGTACACTCATCGAGAGGTCGCGCAGGTCAAAATTTCGGATTGAAGCGGCAAACGGGTCAGCCAGCCGCTTTGGGACTCGCCGCGAGCGGAACAGATGAGAGGAGATCAATCAATGAGTGAATTAAACGTGGGGATCGTCGGTTTGGGATGGGTCGCCGGAGCACATATTGAGACGTTCAAGTCGGTCGAAGGTGCGAAGGTTACCGCTGTCTGTTCCAGGCGTGACCTCAAGGAGGACGAGCTATCCAAACAGTTCGGGTTGCCCCTGAAGGTCTACCGGAGCCTGGACGAGATGTTAGCCAGTCCGGATATCCATGTGCTCGACATCTGCACACCTCATCCACTCCACGCCGAGCAAGCCATCGCCGGCGCCAAGGCCGGAAAACACCTCATCATCGAGAAGCCGGTGGCGCTGACCTATGCAGATGCGAAAGCCGTGCGCGACGCGATCCACAAGGCTGGTGTCCAGAGCTGCGTGTGCTTCGAGGTCCGTTACAGCCAGCACTTCAGCCTCATTCGCTCCTGCCTCGATCAGGGACTGCTCGGAGAACTGCATTATGCCGAGGTGGATTATTTTCACGGCATCGGTCCCTGGTACAAGCAATATGGCTGGAACGTCAAGAAGGATTTCGGAGGCAGCAGTCTGTTGACCGCCGGCTGTCATGCCCTGGATGCTCTGTTGTTTCTAATGCAGGACCAAGTGGAGGAAGTAACCACTTACAGCACTCGTTCCACGAATGCGCTGTTTGGACCTTATCAATACGACACAACCACGGTGACGCTGCTGCGCTTTCAAAGCGGCAAGATCGGAAAAGTCGCGTCTGTCGTGGATTGTCTCCAACCTTACTATTTTCACACTCACTTGGTTGGTAGTGAGGGAAGCTGGCTGGACAACCGCTTCTACAGCAGCAAGATGAAGGGCATGACCAAGGAACGGTGGAGCACGATTGAGACGGCATTGATTGACTCAGGCGATGTGAAGGATCATCCTTACCAGCCCCAATTCCAAGCGTTCGTGGAGTCGGTGAAGCGTGGCCAGTCGATGCCTTTGACCGATTTCGACACCGCATTCGAAAGCCATCGGGTTGTCTTCGCCGCCGACCTGTCCGCTCAGCAAAAGCGACCCGTGAAACTAGCAGAGTTCCAGGTGTAGGACTCGAGGCCACAGCGGTAGCGAGAAGGGACTGGGAGGCAGAAAATTGAGATTCGCCATAACAGGCCCGCACATTCCCGCCAAAAAATTGTAAACTTAACCCAGGCTGTACCCGAGAAGGTGAATAGTCTTCGGTTAAGACGAGTTCGAGGAACGTCCCCTGCTCACATCTCTCCACCAGGAAGCCTAGAGGCTACGCTCTAACCAGGGCTTTTGTGCCGCTGCCTCGAGCAGGCCCGGCGACGGAGGTGTTCATGCTGCAAACTTGGCGCCGGCTATCACCACTCGCCAAGTCACGCCTTGGATATCTAACCGCCTTGACGATTCTGCTGGTCAACGCCGTCGGTTCGTACGCTACCCTGAACGAACTGATCCGCTCCTCCCACACACACCAGATAACCTTCGAGACCATCACGCAACTGGACGCGCTCCTCTCCTGTGTCATCGACATCGAAACGGCATCGCGAGGTTTTGCCCTTTCCGGGATGGAGAGCTTTCTAACTTCGTTCCAGGACGCCCAGGCTTCAGTACCCCGTCACCTTCAACGTTTGAAGAGTGTTAGCACGGGACAGACTTGGACCGGTGACAAAGCCGAAGAACTTGACCGGCTGATTCGATTGCGCCTGCAACATTCCGAAAGGCTGATTGCCACCCGCCAGGCTGGCGGACTGGTCGCAGCCGAAGAGCTGGTGAGACAGGGTCAGGGCAAACACACAATGGATCGAATCCGCAGATTGATTGCGGAGCTGCTTTCCGAGGCGGATCGCGCGCTGTTCGAACACCAGGAGCTTCTGAGTGCGAGTAGTCGCAGGGCAATGCTAAGCAATCTTTTCGCCACCCTGGTAGCCCTGATGTTAGTTCTATCATCCGGTCTGGTTTCGGGACGCGAAATCCAAGCTCGCGTTCGCGCTGAGCACCGATTGGCGGAGCTGTTGGCAAAATCGGAGTCTCTGGTCGAGGAAAGAACGAAAGACCTGCTGGCGGCATCCGAAAGCCTCCGGCGGGAGGCAGTCGAACGTGCGCAAGCGATGAGCGAACTCGAGGAGAAGAGTCAGGCGCTGCACCAAAGCGAGACGATGCTCCGACTGCTGATCGATGGAACGGACGATTATTCCATCATGATGCTTGATCCTGGGGGGCACGTCCAAAGCTGGAACACGGGAGCCGAAAGGATCAAGGGTTACGCCGGCACCGAGATCGTCGGTAAACACTTCTCTTGCTTCTATCCCCCCGAGGACATGGCTCAGAGAAAGCCGGAAGAAACTTTGAAGCAGGCTCGAATAAAGGGCTCACACACGTCCGAGGGCTGGCGTGTTCGAAAGGATGGATCACGGTTCTGGGCCAACGTGGTTCTGACCGCTTTGTACGATGAAGGGGGAACCTTTCGTGGCTTCTCCAAGGTCACCCGGGACGCCACGGAGAGAAGGAACGCCGAACAGGAGCTGCGACAAAGTCAGGAACGCCTGGCCGGGATTGTGGAGTCGGCGATGGACGGGATCATCACGTTGGACGACCAGCACAAGATCGTGTTGTTTAACTCTTCTGCCGAGCAAATGTTTCGGTGCCAGGCCCGCGAGGTGATTGGGCAGTCCATCGACCGTTTCATCCCGGCGCGACTTCGCGCTCTCCACGCAGCTCACATTCGAGACTTCGGCCTGACTGGTGTGACCAGCCGGTCCATGGGCCGCCTGCAACCCCTCAGCGGTTTGCGCAGCAATGGGGAGGAATTCCCCATTGAAGCCTCCATTTCCCAAGTCAACGTGGGTGACCAGAAGCTCTTTACGGTCATTCTGCGAGACATCACCGAGCGACAGCGAGCCGAGGCATCCTTGAAGAAAGTGGAGGAACGACACCGCTCCATCGTGGAACAGGCGGCTTATGGCATCTACTTGGCAGACTTCGACGGCCGGTTCGTTGATGTCAATCCAGCCCTGGTCAGCATGCTGGGTTACCAATCTGCGGAGGATCTGCAATTCGTCAATCTATGCTCAATCCACAAGGACCCGGAAGCGGGTAGAACCTTGCTGGAGTTCTATCGAACCCTGGGCCGCATTGATGGAGTTGAGATGGAGTGGGTCCGCAAAGATCAATCGACTATTGTGGTCCGGTTGAGTGGTCGGATAATGCCGAGGACGAGAGAAGAGGCCCCAACCTTTGAAGGCATCGTAGAGGACATCACGGAGCGTCGCCTGCTGGAAGCCCAGCTTCGACAAGCCCAAAAGATGGAGTCTGTGGGACGGCTGGCCGGAGGCATCGCCCATGACTTCAATAACCTTCTGACCGCGATTAACGGCTATTCGGAGTTACTTCTAATGGAGCTCCCCCCTGGCCATCCCTCGCGGGCCGGCATCGAGGAAATTCGCAAAGCCGGCGACAGAGCAACCAGCCTTACGCGCCAGTTGCTGGCTTTCAGTCGAAAGCAAGTTCTGCAAGTCCAAAGCCTGGATCTCAATGGCTTGGTCGCCGAGAGTAGCCGCATGCTGCGCCGGTTAATTGGGGAAGACGTTCAGCTGGTTACCAGCCTCGATCCAAAGCTGGCACACATCAAAGTCGATCCTTCCCAAATCGAGCAGGTGATACTGAATCTCGCAGTCAATGCCCGGGACGCCATGCCGAAAGGCGGCACACTGACGATTCGGACTGCTAACGTTTTCGTGGATTCGGTGTATGCCCGCCAGTTGGTAGAGCTGCCGGAAGGTTACCATGTTCTCTTGGCTGTCAGTGACACCGGGTTGGGAATGGATAGCGAGACGCTCAGTCACATCTTCGAGCCGTTCTTCACGACCAAAGAGGCAGGGCAAGGCACGGGACTGGGGCTGTCCACGGTGTACGGCATCGTAAAACAAAGCGGGGGTTACATCGCCGTTCACAGCAAGCCTGGTGAGGGCACGACTTTCAAGATTTATTTTCCCCGCTCAACAGAACAGGCAGTCAAGTCGGCCTTCCCTTCTCATTCAAGCGGACCTCCTCAAGGTTCTGAAACCATTCTTCTGGTCGAAGATGAAGAGATGGTTCGAAAGCTCGCCGCCCAAATCCTGCGTGGTTTGGGTTATTGCGTGCTGGAGTGCAGCAACGGCCAAGAAGCCCTCTTGCTGGGAACCGAGCCAGACCAGAAGATCAGTCTGCTCCTCACCGACATTGTCATGCCCCATATGAGTGGACGAGAACTCGCGGAACGCTTGACCGATCTTCATCCCGACCTCCGAACGCTGTACATGTCCGGATACACGGGAAACGTTCTGACGACTCAGGGTGGGCTGGACCCTCATATGAACTTCATCCAGAAGCCCTTCACTCCTGAGCTGTTGGGCCGCCGAATCAGGGAAATTCTGAATCAGGATCGTAGTTCAGTAGGAGAGCGTTCCACGACCTCCCCTTGACAATCTCTTCAAAAACTGAACACTAAAGCTTCTGGGCTCCAGAGAGGCAAACAGCCAGACCTCCGACCTCCCAGTTGCCATTGATGTTGCCGGCTTTAGCTGCACTGATGTCTACGCCAGGAAACGACGCGAGTAGAGTGATGCAGGCTTTGGATGGTTTCCGCCTCTCCAAGGCCGTTTTTGTAGCGGTCTCGCTGCGTCTGTTCGACAAGCTCCACCAGCAGTCATCCAGCTGCCATGAACTGGCCCGAGAGCTGGGTTGCGACC
The DNA here is from genome assembly GCA_040753175.1 of Acidobacteriota bacterium. Taxonomy (GTDB): domain Bacteria; phylum Acidobacteriota; class Terriglobia; order Versatilivoradales; family Versatilivoraceae; genus JBFMEW01. Next base: position 338,327 of record JBFMEW010000001.1, on the reverse strand, counting down.
CAGATGCACTCGAACGCATTCTGGGAACCTGCACCGCAGCGGGTCTGCTCACCTTGGATAAAGCGCGGTATTCGAACACGCTGGCGGCCGACCGATTCCTTCGAACCGATAGCCCCGAGACCCTTACGGGCTATGTCCTCTACTCGGATCGAATTCTCTACCGACTTTGGGCCCACCTCGAAGACGCAGTCCGCAAAGGAGGGCATCGCTGGGAGCAAGAATTCGGTCGGCGCGAAGGAATCTTCGACCATTTTTTCGCCACCGAGGATGAAAAGCGGCTCTTTCTGGCTGGAATGACCGGGATGGGATTGCTCAGTTCCCCTGCCGTTGTCGCGGCCTGGGATTTGGGCCGTTTCCGTCACCTCGTTGATCTGGGTGGAGCATCCGGCCATCTCGCCATTGCCGCTTGCCGGCGGTACGCTCACCTGAGGGCCACGGTGTTCGATCTACCCGCCGTGACCGAGATTGCCCTCTCCTACATCCGCAGCGCCGGAATGGACGGGAGAATCGACGTAGTAGGAGGAGATTTCTTTGTGGATCCGTTACCCGATGCGGATCTCTTTTCGGTAGGCCGTATCCTGCACGACTGGTCCGAAGACAACGTCGTCTTGCTGCTTCGCCGCATTCATTCCAAGCTCCCTCCTGCCGGGGGCCTGCTGATTGCCGAAAGACTTCTGAACGACGAGCGGGACGGGCCCCTCGCTACCTATCTTCAATCGCTCAACATGTTGGTTTGCACGGAGGGAAAGGAGCGCTCTCCGAGCGAGTACGAGGCTCTGCTCAGGGACGTGGGATTTCAAGCCTTTGAGTTCCACAGGACGGGGCAACCCGTGGATGCCATGCTGGCCGTCAAGTGACGGCCACAGTATTCCTTTTTCGACCGGGCTGCGGCTCCAGCAGCCAACAATAAGGCGGCACGGTGCGGCTTCCCATGCACAAAGTTGAGTTGGGTGAACGTTGGTGTTGCCGACGGCTCTGGTTATCTGTGCTGCTGTGGACGGGTCTGGCAACAACCGGCTTTGCCGAGTCTTCAGGTGGCCGTCCTGAAGCGGAGCTGTTGTGGCCCGATGGCGCACCTGGGGCGGTTGGCACCGAACCAGAGGATCGGCCAACGATATCGACTTACCTGCCCCCTACTGAACATCGCACCGGCACCAGCGTGGTGGTGTGCCCAGGGGGAGGCTATCGAACTCTGGCGGTGGACCACGAAGGAAGGCAGATTGCGGAATGGCTCAATTCCAAAGGCGTCTCCGCCTTTGTCTTGCGCTACCGTCTGGCCCCCCGTTACCGGCACCCAGCACCCTTGAAGGATGTCCAAAGGGCTGTTCGCCAGGTCCGCTTTCAGGCCCACCGCCTTGGATTGGCCTCAGACAGGATTGGCGTTTGGGGATTCTCTGCCGGTGGACATCTGGCTGCGACGGCGGGAACACACTTCGACTCCGGGACGCCCAATGCAGCGGATCCCATCGAGCAAATGAGCAGCCGGCCGGACTTCTTGATTCTCGCTTATCCGGTAATCTCGTTTACGGCTCCTTATGCCCACCAGGGATCGCGAAAGAACCTGTTGGGTGAGGAGCCATCAACCTTGCTGGTCCAAGACCTCTCTAACGAATTGCAGGTGACGGCGCAGACTCCTCCAACCTTTTTGTTTCACACCGACTCCGATTCAGGAGTCTCAGCAGAAAACAGCGTGGCCTTTTATCTGGCCTTGCGCAAGGCAGGCGTGCCGGCGGAACTTCACATTTACGAAAGAGGTCGCCACGGGGTGGGGCTGGCACCAGACGATCCAGTGCTGTCCAGCTGGGCCGATCGGCTTGCAGGCTGGATGACGGTCCATGGCCTGCTGCCCTAGTGGACTGTAACAGCGAGATTGGTACCAAATCAGACAGCCGGCACCGCCGACTGCCGCAGTCTGCGGCCTGATATGTAGTACCAGGTCATCTGTTACAGTCCACTAGTGTACCCTCTACAAATCCCGCCAGCACAACGGGTGAGCCGTCGGCTCACCAACCCACCGGCTTGCCCTTGTTCTGCTCATCCAACCACTTCTGCAGAGGCGCAAAATAGTCGAGAACGGCCGAAGCATCCATTTGCCGCTCACCTGTCAAGACCTCCAGGGCCTCCGGCCAAGGCCGGCTCTGTCCCATTGCCAACATGGCCCTCAGACGGCGCCCCGCCTCCGGGTTCTGGTAGATGGAACAACGATGCAACGGCTCCTGGCATCCCGCGGCCTGCGCCAGCGCTCGATGAAACTGAAACTGCAGAATATGAGCCAAAAAATAGCGGGTATAGGGAACGTTGGCTGGAACGTGATACTTGGCCCCTGGATCGAAATCACTCTCGCTCCGGGGAACGGGGGCGTCGACTCCCTGGTATTTCCGGCGCAAATCCCACCACGCAGCGTTGTAGCGATCCGGCGTGATCTCTCCCGAGAAGACCTTCCAGCGCCACTGATCGATCAACAAACCGAAGGGCAGAAATGCGATCTTATCCAGCGCCGTCCGCAAGAGCAGACCCATGTCGCCGGAAGGGTCCGTAGCCTTGTCGAGAAGACCAATCTTGACGAGGTACTCCGGGGTGATGGAAAGCGCAATCGTGTCGCCCACAGCCTCATGGAATCCGTCATTGGCGCTGTCCCGGAAAAGGAACGGCAAGTGGTTGTAAGCCCGCTGGTAGAAATTATGGCCCAGTTCATGATGAATGGTTTTGAAGTCTTCGTCGGTGATATCAATGCACATCTTGATCCGTAGATCGTTGACGGCATCAATGTCCCACGCACTGGCGTGACATACCACTTCCCGGTCGGTTGGCTTGACGAAAAGCGAGCGTGACCAGAACGTTTCGGGAAGCGGCTCGAACCCTAGCGAAGTGAAAAACCGTTCTCCATATTTGACCATCTGCAGGGGTTTGGTTTGGCGGGTCTTCAGGATCTCAGTCAGATCGTAGCCGGGGTCCGCATGCTGGGGAGCTACGAGTGGATAGATGTTTTCCCAGCTCTGAGCCCACATATTGCCCAAGAGATGGGCCGGGATAGGCCCCGAAAGAGGGACGACGTCAGCCCCATACTTCTCGCGAAGTTTGTTGCGGACGTAGGCGTGCAACGAAACATAAAAGGGCCGGACCTGCTCCCAAAGGCGGTGCAATTCCTTTCCAAACGCTTCAGGGGACATGTCATATTTGGAGCGCCACATGGCTCCGGTATCGGCGAACCCCAGCTCCCTCGCCCCCTTGTTGGAGAGTTCCACATAGCGTCGAAAGTCCTCCCGCATCGGCGGAGAGACTTTGCGCCAGCCGGTCCAAGCATCTGATAGCCGTGCCGGATCCCGATTGGTAGCCAGCAGACGAGTCAGGTCCTCGAGTGAAAGGCAGTCCTGTCCCTCGGGGCAGTACTTCCCCTTTCCGTAGGTACCCTCCATTGAGGCCACGATACGGGTCAACTCCTGGCTTTCTTTCGGATCGGATGGAGCAGGCAGCGTCAATGCCAGCTTGAGGAGCTTCAGCCTGCGAGCCAGGTCAGGGGGTAACGGCAAGCTCTCAAATCGGGCCGATTGTTTGGCAAAATCCACCGTGGCAGCAATAGCGCGCTCGTTGGCCGCTGCGGCCAACAGCTCGGTGTCCTGGGTGATGTAGGTGGCCTGTACCCAAGCTGCCCGCCCGGCCTCTACACCCAGGTCCAGCAGTTTTGACTCGACTCGCTCCAAAAACCGTTGGGCCTCGGCAACCGTCGGTGGCGCGGCCTTGCTCGGAGGTTTTCGATCTCCGGCTTCAGCCCACAAAGCACTTCCCAATATCAAAATCGAGACCAGCATCACTGTACCGCCTCTTTCCATCCTTCTGATTTCCCCTTTCCCGGCATTGCCGCTGCTCGTTACCGCCAGTACAAACCTGAAGTAGAGCTTAACCTGAAAGTCTCAGACTGCCTCTGAGTTTTGAACCAGATCAAGAAACTGAGTTACGAGTTCAATCGTGCATCCAGGTAGCCGCCAGTCCGCGACCTCGACAGGAGAAGCAACGCAAGGCAGCTTGTATCGGACAAATGGCGGGCATGAATGCCTATTGACCCTCGAACCATTGTCCGCTAGCTTATTTTCTTTGCAAGCGATTCGCAATTTTGTGGGCGATCCACCGGCTGGAAAGTGCGGCGCCGAACCCCGAGTGAGCAGAGAATGAACTCCCTCCGGGCTGGTTTCTCATGCGCTCGATGCGATTCCTTCAACACTGGGTGTGCCCTGTCGGGTCCGTGCTGCTAGTTTGTCTCTGGCAACCGTTGGCCCAGGAATTCGATACGGTCATTTCCAGTCAAAATCGCAAAGCCTACACAATCCTCGATCAGGTCGGGGATCCTACGGAGCGCAGAGCTCTCAATCAGCTTTTTGCCGAAAATAGGCTTAAGCAAAGGGCGGAGCTGGCGGACGAGTTCTTGAAGACCTATCCCCGTTCCTGGTTCTTGGCTCAGGTCAATGAGTTGGCGGCAAAGGCCTGGATCGATCTCGGTGATCTCCAAAAGGCCCTAGAGCGTGGGCGGCTATCGCTCAAATTGCTCCCGGAGAATCCGCTGCTGTTGGTACCGCTAGCCAATGTTCAGGTTCAGATGTCGCAGCTTGACGACGCCAGGGAAAGCGCGCGCCAAGCGCTGGACTACCTCGACCGATTCGCAGCCCCCCTGTCCATTCCCAGCGGCGACTGGCCGGCCATTCACCGTCAACTAAAAGCGTCCTGCTACTTCGTCCTGGGCCGAGCGGCCATCACCGATGCGCTCTCTCTGCCAACGGGCGAACAGCAGGCCCGCCTGCTGCAGGATAGCGAGAAGTTTCTGCTGGAAGCCCGATCCTTGAACCCGGCGGATGCAGAAATCATTTACCTCCTGGGCCTAACTCAGCTTTCCACCGGAAGAAGTGATCAAGCTGCGGTGAACTTTGCGGCGGCCTATTCGAAGGATGGACCGTTGAGCCGCCAGGCTCTGGAGCAATTGAAGCAGATTCACCGTTCGACACGAGATGGCCGGGAAACGGATCTTCCCAATTTCCTGGCCATGGTCTCTCGACAAGCCCGACAGCACGCCCACGAAGTCCTGACGCCGCGATCTCCCGAGGAACCTCCGGCGGCGGGTCAGCAGCGCGGGGAATACGCCGGAAGCGAAAGCTGCCGCCAGTGTCATGCCGACCAACATCAGAACTGGCAACAAACCGGGATGGCACGTATGTTTCGTCCCTATGATCCCCGTAATATCATCGGCGACTTCGGATCAGAGGAACCGTTCTTTGCCGGTGATCAAGTGCGGTGGGACGAAGGGAGATTGCTTCTCTTACCTGGACCCGATCGCTTCCCCTACGCCCGTATGATCAAAGATCGCGGACGCCACTATTTTCAAATCAAGCAGCTCAATGGCCGGTGGGTTCGGTATCCTGTGGATTACACCATCGGCTCCAAATGGCAACAAGCCTATGCTACCCGCCTGCCTAACGGCCAAATTCATGTGTTTCCCGTTCAATACAACGTCCTTCACAAGAGGTGGCTGAACTTCTGGGAGGTGATCGATCCGGAGGATTCTCCGCGCTCGGATGTGAGAACTTTCGAAACCTTCAGTGCCATCACCAGCTACCAGGCCAATTGCGCGGTTTGCCACACCAGCCAGCTGCGGAACACCCAAGGCCGTGGATTCGAAGCGGATCATCTTGAATTTCGGGAGGCAGGCATCAATTGTGAGATGTGTCATGGCCCGTCAGCCAGGCATGTCGGCGCCATGCGCAAAGGGAAGCCGTATTCAAAGTCTGCATCGGAGCCGCCTGTCGACTTCACGAAGATATCAAGCCAGGAATACTTAGCCATCTGCGGTCAATGCCACAGGCAGTCAGCGCTACGCGATCCTGGACCAAGAGGCGAGCTGAACTATTCGGGACACACGCCCTTCTTTTATCCTTCCAACAAGAGTCGGCCCTATGGTGAATTCTCGCGCAAAGCTTTCTACAAGGACGGGCGGTTTCGGGAAACGACGTTTATTGTGGAAGCACTTCAGCGTTCAGCCTGCTATCGGAAGGGGCAGGCGCATTGCGGGCATTGTCACGATGTGCACGGCAAGGATGCTGGGGACAATCCCAAGTCTCTGAGATTTACGCGGGATCCGGACCGCATGTGCACCCAATGTCATGTGACGCCGACCCTCAGAACGCACCGACATACTGGCCATCCTGTGGATTCGGTAGCCAGTCGATGTGTCTCTTGTCACATGCCTGCCATCATGAGCAGTCTTCTCTTTCGTGCGAGGACCCACCAGATCGACGACACTCCGAGCATTGAGACAGTTCAGCATTTCGGCCTGAGCGAAAGTCCGAACGCTTGTCTGCAGTGTCATCAAGAGAAGAACGTTGAGTGGCTGCAAGACTCCTTGACGGCCTGGACCAGGTGAGCCGCAGGAGCAGTCAGAACGCAGACCTGGTCGCTTACCTGGACTCTCTCAAGCTCCACATCACTCGGCGACGCAGTTCTCCCAACGAATGGGCTGGCTGAACCAGCGCAACTAGAGGAACCCGGGTTGCCTTGCGCAACCAGAGCCGGACCGGACTCAGGAGATCAAGTGCAGCAAACGGGGCTCAATAAGATCCAAGCGGCGAGTGCCTAAGTTTCTTGGGATCGCCGCTCATCTGGGTGCCGCCGATTCGGAGCTGAGGTCCGCGATGACCTGCAAGGCCTTCAAGACATCCGGATCATGGGGTTTGATGGCCAGTGCCAAGCGGAGCTGGGCTTCACCATTCTTTAAATCACCTGAACGGCAATAAATGAGTCCCAAGTTCTTGTGGATGTCCCCAAGGGACTTGCATTGCCCGCACACCTGCAGGGCCTCTCTCAGGTAAGCAATCGCTTGGGGCCAATCGCGGGCGCTGGCCGAAGCCAACCCGAAATTACCCAAGGTATCGGCTTGATCTGTCATTTGCCGTTTTGACTGCAGCCTGACGAACTGTTCCTGGTAGTGTTTGGCTTGCTGCGGGTCCTGCCTCTGAAGCACTCGTGCAAGGTTGTACAAGGCCTCCGCATGGCCCGGGTCCACTTGGGTCGCTCGTTCCCAGCGTTGGACCGCCTCGGCAGTTCTGCCCATCTGCTGGAGGATCTGAGCCAGGATATGGAGAGCTGTCGTGTTGTTGGGTTCGACCTCAACCACCTTCTGGAGAAGCTCCACAGCGCGCTGGCTATTCTGTAACTGGCGCTCCAACAACGCCAGGAGGAACAAAGCGGGCGGGAGATCCGGCACCAGTTGACAAGCTGCAGTCAGTTCTTTCCTGGCTTCTTCGTAGCGGTGCAGGTCAAAAAGAGCACGTCCTTTGTTGTAGTGCGTTGCCGCCGACTCGGGAGCCAGTCGCACTGCTTCAGAGAAGGCGTCCAGAGCTCCCGACAGATCATAACCGTCGGCCAGGGCGATACCGAGGTTGAGGTAGGCCTCAGCAGATTTTGGCTGGAGTTCGATCACTCGTGTGAACGTCTGGGAAGCCTCCCGCATGCGACCCAGCTTTGCCTGCGTCATTCCCAGAGCCGTCAAAACTCCCGGATGTTTCGGTTCTAGACTGAGCGCCGTCAAGATCGACTTTTCCGCTTCGGAGAAGCGCTCCATCGCGGCCAGTGTCAGTCCCAGATTCAGGTGCGCCTGCAAATAACGGGGACGGTTTTCCGCTGCCTGACGGAACATTCGCTCCGCCAGGTCCTGTCTTCCCTGGATTCCATAAAGCGTTCCGAGATTGTTTTGGGCCTCAGCAAATTGGGGATCGAGCTGCAGCGCCGTTCGGAATGCATTTTCCGCTTCAGGGAGTTCCTTCTCGTTCAAGAGGAGCAAGCCGAGTTGATTGTGGGCCGCCGCAAATTCTGGATCGAGGCGAATTGATTCTTCCAGAGCCCGGCGTTCTCCGGCAGGATCGCCGAGTCGGTTCAGAGCCAGAGCCAGATTGTAGTGAGTCTTAGCGTTCTTTGGATCCAGCCGCAAGGCCTCTCGGTAGAGCTGTGCTGCCTGCTGAAATTGTCCGGCCTCGAGAAGACTGTTGGCCTGACTGCCCGTAGCTCCCGCCGCAGTTTCCTGCTGAGCGGCTCGCTTCTTTTGCTCGAATTCCTGGAGTTCAACCTGAGCCCGTTCCGTCTCCCGTAGGTTCCTGAGAACCGCGGCCAACTGGTAACGGGCATCGTCTGAGTCGGGATTCAGGAGCTTGGCTTTCTCCAGGTACTGGCGAGCCTCCTCGAGTTTGTTCAGCCGCGCCAACACAAACCCAAGGCTGTACACCGCATCGTAATGGCTCGGGTTCATTTCGACGGACCGTCGAAGCTCAGACTCCGCCTTCTCGTAGGCCCCCTGCCCGCGCAGTGCTAATCCATATAAGTAATGACTTTCGAAATCGCTCGGATTCTGCGTGCTGTAGAGCTCAATATGCGGCAAGGCTGCTTCAAATCGATTCGCGGAAATCAGAGACTTGGCCAAAGAAAGGCGCACGACCTCGTTTTTCGGGTCGAGGTTCAGAGCCGTTTGATAAGCCTCGGCAGCTTCCGGAAACCGCTTGCTGTTGGCATAAACGGTAGCCAGGTTAAAGAACGCCGGCGCCGATTGAGGATGACTTTCACTGAGCTTTTTGAGAACGGCAATGGCGTTATCCACGTCGCCATTCTGGGAGTAAGCGACGCCCAGCGACAGCTGGTCGTCGAAATTCCCAGGCTCGATAGCCAGTGCCTGCCGAAAATAATTGATGGCAACGTTAAACCGCCTTTGGCTCATTGCAATCTGACCCAGGCTGTGAAGTGCAAAAGCAGAACGGGCATCGCTCCTTAAGGCCTCTCCGAACTGCTTCTCTGCCCCGGCCAGATCATTGAGGTCCAGTAGCACGGTTCCCAGCGCATTACGGGCGTTCAGCAGGTTTGGCTTCTGCCGGACAACTCGCTCCAATTCCGCGACTGCACGCCGGAGATCACCCTTTTGCATCAAAGCCAGGCCCAGGTTGTAGCGTGTCTCCACCGACTCGGGTTGGAGCTTCAGTGCGCTTTCAAAAGCGGTGATGGCGCAGGAAAATTGTTTCGCCTGCGCGAAGTGAGCTCCCAAGGCGTTGAAGACACCGGCCGAGGGCTGGCTACCGACCAACCGCTCGAGCTCGACCGGCCCCTTGCAGGGGCCCGGCTGTTGAGCAGGCAATAACGGAGCGAAGCAGGTAAGGACGGTCCAGACAAGAAGGAAAATGAGACATCGAGCGACAGTGGCAAACCGACGGTGACAGGCTACCCAGCCTGACTTACGATTCTCTGGTACGCGGCATTCCGATTGGGACACTCGTTTCACGCGAACAGTCTAGCAGAAGAGAGCCACTTCCTCCGAAACGTCAGAAACCCATTCTGGTGTCCTTCTTGTGGCTGTCTGATGCGACCCGCATCCGGCTCAGCACGCCGCATTCAAGCGCCCCAAAGAGATCCGCTGCAAAAAAAAGCCACGGCGAAAAACCGGCGTCGCCGTGGCCAGGGGAAGAAAATTGGGGAAGGGGCCGACTAGAATAGGAACTTCAGGGCCAGCTGAATCTGGCGGGGCTGTTTCGCCACGCCGAATACCCTTCCGAAATCCGCGCTGTTGATGTTGCCAACCGGAGTTCCGTAAACTGGGTTGTTGAATGCGTTGAACATCTCAGCACGAAACTCCAAGCGCTTGTTTTCCAAGATCGGAAACTGTCGGAAGACAGACAAGTCTATGTTCCTCATTCCGTCGCGCCTTAAGATGTGTCGGCCCGCAGTGCCGTACTTGAAAGGTGGAGGCAAGGCAAAGGCGCTGGTGTTGAACCATTTTGCCGGCGTCGGGTTGGCCAGAGTGGTCTCTCCGCCGACGTAGTCGGGTCTCAAGTAGCCGTTGTTGGCCGTGTTGGCCCGATCGCCGGGAACACTCAGGTTGAAGGGAACCCCTGAGTGGAGCAACAGAATCCCGTTGACCTGCCAGTTCCCGATGATGTGGCTTAAGACTTTGTTACTCGGGTTCCAAGTCTGGCTTGGCCCAAATGGGAGCTGGTAGACCCAGTTAACCGTGAGCACGTGCGGCAGGTCGAATCCAGCAACGCTTCGATCGCTGTTGAAATTGTAGGGATCTTGTACGGAGTGACCTTCCACGCCATACCAGCCGGAACTACCAATGTCGATGGCCTTGGACCAAGTGTAAGACACCATGTAGGCCAAACCCTTTTCGAACTTCTTATCCAACAAAAACTGGAACCCGTGGTAGTTGCTCCGTCCCCAACTTCGGTCATAGAACGTCGGCAGTATGTAAGGATAGGGGGAGCGATCGCGCGGGTCTCCCGGACCCGGTGTCAAGGCCGTGTTGTAATAGCCTCCAATGAACAAGCGGCGGCTTCCAGAACCCACGTAATTGGTGGTGATGACCGTACTGTTGTTCAGTTGATGCTGCACCCCCAAGTTCCACTGCATCGAGTAGGGGTTCTGGTGGTTGGGATCCATGTACCACAAAACTTGGTTGAAGGGTGTAGGTGCCGGAAACAAGCCTTCAGGGAATGGATTCGTGCCTTCCCGATTGGGCAAAGCCGATGTATTCAACTGATTGTTCATATTGTTGGCGAGCTGCTGGGCTACGTCCGGCCAACCCCCTTCGAAGTTTTGAGCCGTTTGGGTGACACCCGCCCAATTGTCGAAGAACATTTGGAAAGACGCCCGCAGCGCTGTGTTTTGGCCGAGTCGGTAGGCAAGGCCAATGCGAGGCTGCCAGTTGTCGGTGGTGTCACGATAGATCTTGCCTGTCGGTGACACCTCAACGTTATCAGGAAGGCCAGTACCCGGAATGCACGGAGCCCGGCCTCGTTCCGAGCAGAGCGGCACCGGCACCTGGATGATGTACTTCCCGCGCTGCAGGTCATAAGCCCCCGTTTCGATGCCGCCGTTTTCTCCGCGTGAGCTCTCTCGACCATAAGGCGGTTGAAACGTCCGGTCATAGCGCAGTCCCAGGTTCACGGTAAGTCGTGCACTCGCCTTCCAGGAATCCATGAAATAGAACCCCATCACACCACCCCAACGGACCGTTTCATGAACATTGCGGCGACCGGCAGCGTCTGGGATGTTCAGCAACCAGGAAGCCAGCTCGCTGCCTCCGGTCCCTGTGAGAGGGTCAGCAGTCTGGGGAGAGCGGAAGGTCACGCTGGCACTATTGTAAAAGGCTTCAAAGTTGTTGCTGTTGAGTTCGCCTCCGAACTTGTAGGTGTGATTCCCAATAATCTTGGACATGTTGACCTTCACTTGATGAATGTCCGACATATTGGGGTTCAGAGTGTTGCTCTCACCTCCAGAGAAGAAACCATCTACGCCGATGCCGGGAAACAACGTCGAGGTTTCAGCCTGAAAATTCCTGGAAAAGGTCTCGGCAAAACCGACCTGCTTATCGAAGTCAGCCGGGGCGTTAACAAACCGTTGGAACGCATCGACCCTGAGGTGAACTCGACCGTACTGCGCCTGCAGAACTGTCGTCGGGTTAAACGTACGCACCCAGCTGACAGCCCAATTCTTTCCCGTGTTCTCACCCAGGTTGCGAAGAGCCGGCCTCCCACCCGAACCGGATGAATCCAAGTTGAATGCCGAATAGCGGAACCAGACTGAATCCTTTTCTCCGACTACCTGGTCGATGCGAACCGTCCACTCATTCTGATCCTGTTTAAAAGGCGTGGTATCTCTGGCGTTGCGATTCCCGACTCCGGTGAAGATCGGCGCCGGTAAAGTCGCTTTGGCAAAGGCTACCATGCCGGGGTGGATCATGTTTTGCGGAATGATGTTGCCCGGGAAAGGATCGCGAATAAAGCCGGGGCCATTGGGATTCGGCCGTGTGGTAAAGGGATTGTAGATCTGCCGCGGCTCATCACTGAAGTCACCGCGTAAGTTGGCTTCAGTCGGGACGCGGAATAGAGCCTCGGCCGTCCGGCGATACTTGAATCCCTGCCACCCCCCGTAGAAAAACGTCTTGTTCTTGATGATGGGCCCGCCTCCGGCCGCGCCGTACTGATTCTGTCGGAAGGGTGTCTTGCTCAACAAGAACGGGTTGCGTGCATCGAGGGCATTGTTTCTGAGGAACTCCCAAACGCTTCCATGAAACTCGTTTGTCCCCGACTTGGTGACCACGTTGACGATGCCTCCCAACGCGCCGCCGAACTCAGCCTGATCGTTGTGCGACTGCACCTTGAACTCCTGGATGGTGTCGATGATCGGCGGTACGGCATACGTGCTGGTGAAAGACCCCTGGTTGTTGATCCCGTCCAGGAGGAAGAAGTTGCTGCGGTTGTTTTGACCGTTGATTGCCGGAAACTGAATGGCGGCTCCAGAAGTGGTACTGGCGCCGAACCCCCCGGCGTTCTGAGAAACGCTGACCGGCGCAACCCCCGGCGTCAACGAAAGCAGTTGGGTAAAGTTTCGGCCATTGAGCGGCAGGTCGACCACTTGCTGTTTGGCCACCACGGCTCCCAGCTCAGCCGTGGAAGCCTGGAGTTCAGCACCCACCGCCTCGACTGTGATCTCCTGGCTGATCTCCCCCACCTCGAGGGTAATGTCAAAGGTGGCTGTCTGGTTCACCGTCAGCGTAAATGCAGATTGCCTGCTGGTCTTGAATCCCGACTTGCTCGCCTGCAACCGATATTGGCCGGGAATGATGTTGAGGAAAACGTACAAACCTGCGTCGTTTGTGGTGGCCTTACGTTCGACGCTGGTTTGTGTATTGGTCAGCACCACCTCCGCAGCCGGGACGACACTTCCGGAAGAGTCCTTCACGGTGCCGTTAATCGCGGCGGTGGAAGTTTGTGCTAGGGTTGTTTGCGATGAAACGAGAAAGAGAGAAGTGAAAAACAAGGCGAGAAGTCCGACCCGCAATGCGGACGTAACCTTAGGCACGCTCATGGATCTCCTCCAGTGCTTTCTTCCTTTAACGATTCTCGATCCGAGGAGCCACACGCAGGGCCCCAAGGACACCGCAGTAACACTCCGACCTGCGAAGCTTGACGTTTTGTTTAAACAGTGGCGTAAGACTGCCAAAAGCCCAAATGCGTGTCAAGGAAAATCTTTACGGACGAAAACGATTTTGACAGGCAAAAACAATCTGGCCGGTGAAGGCGTAAGAGACTGCTTCGGTCGCGAATGTCGGGCTCAAGGCTGGGTGGGTGGATCAGCCGAGAAATCTTAATCGCAACTCCACGCTGATCACATCTGGTTAGTGGGCTGGAGGGGAGCCCTGAGGCATTGGCGCTCGTTCAGCTTGCAGGAGAAGCTGCCGCATGAATTCGTCCTCAGGAAAAATCGTGAGATATCGTCTCATGATCTCCAGGGCTTTGAGATAGTGTTCTCCCTGGATGTACTGTAGTGCCAGCGCCTTATAAAGGCCCGCGTTGAATGGCGCCAGAGCGATGCCCTGCCTGAGGACATCGATGGCCTCATCCCGCTTACCGGCTCGGGCATGGAGATCTGCCAGATCCTGAAAGTCTGTCACGGATGTAGTCCCCAGACTGATCGCCTTCGAGAGCAGTTCAAGCGTGCGCCGGTCGCCGTCGGGCGTCCCCTCCAGCTTGGCCTTCCGCGCCAAGGCTGACAGCACCAGTGGGTGTTCGGACGCCGTGCCGGAGAGACTCTCCAGAACGGCGAGATACCGAGTCTGGTACTCCGGCTCTTGGGACAGGAGTTCACCGTAGACTTGAAGCTGCGTGAGCAACGGCACGGGCCGCTGTTCCTGGCCAGGGACGGCATTGACATGAACAACAGCGGGCAACCCCTTGGATGGCTGAAATGCAACTTCGGGTAGCGCCTGACCTTGGCGAGCAAGGATGCGATGATTGGTGAGTGCCGAATGAGCGATCGTTTTGACAACGCGCTTGGGCAGATGGCAGGCAGCACAGTCATCCTGCGCTTGTCGCCGCTGGCTGGGAGCGACGGAACAACTTTGCCTCGTGTGGCAACCCAGGCATTTGTCCCGAAAGTACGCCGCCCTGTCTTCCGGACCGGGCTCCGAATGCGGACTATGACAACTGATGCAGCTGAGCTGCCCCTTGGTTTGTTGGTAGCACCGGCTCAGCACCATTGAAGAGTAATGCTCCAGGAGGTCATCGTCGGGTGGGGATTCTCGTCGGTAAGGGGCTCGGAAAATACCAAGGGTGTCGTTTAGCGGCGTTCCCGGTCGAAAATCGCTGAGGTCTTTTCCCGGATTCAGAACGCGTGTGTCTCCCGTTTGATGGCAGTGCATGCAAATGTTGTCCGCCAGCCAGCCAGGCAACCGCTTGGGGTTGACAATGGTCAAGTCTCCTGTTTTCGGGGCCTCCAAACCCCGGGCACGCTCGGAGACATGGAGCTCTCCGGGACCGTGGCAATTCTCACAGCCAATCGCAAGCTCAGAAAAAGCAGGTTCTTGATAAAAACCAATCTTCTGGGGGACCGGATTCGCACGCCCGCTGTGACAAGCAAGGCATGCTGGAAGAATGGGGCGGTTGAAGCCCACCGGACTTGATTCAAAGCCAGGCGAAAAGTCCCACTGGGCTGCCCTTGAGTAGTAGGATAGGGGCGCCTGGAACAGGGCGCCATCCCGGCGAACCAGATAACTCTGGCCATTCAAGCCAGACCCGATGACGTACTCGAGTTTGTAAACAATGCGGAACATCTCCTTTCCGCCGCTGTCCAGCTTATGGAGGCTTTGGTAGAGATTCTGGCCTTGCCGATAGACCTGAAAGGTCCAGTCAGTCTTCGGCTGATGGATTGTGACCGGATTGGAAACCCGGTTCAGCTGCGAGGGTTCTTCAGGCAGAGACATCGACCTCCCCATCCCGGTACGGAGGTAATCTCGATAGATCTTTGGATGACACCCTGAACAGGCCTGCGAGCCGAGGTATCCGACATCCAGCCCAGTATTTCGAAAGGTAGGCACTGTGGATGCCACAGCGTTCAAGCCCGCTATGGCAACGACCAAAACCCAAATTGTCCCCTGGCGCAGGATCCAGAAAAAGGGTTGAAGGGGGAAACCTATATGGCGGAGAGGGTATGCAGCAGGCCGTCCTGAAGCCGAGGCCTTCTCGCTCCGCACGATCGTAAGGTTTTCGTGGTCGGCTGCTGACCAGGAGTCATGGTGCATGAGCCATTTCTGACTTCGACGCGCAGCATTCATCATTCGGATCGATACAGATGGAGAAACAATACCATGAAGATTATTGACACGCATCAGCATCTGTGGGATGTGGATCGGTTTTCGTACAGTTGGTGCCAGGGTATACCTGCCCTCAATCGCAGCTTCTTTATGTCCGAATACTTGCAGGCCACCCAGGGAATCGATTTGGAGCAGTCCGTTCATGTCGAGGCCGATGTGGACGAGCCATTCCTATTAGACGAGACCCTCGAGGTGTTGCAGCTGGCCAGTGAACGGGACAACCCTCTGCAGGGCGTTGTGGCCGGCGGTCGTCCGGAACAGCCTGGCTTTGAAAACTACTTAAAGCGGATCGCCGGTCATCCCAACCTAAGGGGCATCCGCCGAGTTCTCCACACCCAGCCCGACGAATTAGGCCGGAGTGCCTCATTCCTCCAAGGCGTTCGACTCCTTGAGCATTACGGTCTTTCCTTTGATCTCTGCGTATTGAGTCGGCAATTGCCGATAGCCATTCAAATCGTCAGGTCGTGTCCCGGCGTCCAGTTTATTCTCGACCACTGTGGCGTTCCACCTGTCAGGGAGCAACAGTTGGACCCCTGGAGAGAACACATTCATCGTATCTCCTCCCTGCCCAACGTGGCGTGCAAGATCTCAGGGTTGGTTGCTTATGCCGATCCGGAGCGCTGGACTCCGGAGGACCTCCGCCCCTTTGTCGAGCACGCAATTGCCTGCTTCGGTTGGGACCGGATCATGTTTGGCAGCGACTGGCCGGTTTGCAGCTTGTCGGCTCCGCTGAAACGGTGGGTGGATACCCTGACTGTGCTGACTCAGGATGCGGATCCCGTCGACCGGATCAAGCTGTTTTCGGAAAACGCGCGGCGGGTTTACCGCTTGGAGTGAGCTCACAAGGACCGCGCTCAGGCCTTCCAACAAAGGGAGGAAGACGATATCCGTCTCAGCACGTTGAATCGCTCGAAATGATTGTGGAAGTGACTGGCTGTGGCTAGTCCGTATGGAAAACCTCTTCCATCTGGGCCCACCACTCTCCGGACCCACGCGTGGGTATTGGATCCTGCATCGGCTGCGTGATTCGCCACCATTCTTGAGTTTTCGGATCTGCCGCCATTTTTTTCATGTCGGCCTCAAAGTCGCTTCCGTCGTACTCGAAATAAGCGTACAGCAGGTGGTCTTTCAAGAAGATGGTGTAATTTCGGATGTTGCAGTCGCGAATCGTCTGCAGCACTTCAGGCCAAACCTGCCGGTGATATCGGATGTACTCCTCTTCGAATTCGGGACGCACTCGAATGATTTGACCAAAACGCCTCACCTGCGGCCTCCTGGGAGGTGGCACCCGGGAGCCTCGACGCCTATGCCCTTCCCAATAGTGCCGACCGGGCTGGAAGTTAGTCTCAAGGCCCCTCTTCTTGCGCTCCGAGTCTTACGACCGCTCGATTCGATAGCGCCGACCGGCCTGAGTAGAGAACGTCAGGATGTCCCCTTCGAGACGAGTCTCGACCGAGCGACCGCTGTTAACATCGACGACACGAAGGGGCCCAGTCCCCCAGGGATGCGCCAGTCGGCATTCAGCCCCTTTCTCGCTATGAAGCTCCACTCGCTTCGGCTGGGTGCCATCATGATCGGCCGTAACCAGAAAAGCCCCAACGGCTCGCAGATCCCGGAATCTCGCTTGTCCAAGATGGAGGGTGTTTGGAAACAACCGTAGGACACCCGTGTAACTCTGTAGCAGGCATTCGTTGATGACGGCAGGCAACGACAGATTCTCAATCCAGATGCCCATGTTCATCATGAAGTCGAAGTGGGTCGAGTCTTTGTAACGCCCGCCGATTTGACGAACTCGATCGCCGCACGTACCGTTGGGCAGCAGGCAATACCGAACCTCTTGCTTGAACCAATCCAGATCCAGCATTCCCAGTCGGGCTCGGATCAGGGGTTGAAAAACGAGATCATTCCCACCTTCCAGCCGTACCGCGCGAGCCGTGCGCTCGGCGATTTGACGGAGTTCCGGTCGCAGGCCGATCCCGACCTGTTCCCCTGGGAACACAGGCGCCAACGTTACGGGTACGTTATACACAACCTCGGAAGGGGCCTCCACCACGTCCACCCACACTTCTCCCTGCGAGGCGTGCGCGGTTGGGTATGACGTAAGGTGTTCGCGAATCTCCTGCCAGCCGGCACGCTGGTCGGAATCCCGGTCGAGCACTCTCGAGGCTTCCAAGATCGCATCCAGCAGAAATTCCGTGAGAGCCAGATCGATGATGCAGTCTTTATTGAGCCTGAAGTCCACGGTAAATCCCCAGTTTTCCGGTGAGACTGTCGGCACGATGTGGTACTTCCCATCCTCGCCTTTGGAAACATAGGCGGCCAGAAACAGCGCTGCCGCCCTCAGCAGCGGGTAGACCCGCGCGAGAAAATCGCGGTCCAGGGTGTACCTGTAATGCCACCACAGACTTTGCACCGTCCAGGGCGTCTCACAAATCTCGTAGCCCCAAGGCGGCACCGGATAGGGGATAGTCTGGCTGGGAACCGGATAAGCGGTGTGTGGGAAAAAAGCGCCCGGCAACTTGAAGTTTTCTTTTGCGTAGGCTTCTGAATAACCTAGGAGGTTCTCGCACAACTCCACATAGGGCAAGTGCTGCTCGACATGGTTGCTGGAAAAAACTCCCCAGTAGACCTGCTGCGTGTTGTAGTTCATGTGGTAGTCGCCATGCCAGGCCGTACCGATCTTGCCGCTCATCCAGTTCCCGAACAGTCCGGGGGCTACTTTCCCGGGCTTCAGGCAGCAAGCCAAGAAATACTGGTTGTGGTACCAGATTCGCTCCAGCTCCTTGTCCGCAAAGGAAACGGCTGATTTCGACCAAAACTCTTTCCAGTGCTGCTCAGATGTCCGCCGCACCTCCACTACCGGCAGAGCTGCAAGCCGTCGAGCCTCCTGGATCGAGTGAGTTCGAGTGTCTGGGTGATCCCTCGGAGTCACCAGCGTCAGGTCGAAGCGCAGAGGTTGTCTGCTCAAGCTGCGGCAAAAGACACGAGGTCGTTGAGCGTATCGCGTATAGGTATCGGCCTCGCGCAGGGCCATCTGTCTGAGCTGCGCCTGGCTGTCGGCCAACCCCTCAATTACCCACTTCCCCTTGAGCAAGCCGCACAGAGAGAAGTTGCGATCCTGCTTGCTACCTGCCGGATCGGGCCTGTGCTCGCCGGGCGCCACCGCCGGGAAATGCTGGTAGGCTGTAAATCGAACCTCGTGGTCCTCCGACTCCGCCTCCAGTTCGGGCGGCGGCAGCATGGCCTCCGGCTCCAGATGAGGATAGTAAGCCACCGACAGGAAAGGGGCATCGGTCTCTGTGGAAACCGAGACATGACCCGACTCAGCGCTAACGAACACAACTACCTGCAGCAGGCGCCCTCGGTTGAGGTCATGCTGATCGAGATCGAGCGTCAGCACGCCGCGACTGATGTCCAGAGTCTGGCGCTTCACTCTGGCGTAGCGTGCATCCCAATGAATCCAGACGGTCCCGCTCGGCCATGGCCGGGGCCAGCTTTTCCGATAGGATGACTCCACTTTTTTTGTGTACTCATGGAAGAAGTCGATCTCCCTCTCCAGGAACAGTTGCTCGGGCTTGCCCTGCCGTTTGGCCTCGTCGCTGGCGCGCTGCCAAAGCTCCAGGAGTTCCTTGAAGGGAAGGACATGCTGGTAATGATCCTCACTAACCCGGATGTCCCACGAGTCTTCTTTCCCCAGATGGAGGCCCAAGGCATCGGGCCTGACGGTGACGCACACCCCCACGTCACCGTTACCGAGTAACATGCCTTCGAAAAAGTTGGGCGTCGGCCCCACACGGACTAGAGGGTGTTGCCGGGCGATTGTCAGCGCGTCCAAAACCTGCCCAGGCACAGGGCTGGAGGTTTGTTTAAGGGCAGGCGTGGCGGTCAACGTTCCCAGAAATCCGCGGCGGGTCAGCTTCGTTTCCAAGAGGATCGACTCGAAAGCTCGGGTCATCGAGCTGGTTCGCGAAACGTTCATCTGCGTGACCGGTATAGTCTTCATGCGACGGCGTCTGGAATGGGGAGAAGCCTTGCTCTCGAGCAGCGTAGGACAGGTACCCTGCTTGGTGAGAACAGCGCTTCGTCTCTAAGATCAAATCCTTGGCATAGGGTTGTGGCCGAGATCCGGATCATGGTGCAGTCCTTTCCTCAGCAGCGGTGGCTTACCGGAATGTTGGCTCGCTGGGCCATACTCAGCGGCTCAAGTCGTTTTCCAATGGCCTTCTTTTCACCATGAGGAGGTGCTCGCAGGCCATGACCGCCTGATGGTGCTGGTTGAAGGCTTCGCAAAGCTCTAAAACCAATCCATGGTCCGGCCGCTTTGGGGCTTCGCGCTTCTCCTTGATCGTGACCTTGACGCGCAGGGTATCTCCGATCAAGACCGGCTTGATGAAACGCAGTCGATCATAGCCATAAGTAAAGGCCTCCGGGTTCACTTCGCCGGCTGTGAGTCCGACCGCCAGGCTGAAGATCAAGGTCCCGTGGGCGATGCGCTGCTGAAAGGGTTGCTGCCTGCACCATTCGGCGTCCATGTGGTGCGGATAGAAGTCTCCGGTTTGCCCGGCGTGCCAGACAATATCGGCTTCCGTCACTGTGCGCCCCATGGTCTGTCGCACTGCACCCACGACATAGTCTTCAAAATAACGTGGAGTCATTGGGGAGTTAAGCCGACACCTCGCGTGATTCTCTCAGCACACTTCTGGAGAGCACTTTGGATCTTATGCAGGCTGACCGACTTGGAAGGCCCCGTCCAAGCCGTTACCGCCAGTGCTGCATTCAATCCGATCCGCGGGTTTCCGACCAAGACCGCCACGTCCTGCACTCCGATCAGGGTCTCGTTCACTGCCCTAGAAACCCCTTCGTTCCGAATCGCCTCCAGAGAGTCAAGAAACTCCTCTTGCTTCGTCTTGCCCATGCTCCCGTAATCTGCGCTGGCTGACAGGAACTCCTCCAGGTCATCGGCGGCCAGCTGCGCCAGCAGCAAGCGACCCGAAACAGTGTGAATCGGAGAAAAGCGGGCGCCCACCTCAACCGAAATTCTGACCTTGTCAGGGCTCTCCTCCTGAGCCAGAACCACCAACTGCCCCCGACTCAACACGCTGAGGTGGCACGATTCCCGGATGGTTTCGGCCAGAGCCCGCATGGGTTTGGTCGCCGCAGAAAGGAGCTCCTCGACAGGCGAGTGAGTGTGTGCGAGTTCATAGAGTTTCAAGGAAAGGCGATAGCTCCCTGACACGGGATCCTTGAGGATGTAGCCTCGCCTTTCCAAGGCATTCAGCATGCGAAACAGTTCACTACTACTCCTGTTCAGGCTCCGGGCCAGTTCCGACAAGGTTGGCGCTTCAGATGTGCTGGCCAAGCTCTCCAAAATGTCCAGACCCTTATCCAGGGCGGGCACGTGGTACCTGGAAGCGGAGAGCTGCGCCTCCCTTCTCGTACCTTGTTTCTTTCTTGACAGAGGCGATTTTTGCATAGAAAATTCGTTTTCGTAAATAAAAATAGAGTTCAGCTGTTGGATGAGGCATGCCAATCGGGCCAGAAACTCCCATGCCAGGTGCCGCGCCGCCTATTGTGGTGATCGGAGCCGGCGGAATCGTCCGCGACGCCCACCTCCCAGCCTATAGCAAGGCCCAATTTCCGGTGGCGGGCATCTTCGACCTGGAGGTCACCCGCTCTCGCGCTCTGGCGGACCGCTTTCAGATTCCAAAGGTTTATGTCTCCTTGCAGGAGACAGTCCGAGAAGCTCCGCCCCACTCCATCTTCGACTTGGCGGTGCCGGCGTCTGCCATGCTGGACATTTTGCCCCAGCTGCCCGACGGTTCCGGAGTGCTGCTTCAAAAACCCATGGGCGAGACTTTGGAGGAGGCCGCGCGCATCCGTTTTCTTTGCCGTCAGAAGCAGCTCACAGCCGCCGTCAACTTTCAACTACGGTTTGCTCCCCCCGTAGCCATGGCTCGCGATCTCATCCAGCAGGGCATTCTTGGAGAGATTTATGAACTCGACATCCATGTCACCACCTATACTCCCTGGCGCCTGTGGTCTTTCTTAGAGACCCTGCCACGAGTTGAGATTCTCTACCACAGTATTCATTACCTCGACCTGGTTCGGAGCTTCTTAGGGGAACCCAAGGGAGTCTATGCGCACACTCTCAAGCACCCAAAATGCCCAAACCTGTCTTCGGCGCGATCGAGCATCATTTTGAACTATGGTGACACGGTACGCGCGAATATTATCACGAATCACAACCACGCGTTTGGCTCCCGGCACCAGGAGAGCTACATCAAGTGGGAAGGGTCGCAGGGAGCAGCAAAAGCAACACTGGGAGTGCTTTTGGACTATCCCAAAGGCAAACCAGATCACTTCGAGTACTGTGCCCTGAAGGACGGCGCTGAACCTGAGTGGACTCCCCTCCCTCTGAAGGGGACCTGGTTTCCGGACGCTTTTGCCGGAAGCATGGCCAGCCTGATGCGGTTTATGGAAGGCTCGTCCGGGGCGTTGCCCACTGGGGTTGAAGATGCATTCAAGACCATGGCCTTGGTTGAAGCCTGCTATCAATCCAGTGAAGGGGGCGGCACTCCACTTCCAGTTCGAGCGAGCTAGCGTGGACACCGAGTGACGTTGTAAGTCGTGTCTTTGGAAGCGCTCCATACGTCGAACCGTGACAAAATCCTCCTGCTCGCGGCGAGGCCGGTTCGCGAAGGTCGTACGGGTGCTCGGCCATTCCCTGACTCCAGAGGTATCTGACGTGCGACACATTCTCTTTCTGCTCCCGCCTCTGGCTATTCTTTGCCTGCCCCGCGCCGGCACTTTGCCGGCATCGGTCGCAATGGCGGAGTTCAGCGGCGAGGCCACGCGGACTGCATGGTTCCGAGAAGCCAAGTTCGGCCTGTTTATCCATTGGGGACCCTATTCACAGGCGAGCGTGGAAGCTTCTTGGCCCATCATGATTTCGGTCGCTCAGCTGGAGCGAGTCAAGCTTGCGCCCAGAGCCATTTCGCACGAGGAGTATGTGGCCCTGCCAAAGACGTTCAATCCCAAACAATTCAACGCGCGAAGCTTCACTCGGCTGGCCAAGGAAGCCGGCCAACGCTACATCGTGTTCACGACGAAGCATCATGATGGTTTTTGCATGTTTGATTCACAGTACACCCGCTACAAGATCACCGAAACACCTTACGGGAAAGACATCGTGGCGGAGCTGGCCCAAGCGTGCCGGGACGAAGGAATCAGATTGGGATTTTATTACTCGCCCCCTGACATGCATCACACCGGGTTTCGCGACACGAGCAAGCCGCCGACCGAGAATTGGCAGGGAGAGCCCACCAGACCCGAATGGTTCCTCTACCTGGATTACATGGAGGCCCAACTGCGTGAGTTGCTGACTCGCTACGGTGAAGTCGCACTGATCTGGTTTGATGGCCTTGGCCAGCAGAGCAAGTACGACGGCCTGCGGTTCCACAAACTCATTCACGACCTGCAGCCGCAAACGCTCATTAACAACCGCATTGGCTTACCTGGAGACTATGCAACCCCGGAACAATTCGTGCCTGGGTCTATTCCGACCAAGAATTCCAGTCAAAGACTGGCCGGAACGGATGCATCTGTACAGTCTCCTTCGGCTGCAATACCCTCCCAGCAGGACTTCCAACTGTGGGAGACCTGCATGACCATTAACGATACCTGGGCCTACAACAAGTTCGACACCCACTATAAATCAGCGACCCAACTGATCCGCGCACTGGTCGAGGTGGCCAGTAAAGGAGGCAACTTCCTGCTGAATGTTGGGCCCACCCCCGAAGGCACGATTCAGCCGGAGTTCCAGGAACGGCTCCATGTGATCGGGGAGTGGCTGAAGGTCAACGGCGAATCCATCTACGGTACCACATATGGTCCGTTGCAGAACTTGCCCTTCGGTAAAATGACGGCAAAGGGAAAGCGTCTTTATCTCCATGTTTTTGACTGGCCGCAGGGCGTGCTGCAACTGGATGGCCTGCCTCCCATCAGTGCGGTGAAAATCCTGGCCAAGGGACAGAGGCTGAAATTCGAACAGAACCAGGCGACTCTTCGCATTGACGTTCCGAGTGAAGCGCCGGATCCGCATGTGAGTGTTTTGGAACTAGCAAAGAAGTAAGGCCGAAAGATCGCAACAATCCGGCCTGATGCCGGCACTCAAGGCGAAAGGCCCAGCATCGAAACGCTGGAACAGCTAAGGACGGAAGCCATGCGATTCTTGGTGACGGGCGCAACGGGATTCATTGGCGAGCGCGTGGTGAAGAAGTTAGTCAGGCGTAAATGCACGGTGGTGGCAGCCGACTGGGACCTAGACCGCGAGGCCATCCAGCGCATTCGCTCGACCAGCCCCAGCGATCAGCTGCTGGAGTTTGTCTCACTGGACATCTCGCAACCCCTGGAGGAAGTTCTGTCCGTATTTCGTCAGCACGGCGGCATCACGCACGTGATCCACCTCGCCTACCTCATGAGCGCAGAGTGCGAAACAGATCCTTTACTCGGCGTCCGGGTGAATCTCCTTGGGACAACTCATCTGCTCGAAGCCTGCCGTCTGGAAAAAGTGGAGCGACTGATTTTCACAAGCAGCGAGACGGTCTATGGATCATCCCAAGCGCCTTACGGTCAGCGAGCCGTGGTTGAAGATGACTTCTGCGCTCCGACTGGGCACTTCTTCACCTATGGGGTGATGAAGCTCTTGAATGAATTCATGGCAAGAAAGTACGTCACCAAGTACGGCCTGAGTATCGCCTGCACACGCCCACCGATCGTCTTTGGACACGGTCGTAAACATGGCTCGGTGATGTGGGCGGCTGACTTTGCTTCGCTACCGGCTCTCGGGAAGAGCGTGACGCTTCCTTTTTCCGCCGACTCCCGTGATTGCTGGATCTACGTAAACGACTGTGCGGAGCAGCTGGTGCGACTCGCGCTGAAGCCTTGCCTGTCTCACTTTGCTTACAACAGCGGAGGTGAAAGCATTACTGGCCGGGAGCTGGCAGCGCTCGTGAGGCGATGGCTCCCCGAGGCCAAAATCGAGTTCGATGCCTCACTCTCCGGTACGCCGCTCATTGAGGAAATGGACGGAAGCCGCTTGGCAGCGGAGATCGATTTTCGGCCGCGGCCTTTGGCCCTTGGAGTCCAAGCCCATATCGAGGAGGCTCGAGCCTGGGCTGGGTTGCCCTCGTTGTCAACGGGGAAGCGCGAATGAACCATGTCGGGCCGGTGTTCTTGAAAAAGCGGGTGGAGCCCTGAGGCTTACCAGCATTGGCGCTGCTCCCGGCTAGAGGTTTTGTATTCTCTTACAGTGTTCGCTGGAAGGGTTTCATGACACCCTATCGAAATACCGTGGTCGGCAGTTATCCGCGTCCGCTGGCTGTCCAAGATACCTTGAAGAAACCCACGCTTACCGAGGCAGAATCGGATGAGCTGGTTCGCTGGGCCGTACAAGACCAGGTTAGTCTGGGCTTGGAGACCGTCACCGATGGCGAGGGATACCGCGAAAACATGTACTACTACTTTCAAAAGCGGCTGGACGGGGTGACGATGGAGAACATGATCGCCCGGCGATTCGGAAGTTCCGGCTTCGGAATTGAGTGTGCCCGTGTGGTCGGAGAGATCAAGAGTCCTCGCTTTAACCTGGTTCACTACTGGAAGCTGGCCCGTGAAACCGCTCCCCCGGCCGTCGAGGTAAAGCAAACCGTTACGGGTCCCCACGTTCTCGCGCGCTTTAGCGTAAACCAGCGACCGGATCTCTATCCCGATGAACCCGCCCTATGCCGTGCGTACGCGCGCGTGCTCGGCCAGGAATTGAAGGAGGTCGTAGCCGCGGGATGCAAGCACATTCAGTTCGACGAACCGATGTGGACAGAATCGCCAGAGCAGAGCGTATGGGCCGCCGAGATTCTTAATGAGCTGATCGACGCCTTGGGCGGGGTGCGGGTCGGACTTCACGTATGCGGTGGCAACCCTCGCCGGAAGAGGGTCTATTTCACTCGTTATACGGATTTGGCGCCTGCCTTCCGGAAAGTCCGAATCGACGAAGTTTTGCTCGAACACTGTAGCCTCGGATATGACCTGATGGAGCTGTGGAAAATCTGGAATTTCAGAGGCGACCTGGCACTCGGTGTGATTGACCAGCGCAGCGACGAGATTGAGACCCCCGAGGTCGTCTGGAAACGAGCTCAGCCGGCACTGGAGTACTTCACGCCGGAGCGACTCCTTTTGACCAGTGAATGCGGCTTCGGCCACGTGCCTTTGGAAATCACTCGAGCCAAGCTCCGCGCTTTGACTGCGGCATGCCGGAGTTTTCGATCGTGAGCGTCGAACTGCTTGGCATCAGCTGGAATCATACCCGCGGTCTGCTGCCGCTGGTTGCGACCGCTCAACGCTTTGCCGAAACCCATCCCGATGTCGAGATTTTTTGGGAGAAGCGGTCGCTGCAAGCGTTTGCCGACAGACCTCTTGACGATCTAGCCGCACAGTTTGACTTGCTCGTGATCGACCATCCTTTCGTAGGGCTTGCGGCCCGGAAGCAGACACTGCTGCCGCTGGATGAACTCTTGCCGTCGCACTTTCTGGATGATCAAGCCTGGCATTCGGTGGGGCGCTCACACCAGAGCTATCACCATGGTGACCACCAGTGGGCGCTGGCGATCGACGCGGCAGCGCCCGTCAGTTCCTGGCGACCCGATCTGCTGGAACAGTGGGGTGTCCCGCTTCCGGGAACGTGGGAAGAGCTGCTACGGCTGGCTCGCAGAGGAAGGGTGGTGGTGCCTGCTGTTCCAGTGGACTGTTTGATGAATTTCTTTATGCTCTGCAGCACACTGGGTGAAGACCCTTTCACTGATTCGTCCGTGGTTGTCAGTCCCGAGCGGGGGCTCGAAGCCCTTCGTCTCCTGCAGGAGCTTCTCTCCCTCTGCTCGACGGACTGTTACTCCTGGAATCCCATCGACGTGTACGAAGCAATGACTTCTCGCGACGATGTTGGCTACTGTCCATTCGCTTACGGTTATTCCAACTACACGCGCTCCGGATACGCCGGCCATCGTCTCCTCTTTGGGGAGCTGGTCACGCTCGACAACGACCGGCGCCTTCGATCCACTCTCGGAGGTACCGGCTTGGCTATCTCGGCCTGCTGCCCGCATCCCAAGCTCGCTGCGGAATACGTCCAATACGTGACTAGCCCTCAATGTCAGCGGACCATCTACTTCGAAAGCGGTGGTCAGCCCGGTCACCGGCAGGCCTGGCTCGACCAGAATGTGAATGTCAGGTCACTAAATTTCTTTCAAGACACCCTACCCGTGTTGGATCGCGCTTACTTGAGGCCCCGCTACGCCGGATATCTTCACTTCCAGGACAAGGCGGGAGGGCTTGTGCACCAATTTCTTCGTGATGGTGGGAACCCGGTTAGTGTTTTGAACCAGTTGAATGAAATCTACAAGGAGTCGCACGCCTCATGAAGCACCTGGCCGGCGTCTGAGAACGGGATACTCTTTCCATCCCCGCTGCTGGCAGAGAGAAACCTATGAAACCTCTGGAAGGATTGGTAGTCCTGGACTTTAGTCAGTTCCTGGCGGGTCCGGCCGCCAGCCTGCGAATGGCGGATCTTGGAGCACGAGTGATCAAGGTTGAAAGGCCCCATGGAGGGGACTTGTGTCGCCAGCTCTACGTCTCCAACCTTGAGCTGGATGGCGACAGCACCCTGTTTCACTCCATCAATCGAAACAAGGAAAGCTTCACTGCTGACCTGAAGAATCCCAGAGACTGTGTGCGACTCCAGAAACTGATTTTGCAGGCCGACGTGCTCATCCAGAACTTCCGGCCCGGCGTGATGAGCAAGCTGGGCTTTGACTACAACTCGGTTCGAGCGTTGAACCGCCGGATTGTCTACGCGGAAGTGACCGGCTACGGGAAAGAAGGCCCCTGGAAGGACAAGCCAGGCCAAGACTTGCTGGCGCAATCGCTGTCGGGGCTCACCTGGCTGAACGGCAGTGCGGACGATCCACCGGTGCCTTTTGGATTGGCGATCGCAGATATGCTGGCGGGCGCCCATCTGGTCCAGGGAGTCCTGGCCTGTCTGGTGAGAAGAGCGGTTACCGGAGAGGGTGGTTTGGTGGAAGTGAGCCTCATGGAATCGGTCTTAGACTATCAGTTTGAGGTCTTGAGCACGTTTCTGAATGACGGTGGCAAGTTGCCGCGGCGTAGCGTGGTCAACAATGCCCATGCCTACCTGGCAGCACCATACGGCATCTACGCCACCTTGGATGGCTATCTGGCATTGGCCATGGGCGCCGTCACCAAGCTCGGAGAGCTGTTGAGCTGCGGCCCGCTCTTGTCCTACTCGGACCCCAAGACCTGGTTTACCGAACGAGACGAGATTAAGAAGATTCTGGCCCAGCATCTCAAAACCCGAACCACGACTCATTGGTTGGGTATCCTGGAGCCGGCAGACATCTGGTGCTCCGACGTGTTCACCTGGTCACGACTGATTGAGCACGAAGGCTTCAAGACGCTCGACATGGTTCAATGCGTGCGGCGAAAAAACGGCATGACCATGAAGACAACCCGCTGCCCGATTCGCATCGACGGCCGGATCCTAAAATCCGATCGGGGATCTCCCCGACTTGGTGAAGACAGCGAAGCCATCTCACAGGAGTTTGGCCTCAACAAACCCATTGAAGAACGCCGGAGGGGGGACTGATGAATCCTAACCCTGATCCCGGGAAACACAACGACATCCCGATCTGGAATGCCGAGAACTGGTTCTTCGAGGATTTCCAGATCGGACAGCGAATCCGTTCGATCCGGCGGACGATCTCGGAGGGCGAGAGCATGCAGTTTAACGCCCTCGTGCTCGACATGCACCCCTATGTGGCGGACGAGCTGTTCGCCACAACGGATGGAAAGTTCGGAAAACGCCTGGTTGCGGGAGCCATGGTGTTCAGCGTGGGTCTGGGCTTGGTGGCCACGAACTGCGTGAATGCTTTCAGCTACGGCTACGACAAGTTGCGGTTCATCCGACCCGTGTTCATCGGCGACACCATCTATGCGATCCGAACGAACCTTGAAAAGCGACCCAAGTACGAAGACATGGGTTTGATCCGAGCTTCATACGAAGTGTTCAAGAATGCGGGCGAGCTGGTGTTGTATTGTGAGCACCTTCAAACCGTCAAATATCGCGATCCCTCCAACTGGCGACAGCACTTCCCGCAAGGGTGATGCACAGGAGCGACGATCGTGAGAGGTCTTTTATGGGCCTGTCCGTTGGTCACTCCCAGAAAAACTCACAAACACCAAGGAGACCACTCAATGTTGGGCCGAAAGCTTTTTTTGCCCCCTGTCTTGCTCTCGATTCTTTGGCTTATGTTGCTCGGCTTGCCGAGCTGGGATCGGCCCGCTGTGGCTGACGAACACAGCGAGTTCGAGCCGACTTGGGAGTCGATCAAGAAGCACCGCGTGCCGGATTGGTATCAGGATGCGAAGCTTGGAATCTTCATTCATTGGGGCCTCTACTCTGTCCCTGGGTGGGCGCCGCCTACAGGAGAACTCGGCCAGGTAGCATGGAGCGAGTGGTTCGCCAACAACCCGTATGCCGAATGGTATTTGAACACTTGGCGGATTCCAGACTCACAGACTCGCCAGTACCACCTCAAGACTTACGGTGGGGACTTCGACTATTTGGACTTCGTGCCTCAGTTCAACCGGGAAATTCAGAAATGGAATCCCGAGGAGTGGGCCGGCCTGTTTAAGAAGGTTGGAGCGCGTTACGTGGTCCTGACGACGAAACATCACGATGGTTTCACCCTTTGGCCCAGCCAAGTCAGGAACCCCCATCGCAAACCCGATCAGCAAAGCGCAAAGCGGGATCTGGTGGGAGAACTCACCGCTGCGGTGCGCCGCCAGGGATTGAGAATGGGACTCTATTATTCAGGGGGCCTCGACTGGAGTTTTACCAGTATCCCTATCACCAGCATCAACGACTTGCGCGCCACAACCCCACAGAGCGACGAATACGCCCGCTACGCCGACGCACACTGGCGCGAACTCATGGAACGATATCGGCCGGCCATCCTTTGGAATGATATCTCGTACCCGAAGAAGGGAGCGGTCAAGGAGATCTTCGCCGAATTCTACAACCGCCAGCCTGACGGCGTGATTAACAATCGATGGGGCGTGGATTTCGCAGACATTACCACACCGGAATACGCCAAGTATGACCACATCACACCGCAAAAGTGGGAGTCGTGCCGCGGGATCGGCTTCTCCTTTGGTTTCAATCGAGCCGAAGGTCCGGAGCACATGCTTTCGGTGGACAAGCTGGTCGATCTGCTGGTCGACATCGTCAGCAAAAACGGCAATCTGTTACTCAACATCGGCCCCATGGCAGATGGCACGATTCCAGCTCATCAGCTCGAAAGGCTGAAGGGTCTCGGGGCCTGGCTCCGCGTTAACGGAGAAGCCATTTTTGAAACGCGGCCCTGGGTGCGGGCGGAAGGCAAAACCATTCAGGGGACTCCGGTCCGCTACACGGTAAAAGGCGATTCGGCATACGCCATTCTGTTGGAGACTCCCGCAGGCGTCGACCTCACTTTGGAGTCTCTGTTTGCTGCGGACAACACCCTCATCCAGAATCTGGGAAGTTCAACTAAACTTGCCTGGTCACAGAAGGGACGAGATCTCCACATCAAGTTGCCGGCGCCGCTATCAGATTCGCCGGCTCATGCGTTCAAGATCACGCCACGACCTTGGCAGTTGGTTCGCGAATAAGTATGGAACTGCGGGAGGTCAGGGGCTTTGTTTCCGAGCGGTAGCAGGTTCGGAGGGCGCGTAGTATCCGCGCCTGGCGTGTACGGTATAGTCCCGGCTAGCCACACCGTATCTCTCGTTCAAGCGGATCTCGATCTTTCGGAAAGCCCCATCTCGAGAGGGATTGCTTGAATTGTAGCCGATGGTGTAGCGCAACTTGAGTCGATTAACGGCCGCACCCAAGGCCGCGTCCAGGGAACCGGAGCGATCGACTTCAAGGATCTCTCCCCCCGTTTCTCGAACCACCTTCTCCACCGAACCGTTGCCACCTATCCACACAGGAACGCGCATGGTCAGAGGGATGGCTTCGCCCGAAGTTTTGACGCTATAAATCACCGTCTCGGTTTCCATGGCCATCCGCAGCAGCTGATTCTGGCTGGACCTGGGCTTGGTCGTGGCCGCATTGTCCGAAATCAAGATCACGGCACGACGGCGATCCGGCGCGACGGCACTGAGATAGTAGGTGGCATCGAACAGAGCGTCCACAATGTTGGTTCCTCCGCCGGCCCGAATGGAGGAAATGCGGTTGGCGATCCGTTGTCGATCGGTGGTGAGATCTTCCAGCCGCTGAACATCACCGGCAAAGGCAAACAGCGCCACCTTGTCGCCTTTCTTCAATTGGGACAAGGCTTGATAAGCCGCCCGTCGCAGGTCGTTCATGAACGGCGCGACACTCCCGCTACGGTCCACCACCAGAGCCACGGCTAAAGGCAACTCGTCACGGCTGAAACTCTGGATGGATTGTTCCACACCATTCTCGAAAACGCGGAAGTCGTCCCGCCTCAAGTTGTCGATCAGCCGCCCGGCGTGGTCTCGCACCACGGCGTCCACCATGACCAGCTGAACGTCCACTTTCAAGGTGAAATCCCCCGATTCGTCCCCGTCGCCCTCAAACACGGGCGGTGGGACGTTGCCGGCACCCGGTGCCGGCAGCGGTTGCGGGGGGATATTGGCCGAAGCCGTCTCGACTGGAGCCTTGGAATCGGTGCCGTCCTGACTGAAATCCGGGACGGGTTCATGATCGTCAGCCGCCACGGGCCCCGTATCCGAAAAAGTGGGCACGCCAGCATCCGGCGCTGCGGGCGTCCTGGAAGCGCGAGCCACCTGTATCGATTTCTGCGCCGCCGCCATTGGAACGTTCAAGGACTGGTCCAGCTTGACTTCGAACAACATGTCGCGCGGCAGATCCAAGTCCGGTCCTCTCTGCAACAGGATGGAAGCCAAGCCCACGCCGGCACCCACCGCACCTCCGTAAGCGGCCCCCTTCGCACCCCCGAACACGCCTCCCAACATGACACCCTGAAGACCGCCCTGAGCCACTACCATCACGTTGCCGCCACTTCCTCCCTCGCCTTTGAGACCAGATCCGTCTTTTGCCTTCGTAATTTGTGTGAAGCCGGCTCTCAAAATGGTCGCCTCAAATGGCAAGGTCGTGCCATCGGGAAGACTGACCTCATTGAAGTCCAATCGGATCTCAGCCTTTCCACGCAGCCGTCCCGGTCGCTGGAGCTTGGAGATGGTGGCGCGAATCGAGCTGCCCTTGGGAATCGCAACCTCTTGACCGACGCGGACGTCGTCACTTGTTTGAAAGTAGACCCGATCTCCTTGTTTGTTGCTGTTGGTGTGAAGGGGCGTGTCCAGTTGGAGGATCAGGGTTTCGCCCTGAGAAATCACCAGCTCACGGCTCGGAGTGCCTGCGGCAGCGGACTGGTCTTTAGGAGTGCTTGAGGAGGCTTGTGCCCAGAGGAAGCTAGGGAAAAAAAGGACAAAAGCCCAGGCGACTTTCATGTTATGAACGGTCATGGCTGGCACCCCCGTTTGTAATGAAAGAGATGCGCCCGGCTCGGGTTAAGTTGCTTGATTTCCAACTATTACTCGGCTCAGTTGCAGTTTAATACTCGGCCGTGCAACGTGACCATCGGTTCATCCGATCCGGAACAGGAGGCCACCAAGACCGCAGGATTTCGGCGGACCGGCGGGAAGGAATGTCTATCCGTCCCAGACTTGGTCTATAGTAGCGCCTTATTAGCAATCTCAGGAGGCGAAGGATGACAGAAAATTTGAAGGGAAAAACAGCCCTCGTAACTGGAGCCAGCAAGGGCATCGGAAAAGGCATTGCCCTGGCCTTGGCCAAGCGCGGATGCAGCATTGCGGTCAACTACTTCACCGATCTTAAGGGAGCCGAAGAAACCGCCCGCGAAATCCGGGGAATGGGCAGCCAAGCCCATGTGGTTGGGGCCGACGTCAGCCGTTCGGATCAAGTTCAACGCATGTTTCAGGAAGTGACCACAGTCTTTACCAAACTGGACATTTTGGTCAACAACACGGGCACCCAGGTTTGGAAGCCTCTCCTGGAACTCGAGGAATCTGAGTGGGATCGGGTCATTGACACGAATCTCAAGGGAGTGTTTCTTTGCACCCAACAGGCTGGACGCCGCATGAAGGAACAGAAGTTTGGCCGGATCATTAATATCGGGTCCGGCTGCAACCGGGTTCCGTTTCCCAAACTGGTCAGTTACACGGCCAGCAAAGGAGGCATCGAGATGTTCACCAAGGTTGCCGCTGTGGAATTGGGCCCGCTCGGAATCACGGTCAATTGCGTGAGTCCCGGAGCGATTGAAATCGAGCGAACCCAGCAGGAAGCTCCTGACTATGCCGGAACCTGGGGACCTTTGACTCCAGCCAGACGGGTGGGCAACCCAACAGACGTTGCTTCAGCCGTCTGTTTCCTGGCCAGTGACGAAGCGGAGTTCATCACCGGGCAAACGTTGTATGTCGACGGGGGCCTGTTCACACAGGGTCCCTGGCCCTATCCAACAGACTAAGACACGGAAGCCCCTTACTAGGAAAGCCCGCGTCTTCCATTCGCCACTTCGTCAAAGTTGATTTAGAGAACGATACCGAGAAAGAGTGTAGGAGGGACGTCTATAGTCTCTCTCTTGGGGAGTCCATCGCCGCGTAACCTGGTCAACCAAGGGTGTGACGCACCGATTGAAAAGCGGGCCTGCCGGCGCCTCGGTGAAATTCGATTCGCAAGATCGCGTGCCGAGCAACGACTCCATGTGCAGGCTTGGTCCGCTCCCCGGTGATGGGTTGTGTTCAGACTCAGACGCGAATGATCTCCCCCTTGAGTGAGTACAGAATGGCCAGGACGTCTTTCTTGGTGGTGTCATCGATCTTGTGCCGATCCAAGACACCCATGATGTCGTCCATCACAGCCAGGTACTCCTGCTCGCTGATGTTCATCCCCGTGTGAGCGGTGTGCATGTCCTTTCCTGTGTACTTCTCAGGCCCCCCAGAGCCGGCGGCGAAGAACTCGCGGGCCATTTTCTTGGTGTGCTCGAGATCTTTGATATTCTGAAAACGCGTCCGAACAAGAGGGTTTTCCAGGTGAGCGGAGATGACGTCGTCAACCAGAACACGGATACCATCTGCTCCTCCCAAACGCTCGTACAGGGATTTATCCATTCTTACTCTCCTTATTTGGTTGTGTTACGGACACATGATTCAAGACCCGGCTTCAATAGTCAAGGAGCGATACGCATGAGACTCGATCTGTGCGAACCCACGCCGTGAGAGGTTTGACGCCCCTGGTACACCGCCCATTACACCGACAGGTTCGTTTTCTCCCTTTCGGCATGAGGCTCGATCTCAAGTGGAGGGCCTTCCTAACCACCAAGCAAGGGAACAGACCGCCAGGATGGTCACGAGGGAAGTCCCAGCCATGGCCACCGCGGAGGGCGGAGGCGGAGCAACCGTCATTCCAATGATTGTGGAACCCAGGACGATGAGCAGGAGCGCTGACAGCCCAAGTTTTCTCGCGCGCGACAGATTGGAATCGGGCCAATAAAGGCCTATGCCAGCGACAACCAGGAGTGCCTCGATGCCTAGAGCAACAGGCATGTTTTGCCACAGCCCCAAGCCTACTTTAGGCGAGGTGGCTCCAACCAGGGGGAGCTCGGGCACGTGGACCAGAAAATCCAGAGGCCAATGAGAAAAGACGGCAAGACCGACCCACACCGCCGCTCCGAGCCTTAATTGACTTCTTGTGTTCCAAAAGTAGACGGCCAGCGCCAGTGCTGCCGACCAAATCACGCCGGTCAATAAGCCGTGAGAGTGAGGAAAAACAAACTCCGGTTGGTGGGTGCTGGAATAGTTCGCCGGGATCGTAACCGACTCCCACCCAACCAGGACAAACAGCCAGAGCACGACGTCAAGGAGCAACGCAGAGAATATGAAGACACCCACATTGACTTGCCTTCGAGCCCGCCCAAAAACCAGAGCAATACCGGCATGTCCTGCAAACATGTCGTGTTCCTTCTCAGAAACAGCGCGAACACACCCCTGAATGGGTATCACATCAGTCCGAAGCCACCCGGCCTTTCGGGCAACTGGTATTAACCGCTGGCTTCATCCACCTTTGTTGTACCGGCCACCGAGGAGATAGATTTGGGCATGTCGAGCCAGCAAGCTAATAGGCTTCTGGCTGGGACCGCAGTCTCCTGAGGGAGAACTCCTGGCCCGGACCGATCAACCTTGATGGTTTCCCTGTCCCTCATCTTCCTCCATTCCCGGTTTGGCTCGATTTCAATATAGCTTTCACTCTATCGGCTGAGACAGGAAGGTAAGGTCTGAGCGCGTCATCGAACCAAAGAGTTGATTTGAGAGTTAACACGAACGGCGTGCAGGAGCAGTTCCAAATCGGCACGGAATTGCTCAGGCTTTGGGGCGAGCCTTGGCTGGACATCCCGATGCAGGGCCAGAGTTCTGTGTTTGGCGTTGTAGCGAAGCTGAGGATGAGCGCCTGAAGACTCCAGCAGAGAGACCAGACCACTCAGGTTGAGCCTGTCTCGGAGAGCTTCGTCCGGAGCAGAGGCCACCCATTTCTTGAGAAAGAGGCCCTCACGGCCAATCCGCCAATCGCTCGTTCCTTCGATCCCCTCCAAGACGACTTCAAATGAGTTGATGCGCCTTTCCGTCTCGCTTGATTGCGCTAGATCCAACCGCGGAATCATGGTGATGCTGACGCTTCGCCCTTGGTACTGACCCCGGATGCGCCCGGACTGATGGTCGCACTGAAGAGAACCATCGATCATGGCGACCAGGGGCGTCAAGGCTCGACGGTTTCTAGCCTTGGAAGCGCCCTCAAGCAGGTGACCGGCGAACACTGCGGTTACCAGGAGGGTAATGAAAAAGCCGACGCCCACCACGATGTCGGGAACACTCTCCAGCACGACCACCCCCGAGGACACGGACCACCCGCTGCAGGCTGGGCGGCACCTGAAGACCTTCGTCAACCTTCACACTCATCAAGCAGGTCACCCGACTCGGATGGAACTTGAACCTATTTGGATTTGGGCCTCATGGTCGTCACCTTGTAGACCTGTCCCTTCGCGTCGTAGGTGGTCCACTGCCCCACCTGTCGGCCATTCTCGAAGTAGCCCGAGCGGAGTTTTGTTCCGTCCTTCCTGAACCATTCCCAATAACCGTTTGGCACTCCGTCGATGGCTTGACCTTTCGCCCAGACGCTTCCGTCCTTGTGATACTGAACATGGCTCTTGGCAGCAGCTTTGTTGGTTGGCATCGCGGAAATCCCCATCGGTCAAGTGACGTGAGTCGCCCTTGCAAAGGCCGCAGCGCGGCTAGCGCTATGGTCAACACGGCACTTCACAACCAGGAGTCGCTTTTCTGCATCGATGTTCGAACAGCCTAGTGACAGAATGAATTGAAGTCAATTGAATTGAGCAGTCAGATATCGGGAGCATCCAGGATCGGAGTACCGAAGTGCGGCTCGGCTCGAGTAAATCTAAATTTTTCTGACTGTCGTGTTCGATGCCAAGGGCTCAGCCTATTACCGGGCAGACTCCCCATCAGGTAACGGGATAGTTTCAGCAGTGACTGGTCAGGGAGAATCTGATCCGAGAGGCAGTGTAGTGGTCGATTCCGGCAGACCGCCCCCCCCGGGAAGCGGGCTCAGCCATAAGCGGATTTCTTCGTGTCGCTCCGCACTGGGCCAAGTCATCTGCAATCGCCTTTGAGTATTCTGCAAGAGCCGATCACGCTGTCGCTGGCCGATTCTCTTATCCTTCAGAGCTTCAGCAACTCTGTCGGCGGCCCGACGATAGAGAGAGGCAGCTTGGTCCACCTCCCCGGGCACCTCAGCAATCGCTTGCCGATCGAAGAAGAACGCATAGCCGGGAGTGTCTCCTCGAAGAAACAGGCTAACTGTTTCACCCGACACACCTGTGCCGGAGAGGAGTTCGGTAAAGGACTTGGGCTGGCGAAAGCGCTCGATATCCTCCAGCACCCGGAAGCCCTGCGGCACCTCGCGCCCAGAACGAAGCTCGACGCTGTCCCCAAATCGCTGGAAGGCGCGAACCTCCAAGCCGGCGTTGCCCAGCCAATGACCGGCAAAGGAGTGGGCCTCCAGCCCGAAGATACTGCTGTGGGCCCGGCCCGTCGGCTGTCCATGCCCCTCACCCGTCACGTCGGGAAAAGGTTGGAGGCCATCGGTCATCAGCTGGTAGGGGTTGAAGGAAGCGGGGTGCAGGGTCATGACCGGATTCCGGCTGAGATAGCTTCCGGTGAGGGAGTCATAAACCCTCAAGCGCACCAGATAGAGGCTGCTGTGGTGAATGCGGACCACGCCGTAGCGTCCCGAAAAAGTAAAGGGATTGTCCAGGGAACCGACCGAGTTCAGAACCAAGCCCTCGGGCGAGTATGCGTAGGAGTCCGTGATTTGTCCGACATCACTCGTCAAAAACAGCGTGTTCCCGGCCTCGTCATAGTGATAGTAGTGGCGGGCCCCATCGGAGGCCTCGATGCTGTGCAGCAGTTCACCCTCCGGTGTGAAGACGTAATAACGGCGGTCGGCGGCCCCTTGCCGGATCACGGTCAAGCAGGGCAGTCTGAAGGCATAGTTCCACACGAAATCCCGCGTGGTTCCCTGCACCGTCTCCGCAACCGGCAAACCGATTGCATCGTAAGCCAGCTGCACGGTCTCGTCACCCTCGGCGACGCTCCGCAGACGGGAGCCCAAGTCCCAGGTGTAGGTGCGGCTCGTATCTCTTGTGCGGCGCCCCAGGCCGTCATAGCCGAAACCCACGATCTGATAGGCCGCATCGTAGGCAAAGGTTCCCTGCAGCGCAGAAAGCTGGGCAAGCGTGGGAGTCAAGGGAACGTTGCGCACCGCCTTCACGACGCGACCCAGCGAGTCACGGGAAATCAGGCTGCTGGCCAACGTGCTGCCCGTTTCCTCGGACAGTGACGCGATCCGACCCTCCCCGTCGTACGTCATGCGAGTCACCACGCCGTTGGGCCGCGTGATCCTCAACACTCGGCCCGCGGTATCGTAGAAGAATCGCGTCGTACCACCCACCCAATCGGTGACCTCCAACAGATGATCGCGCACATCGTACAGGTAGGAGATGGAGCGGCCTGGAGCAAGCGTCAGCTGGACCACCCGTCCTTTGTCGTCACGTGTGACAGACAAGCCATTCGAAACGGTCATGGCACCTCGCGGACCATACTCGAAAGCGAAATTGGTCCCGCTCTTCAGGAATCCCCGCGTGTCATAGACATATTGGAGAACCGTGCCGTCCGAATAGGCCCGGCCAAGAATCTTGCCCGTGCTGTCCCGGCTGACTTGAACACTTCCCTCCGGGAAGGTCACCTTGGTGATTCGACCACGAACATCCCGTGTGTAAGTCTGGCGGCGGCCCAACGGGTCGGTGTTTGAAGATAGACGGCCACTCTCATCATAGGTCTGCTCCCATAGATTGCCCCTCGGATCCTTGATCGAAGTGATGCGGCCCAGAGAATCACGGGTGTAGCTGGCGCTGACGCTGCCGGCCAGAGTGATCGAACTGGCCAGACCCAGCGAGTTGTAGGCGATCTGGGTTTGCCCCGAAAGGGGATCCACAACAGACGCCAGCCGGCCCGCGCCGTCGTAGCTGAAGGTCCACTTGTTCCCCAGAGCCGATGAAGCGCTCGTCACACGGCCGGCGGCGTCTCTCGCAAGCTGCAATTTGTCGCCAAGCGGGTTGGTAAACGACAGGAGGGCACCGTTCTTGTCGAACTCCTGCTGCCATACTTTGAGATCGGCATCCTTGAACGAAATCAAGTTGCCCGTGGCATCGTACCCCAGGGTTTCCGAGACCGCATTGGGATAGGTGATCGACTGGATCCGGTCGAGCGGGTCATAACCAAAGCTGGTCACCTTCCCCGCCCGGTCGGTGATTTTAGCCAGCTGCTCGGTGCCAGTCAGTGTGAAACTCACCGTGCTTCCGTCCGCATCGGTGACACGTTGTGGAAGGCCATTCAAGTCGGGATCCCAACTCCTCCGGATTCCACGTTCATCCGTAACGGCCAGCAGGTTGCCCCGGTTGTCGTACTCGAATGCCAGGAAGGAGCCGTCCTGGTGCGTTCGCTTGATCACCCGCTTCATCCCATCGTAGCTGAAGGTGGTGGCGCCTTGCCCGGGGAGCTGCAAGGAAGCCAGCGTCCCGTCGGCGTTGTAAGTCCACGTCACCGTCTGCGCTGTGGGTAGAGTGGCGGCCACAAGTTGACCCCGCGCGTTATAGGAAGACATCCACTTTCCGCCGGCTCGATCCGTGCGGGCCACCACGTTCCCGGCCGAGTCGTGCTCGAACGTCTCGGAGGTGCCGTCTGCATAGGTGACCTGAGTCAAATCGTAGAATGTCAGATCTTGTACCGTCGTGGCGGTGTAGGCGTAGGTGGTCTTAGAACCCTCTGAGGAAGTCACGGACTCCAGGAGACCTGAAGGTTCGTGGTAGGTATAGGTTGTTTCATTCCCAAGTCGGTCCTTGAGAGACGTCCTCCTGTTGCGTCCATCGTAGCTCGCCTGCAAGACGTTTCCAGCCTCATTGATGTGCTCGGTCAGGTTTCCAGTGAGATGGCGGAAGAGCGCCACTCCCTGAAGAGCGTTGGTCACCTGTGTCTGACCGTTCGAAGGCGTGTTGTAAGCCAGAGCAGTTTGATTACCGGCGGAGTCGGTCTGCGAGATGGCCCGGCCTTTCTCGTCATACACCTGACGATAAGGTACGTTGGAGCGGGGAAGCGTGGCGAAATTCAGAAGGCCCACATGATCGCCGGTCAGCAGGTAGTCGTAAAGAGTGCTGCGTCCCGCCACGTCCGACGCTCCCTGTAAGTTGGAACCGGCATAGCCAAAGTTGACCGATCGCCCGGTGCTGTCCGACACCCTCACCAACCGCCCTTGGTCATAAACGAACTCCAGTCTTCGCCCCAAATCGTCCGCGACCTGACTCAGCACCCCCGTCGACACTGGATAGCTGAGGGTCAAAGCATTGCCGTTGCGATCTTCGATTCGCTCCAGCCGTCCGCTTTGAGCCGAATTGAAGGTGTAAATCAGGTTGGAGTGAAGATCCAGGAAACGGAAAGTGGCCTGCGCCTGCACCAACTGGTGAGCGAGGGGTTCCGAACTGCTGAGTTGCCACGTCGCACCGACCTTCGAAAACTCGAAGACCTGGCCGCGCAGGAACACGACTTTGGCCGTGGATTCCTGCAGGACGAGTCGGAGGTCATAGTTGTGCATCCAGTTGTTGCCCAACTTGCTGATGACCTGCCCCTGGGTGCGCAAGGTGGTGCAGTAGTAGCGGACGAAGGTGAGAGGGAGGGGGCCCGGAAGAAAAATGTCTTGGATCTCGTCGTAGTACTCGCCACTGGCAGTCGAGACGGGATCGTTGATCGAGCCGTCTCGATCACCGGGGGGAGTATTCGCCCCGGCAGTCCACACCAGAAGCATTCCCGCCGCACCAATCAAAAAGGATTTCCGAACCGCTGTCCACCAAACCCTGCCCACGAATGCTCCTCCTTGATCCGCTGTCGCGGTCATCGGGAACCCGGGACGAACGCTCCATCCCCAGACCGCTCGCCCGGCTGCCCTCCGTCGTTGACCACCCCGTAAACAATGAACGGATTAGCTCCGGACGTTCGGATAACTCTGATGTATCCCTGTACCGTTCCCGGCGCGTACTGGGCCAGGACGCTGCCCAACTGTCTCCACTCGCGTGCTTTGACCTCGAATCCTTCAACCGAGTTCACCCGCAAACCCGTGTTACCGTCGACGATCTCGAGGGTAAAAGCGTCGGGGCTACTATCCGTTTCGCCGGTGTTCACCAGCGCCAGGTTGCTTCTGGTCTCGGCATCTTGCTTGAGTGCATAGACCCAGGCTTGCTCGGTGGAGGCCGATCCCGAGAGGACTCCCGAGTAAAAGAGGCCATACTGCCCTCCCCCGCCAGGAGTAGACGTCCGGACACCGATATAGAGCCCCGTGAAGTCGCCAACTTCGACATCCGCGAACAGCGCCCCAACGTAGTTTTGGTCCGCAGGACCGACCCCGGGGACAGCCTGATCGCGAAGGTACTGCACCAAGTTGGGGATGATGATCTGCTGGCCGGGTTTGATCGTCAGCGAGAAGCGAGCCGTGGATGTCGGATCTGAGATGGCTTGGGCCACATACGCGAAGCGCACCGTTCGTTCGGCGGCGGAGAAATTGGTCGCCACCAGTTCGCTTCGGAACGAGCTGGTCTCCACGATCACCGGAATCGTCATGCCTGATCGGCCCACCTGAGCCGCCTCGAGAACTGCCGGAACGAATGAGCCATCGGAATTAGACTGGTCGTTGATGACGCCGTAGGCAAAGAAAGGTGCGTTGCCGCTCACCCGCTCCACACGAACATATCCGCTGGTCGCCGCCAGCCCATCCGCGGCCAGAATCTCAGAGAACTGAAAGAACTGGCCCGGACTCAATACCTGATCGGCCAGCGTCACGAAACCAGGGTGTTCGGGACTTCCGGAAAAGACCGTGAGACGAAGTGTGATTTCACCATCTTCGGCTGAGCCCATGTGCTGGACCGCGACATTGGATCGATCGAACGCATCCTGTCGCAGGCCGCACAAATAAACGGGTTGAGTGAATCCCTCGGCGGGCGAAACGCCCTGGAAGGCCAGGCCCGCTCTGCCCTCCGCCACAGCCGTGGTTAATCGAACCGTCACGCCAACATCGGCTTCGGCCGCCGGCCCCGAATAACGGATTGTCAGTGTTCCTCCCCGATTTCCCGAATCCGGCAGCGGCACGCCAATCGATTTTAGATAACTAATGGCGTCGGGAA
This sequence comes from Acidobacteriota bacterium, assembly GCA_040753175.1. GTDB lineage: Bacteria > Acidobacteriota > Terriglobia > Versatilivoradales > Versatilivoraceae > JBFMEW01. The sequence goes on along the minus strand of JBFMEW010000001.1, from coordinate 297,194 downwards.
GGACCCGTTGGACGCCCGCGGGCAGAAGATCGGATGCGGAGCCGTCTCCTCCTCCAAAGGCGGAGACGTAGGAGAAATCCAAAACGGCGGTGCGATCGCTTCGATTAGTCAGAATCAGCTCGGAAGAAAAGAATGAGTTGTTGTTGCCCGAGGAGGACAAAACAATCGGAACAAAGTTGGTGAAAGCCGGTTCGTTCCCCTCACTGAGGATGACCAGGGTTGCGGTTCGGCTCAGGCCGTTGTAGGAGGCGGAGATAGTCACGGCCGTGGGAACGGACACCGAGGCCGTATCCACTGAGAATCCCGCCGAGGCAGAGCCTTCAGCGATCGTCACGGTCGTTGGAACCATGGCGGCCGCGTTGCTACTGGAAAGCGCAATGATAGCTCCCCCGGCAGGAGCCGGCTTGTTCAACACCAGCAAGGCGTTGGCTGTGGTTCCACCAGCCAGGCTGCTGGGTGAAAAGCTCAGCGACGAGATCGTCGGGGCCGTTGGATCGACCACTGAAAACACGACCGCATTCGAGACTCTGCCCCCCTCCCCCCCGCTCAGGACGGTGACCGGTACCGTACCAGGGGCCTGCACGTCGGCCGACGAAATCTCGGCCGTGAGCTGAGAATCGCTGACAAAGGTCGTAGAACGATTGGCCCCATTCCACTGCACCACCGCGTCTGTGGAGAAATTCGAGCCCCGTACGGTCAGCGTGAATCCAGCAGCACCTGCGACCACCTGGTTGGGAGTCAAACTGGTGATGGCAGGCAGCGGAATCCCGCCGGCACTTTCAACTTGAACGGCCAGACGATTGCCGCCGGCATCGTAGGTGTAGTACACCGCGGCCTGGTCACCATAGGTGACGCTGGTCACCCTGCCCAACGAATCGTAGGTGTAAGTCACTTCCTGACTTTGCCCAACCAAAACGCCCGAGCCTGACAACAGAACAACCAGGCACCACAAGATGGCTACGACTGCCCGGCTCCTGAATGCAAGCGTTTGTCCCTGATTCAAGTGGCGCGTCCTTTCATTACCTGCTTCTGCCACGGGGAACCCGAGATTCAGGTCGTCCCCCTCGGCTTTGCCGAAACAAAATACACTCCTTCCACCCTGAAGTGCAAAAAGAATAAGCCCCGGGGACCGTCCGATCGAGCGGATCGATGACAATTCTGAGACCAGATGCCGATATTTGGAAGGGAGACGAAGGGAACAGGAAGCGATCTCCTCCGCAGGTGGTCATTTTACACGTCCCCGTATCGACATCTCGTCCCAGCCACGTTAGAGTCCCCTCCCCGCATCTTAGTGCCCATTAGCGCCCGGAGGAAAGAACGGGACAGTAGAGATACTTCACCTGCCGGCGCCACCAGGCACTTGAAGCGGATGCATTTGTGAATCGATAATCGTAAACCACTGCCCGCAGCCTCGACGGAGGAACATCCGGAAAAGGATTGCCGGCCAGTAGGCCGAGTACCTCCGGTCGACCCTCTAACAGTCTCCAGCAGAACTTCAGGAACCATGGATTGTTTCGGTAGTGTCCCAAGGCGGCAAACCACATTTGCCAATCCAGGCGGGGCTGATAGGGTGCCACGAAGGAGGGTCTAGCGAGCGGATCCCCTGGTTTAAACTTGAACTCATAAGGCTGCCATGTGACGCCGTCGCGGCTGCCCTCAACAATGATCTCAGGACGTTCGGTGGTCATCACGGCAAAGAGGCCGTAGCTGTTGAAGGTGTTGAAGGGCGAGACCCAGCGGTAGAGGGCTCGCACCGGCTGAGGACAGAGAAAGTCCAGCTTCACGGTTTGAAGCATGGGAACGGCCGTGAGCACACCCACCAGGGCCGCTATCGGCCAGATTACCCAGCGGGACCAATTCGTGCCGTTGCACGGGGAAGCGACCTGCCATCGACGACCAAGTGGCGCACGCTGCAGAAGCCGGTCGTCCAGCAAGGGCAGGCACAGCGCGATCGTCAGCCCGTTGAAGAAGGCATAGTTTCCTGTGGCTGCGATGAGGAGTTGCAACCCAACCTGAGCACCGCATGCGAGAATTCGACACGTTCTTGAGCCCCAAAACAAGAACGAACCGATGAGTTCCAATCCGAACATCACAACCACACTGAGGCGATGGAACCAGCCCGGCAGCTGGTGAACGTACCAGCTGAGCGGATTGGGCAGTGGCTGTGTTTCATAGTGAAAAGAGAGTGCAGAAAGGTCCCGCCAAGTCGGGTCCTGACTCAGAATCTTCACGATTCCAGAGGACAGGATTAGTCGGAACAGCAGCCACCAAAGCAGGTGGACCATGAGTCTTGGCGGCTCAGGATCTTGGCCAGGCCGCGAACGCCATCTTAGAGGCGAAACAAAGATCGCCAGAAACCCAGCCTCCAGTAGCAGCGCGTCCCACTGGAAAGCCAGGAACTCTTGACCAACCACCATGAGCGACAGATAGAAGGCCCAGAGCGCCGCCAAACAGGCTGCAGGCATGACACCGGCCACGAGTAAAACGGAAGCAAGCATTCCGCCGAGACAAATCCAGTCACGAAATGAGTCCGAAGGATTCAGCCAACACAGCGTGGGTGCCAGCCAGTAGGCGTCCGAACCCAGCTGCTCGTGGAGTGTGGTGAGAAAGAAATCGGCGGGTAGGATCCCGTGGTGCCCGACGAGGCCGGGCAACTGAATCCAGAGAGAATAGAAGGCAATAAGATAAACGAGGCCGAGAGCTCGAAGGAACAGAAAGCAGGAATGCCGGTAGGTAGGAGGCGTGGCAGGCACCCGCATCAACTCTTTTCCAGGATCACACCTTCTCAGCAGTGAGCTCACCGAAGGCCGGCTAGACCAGCATTCCGGCAATGGAGGCGCTCATGAAGGCCGCCAGATTCCCTCCGATCATGGCTCGAACGCCAAGTCGCGAGAGGTCTCCCCGGCGATGCGGGGCCAACCCTCCGATGCCTGCAATTTGAATGGCGATGGAAGGAAAGTTGGCAAACCCCAGCAGGGCGTAGGTGGCGATCACCACAGCGCGCGGGGACAGAGTCAACCCATGGTTCATCTGTTCAGCCAGAGTGGAATAGGCCACAAACTCAGTCAACACCGTCTTCACCCCGATCAGGGATCCCACTGCGCCCGCATCGTGCCAGGGAACACCCATCAGAAAGGCAAGCGGCTTCAACAAAACTCCCAGGACCAGCTGGAAGCTGAGATCGGGCTGACCCACCAGGCCTCCCAGCCAAGCCAGTCCGAAGTTGAGCATCGCGATGAGGCCAAAGAAAGCCATCAGCATGGCGGCCACGTTGATCGCCAATTGAACGCCCACAGCTGCCCCTCCCGCAGCAGCATCGATGACGTTGGCTTCAGTCTTCTCCACCTTCATTCGGAGCGTGCCCCGCGTCACCGGATGTTCGGTCTCGGGCATCAGAATCTTGGAGAGTATCAAGCCGGCCGGCGCATTCATGACAGAGGCAGTCAGCAAGTGCCCGGCAATGTCGGGGAACGCATCCCTCAGCATGGCCACGTAGGCGGCCATTACCCCTCCCGCCACAGTCGCAAATCCACCCACCATGATGGTCATCAGTTCTGACCGAGTGGCCGTCCCCACGAACGGTCTGATCAGCAGGGGAGCCTCCGTCTGCCCCAGGAAGATGTTGCCGGCGGCGGACAAGGTCTCGGCCCCTGAGGTCTTCAAGCTCTTTTGCATCACCCAGGCAATGCCTTTGACCACCCACTGCATGATGTTCAAGTAGTACAGCACAGACATGAGCGATGAGAAAAAAATGATCGTGGGCAACACGTTGAATGCAAAGGCGGCACCCGTCTGCACGAAGCCCTGCGTCCCCGACAGCTCAATGCGGTTCTGCACGAGATTTCCGAACACCAGGCGGGCGCCCGTCTCCTGGAAGGAAAGCAACCGGATGACGACGGCGTTCGCCGCTTCGAAGAAGGTCCGGCCGACCGGCGTCTTGAGGACCAGCACTCCTAAACCAAGTTGCAGCACCAATCCCATTCCCACCATGCGCCAGGGAATCGCTTTCCGGTTAACGGAGAGCGCACAGGCCAATGCGATCATCACCAGCAGACCAACCAATCCCATCAGGCGCAACAGAAAGGGGGTATCCAGGCCCTCTCGGGTCTGGGCGAGCTGCGCGACCGCGGTCTGCAATAGGATCATGCCGGGTGTCATCGTCAATTTTACTCGCCCATCCCTTTCCTTCCCGGTGGGCGCTCCTGGTGTTGTCGGCCCCCTGTCGGAGTCACGCGAAAGCTCCTTGCAATGCCAGCCTTTCTGTAACCGCCCCTGTCCCAGGTAAACCGATGCGAAAACCTATCGCGAATCGACCGGAAAGGAAAGTGGTTTGGTTTTGCCACCGCGCCCGGGGAGCCCTCATCTCACGACGGATTTTGCAACCCAGCTACTGACAATTTTTCGTTCGGTCTGTGTGGAGCACTAAATCGTGCTCGTTGGAAGTCTGACTCAAAGCGCCCAAGGCACGCTGCAACCCTTCTGCTGTGAACACGATAGTGGAGACCTTCCCTTGCCCCTCGAGCCAACCGGCCCACTGGGCCGGGAATTGCTGAATGCTCCGGCGGGTCTACGCAGCCCACACCACCATCCGAGGAGCAGCCGATGCAGAGAAAACGCGGAGACAAGGTCCTGGCAGCAGCCTTTCCGATCGATCAATTTTCGGTGTGGCGTGGACTGGGAATCGTCGCGATTCTGTTGGCTGCTGCGTTGTCTCTGAGCGCCGCAGACTCGACAGCCTCCCTAGATCGTCACTCTCAAATCGAAGAAAGCGTTTTATCCGAAATCAATTCCCTGCGGAGCAAACACGGGCTGAAGGAATTGACCGTGAACGAAGACCTCCGGGAAGCCGCACGTTACCAGAGCCGCTGCATGGTTTTGTCCGGAGCGCTCAGTCACCAAGACCTTCAAGGCCGAACCTTGGCCCAACGCCTCAAGTTGGGAATGCCCATCCGCTATCGAATCGCCGCCGAAAACGTAGCTCGAAACCGCGGATACTCCGACCCAGCCGGCCAGGCAGCGCTGGAATGGGCCAACAGCACCAAACACCTGGAAAACATTCTCAACCCGGCTTTTTCCGAAACGGGAGTCGGTTCGGTCATTGGGCCGGATGGTACGGTTTATCTGACTCAACTGTTCTTGGCCAGATAGTGCCTTCACCCGACAGCTGGGGGCGCCCTTTTGGCGACCCTATGCAGCGTTGTCACCCTGCCGAAGCCCTTGCCTGGTGAAGCTTCTGAACTCCCACCAGCAATGTCCTGTTCGCGCCTCCCATTCAAGTCTTCATTTCTTCATTCCCCGACTCAAGCGTTCCAGGCATTTTTCGATGTCAATGCCGGGCCCCAGGACTGTTTGCCACAGGTCTCCAACCCTGCCCAGACGCTCCGGCAAAGTGCGGATAGTGAAGCTGGCGGGATCGAGACCAGGCTGGACCTCATCCCACCGCAACGGCGCCGACACAGTAGCCTGGGGGTGGGGACGGACAGAGTAAGGCGCGGCCAGAGTTTGCCCGCGCCGGTTCTGCAAAAAGTCGAGATAGACCTTGTGGCGCCGGCGGGCGGGTTGGCGCACCAAACTGGTCGACTGAGGCAACTTCTGGTGGACCAGATGAACCAAGATCTCGGCGAATTGCCGACATTGGTCGTAGCTGTAGCGAGCACCCAGCGGAACGTAAACATGGAGGCCGGTCTTTCCTGAGGTCTTACAGACCGACTCAGCCCTGGCCCACGTCAAAACTTCCTGAACGCACAGCGCTGCTCGAATGACTTCACTGAATGGAACGTCTTCGGGGTCCAGATCAATCACGAGATAGTCCGGTCGATCGAGCAGACCGAGGCGCGAGCTCCAGGGGTTCAACTCGATGCATCCCAGATTGGCCAGATAGATCAGCGTCGCTTCATCCTGACACAGCAGGAATTTGATTTCCTTCCGCTTGGAGTCGGAACGAACGTTGACCGTAGAAATCCAGTCGGGAGGATTTTCAACGTGCTTCTGGTAGAAGCCTTCGCCCTCGATCCCGTCAGGATGCCGATTCAGAGACTGAGGCCGATCCTTCAGATAAGGCAAGATGAACTGCGCTACCGCGCGGTAATAGCTGATCAGGTCGTACTTGGTGTACCGTTCGGCCGGCCAATAGACTTTGTTGAGGTTGGTCAGTTTGACGACGCGATCGCCCACGGCCAAATCGAAGGTGTTCTGCCCCCGCTTCAGTTCCGCACAGGCCGGACGACGGCCGAGGACGGTGGCTGGTTGCTCCCTCTCTGTTGCGCGATCCTTGATGGCGGTCGGCAGCTCACGGTGAACCGAGCGGGCAGCCTTGTCGTCCCGCAGCCCAACAAACACCGGTGCGCGCATTACTCCTTCGGAAGTCCACTCCTGAAACGTCACGTCGCATACCAGGATCGGTCGGACCCAGGTGGCGGGCGTGTTGGCGGGAGGTTGCATCGAAAATGGACACTTTTTCTGAATTAGCGGCTGCAACCTCGAATGTACTGTTTCCAGGGCCGCTTCATCGAAGCCGGAACCGACATGACCAATGTAGGTCAGCCGGGATTTCTCATAAACGCCCAACACCAGTGCGCCAAATCGCTTTCGCCCGCCGCCTGGCCGTGTGAATCCCCCAATGACTGCCTCCTGACGGCGGCGCGTCTTGATCTTGTACCACCAGGTTGTGCGCTGTCCCGAGTGGTAGGGGCTGGACGCATCCTTGGCCACAATGCCCTCCAGTCCTCGCTTGACAGCCAAGTCAAAGAAAGCGACGCCTTGCTCCTCAACGTGATCGCTGTAAAGCAACACTGTCTGACCGCGCAGCAGAGCCTCCAGAATCTCTTTTCGTCGACGGAGGGGGAGCTTGCGGAGGTCATGGCCGTCGAGATAGAGGAGGTCGAAGACATAGTAGGCGAGGCGGGCTTTCCCGCCTTTCCGAAACCCCTGCAGCAGCTGAAAACTGGGCTTGCCGGAGTCGTCAATCGCCACCACTTCCCCGTCCAGAACCGCCTGGTGGCCGAAGTTCAGCAGTGCTTGGACCACCTCCGGAAATCGTTCCTCGAGGGAAAGCAGATTCCGCGAGTAGAGACGGACGCGTTCTTCCCACACCTCAGCGATGGCCCGATAGCCGTCCCACTTGATTTCATAGAGCCAGCCCGTTCGATCGAAGGGTCGCTCCAGAGTGCCGGCCAGCATGGGTCTAACCCTCTGCGGCATCTCGCCTGGCGGCGCGTCGCTCAGGTCCAGCACAGGACGGGTTCTTCTTGAATACCAAAGTTGGCCTGCGTCCAACGCCTGCTGGGCGATCTCGTCCAGCGTTCGGTTGCTGACCACAGAGCGATCGTATTCCGTCACGTTCTCCTGGCTGGCGAATTCGTCTGATTTTTTGAGCAGGAGCCAGGCGTTGGGTTCGCCCTTCTTGAGTTTCACCAGGGCAAACTCGCCTTTCAGCTTCCGGCCATTCAACACGAAAGTGATGTGACCCTTTTCCAAACCCTGAAGCAGAACTCGCTCGCTCGCGGCACGATCACTGGTGGTACGGGAACAATACACACCTTCGTCCCAAACCATCACTGTGCCCGCACCATAGTTTCCCTTGGGAATGACGCCTTCGAAGGTCCTATAGTCGAGTGGGTGATCTTCCACCATGGCGGCAAAGCGTTTATCGGAAGGGTTGAGTGAGGGGCCCTTGGGCACGGCCCAACTCTTGAGGGTGCCTGCCAACTCCAATCGAAAGTCATAGTGGAGATGTGACGCCCGATGCAGCTGCACAACAAACCGTAACGGACCCGTTTCTGGGACCGGCGGCCCTCCCACCGGCTCGGGCGTTTCGTGGAACTTACGCTTCTCGCGGTACTCTTGGAGGCGATTCTTCAAGCCGTTCGAAGCGACCGGCTGACCTCGTCTTGGCATTGGAAGCAATGATCAGGCGGATCAAGAACCGTCTGGCGGATTGAGGAGGCGGGCCCGGCCCTCCGAACCCCGGGCACCCGGCTGGAATCATTCGAGCGCCAGATGCCTTCGGGCGATGCTGGACCACTGGCTCGACGAATCGAGCTTCAGGTAGGCGGCCCAGTGAGGTTTCGCGTCCGTCTTCTGCCCGATCTTCTCCAGACAGAGGGCCAAATTGAAGTGCGCATCGGCGTAGTTCGGATCGGCTTTGAGCGCTCTTTGAAGGCTGTCCACGGCTTCTGTAAACTTGCCTCGCTCCTCCAAAATGTCGGCCAGGTTGTACCACGCGCAGGCCAGATGAGGGGCTTGCGCCACCGCAGTCCGGTAGCATTCCTCTGCCGCCGCGTGCTGGTTGGTCAGACGAAGTACGTTGCCGAGGTTGAAGTAAGCCTCGGGGAATTGCGGAGAAAGCATGATCGCTCTGCGATAGGCGGCCTCGGCTTCACTGAAATGCTCCTCGTCCTCGCACGCTTGTCCATAATCGAACCAATCGTGTTCATTTTCGGCCCTGGTTTCAGGCAGAGCGACAAGCCGGGATGGGCCCCGAGGTCGAGCATCGAAATTCAGCACCAGCTGGCCGTTGGGAGCCATCAGGGCATCTCCCAGATCAACCAGGACCGCCCCCGAATGCTCCGAAACGATCCTGAGCTGAGCCAGAGGCCTCTCGGTACCGGGGAGGATGGACGCCAGACGTTCCAGGCTCTTGGCCAGCACCATCGGTTTGACGCCACGACGGACAAGCTCGGCAATCGTTCGCAGCGACACTAGATCCTGGAAGTCGTAGCGCCCTTCATCCGATCTCACCAGACTGAATTGCTCCCAGCGACGCAGGACCTCCGCCGAGATTCCCAACAGTCTGCAAACCTCCTCGGCAGGATAGGCTTTTCGAAATGAGCTTGCCCGATCGCGAATCCCGACCAGTTCCAGGAATCCCGCCTCGGAGAGAATCCGGATCGGACTGCCCTGGGAAGCCAGCGCTTCGGCACGCCGCAACTTGGCACTAATCATACCGTTGGGCAGCAGCGGCCACCCTTCCATGCCTACCACCAACAGCGAGGTCTGGCGCGACACACTGGGAGCGGGCTGGCCGCCGGCCGAACGTACCACTGAAAAAGCCTCCTGCCGCGTGAGGGAAGCCAGCTTACCAGTGAACGCCACCCTCGCACCTTTGAGAGGCAGGAATCCGTTCATGTCCGATGAGGAATGGCTGGGATGGTCTCTGCGAACTAAGGGAAACACCTGTTGAGCTTCTCAAAAGGGTAAAGGTTCGTCGCGAGCGCTAGGCACCTTTCACTTTCTTGCGCTTCGCTGAACCTGTTTTCAAGCTGGCTGCGGCCGGCTTTTTTTGCTGCGAGGAGGTTTGGGCCAAACTCTGTTTCAAGGCGTCCATCAGATTGATCACTTTGCCGACTTCCGCCTGACGCGCCACTACAGGTTCGGCACCTTCGAGCTTGCTTTTCACGATCTCCATCAAGGACGTCTGGTAGCGATCCGAGAAGCGGGCCGGATCAAACGGGGCCGAATAGCTTTCCACCAACTGCTCAGCAAGCTTCAGCTGAGTTTTATCGACGTTTCCGTTCTTAACCTCCTCAAAGTACAGATCAGCATTCCTGATCTCCGCTGCGTAGTGCAGGGTGTTCAGGACCATGCCACGCCCCTGAGCCTTCAGCGCCACCACATGCTCCTTGCTGGAAATGACAACCTGTCCAATGGCGATCTTGTTGCCTTGGCGCATGGCCTCCCGTAAGATGCGGAAGCCTTCCTCCGCCACGGGTCCGTCGGGAGCCACGTAATAAGGAGCATTGAAATAGATCGGATCCACGTCCGCCGCGTTCACGAACTGGCTCAGCTCGATGGTTTTGGTGGTTTCCAACCGCACCTTCTGGAGATCCTCTTCGTTCATCACGACGTAACGGTCCCGCTCGAACTCATAGCCCTTGACGATCTCTTCCTTCTCCACTTTTCCGTGTTCGGGACACACCATCTGCTGGCGCAGCCGAAGGTGGCAATCCTTGTGAAGCTGGTTAAGCGTCACTTTGTTGGTGGTGGTGATGGCGTTGTATAGCCTAACGGGGATGGTTACCAGAGAGAGTCGAAGGTAACCGGTCCAGGATGCTCTCGGGGCCATGGCTGACTACTCCTTTCCCACTGCCGTCGGTTGATGATCGAACGATAGCCTTCTCGCAGCAGCAGGTCAAGTCAAATCAACAGTTTGGAACCAATTCTGCCATTGGACAGAGGATCGACTGCGGTTCCGCAAGGCTTTAGTCCTTTTAGGCCGGTGACCAGATCTCTCAGAATCCAGCATCCGGGCACCCTTCGAACCACTCGGATCGGAGCTATCCTCTTTCCCCTCAGAGCCTGGCCGTAACTTGATCCCTCAGACACCCTGAGCAATCCAGCCAACCAGCGCAGCCTGACCCGAAGAAGAGATCACCTGAGCAGATCGAGCATCTCGCGCACAGCCCGCTCCAAGCCGACCAGAGCCGCCCGAGCCACAATGCTGTGACCGATATTGAGCTCTTCCATCTCGGGGATGTCGCTGACGGGCTGGACATTGCGGTAGGTCAAGCCATGGCCGCCGTGAACCCGCATGCCGAGCGAGGCCGCCAACGCACTGGCATTCTTCAGCTCCGTCAGGGCGCGCTGGGCTTCGGGTTCGGTCCGAAGGGTCAGGTACAAAGTGGCATCGGAGTAACGGGAGGTATTGAATTCCACCAGCCTGGCCCCCAGCTTGTGGGCGGCCTCGATCTGAGCGTGTTCAGGATCGATGAACAAGCTGACCGCGATGCTGCCGGCTAGTTTGTAGACTGCGGTTTTCACGGCCTCGAAGTTCCGAACGCAGTCCAGTCCCCCTTGAGTCGTGATCTCGCCGGGCAACTCGGGAACCAGGGTCACGGTGTCGGGCTTGAGATTCAGTGCGATCGCGACCATCTCGTCGGTGGCGGCCATTTCCACGTTCAAGCGGGTCTTCACCGTCTCGCGCAGCAACTCCACGTCCCGGTCCTGGATGTGCCGGCGATCGTTCCGCAGATGGACGGTGATGCCGTGCGCACCGGCCAGTTCGGCCATGGCCGCCGCCGCGACTGGATCGGGCTCGTTGGTTTTTCGAACTTCGCGGATGGTGGCAATGTGATCAATGTTCACGCCGAGTTTTGTCATGGCAACTTCACCTCTGAAGGGAGTTGGGTGGTCACCGATACTTGCCAGTGAAGTCATTCCACCTGATCAGCAGCAGATCCAGGAACATCTTGAGCGAATCACTGAGAAAACGCACCTTGGTTCCCTCAACATGATTCCAATGAATTGGAACCTCCGCCAAGTGGAGTCCCCGTTTCCTGGCAATGTATAGAATTTCTGGATCGAAGCCGAAGTCCATAATGGTCTGGCGTTCGAAAATCGGAATTGCCTGGTCTCTTCTAAAGGCCTTGAATCCGCATTGCGTATCCTGAAAAGGCAACCCCGTCAGCAGCTGAACGAACAGATTGAAGATTCGGCCCGAGAATTCCCTGACCTTTGATTGATGTACGCCGATCAGAGAGCGATCCAACGCCCGGGAGCCGAAGGTCAGGTCGCATCGGCCCTCAACGATGGGGTCGACCAGCTTAGGCATTTCTTCGATTGGTGCTGAAAGGTCTGCATCGGTGAACAGCACAATCTTTCCGCGGGCGTTCAAAACACCGTTTCTCACGCCAAAGCCCTTTCCAGAATTGCCTGGGTTCCGGACCAGTCTCAGTGCTGTCCACTCCTGACAAATCTGATCCACGATGGCGGCCGTGTCATCGGTCGAGCCGTCGTCCACCACGATCACTTCCGCGCAGTAGCTCTGCCGCGCCAGGTAATTACGCAGCATTTCCAGGGTCTGAACGATCCGTCGAGCTTCATTGTAAGCTGGAACGACAATGGAGATATCTGGGTCCTTAACCATGAGGGAAGCAAATATATTACAAGCACTTCCGTCCACCAAAGCGAGAAGTGGCTCCTACCTTGCTAGGGCTAGAGTCGCAGAGAACGCAAAGCGATCAGAAAAGCGCCCGCGGAGGCCAGGTTCAGTAGCGGCTGAAGGGGATAACCCAGGACCACAGGTACGATTGGATTGTAGAGGATGGCAAGTGTCAAACCGATGCCGATCCAAAGTCTTTTGCCCCGATCTTGGCCTCTGACGATGAGCAGTACGGCCGTGATGCCCGCTACGTAGCGTGTCAGCAATGGGAAATGAAGCATTGAGATGGGTGTGAGCCACAGGAGAAGCAGGACCGCCGAACTCAGTGCTGCAAGCCTGGGCAAGGAAGTTTTCATTTTCAATTCCCATCCTTCAGGTTAGAGTAAACGATTGCTCGCCTTCAGGAGCGTTAGCGTTCCATGCTGATTGTCGATCTCGTAGAGTCTTTTTCCCAGCATACCGTTCTGGTTACGGGCGACACCTATGTTGACCGCGAAACCTACGGGAGTGTTCAACGCCTGGCTCCGGAAGCTCCCGTGCCGGTCGTCAAGATCGAACGCAAACGATTCGTTCCGGGGGGAGCGGCAAACGTCGCTAGAAGCATCGCCCAGCTGGGCGGCACGGCGCTGCTTTACGGTCACTTCGGCGACGATGAACCGAGCCGGAACATTCTGGAAGCCCTGAAGAAGGACCAAATCCTGACTCCCCCGCCGGCTGCCGGCTATCGACTGCCGGAGAGGTCCCGCATTTTCGCGTCCCACCAACAACTGATTCAAATCCTCCAGCGTCCCGCCCTGTGCCTCCAGGAAGGGACTCCTTCCCCTCTCAAGGAGTTTGTGGAGGGCGCCGGTCAGCCGTTTCAGTCGGCCGTCGTCTATGACCAAGGCTACGGATTTGTGAATCGCGCGTTGTTGGACGCCATCTTGGACGCTGCGGCGCACCACTCGGCCCAGGTCATTATCGACGGACATCCCGGCCATGTCGACTGGTACCACGGCGCCGATCTTTATACGTTCAATGCCGAGGAGAGTCTGTTGGCGTCGGCCAAACGGGGCTGCCGCACCGACAACCTTGCTCAGGCCGGCGATTTCCTGAGATCGACGCTGGCAGCCAGCGTTGTGATTACTGCCGGCAAATCAGGCATTTCGGTGTTTCCGTCCCACGGTGAATCAGTCCGGATTGCCGCCAGTCCCGTTCCCATTGCCGATCGAACCGGTGCCGGAGACAGCGTGACGGCCGTTCTGGCTCTCTGTCTGGCCGCTGGTGCGGATCTCAAGACCTCGGCAGAGTTAGCCAACCGGGCGGCAGGCATCGTCGTCACCAAGCCCGGAATCTCCTACGTCGAGCCGCGGGAGCTGCTCAGTCTGTTCCACAACGAAATCCGCTCCCTTTTGCTGGAGAGTGTGGACGTCAAGCAGCGATTGCTTCGCGAGCAGCTGGCGGCCATCGAGAACGTCGTACGAACCATTGTCCGGATCTATCGGAATGGCAGCAAGGTCTACGCCTTCGGTAATGGCGGATCCGCAGCAGATGCCAATCATTTCATCACGGAGTTGGTGGGGCGTTTCCTGATCGAAAGGAAGGGGCTGCCGGCACAGTCTTTTTCCACCAACGATATTCTGATGACCTCCATCGCCAACGATTACGGTTACGAGAACACCTTTTCGCGTCAGGTCGAGGCTTTTGTCCAACCCGGCGATCTAGTGGTAGCTTTTTCCACCAGCGGTCGATCACGAAATGTGGTAAAGGCCCTTCAAACGGCGCGGGCCCGGCAGGCTACCACGGTTGGATTCACTGGAGACTCAGCCGGCGAATTCCCGCAGCTGTGCGACATCTGTATTCGAGTTCCGTCGGACAGTCCACCGCGCATACAGGAATCACACCTGGCAGTGGTACACATCATTTGCGAATTACTGGAGAAGGAGCTGGCCGCGTTGGAACCGCGGGTCAAGGACTAGAGGTCTCAGAGGTTTTTGCGGAGGCCCATGAGTCCTGGGAGTCCTGTATTGCTCAGGAGGGGGGAATGAGTCTCCGGATCTTGTCTGTGTGTCTGACGCTGGTGCCTGTTACCGTTGCGGGGCAGGCCCTACATGCACCAGTTGCCCAGAAAAACCCGCTGGCTGGCAACGCGGCAGCGGCCCAGGCCGGCAAGAAGGCCTACGTGAACTACTGCCAGGTCTGTCACGGCGGTGATGGAAAGGGAGGACGAGGTCCAGCTTTGACCACGGGAAAGTTCGAGCACGGCGGAGAAGACTGGCAGTTATTTCAGACCATACAGCGCGGCATTCCTGGGACGCAGATGCCTAATTTCGAAATTCCCGAAGAAGAGATTTGGCAGATGGTGACCTATCTGCAATCCCTCAGTGGAACCACAGGAGAGGAGGTAGTGGCGGGGGACGTCTCTGCCGGCCAAAAAGTCTTCGAAGAAAAGGGGGGGTGTCTGCTGTGCCACCAGGTCAACGGCCGTGGGGGAAGGGTGGGCCCTGATCTTTCAGTCATTGGCAAATGGACGGTTCGGTCGATCAGAGACTTCATCCTGGCTCCCAGCCAGAGCGAACAGCGGCAACCCAATGTTGTCGTCGTCAGAACGCAGGACGGCAAGGAAATTCGTGGGATCCGCAAGAACGAAGACACTTACACACTTCAGCTGATGGATGTGTTCGACGAGATCCATCTCCTCGAGAAACCCAGCCTGCAGGAAGTCCGCTACGAAGACAACTCGCTCATGCCGGACCACTACGGCCAGCAGTTCTCTTCGAAGGAACTGCAGGATCTGGTAGCTTATCTGAAGTCCTTGAAGGTCCGTGATCTTGCCAAGGTGGCGGCGGCTCCCTTGGACGGGGGGCTCGCTTACGAGCGCATCCTCCACTCTGCGCGGGAGCCACAGAACTGGCTGACTTACTGGGGAGATTACCGCGGCCATCATTATTCCACCCTGAAGCAGATCAATGCCGGCAATGTTTCCAAGTTGCAGACCGCCTGGGCCTTTCAGTTCCCGGGGCTGGGGTCCATGCAGGCTACGCCGCTGGTCATCGACGGCCTGATGTACACGACCGGCCCCTCCGGTTATGTCTTTGCCCTGGACGCTCGCTCCGGCAGACAGATCTGGCAGTATCAGCACAGGGTAAAGAGCAGCGCGGCCATCCCCAACATCAACGTCAATCGAGGCGTGGCAGTCCTGGGTCCACGCGTTTTCTTTGTCACGCAGGATGCCTACGTCGTGGCTCTCGACGCAAAAACGGGGCGGCTTCTGTGGGAGACCGAGATGGCCTCGATGGCCCAGGGTTACGGAGCCAGCGTGGCACCGTTGGCGCTAAAGGACAAGGTCATCGTAGGAATCTCGGGTGCCGAGTTCGGTATCAGGGGATTCATTGACGCCTATGATCCTGCTTCGGGCAAGAGAATTTGGCGATTCTACACGGTGCCAGGACCCGGCGAGTTCGGCCACGAAACCTGGGAAGGCGACAGCTGGCGCACCGGCGGCGGTTCCACCTGGATGACGGGGACCTACGACGCCGACAGCGACACCCTTTTCTGGGGCGTTGGGAACCCTTCTCCCGATTTGAACGGTGATGTACGCATGGGTGACAACCTTTACACCTGTGGCCTGCTGGCGCTCGATCCCTCTACAGGAAAACGAAAGTGGCACTTTCAATTCACTCCACACGACACCCATGACTGGGATTCCAATGAAACGCCGGTTCTGGTTGATCGGGACTTTAAAGGAATCAGAAGAAAGTTGCTGCTTCATGCCGATCGCAATGCATTCTTCTATGTGCTGGACCGAGAAACAGGACGGTTCTTGAATGGCTTTCCTTTCGCCCGGCAGACCTGGGCCAAGGGTCTGGATGAGAATGGCCGTCCAATTCTCGTGCCCAACTCCGAATCCAGCAAGGAGGGCCAGCTTCACTATCCCGGCCTGGCTGGAGCGACCAATTGGCAGGCCCCGACTTACGATCCGGAGACGCAACTGCTCTACATCGCTTTTCGGGAAGCTGGGGACATCTACTATAAAGAAGAACAAGAGTATGAGCCAGGGAAGGCCTTTTGGGGTGGCAAGGTCGTACCCGCCAAGGAAACAACCTGGGGAGGCGTCAAGGCCATCAACCCGGAATCGGGAACGATCGAATGGGAATATCGCCTTCATACCGGTAGCTTGGGTGCCGGCCTGCTGGGAACCGCGGGCGGTATCATCTTTGTGGCCGGCGCAGACGGCTATCTTTCTGCCCTCGAGACTCGGACCGGTCGGCTCCTTTGGAAGTTTCAGGCCGGATCCAGTATTGATACCTCGGCAATGAGCTACGCGGTTGACGGCCGGCAGTACATCGCCATCTCCGCGGGACGCGTACTCTACTCCTTTGCCTTGCCGCAAGACACTCCGGCCTCGGGTGCGTCCGCCAAACACTAAACCAGCTCAGCCGCATCGGAACAAATGCCGTTTTTCACTGAGAGCGATTAGGCTGAGCCTTACACCAAGCGCCCCCCACATTGACGCGAATGGACCCAGAACACGCGGGTTGATGGCCTGCGCTGTCAATTGACGCATCACAAATTGGAACTCATCTGCTCCCTTATCCAAGATGGCTACCTTCGCTGAACAGTCTGTCCTTCCCCCCTTGGTACCACTAATTCTCTACTTGACTGATTTGTAAGAGCGCCTTGCGCATCTGCAGAGATTTTCGCAGTTGGCAACGACCTTGCTTAAGGGTTTGCGGCTCTGTCCCACGTCTACCCTTAACCCCCTGACCATCAGAAAGGAGGAAGTCTGCTGTGCAAAAGTTCCTATTCTCGCTAATCCTGGGCGCGGCTCTTTCGCTCACCCTGGCGAAGCCCGCTGAAGCCACCCTCACGGTATTCCAGACGTTTACGGGGAACGTCGGCTATTCGATGGATGGCTTCGGCTCGACATCGAACAGTGGAACGATTTCGGCTAGCGTTCCGGCAGGAGCCACGGTCCTGGCCGCCTATCTCTATACCTCGACGTTTGCTTTCTCTCAGCCTCCGGCCACTCCCGGTGGAACTCTAAACGGAAGCGCCGTGTCCTACGGCCCTTTGGTAGGGTACGTCCCAATACCCAGCATCCCCTCGTTTTCTCTTCAGTCAGCTCGGGCGGACGTCACGTCGATTGTGGCACCGATAATCAACGCGGGCCCGGGGGGTACCTATAACTTCACAGTGACAGAAACTAGTTCCTTCCAAGACGGAGAGGTCCTGGTTGTCGTCTACGAACTCCCGTCGCTCCCCGTCGCCACGGTCGGCATTTTGGACGGATTTTCGACCTCTGGCGGCGATACCACTTCCATCAGCTTCGCCGACCCCCTCGATCCCAGTGACCCGAGTTTCTTTGCAGAAATGGCTCTAGCTATTGGGTTCAGTGCAGGCGGCACTCAGTTCTCCACGGTGGCTGTGAACGGGACCACGATCACCAACGTGGCTGGCGGATTCGACGATGGAGCTCTCGCCAACGGCGCCCTGATTACCGCCGGAGGATTCGATGATCCCTTCTCGCCATTTCTGCCAAGCGGATCGCAAGACCACGAACGTTACAATCTAGCCCCCTACATCACCCTTGGAGATACGAGTATCTCCATCCAGACCTCAAATCCATCACTTGACGACAACATCTTCCTGGCGACGTTCTTTGTGCGTGGAGAGGGCTTCATCAACGAACCTCCTCCCCCAACCTCGGAGGTTCCGGAGCCGTACACTTTGACCCTGCTCGGTTGTGGGTTGCTGTTTTTTGGTGCCCACCTTCGGAAACGCACCTGAGAATGGAAGTCCTTTTCAAGAGACCGTTCACTTCCGACAGTGAGCGGTCTTTTCTTACTTGGAGTGAACTTTCGTTCACTTTGTGATGCCGGCGTATGCGGTGTCACGCGCTGAAGAATGTTGTTTAGGAGGATGCATGATCAATCGGAAAGAGGTCGTTCTGATCGTTGTGGTGGCAGTCCTTGGTTGGGCAGTGGCTGGCCCTCATCGATTCTTCGCTGATTCAATTCCTCTGGCCCGTGGCCATGCGGATTTTGAGAAAGCCTTATCATTAATGAAAGAAGGTAACCTTCCGGCCGCCGAGCAGATGCTTCGCTCCATCCTCAAGAATGACCCATCCCATGTCAACTCGATGTTGGGTCTCGCTCAGATTTCCTTGGATCGCGCCAAACTGGCCGATGCGGAACGACAAGTCCTCAAGGTATTGTCGGCCCACTCATCTTCACCGGAAGCACACAACATGATGGGAGTTGTGCATCTGGCCCAAAAAAAGTCTGGACCTGCGATGCTTGAGTTCCAGAGAGCCATTCAGCTGAACCCCAAATACGTCACTCCCAGAACCTACCTGGCCGCGTTGTATCGAGCTCAGGATAAGCTCGTCCTGGCTGAAAATGAGTATAAAGTCCTCATTCAGATGGCACCACGATGGCCGGCGGGGCATGTGGGGCTGGCTCAGATCGAAATGTCCAGGGGACGGTTTGATCGGGGGATTGAGATTTTGAGAGGTTGGGCAAAAGCCGATCCCAAGAGTTCCGAACCGGGCACGGTGCTCGGAATGGTGTACCTGAGCCATCAGGACTACAGCAAAGCCCTGCTGGAATTTGACGCAGCACTCAAACGAGATCCTCGGGCGGCTCCGGCGCTCAAAGGAAAAGGGGATGCGTACTCAGGGCTGGGACAGTGGGATAAGGCAATCCAGTCTTACCGCGAAGCCATCAAGCTGAGTCCAAAGTACTTGGATGCCCACCTGCTGTTGGGTTCCGCTTATGTTCGTGTCGGCCAGGTCGAGAACGCGATTTCAACCTATCGGTCTTGTATCCAGATCGATCCGCAGTTTCCGGGAGGCTACAACAACCTGGCCTGGTTGCTGGCACAACGCCCTGGAAACCTCAATGAGGCGTTGGGATTTGCCAAGCGAGCCACTGAGTTGGAGCCGCGATACGCCGACGCCCATGACACGCTGGGATGGATCTATTTTCAGAAGGGGGAATACACGCAAGCCGTAACGGAACTCAAGAAAGCAAAGGAGCTGAATGGCGGCAGGCCTGAGACGCTGGCACATCTTGGCATGTCCTACTACAAGCTGGGACGGGCGAAAGAGGCGCTCCCCGAGATCCAGCAAGCCCTGGCAATGAACGCGAACCTGCCGCATGCCCCCATGCTGAGGAAGATCGTCGAAGAACTCAAGTAGTGCGGTTACCGGCCCGACTCACCCTCTGCACCGCTTGGCTGGTCAGAGGGGGCCGAACCGCCGTATGAACTCTGCCTTGTTCTCATCGGCGCGCTGACGCCGGTCGGCATCGGTCTCCAAGGGAATACCCTCGAGTACCCGCAATCTTGACCGCAGAACCTGTGCCTGGTCCAATAGAGCCCACATGCGTTGGCCCAGGCCATCCACTTGAAGTTTCGAGCCCAGTGCCCCCGCCAGGGACTCCTCCCATTCCGAAGGAATAGTAAAAGGCATGCCGCCCGCAACAGAGCGAAGCCGCTCGATAAAGGGTTCAGGATCGATCTGGGCTTGGAAAAATGGATTGCGACGCAGTTGTCGTAGATAGTCTGCGCGCTCTTCCGCGCGCCGTCCCATCAGGCACTGGCGAATGGAGACGGACGAAGCGAAGTCCATGCACAGAAGGCCGCGGGGGCCGAACACGGCATTCAGATTATTTGCGTGTCGGTCGATGTTCAGCAGGAACAGGTCGAAGAGAAACAGGCTGCTTCGTACCTCTGGATCCAAGTCGTCCAGTGTTTCGCTATCCAGTGGCTTTGCGCCGCCGATCCAGGCTGTAGCGAAGTTCACTCCGTGGCTGCGCTCAATCAATTCGCGCACCTCTGGATCCTTGGCTTGTGTCTCAAAACCGGGGTTCAACCGAATGGCATAGGGCTTCGCCACGGGAAGATCCAGCCTCGCGCCCAGTTCCAGCGCGATCCACTCCACGATACTCGCCACGACACCATCTCCGCTTCCATGGGGCTTCACCACATACACATGTCTATCGCTGGCCTCCACCAACAACGGTAGAGAGGACCCGGTGCGCAATTCTCGCTGAAGACTCAGGGCTGTGAGCATGAGGAATTCTCAGGCGGTCTGCCGATGCCGGTATCTGGTGCGCCACCGAACCGCTCGCTGTTCGAATTCATTTTCCTTTGCGACAGTTTGGATTCCGGCCGAGTCAGATGCGAACGCTTGCAGCAGGCCGGGGCGGGGCGAGGAATGAATTCCAGGCCCCCGCGCCTCATAGAATCTTGCAAGGCAGGCCGCATCCGAGTCGGTTTCGAGTGCCCCCCGGCCGGGTTGGGCGCTGGGACAAGCTCAAAGCATCTCCAGCGATCGGGGGCCGGTCGGCGCCGGGAACAGGCGGTCCAATTCGGCAAGTTGTGTGCCAGTCAGTGAAAGGCGCAGGGATCCCAGGTTTTCCTTGAGGCGTTCCCGGTGACTGGTCTTGGGAATGACTATCACATCGTCGGCCGCCAGCAGCCAGGCCAGCGCTGCTTGAGCGGGGGACATATCATGACGGCGGGCGAAATCGACCAAATTAGCATGGCGGAGAAGTCGGGACTGCTCGATTGGTGAGTAAGCCATCACCGGAACACGCTTTTCCCGGAGCCACGGCAATAGGTCGAATTCAATGCCACGCCGCGTCAGGTTGTACAACAACTGATTCGTCACGGTTGCCCCGCCTTCCGCAACCGTCCAGAGCTCCTGCATGTCCGAAAGGTCCAGATTGCTGACACCATAATGCCGGATCTTGCCTGCCTCTTGTAGTCTGAGGAAAGCCTCCATCGTCTCTGCGAGGGGTACGCTACCCCGCCAATGCAGCAGGTATAGGTCCAGCCGGTCCGTTTGAAGGCGGCTCAGACTTCGGTCGCAAGCGGCCGCCACACCCTTCCTGGATGCATTGTGCGGATAGACCTTGCTCACCAGGAAGACTTCGTCGCGCCGCCCTGCAATGGCTTCAGCAATCAGCTGTTCCGCCAGGCCCTCGCCATACATCTCGGCCGTGTCGATCAGCGTGGCGCCAAGATCGAGACCAAGTCGCAGCGTGGCGATCTCCTCCGCGCGACACGAGCGATCCTCGCCGATGCGCCAGGTCCCAAGGCCAAAGGCGGGTATTTGCTCTCCCCCGGGCAGCCGGACAGTTTTCATGTCGAAATCTCTCTCCAGCAAGAACAGTGCTGCTCGGTCTAGGCTCTCTGCGTTGTCGCTACCGTCAGCGGGGCTCCAACGAACGGCACCTGCGCGGTCGACCTTGTCGCTGCGTCCCGTTGACCAGGTGAGCCAGGCCCGTCCGGCAGCAAGCAAGCGTGATCCCATCTGTACCAAGGAAGTCCAGGCTAGAGGATCCCGCCGCCCAGGAACAAGCGGAAGAGCGCGATGAGAATCACCGCTCCCGAAATGGTTGCTCCCGCAACTGCCAGCCCCTTCAACCTCCCACCAACTCCGAGCAGACTAAAAATCATGGCCAGCACGGCCACAGGCAGGCTCGTGATCCAGTTCAGCCAACCCAACAGCGGAAGCAAGGCAATCAGCAAGAACATCCCAGCCAGAAGACTCAGCACAAAACCGACGATCGAAGCCATGGCTGACTCCTTTCGGGCCGCACGGCCCGGGGTCCCGCTGAGACCAAACAAACCATTGGAAGCCTGTAACCGGTTGATCCCGTGGATAGGCACCGTGGAGCGAGCGTGAACCCTTTCACGGTCGTCATTTCCCGGGATTCTCAACCCACTCGGCCAGGAAGATGTTGGTCTCACCTCTTACCTTGGCGTTGCGGTTGGAAGCAAAGACCAATCTGGTCCCGTCGGGCGAAAACATGGGAAAACCGTCGAACGTCTCGTTAAACGTTATCTGCTTCAGTCCGGTTCCGTCGAGATTGATCAGGTAGAGATCAAAGTTACGGCCTTTTGGGTCGCCCAAATTGGAGGAGAACAAAATCTGCCGGCCGTTGGGATGAAAGTAGGGACAAAAGTTGGCGGCACCGTTGCGAGTGACTTGGACCGAATTGGAGCCATCGGCTTGCATGACGAAGATTTCCAAGGAGCGCGGCTCGATGAGTCCTTGTTTCAACAGGGTCTTGTAGCGGTCGACTTCTTCGGAAGTCTTGGGATGATGAGCGCGGTAGACAATCTGGCGGCTGTCCGGCGAGTAAAACGCTCCGCCATCGTAGCCCAAAGTGCGAGTCAAACGCCGAATGTCCGAACCGTCAGGGTTCATGGAATAGAGGTCCAAATCGCCATCCCGCACAGAGGTGAACACAATTCGACTGCCGTCCGGGGCTACAGTGGCTTCGGCGTCGTAGCCCGGCGCGTCGGTCAGCCGCGTTAGACCGCCGGCAAAGTCCGACCGATAGATGTCGAAATCCGGGTAGATCGCCCACACATAGCCCTGCGAGAAGTCCGGTTTCGGCGGGCACGATTCGTTGTTGAAATGGGTCGAGGAGTAAATGAACGATTGGCCATCCTTCAGAAAGTAGCTACAGGTTGTGCGGCCCTTGCCGGTGCTCACGCGTCTCACATGACTTCCATCCAGGTTCATGGTGAAGATCTGGTCACACTCGTATCCCTCCCGCGTGGACTGGAAGATCAGCCGCTTGCCGTCGAAGGAGAAGTAAGCCTCCGCATTTTCTCCCCCAAAGGT
Source organism: Acidobacteriota bacterium (assembly GCA_040753175.1). GTDB lineage: Bacteria > Acidobacteriota > Terriglobia > Versatilivoradales > Versatilivoraceae > JBFMEW01. The sequence goes on along the minus strand of JBFMEW010000001.1, from coordinate 274,692 downwards.
CAACTGGCGGAGGTTCTTGAGATGAACTTCTCGCTCATCCGCCAGCCTGGAAACAGAAGGCTGAGGTAGCAACCAGAGAGAGGTCAGTAGGAGTCCCAGCGATGTGATAGCAACTTTCATCGGATCGTGAACGGCTCCATCAATTCCGTGCGCGTTCCATCAGCGTCGTAAAGGTTCAGTTGCCAGCGGTTATTGCGACCGACTCGAGGCGAGCCAATCGGAACGGGACTTTGTTCCCGCTGCCGGGCGCGCAGCGCGTCAAGGGATTTCTGAATATCGGGAACTTGCAAAGCAAGGTGATGCAGCACGCCCAATTGCCGGCGGTCCACTTTGCCTGAGACCAACATGTACTCCAAATAGTCCGTGCCCTCCGGAACCTTCATGTTGATCCAATCGGTCACCGGATCCGTGCGACCTCCTCGCCAGATCTCAGAAAACCCCAGGACTTCTTTGTAAAACCGATCGGCAGCCACCACATCCGCAATGACCACACCCACGTGCAGCATCCGATCCGAAATCCGGCGGGGCGACAGGTAGCTGCCTCGGGTCCGAACCGGCTGGGAATCGGCCAAATATTGAACGAACTCCAGGCGATGTCCCTCCGGATCGCTGACGACAAAGCTCAATGATCCGTTCTTCCGTTTTCCTGTCTCGGCAGGAACGCTGACGCCTCTTTGCCGCAAGTAGTCCCGCAAGGCAACAGCGTCGGTCGTTTCGAACGCAACTTGTAGCAATCGATCGTTCTGGTCGGGGCTGAGGCCGGGACGGATTTCAATAAACTGTCGGTCATTCACCTTAAACGAAACTGCTTCCTGATGGCCTTCGTCTGAGTAATCCTGGAAACACTCATCGAAGCCCAGGAACTCTCCGTAGAAGGCCCGAGCCTTGCTCAGATCGCCCACCTGAAGCGCAATGCGAGCGATACCAACGATCGGAGGCCGTTCGGCTGCCCGAACCGGCGAAGCCCAGTTCCCCAGACTACAGCAGAAGCATATCGTTAAGATGGTTCTCAGCCGGAGTTCGGTCATGACTGCTCCCGCCTGATCAACGGCAACGGGGGATTCTCACCCCATTGAGAATCAAGGACCAAGGTGAAGCACAATCTGCCGTCGCGAGCGGTGGCGACGGTGCTCCCAGAGGTAGATCCCCTGCCAGGTGCCGAGCGCCAGACGACCCTCCACGATGGGGATCGACAGCGAGGTGGCCGTCAGCGCGGCTTTGATATGAGCAGGCATATCGTCTCCACCTTCGATTGTATGCGTATAAATCGGGTCGTCTTCGGCCACTAGCCGGTTAAGCCAATTCTCCAAGTCATGGCGAGCCGAGGAGTCCGCGTTCTCCTGAATCACGAGGCTGGCCGAGGTGTGTTGAACAAAGATGGTGCACAGCCCTTCTTCTAAACCTGAGTCGCGGACCGCAGCTTGAACCTGGTCCGTGAACTCATGCAAGCCCTGACCCGAAGCCGCGATTGTGATTCGTCTGATCATTCAGGCACTCAAGAACCCGGGCAAGAAAGACGCAGGACCGATGCGTCAAGGCAGGATGGCCAAGGCGATCCTTCGCGTCCCTTCTTCCTCTTCCTCCCAAGCTGCAACCACTCGCCCTCGCGCGTTAGCGGCCATATCCACATAGCCGCCACGGCTCGCCAGCAAGCTGGGTTCCTCAGCTCCGGGCCCCGTAAACATGACTTGTCTGCCTTCTACGTCCTGCCAGGCCACGTAGCACCCTGTGCTGACACAAACGATCGCCGGATCTTTCCCCTTGCCGAGCCGCTTCTCCGGAGAGGTCCCGATCGTGAGAAAGACCTCATCCTGGCGCCTCCAAACGGACTCGATACCGTTTGAGCCGGACAGCGTCAGATCTCCGCCATCCATAGGACAGCTGTCGAGCTGCCAGGATCCCACCCCCAGCTTCACCGCTCTGCCGAAGGGGCGTCCGGGACCAGGGGAAGACAGCGTGTAGAGATCACGCGCACCTTTCAAAGCATTCCGCCACATGATCTGGATCTCACCTGTTTTCCGAATGGCGACGGAGGGATGACAGCACTGGCAAATCGTTCCATCGGGTGACTGATAAACCAGAGTGTCCGGTCCCCAGGTTTTCCCCCCATCCGTCGAGGCAGCGCCGAAAAGGCGCGTACCGGTTCCTAAATCGCGGAGATCGAGCCACACCACAAAGAACAGGCCGTTGGGCCCAGCCGCCATGCCGTGGAGACCCTCTCTGGCTGCGGCTGGGACATCGTTGATCACGACCCCAGCACTCCAGGTTTTCCCGCCGTCCGCGGATCGCCAGGCCCACAGATCGCCGTCCCGGCCTTTTCCCTGCGCTCCCACGATCGCCGAAACCACAACCGACTTTCCACTGACGGCAATTCGGGGTCCTCGATGTCGTCCCAAGGCTAAGACGCCTTTGTCCGACACCAGCCTGGATGCTGAGAAGCTCCGGCCCCCGTCCGTCGACACCGCGCAGTAGATAGCGTTGCCGGCACCATATGCCAGATACAGGCTGTCACCCGCCGCGGCCAGACTAGGTTGCTGAGCAGCGATTTGGGGCGAAGGTCCGCTGAAGCGCTGCGTCACCTCTATGGTCGGGGCCTCAGCCCCCCAGACGACAACAGCCATGGCCTTCAAAGCGCCCAGTGCCACCAATCCCCTCAGCCATGAGAATCCGGAAAGCATACGCCACACCATCGAGTTCTAAGTTCCAGCCGGCGCCCTCAAGAAGTAGCTCAAGCCACAAATCGTCGTCACCAACACCGCCGAGAGCAGGCAGTAGTCACAGAAAGCTCGCAAAACCAGGGCCTGCAAGTACACCAGATAACCTGTGACGGCCAGGGCCAGCAGGGACACTGGAAACACCAGCCTCAGAAACAAATCGTACCCATAGAGCCTGAAGACCCCACTACCAGCCACAAAGAAGTAGAAGGCAAATCCGAACCATGCAATGGAAATGCCACCCAACCTGGAATAGGGGCTCTGCAGGACCTGGTCGCACCCGCCGGTAACGCTGCACGGTATGATCCAGTTGCCCATCGAGTGAAGTCCCACGAAGGCCGTATCGATCATTCCGGCGAACGCCAGACCCACGAGGACATAGCAAGCCCACTCACTTCGTTTCATGAGCCTTTTTGATCGCGTCCGCAATCATGTCTTCGAAGTGGCTGTCGTTCTGCGGCCGGGGGAGCATGTTGCCGTTGACAAAGAAGGTGGGAACCGACTTCACGCCGCCGACCTGACCTTCAAGCACATCGCGCAGGATCTTGTCCCTCAATTGGCCGTCCCAGAGATCTTGTCGAAAGCGCTCGAGGTCCAACTGCAAGTCCGCGGCATACTTCAAAAAGTAGGTCAGGGGATCCGGGATCGCAGACCATTCCGACTGCTTCTGAAACAGGACATCGTACATCTCCCAGAACCTGAACTGGCGGCCGGCTGCTTCGGCGGCCTGCGCGGCAATCATGGAGTTGCGATGTACCTGGGGGAGTGGATAGTGTTTGAAGACCAAAAGGAGATCCTGGCTGTGCTTCTCGACGATCCTCATGACCGGCAGACGGGCCGCGGCACAGGCGGCACATTGAAAGTCTCCAAACTCCACCAGCACCGTCTTGGCGTTGGGATTACCCTTGTTCCACCCTTTTGTCGTGATGACTGGTTTGAAGTCGAGAGGCGAGGTCAGCACATCAGATCCGGAAGCCTCCGGGCTTTGACGTTTCACCAGGAACAGGCCGGCACCAATGGCCAGTGCCACCATCACCGCCATGATGATCAGAGGCTTGACATAAGAACGAGAGGAACCCATAGAATTCTTATCTCTCCACAAAGGACCAGCCAGGGTCAAGCCGCCACGCGCTACAACGCCAGTCGGGAAGCTCGTCCTCAATCGCCTGTCAGCGGTCTATGGCGAAACGATCGCGACGATGTCGTCGGCGGTCCCAAGATTTCCGTCGGGTCCTGCCGAACGGATTTCCAACCCGCTCGTTCCCTGCTCTCGAACCTGCAATTCATGATTCCAGGCATCGTACCGAATCACTTCAGCCATGAATTCGGGAACCAGCAGGTCCGTCAATTTCACGATATCGGATGCTCGCGGGAGGCTTCCGTCCTTTTGACGGTAGCGCTGACATCCGTCCACCAACTTTCCCAGGAGGTCCTTTGTGTTGCCGGATCGAACCTGATCCAGCGCCTCGAGAAAGACATCCATATCCAGCCAGTCTCGGTCTCCCAGGCGAATTGCTTCAATCTGCCAGTCGGCTCCGGCCGTCTTTGAGAATTTGAAAGCCAGCTTGAGATCCGCCTCAGCGACGGCGTGCTCCTGGTCAGTCTGTTCAATCCTTTGGACTTGGATCTTTTTATCCTTGATTTGAAGGATCGACAACTCTTGAATCCTTTTCTTGACCGTATCCTGACTTAATTGCCGACCTCCACCGCAAGCGGCAACCAGAGCGAAACTTGAGATCAGCATTATCTTTGGAAGGACCGCCATCGATCTGATCGTAGTAAGACTCGATTTTGGCTGTCAAGGAATCTCTTCCCCCAAAGGACGATACAACCGTGTCCCGAAGAGGCCAAACCCCAAGGGCCTGTTGGTGAACGGCCTGGCACCGTTGAAGCAATGATGGATGATTCGATGCTCGCTGGAACAACTGGGCCAACGGCAACAAACCGTGCCTTCACCGAAGAAATCGCTCCGCAGCAAATGATTTCAGCGAATGAGAGGATCGACCAGTCAGAATCAGTTCCCGAATCGATCGGCCTGCAAGGCAGAAGAAGGGCAAGCCGTTGCCGCTGCAACCTGCAGTGACGAGCAGGTTCGGATAACCCGGAACCCGGCCGATCAGAGGCTTGAAATCGGGAGTATAGCCCATGGTGCCGGCCCAGGCTCGCTCGAGCCTGACTTGGCCCCAGGACGGAAAATGACGGCGAAACGCCTCCTGCAGCGAATGCAATACTTCAGGTGTGGTCTCCGTACTCTCCGTGCCTTTCCCCTGGCTGCCGCCTTCTTCAGATCGGCGGCAGCCTCCGAACAGGATTTGACCTGATGTGGTCTGGCGCCAGTACTCGAGGTCATAGTTGGAGGCACAGGCAAACGGGCCGGCCGGGGGCAGAGGTTCCGTGAGGAACGCTTGACCTCGGGTCGGCACGATGATCGATTTCAGTTCGGGCAGGAGATGTCCCGTATATGCATTGGTAGCCAGGACGACCCACTCGCATTCAAGCCGCTCGCGGTCCGTTTGGACAGCTGTCGCCCGGTTCTCCCCATTGAACGCTAAGTTGAGAACCGGGGTGCACGTCCAAATGGTAACGCCCGCGCGGCGGGCGGCATCCGCCAGCACTCCGACCAGCTTCACCGAGGCCAGCTGAGCATCGCCTGGAACAAAGCGGGCCCCGACCGCCTCGTGAGTGACATACGGCAACTGTTCTCGCAGCACCCTTTGATCCCATAATTCTGCGGCGAGCCCGGCATCTCTCATCCGCCTGACTTCCCCCTGAGTGAAGAGCCAATCCTCTTCAAACGCCACATAGACGCTGCCCTTGGAAACGTACTCGACATCCTGTCCACTCTGCTCAAGAAATCCCTCCAGCAGCCTCTGGTTCTCCAACAGATGGGGAACCAGTTCCGGAGAAAAGACGTCGGTAGCTCCCTTAAGCAGGAGACCCCCTCCCCTGCCTGAGGCGCCCGAGGCAACCTCCTGGCGCTCCACCAGGAGGGTCCGCAGACCGTGACTGGCTAGCTCAAAGGCGCAGTAGCACCCGAACAAACCGGCTCCCACAACAATGACTTCGTAGTTTCGCGAATTCAAGATGACTGGTGAGTCATGATCCAGGGAGAATCTCCGTCAGGGTAGGGCCGTGAGGAACTTCTCCAGAAGCTCGTTGAAAACGGTCGGATCTTCTAAAAAAGGCGCCCGGCCCAGTTTCTCGAGGACCGTCAGCTTTGCGTTTGGAATCTGTGCTTGCATCAATTCACCGGTCTGGCGATTCGATTCCGCGGCAACGATCAGCGTGGGAATAGCGATCTTCGAAAGCAACGGCCGGCGGTCCAGCATGTGATAATCATAGGCCAAGACAGTAGCGATGGTGGTGGGCGTCCTTAATGACTCCTTGAGAAACCAGTCCAGCTCTGTTCCAGACCGCTCGGAAAGAAACAAATCCTGAATGAAGAGGTCGGTCGTCCGGACCCGATCATTCTCGACATTCATCAGGAATTCATAGGTCTGGTCAAGCGAGAGCCCAACGGGCCAGTCGTCCTTGCGCAGCAGGCAAGGAGATCCATCCACGAATACCAACCCTCTGAGCCTCTGATTTCCGAACTGCCGGACATATTCCAGCATGGTGGCCACTGCGGAAGACGAAGCCACCACGGTCACTTGATTGAGGCCGTTGAGCAGGAAGAACCGGTCCAAGTCACGCGCCTGCTGCGCCAGGCTGTTGCCGGATAGAACCTTGCTGGAATTGCCATGGCTCCGCGGATCCAAAACCCAGACCTGCCGGGACTTTGAAAAAACGGTCACCTGCTCCCGCCAGATTCCAGAGGTCAGGGTCCAACCGGGCAGGAAGAGCAGAGGCTCCCCCTCTCCCTGCACTTCGTAGTAGAGGTTGACCTGCGGGGCTACTTCAATCTGTTCGGCTTGGCTTTCTGCGTCCAGGTTGAAAAAGAGACCGATGAGTAGAGCCGGCCGCAGAAAACGCAGCAAGCTACGCCTCCTCCATTGAAGCGAGGAGACAGAAGGCGCGACCGAGCGGTGCGCGCTACTTATAACGCTGAAGCTGAATATCGGCGCCATCCTGGACCCGCTGCGAAACTTCGTAGGCAGACTGAATGAAGCTGCGACTATCCTCGGGAACTTTCTCCAAGGCCTGGACCAGAGCAAAGTTGTACTTGCGGGTCGCCTTGGACAGGGTCATCAAGAGCTTCTTTCGGTCCTTTTCGGGAACTTGGTTGGATAAGCAGTTGTCTTCGGCGCCACTTACAGCTGTGCGAAACGCCTTCACAGCCTCTTCCGCCGATTGTTTTTCGCCCTTTCGGGATGCCGAGACGACTATCTTCAATCGCTCGTTAGCAATATCCAGATAGAGCTTCATCCGATCTTCCGGCGTTTTCGCGGCCGCCACCGATTCCTTCTCGCTCTGTGACAAACCGTCGTCCTCATCCGCTTGGGCTCCCAGCTGCGCGGGATTAATCAGCAGGCCGGCGGTCAACGCGATGATCGCCAGAGGATTTCTCAAACCCATGAGATCCCTTCTACCCCCCTTCGAATCGTTCAATTACGCAAGAAACCCTCAAAATTCTAAACCAAACACTTGATTCAGGAAAAGTCAATTGGTCCCAGAATCCGGGGCCGCCTGCATTTGGGGAGGTCGATCATGCCGCGTCAAGGCGGCCGTGATCGTGCCAATGGCGATTTTGGCACGGAGCTGAACGGGGATTTTCTGTGAATCGTTTGTGACCCAAACGAACATCCTTCCCTTCTTTTTGAACAGCCCATCGAAAACCTTGGGTTCCAGGCGAAGAGTGGGGAAGGACCCTGCCGGCGTTTTGATCGTTTCCGCAATTTGCACTTCCACCTGAACGTCGTAAGTTTTGCCGCCGTCGTTGATCGGGAAATAAACCGGCTCACCAACCTTCAGGTTCTTGGTGCGGATCGTGTAGAGCGCAGAAATAACATCCTGGACACAAGGCGGTATCGGACTTTCGGTTCGCTTGGGTGCCTGTGCAGGCTTGGTCAGATCTCTGTCCTCCAACCTGGCGACATGAGCCGCTTGGTCAAAGTTCAAGAGGATCTCTCGTGAGCGGCGGCCCTCCTGGATGTTTTTGGTCAGTCTGCGGGAGCACAAATCGCGGACACCAAAATAGGATTCAAACACATCCAGCACCTTGAAAAGGGTGGAGAGGAGGCCCGTGGAACGGGCAGTGGCAGACACGTGATACACCTCGGAATTCTGATGGCGCGTCCGCCCGACCAGGCTCATGGTGGCCACGCCCGCGTCGAAGATCTTCCAGGAAACGTTGTAAGTGAGCGTCTCTCCGACAGCAAAGGGCAAGACCGACGCCAGCGAACCACTTCTCGCCTGAACCGCTATGGGCGACCCGAAGGGGGGCGTGGGGCGGCGAAATTCCACCGCTTCGGCCAGAACCATGAGACCGGACAGGATCAGGATCTTCAGACAGGAAACACGCTTCATCACCGATACCGAATCTTCAGCACCAACACTGCCAGGGCTGCCAGGTACCCCAGCAGGGCCTGGTATTCCCGGTTGCGCCAATAAAGTCGAAAGCTAAACCCGCCCAGCAGAGGAAGGCGGAGCTTGGGGAAAAACACGGGAACGTTCTCGCAATATCGCTGATAGGACTGGCCGAACAACTCCAGCAGATGGCTGGATTCCCGATTCATGGCAGGGCCGTACAGAACGCTGAATGCAACCATGAAAACCACGACGATCTGCGGACGGCCACTGGCCAAGGCAAAGCCTAAGCCGATCACAAAGCTTCCGAGGTAAAGTGGATTGCGAGTCAGCGCATAAGGCCCTTCCACGGCTAGTTGGCTGTCCTTTCGCAAGTGCCCGCTGGCCCACGCCCTGGTGACAAGACCAACCAGCGCCAGGCCTCCACCCAACAGCAGGCTCGTCAAGGTGGGCCGAGCAAAATAGAAGTAGAGCGCTGCCGCTGCGAAACCAGCCGGGACCCGAATTCTTTGAAGCAGCGCTTCGCCCACAGCTCTCACGAACAAAAGTCCCAGTGCGGAAGACCCACCCCGATCTCAAGGGCCGCGCCCAGTCGTCACCTCCGCTCCTAGCGAGTCCCAGGAGAAACGTTCCAAGCGCGCAAGTTGAGGTCTTCTTAAGGCAGATTCAGTCGCCGCAACACCGCGTTGTAGACGTCATCCACGGTAACCAGTTGCAGGCACTTTCGTTGATACTTCTCGCAGGTCCGCTTATAGCAGGGACCACAAGGCACGTCGTGCGAGACCGCCAGGTCCGCTGGGCGGAAAGATCCGTTTCTGGCGGAACTGGTGGGCCCGAAGATCCCCACGACCGGGGTGTTGCAGGCCGCAGCCAGATGCATCGGCCCCGTATCTCCTCCGATAAAAAGCCTGGCACGGCGGGCCAAAGCAATAAACTGGGGAATCGTAGTTGGGAAAGCCACGGGAGGGTCGTTCTGTGTCCGCTGAAAGATGGCTTCGATCAATCTTTCTTCCCCGGGCCCCCAGGTGAGAACACTCTGCAGTCCAACGGAATCTCTAAGGCGCAAATGAAGCTCAGCGTACCGCTCAGGGTCCCAATTCTTGGTAACCCAGCCACCGCCCGGATTGAGTATCACAAAATCCCTCAAATGGCGAGAGTCCAGTTGCGAGGCCACGTACGCTTCATCCTTTTCCGAGACCTGCAGGGGAAAGCTGATGTCCGTCGGAGTCACTCCCAGGCTCCGCACCAACTCCCTGTAGATTTCGATCACGTGCCGAACACCCGGCGCGGGTCTGACGCGCCCGGAGTAAAGGATACGGCAGCCGGGCTCCTTGAGACCTTCTCTGTCAAAACCCAGCACGCACCGGGCTCCGGACAGGAAACCGAAAGCGGCGGACTTCCACAGGCCCTGGAAATCGAGCGCCAGATCATATTGCCTCGACCGCAAGGTGCGAAGGGCCTGCTGCAGTTGACGCCGGGCTTCTGCGGTCCACCAGCGCCGGCGCCACAGCTGCGTATCCACTTCGATGATCTGGTGCAGCAGAGGGTTTCCTTGCAGGATGACGGCAACCCGACGTTCCACCAGCCAGTCGATCTGGGAATCCGGGAAAGACCTCTTCAAGTCCACCAGTGCCGGAAGCGTGTGAACGACATCGCCCAACGAACCGAGCTTGATTATCAGAATCCGTTCCATATCGGGATGCGGCGTCTGACCGGAAGCGGGAACAGCCTGCCTGGCGAGGGTCTTCCAGCGGAAGACGCAGTTCAGGGAAGGGAGCTGCGGTGTTTCACTTTCGAGATCAGGTCTCGCGTCGAATGATCCTTTGGGTCTCCCACAATGGCCACCTTGCCGCCGTAGCTTTGGACCACCGCCCGCTCCGGGACTGTTTCCTCGGTATAGTCGGTCCCCTTACAGTGGAAATCCGGTCGCAATCGCCAAAGAAGGTTTTCGACATTGAGCTCCCGGAACACCAGCACATAATCCACGCAAGCCAGAGCCGCGACCAACTCCGCCCGCTCACCTTCCGGCATCAGGGGCCGGTCTGGGCCCTTGAGTTCGCGCACCGAGTCATCGCTGTTGACCGCAACGACGAGAATATCCCCAACTTGACCGGCTCCTTCCAGGTACCGCACGTGACCCACGTGCATTAAATCGAAGCAACCATTGGCCAGGGCCAAGGTTTTACCCTGCTGGCGCAGTCTCGCGACATCGACTTCAATCTCCGCCAGGGTTTGAATCTTGTGCGACGTGGACACCTTCATCCGTTTGCCGGGGGTTCATGGCCGATAAGCCCGCACCGCCTCCTTGAGTTCCACGGCGCTGACCGTTGCGGTACCGCGTTTCATCACTACGATGCCGCCGGCGCAATTGGACAAAAAGGCCGCTTCCTCAAAGCTGGCACCTACTGAAAGGGCCAGCGTATAAACGCTGATCACCGTGTCGCCGGCGCCGGTCACATCAGCAATTTCATCCGTTCCGTAGATGGGAATGTGCCGCGTACGTTGACGCGTCACGAACAGGGCCATCCCGTGGCGCCCGCGCGTAATCAGAATCGACTGTAATCCCAGACGTTTCAGAAGCACCCGGCCGGCCTGCTCCAACTTCTCCAGGTTGTTGCCGATCTGGATGCCCAATGCCGCTTCCACTTCCGGCTCATTCGGCGTGGCGGCGGTCAGGCCAAAATAGTCCAGCAAGCGGTAACGAGAATCGAGTACGACGGGTTTCTTTTGTCGGTCACGGTTGAGGAGACCGGCAATCTCAGGGGTCACAAAGCCGAATCCATAGTCTGACACCACGATACCGCGACAGGAGCGTAAGGCCGCCCGAATCCTTCGGCACAAGGAGTCGTGAATCTCCTGGGTCTGGATGAAGTGGTCCTCGCGGTCGAGGCGCAGCACCTGCTGTCGGGAAGAGTGGACGGAACCTGCCAGAAATCGAGTTTTGGTCGGAGTCCGGTAGCCCGTCAGCCGCTCAACGTAGTCCAGGCAGATCTTCTTAGCCCGGAACTGGCGCCACAATTCAACTCCGGACGGATCCTTCCCCAGGACTCCAACCGGAACGGGAGCGGCTCCGAGAGCGTGAAGGTTGTTAACGGCGTTGGCCGCGCCTCCCGGTAAAAGCTGTGATTCGCGGTAGCGAAGAATCAGGACCGGAGCCTCTCTGGACACTCTTGAGATCTCTCCAAAGAGAAACTCGTCCGCCACCAAGTCGCCGTAGACCGCCACGGGACAACCACGGAAATCATCGATGATCCGGACCAACCTCTGCTGATGGTTTCGCAAGGACGTCATGGCGAGAGAGTCACGTCACGCAGGGTGCAGGTAATGGGGTTAGAACGGGACGTCGTGGGTATAGCCACATCATCCCGGGGTTCCGGATCGGTTCCATTCAAGAATCAGCTGCACGGCCTCCAGGAGGTTGGACGCCACGGCATCGGGCTGGCTCTTCCAGTTCTGGCGCTGGTACTCGTATTCCCCCCGGCCGTATCCGGAAAGGACCAGGATCGATCGAGTCCCCGCGTTGCGGGCCAGCTCCATGTCGCCGTAGCGGTCACCAATCACGTACGACCGGCTCAGATCCAGATTGAACTCACGAGCACCCCGGAGAACCATGCCGGGCTGGGGCTTACGGCAACCACAGGCCTGACGATAGGGAGGCTTCCCGACCTCAGGATGATGCGGACAGTAGTAGATCGCGTCCAGCGACGCGCCTCCTACTCTCATTTCCTGGGCCATTTTTCGATGGACATCGTGGATGAGGTCCTCCGTGAAGTACCCGCGAGCCACACCAGCCTGATTGGTAACCACAATGGCCTTCAGGCCGCCCTCATTCAACATTCGTACAGCCGGCACCGACCACGGGAACAAAGAGAAACGCGAGAGATGATTGATATAGCCGACCTCTTCGCTCAAAGTCCCATCGCGGTCCATGAACACACCGATGTTCGACATTCACTCCACCCGCTGGCCAGGATCCGTCCGTGATTGACTCATTGAATCCCTCAATCGTGCTTCCCTGCGACCCTGCAGCAACGGCAGAGCCTCGCCGTAGACCTCCTCGACACTGATGCGTGTCATGCAGCGATGATCAATCGGGCATTCTCGCAAAAGGCACGGACTGCATTCAACTTTTTTGTTGATCACTTTAGCCGTCGGACTGAGCGGTCCGGTGGCCACTTCATCGGTTGAACCGAAGATCGCCAGCATGGGAACTCTTAACGCAGCGGCCAGATGCATCGGACCGGAATCGTTGGTGATGAAAAGGTCGCAACAATCGATCAGGGCGATCAGCTCGGCCAAAGAAGTGCGGCCGGACAGCACGGCAATCGGGCTCCGCATTTGGCGCTCAATGGCGCGGGCGATCGAGATTTCGTTGGGTGCGCCAAACAAAAGTACCTGCGCCCCCCGCTCCTGGGCCAGCTTGTCCAGAACCTGTGCGAACCGCTCCAGAGGCCAACGCTTCGCGGAACCAAACGCGGCTCCGGCGTGAACTCCCACTAGGAGGCGCTCCAAGTCGACCCCTTCTTCCTTCAAACGACGTCTGGCGCTTGCTCGTCGGATGGGGTTGACCTGAAGCGAGGTATCCGGAACGGGGACTCGGCAAAAGTCTTTCCATTCCGAGACCATCTCAGCATCGAGCGCCTCCCTCGGAATTCCCAGAGCCTGGTCCACCAGATCGAGGTAGTAGTAAGCCTGATGCAGGCGCGAGACGCGAGGGTGGATTTTCAGGCCATGAGTCAAGAGCCACCCCCGGGCGTCCCGAGCATAGCCGGCCCGGATCGGAATACCGGCCAGTCTGGTCAACAGCGCGGCCTCAAAGGCATTTTGCAGCAACAAGGCGCCATCGAAGGCTCTCCCTCGCAACTCTCGAATGAGGCGGAGCCGGCCAAGCGCACCCGCGTGAACGCCGCCGCGATCATAGATGAGCACTTCGTCCGCCACCCCAATGTCGTCGAAGATTTCACTGACCCAAGGCAGAACGAGCAGGCAAATGCGTGTGTCCGGCAGCATCCGACGCAGCTTCTTCAAGGCCGGAACAGACATGATCGAGTCCCCCACCCAGTTGGTGCCGCGCACCAAGAGCGTCTTTAACGTGGTGGGATCAAGATGAGGGGACATTGTTCCGAAACTGGATGGCGGCGTTGAGAAGCTCACGAACTGCGGCCTCATCCGCGAATTTCAGCTCCACCCTCACGACCATTACTTTCAGCGGGGAAAAAGAAAACACGTCACAGTTTTCCGCGTCTTTCTCTGTCATCAAGACCACTTCTGCTCCAAATCTTCGGCAGTCATCCTGGATCCGCTCCACGTCCTGCGCGCGGTAGCGATGGTGATCCGGAAAGGCTCGTCGGCCCAAGAGGCGGACTCCCCAGTTTTCGAGACAGTCGAAAAATTGTCCCGGGCAGGCGATTCCTGCAACCGCCACACCCACAGTCCCTTCCAAACCGGAGACGTCTTCCGCTTTCCCCTCCTGGTAAATTGTGGCACCTGAGAAGGTCAAACCTGACGTCACCTGCCGTAGGTGGGGATGGTGGGATCGAATGACACTCACCAGTTCATTATGTTCAGCTCCCGGCCGCACTCGTGTCAGGACCACCAGATCGCTGCGCCGAACCCCCGATAGGGGCTCGCGCAACCGCCCTAAGGGAAACAAGCTATCCTCCGTGATGGGATTCGAGGTGTCGATCAGAAGCACATTGAGATCGCGGTGCAGCCCGAGATGCTGATAGCCGTCATCGAGGAGATGCACATCCACCGGTAGTTGGTTTTCGACCCATGCTCCGCCCTTCGCCCGGTCCTTGCTGACCACCACCACTGCACCGGGCAAGCGCTTGGCCAACAGTTGCGCTTCATCGCCCGATTCGACGGCACTGGACGTGATCCGTACCCCATCCGAGACCAAAAGTGGGCCCCCACGATGCTTGCCCTTGTATCCTCTCAATAGCACGGAGACACGGAGCCCGCCAGCCTGCAGAATCTTGCCCAGGGCAATCACGGCTGGGGTCTTGCCGGCCCCTCCCATGGTCAAGTTGCCGACACTGATAACCGGACACCGCAAATGCCGGGTAGCCAGAATACCTCTGGAATATAAGCCGGCTCGGATCCACACAATCATTCCGTACAGCCGGGAAAGGAGTCCGAGTACCAGTGGCAAGGTCTGTCTCCAACCAGGGTTCGACACGCTGCCGGGAACACCATTCAGCAAAACGATGGCAGCTTCAAGCCCGCCCAAAAATTACTTTGAGATGATCAAGGGTCCTCTGGGTAGCGCCCCGGTTTGCCTCCAGGATTTGAAAGCCACTCTCTCCCATGCGCAGTCGTGTTTCCGGTTGCCGATACAGTTCCGCCAGCCGGATAGCCAACTCTCCAGCGTCCCGAACCATCCACGCCGCCCCAGACGTGGCAAAGACCGATGCCATTTCCCGGAAATTGTCCATGTGAGGCCCAAACAGGATCGGCTTTCGGTACAGGGCCGGCTCAATAATATTGTGCCCTCCGGTCGGTACCAGACTCCCGCCCACAAAAACCACATCAGCAAGGGCATAAACTTGTGCCAGCTCACCGAGGGAGTCCAGCAGCAGGATCTCGTAATCCTGCCCGGCCACGATGGTCCCGTTCTTTTCGAGAGCCGAACGCCGGATGAATCGCCACGACTGACTGGCCAGGAGGGTGGCAGCCTCGTCAAATCGCTCCGCGTGTCGTGGGGCGAGAATCAAGATGGCGCTGGGACAAACTTTTTTGAAGAGGCGCAGCGCATCCCCGACCAAGGGCTCCTCTCCCTTCATGGTGCTGCCTGCCACCACAGTGAACGTTCCCGGTGCCAACCCAAAGAGCTCTCTGAAGTAGAGGGCTCGGCCGTTGTCCGTCGCGGGGGAAGCAATATCGTACTTAAGGTTCCCCAACACATGGGACCTTTCGGAAGGGGAACCCAATTCACGAATTCTCTCCAAGTCGGCTGCGTTCTGCATCAGCAGGGAATGGAACGACTCCAAGGCTGGTTTGACCAACCAGCGGATCCGGCGGTAACGGCGGAAGGACTTGTCGGAGATTCTTCCGTTGATCAGAAAGACGGGGATCTGGCGACGGTGACATTCCGCCAGAAAGTTCGGCCAGATCTCCGTTTCAGCAATGAGCACGGCAGCCGGGCGCACCTGATCCAAACTGCGGCGGACCGCAAACTTCCAATCGAAAGGGAAATAGAAAACCGATGCCGCGCCGGCCAACCTTTGCGACGCGACAACCTGCCCTGTGAGAGTCGTGGTACTGACAGCCAAATGACGATCGGGGTAGTCCCGCCGGAGCCCTGAGATCAAGGGCTGAAGGGCCAGGAACTCGCCTACCGAGACCGTGTGAATCCAGATGCAACCGGTTTTCATCTGCCGAATGTACTCCGGCAAGAATCCCAGGCGCTGGAAAAGTCCCCGTGTGTATTTGCGATGAGCGATGGCCTGGAAGAGGAAATAGGGAAGCGCCACGATGAAACCGAGTGTAAAGCACAAACTGTAAAGGAAGAGCATCAACTGACTTCTCGAGCCGGTCATTTCCAAACGCCAGCCAAGGGTGTGATTCTTGCCGCGGAATCCTGCAAGCGGAGAGGCCTAACCGGGTCGATTCCCCAAAACCCACGTCTGAACGGCCTTTCGGGCTAGTGATTATAGCTCCAGCATGAGATCACTCCAAGCCAAAACCGTTGACAAGCTTTGTCGCGAACAGATATAAGGTTGCACTTGGTGCCAAGCTGGAATGGCGCACCGGTCCTCCTCGGTCAGCATCACAGAACTCCGAAGGTGGGCTAACGCGATTTTGAGTTGGAAGAGAGATCACCCATGGCTAAGCTTTCGATCCGGGACCTGAATCTCGAAGGCAGACGCGTTTTTGTTCGCGTCGATTTTAACGTTCCCCTGGATGAAAACCTGAACATCACGAATGACACACGCATCCAGGCCTCGCTGCCCACCATTCGACATGCTTTGGCAAATCAGGCTCGGGTGATCCTGGCCTCCCACCTGGGCCGACCCAAAGGGAAACCCAACAGCAAGATGAGCCTCAAGCCGGTCGCGGCAGCTCTGCAGCTTCTTCTAAAGCAACCCGCTATCATGGCCGGCGACTGCATCGGTGAGGCTGTGGAGTCTCAGGCTAAGGCCCTTCAGAACGGAGAGGTCCTGTTGCTGGAAAATCTGCGGTTCCATCCGGAGGAGGAGGCCAACGATTCGGCTTTTTCCCGTCAACTGGCGTCTCTCTGTGATCTTTACGTGAACGACGCTTTTGGAACGGCACATCGCGCCCATGCTTCCACCGCCGGGATGGTTCCCTTCGTGGGACAGGGAGCCACTGGCCTGCTCATGGAGAAGGAACTCCAGTATCTAGGGAAGGCCATTTCCAATCCGGACCGGCCTTATGTGGCGGTCATTGGAGGAGCCAAAGTCTCAGACAAGATCGAAGTCATTGAGAACTTGATCAAGGTTGTGGATGTGCTGCTCATCGGCGGTGGCATGGCTTATACCTTCCTGGTGGCGGAGGATTTTGAGGTTGGGAAATCCCTGGTGGAGTCCGACAAGGTGAAGCTGGCCGGTTCGCTGTTGAGGCAGGCTGCAGAGCGACAAGTCAAGGTCCTTCTCCCCGTGGATCACGTGGTGGCTGAGAAGCTGGAGGCCGCCGCTCCAAGCAAGGTTACCTCCATTCAGCTCACCCCCATGGATTGGATGGGCTTAGACATCGGTCCTGAAACTGTCGCTCGATTCAAGGCCCAGATCGCATCCGCCAAAACCATTCTGTGGAATGGCCCCTTGGGAGTATTCGAGATGGAGCCCTTTGCGAAGGGGACCCTGGCGATCGCCAATGCGGTGGCTGACAGTGCGGCAACCAGCATCATCGGAGGTGGCGATTCCATCGCCGCGGTGGACAAAGCCGGAGTAACCGAAAGAATCAGTCATATCTCAACCGGCGGCGGCGCCTCCCTGGAGTTTCTCAGTGGCCTCAAGCTGCCTGGAGTCGAAGCCCTTTCCAACAAACCCTGAGGCCGGCTGCCACGGTCCTTACCCTAACTTATCCGATCCAAGTGCGAGGAAATTGTCCATGCGCCGTCCAGTGATTGCAGGAAACTGGAAGATGTACAAGACGATCGGCGAGACTGTTCAATTCATCGAACAGCTCAAACCATTGGTTAAAGATTCCAACCACTGTGATATCGTGCTGGCTCCTTCCTTGGTTGCCCTCAGCGCCGCAGCTAAGGCAGCGACCGGCAGCAAGATAGCGATCTCGTCCCAGGATGTGTTCTGGGAGCAGGAGGGCGCCTTTACCGGCGAGATCTCCGCTAATATGCTGGCTGATGCCGGCTGTCAGTACACGATCATTGGTCATTCGGAAAGGCGCCAGTACTTCGGAGAAACCAATGAGACGGTCAACAAGAAGGTCCAGTCGGCTCTGAAGGCCAGCCTTACGCCGATCGTTTGCGTCGGAGAAGTGCTGGCGGAACGCGAGGCCGACCAGACCCATTCGGTGATTAAGTCCCAATTTGATGAAGGATTTGCCGGCTTGACAGCCGATGCCTTTTCCCATATTATCATCGCTTACGAGCCGGTTTGGGCCATTGGTACGGGCCGTACCGCGACCCCGGAAATGGCCGTTGAGGTTCATCAGTTGATTAGAGAATTGGCCAGCCAGGCTTTTGGTCCTGGCAGCGGTAAAGCGGTCCGAATTCTCTACGGAGGAAGCGTCAAACCGGACAACATCAAAGGGCTTATGGCTCAGACCGACATTGATGGAGCCTTGGTGGGAGGAGCCAGCCTGAAGGTGGATTCTTTCGTTTCGATTGTCAATTTCTGACATACAGGGCTTGCCATCAAGGCCCTGTGCCGTAGATTCGTACTATGACTATTCTGCTGACGATCATTCATGTTCTGGTCTGTTTGATTCTGATACTGATTGTGTTGCTTCAATCCGGAAAGAGTGCCGATCTGGCCGGCGCTTTCGGCGGAGGTGGCTCGCAGACGGCATTCGGAGCCCGCGGCACGGCTACGTTTCTCTCCAAGTTGACAACGGGCGCGGCCGTGATCTTCATGTTGACGTCGTTTACCCTTTCCATCGTCTCCACACGACAACGAGCCAGCTCGGTGATGGAAGGGACCCGTACGCCAGCGTCCACAACTCCGGCCCCGTCAGGTTCAGCTCCGACGGCACCCGCCGCGGCGCCGGGCACAGAGGGGACGAGCCAGGGCGCTCCGTCGAGTCCCGAATCTCCGCAGTCCGGACAGCCTGAACAAAAGAAGTAGTCCCTCCAAATCGCGGAAGTGGTGGAATTGGCAGACACACCATCTTGAGGGGGTGGCGGCGCAAGCCATGCGGGTTCAAGTCCCGCCTTCCGCACCAATTCCTGCCATTCTTTCTTCACTTCCCCGCCCTCCAACACGCTTCACTCAAACAACGGACCCGCCCCGCCCTGAAATCAGCAGTCCAATGATTGTGGCAGGATCAGCCATCGGAAGGAGCATCCACAGCATCCAAGTCACCGTTGACGGAGGACCGATCTAACATGGCGGTTACCAAACATGGTCGACTCGTGACCTGGGTTGCCCTCTTCGTTGGCTGTGCCGTGCTTCCACCGACCGACCAGAAAGCTCTTATCGTCCAAGCCGGCCACGCTCAGAAGGCCCTGGCGGCAATGATCCCCGGCCGGGAACAGCTCACTTATTCGGTCTCCTGGCTGCAGTTCCTCCAAGCTGGCGAAGTAAGCTTGATGTCAGAACGCAAGAAGGACTCGAACGGAGCCGAATATCGGCAAATCGTACTGAAGGGAAACTCGGTGGGCTGGGTGAGTTCCTTCATTTTCGATCTCGAAGATCGCTATGAGTCTGCAGTCAGTCTGGACACGCTGTTGCCTTTTCGCGTGGAAAACCGCTGGCGAAAAGGTGCCACTCAGGAGCGAACCAGCGTTCTGATCGACCAGGCCGCAAACCAGGCCAAACTGCCCGATGGACGAGTCATGCGGGTTCCACCCCGCACCTATGACGTGGCCTCACTCTTTCAGGCCCTTCGAAGCATCGATTTTGACGGCAAGATCCACTCGTTTTCGCTCATCGACGATGCCACTCTTTTCACGGTCTCGGCCCAGTTTCAGGGGATGGAAGACGTGGCCGTCCTCTCGAAGTCGTTTTCGGCTGCTCGAATCGCAATCCGGGCAAAAGAACAAGAAAAACCCGAACAACACACTCTGCAGCTCTATCTCAGCTCCGACGCCAATCGATGGCCTCTCATCATCACCGCCGAACCAAGCTGGGGCCGGATCCGTGTGGAGCTGACCTCCGTGCGGCAGCTGTCGCAATGACTGTATGCCGCTCCTGTCGTGCCGGTTCTCGACGCGGGCGTTTGTGAAGTGCCGTTTTCAGTCGAGCGCGCGCCCGCGAATGGTCCTTCGAATAGAGCTCTCGCCCCAGACCGACCACAGCGGTTCGCCATCCGGACACGACAGTGGACGCGTGTCCTGCGGCGGGCAAATTTATTGTCCACCCAGGACTTCGATGCTAGTATGGCAGCGTTTTGACTGCGAGGGAGTGGAGTTTGTGACGACAGCGATCGCTAGAATTGGGCTACTGGGCAGCATCTTCAGCCTGCTCGCCTTTGGGATTTCCTGCAAGCGAGGTCCCACCGTTGGGCCGGATACGGCGGCCCTCGTGAACCAGAAGGAGATCAAACTTTCCGACGTGGAGAAGGTCTATCAGAACCGGGTCCGTACCGCTGAGCAGACCCCCTCTCCGGAAGAGTCTGCCTTGCTCCGGTTGAATATCCTGACTCAGTTGGTCTCAGACGAGATTCTGATGCAACGGGCCGCTACGGACAATCTGACCGCCAGCGACGTCGAGGTCAACACCCGGTTCACGGAGTTCAAGCGAGACTACACTGAAGAGAAGTTTCAGGACTTCCTGAAAGAGCAGGGTGTGACCGTCGAAGACGTCAAGCGGGAGATCCTGAAGAACGCCACCATTGAGAAGTTGTACAACAAGGAAATCACTTCCAAGATCACGGTGAGCGACGCCGAGATAAACGAGTACTTCGCTAAGAATCAGGCCAATTACGACTTACCCGAAAGCTGGCACGTGCTTCACATCCTGGTGACTCCCTTCGCGGACTCTCAGATCACCAACGCCCGAGGGGATGACGCCAAGACGCCAGAGGCAGCCCGGGAAAAGGTTGTCACCCTCCTGCGGCGAGTCCAGGGTGGAGAAGATTTCGCCGTCCTGGCCCGGGATTACTCAGAAGACAGCTCCTCGGCGCAAAATGGCGGAGACTTGCGTTTTCTGAGTGCCGCCAATATGGAAGCCATCGACCCTCGTTTTCGGCAGGCAGTTCAGAACCTTCGTGTCGGTGAAACGTTCCCCTCCCCGGTCGTCTCCAAGTATGGCTTTCACTTGGTGAAGCTCATCGAGAAAGAAACGGGTGGGCAACATGACCTGACCGATCCGAAGGTTCAGGCCGATGTGCGGCAGATTGTTTTTGGACGAAAGGAAAACCTGCTGAAGAGCGCGTTTTTGGAAGTGGCTCGCAGCGAATCAATCGTCCGGAACGTCCTGGCTGAGAAGATTCTCACGGACATGGGGTCTCCCCCCAGCTCCTCTGCCTCCAAGTGACCCTTCCCTGTCAACGATTCCACCTTGGCTCTCGCCTTTGGTCGCCCGGCTGTTGACCGAGTCGGCATAGGAACGTCCTAAACTGTTCTCCCAGGTGCCAAACACCGACAAGAGCCGTGCCCCTACCGCAGAGGGGACAAAAAGGCATGTCAGATTGGAAGGGCCAGACGGCTACAGCGACCCGGGCCTGTCTTGTAGCGGACCTCAAAGGCTAGAGTGCTTCCTCTCACGGGAACGTGATGTCCATCAAAAAAGATCTTGCCAGACGTAGAACGCGAGTTCTAAGATGCGCCAGATGTAACACTCTCGAAAAACTTCTCGACGGCGCCCATGAACTGATTCTGTCGAGAGAGGAGGGTTGGTTATGAGCCGAATACAATGGCTGGTTGTTCTTGCAG
The DNA here is from genome assembly GCA_040753175.1 of Acidobacteriota bacterium. GTDB lineage: Bacteria > Acidobacteriota > Terriglobia > Versatilivoradales > Versatilivoraceae > JBFMEW01. The sequence goes on along the minus strand of JBFMEW010000001.1, from coordinate 253,491 downwards.
GTCTGTTGCTGCTCCTGCTTCCCACCGAAACGGCGGACGCGTCCTGTCCGTACAAGTCTATTTGGGAGTGTCCTCCAGCAGGTGGATGGCATTGTTTTTTACAATATAGTTCATGCGGCGCCGGGTGCGGAACCCCTGTACCATGTTGCAGATACCAATCTTATGACTGCGGCGGAACTATCCAGATCTGCACTCGTGGCTGTTCCTGTTGTATATAGGGAGGAGGTAAAAATAAATGAAACTGCTTCGTTCTGCCCTATGGGTGACCATCCCGCTCTTGCTAAGCTTCCAGAATACAGCCAGAGCCCAATCAACCACCGAGCCTATCATTGCCAAGCAGAGACAGATTTCGTACAATATCCAGCCCGATGGCTCGAAGACATTTTTGCACAAACATGAGGGTGCGTTTTACCGTTCATCATCGGGCGCTTCAATGAATACCCTCGATGAAACATCTACATTCATCGATGAGCAGGGCAATACTTACGAGATCAACCACACTAAGAAGGTTGCTAAGCTTGTGCAGACAGGGTCGCCCCTTCCACACGAGATTATAAAAAACATTCGACCGGAATGGATTCAGGGATTTGAAAACGTGAACGGGCTTGAGTGTGCCATTCGGCCCATTCTAGTAAATGGCGAACCTGGGGGCAAGAATTACTCGAATTTGACGTACGGTTTACAGGTCAAAAGTGAATGGACGGAACCCGGTGGCTCTCATTTGATGGTGCGAGAATTATATGACGTAAAAGTTGCAGAGCCCGATCCAGCTTTGGTTCGAATTCCAGACGGTTACAGTTTAATCACAGAGCAATAGGTTCTACTCTGAGGAGGTTTCTCTTCACTGACGTTGGATTCGTTGCTAAAAGGGAACCTGAGCGGGTTGCCTTTGGCGTGTCCGCTTATCCCTGTAACCTCGTGGTCGAATCCCTACCTACGCTCCCTGCAGTCTCTCTCAACTCAACCCTAAGATTTCTCCTGGGCGCATTCCAGAGAGAATGGCCAGCTTTACTATCGGCGTCTCGCGTTGTTCGAGCGCTGAAACAACCTTCTTCACGTCCTCGAGATTCATCACAAGCCGGGATGGCTCCCTCGGAGTGAACAACCTCACGGCCGGGTTGCATGCGACGGACAAGGGGTCTCCCCCCAGCTCCTCTGCCTCCAAGTGACCCTTCCCAGAACGCGGCTCCGACGTCCGGTCACTCCGACCTGACGGATAGCGATTGGTTTTGAGATCTGGACCGCACCACGCGGCGAAAGCTTGTTGGCACTCGCGGTGACCTGAGCGGCACCTATGCCGTCCCGGAGGGATGGCCGGAATCGGCGGCTAGCCGATCCGCTCAACTCGCTGACGTCCTCTGAAACGGCGCCTGACCGGTAGATCGCCCCCCTACTCCTTCGGCACGCGCGCCAACTCAATGATTTCGACGCTGGACTCCCTGTCCAGGGGCAGCGTCCATCCCTTTTCCAAATCGGGGGTAGTCACCACACCGAGAGACTGGCCAGTCACGACTGAGCGGGCCCGGTATCTGGCCCCGACGGGACATGGCAACCGGACTGACACATTGCGCACACCGGAATCGTTCCGGAAGACGACGATGACGCCATCGCCTTGCCGGCTGAGCCGCGCGAAACCGTCCCACGTTTTCACTCCCGTCTGCCGCCACTCCCCTAAGGGAAAGAACGACTCATCGAGAGACGAGCGGCGGCGCAGCTTTTTGAACCAACTGATTTTCCCAGCGTACCAGTCCTGTTCGGTTGGTGTGAGATTGCGCAGATCGCCGAGCAGGAGCGGACCCGATCCGATCGCTGCGCCGAACCGCTCTTGGATGGGATGGGTGGCGGCATGCAGGTTTCCGATCAACATGGTTTCCACCGGAATCGAGAAGGCGCGGTGGTAGAGCAGCGTGCGCGCTTGCCGTGTGCCGGCTTCACCGGGCACGGCGTCCTGAACGTTGCTCAGCCAGTCCAGGTCGGCCACGTTCAGCAGCCCATGATCGATCAGATGTTTCTCGCCCCAGAGTTCAAAGGTGAAGTCCAAAAGCACCTCGGGATGTTCACGGTACAATCGCTTGCCTACGTATTGCATCCCCTCATAGATGCGAACCAGAGACTCTGCCCAACTCTGGTGATCGTGGCCGGGTGCATTGCAGCCCGGCTCCTCTCCATATGTGTTGAATACAGTGGTGAGATCCACCTTGAGGTATTTCGGATGATGTTTCTCGATCAGTTGGATGAGACGGGCGGCGGCCGATTCGCGGTAGGCGCTGCCGAGGCACATCACCGCCTGCAGGCCGGCCATGGTGTCGGTAAACTTCGGTTCCCCTTCACGGTCGCGGCAGAGCCATTCCGGATGCAGTTTGTAGTCAGAGGTCTCGGTGCTGATGGCTGCCAGGGGAACCCAGAGACCCAGGCCCATCCTATGTTCCGCGAGCATCTCACGGATTCTGGCAAGCCCGCCAGGGAAGCTCTTCAGGTTCTCGCCGTTGTCTCCGTATTCCGCTTGCCAGCCATCGTCGATGGTGAAGATATCCATGCCCATACTGCCGGCTACGCTGATTAGCTCCGAGCAAATCGCTTCGTCGATCTTCCGTTGGAAGGGCTCCCAGGTGTTGTATAACCAGGGAGGCTGGAAGGACCGCCCACGGCGCATCAGGATCTCCGAAGTGTAGGTCGGAATCACCCAGTGCGAGTCAGCCAGTCCCTGACCCTCCGCGAGAAAGACGATTGAACTTTTGGCCGTCTCGAAGGTTTCGCCGGGCTGTAGAGTCCGCGCAAACGGGAACAGATCGGTGTCATACATCACGCGGATGGCGTCGGACCAGCCCCCGGCCATTTCAGTGCGCTTCAGATAGCCTGGCGCCTCGTTCATCACGACCAAGCCCTCGCCGGTGCGCGAATTCTTGAGCACCAGGGCAGCATCGGAGACCCGGCCGGTAAAGAACGTCTCGCGAGGGACCGTGCCGTAGCCCGCCCATAACTGCAGCTCACTGCGCTCACCCGGCGTTAGGTTGATCGATTCGAAACAGAGATGCGTCAGGAGCACCGGTTGCTGGGTTGTGTTTGTGATTGTAATCCACTTGCGTATGACCGGATGATCGTCGTAAACAGCGTAGTAGACCGTAACGGCACACTTGCCTTGGCGCTCCTTCAACATGACTTTCAGTGCTTTTCCGTTTTCCAGTTGCAGGGTTTCAACGGCCGAGAACTGAAATGAGGCGCGCCCATTCAGCCGCTCTCCCCCCACCTGGAAACTGAATTCGTCATTGAAGCTCTGCGTGCCCCGGCGGGCCAAGCGCGAGACGAAATCCGTGGCTGTGAGTTTGTGCTGCCACTTTGTCGTGTGCAGGCCTCTCTCATCCGTGAAGCGCACCGTGCGTTCGATCAGTGCGTTACCGATAGACCAGCCACGGTCATCGAGCGTCCGGACGTAGGAGGAGCCGGTCTCGGCCCCGCTCAACCCTCCTGCCATCAGCCAGGCGAAAATCAAGCCGATTCCGCGCGTCAAAGGATTTCTCCTTTCAGCTAAGTTGACCACAAGAAGAACAGCGCTGCCGTTTTGGAAACGTTTATGGTCGCGAATAGCGACTGGACCGTCGGTCGCACTATTCCATATTCCTCCCCATTTGCGCAATTTCTCGTGCAATGCCGCTTGAGGCGCCTGTAGCCAGCGTGGTTTGCGTTTATCGGCTGCTATTCCCCCAATATTGAAACAGGCTAAGGGAAGATTTACTGGGCCGTGTTGGACACGAGAAGGCGCACAGTCACCCACGCCCGAGCCCCACAAGGAATCGTGACGCTATTTGAGGAGCGCTCGTATTCGCCGCCCATATCCCGCTCCATGAGCGACAATTCCATGGCAATTTGGGCAGGGCGAACTGCCGACGCGCAAATGATGCAGCTCTCGCATCCCTTTAGGAATTTGCAGGGGGGGCGAAGGGGGGATGGACGGATCGCCGAGCGTTCATCCCCCAGAATATTTCCAAGGACCGATTGCGAATCTACAAGAACTCCGGAATCAACGGGCATCATTAGAGCTGCCGGCAGCTCCCGGTTTTTCAGTAGCAGGTCGGTGCGTGGAGAGACAGCGTGTCCAGCACCGTCGATGGAGCTGACATCCGAGTTGATTCAGAAGAACACCTTCGCACCGACTTGGATATTTCGAGGCGAGCTCACTGCGCCGTTCCACATCCCGAAGTTGGGGCTGGCGACATTGACGTCGAAGGCTCTGCCGCCAGCGTTGTTTGTCCCGACGTTGTTGAAGCTGTGCCAGTTCCAAAGGTTGAAGAACTCCGCGCGAATCTGCACGGTTACAGTTTCTGCGATTCGCGTGTTCTTGATTAAACCGAAGTCGTGGTTGTAAAAGCCGAAACCTCTTACGTCTGTTACCCGAGGGCCGTTGCCGTAATAGAAGTTAAAACTATTGGCGGCTTCAAAGGCATCTCGGTTGAACAGTGGTCTACTGGGTTCGAAGCTCCCCTTATCCTGAGCGAACGGGTTAGCCCCCGGTTTGATGGCCGGAATGCAACCCACCCGGAACTGGCCTGGCACGTTGCACTGACCGGAACGGAAGAAGAAGGGAATGCCCGAAGACGCCCTGTAGACGCTGGAGATTTGCCAGCCTCCGAGAATCTTATCCACGATGGCTCCCTGGCTCAAGAAACGTTTTCCCCTGCCCACCGGGAGCTGATAAGTGAGTGCGATTGAGAGAGCCTGCGGCACATCATCCACGGACAGGCCTTTGTTGCGGTGGCGTTCAAACGGGGAAATCACTCCCAGGGCGCCGCTCCAGGTGAACGAGTCGGCTTGGGTATTTTCCGAAGTCGTCAACAGTTTGGACAAGGTGTAGGAGCTGAGCAGCCACAATCCCTCCGAAAAACGCTTCTCCGCCTTCAGCTGCAGCGAGTGGTAGGTCGAGTTGCCGGCGTTTTCGTTCACTCCGAACAGACCCCCGCAGTACTGAGGATAAGGCAGCAGCGCCTGGGCCACCGAGGGAGGGCAACCGACCATTTGTTCGCGCCATCCCTCGTAAGGAATCGACACGCCATGCAAACTGGTCTGGCCTGGCTGAAATTGATCAAAGAGTTGCTGCCCCATCGATAAAAGCCTCGGGTCCAGGGCGTTCAGGGGGGCCATCCGTGAAGCCAGACGGGTCCCTTTGTTGCCCACGTATGCCATACTGACGGCCAGGTCTTTGGCGAACTCGTGCTCGATGGTCAGGTTCCACTGCTGCGAATAGGAGAGACGATTGGCCTCGAATGGCCGATAGTTCGGCCCGTTCTGACCGTTGAGGAAGGCCGGGTCGATAAACGGCGGCCGCGGAAAGTTCTGCGGAAATCCCTGACTCAACAGAAAGGCCGGCGTTAACCCGCCATCCGTGCTGGAAAAGCTCTGCGTCCGGTTGAATCCATCCTGGGCAATGCCTCCTCCCCATCCCGGATAGAAAGCCTGCGTGTAGAAAATGCCGTATCCGGTCCGCACCACCGTCTTCGGACTCACCGTGTAAGCAATGCCCAACCGCGGCGCAAACGCCTTCTTGTAGGTCTCTTCCGGTCGCCGCCCCCCGAAACTGGCCGCCCCATACTGGTCTCCGGCAAAAGCCAATCGCCCTGGCCGATTCCCGGCCCCGGGGTTGGGGCCAAAATCGAAGAAGGAGGTGCGATCAAATTTCTCCACCGAAGGACGGAACATATCCCAGCGCACGCCATAGTTCACGCTCAGCTTCGGCGTGACCTTCCAGGTGTCGCCAAAGTGGGCAATCCAAGCATCCGAGCGCGGATACACCGAGGCCGCCGTCCGAAACGCCACATTGGCGCTGGAAACAGTCTCCAGCAGAAAACTGGCCATGGCGTTGCCGCTGGTGATCCCCAACAGTCCCGTGTTCAGCCGGGAAAAATTAAACGTCCCCGAGTCGTTCGACGCATTCGTATTGTTCAGCCCCAGATTGCGGTACTCTCCGCCAAACTTGAACGTGTGCTTCCCCTTCACCCAGGTAAACAGGTCGTTGACAATATAGGTCGGCCGCTTCCCTCCGTCGCCGGCATTGCCCCCATAGCCGGCATAGTCCTCAAAGCGCAGCGCCGGCTGGCGTACATTGGCCGCCACACCGCCAATCTGCGGCACCGCGCTGACAAACGGGTCGCTGATGTTGACCGCCCGTGTGTTCAAATTCAGATAGCCAAAAGCAAAATGGTTCAACTTGGTGGGACTGAAGGTGCGGTCCCAGTTGAGCCGATCCACAAAGCTGTAGTTGGGTTGGCGGAAATTGTTGGTGCTGATCTCCGACGGCAACTCCGATTGGTCGAAAGGCGCCGTGCCTCGGTAACGCACCACCACCGAAATATGATCCCTGTCCCCAATATGCTGATCCATCCGCACATCCCAGGCATTCGAGTTGGCAAAAGCAATCTCGGTCAGCGGTATCGGAACTTCGTAGTTGTTGAGGATTCCCGGACGGTTCGGCCCCGGCACAAACTTCAACCAGCTATTGGCCAGTGAATTCTGAATCCGATTCGAACAAATCACATTCGCTGACCGGCCGTCGCATCCCATGAACTGATCCCGCAGGAAGGGCAGGTTGTTGGGACCCACCGGCTGGCCGGAGTTGAAGGCCGGATTGGCCCGCGTCGTGGCCGGATCATAGATCGGAAAGGGCCATTCACTGAAATCCCCGCTCTTCATCTTCGCCGTCGGAACGCTCAGCACCGGCTTCCTGACACCACCCACAAAACGATAGGCTTCAAAGTTTACAAAGAAATAGCTCTTCTTACGGCCCGACCAGAACAATGGCACCTTGGCCGGACCTCCAACAAAAGCCCCAAAGTCATGCTCCAGGTTCTTGGGCCGGCTGACGGTTCCAAACGGCCGAGCATTGAGCACTGTGTTGCGGTGGTACTCGTAGGCGCCCCCGTGAAACTCGTTGGTCCCCGATTTGGTGGTGGCCGTGATCACTGATGAGGTGGTCGACCCATACTGCGGTTCATAGTTCGAAGTGAGGATGCTGACCTCTTCGACACTTTCCGGCGACACCGGAAAATCAGTGTAAATCGATACCATGCCGCTCTGGTTGAGCAGCCCTTGCTGCATGCTGACTCCATCCAGCACGGCCTCATCACCCGACTGCAATCCGCCGTTGACCCGCGCATTGAACGGATTGGCACCACCCCCGGTGTTGACACCCGGTTGCAAAGTAATGAAGGCCGCCGAAGACCGCACCGCCCCGGATACCAGCAGCGGTAAGGTCTGGATGGATTCTGGACTCAATGAGCCCTTGACCTCGGCATTCTCAAAGTTCAGCAGCGGGGCGTCTACCGTGACCTCGATAACCTGAGAGACCTCACTAACCTCGAGTACAAAGTCGATGCGAGCCTTTTGGTGAGCCCTCAAGTGAATGCCGGATCGGACCATCGAGTTAAACCCGAACATCACGATGGTAATCCGATAGTCCCCAGGTTGCAGGAGGCCGACAAGGTAGATTCCGTCTTGGTTAGAACTCGTCGTTCTTCGGGCGCCGGTCTCGAGATTCTTAACCGTAACAGTCGCTCCCACGATTACCGCTCCACTGCTGTCAATGATCCTCCCACCGATTTGGGCGTGTTGTGCTTGGCAGATCGCAGTCAATCCGAGTAGGAAGCTGACTCGACCAAGGCCTTTCCAGAAAAACGCGAAGCGCCACGACGATTGAACCCAAAACAGCCCATGGAGGGGGCAAGCACGAGCCAGTTCCTTCGCGAAACTGCCTGGCAAGTACACGGGCTGTTCGTTTCGACTCTCGGGTGTCATGAGCACCAAAGCAGGTCAACTATTTGTTGTTGTTGATCCAACTATCGCCGAGCGAGCCTCGAGCGCATCTTGGTGGGTGTGGCAAACTCCATCGCCAGGCTCTTGTCCAGATCCTCGAGTTCGTCCTCAAAGCTGCTGTAGGCGGATAGAAGCGTTTCAACGGCCCAGCCTGCCTTTGCTTTTGGCAAACTGGAATCCGCAAAGAGGCTGAGGTTTAAACGTTCAATCTGCTCGGCATCTTTGAACATTGTCAGAACTCTCGCGTCCCAAGTACCCTCCAGAGCTGAGCGCGCCGCAGAGGAACGAACAGAGATCGGTCTCTCATCAGCCGACACAAACGCGTTGAGAAGCGGATCGAGAAGCTGGTGGAGGCGACTCATCAGCGATTTCAGCTCCCTGAGATGGTCGCGCAGCATGCCTTCCAGCAACCAGCGAGCCCCGGGCGGTAGCGCCCGAGCCTGCGAGGCGGGAGTTCGCTCGGCCAAACGACGGAGGGCCCACATTTCGGCTGACGCGGCTTCCGACAGCAGGACGACCTCTTTCGACAGTTCCGCAATCTGCTGGTGAATATCGGCGGTCATGTCATCGCGAACAGCAGCCCTGACAGTTCGGCCCGCTTCGACCGGATTCGAGTAGAAACGCTCGAGAAAATCCTGTAGGGGCAATTGCGCACTTTGAACCTCCAGGCGGGGTTGGGATCCAGTCGGTGGGCTAGTGGTCGCCTGCGTTTCGGCCGACGTACTCGAAGCCATGTCCTTCATGGCCTCCTCCACGGTTTGGAGATTGACTCGCAGGGGAACGATTCCGGTCAGAGCATCCATGATTTCCTGACGCCGGCGAGCAGTGTCTACCAAACCTTGAACTAGAATCTCGTGGCGAGTCTGACGAATCTCCACGCTCTCGCCCACGCAAGATCCTAGGCGATGCAGTGCATAGGCTGCTTCCATTTCCGCAACATTCAGCCGCGTGGCATCAGGGACTACCGAAGAAGTCTCCAACTCGTCCCAGACCGCTTGCGGCAGTTCCGCTGGAGGAGCTTCCGGCTTGGTAAAGATCGAAGCCGGTACGGCGTTAAGGTTCAGCACGTCGAAGGCGGCTTCGGTCAGCTCGTACTCGCTGATGCCGGTACCCTCCCAAACCTTGAGCTGTCCTTTCACCGGGTGCCAGTCCGTCGTTCGGATGACTAAGGCCGCTTCGGCGATCTTCTTGGGCTGCCTTTCCGCTTGATTTGAGGTTGTTATCTCCAGAACGTCGATCGAGTCGGTCAGAGTCGCCTTCCTTACCTGGTCAGTTTTCTGAGCGAGCGAGGCTCTCCATGTCTGGTATCCGGAGGCGGAGAGCGGCCGGTGACGATCGAAGTGGTTCTGCTTGAAGACCTCATCCAGCTGCCTCCACACTGCGGGAAGGTTAGCTTCCGGTTCCGAGACCAATGTGCTGGACGATCCGTTGGCGGAGGTCATGTGAACTTTCCTTGCTTTGCCGACCTCTTCAATGCGGGCGCTGAAGCGCTGGTGGGTCGGATCATGCCAGATCTCCCAGATCGCGGCGCTTTCGGCCTGAGGAGCCTTCAAGAGTCGGCGAACGTTCAATCTCTGATAGACGACTGGAACTGACAAGTGCTCGATCCGCTGCAGCTCGGCCTTCTCCGCACGTTGGAGCAACTCGTTGGCCGAAACCGGCTCCAGAGAAGTGAACTCCACTACCAGCGCGACAGCGAGCAGGATGCCCAATAAACCGAAACCGAGCTTGAGAGAAAGGCCGGGAGCAGGCAGCCATTGCACGGCCCCAATCAACCTCGCCAGCCATGCACGCCACGGCCTCCGCTCTTCCAAGGCGTTCAGCCGCCTGACGAATCGCGCTCGGAAATTGGGAGAACGCTCCGGGAACAGTTTAAGCAATGACTGCTGGCTTCGGGTGACCGCAGAGATGAGATGATCAAGGTTCTCCTGTTTGGCGCGGCAAGCCCAGCACCGCTTTAAATGCGAACGAACGGCCGCTTCGGCCCGTCGGCCCAGTTCGCCGTCAACGTACGCCATGAGTTCCTCAAGCGACGGATGCCGCGACTGGCGAAACAAGCGATCATAAGCCAGCTTAATCATAGGTTTCGCTCATCAGCTTGGACATGACACGGCCGAGAAACTTGAACACGTTCGGCAGCCTCATGCCCACGACTTCAGCGATCTCGCGATAGGTGAGTCCCTCAGCCCGAAGGGCCAGACACTGAGCCTCCTCCGGGGAAAGCGAGGCCAGTGCCTTCTCCAACCGGGTATATTGTTCCTGCTCCAACAACGTACGCTCGGGGTCCTCAGGCGCCGGCTGTTTTCCCAACCCTTCAACGTCTAGCGACGTTAACAAGACGGCCCTCTTGTGTCGAGTAATCGCAAGATTGTGGGCTACTCGGAAAACCCAAGCTCGAATGTTGAAAACCACCTGGCCCTTGTCCAGACACTGGAAAAGCCGGAGAAATACTTCTTGAGTCAGGTCCTCGGCCTCCTGGACGTCCCCGACCGCCACCAGTAGATAGCGATAAACGGGCTCTTGCAACAGATCGAAGATTTCGCTGACTTTCTCTTTCAGACCGGAGTTGCTGCGCATGGCACGCAGCAGTTCCTGGTCCAGCCATACGTTGACGCTCAGACTCCGCTTTGGGTCCATGGCACTGATGGCTTCGGAGCCAACCCCGAATTCGAGCCGCCTTCTAATAAAGACTAAGATTGACCGCCTTTTTAACTGGAGACGAAGAAAATTGCAAGACAGGGCTTGTTGAAGCCCTGTCGAAGTGCAACGCTAACGGCACAGATCCGTCCGGGGCGCTGTCCTTCCGAAACCACCAGCAAAGCAGCGATCTTCGTCCGATCCAGTCCAGGCTTCCGGAATCCGTTCAGCCAACGCCAGCAGGGCGTCCCTTGCTTGATCAGAGGCAGGGCAAAGAGCGTGGAGTTGTTCTACCCAGGCTCTTCCGGAAGGGAAAATAGTCCAAGCTGGATGCAACTGACATACGAAGGCGTCTGAAAACAGAGTCGAGTCCAATCCCCTCGACCCGCTTGTACCCCACCGGTCAGAGAAGCAAGGTTAGGAAAACAGCTGAAGCGATTTAACCGGCGCCTCATGGCAAGAGAATATCTTCATCTCAGGTAATACCGACACGGCTGAGAAGAGAGTCGAGTCCAATCCCCTCGGCCCGCTTGTACCTACCGGGCAGAGAAGCAAGGTCAGGAACACACCTGAAGCGATTTAACAACTCCCCACAGAAGTCGTCACAGGATATAATGGGCAGCCCGTGGTTTCTGCGGAGGCGTGGCAGAGTGGTTGATTGCGGCGGTCTTGAAAACCGTTGTCCCTTAACGGGGACCGTGGGTTCGAATCCTACCGCCTCCGCCAGTTGAAGAATGATGGCTGGGTGCTTTCCCGAAGCCCCACCAGAAACTGCGATGCCGAGGCAGGGTGTCTTTCCACCCAGCGTCTGGCTTTTGTTACCCCCGCCGTCGGACCAGGTAAATCAGGGAAACGCGAAAGGAAGAATGGTCTGGCCGTTCTTCAGCAAGGAGGAACCAAGTGAAGAGTCGTCTGGTTCTCTGGTATGCCCACCTGATCTGTTTCGCAACGCTGACGATTCCTGGGGCCGAGCAGTCGACAAAAGAGAAACCTATGGACATGAGACGGAACATGGTGGGTGATTACGGATCCTGGCTGGCCGATCAAATCCTGGGCGACGGAGCCGCCCGGCTCTCGTTTCGGACGGGTCGCTGGACAACCCTGGACCGCTGGCGCGAAGCCGGGCGTCGCCGTGTCTTGGAATGCATCGCGCCGGTGGACATGGGTGGCCTGCCGGAGGTCAAAGTGGAGTCCCAAGAGGTGTATGACGGACTGCACGTGGAGCGCTTGTCGTGGCAGCTTCCCGGTGGGCCGAGAACCGAGGCGGTGTTTTTGAAACCAGCCGGAGCACAGGGACGTCTGCCGGCCATTCTGGGCCTTCATGACCACGGCGGTAACAAGTACATGGGCTGGAGGAAGATCGCGCGCGTTGATGACCATCCCTGGGCCGTCCAGGTCGAGCATCAGGACCACTATTACGGCGGTGTCGCCTGGGCCAACGAGATCGCCAGACGCGGCTATGCGGTCCTGGTTCACGACACGTTTCCTTTCGCGAGCCGGCGGGTTCGCGTGGCGGACGTGCCGGACCAATTGCGGGGAGAGGGAATCGACCCCGAACCCACCGACGCCGAGGGCATCAAGAAGTACAATTCATTTGCCGGGGCTCACGAGCATATCATGGAGAAGAGCCTGATCAGCGCCGGCACAACCTGGCCGGGCGTCTACGTGGTGGAGGATCAGCGGGCCCTCGACGTGCTCTGCGCCCGTCCCGACGTGGATGCCTCACGCGTGGGGTGTGCCGGACTGTCGGGCGGCGGAATGCGCACCGTGTTCTTAGGCGGACTGGACGACCGCATTCGCTGCGCCATCGCCGTGGGCTTCATGACCACCTGGCGCGATTTCCTCCTGGACAAGTGTTTCACCCATACCTGGATGACCTACGTGCCGCTGCTGCCCAAAGACCTGGACTTCCCGGAAATCCTGGCGCTACGAGCGCCTGCAGCCACTCTCGTACTCAACTGCACCGAAGATCCGCTCTACACGCTGCCTGAAATGAAGCGCGCAGACGCGATGCTTCGCGAAACGTACGAGCGAGGCGGGGCCTCGCAGCAGTACCGCTGCAGCTTCTATCCTGGAGGACACCAGTTCGACCGGGAAATGCAGGCCGAGGCATTTGCCTGGTTCGACCAACACTTGAAGACCCGGACGCCTTGAGCAACAGCATCGGCCACGACCGGCAGCGTGCTCGTGATTTCGCCAAGGTGCTCCAGCACCTCGTCCAGGTTGTTTTAGAGACCCCTGGCTTCGGCATCGCAGCTAAGTCCAGGCAGGGCTAACAAAGCGAGCCACGATCCAACGCCACAAAATGACGATGGTTCTGACCTGATCCGGTGTTGTCGTTCTTTTCGAAACCCATCTTCCAGCAGGCACCGGGAGATTTATCAGGATCCGGAACCCACGGGAGGAACGCCCGTTGGAGAATGCCGCAGGCCCAACGGAAGGCTCGTTCGAGAGAAGACACATTCCGGCCGGATCGATTTGCCCGGCATCCGGCCTTGGCGGGTCGAACCGCGCCCAAATCACAGGAGAAGGGGGAAGGCATGAGAGCAGTGAGCAGACGGCAGTTCTTGAAGTCTGGGCAGAAGGCTGCCCTGCTGACGGGTGTGGCGGCTGCGGGCCGCGCATTTGGTGCCAACGAAAGGATTGTTGTGGGATTGATGGGCGCCGGCGGCAGAGGTACTCAACTTCTGGAGTGGTTCGCCGCCTGTCCGGATATCGAAGCGGCTTGGATTGCCGAGCCTGACGAATCTCGTGGTCAGGCGGCCGCTGCCAGAATCGAGAAAATGGGGGTGAAGCGGCCGGTTTGCACACAAGACTTTCGAAGGATGCTGGACGACAAAAGGGTCGACGCCATCATCAACGCGACGCCGGACCACTGGCACGCCCTGGGAACGATCCTGGCATGCCAGGCCGGCAAGGACGTGTACCTTGAAAAGCCCACCTGCCACAACCTGTGGGAAGGCCGAAAGATCGTTGAGGCGGCAAGGAAATACAGCCGCATCGTCCAAGTCGGTACGCAGAACCGCAGTGCGCAGTATTGTCGTCTGGCTTTGGAACACCTGCGTTCCCCGGATTTCGGAGACATCCACCTGATCCGGATATTGAACAGCAAACTGCGCAACACGATCGGCAAGACGCCGGATTCGCCCGTGCCGCCGGGCGTGGACTATGACATGTGGTTGGGGCCGGCGCCGAAACGGCCTTTTAACAAAAGCCACTTCCATTACAACTGGCATTGGTTCTGGGAATACTCGGGCGGGGATATCATCAACGACGGGGTGCATCAGATTGATATCGCCCGCTGGATGTCAGGCCAGAACCTTCCGAAGTCGGTCAGTTCAACGGGCGGAATCCACTTCTACCAGGATGACCAGGAAACCCCAGACACTCACGTCGTGAGCTGGGACTTCGACAAAATGACGATTATCTTCGAGCAGAGCTTGTGGTCGCCTTACATGAGGAAAGTGGTGACCCCGATTCGCGAGGGTGGGGGCTTCCCAAACTGGCCCTTTACGGGAACGCGGATTGAGATCTCGGGTACCCGGCAGTTCATGGAGTTGTCGAGACACGGTGGGGGCTGGCAGGTGTTCGACGCTGAGGGCAACGTGGTCCAGCAACAGCGCGGCAAGTTCTCGCAATCAAACCAGGATCACATCGGCAACTTCATCGACTGCATTCGGAGCCGAAAACGCCCTCATGCGGACATCGAAGAGGTGACCATTTCGACCGCCTGGTGTCATTACGGCAACATCGCTTATCGGGTGGGTCGCAAGCTGCACATCGATCCGAAAACAGGAAACTTCGTCGGCGACGCGGAGGCCAATGCGCTGGTCAAACGCCGGTATCGACAGCCCTGGGTCGTTCCGGACAGAATCTAGCTAGCCGCACGACGCTCGGGGCGGTCTGAAGGATTCCGCAGACGTCCCGTCATTAGCACTTGCCGGCCGCAACGTCTCAATGACTGATAGCTTCTCTCACCATTCAACCTCCTGTGGGACAGGTCTGTATTCTCCGTGAACTTCAAGCCAAGTCGACCAAGGTGACCCATGAATCGACAGCACAGGATCATGTTTCTGGTGTCGTCCGTTGTGGCCGTCCTGTTTGGGATCGGCCTTCCCGCCGCTGCTGGAGAGATCCAGCCGGATCCGGACCTCCCGGGTCTGGGCAACCGGCTGGAACGATTGGAGTGGTTGCAGGATGCGGGCTTCGGCATGTTCGTCCATTGGAGCCTTGACAGCCAGGTCGGCAGCGTCATCAGTCACAGCCTGGTGGGAGCCTCCGAGGACTACTTACGATGGTTTTTTCACGACCTGCCCCGGACCTTCAATCCCAAGCGCTGGGATCCAGAGGAACTGGCGGTGTTGGCCAAGCTGGCGGGCATGAAGTATGTGGTCTTTACCACCAAGCACCACAGCGGCTTCTGCTGGTGGGACACCAAAACCACTGACTTTAAGGCCACCAATACGCCCTTTGGGCAGGACCTGTTGTATGGCTACGTGCAGGCGCTCCGCAAGCATGGCCTGGGGGTGGGTTTTTACTACTCGCCCGAAGACTTTGCTTGGCTGCACCGAAACGGCTTCGAGATTCGGCGTCGCAATCTCGTTCCTCATCCCGATGAGGACCCGCACTACGTGAAGCACATCTCCACCCAGGTGGCGGAGCTGTTCACTCACTATGGGCCCGTGGATGTGCTGTTCATCGATGGGGAAGGTGAGCTACCCACCAAAAAGACGGCATGGAGCCTCCAGCCCAGTTGCTTGATCACGCGAGGTGCGATTGCCACGCCCGAACAGTTCGTTCCTGGCCGCCCCCCAAGAGGGCCATGGGAATCCAATCTCACCATGGGCACTCAGTGGGCCTACAAGCCGACCAACGAGGAGTACAAATCGGGTACCCGCATCATCGAGATTCTGATCGAAACTCGAGCCAAGGGTGGTTCGCTCTTGCTGAATGTAGGCCCTAAACCCAATGGGGAATTGCCCATTGAGCAGGAGGAGCGGCTTCGCGAGATTGCGCTCTGGCAGGCCGTCAATGGCGAATCGATCCACGACACGCGGCCTTGGGTCGTCCCTCGGGAAGAAGACATCTGGTTTTCTAAGAGCAAAGACAGGAATACGGTTTATGCCTTTCTCACCCGGCAGCCAGAGTGGCCTCGTGGCCAGCGGCGAGAGTTCCTGCTGCGCTCAGTGAAGGCCACCACTAAGACGCGCATCAGCGTGCTCGGCCATAACGGCCGAGTCGTGGAGTATATGCCGCAGCTGGATGGAATGCCTCGTTTTGAGCAGAAGGCAGAGGCTCTTGAAATCTCCGTTGTACGCGGGCAGCGCCTCTACAACAACCACCGCTGGCCTAACCCAGTGGTCGTCAAGCTGGAGAATGTGGAACCGGCCTTCACGCAGCCGCCCTATGCCGAAACAACGGGTGCATTGTTGAGAGGCTCGCAGACCGTTGTCTTCCAAGGTGAGTTGATTGATCTGGGAGGTGCCGGGCAGGTGGAGGTAGGCATCGAGTATCAAGTCTACGGCGGATTTGCCGTCGCCATGCACAATACCGAATGGACAGCCACAGCAGTCAAGAAGATGAATGCGCCGGGCTCCTTCGAGGTTGAAGTGAGTGGTTTGAAGCCTGAAACTGAATATCAGTACCGGGCTTTCGTCCGGCATCCCAAGATCGTCATGCGAGGCGATCACAAGCAAGTCTGTCTCTGTAAGGGAAGCGTCAAGGGCATCACCGAATAAGGGTTCCGCCTCGCCGACATCTCCTCCCTTCTTTCGCAGTCCCTTCAATCCGCACCCAGATCGCCGGGGAATGGGCCAGTGTGCGCGTCTGTTCCAAATCTCCGAGCAGTCAAAGGGTTTCATTCCCTGCCCGTTGCCTAGCACCACCACAAAGGATTGTTTGCACTCCCGGAACCAGAAAGATCGGCTCCGTCCCGGTGCCCATCCTCAGTTGGACCGGTCTGGCAGTTGTTTATTGCGCCAGACGGCGGTTGGCTGAGGCAGAATCGTTTCCCCACTGAGGGCGCCCGGCTTCATTTCGGGCCCCCTGCCAGGGGGTCGAGAATCGTGGGGAGTTGCTGATGTTTGCACCCTCGGCCTGGCTCTGCCCGAACTCCCTCCTGCACCCTCTCTTTCGCTCGAGGAGGCAAGCCAGGTCAGCGGCATTTAGCCCATCTTGGCCTATTTCCCCCACCTCCAAGCCGTCCTTTGTGTTTCCTCAAGCACGCAACTTCTAACTCTCTCTGGAGTTCCTTCCTACCCAAACCCTGGTTATGGTCTTGCTGGGAGAGCTAACTCTGCAAGGGTTTTTGTAAGTTCTCATCGAACGTGAACTCTTTTGCAGGAGGACGGGACATCATGGCAAGGTTCTGGACGCGCCGTCATTTTCTTGTTACTGCCGGCCTGACGGCGGCTTCGAGCCGGCGGATCCTCGGCGCCAACGATAGGATCCGCCTGGGTGTTATTGGCATAGGCTCCCGTGGCGCTTACCTGATGGGGAAACTGAACGAACTGGGTGGGATTGAGTGGGTCTCGGTCTGTGACGCCTGGGACAAGCGTCGCGAGCGCGCGGCTGAAATCGCGGGAGGCAGCGTGGCAAAAGAGGCTGATTATCGCCGCCTGCTGGACCGCAAGGACATCGACGGTGTCGTGGTCGCCACCTGCGACCATTGGCATGCTTCGCAGACCATCGACGCCTGTTATGCGGGGAAAGATGTCTACGTGGAAAAGCCGCTCACCCAACACCCGCTGGAGGGTCCTGCCATTCACAAAGCAGTCCAGGAGACCCAGCGGGTGGTGCAGGTTGGCATGCAGCAGCGCAGCATGTCCAACTTCATTGAGGCCAAGCAGAAGTTTTTCGACAGCGGACTGATCGGCGATGTTCACATGGTCAGGACTCTTTGGAACGCAAACAGAGGCTATCTGACTGCTGTTCCCGCCGGGATGGAGCAAAAACCCGCAGGCCTGGACTGGGAGGCCTGGTTGGGGTGCCTACCCAAGATTCCTTGGGATCCCAAGCGCTACTTCAACCGCTTTGCCTACTGGGATGTCTCCTGCGGTGGCCAGACCGGAGGATTGCTGGTTCACATGATCGACGTCGTTCACTGGTTCCTGAATCTGACGTCCCCCAATAGCGCCGTTTGCCTGGGAGGAATCTACCAATACGATGACGGCCGCGACACCCCGGACAACATCAATGCAATCCTGGAGTATCCGCAGAAACTGACGGTCACCTTTGAAGCTTCTTTGACAGACTTGATCCAGCAGGGCTCCGCCGACATTGTCTTCCTGGGTACGGGAGGTCGGCTGTCAATTTTCCGAAGTGGCTACCGTTTTCTACCCGCCGAAGCGCATCAATCCACGGGAGAGATCGTCGGAGGGAGCGCTGCGGAGACAACTCACCTCAGCAATTGGCTCGAGTGTATGAGAAACCGCCGGAAGCCCAATGCGGATGTGACGGCCGGCCACTATTCGGCGATGGCCTGCCACATGGCCAATCTCGCCTACCAACAACAACAGCGCGTTTCCTGGCGCAAGGAGTGGGAGCTATGAGTCTGAACATTGGCATCAACCTCGAATTCATCCGTTGCGAAGACAAGTCCTTCGCGACCGGAGTAGAGCGAGCCGCCCAACTGGGATTTCGCTTCGTCGAACCCCTGGTCCACAATGGCCGAGAACTGCTAAGCGAAGCGGGCTACTTCCATTCGGTCTCTATGGATGAAGAACCCCTAGAGATCCGGGACATTCTGGAACGTCACGGCGTCAAGCCTTCCGGCCTAAGTGCCCATTGCCCCCTAATGCGCCCGGAGATCAGTGTGCCCTACCTTCAGAAGGCCATTCGCTTTGCGGCCAGCCTAGGGGCACCGGTGGTCAACACCGACGAAGGGATTCGTCCGCCCTGGCTGGAACTGGAGGAAGCCTTCAGTATCATGCGCTACACGTTGACCTCGGTTTTGCGTGTGGCCGAGCGTTACGGCATCAAGATCGGTATTGAGCCGCACCAGAGTATTTCCAAAACGACAGAGGGATTACTGCGCATTAGTTCCCTGGTGAAGTCGCCCTGCTTGGGTATCAATTACGATACTGGCAACGCTTACCTAGCCGGAGAAGATCCTTACGCCGGGCTGAAGGCCGTCTGCGATCGATTGGTGCATCTCCACGCCAAGGACATCTCCCTGCCACACGCCGAGTCTGAAAGAGGAAAAGTGACCGGTACACCCGTGGGGTGTGCTTGCGGCGACGGAGTATTGGACTGGCAACGGCTGATTGCCATCCTGGAAGAGGGGGGTTTTCAGGGAGTTCTTTCTGTCGAATGCGGCACCTCGGAACAAGCATCCCGAAGCCTGCTGCATCTCCGCCGGCTACTCGAGAAGAAGGGGGATGCTGCAGCCAGAGTGTGAGTGGCTCCAGGCAAGACCTCGGAGAGTGGGCGCCGACACCGGCCAAGCCAGTTGGGGTCTGTCACGCTTCCCGAGTCTCAATTGGTCATGGAACTCTCGGAGGCATGAATCCTGCCGGAGCGGTCATCGCTCTGTGCAAAAATCGATTACCCCTCAAGGCGATCGACCGCCAGCCAGGGACAACTCACAGCTCATCCTTTAACGGAGAGCAACGATGACACTCTTAAGACGAAACCTGCTCTGGGCTGGCTTGCTTAGCTTGATTGCGGCAAATCACGCCCCCGCCCAGGCGCCCTCCTCAACCAAGCTGTTTCATCCTGGTGCCCTTCGGATCCTCATCCTGAGCGGACGCAACAACCACGACTGGCGAACCACCACGCCGTATCTTCGGCAGCTGTTGGTCCAAACGGGTCGCTTCGATGTGCGGGTTAGCGAGGAGCCCACCGGAATGACGGCTCCCTCACTGGCGGCTTACGACGCGCTCGTTTTGGACTATTGCGGTCCTCGCTGGGGAGAAGTAACGGAACAGGCGGTGGCAGACTTCGTCCGATCCGGGAAGGGCATGGTTGTGATTCATGGGGCCAGCTACGGCTTCGCGGGCCACGAGGTCCTGGGCGACCGGCACGTGCCAACCGGCATTGTGGAACCCGCCTGGTCTGAGTACAAACAGCTGGTGGGGGGCTATTGGCCCCAGCGGCCGGCTCTTGGATTCCACGGAAAACGTCACTCGTTTCGTGTGAAGGTCAAGCAGCCGAATCACCCCATTTTCCAGGGACTGAAAGAAGAATTCTGGGCCACTGACGAGCTCTACCACGGGATGACTTTCCTGCCCCAAACCGAGATTTTGGCGGCGGCATACGATGATCCGGCCATGGGCGGAACCGGAAAAGAGGAAGCACTCATCACTGCCGTGTCGTACGGCAATGGCCGCGTTTTCTACTCCGCGCTCGGGCATGAAGTTGCGGCCATGAGCGAGCCCGGCTTTGGGACTGTCTTTGTCCGAGGCACGGAGTGGGCGGCCTCAGGACGAGTGACCTTGAGCGAGGAAGCGACCACCCCGTCCAAGAGCCCGAGAGATGACGACAAGAGTGCCTCTTTGCGCTTGCGGGTTGTGACGGGTGGACACGACTTTGAACCCTCTTTCTACACGGTGTTCGAAGGCCAGGGACCTTGGATTTGGTCCCATGTTCCTTCCAATCGGGAGGCGTTTCGAAGAGATCTTCGCCCAGACGTCGACGTTCTGGTGTTGTATGACTTGTCCCAGGAGCTTGACGAGACGGGCCGTAACAATCTGCGAGCCTTCCTGGAGAGCGGCAAGGCCATGGTGGTGATCCATCACGCCATTGCCGACTACAACGACTGGGATTGGTGGACCCAGGAGGTGGTGGGAGGCAAGTACCTCCTCAAAGCCGAGGGCGCCATGCCGGCCTCGACCTTCAAACATGACGAGGAGTTGTTTATCCGGCCCGCCACGCCCCATCCTCTTGTGGACTCCATTGGCCCCTTTCACCTGTGGGACGAGACTTACAAGGGAATGTGGATCTCGCCAAAAGTGCGGGTGCTGCTGACCACAGACAACCCCACTAGCGACGGCCCGGTGGCCTGGATCAGCCCGTACCCCAAATCGCGGGTAGTCTATATCCAACTGGGACACGGTAGTTCGGCCCATCGCCACCCTGCCTACCAGTCTCTGGTTCGCAATGCCATCCTCTGGACTGCCGGCCGCCAGCCTCGATGACGGAGCGCCAATCGGCCCGTCCGGCGACTGAAGGCGCCGGCTATCTGTGACGGCAGCAACATCCTGGCCCAAGGAGTGCCACATCAACGGCCTCCCGATGCCGGGCAAAAGACGATGTCGGAGCAGCGACGACATCGCTATTCCAACATTGGAGACCGAACCATGAATACCAAGCTATCCAGCTCTTCCCCAACGTCGTCGCGCCGCAAATTTTTGAAGACCTCCGGCGCGGTATTGGCATCGGCCACTCTGAGCGGAATTCAGCCCCGCCCGGGCTACACGTCGGAGAATCACACCCTGAAGATTGCCCTGGTGGGGTGTGGTGGCCGGGGTACCGGCGCAGCGGCCAATGCCCTCTCCACGAGCGGGCCAACCCGGCTGTGGGCCGTGGCGGATGTCTTTCCTGAGCGGATCGAGACCAGCTTGAAGCTCCTTGGCGAGAAGCACTGCAGCCAGGTTGAGGTCCCTGCTGAGCGATGTTTTCTGGGCTTTGATGCCTACCGGCGTGCCATGGACACACTCGACAAGGGAGATGTGGTCCTGCTGGCAACTCCGCCGGCCTTTAGACCGATGCATTTTGAATACGCGGTCCAAAAAGGCTTGCATGTGTTCATGGAAAAATCGTTCGCTGTCGATGTGCCGGGAATTCGGCGGGTCCTGGCGGCAGGCGAAACGGCTGCCAGGCTGAATCTCAAGGTCGCCACCGGCTTGATGAGTCGACATTACGACCCGCTGCAGCAGGCCATCCAACAGATCCACGATGGGAACCTGGGCGAGGTCATTACCGCCTGGGCTTACCGCATGCACGGTCCGGTAAAGCTCACCCCCCGCTTACCGAAACAAAGCGAGCTGGCCTACCAAATCGTCAACTACAGCTGCTTCACTTGGCTGAATGGCAGCTTCATTGTGGACTGGCTTATCCACAATATCGACGTTGCCTGCTGGGCCAAGGACGCATGGCCGGTATCCGTGCAAGGCATGGGCGGACGACAAGTTCGGGAGGTGCCGGACCAATTGTTCGATCATTACGCGGCCGAGTACACGTTCGCCGACGGCACCCGGTTGCTGGCGCAGGGCCGGCATCAGCTCAACTGTCACGCTTTTTTTGGAGACATCATTCACGGTGCGACCGGCTCCGCCATCCTGGGCGAAGGGCAACCACAGCCGCGTCTGTTCAAAGGACATCGGCAAAAACCCAGCGACCTCCTGTGGAGTTACCAGGGTCCCCCGTGTGACCCCTATCAGCTTGAACAGGATTTGTTTTTTGAAGCGATCCGCAACGATCGACCCTGGAATGAGACTGAACGTTCTGTTAAGTCATGCCTGGCGGCCATCATGGGACGTATGGCCTGTGAGTCCGGGCGGGTCATCACCTGGGATGAGGCCCTGAAGTCATCGCTTGAGGTGGCACCAGGATTGGATCGGATCACATCGCTCGATTGCCAGGCACCCGTGGTGGCAGACGCCAGCGGACAATATCCGGTGGCCATACCTGGAGTCACTGAGGTGCTTTGATTCTCCGGGCTACTGCGATCCGTCGAGCACCGCAATTCGCTCTCGGTCGGCGGGGCGTTGGGCTCGCCATGCTTCCCACGCGGCCGTCTGCCATCAGATCAAACGTCCGGCAAGCCCAGATCTTTGGCCCCTGGCTTTGACATGATGGCTTCCGGACAGTAGCGCTGGATCAGATCGGATACGATCTTGGCTCGACGCACGCGTTCCCGGGTCAGGGCGATTGCGGTGCTTTCAATGTGGGTCCCGCTCGGGTAAATGTCCGGAGCGTTGCGCAGCCCTAGTTTTACGTAGAGCGGGCAAAGAACTCGAATGAACTCGGGGACCTCAAAGTGTCGGACGAAGCCGCCGAAGTTGTCGGGCGTCTCGACGTAGAAATCGAGAGGGATGGAAACGGCCTCCCGAATGGAAGCCAACAGGGGCAGGGGGAGATCGGATGAAACGTTAAAGGTTCCGGCCCCGAAGTCTTCCAGGATCCGGACGGCCACCGGATTGGTAGCACTCAGCTGGACCGAGATCTTCATCACCAGGTTGGCGGGAAGCTGGCCGGCTTTCTTCATCTCATTGAGCACCCACAACAGCCCGAGATCAGCCACCAGGATGCTGCGCAATCCGAGTTCGCAACCTCTCTTGACGTCCTCAATGGCGTAGACAACCTGGTCCATCCCACGCAAGCCCAGCCCGATGTTCTTGCCGGCAGGAGTCAGCGGTTGGGCGCCGATATCCCAGGTGGCGCGAGGCCCGACAAAAAGGCTTACTTCCATCTGCTGGTCCTTGGCGATCCCTAACATCTCTCGGATTTCTTCGTCGGTCATGAGCATGATGCCGCTTCCCTGGCTCACGCGATGGATCGTTAATCGATACTTCTGGGCCTCTTCGATCACGGCTTTCAAACAGCGCGGTCCCTCCACACTGGGAATCTCAAAGCGGTACTGGGCTCCATCCGGAAACCGCTTGGATGAGTCAGGGAGGGCGTACCGATCGCGATCCGGCAATCCGAGATTTCTAAGGATCTTCCTGGTTGAATCCATCTGGACAACCTCCTTATTCGTGAATTTCCGGAGTCGGCCCGCCAGCCCATCCGAATCTGGTCGCCCGGCGCCAGCCTTGTGGCCTCCCAGACAATCAAATCTGCGGGTTTCAGGAACGTTCCCGTCAAGTCTTCGGCGGGAAGGAGAGGACCGGCTTAGAAGAGGAACTGAAATCAGTTCTTGGATGCGGCTCCCGACTGGGTAACGGATGCAATCCGGTCCAGCACGTGGTCTTTGATCCATTTTCCATCCCACCATTCAGTGGGATTCACGGGGACCCCTTGCAGAAACATCCCAAAGTGAAGGTGATCGCCGCCAGCCAGCCCGGTCGCTCCACTCTTGCCCAACACCTCTTTTTTCCTCACTTGCTGACCCACCTTAACATCGATGGAACTCATGTGGCCGTAAAGGGAAACCAAACCACAGCCGTGGTCGATCAGGACCGTGTTGCCGTAAATTCCGAAGTAGTCGGCGAGAATCACCTTTCCATCGTTGGCGGCCTCAATCGGATACTGCTGGACAACGGAAAGATCGAAACCCACATGGTCTTGCCTGTCGACTTCCTTGCCCTGATAGAAATAGGTCCGATGGTCCGCAAACAGGGACTCAACCTGTGAGTTGCTCAGTTGCAGAAATGGGCCATCCCATAGGAACTGCGCCGGCGAATCCGCCGAGAGTCGGGTGAGTTCCTCATGGTTCAGCCGCCGTAGTCTGCTGTTGATCTCTACGTACGTCTTGATGAGTTCACCCTGATCCTGGATCTCGGGAGTTCGCGCCATGATTTCGGGAACCACCTTGTTCAGGAAGCCGTCGTCAAGCGTGATGTCCCGGCGGCGAAACTTCTTGGGGAAGACCTTCTGCCAGAAGCCGGCCACCGCCTCGTTGCCGGCGGCATCTCTGGCAATGACCTTGACCGGGGTGTCAGGCGGCAAATCATATGCGTAGGCGAACAGGCAGAATCGGACGCTGGGATCGCTCGACCCGGCAGGGTATCCCGAGAAGAAATGGGGCCCAGCCTGGACTCCTGTCACCACCGCATCTTCCGAGACGCGGTAAACCACGCACTCGGAGCCTCCTTGGTTGATGTAGTGTTGCCCGGAAAGAATCTCCAATCGGGGAGGATAAATGTCGAATTCAAATTCACGGCTCAGCTCGGCACGATTGCCTCTCCAGAAGTTTCGAAAGGAGTGGTCCCAAGCAGAAATCGACAGAGTAGCCGCGCCCGGTTGAATCTTGAATTTCTCGGGGATCAGCCCGCCGAGGTTGTACTGCTTGGACTTGGCAGGGCCCGTCCTCCAGAAGGTCAGGAGCCCCGGCCCTCCGAAGGTTTCGTCCACGAGCACAACATCTTGCTCCTTTTGTTTCAGGCGGACGGTCAAATGACTCAGTCCGCTCCCAGGATCCTCCAACGTCAGAGTCAGATTCGGCTTTCGGCCCAGGGCTTTCAATTCCGGATCGAAGCGAATTGCCGGGGCCTGACCTTCCCAACGACGATAGCTCGACCCCACAAAAATCGACAGGCACAACAACAGGAGAAGGGCCAGAACACCCAACACTCCGATGCCTTGCTCCACCCCATTGACG
The DNA here is from genome assembly GCA_040753175.1 of Acidobacteriota bacterium. Taxonomy (GTDB): domain Bacteria; phylum Acidobacteriota; class Terriglobia; order Versatilivoradales; family Versatilivoraceae; genus JBFMEW01. The sequence continues at coordinate 228,791 of JBFMEW010000001.1, read as the reverse complement.
TTGCGATCGCCCTTTCTCATTCGCATGAGTCCACCCATCCAAAGCCACTCTTTGCAAGAAGCTCGAAAGCCGTAACCTTAGTATGAGTAGGGTGAAAAGTCTAAGCATTTTGCCGCCTCAAAGACCGCAGTCAATTCTGGTTAGAGGTCTTCGCTGAAAATAGGTGAGTTCCAATAAGTGCTTGACAAATAAAGGGAAACCGCGATATATATGACCGTTTGCTTGGCGCCTGGGGCGGGTTGCAGGCACCATGAGGTGAAGGTTAGCAGGCAGTTCTGGCGACTGGAGGAAGTCCACTTGAGCACGAAGAAAAGCAAAAGCGTGCTGATCATTGGCGAACTCAGCGTGGATATCATCGGGAGTGGCTTGCAAACTTTTCCTGTTCTGGGACGAGAGATTCTGGCTCAGGAGATGGAGGTAACGCTGGGGAGCTGTTCAGCCGTAGCAGTTTGTGGCCTGTCGAAGCTGGGGATCCCAGTGACGTTTATCAGCAAGATCGGAAAGGACGATTTCGGGAAATTCTGCCTGGAGGCTCTTCAAGCGAACAAGGTCAAGACCTCCAGCATCATCAAGGATCCCAAGCTCCGTACCGGACTAACCGTTTCTTTCAACTTCCGAGATGAAAAGTCACAGGTGACTTGTCCCGGCGCAATCACACAATTGACTTACAAGGACATTCCACAGAAGGCATTTCGACAGCACGACCACCTTCACATCTCCTCCTATTTTTTACAGGAAGGTTTATTGGGTTCTTTTCCGCAGATTTTTCAGGAGGCCAAACAGGTGGGCATGTCCACTTCCCTGGACCCCAACTCCGACAACAAGAACCAGTGGAACTCGGGCATTTGGAAGTGCCTGGACTACGTAGACGTTCTCTTCCTGAACGAGATGGAAGCCATCAACATCGCCAAAGCCAAGAGTACGAACCGGGCCCTGGAAATCTTCGCCCAAAAAGTTCCAACGGTCGTGATCAAGCTGGGATCCAAGGGAGCTCTGGCGAAGAGCCGGGGTCAAGTGGTGCAGCTGCCGGCTTTCAAGGTTAAACCCGTGGATGTGAGCGGCGCCGGGGATTCCTTTGACGCGGGTTTCCTCTTCGGGCACTTCAACGGTTTCGACCTTCGCAAATGTATCGCCCTGGGCAATGCCTGCGGCGCCCTGGCCACCCAAGGCTTGGGCGGTACCGCATCCCAACCCACCTGGGACGAGACCCAGCGATTCATCAAGAAGAACGCTTCGGTTGCGTGAGTTTCCGCACAGGTTGCGGCGCCTTCAGTTGGGCGGTCTGAATTTGAAGTCAGGTTTGGCCGAATCCGTCGCCTTACCTTGCAGAGCCCGTGAAGAGCACCGCTAGGAACGTCCCCGGTCAGGTGAGTAACCTCCGATCCGCAAAGCTGAAATAACCATTGGCTCCAACAATGATGTGGTCGAGTAAAGAAAGCTCGAGTAACTCGCAAGCCTTTCTTAAGTCTTCAGTCACTCGGCGGTCCTCGGAGCTGGGGTCGGGATTGCCTGATGGGTGGTTGTGCACGGCAATGATGGCGGCTGCCCCCAGATCGAGCGCTCGCTTTACCACCTCTCTCGGAAAGACGCTGGCTGTGTTGATCGTTCCTTGAAACATGTTCTCAATCGCCAGCACACGGTGCTTGGTATCGAGGAACACAACGCTGAAGATTTCCTGCTTGAGATCCCGAAATTTCTGTTCCAGTAGCTTGTAGACGTCGCCGGAGCACTCCACCAGCGTCTCACGCTTGACTTTCTCCTGCAAACATCGCTGGCTTAACTCCCCTATGGCTCGCAACGTAGCGATCTTGGCGGGACCCATTCCCCTGATGTGGCGAAGCTGCTGGTCCTGAGCGCCAAAGAGACCACGCAGTCCTCCGAATTCCCGCAAAAGATGGCGGGAAAGATCGACGACACTCATGCCGCGAACACCAACGCGAAGGAAGATAGCCAGCAGTTCCGCATCACTCAAGGCAGAAGCTCCTTGCGTGAGCAGCCTTTCGCGGGGCCGCTCCGACGCGGGCCAGTAGCTAACCCATTTCTCCGATACGCGCTTGGCAGATCCAACAGCGGCCATGAGCTTCCCTTTGCTTTTGTGATGGACAAAGAAAGAGAGAAGTGGGAACCCCGAGTTTCGGATTCAGGAGGGCCAGTGAACTCCGCCAGGACGTTCCGCTGCCCGTTGTGAGCTCGGGGCTCCAGCGTTAGATTCCAAGGGAGTCTGCAGCGCGCTCCATGGCGCGAATGCAAAATGTGATGTGCTCCTCCAGATCCAGGCCCAGCTCCTGAGCCCCGGCCACGATGTCGTCCCGACTCACCGTTCGTGCAAAGGCCTTGTCTTTCAATTTCTTTCGCACCGACCGGGCTTCCATGCCCCGGATCTTCTTGTCCGGTCGAACTAAAGCCACGGCGGTAATAAATCCCGCCAGTTCGTCGCAAGCAAACAGTGCTTTGTCGAGGAGGCTTTTCCGCGGACAGTTGGTCCATTCCGCGTGGGATTTGATGGCGTAGATTACATCCGGCGGATATCCCTTTGCCTGGAGAATCTCCGCCCCTTTTTCGGGATGGTCGGGTGGATTTGGATACTTTTCGTAGTCAAAGTCGTGCAGTAAGCCAACGATGCCCCATTTCTCGGCGTCTTCACCAAAGCGCTCGGCATAGGCTCGCATGCAAGCTTCAACGGCCAACATATGCTTGATCAGACTCTCGCTTTTCGTGTGTTCGCACAGCAATTCGAATGCAGATTGCCTATCCACTTTGCATCCTCGCTCAACACCGCCGGCGGGAGCGTCCGAAGATCAGTGCCGGTCCAGATCCCTCAACGGAGATCTTCGTCGCGAACCCGATCAGGTTTCCATCCAGTTCGGTCCCGAACCAGTGGTGACCACCAGCGGAACACTCAACTCGCAGACTGACTCCATTTCTCGGCGCACCATGGACTCGACTCGGTTCAGTTCTTCTTCCGGCACATCGAACACGAGTTCATCGTGCACCTGGAGGATCATTGTGGCGCGTAGTTTCTTTTCCCGCAAAAGATGATGGATGCGGATCATGGCCAACTTGATGATATCCGCAGCAGTCCCCTGGATCGGTGAATTCACGGCAGTCCGTTCGGCAAAGTTGCGCATCGCCGGATTTCTGCTCCCGATGTCGGAGATCTGTCGCAACCGGCCGAACAGCGTGCGGGTCATTTGCGTTTTTCGTGTTTCGGCAATGCTTTGATCAATGAACTGCTTTACTCCTCGGTAGCGCTCAAAGTAGGTCTTGATGAACTGCTGGGCCTCGCCGTTGGAGATTCCCAGCTCCTTGGCCAGACCGAAGGCGGTTTGACCGTAGATGATTCCAAAGTTGATCGCCTTGGCCCGACGCCGCAGATCCGGGGTTTGCAGCCCTGCCGCAACGCCGAAGACTTCAGCGGCAGTCCTGGTGTGAACGTCCTCGCCTCTTCGGAAGGAATCGGTCAGAACAGGATCATTCGAGAGGTGAGCCAGAATTCGGAGTTCGATTTGCGAGTAGTCAGCCGACAGAAGCCGGCAACCAGGACTCGGAATAAACGCGGACCGAATTCGCCCCCCCAATTCGGTCCGAATCGGGATGTTCTGAAGGTTGGGGTTGCTGCTTGACAATCGTCCGGTGGCGGCCACGGTCTGATTGAACGAGGTGTGCACCCGACCCGTCTGGGGATTGACCAATCGCGGTAAGGCATCGACGTAGCCCGACTTCAGCTTGGCCAACTGACGGTACTCCAGCATTAAGCGAGGCAGCTCGAATTCGCTTGCCAGCTGTTCCAACACGTCCACCGATGTGGAGTACTGTCCGGATTTCTTGAGCTTCTTGGGAGCCGGGAGGTTGAGCTTCTCGAACAAAATTTCCCCCAATTGTTTGGGGGAGTTGATGTTGAACTCCTCCCCGGCCAGCTGGTAGGCCCGCTTCGTAAGTCGACTCATCTCCTTGTCCAACTCGCCAGACATATCGTTGAGTCGGTCTGAATCCACCCGCACCCCTGCCTGCTCCACGTCCGCCAACACGGACGACAAGGGCAGCTCGATCTCATGATGCACCTTTTCCAAACCGAGATCCCGGATCCGGGGGTGCAAACTTGAGAAGACGCGCTGCAGGAGATCGCCACGACGCTCCGGGTCCGCCGACTTCTCCTCCAGCAGGGCGAAACAAATGTCGTCAAAGGCATGATTGCTTCGGTTAGGCTGTACCAAGTAGGACATGAGCATGGTGTCCCACCGGACTCCGACAAGTTCCGTACCGGCGGCCCGACTCAGCAAAATGCGCGCTGCTTTTTCGTTGTGAAACACCTTGGCAACCGTGTCGCATTCGAAGAACGCCTTGAAATCCTGAATCCGCACGGCATCGGTCTTGAAGTCTGCAACCCAAACATCATCCTGAGCCTTCAGGGCCAACTGGACCGCCGTGGCGAGCATTGGCTCTTCATGGTCCAAGGCAAGAAAGCAATAGACCAACTCCTCCTTCTTGAGTCGCTCAACGACCTTCAGGGCATCCTGACTTGTCCGGATGGGCTGCACCGGCGTCATGCCAACAGCACGGGGCGCTTCCAGCTGGAAGTCCTTGAGCAGCGACTGAAACCCCAGCTCGATAAAAAGGTCTCGCAGCTTGGAAGAGTCCGCTTCGCGGGCCTCTAGGCTCCGCCACTCGTCCTGAATGGGAACTTGGGTATCGATCGTTACCAGCTGTTTGCTCTGCAGAATCTGCTGCCGATTCTCCTTCAGCGACTCCCGATAGGTCTTTCGCTCCACCTGGTCTGCGTTGTCCAGGAGATTCTGCAAACTTCCAAACCGGCGAATCAGGTCCTTGGCGCCCTTCTCGCCGATTCCCGGCGCGCCGGGTACGTTATCCACCGAGTCTCCCATCAGGCCGAGAACGTCAACAACCTGTGAGGGAGGCACGCCAAAAAAAGCCTCTGCCTTTTCGGAGTCGAAGACGGTGTCCTCTTTGGCTTGATGAAGGACGCGAATTCGGTCGGACACGAGCTGAAACATGTCCTTGTCGTTTGAGACGATCACCGTCTCTAAACCCTCCGCTTCCGCCTTCTTGGCCAGTGTCCCGATGATGTCGTCTGCCTCGTACCGCTCCATCTCCACGACAGGCACGCTGAGCGCCTCGCACAGCCGGCGAATGTAGGGAATCTGGACCGCCAGATCCTCGGGCATTTGGGCGCGATTGGCCTTGTAGGCTTCAAAGGCTTCGTGACGGAACGTCGGCTGGCTGCCATCGAAGACAATAGCCAGGTATGCCGGCCGATACTCTCGCATCAGCTTCCGCAACATCGTCGCGAAGCCGTAAACCGCGTTAGTGGGCAATCCCTGGCTGTTGGAGAGATTTCGGATGGCGTAGAAGGCACGAAAAATATGGGACATCCCGTCCACTAGAAACAGGGTGCCGGCGTGGGGACCTTTTGTAGCCTGGGGGGCAGAAGTCAAGGCTGACCATCCAATCAATGAAGATGCCAAAAAACTGTAGCATAACCCCCGCGGAATTACTGCAGGTTTGGACACATTGCGGAACTCGAAAGCAGAATGATCTCTGGAGAAGATTGAAGAGGGAGAGCTAGACGAGTGGCAAAGGGCAGCTTCAGGCAGGCCTTGGCGAGTCAATGAAGGCCCCAAGACGATGGTCCCCTTGGAGTCAGAGCCGCTTTCCCCGGCACAGCCAGGATTCACCAAACTTTGAAATGGGCTGAGCGACCACCCCGCTTGGGGCCGGGCATTTCTCTACGCGATGGAAATGCTGAGGGAAAGAAGGAGTAAGGCGGCGAGCCTCACAGCATGCCCAGCTGAAGCTTGGCAGCCTCGCTCATCCGGGAAGGCGACCAGGGTGGATCCCACACCAACTCCACCTTGGCGGAGTTGACTCCATCTATCGTTTCCACCTTGTATTGGACCTCAGCCGGCAGCGTGCCCACGGCGGGACAAGCAGGAGAGGTCAGAGTCATACGAATCTTCGCGTTGCGCTCGGAATCCAACTCGACCCCGTAAACCAAGCCCAATTCGTAGATGTTTACAGGAATCTCAGGGTCGTAGCAGGTTTTGAGCTGACCTACGATCTTTTCGTGCAGCCGCTCCTGACTAGCCTCGTTTGCCTGGGGTACCCGGGGTTCATCCATAAGCACTGACTTCTCCTAGAGAGTTTCAGAGGGCTGAGGGGATTCCTGCAGCCCAACCCAACCGGCTACTCGGTTGAAACAGAATCCTTCTCGTTCTCCAGAGCGGCTCGTAAGGTGTGCCAGGAGAGGGTTGCACATTTCACGCGCACCGGGAACTCCCGGACTCCGGCAAACACCCCTAACTTTCCCATATCCAGAGGATCAACCGCATCAGACTCCTTGGAGGTCAACATCTTGTGAAAGCGCTCGAAGAGCGCATTCGCTTCCGATCGAGTCTTGCCCTTCACGCTCTCGGTCATCATCGAGGCTGAAGCAGTCGAAATCGCACATCCCGATCCCTCGAAGCTGACCTCCTGGATCACGTCGCCTTGGACGTTTAAATAAACGGTCAACTTATCGCCGCACAAAGGATTGTGCCCGTTTGCCGAGCCAGTTGGGGATTCCAGTCGCTTGCAATTTCGAGGCCGCTTGGTGTGATCGAGAATGACTTCTTGATAGAGGTCTCGCAAGTCCGACATCAGCTGAAGACCTCCTTGACCTTGTAAAGGGCTTCAACCAGGCCATCCACCTCTTCTCGCGTGTTGTAGATTCCAAAAGAAGCGCGGATGGTGGCAGGAATTCCGAAACGATCCATGACCGGCTGGGCACAATGGTGCCCAGCGCGAACCGCGATTCCATCCTGATCGAGGATAGTGCCGACGTCGTGGGGGTGGACTCCCTCCATGAGAAACGAAACCACCGCCGTCTTTTCTTGTGCCGTCCCTACCAGTCGCACTCCCGGAACGGACCCAAGCCTTCGAGAGGCATACTCAGCCATTTCCTGATCATGACAGGCAATGCCCTCCATCCCAATCTCGTTCAGATAGTCGATGGCTGCACCCAGGCCGATGACGCCCGCGATATCCGGTGTGCCCGCCTCGAATTTGTGCGGCAGGCGGTTGAAGACTGTCTTGTCAAACGTGACGGAAGAGATCATATCACCGCCGCCTTGATAGGGCGGCATGGACTCCAACAGCTGGGCTTTACCGTAAAGCACGCCGATGCCGGTGGGGCCATAAGCCTTGTGCGCGGAAAAAGCGTAGAAGTCGCAATCGAGTGCCTGGACGTCGACCTTTCCGTGCGGCAATGCCTGAGCGCCGTCGACCAGCACGGGGATGTTGGCATGGTGAGCCAATTCCACGATTCGACCTATTGGGTTTATGGTGCCCAGGGCATTGGAGATGTGCGAGACGGCCATCAGTCGAGTCCGCGGCGAAATGAGCTTCTCCAGCTCGTCGAGCATGATCTCACCGCGATCGTTGATGGGGGCAACCCTGAGTACGGCTCCTTTCTCCTGACACAGGAGCTGCCACGGAACAATGTTGGAGTGATGTTCCAGAGCTGAAATCAGAATTTCATCGCCCGATCGAACACGCTGCCTGCCAAAGGTGCTGGCGACCAGATTGATGGCTTCTGTCGTTCCCCGAACGAAGACGATTTCCTGTTCATCCCGCGCATTGATAAACCGGCGCACTCGCGTCCTGGCTGACTCAAACTCGTACGTCGCCCGCTCGCTGAGATAGTGCACACCGCGGTGCACGTTGGAGTTCTGGCTGGTGTAGTACCGCAGGATCGCATCCAGAACCACCTTGGGCTTCTGGCTGGTAGCCGCGTTATCGAGATAGACCAGCGGCTTGCCCCGCACCAGGTGATTCAGCGCCGGAAAGTCTTCCCGGATCCGGCGCACGTCAAACCCTTCCCGCATTCGGGGTGCAGTGGTCTCCGAAGCTGGACTCACGGTCTTCATACCGCCTCCCGAATCGACTCCGACCCTGGCAGCCGTGAATAGAGAATCTTCTCCAACTCCGCGCGCAGAGGCCCAATTTTGATGCGGTTCGTGATGTCCTGCGAAAACGCATAGGTCAGCAGGTTGCGAGCCATGTCCAATCCAATCCCCCGGGAGCGTAGATAGAAGATGGCTTCTGTGTCCAGTTGACCGATGGTGGCGCCGTGCGTGCACTTCACGTCGTCGGCGTAGATTTCCAGTTGCGGGTTGGTGTTCACCAACGCCTCCTCGGACAGCAGAAGATTTTTGTTGGTTTGCTTGGAGTCGGTCTTTTGAGCGTCAGGTCGAACCACAATCCGCCCATTGAATACAGCCCTGGCCCTTTGATCGAGGATACCCTTGAACAGTTCGTGACTGGCACAATGCGGTTTGGCATGGTCAATTCGGGTGTGGTTATCCACCAGTTGGTCTCCACCCACCGCATAGAGCCCATTCACGACCGATTCAGCCCCCTCCCCATCCAGAACCGTTCCAATTTCATTGCGGACCAGAGCCCCGCCCAATGAGAGAGTGTGAGTCGAGACGTTCGAGCTGCGAGATTGATGGATCTGCAGAGTCGCCATGTGATATCCGTGCAGGCTTTCCCGCTGGATCTTGTAATGATCCACCACGGCATTCTCGGCGGCCACCAGTTCAGTCACGGCATTGGTAAAGTACCTGCCTTCGCCCACTCCCGCATAGCTCTCCACCAGCTGAACCTGGCTGTTTTCTCCCACTACCACGAGGCTACGAGGATGGGAGACAATGGGCTGGGTCCGGCTTACCGAGAGGAAGAGCAAATGCACGGGAGCCGGCAAAACCAGGTTACGCGGGATCACCACCACAACCAGATCTTCGGCTAGGGCGGTGTTCAGGGATACGAAGGGATGGTCAAGCCCGGCGTAGCGAGCCAGGTGGCCCTCCAGCAGCGGATCTCCTTCCAAGGCAGCCGGCAGGCTGAGCACTTTCATTCCGGGGGGGAGCTTGCCGATCGATGACAATTCCGGCGCAAAGCAGCCGTTGACGAATACCACGCGATGCCAGCTCTGGCTCTCGCTATGGGCCAAGAAGAACGGCTCAGCTTCTGAGAGTGAAACCGAATCGCTTCGAATCGAAGGTAGAAAATCGGTCCGGGCAATGGGCGCGACATTTGTAAAACGCCACTCTTCGTCACGGGTTGTCGGAAAGCCCTGTCCCACGAAACGATCCATTGCGGCCTGGCGCAGACTCCCGAGCCAGTTCGGCTCGCCACCGCGCTCCTTCCTGCGTTCGTCAAAGCAGCTGAGGTACCTGTCCAACCCTTCCGAAACACCAATCATGATGATTTGCTCCCCTTAGGATTAAAGCGCCTCGGCCTTGGCGACTTCATCTTCCAGCCAGGAGTACCCCTTTTCTTCCAATTCAAGGGCCAATTCCTTGCCACCCGACTTGACGATGCGGCCATTCGACAAAACGTGGACGAAATCCGGAACAATGTAGTTCAGCAGGCGCTGGTAATGGGTGATCACCACCACGGCTCGGTGCTCTGCATGGAGCGCGTTGACACCGTTGGCTACGATCTTGAGGGCATCGATGTCCAGACCGGAATCCGTTTCATCCAGAATGGCCAGCTTTGGATCCAGCACGGCCATCTGGAAAATCTCGTTCCGTTTCTTCTCCCCTCCTGAGAAACCCTCGTTTACCGGACGATTGATCAGACCTTCATCCATCTCCAAGAGCTTCATCTTCGATCGCACCAACTTCAGAAACTCGATGGCATCCAATTCCGGCTCCCCCCGGTGGGCACGGACAGCATTGAGCGCCGCCTTCAAGAAATAGGTATTAGAAACACCCGGAATCTCAACCGGATACTGAAACGCCAGGAAGATGCCTTCGCGGGCTCGCTCTTCCGGATCCATTTCCAAGAGATCCTTATTTTCGAAGCGGACCTCGCCGGCCATCACCTCGTAAGCATCGCGCCCGGCCAGCACTTGCGAGAGGGTGCTCTTTCCGGAACCATTCGGTCCCATGATGGCGTGAATTTCGCCCGCATTGACCTTGAGATCGATGCCTCGCAGAATCTCTTTCCCTTCCACACCTGCATGTAGGTTTCGAATTTCCAGCATTCGCTTTTCTTCTCCGTATTGATCTTTCAGATGCAAACAACCCTCGCCACAACCGCGGCTCAACCAACGCTTCCTTCCAGGCTGACACCCAGAAGTTTTTGCGCCTCGACGGCAAACTCCATCGGAAGTTCTCGAAAGACTTCCTTGCAGAAGCCGTTCACGATCATCGAAACGGCATCTTCGGTCGAGATACCCCTCTGCCGGCAATAGAAGATTTGATCTTCTCCGATCTTCGAGGTGGAAGCCTCGTGTTCCATCTGGGCTGTGCTGCTCTTGACTTCAATGTAGGGGAACGTGTGAGCGCCGCATTTGTCACCCAGCAGTAGCGAGTCGCACTGCGAGTAATTGCGGGCATTCTCGGCATTCTTCAGAATCTTCACCATACCCCGATAGGTGTTCTGGCCGAATCCCGCCGAGATTCCCTTCGAGACAATCGTGCTTCGGGTGTTCTTCCCAATGTGGATCATCTTGGTGCCCGTGTCGGCCTGCTGGCGGTTGTTGGTCAACGCGACCGAGTAGAATTCACCGATCGAGTTATCCCCCTGCAGGATACAGCTGGGGTACTTCCAGGTGATCGACGACCCCGTCTCCACCTGAGTCCACGAAATCTTGGAATTCACGCCCTGACACTTGCCCCGCTTCGTGACGAAGTTGTAAATGCCGCCCTTGCCGTCCTTGTCGCCTGGATACCAGTTCTGAACCGTGGAGTACTTGATCTGGGCGTTGTCGAGGGCCACCAGTTCAACCACCGCCGCGTGCAACTGGTTTTCATCGCGCATTGGCGCCGTGCAACCTTCGAGGTAGCTGACGTAGCTGCCCTCGTCGGCAATGATCAGCGTTCTCTCAAACTGGCCCGTGGAAGCCGCGTTGATGCGGAAGTAAGTGGAGAGCTCCATCGGGCAGCGCACGCCCTTCGGGATATAGCAGAACGACCCATCACTGAACACCGCCGAATTGAGGCTGGCGAAAAAGTTGTCAGTGTAAGGCACTACTGAGCCAAGATACTTCTTAACCAAATCCGGATGGTTCTGAACGGCCTCGGAGAAAGCACAGAACACAATCCCCAGCTCAGACAGTTTCTCTTTAAAGGTGGTGGCCACCGACACACTGTCGAAAACAGCATCTACAGCAACCCCCTCCAGCCGCTCCTGCTCCTTCAGAGAGATTCCCAGCTTCTCGTACGTCTTCAGGATTTCGGGGTCCACTTCGTCGAGACTCTTGACTTCCTTCTTGGCCTTGGGAGCCGAGTAGTAGATCACATCCTGGTAGTCGATTTTTGGGTACCGGACGTTGGCCCAGGTCGGCTCCTTCATGGTCAGCCAGTGACGATAGGCCTTCAAGCGCCATTCCAGCATGAATTCCGGCTCCTTCTTCTTGGCCGAAATCATCCGAATCACATCCTCGTTCAGGCCTCTCGGTATGGAGTCAGCTTCGATCTCGGTGACGAAGCCGTACTTATATTCCTTCGAAGCAAATTCCTGAATCGTGTTGGTTGCTGTGCTCACTCCTGCCTCCTCGAAAAACTGGTGCTCCGATATCTTATTTCAAGACCGGGAACGGCCTCTGAGTCTCCGACTCTGAGGCGGGAAAACCCGTGCGGACCCACAATCCGTCACGGGAAATCCGGAACTTGGAATCAATCGGCCACTGCTGAATCATTTCGGCAACACTCAACATCGAGAGCATCCTGACCACAACATCGTTGAGCCTCTGCAGCGGACTTTTGATATTGCATTTATCAAACTGAATACAGGCCCCGTCCTCCGAGAGGCAGTTGGTCATCGCCAGACTCCCCTCAATGGATTCGATCACCTCGGCAGCCGTGATCGTCTCAGCCGGCCGAGCCAGAGCATAGCCGCCATGGATTCCGTGCTGTGAAGACAACAACCCTTTCTGCACCAGCTTCTGCAGGATCTTGGCCATAAGCTGGACGGGGATGTCATAGGTCTCGGCGATCTCCCGTGCGCTCCAAGAGGGCCGGTCGCAGTTCTGTGCCAGATGCATCACCGCCATCAGACCATAGTCGACCTTTTTGGAGAGCTTCAGCATAGGGATTCAAAATCAGACCGATTCGGTCCGATAACCGAGCAACCTAATGTTTGCAGCCGCTTAGCTACCGACCCGAGAAGTACGACCACTTCGGTCGCATTTCTATTAATAAAGCAGGCTGTCAGGTGTGTCAAGCCAGAAAAATCGAGCTAACGGCACTTTGCCCAGCCTTTTCAGGAAAGTCAGCCACAGATAGGCTAAAATCCACACGCGCCGAGGCATCAACCATGCGAACCGGAACCGCAATCCGACAATTCAGTCGTCCCTCTTTCCGTGCGTTCCACCACCTGTGACGGATCAAGCGAATGAAAAAAGAACAGTACTTCTTCGTGATTACCATCTGCGGGGCTTTTCTAGCTGCCCTGCTCTTGATTTTTCCGTTTCTCAAGTTTCTGGTTTTCGCACTCCTTCTCACTTACCTCTTGAATCCGGCCAAGAAAGCCCTGCTGAAGAAGATTCGCAGCCGAGGCCTCTGTGCGGCCATTCTGGTTGTGCTCATCCTGATTGTGATCATCCTGCCGACGATCTACGTCAGTACTCAACTGGTCCGGGAGGTTCGATCGACCATTTCCTTCATCAGTACCTCTCCCCAGCGGTATGGTTACCTCGAGAAAGCCGAATCAATCATTCAGAACTTCATCGGGGAGGAGACCGATTTGCACGAATACAAGCAGCAGCTGGCCGCGCAGGTCCGCAGCTTTGTGCTGCGAATCGCGCCCAATCTGGTCGATTCCCTGACCGATTTTCTCCTGGGTCTCTTCATCATGTTCTTCGTCCTCTTTTATGCGTTTCAAATCCGAGAGGACAGCTTCGAGCGTGTTCGCGCATTGATTCCCCTGGCCCCCACGCTCAAAGATAAGCTGGTCACCGAGGTTCAGAACATGACCTGGGCGGTGGTATACGGCCAAGTGGTGACGGCGATTGTCCAGGGAGGATTGGGCGGCGTTGGCTTTCTCGTCTTCGGCTTGCCCAGCCCCGTTCTGTGGGGATTCGTGATGATCATTCTCTCCTTCCTCCCTCTGGTGGGAACTCCTATCATCTGGGTCCCGGCTGGAATCTACTTGCTGGTTTCAGGAGAGACGATACGAGGAATCGGACTTTTGATTTGGGGCGGTGTCCTGGTCATGAACGTAGACAACGTCCTGAAGCCGCGCCTGATCAGCGGCCGAGCCAGGATTCATCCTGTCGTTGTATTACTGGGGGTGCTGGGAGGACTAAAGCTCTTCGGGTTCATCGGCATGGTGGTGGGCCCACTCCTTCTCGGTCTGATGATTGCCCTCATCCGATTCTACGAAGAGGAATATTTGGGGATCCGGCCGGCCAGTTCCTGACGGACCTGAAAAGTCTGCCCTCAGCCACGCTGAAAAAAGCAAAGGACAGGATTGCTCAACCTGTCCTTTGCTCCAGCTGTCTCGCGATGTTCCGACTTCGACTTAAATGTCGAAGTACAGCGCGAATTCGTAGGGATGTGGCCGCAGACGGATGGCATCGACTTCCTTGCTGCGTTTATAGTCGAGCCATGTTTCAATCACATCTTTCGTGAAAACGTCGCCCTTCAGCAGGAATTCGTGGTCAGCCTCGAGCGCATTCAGCACCTCTTCCAGACTCCCGGGAGTGGAACTGACAGTCGCCTTCTCTTCGGGCTCCAGATCGTACAGATCCTTGTCGATCGGGTCGGGGGGCACGATCTTGTTTTGGACACCGTCCAACCCGGCCATCAGCAACGCCGCAAACGCCAAGTATCCGTTGCAGGAGGGATCCGGAAACCGGGTCTCGATGCGCTTGGCTTTTTCGGAGCGGGAATAGGCGGGAATTCGAACCGCCGCACTCCGGTTTCGTTGTGAGTAGATCAAGTTGATCGGCGCTTCGTAGCCGGGGACCAGGCGGCGATAGGAATTGGTGGTCGGCGCACAGAAGGCCAGGAGGGCTGGAGCGTGCTTTAAGATTCCTCCGATGTAGTAAACCGCGGTCTTGCTGAGATCCGCGTAACTGCCGGCTTCGTAGAACTGATTCTTGCCGCCCTTCCAGATACTCTGGTGAACGTGCATTCCCGAACCGTTGTCCTGGAAGATCGGCTTTGGCATGAGAGTGGCCGTCTTGCCGTGTTTCCGCGCCACGTTTTTGATGACGTACTTGTACTTCAGCAACTTGTCGCCCATGCTGGTCAGCGTGTCGAAACGCATGTCAATCTCGCACTGTCCAGCCGTGCTGACTTCGTGATGGTGAACTTCAATCTTGACGCCGATGGACTCCAGCGTTAAAGCCATTTCGCTTCGGATATCCTGGAGGCTGTCCATCGGTTGGACCGGGAAATAGCCTTCCTTATAACGTGGCTTATATCCCAAGTTCGGTTTTTCATCCCGTCCGGAGTTCCAGAAGCCCTCGCTGGAATCCAGAAAATAGAATCCGTGATTGTAGGACTGGTCGAAGCGGATGTCGTCAAGGATGAAGAACTCAGGCTCCGGACCGAAGTAGGCAGTGTCACCAATCCCCGTCGATTTAAGGTAGTTTTCAGCCTTCTGCGAGATATAGCGGGGGTCGCGGGAGTAGGGCTGCAGCGTCACCGGATCCTTGACGTTGCAAATGATGTCCAAAGTGGGAATTGTGGTGAAGGGATCAATGAATGCGGACGCGGCATCAGGAATCAGAAGCATATCGCTCTCCTGAATCTTCTGAAAGCCTCGAATGCTCGAACCGTCAAAACCCACGCCTTCTTCAAACATGTCTTCGCTGAGTTCGCCGGCCGTCATCGAGAAGTGTTGCCACAATCCGGGCAGATCGACGAAGCGAAAGTCCACAATCTGGATGCCCTTGTCTTTGACCAGCTTGAGTAGCTCCTTGGGGGTCATGATGCACTCCTTCCTTACCGTTGAGATTCCTGCTGAGCAGTGTTTATTTCGGGGTTGGGGATGACTGAGAGAAGACTGACATCACCACGCAACTCTGCATGGGCCCAAAGACTCCCCATGCGTCTCTGCATGGGGCCCAGAAAAGTGGTGAAACTCTAAGGAACACCGGCCCAGTTTGTCAAGACGGAACTTAAGCCGGAGGGCATCTCAGTTTGAGGCCTTCCGATCGTCTAAAGCCAGGCCAGGGATCGTCGACTAAAATCTGCCCCTTGCCAGGA
Organism: Acidobacteriota bacterium; assembly: GCA_040753175.1. Classification (GTDB taxonomy): domain Bacteria; phylum Acidobacteriota; class Terriglobia; order Versatilivoradales; family Versatilivoraceae; genus JBFMEW01. Next base: position 213,570 of record JBFMEW010000001.1, on the reverse strand, counting down.
CCCGACCAACCACGGCCAGTAGAAGCGAGGCTGTCGTGGCGATCACGCAAGCCCAGTAGAGAAGCCTCCAGTGCAGCGCGCCTTCGTTCGACGGGACTCGATTCGGGTTGGGGAGGGTGAAGGCCAGGAACGCACCCGTTGCAAGTCCGCCCAGGTGGGCGGCGTTGTTGGCGCCCAACATCAAACCGTAAACAAAGCCATACAGTGCCCAGTGCACCAACTGTTGCCCCAGCACGCTGCCCCAGGTGGACCACCGCTTGGCCAGCACGATGCCGGCTCCAATCATCCCGAAAATGGCCCCTGAGGCTCCCGCTGTTGGATAGTAGGGGGGATAGTACAGGGCGCTGATCAGGAAGCCCAACGCACCGGTGGTCAGGTAAAAGACAAAGAAGCGTTCTTTTCCTAGCAGGTCTTCCAGGAGGGGTCCAATAAAGATGAGCGCGTACGTATTGAAGAGAAGATGGATCACTCCGATGTGGATGAAGATTGCTGAAATGAGTCGCCACCACTGTCCTTCGAAGACCAGGAAGCCCATGCTGGCTCCCCAGGAAAGGAGCGACCGGGCGCTACCTCCCAACAGAAACCGGCGGAGGTCTTGAAGCGATTGGTCGCGCTCCGAGGCAAAAATGAACAGGAAGAACACAAAATTGATGGCCATCAACGAGAAGGAGACCGGCGCGTAACGCGGGAGCAAGTTCTGCAGAAACTTCCCGAAGCCGCTGGGTACCCACCCCAGACGGCTGCCACAAAAGGTGCACGTCTTGTCCGAGACCGACACCAGTGCGCGACAGGAAGGACACATTCGGGTCGAGACTCGAGTGCCCCTCCAGAGGTTCTCGAAGACTCCCCACTGGCTTTGGAGCTGACGGATCAAGCGGCGCAGTTTCCATTGGAGGCGCTGGTACAACATGACCCCCGATGTTAGCAAAAACCGTGGCTTGTCTGCTGAAGTGTTTTCGGTGGAAGTGACGGGCCGGTTCTCGAAAAGCCGCTCTGGCAGGCTGAAAGCGGGTTTGATGAGACCGATTCCGCAAGCCAAATTGTGCTAGACTCCCGTTCAAAACCTGATATCATCCACACCTGGCTTGATCGGAAGATTGACCGCAACCGGCGAGTCAATGCACCCTCACGGTGGATGCCTGTAAGGAGGCGCGGTGCCCAATACGGTCCAAGGAAGTCTGGTCTCAAAAGGGCTGAAGTTTGCGATTGTCATGAGCCGTTTCAACGAGTTCGTAACGGGCCGCCTTTTAGCGGGGGCTTTGGATGCTTTGGAGCGAACCGGTACCGCTGACTCGGACATTACTGTGGTCAAGGTCCCGGGTTCGTTCGAGATCCCTTTGGCGGCCAAGAAACTCGTGGAATCCCAGAAATATCACGCCGTCATATGTCTCGGAACCGTGATCCGCGGGGAGACACCTCACTTCGAATACATCAGTGCTGAAGTCACCAAGGGAATTGCGGCCGCTGCTTTCGATTCGGGTGTCCCGGTGGCCTTTGGTGTCCTGACAGCCGACAGCCTGGAACAGGCCATCGATCGTGCTGGACTCAAGTCCGGGAACAAGGGATTTGAAGCGGCAATGTCGGCTGTTGAAATGGCAAACGTCCTTCAGCAGTTGGGCTAGCCCGCGGACCGCGGATCAAGGCGGCCCCTCGAACCCGGGTCCTCTTCTGATCGTTGTCCTGCCAAGGGTCAGATCTTCGATCACGCCGACCAATCCGAATCAACGATGGGCTTGTCGGGGAGTTCTTTTCGGCAATTGAGAAGGTGTGGCGATGGGTGGAAGAAGGAGAGCTCGCGAATTGGCCCTGCAGATGATGTTTCAATGGGACCTGTCCCGGGATTCCTTCGCTGCGGTCCGGGGCACATTTTGGACTTTGCATCACGACATTGACGATGAAGTCCGGCACTTTGCCGACCATCTGGCAGAAGGCACCCTGGAGAGGATTGAAAGAATCGACGTGCTGCTGGCCCGACATGCCGAGCACTGGCGGGTTTCCCGGATGGCGGCAGTGGACCGGAATATTTTGCGGCTGGCAACTTTCGAGCTGCTGCATGAAACCCAGACACCGCGGCCGGTCATCATCAACGAAGCTCTTGAGATTGCCCGCCGCTTCAGCACCTCAGAATCCATCCAGTTCATCAACGGTATTCTCGACAGTATTCGCAAAGACCTGGACTCAGCCGAATGAGCGATCTCCGGTCAGCTTGCTTCAGAGTCGCTGAGCGCTGGGCGAATGGGCCTGCCATGAATTGTGGAAACAGGGATTAACCCGTCACCGAGGAGTTGCCACTTGACCGAGCCAAACAGCGATCAGGATCTGGTCTCTCAACGCTATCTCAAGCTCGAAAAGATCGTTGCGATGGGTCATGCCGCGTATCCTTATCGCTACGACTACACGCATTCCCTAACTCAGATTCGAAGTCAATACGAGGGCGCCTCCCGTGAGGAGCTCGAAGCCGCGCGGACTCAAATTCGGGTCTGTGGCAGGATCGTCTCCTGGCGCGGCCACGGCAAGACCGGTTTTGCACATCTTTCAAACGGAGACGAGCGATTGCAGATCTATGTGCGGTTGGATGCTGTCGGCTCGGACAACTTCGAATTGTACAACCTCTTGGACATTGGTGACTTCATCGGCGTCGAAGGATACCTTTTCCGCACCAAGACCAACGAGTTGACGGTTCATGTCGAGCACATCGAGTTCTTGGCCAAGTCGCTACTTCCTCTCCCGGAGAAATGGCATGGATTGACTGATGTTGAAATCCGCTATCGACAACGGTACCTGGACTTGATCGTTAACAAGCCGGTCCGCGATGTCTTCCTGGTGCGTAGCCAGATTATTAGGGAATTGCGCAACTATCTGGAGGAACGCGGTTACATGGAGGTGGAGACGCCGATGATGCAACCGATTGCGGGAGGCGCTACCGCCCGTCCGTTTCGGACGCACCACAACACGCTGGATATGGATCTTTACCTCAGAGTGGCCCCGGAACTGTACCTGAAACGTCTGATTGTGGGCCAACTGGAACGGGTGTACGAGATCAACCGTAACTTCCGCAATGAAGGCATCTCGACCCAGCACAACCCGGAGTTCACGATGCTCGAGTTCTATCAGTCCTACAGCGACTATCGTGACTTGATGGACCTTACCGAAGACCTCATGAAACGGCTGGCGGATCGCGTCTTGAACCGCCGAGAGCTGGAGTTTGATGGCAAGCAGATTTCCCTTGCCACCTGGCATCGCTACTCCTTACGCGAAGCGATCCTAGCTTTCTGGCCAAAAGACTGCCCCCCACTCCCATCGCACAGCGACCTTTCTGACCTGAACCATCTCCGGGCGTTGTGTCAGCGCTGGAACGAGTACGCCGCCAAGGCGTCACAGGAACTGGTTTCTCTGAGTGTCGATCTTTTGAAGGGGGAACTGCTGGGCAGCTTGTTCGAGTCGGTCGTGGAACCCCATCTCATCCAGCCGACGTTCATCTATGATTACCCGGTGGAACTCTCCCCGCTGAGCAAGACCAAGGCGGATGATCCCTCGACGGTGGAACGCTTCGAGCTGTACATGGGTGGCATGGAGATCGCCAATGCTTACAGCGAGCTGAATGATCCAGAAGAGCAAAAGCGACGCTTTGAAGCCCAGATGGCGGCACGCGAAAAAGGCGATGAAGAGGCCCACCAGATGGACGAAGACTACGTCCGGGCCTTGCGCTATGGGATGCCCCCCACAGCCGGCGAGGGAATTGGAATTGACCGGCTGGTGATGTTGTTCACGAATTCTCGTTCGATTCGCGACGTCATTCTCTTCCCGCACATGCGTCCGGAAAAAAAGAGCGTCTCATGAAGCTGGAACTGTTTATCGCTCTTCGGTATCTGAAGGCCAAGCGAAAACAGGCTGTCATTTCTATTGTCACCATTATCGCTGTGCTGGGCGTGGCCGCCGGCGTCACCGCCTTGATTGTGGCTCTTTCCATCAGCGCCGGCTTCCGGGAAGACTTGCAGGGCAAGCTGCTTCGTGGCACCTCTCATATTAATGTGCTGCCCGTCAAGACCAGCGACGGGATCTCCCGTCCAGCCGACCTGGCAAGGAAGATCCGCCAGGTGAAAGGCGTTCGCAGCGCCCTGCCCGCAATTTACCAGACGGTGCTGGTGAGCACCGGCGCGCGCCAGTCGGTGGTCATGCTCAAAGGCCTAGCCGTGAGCGATTCGACCTTCCTGACGGACGATTTCTTTCAGGTCAAATCCGGTTCCATTCGAAACCTCGCAGCTCCCCCAGGGGACCCGGTCCGTGACCGGCTGGCCATCGGCCGTGATCTGGCCCAGCAGTTGGGAACTTTTGTGGGTGATTTCGTCACGATCATCAGCGACGAAGGCACGCTTTCGCCGCTGGGGATGGTCCCCACACCTGTCAAATTCCAGATCGCGGCCGTCTTTGATTCGGGCTTGTTTCAATTCGATTCTGAATGGGGGTTCACCTCCTTGGAATCGGCCCAGCATTTATTTGGCACCGGCGACCTGGTTTCCCTGATCGAGTGCAGGGTGCACGACATCTACCACGTGAGGCCCATCTGCGAGGAGATTCGGAAAGTGTTGGGTCCGGAATTCGTCGTCCAGGACTGGCAGGAGTTGAATCGTACAACCTTCGAAGCACTCAAGCTCGAGAAGCTGGTCATGGTCATTACCATCAGCCTCATCGTGTTTGTGGCTGCTTTGAATATCATTACGACTCTGGTCATGATGGTGATGGAAAAGAATCGCGACATTGCCGTGTTGATGTCGATGGGAACCACACGCCACCAGATTCGCCGGATCTTCATCACGCAAGGACTCATCATCGGCATTGTAGGGGCCTGTCTGGGCCTCGTGTGCGGCTACGCCATCTGTTGGATTTGCGACGAATATCATCTGATCCGCTTGCAGGCGGATGTTTACTCCATCTCCTACGTCCCTTTCCGCACCAGTGCTTGGGACGGGTTGGTAGTCGCACTGTCAGCCGTGGCAATCAGTTTTCTGGCGACGCTCTACCCTTCGCGCAGCGCAGCCTCGCTGGATCCAGTCGAAGCGTTGCGGTATGAATGAGGCCGGATTTGCTGTGACTCCTGCAAACCAACAACTCGTGGTCCGCGCAGTGGATCTGGTCAAGACCTTCCCAGGCGTGGACAGGCCTCTAGACATCCTCAGGGGACTGAATTTAACGCTGCGGCAAGGGGAGATGGTGGCCATCGTCGGACAGTCGGGATCCGGCAAGAGCACGCTGTTGCACATCCTGGGAACCTTGGACCGGCCGACGCGCGGTCAGGTCCTCATTCAGGGTCAGGATGTCTTCCGATTTGGCAATGAAGAGCTGGCGCGCTTCCGGCGCCATTCGGTGGGATTCGTGTTTCAATTTCACAACCTTCTCCCGGAATTTTCCGCCCTCGAAAACGTAATGATGCCGGCGCGAATCTGCGGAAATCAGGTTGATACCAGGGAGGGCCAAGAACTGCTCGCCATGGTGGGCTTGAGCGGAAGAATGCACCACCGCCCTGGCGAGCTTTCGGGGGGAGAAAAACAGCGCGTCGCCATTGCCCGGGCCCTGTTGAACAACCCGAAATTAATCCTCGCCGACGAGCCCACAGGAAACCTCGACAGCGACACCGGAGAACTGGTTTTTGAACTGTTTTGTAAAATCCAAAGCGAGAAAAATCTCACTTCCCTATTAGTTACCCATAATGCTAGAATAGCCGCCAGATGTCAGAGAACATTGAAATTAGAGAGCGGAGTCCTGCAAGAGATTAACGGCGGCCATGTTTGAGAGATACACTGAGAAGGCTCGTAGGGTCATCTTTTTCGCTCGGTATGAAGCGAGCCAGTTCGGTAGTCCGTCTATCGAAACGGAGCACTTGTTGCTGGGCTTGATGCGTGAGGACAAGAGTCTCACCAATCGCTTTCTGCGTTCTCACTCTTCTATTGAGTCGATCCGAAAAGAGATCGAAGGCCGCACCGTTATCCGCGAGAAAGTCTCAACCTCCATTGATCTGCCGTTAAGTGTTGAATGCAAGAGGATTCTGACTCATGCGGCCGAAGAGGCAGAGCGGCTCCGCCATCGACACATCGGAACCGAGCATCTGCTGTTGGGCATCCTGCGCGAAGACAAAAGCGTGGCAGCCGAGATTCTCCACGAGCGGGGACTCCGGCTTGCGACGATTCGTGAGGAGTTGAGCAAGACTCAGTCGGAGAAACCTGCTTCAGGTCGGGCCAAGGAAACGCCCCTGCTCTCGGAGTTCAGTCGCGATCTGACAGCCTTGGCTGCGGAGAATGCACTGGATCCGCTGGTGGGACGAGATGCCGAACTGGAGCGAGCCGTTCAGATACTGTGTCGCCGGACAAAGAACAATCCGGTCCTGATCGGTGAGCCCGGGGTCGGGAAAACTGCGATTGTGGAAGGACTCGCGCAGAAAATCATCGAGGGGGATGTCCCCAGCTATCTCGCGGACAAGCGGATCCTGGCTCTGGACTTGTCTTTGATCGTTGCAGGCACGAAGTACCGGGGGCAATTCGAGGAGCGCTTGAAGACGATCATGAAGGAGTTGATTGAAAACCCTAACGCGATCGTGTTCATTGATGAGCTTCACACCTTGGTGGGCGCTGGATCGGCCGAGGGCTCCTTGGACGCCGCCAACATCCTGAAGCCGGCTTTGAGTCGAGGCGAGATTCAGTGCATCGGGGCCACCACTCCGGCCGAATACCGAAAATACATCGAAAAGGATCGGTCTCTCGAGCGCCGGTTCCAGGCCATCAAGGTTCCCCCTCCCAGTGAAAACGAAGCTATCCAGATCCTTAACGGCGTCAAAGACCGCTACGAGAAGTTCCACATGGTCAGCTACCAGCCGAGCGCCATTGAGACGGCTGTGTATCAAGCGAACCGCTATATTCCGGATCGTTTCCTTCCAGATAAAGCGATCGACCTGGTGGACGAAGCCGGAGCCCGCGTTAAGCTGAGGAAGGACCGCTTGCCGAAGGAAATGCACGAGATTCAAAAGAAGATCAAGGTCATCGTGCAGCACATGGAGAATGCCATCTCCAATCGGGAGTTCGACAAGGCGGAGATTTACCGGAACGAAGAGCGCGTGGCCCTCGAAAACCTCCGAATGGTGAAAGAGAAGTTCAACCTCGATGACAACTGCATAGGCGTTGTCACCAAGGAGGATATCGAAAGCGTAGTGGCCAAGTGGACCGGAATTCCGGTCACGGCGATCAAAGAAGAGGAAATGACCAAGCTGCTTCGCATGGAGGACGAGCTCCACAAGCGGATCGTCAGCCAGGACAAGGCCATCAAAGCGCTGTCTCGCGCGATTCGGCGGTCCCGGGCCGGTTTGAAAAGCCCGAATCGGCCGGTCGGCTCCTTCTTGTTCCTGGGTCCTACCGGCGTGGGCAAGACCGAGGTGGCGCGATCCCTGGCTCATTTTCTCTTTGGGACAGAGAAGGCACTGATTCGGTTCGACATGTCGGAGTTCATGGAAAAGCACTCGGTGTCGAAGTTCATCGGGTCGCCTCCCGGCTACGTCGGATACGAGGAAGGGGGTCAGCTCACCGAGCGAGTTAAGCGAGCTCCCTACTCAGTGGTCCTCTTGGACGAGATTGAGAAGTCTCACCATGACGTGTTTAACATCCTGCTGCAAGTTTTTGAGGATGGCCAGTTGACGGACGGTCTTGGCAATACGGTGGATTTCAAGAACACCATCATCATCATGACTTCTAACATTGGCGCCCGCTTCCTCGAAAAGAGGCATGGATTGGGGTTCCAGGGCCGCAGCGAGGAGTCCACAGCAGCCAAGATGGAAGAAATGGTGCTGTCCGAGGTGAAGAAGATTTTTAATCCGGAATTCCTGAACCGCCTGGACGAGATCATTGTTTTCAACTCGTTGACCAACGAAGACTTGGAAGCGATCATTGACCTTCTCGTGAACCAGATAAACGATAGCATTGCACCCAGAAAGATCAGGATTTCTCTAACTGCGGAAGCCAAGCGATGGATTCTTTCCAAGACCTGCCAAGACCGATCGTACGGGGCACGCCCCTTGCGAAGAGCGCTGCAAAAGTACGTCGAGGATCCTTTGTCCGAGGCCCTCATTCAAGGAGACATCGAACCTGGGTCTGAACTCGAAATCTATGAGGTGGATGAAGGACTGTACTACCGAAACCTCAGAAATTCGGTCGCCGAGACCTCTCTGCTGTACAAATAGTTTCCCCAATACCGCATCTATATCAGTTCAACGAACTTTGAGTAGCCCCGGTTGGCACTCGCTTGGGGAACTATTTGTGTGGAGGAAGAATGATTAAGAAGGGCTGTCTCGCCAGCGTCCTGACGCTGGCAGTGTTGTTACTCTCCCCATTTCCCATTCAAGCCACCGCTCAATCCCAGCAGCAAGAAATCATCGAGAACATCGAAATCCGGGGTAACCGGCGGGTACCTGCCGACACCGTCAAGTTTCACATCGTCTCCCAGAAGAACGCCCGACTCGACCCTAACCTCCTGCGCCGCGACTTTAAGGCCGTCTGGGCACAGGGGTTCTTTGACGACCTGCGCATTGAACTGGAAGAGGGGAAGGATGGAAAGATCGTCATCTTCTGGGTCAAAGAGAAGCCGCTGATCCGGGAAATCAAGTATGAGGGGCTCAAGTCTGCCACCCAAACGGAGGTCTTGGACAAGTATAAAGAGAAGAAGGTCGGACTCGGAATCGAGACCCCCTTCGATCCGACTAAAATCCAGCGAGCCATTACGGTTCTGACGGATCTGCTGGCCGAAAAAGGCCGGCAGTACGCTGAGATCAAATACCAGACTGAGGATGTTCCCCCAAACGCCAAAATCCTGACTTTCATGATCACGGAGGGGCCGAAAGTCAAGGTCAAGAAGATCGAATTTAACGGAAACACTGTCTTTTCAGACCGCCAGCTCCGGAAGTCCATGAAGTACATCAAGGAAACGGGTTTGATCTCCACCTTTACCGGGAAGGCGACCTTCGACCGGCAGAAGCTGGAGGCCTCCTTGGAATTGGGCGTCCGCGCCAAGTACCACGAACAGGGTTATATCAAGTTGCTGATTGAGGAACCCAAAGTGGATGTGCGCGACGTCCGGGGCATTTCCTTCTTTCCCCTACCCTTTAAGCCCTACAAGGGTAAGCGGGTCTTCATCGACGTGAACCTGGAGGAAGGGCATCAATACAAGGTTGGCGAGGTCAATTTCACCGGCAACACGCTCTTCAGAAAGGAGCAGCTGCTGCGGGTCTTTGGAATGCAGCAAGGCGAAGTCTTCAACGGTGAGCTCATCCGCAAAGGTTTCGAGAACCTCAAGAAGATCTATGGCTCTCAGGGATACATCAATTGGACCCCCATTCCCCGCCAGGACATCGACGACGAAACCAAAACGGTGAACATCGTCTTCGACTTTGACGAAGGCCGACAATTTTATCTCCGGCGGCTTGAATTTGTGGGCAATACCACCACACGCGACAAGGTGATTCGGCGGGAGATTCTGGTCAACGAAGGGGAACCCTTCAACACGGCGCTGTTCGATATCAGTATTCTGCGGCTCAATCAGCTTGGCTTTTTCGACACGCTGAAGCAGGAAGAAAGCGCAGACATCAAACCCGATCCCAAGCCCTGGCCCAACGACCCCAAGAAGGGGTGGACCGACGTGACCTTGAAGGTCAAGGAAAAAGGAAAGAATTCAATCGGCTTTACAGGTGGAGTGAGTGGAATTGGTGGAAGTTTCCTGGGTCTCAATTACTCCACGAACAATTTCATGGGCTATGGCGAGACCCTCGACTTCCAGCTCTTAGGCGGGACCCGCCAGTCAGCTTACGTGTTTAGCTTCACCGAGCCCTATTTTCGCGACCGCCCCCTCACCACCGGCTTCACCATTTTCCACCGGCGCTTCAGCTTCCGTGAGGGCGACACGTTCTTCGGGTTCTTCGGCGCCGTGCCGCTTGGAAACGAATTGTTTGGCCAGGGCAGTACGGGATTCACTGTATTTGCCAGTTACCCTATCCGCCCCTTCACCCGATTTGGCCTGTCGTACGGTCTGGATAACTCTTCGACCGAGTTCGCCTCCGAAGAAAACCGACAATTCTTCAGCGCTTTCCAGTTCACCGACACCTTCACTGGGTTCGGCAGCTACACCGGCTTGCTGCGAAGCACCGTCACTCCCAGTATTACGTACAACACGATCGATCACCCCTTTCAACCGACCCGGGGAAAGGCCTTTACGGCTTTGCTTCAATTCACGGGAGGACCGTTGGGCGGTGATGTGAAATTCATCAAACCCTTCGTCGAAGCCCGCTGGTTTAAGCCGGTAAATAAAGGGCGTAACAGCATCGGCATGCGGGGTCAGTTTGCCTACGTGACCGGTTTTGGCGGGCTTTCGGCTCCCATTTTCGACCGTTACTTCATCGGCGGCGAAGACTCCATTCGTGGCTTCGACATTCGCGGACAAAGTCCCCTGGCTCTGGTGAGCTCACGGTCTTTCACGCAGGTCATTCGCCGCAACCCCGACGGCACGCCGGTCATCGACCCTCTGACCGGGGGAACCATTGTGGACGATGTTCCCCGGTTCTCGTCCTTCATCACTCCCGTTGGTGGCGACACCCAGGTCCTGTACAATCTGGAGTACCGCATTCCCATCGTCGGCCCCGTCACGCTGGCACCGTTCTTCGATATCGGCCGGTCTTGGGTCTGGAATTCCGACCAGTTGCGAATTGCCACGGGGGCACAGACCAACCTGTACAGGTTTGAAGGCGGTGGTTTCCGTCCCGTTAAGCCGGGCGAGAAGGTCGACCTGATTCCAGGCACCAGCAGATGGCGATCAAGCACCGGTGTGGAACTTCAAGTCATCCTACCGGTCATCAACGCGCCGTTCCGTCTGATTTTTGCCTATAACCCGCAGCGGCTACAGACTATCATTCCCAGACCTGAGGGCGGGTTCCCGTTCTTCTACCGGGAAGATCGGAGAGACATCAAATTCACGGTCGGAAGAACATTCTGATCGTGTAACGGAAAGAAAAGTATGAAGAAACAGTTACTTCCCCTAGCCCTAGCACTGCTGGTGGCGCCGGCAGGCCTCGTCGCCCAGTCAACCATCCTGCTCCCGATTGGGTCGGGACCTTTTGCGACTGCCTACAACCCCCAGTCCAATTCGTTGCTGGTCGCCAATCGCAATTCGAATACGCTCTCTATCGTCAACCTGGCGGACAACTCCATCAAGACCACCCTCTCCGTCGGGCTGACACCCACCAGCGTGGCTTTCAACCCCACGACCAACAAGGCGGTGGTAACCAACTTTGGCTCGAATACCGTCTCCATTATCGATCTGGCAACCGAGAAGGTGGATGCCACGGTCGAAGTGGGGAACAGCCCTCGGGACGTGGCGATCGATACTAAGAACAACGTGGCGATCATCACCAACCTGAATGGGAACAGCGTCTCCCTGGTGGACTTGAACACCAACCAGAACCTCGTTACCAGTCCGATCCAGGTGGGAAGAAGCCCGATTGCGGTTGCCTACAACCCGGAGTTGAATCAGGCGATGGTGGCCAACTTCCTCGATGGCAACCTTTCGATCATCGACCTGACCAATCGAGCCGCCATTGGGAACATCGTCGTCGGCATCGACCCGGTAGACATTGCCGTCAATCTCGAGACCAAGCGGGCGGTGGTAGCCAACTCTGGGACCAACGACGTCACCGTGATCGACCTCACGAAAAACACCGCGGTAGCTACGGTCGCGCTGGGCGTCCGGCCTTTTGCGGTTGGGGTGAATCCTCGCACCAACGTGGCGGCAGTCTTGTCCAACAGCAACCGAAGCATTAGCTTGGTGAACCTCGCCGATAACACCAAGTTCACGACGGCCATCACGCAACTGGGAGACAACCCTGTTGGCATCACCGTGAACGAGGAGCGGAACCAGGCATTTGTCAGCAACATCACGGGCGACTCCATTCTGGTGAGCCCCCTGGGATTTCTGAACTATCTTCCTTTTGCCCTCGATACCCAGAATTTCCGATCCAATCTGGCCGTCAATAATCTGGGAAGTTCGGAAGCCAACATCGAGATCGAACTTCGAGACGCAGGTGGCAACCTGGTGGTAACAGGATCCTCGAAAGTAGCCGCGCAGGGATTGAAGCAGATCAACAGTTTCATCCAGGAGTTGACGGGAGCTTCGGGGCCGACCGGTACGATCGCTTACGCCAAAGTCATGTCCGATCAGCCTATGTCCAGTTTCATCTCGGTGATTGACAATAGCACCGACGACCCCGCTCTGCAGAGCGGCCGGGTTTCAGGATTTCCCAAGGTGCTTCTCAACGCCGTGACGAACGTCGGGGCTTTCCGGTCCCAGCTGATGATTATCAATCTCGGGAATGCCACGGCTGCGACTAAACTGACGGCACGAGACAATGTGAGCGGAGCCATTCTGGCCACGAAGGAGGACATCTTCATCCCGGTCGGAGGGTTCTTCTACACCGAAAATATTTTGGCTGATATGGGCATCAGTGGGCAGTTTGGTCCTCTGCAGGTGGAATCGCCCAATATCCAGCCTCTGATTGTGGTGACGAGAGTGGCAAGCGATCAGCGAACCGGCGGATTCCTTGAAGGAGTGCCGATTCAGTAGTCGCGCTGAAGGTTTGGATACCGCTTGCCGCGGGAGGCCCTGTCTCGGTCTGTTTTGAAATCCACTACGAAGTCAGTGCAGGCAGGTTCGAGTGTCGCTGGGTCGTGTTCCCGGCATCGTGCCGACAAAATCAGCCCAAAGGAGTTTGTGTTCATGAAAAAGTCGATGGTTCTGAGTGCTGCGGCGTTGCTGTTTGCAATTCATGCAACAGCCCAGACGAGCAATGTCACAAAGGTTGGCGTCCTGAACGTCTTTCGCGCCATTGTGGAGAGCACGGAAGGCAAACAGGCCAACGATGACTTCCAGAAGAAGTACGAAGCCAAGCGTGTCGAATTGGAGCGGCGGCAGAAGGAGATTCAGGACCTGCAGAAGCAACTGTCCGAGCAAGGCAGGACTTTGAATGATGAGTCTCGCTCCGCCATGGCCAAGAGCATCGAAGCCAAGTCCACGGACTTGCAGCGGCTTCAGGAGGACGCGGAAAAGGAGTTTACCGAACTTCGCAGTGAGATTCTAAATCGCATCGGAAACAAGCTGGCTCCTGTGGTTCAGCAGTACGCCAAGGAGATGAATTTCATGATGATCCTGGACTCATCAAACCAGTCCAGTCAGGTGATCTACCACACGCCGACGATCGACGTAACCGACGATATCATCAAGCGATACGACAGCCAGCACAGCTCAGCAGCTCCGGCCGCTCCCCCTGCTCCCGCTTCGCCTGCGCCTCCGGCGAAAAAGTAACGCACCGGCGGCATCAACTTTCGAGCGATGCCGGCGACAGGGGAGTGGAACTCTGAGTGAACCTCTGCTCCCGTTTGGTCGCTGCTTGCACGGTTTACGGTGCGCTGAGGCGACGATCCTCAGTTTGATTTGTGGGGATTGATCTGCGACTGTGCTTGCGTCCCAGCCCATTTTCCTCAACAATCTACGCCAAAAAACGTCTGCTGCTTTGAGGACAGGCCTATGCTAATGGATGTAAACGAGATTCAGAGGATCATTCCCCATCGCTATCCCTTCCTCCTGGTGGACGGCATCGTCGAACTCGATCCCGCCAAGCGAATCGTCGGCATCAAGAATGTCACGGTCAACGAGCCGTTCTTTGTAGGACATTTTCCCGGCTCTCCTGTGATGCCCGGCGTTCTCATCGTGGAGGCCATGGCTCAGGTGGCAGCCGTTCTGGTATTGCGCGAGGTGGAGGACCGTGAAAGGAAGCTCGTTTTTTTTGCAGGCATCGATCAGGCCCGCTTTCGCCAGCCGGTGATTCCAGGAAATCAGCTCAGGATCGTTGTGGAGGTCATCCGGATGAAGTCCCGGCACGGCAAGTTGCGAGGAGAGGCTTTTGTGGACAGCAAGCTGGTGGCAGAAGCTGAGATTCTCTCGTCCATCGTGGAGCGCACGGCCTGATGCGGATTCACCCCACGGCTATTGTCAGCGAGCGGGCACGGCTTGCCGAAGACGTGACCATTGGTCCCTATGCCATCATCGGCGATGACGTGGTCTTAGGGCCGGGGTGTCAGGTCGATTCCCACTGCGTTTTGGAGGGCCCCACTCGGGTAGGAGCCCATTGCCGCTTTTTCCCGTACGCATCAATCGGCCTTCCACCGCAGGACCTCAAGTATCATGGCGAGAAAACCGAGCTCGTCATCGGCGACTACAACATCTTCCGGGAGTACGTCAACATCAACCGAGGCACGGCTCAGGGCGGCGGCAAGACGGTTATTGGCAGTCACAATCTCGTCATGGTGTACAGCCACATTGCCCATGACTGCGCTCTCGGCAGCCACATCATTCTGGCCAATGCCGCGACGCTCGCCGGTCATGTCACGATCGAGGACTATGCCACGATTGGAGCCTTCTCGGGGGTCCACCAGTTCTGCCGCGTGGGTACCCACGGATTCGTGGGCGGCTATTCCGTGATCACCAAGGATGTGCTGCCTTACTCGAAGACTGTCAGCGCTCGCGACGCCAAGAACTACGGCGTGAACACGTTGGGTCTGGAGCGACGGGGCTTCTCCAAAGAATCCATTGAGAGCATCCAGGCGGCTTACCGGATCTTGCTCCGTTCCAAGCTCAACACCAGCCAGGCTCTGGCTTCTCTGAAGGAGACGCTGTCGAACAAGCCGGAAGTGCAGGTTCTGATCGAATTCATTGAGAAGAGCGATCGCGGGATCATCAAGTAACCAGTCCCATGGGCCGATATGGATTGATTGCCGGGAACGGAAGGTTCCCCTTCTTGCTGCTCGAGGCTGCTCGCAGCCAAGGTATCCGCATGGTGGTGGTGGCGATCAAGGAGGAGACCTTCCCCGAAATTGCTGAACAAGCCGAAACCCTCCACTGGATCAGCCTGGGCGAACTCAGCAAGTTGATCAAGATCTTTCACAGGGAGGGGGTCACTCAGGCAATCATGGCCGGACAGGTCAAGCACAAGCAGATCTTCAGTAGCATTGTGCCGGACCTGAAGCTCTTAAAACTCCTGACCAGCCTGAAGACCAAGAACACCGACTCGCTCATCGGCGGAGTAGCGCGAATCCTGGAAGAAGAGGGCATCCAAGTCATCGACTCGACTTCGTTTCTAAGGCCCTTGCTGCCCGAGCCCGGGTTGCTGACCCATCGTCCCCCCAATGCGGTGGAGACGGAGGACATTGCCTACGGGCGAAGGATTGCTCACGAGATCGCCCGGCTCGATCTGGGTCAGACGATTGTGGTACGCGACCAGGCCTGCGTGGCCATCGAAGCCATGGAAGGCACCGACGCAGTGATTCAGCGCGCGGCCGACCTGGTTGGCAACCAGCGATTCACCGTGATTAAAGTCAGCAAACCGAACCAGGACATGCGCTTCGACGTTCCGGTGGTGGGCCTTCCAACGGTCCGGCTGATGGCCCGGCTGGGTGGATCCGCTCTGGCACTCGATGCCTATAGGACACTGCTGATGGATCGCGAGCAGCTGATCGCCTGGGCCAATGAGCACCAGATCAGCATTTCGGCGTACCCACCTCAACAGTGAGAGGCTTGATCGGTATCGAATATGGATAGGATCAAAGTCGCTGTCGTCGGCGCCGGGTATCTTGGCCGGCAGCATGCGCGAATCTATGCGTCACTGGACAGCGTCGAACTGGTCGGCGTGGTGGACAAGAACCCAGCCGTAACCGATGCCTTGACGCAGGAATTTCAAGTCCCCGGCTTCCGCGATTATCGGGACATCCTGGAACGCGCTTCGGCTGTGAGTCTGGCCGTGCCCACCAGCGAGCATGCGCAAATCGGATGCGCGCTGCTGGAAGCGGGACTCGACGTCCTGGTTGAAAAACCCATTGCCTCCTCTCTTGCGCAAGCGGAAGAGTTGATTCAGACCGCCGAACGGAGAAACCGTATTCTCCAGGTGGGGCATCTGGAGCGCTTCAATCCCGCCGTGGTGGAAGCTCAAAAGATCGTCACGACTCCCCTGTTTTTTGAGGTCCACCGCTTAGGCGTCTTCACCTCCAGAAGCCTGGACATCGATGTGGTCCTCGACCTGATGATTCATGACCTGGATATAGTGTTGAGTCTGGTTCGCCGGCCCGTACGGGCCGTGAGTGCCGTGGGCTTGCCGATTTTGACCGGAAAAATCGATATCGCGAATGCTAGAATCGAATTTGAAAACGGATGTGTGGCCAACCTCACTGCCAGCCGGGTGAGTACGGAGAAGGTCCGCAAGCTCCGATTCTTCCAGCCCCACCAGTATGTCTCGCTCGACTACACACGGCAGGACGTTGTCGTGATCTCAGTCGCCGCGGGCCAGCCCGGCGGACCGCCGGCGATTTCTCCCCGCACGATCCAGACCGCTCGAATCGAGCCCCTGAAAGCGGAGTTGGAATCCTTCGTTGAATCGGTTCGCTCACGCACTCCGCCAGCCGTATCCGCCTCCAGCGCCAAGGATGCCTTACAGCTGGCTCAGGTGGTGGTGGAGCGGATTCGGGAGCATGGCCGCTCGCTGGATCTCGAAGCGTTTGCCAGGCGATGACTTGGCCGCCACCAGCCGGGTTCTCAACTATGCATGACGATCCCCAATTTCTTCTCGATCTGTCGGCCGACGAACGGTCGTCCCACCGAAAGCGGGAAGCCCTCTTGTCGTCGGTGGTTTTGCACCTGCTCGCCGTTATTCTCATAATGGTCGGTCCCGACCTGTTTCCGAGCCGTCTCGCTCCGCCTCCCAATCAGCAGATCACCCAACTTGAAACGGCCAAACCGCCTGACTATCTCGTTTTGCCGCCGGACTACCAGAAGCTCTTCCGGCGTCCCCAGACTCCTGTGCTGTCAGACAAGGATCGTCTGGCCCAAGGCAAGGCACCCAAGGTCGATCCGCAAGGTCTGCGCATGCCCTACTCTGAAGGCAACACAAAGGAACCCGAACAAGCAGCGGCTCCCGGCGTGCCTGAGCCTCCGATCGCCCTCCCTCAACCCTCTGTTCCAAAAGGGGACGGTTCGTCTGCTTCCAAGGGCGGACAGGAGTTCGCGGAGGAGAAGAACCAGGCCGCCCTCCAGATGCCCGCCAAGCCCAGCGCTCAACAAAACTCTCAAAGTCTGCGCGACGTCATCGCCGGTTTGCAGACTCCCGGGGCCTCGATTCAGAGTTCCCTTGAAAAGGCCCGCCAGACTGGTAATTACGGATATACCGGTTCAGGAGATGGACGAGGCCTCGGCAATTTCGACAACCGCCAACCCAACTTCTCGGTGGATGAGCCCACCATCCTTTCGGACACACGCGGCACGGACTTTGGGCCTTGGCTGCGACTGATTTATTTCCGAGTTCGAGACAACTGGTACTCGGTCATTCCTGAACTCATCCGCAGCCGCGCCTCCGGTCGTGTGGTCATCATCTTCGATGTCATGAATAATGGGCGAATCGAGAATCTGGAAGTCGTCCGCAGTTCCGGACTGAACCCCTACGATCGCGCCGCCATCTCCTCGCTTAAACTTTCTGAGCCCTTTCCTCCCTTCCCCTCCACCTTCTCGGGTCCGAAAATCTCAATGCAGTTCACCTACCTTTACAACATCAATCGCTAGCCTGATTTCTGTCGCGGTGGAGCGGGCGCTCCCGCGCACGCTACCTGAACGCGCGACGGAGCGCGCGTGTCCACCTGGGTCCTGACAGCCCAAAGGACACGCAATTTCTGTTGACCCGAACCGAACAGGAATGCTACCTTCCCGCCACCCGAACGTCGATGCACATCACTCGCTGGAGCGGGAATAGATGGTGAAAAATAGATCAGGCTGGAAGCTGACTTCGCACATCCTCGTTGTTGCCTGGCTAGTCAGTCTGGGTTCAAGCGGTCTGTCGTCGGCCCGGCTGATGCAACGGGTCAGTGACCCCGAAACAGAAGGCTGTTGCCAGTCGGAAGCCAAGGAGTTTTGCAAGGAATCCACAAGCCCAAGCCGCCTGCGGCATCGTCGTCAGGTTAAAGAACAACGCAGCTATTTGGGTCACGGCCTCAAAACGAGGCGCACCGCGCAGCTTCCTGCTCCACTCAACAATCCCAGCCAACTCAGTCTGGCCCCTCATCCCCTAAGGGGTCCGCCTGCCCAGTCGTAAGCACGCCTGACTTTCATCTCGTCCTCGGAAACGCCGGATCAGTGTTCTGGCCGTGCAAGGGAACTTGCGGGCTGGGTTTCTGGGCTGATTCTTCCCGGACGAGACTTCTGAATCAAGCCTTTTAGCCGTACCAAGATCTTAGGTCGCCCCGGCATCGTGCGCGTCTGCTCGGAGCTGTGTGCCGGAGGTGTTGTTCCCGGCACGACTGGGTGTAAACGGAATCGATGCGCTACAAGCTTAGGAGGAAGCACAATGCTGAATGGAGATAGTCAACTGAACACATGGAATAGCCGCGCCGGCTCGGCGCTTCAGGAGACGCTGTGGAACCGCCTTAAGTACTTCATGAAGCCGTTTGACGGGCGCTACGAGGATTTGTTTCGGGGTAACCCGGTGCTCAATCTCACACGAGATTTCACCGCCGGCCTGATCGTGGCCATGGTCGCCATCCCACTAGCCATGGGATTTGCGATGGCCTCGGGCCTCAGACCCGAGCAGGGGATCGTTGGAGGAGCCATTGCAGGCTTTGTGGGCGCCGTGTTTGGAGGATCGAAGTATCAAGTCTACGGCCCAACCGCGGCATTCATTCCCATCATCGGGGGGATCATGGCCAAACACGGCTATGACGTTTTGGTGTTGGCGTCCTTGATGGCGGGCCTGGTGTTGATGGTCCTGGGCGCGGCCGGCTTGGGCAGACTTTCGGCTTGGGTGCCCCATTCCATCGTGGTTGGATTCACGATCGGAATTGCTGTAGTCATTGCGCTGTCCCAAATTGGAGAAGTCTTGGGTTTGAAAGCCAAACTCGGCTACGGATTCTTCGAAAAGGTCCAGGGGATTTGGGCCAACTTGGGAGAGGTCAGCCTCTACGCCGTGGTCTTGGGGCTCGGGACCTTCGGGTTGACCAAGTTATTCCTGAGGCTGTCGGTCTATCTGCCGGCTCCTCTCATCGCCATCGGAGCAGCCACCGGGCTGTCGGCAACCCTATGGGCCGATAAGGGCTTGGTCCTGGTCCGGGATAAGTACGGCAAAATTCCAACAGACTTCTGGGTCTTTACGCCGCCGACCTGGATAGCGCTGGACTCGGCTATTCTGAAAGACTTGGCCTATTACGTGACCGCGATTGTGTTCGTTGCCGCTGTCGAAAGCCTGCTGTGCTCTCGAATGGCCGACCGCCTGGCTGATAACCAGGGCCAACCGTTCAATCCCAACAAGGAACTCTGGGGGCAGGGATTGGTAAACTGTCTGGTACCACTGCTGAACGGATTTCCCCACACAGGTGCCCTGGCCCGCACCGCAACCAATATCAAACTGGGGGCCGTCTCTCCACTGGCTGGAATTTTCAAGTGCTTCCTCAAACTGGGTCTGGCCCTGTACCTGGCAAGTTTCCTCGAACTGGTACCGATGGCCTGCATCGGTGGTATTCTGCTGTACGTGGCTTACGGAATGGTGAAGCCGGCTGAAGTTGCCCAGGTGCTGGCCCACAATCGCTTTCACGTAGGGCTGATGGTCTATACCGCCATCATGGTGGTGATCACCGATTTTCTGACGGGCGTGCTGTCGGCCATTGTCCTGTACGGAATTTTTTCGCGCTTCTTCGACAAGGCCCGTCAATCGCAACAACCGCGGCCGGGAATGGCCGAAGCCGGCTGACCAGAGAGGAATAATGACGATGGACGCGCCGTTTCAACGAATCCTGGTAGGATTATCTCTGACCGCGCTGGACAAAGGGTTGATCCAATATGCATCCATGATCGCCGGTTGGGGCAAGGTAAAGGTCATTGACTTTCTCCATGTCCTGCCCGAGTCCTCAGCTGCTCTCCGGGAGTCAAGCCTCCCCCTCGTCTCCCATGGAGAAGCCGTTCAACAAGTCCAGAATCAGGTTCAAGATGCTTTCGGGCCCGTACCCGAGGGCTGCAGGCTGTCGTTTCAGGTCTCTCGGGGAACCCGCATCGACAGCCTGCTGGAGTTCTCGGCAAACCACGAGACAGACCTGATTCTGGTGGGGCACAGAAAGAGTCGCAGCGGACGCCGCTCCCTCGCCAAACGTCTGGCCATGAAGGCGCCTTGCTCGGTTTGGATGGTGCCTGAAGACTCACCCGTGCGTATTCGGCGCATCTTGGCGCCGGTTGACTTTTCGCGTTTTTCGGCCGATGCCCTCCAGGTGGCCACGGCATTGGGTTCTCTGGCCAACATCGTTGAGTGTCTGGCCCTGCACGTGTACTTCAACGAGGCAACGATTACTTATGACGAGTATGATGAGGTTCTTAGAGGGAAGGAAGTAGCCACCTTTTCGAAGTTCATTGCACCAATCAATCTGCATGGGGTGGAACTCAATTCCCTGTTCCTCGAAGGCTTCAATGTGGCCAAGACAATCGTTACGACCTGCCAGGAGAAATCGGCGGACCTGATCGTGATGGGCACGCGAGGGCGGAGCCGCTCGGCCGCAATTTTATTGGGCAGCGAGACCGAACACACGATCACAGAAACGAGCGTGCCCATTCTGGCTGTCAAGCACTTCGGCAGTCGGATGAACCTTCTGCAAGCCCTCTTGGATAAGAAATTTCGAGCTCGAACGGAAGATCACTTTGGCTCTCTGCTGTAAGGGTCAGAGCTCATCATTAAGACGTAGGAAGCGCGGAGTCGGAAGGATGCTGACGCAAGTCGCAGACTCCGCCACGGGCCCTGCTGGAGAAGCGCATTCCACCCCATACGGATGGTGCCCAGCGGACCGCCTTCAAACAGCGGACAAGGCTCTCCACTTTTTCACCAAGGAGCGAATCACATGGAGAAGTTGCTCAAGGGGATCCACCAGTTTCAAACGACCTATTTCGGTCCTCAACGCGAGTTGTTTGAGCGTCTGGCACTGGGTCAGGAGCCGGAGGTCTTGTTCATCACCTGCTCGGATTCCCGAATCTCACCCACGCTGCTGACCCAATCGCAGCCAGGAGACCTGTTCATCCTGAGAAACGCCGGAAACATTGTGCCTCCTTATGGCGCCTCCCGAGGCGGTGAAGCAGCCACCATTGAGTTTGCCGTCGCTGCCCTCGGCGTCAAAGACATCATCATTTGCGGCCATTCTCATTGCGGGGCCATGAAAGGGTTGCTCGATCCAAGTGGGCTTGAGGAACTGCCCCAGATGGCGAGCTGGCTTTCGCATGCGGAAGCCACACGCCGCATCATCAAAGAGAACTACTCCCAGTTGGAGGGAGTCGCAAAGCTGAAGGCGACCATCGAGGAAAACGTGCTGGTCCAGCTGGAGAACCTGAAGACCCACCCTGCCGTGGCCGCAAAGCTGTCCAAAGGAGAGCTCCGCTTGCACGGCTGGGTCAATAAGATCGAAACGGGCCAGGTGTTCAACTATGACCCCATACAGGGTCAGTTTGTGCTGATTTCCGAGGTGGCCACCGCCGTGACCACGATGAGCCGGCGGGCGATCGTTCATCCAATTTGACTCCTCGCGAGGCCGATCGCCAGGCATCGGATGCAGCTTTCACGTTCCTGCGCCGGGGAACGACTAGGGTACTCGTTTGGCTTTGCGTTCCGATCCTCCCAGATAGAAGGTAGCGCCCACGGCCCGGCCGTCGTTGCCTAGATCGAAGATCAGTTTTCCCGCAGTCCAGCGCAACGAAAACTCTTTCAGCGAATGGGCCACCAATTCAAGCTTCTGATCCCCGATGAAAGTCGCTGTCAGTTTCTGTCCTTCTCGACTGACGGTGAAAATATCCGGGGCGTCGAGGGACTGGTACTGGCCCACATAGTTGTCGAGCACTGCAGGTTGAAGAGCCTGAACAGGCTCGCTCTTGGACTGTACTGGCCCCGCTTCGTCCGACTCAGGCAACTCACGAACCCAGATGTTTCTGAAGCGGACGGGGTTCCCATGATCCTGCAGGGAAATCGGCAGCCGATCGGGATGAGGACGGTAGGGAAGGTGCTGGAGCCAGTTGGTCGGCCCCCACAGCGACACGCTGTCCTGGACCAGGACTCCGTTGTGCAACATTGTCACGCGAGCTGGCGCAACCACGTCACCGTCGCTACTGAAGCGAGGCCTGCGGAAGACGATGTCGTAGCTCTGCCACTCGCCGGGAGGCCGACTGGCATTGACCAGGGGCGGATACTGGCCGTAAACGGCAGCCGCCTGGCCATCCGGATAAGTGTCGTTGTTGTAGGAGTCCAGCACCTGAATCTCGTATAGGCCCATCAGGTAGACACCGCTGTTGCCGCGTCCCTGGCCGCTCCCGGAGGCGGGAAGTGGGGCAGCCCATTCGACGTGCAGCTGGATGTCGCCAAAGGTCCGTCGGCTGAAAATGTAGCCGCTTCCCTTCACCGATTCCATGTAGCCGTCCTTGACTACCCATTTTGACGGGCTTCCATCCTCCGCGCGCCATTGAGAGAGGTCCTTTCCATCGAACAGGACAATGGCATCAGAGGCAGGGGCAATCGGAGACTTCTGATCTCCGGGCTTCACAATCGGCGGGCGCGGGCGATTCATGTCGTGAGCCTTCCACCGCGAGGGGCTCTGAGCCCAGCTGCAACAAACACTCGTCAGAGAGATACTTGCAATAGCCATAACCTCAGGCCAGGATAGCTTCATCATGTTGACCTCGTTTTCGGGCAGGACCAATCCTGCTCAAACAGATATTCCGTGGCAACCGGTTGCCGGGGTCAACCCCAAAATTTGGCGGCTCGGCAGGTTGTACACGGCATGGATAAACGACGGGCGGCCATTATAGCAATTTCGGATTCGGCAGGAACTCGGAAACACCGTCACTCATGAGCGTGTGCGTAACTCAAACCCAGGTTCGAGGCATCTTGACTCGTACGACCGGGTTCTTGAAAACCGTGGCTTCGCACTCGTTACAGCCCTATCGGGGTTGTACCTTCGGCCGGGCCTTGTGCGGAATCGGCTGCTATGTCCAGCATAATCCTTGGCTCACTCGGGGTCAGCCGTGGGGAAGCTTTCTGGAGGTCCGGACCAACGCGGCGAGTCGCTATCGAGACCAGTATCCAGCCGAACAGCGCTGGGCTCGCCAGGCACGAGGAGCGTTTGGAGTCTTCTTGTCCAGCTCAACTGACCCCTTCATCCCGCAGGAGTGGCAGTTTCAGATCACGAAGGAGGTCCTGCTGACGATGCTGGATTTCCCGCCCGATGTGCTGATTCTGCAGACCCACACTCACAGACTGACCGCCTATCTGGAACTGTTCCGGCAGCTGCATCGGAAGACTCGGCTGCGGTTCCACCTCTCGATTGAAAGCGACCGCGACCGACTCCCGGGACTTCCAGCGCCGGCCAGTTCCGTCAGTCGGAGGCTCGAAGCTGCGTCGACTCTTAAGTCTGCCGGATTGTTTGTGGTGATCACCGTGTCTCCCCTGCTGCCAATCGAATCCCCGGCTCCTTTCTTTCGCAGAATCTCGGAGGTGGCCCACGCTGTCGTTATCGATCACTATGTTGAGGGCGACGGAACACCGGATGGCTACCGCACAAGATTGACTCCCTTGCCTGCGGCGATGTCCCGCCTCGATCCGGCCTCAACCTCGCTGGCTTATCGCGACGAGATCGTGCGGATTGCCCAGGATGTGATGCCAGGCCGAGTTGGAGTGAGTATCGACGGCTTTGCAGGTCGGTTCCTTCCAGCTCCCGCCTCCTGAGAAATCTGGAGCTGCGACTTGGGATCGGAAGCTGGAGACTACTTCAGCGGGACGTCGCGCACCATTGCAGAGGTCACCATCTCCGTTCACGGCCGGGGTCATTTGTCCCCAAGGAGTGCGCCCATGTACCTCACCAGCAGCAATTCGAGAGCCGGCTGGACGATCTCTTCCCCCAACTCTGGAAGGGCCATGATTCTTTTGTTTGTTCTTCTGTCTGTCCGGGCCGCAAGCGTGCTTGCCGGACAGTTGTCTGCTCCGGAAACGAGGACGCAAGAGCCTCCTTCCTTCCTTTACGGGGCCAGCGTTTATCCCGAGCTGATGGAAAAAGAAGAATGGACTCGCATGTTGGACGAGTTCCAGGCCGCGCACTTCAACGTAGTTCGTATCGCCGATTCCACCTGGGGAAACCTCGAGATCGCTCCCGGCCGGTTCAAGTTTGGCTGGTTGCGCGAGGCGCTGGATGACCTCGCTCGCCGCAACATCCGTGTCATCATGGGAACGAGCACCTACGTTCCGCCTCAGTGGCTGACCGCCCGTCACCCCGAAACGCTGGTTCAGCTGTTCCCGGGTACTAAGGTTCACCCGATGTCGCGCAAAGCCGCCTGTCTGAACCATCCGTTGTATCGCGAGGCCTGCCGGCGGTTTGTGCGGGCTCTGGCGGAAACATTCAAAGATCACCCGGCGATCATCGGTTGGCAACTGGACAACGAAATGGACATCATGGTGCCTCGCATCTGCTATAACCCTGCCTGTGACCGGGCCTGGACGCAATGGCTGCTGAAGACCTATTCTACGCCGGAAGAATTCAACCGGCGGCTGCATTTGCAGTCCTGGGCGCAGAAGGTGGACTCGTTGGAAGAAGTGCCGCAACCCACCGAGACTGCTGAGAACATCTTGGAAACGCCCCAGCGCGCCTGGGCGGTGGGTGCCATGCGTCACCTACCGGCCCTTTCGCTGGCCAGCCGTCATTTTCGTCGTGACGTGGTGCTGGATTTCCTCCGCGAACAGCGCGACATCCTTCGCTCTGCCGGCGTCCGGCAGTGGATTACTCACGACTCCAATGACTTCTGGCTGACGTTCCACGATGACCCACAAGCCGGTTCCATCCTCGACGTCGGATCGATGAATTTTTACCAGCCTGCCGTTGAGAACCCCGGTTATTGGACGTCGTTGGCTTGGCGGCAGGACATGAACCGTTCAGCCTTCGGTCGCAGCCACTTTCTGGTGACTGAAAGCCGAATTGGTGTCTACAGCTCCACGGTCATGGACGACGTTTTCCCCAGCCACGACCAGTTCAGGATGTGGATGCTGCAGCCGGCAGCCTTCGGTGCCAGTTCCCTTCTCTATTGGTCGAGTCTTCGCTGGCGGGGTGGTCACTGGCCTCAGTTTGGCGCGCTGATGGATTGGACCGGCAAGCCGGAACCTGACCTGGCTTGGGTAGGTGAAGTGGGCGAATGGTATGGTCAGTGGGGACGGCACCTGGCAGAAAACCCAGTCCAGGCACGAGCCGCGATATTGACGGATTACGACCAACGCGCGGCACTGCAAATTTATTCGCATGTACCTTCCAGCCTGACCTTGTTGCCGGAAGCCTTCGATGCGTTCCACCGCTGGGGCATTGGGGTGGACAGCATCAACAGTCGAAAAGCGGAGGACTCATCGAATCTGAACCAATACTCCCTGCTGGTCCTGGCGGCGGCCACAACTTTGGACAGCGAACTCCTCCCCACATCGCTGGAGCGCTTCGTCGAGCGGGGAGGTCAGGTGCTAATCACCCCCTTCACTGCCTACCAGAGCTGGGATGGGGTCTTCCGCGGCGACGGACTGGGCTCAAACCTCTTCGATCTTTCAGGCTCGTTGGTCCGCAGCGGGCGCCGAATGGGCACGGCTGCGGAAGGGAGGCAAGATCAGCAGGTGGCCTGGAACGGAATCGGCCTGCAAGGCCTCTCCCCGGTGGGCATGGACGGGTATTGTGAACTGCTGGAGACCTCGGTCGGAGCCGAAGTGATCGCGCGCTATCGCAGTGAGGACGAGGCGCTGCAGGGCAAACCGGCCGCCACGCTCAAGCGCCTGGGTCGGGGTCGCGTGGTTCGGATGGCGTTTTGGCCGGCTGATGACTCCTTTCTTCGCCTGATCCGCATGATGGTAACCGACGCTTCCAGTCTCCTGGCTGCGCCTGTTCCTGCTGGGGTACTGGCGGTGCCGAGAAGCGATGGCAGCCTCTTCGTGGTGAATACTTCCGGTCGCCCCGGAGAACTTCGCCTGGCCCGCCGCGTGCGCGATCGCTTGTCCGCACGCAAGCTCCCCGCTCAGGTGCGCCTGAGTCCTTACCAAGTGCTCTGGCTGGAGTCGTTGCCCGACAGTCGCTGAGGCCACTACCACTTGCACGATGGGAGCAGTTATCAGGCATGCATGGAGTTCCGCCTCACTGTTCTCAACCCATTCAACCCAGAGAGCCGCCTCTGAGTGGGGTTGCGGTTCCGCCCTTCAGAGACTTCAGCGCCCGCACCAACCCTGACCCACCCCCCCTTGAGCCGGCGGCATTTGGTGACTTAGGTCACTGCCAACGAGCTCGAGTTACCTTCATCATCAGCTGATTGGGTGCCCTTCAAAACAGGGGAGGTGAATCATGGTCCGGACGCCATTTCTTTTCGCAGCTTTGCTCCTTAGTTCTGCGACAGCAGCAAACAGCCAGACGACCCCGGTGATAAGCGCCGAAAGCCAAAACTGTATCGCATGCCACACCGAAACCTCACCAGGTATCGTCAAACAGTGGGATCGCAGCCAGCATGCGAAGGCCGGCATCAGCTGTTACGAATGTCACAAGGCTCAGCCAGGAGATGCGGATGGGTTTGAGCATAACGGCGCCTTCGTTTCGGTCATTGTTTCGCCGAAGGATTGCTCTGCATGTCATCCCAAGGAATCCAAGGAGTTTCAAGTCAGCCATCATTCCGAAGCAGCCAAGATTCTCGGGAGCCTTGATAACGTGCTGGCTGAAGTGGTTGAAGGCAACATGAAAAGGGATTCCCCCTCTGCTGTGAGCGGTTGCTGGCAGTGCCACGGATCGGAGGTCAAGGTGCTGGCAAACGGCAAGCTGGATCCCAAGACCTGGCCCAACACGGGCATGGGCCGCCTGAACCCCGATGGCTCGAAAGGATCTTGTTCAGCCTGCCACCTTCGACACAATTTCAGTCGAGCCCAAGCTCGTATGCCGGAGAACTGTGGCCGTTGCCACATGGGACCCGATCACCCACAGATCGAAGTCTATACCGAATCCAAGCACGGCATCGCATTCGCCGCGCACCGCACCCGCTACGAGCCTCTGATGGAGAACAAGCAGTGGATCCCCGGTCAGGACTACGAGCAGGGACCCACTTGTACAAGTTGCCACATGAGTGCCACGCAGAATCTGCCGCTCACTCACGACGTCGGCTCTCGAATTTCTTGGACTTTGAGGCCACCCATCTCGGAGAAAATTGATGCGGCGGCCCTGGCCTCCGGCAAGAGCGTGAAGCCGTGGCAGGAACGGCGGGCGGACATGAAGGAGGTTTGCGGCTCCTGCCATGCAACCAATTGGGTGGAGAACTGGTATCAACAGTTCGATCAGTCAGTGGAATTGTACAACCGGAAGTTTGGAGAACCGGCCACCCGACTCTACCAGATGACGCGAACGGCAGGGCTGATCAGCAACGACGTGGAGTTCGACGACGAACTGGAGTTTAGCTACTTCCATCTTTGGCACCATGAAGGACGGCGGGCCAGGCACGGTGTCGCGATGATGGGACCCGACTACACGCAATGGCACGGCAATTATGAAGTGGCTCACCGCTTTTACATGGAATTCGTGCCACAACTCAAAGAGATATTGCACCAAGCCACTCGCTCCGACGATGCCGCCAAGAGGGCAGCCGCTCAGAAAGTTCAGAACGAACTGAACCGCGTGCTCAACTCCGATGAACACCGATGGTTCCTCGGGAAAATGACTCCCGCCGAGCGAGAAGCTCGAAAGAAGGCGGCCGAAGAGTTCCAGAAGCGATATGCCCAATAGCCGGATGGAATCTTTCCGGATTCGCGAAATCCGCCGAGTGCGACTCCGTCGCTCGGATAACCCTCCTGCGTTCCAGCCTGTGGGTCTCGCCTGAGGCCGTCTCATTCCGAAGGAACAGAGGGACGCCCGAGCCGCCCGAGCCGCTCCATCCTTTGCGGCGCTCGATTTCAGACGTAAAATAACGCCGGTTCTCGGACCAGCCCTATCCGGCGGCCAGGCTGCCCAGAGCGTCGCTGAGTCGGTGTGGGCGGGGGTGCGTGCGCCCGCGGACGTGCGTTGGGCCCTTGAAAGTCCAGACTCAGCTTTCTCAGAATGCCTCGACTTTCGTCTACCAGGAACAACAGGAGATCAATCCATGCCCAGGATGCTGCTCTTATTGCTGTTGATGCCGATATTGACTCACCCGGCAGCCGCTCGGGGAGTGGCCACCGACCTGCGACTGCTGGGATATAGCCTGATTCCATCACCGCAGCAAACCCAGCTGAGCGGGCGCGAGATCTATCTGGACGCTTCCTGGCAGGTGGCTTCGGAGCTCGTCCCCAACCACGTTGCTCGTCGGCGCCTGGAAGAGGGTCTGCGGACACTCCATGGCTTGGAACTCAGTGGCCAAGGGAAAAACCGGATCCTTCTTCGGATCCAAAAAGATGCGGTGCCTTCTGGACCGCGTGACGAGGCAAGACCACAAGCTTACGCGCTGCGCTTGGCCCCGCAACGCATCGAGGTTGTGGGGAACGGCGACCCCGGAGTCTTCTACGGCGTTCAGAGCTTGCTTCAGCTGCTTCGATCGAGAGGCGGTCGAGGCTGGAGCCTTCCGGAGGGAACCATTACGGACTGGCCGTCCCTGGAACTACGATTCCTCCACTGGGATACCAAGCACCATCAGGACCGCCTCGAGACGCTTCGGCGATTCATCGACTGGGCTGCGTTCTTCAAGGCCAACGCCATCGGGTTCGAGATCGAGGATAAGTACGAGTATCCCCGCCATCCTGTCATTGGCGCACCTGGGGCTTTCACCAAGTCGGAAATACAGCAGTTGACGGCTTACGCGTTGGAGCGCTACATCCAGCTGGTTCCGCAGATCCAATCGCCGGCTCACATGGCCTACGTCCTCAAACACGAAGAGTTCCGGCACCTTCAAGCAGACCGCAGCAATTACCAGGCTTGCCTGTGCAGCGAAGAAGCACTGCGGCTGATGCAGGACATGTATCAGGACATGATTGAGGCCACACCAGGGGTCGAGTATTTCCACGTTTCGACCGATGAGGTCTACTTCGCCGGCATTTGCCCACAGTGCCAGGTCAAAAGACCCTACAACAACGAAAACCGGAGTCTGGCCTGGCTGGAATTCGTACAGCGAATGCATGCCTGGCTGGCCGAGCGGAACCGCAAGATGCTGTGTTGGGTGGAGTACCCGCTTCTGACCGAGCATATCCAGCAGCTCCCCAAAGGCCTCATCAACGGGGTCATCACGCTCGGAAACGACGACCGCTGGGTGGAGGGCTTCAAAGAACGCAGCATCCCGTCCCTCATCTACAGTTCTCAGCAAGGCTCCGAACTGCTGTTTCCAAACTATTTTTCCTCCGATGTTCTCTATCGTGAAAGGCCCATCCGGGGCAGCCTGGACCAGGCAGCCATCACGATCAGGAATCTCTCCAACGGTCCGGCCGTCACGATCGGCACCTACGCGGCAGCTTGGGATGATTCGGGTCTGCACAACGAGCTGTTCTGGCTGGGTTGGGCCACCGTCACGCAATATGGATGGTCTGCCGACAGTCCCTCCCCGGAGCAGAGTGTGGCCGACTTCATGGATGTGTTCTACGGACCTGGAAATCAGGACTTGATCGAGATCTATCGGACGCTGATGGAAGGAGCCCGCTTCTACGAGGAGAATCTCGACCAAGTTCCAGCCACCCGACTGAAGCCCACCTACGGCAGCTGGGCCGGAAAAGGAAGGGACACCACTCGAATTGACCTCACGCTGGAACCCCCACCCTTGCCATTCAGTTATGACGAAACCCTGGTCTCCGGCACCCGTTTCACCCAACGCTATGCCCGGGCCCTCGAGCAGGCTGGTGACGTCCGGCGTCGGCTGGAACTGGCCATCGGGACCCTGCAGGGCAAGCTGGGGCCGCAGACCAGAAACCCCTACAACGTCGAGGTTCTTCTTTCCATTGCGGGTTTCGAAAAACACTTTGTTGATATGCTTCTAGACCTCGCCCAGGTGGAACGATCCCTTCGCAATGCCTCGCACGCCCTCTCCGAGGAGAAGCAGTCCGAAACGCTGGGCGCCTTGGTCCGCGCCCATCAAATCGTCCGCGGTATTCTCGCGGAGCGAGCGGCCATGTGGGAAAACCTCAAGACGGTTTGGGAGAAGAGCCGCTTCGAAAAGGGACGCAGCGTTGCCGGCCGCCAGTTTGTTCACGTTTTGGACGATCTGAAGGACCACCACGCCGACCGCCGCCCGGGCCTGGACTACATGCTGGAACCTCTCGAGAACATCGGGCTCGAAAAATGGAACTCGGAGTTGGCAGCCTTCATTCGCACATTCGCGCAGAGTCGCGGTTTGGGCGTTCCGAAAATGTAGCGAGCGTTCCTCCTGTTGTCCGCTCCCCCGCCCTTCACACAGGGGATAGCCACCTTGCAGAGGTAGCCGAGCCGGGCAGCATGCTGGGCGTCGCGTTTCGTGGTAAACTTTCTACTTCAAATAGCTTCTATTTACGCCAGAGCCCTCAGATCGCGTTGAGGGGTAAGGGACCTCCTGGAGTCTTTGCTGTTTCGTGACAAACGAAGGAGGAAACCGATCCCGGCGCGGAAAGATACTGCTTTTATGCTCCTGACCATGCTCCCTGCCAGACTCCTTCGTCGGCCCGCCTCTTGGATGGTGACGCTGGTTCTGCTGATGATTTCGCCGGCAGGGCATCTTGGGGAGGAGGACTCCAGCAGTCTCACTAGCCCCGATTCCGTGGAATTCTTTGAGCGAAACGTGCGACCGGTCCTGATTCGCAACTGCTATTCTTGTCACAGCGTCGCCCAGCAATTTGGCGGGCTTCGAGTGGACTCGCGAGAGCGGTTGCTGCGTGGCGGCAACAGTGGCCCCGCCGTGATTCCCGGTCAGGCCGATGGAAGCCTGCTGATTCGGGCGGTCAAGCACATAGGAATTCAGATGCCCCTCGGGGGAAAACTGGCGGATCGAGAGATCGAAGCCCTCGTCCACTGGGTGAATCAGGGAGCTGTTTGGCCTCAGAGCAATACTGAAGAAGCCTTGGGACCCGGCGATCCGGGATTCTACGAAAAGATTCTCAAAGACCACTGGGCCTTCCAACCTGTGCGCGAGCCGGTTGTTCCGGCCGTGGCGAACCCAGACTGGTCCCAGCAGCCGATCGACCGATTTATTCTCGCGGCCCTGGAAAGGAAGAAGTTGAAGCCATCACCTCCCCCCGACCGGGTGGCCTTGGCGCGGCGCCTCAGTTTCGTCTTGACAGGGTTGCCACCGACGCCTCTGGAAGTGGATCTTTTCGTGCGGGACCGCTCCGCTAGCGCCTATGAACGCCTGGTGG
Organism: Acidobacteriota bacterium; assembly: GCA_040753175.1. Lineage (GTDB taxonomy): Bacteria > Acidobacteriota > Terriglobia > Versatilivoradales > Versatilivoraceae > JBFMEW01. The sequence goes on along the minus strand of JBFMEW010000001.1, from coordinate 182,117 downwards.
ATCGGCTGCTCCAATCGCCTCACTACGGCGAACACCAGGCCCGACACTGGATGGATGTCGTGCGCTTCGGCGAAACCTTCGGTAATGACTGGAATTACGAATTGCACGGCGCCTGGATCTACCGCGACTACCTGATTCGGGCCTTCAACCGTGACGTGCCTTACGACCAGTTGATCCGGGAACACGTGGCTGGTGATTTGTTGGAGCAGCCGCGGACGAATCCTTCCTTGCGCCTCAACGAGTCTGTCATTGGAACAGCTTTTTTCAGGCTGGGGGAACAAGGCCATGATGATTGCGTGGACTTCCGTGCTGTAAGAACCGACGTTGTGGACAACCAGATCGATGTCCTCGGCAAGGCTTTTCTGGGGCTGACCGTGGCCTGCGCACGATGCCACGACCACAAGCTCGACCCCATTCCCACCGTCGACTATTACGCCCTCTACGGTCTGCTCACCAGCTCCCGCATGACCATGCGCGCAGCTGACCTGCCGGGCATCAACCAGCGGTTCAAGGAACAACTGGCGGAACTGAAGCCGGCCATTCGATCCGAGCTGGCAGCGAAATGGTCTGAGGAGGCAGACCAAATCGTACGCTTTTTGAACGCGGCGAATCGCAGTTGGAAGGAAGAGCCTCCAATTGAAGGCGATTTGCAGCAACTCTCAGTGGACCGCATCCAAAACTGGCTTTCTCTCCTTACCCGGCATCGGGTCAATCTCGACGACCCTCTTTATCCCTGGATCGAGCTCGCAAAGGTCCGGGACTTTCCAGCGGCCTGGCAGAAGTTGGCGACTCGTTACCGGGAAGAAGCGCAGTCGGCCGTGCGCTACAACCGGGAGCACTTTGTCTCCTTTGGGAACTTCCGGAACGGATTCGAGGGGTGGCACCCGGAGGGATCGGGATTGCGGGAGGGCCGTTCGCCTAGTGGCGATTTCGCCGTTTCGCCGAAGGGACCACAGGCCGTGACCGGAATCTACCCGGCCGGGATTTACACGCACACCATCTCCGAACGTCTGAACGGTGCGCTGCGTTCACCACTGGTCCCCAAGGACAAGAAGTTCGTCAGCATTCAGGTCCTGGGTGGCCACCTGGCGGCCCGCCGCACCATCCTCGACAACTGCATGCTCAGCGAGGACTATGAGTTACTCAATCCGGAGGCCTTTACCTGGCTGAAGATGCCGTCTCGCTGCGAACAGAAGGAGATGCCTTTTTACCTGGAGCTGGTTACCAAGACCGACAACCCGCGGCTGCCGGACCGGCCGGATCGCATGAAGAACATCAAGTCGGAGGAAATGGACTCGCCTTACTCCTTCTTCGGCATCCGGCGCGCGGTATTGCACGACGAAGACGCCGCACCCCGAGACGAACTCACCCACATGCGGCGATTTTTCCAGGATCCTGCCCCAGAGGATCTGGCAGCCCTGGGGATGCGTTACGTCACGGTGCTGAAGCAGGCCCTCGCCGGCTGGGCCGGGAGCCGGGCCGATGACGACGATGCCCGCTGGATCCATTGGTTCGTGCAGAATGGTCTGCTGACCAACTCGAAGGACCTCAGCCCCAATCTGGCCGAGCTGATCGAGGAGTATCGGGCCGTGGACGCCCGCTTGACGGCACCACGGGTGTTCCACGGCATGACCGACCTGGACCCTGGGTACAACGTGCCTGTCTGGATTTCGGGCGATCCGAAGAATCCCGGAGAGGAGGCGCCGCGCGGGTTTCTTCGTTTTCTGATGGGCGAGGCTGGAACGGTTCGGGGCGCCGGCAGCGGGCGCCGGGAAGCTGCCGAGTTGATTGCCAGTGCCGACAACCCACTGACCGCCCGCGTTCTGGTCAATCGACTCTGGCAGCAGGCTTTCGGTCGAGGTCTGGTGGCCACCACGGACAACTTCGGCCGCTATGGCGAGGCTCCGTCGCATCCGGAACTGCTCGATTACCTGGCCGGGAGATTCACTCGCGGGGGGTGGTCCATCAAGAAACTGCTACGAGAGCTGATCCTCTCGCAGACGTTTCAACAGTCGAGCCAGTTCTGTCCTTCGGCTTCGGGCGTCGATCCGGATAACCGGCTATTGCATCGCTACCCGGTGCGGCGCCTGGAAGCCGAGTCGATTCGCGATTCCATCCTGTTTGCCTCCGGTCGGCTGGATCGGACCCTGTACGGTCCAAGCATCCACCCCTATCGCAGCGAGCCCAAGGAGTATCGAAAGCTGTTCAGCGGACCATTGGACGGCAACGGACGGCGCAGCATCTATCTGAAGGTGACGCGGCATGAAGGACCCCGTTTTCTGGAGGTCTTTGATTTTCCGGCTCCCATGGTACCGCGCGGGACACGGGACAACACCAACGTTCCGCCACAGGCGTTGGCCCTGATGAACGATTCGTTCGTGCTGGACCAAGCCGAGTATTGGGCCAACCAGCTGATTCGTCGGCAGGCGCCCTCGGCCGAGGAGCGCATTGAGTTCATGTTTCGCACCGCCCTGGGACGGCCGCCCGAGCCTGCCGAGCGGGACCGGTTCTGCAACCTCGTCGCCGAGCTGGGCCGGTTGCGTCAGGTGGAGAAGAGCAAGCTGTTGTCCGATGTCCTCGTGTGGAAGGACGTGGCTCATTCGCTGTTTCTGCTGAAGGAATTTGTTTACATTCGCTAAAGGAGGCCTGGCCCATGAAGCGCCGGAACCCTTCCAACGACTCGCCTTGCCCCGGCTGTCTGGCGACCCCCTTGACCCGCCGGGAGCTGCTGAAGACCGCTTCGAGCGGCTTCGGGATGCTGTCGCTTTCGGCGCTCCTGGCCGACCCCGCTTACGCCGGCCTGTCCGCAAAGGCTGAACCGAATCTCCCAGCCAAGGCCCGCAACGTGATCTTTTGCTACATGCAGGGGGCGGTGTCTCACGTGGACACCTTCGATCCGAAACCGAAACTGGCAGAATGGGACGGGCGGACAGCCGAGGTGGAAAAGACCGTGGCCAACAAAGACCCGCGCAAGTGGCTCAAGAGTCCGTGGAAATTCCAGCAATATGGCCAGTCGGGTATCCCGGTCAGCGAGTTGTTTCCTCACCTCGCCACCTGCGTCGATGATCTAGCCATCATCCGTTCGATGGTCTCCGGTTTCCCGTTGCACCCTCGCGCCAACATTTTCATGCACACCGGCCGGAACGTGGGAGGCTATCCGAGTCTGGGCTCCTGGGTGAACTATGCCCTGGGCAGCGAAAACCGGAACCTGCCTGGCTACATTCTGCTGCATGGAGGAGCTGTCATTCCCGGCGGTATGGAGAATTTTTCCAATGGATTCCTCCCGGCTACCAACCAGGCCATGCCGATCAGGCCGGAAGGAAACCCGGTGGAGAACCTGGTTCCCGGCGACCAGGATCCTATGGTGCAGCGCTCCAAACTCGACATCGCCATGCAGCAGGACCGAGAATACCTGGCTTCAATTGGTCAGGATGATGCCATCGAATCGGCCATCGCGAATTTCGAAATGGCTTATCAGATGCAGTCGCTCGTCCCCGACGTGCTCAACCTGGAGCGCGAAAGCGAATCCACACGCAGGCTTTACGGTTTGGACTCGCCAGACAAGAACAAACGGTTCTTCGGCCTCCAGTGCCTGCGGGCCCGGCGACTCATCGAGTCGGGCGTGCGCTTCGTGGAGGTCACCGCTCCGGAAGTCCACGGAGGCAACAACGGAGCCTGGGACCAGCACACTCACCTCAAGGAACATCACGAGGAGAACGCTTTTTTCACCGACCAGGCGATCACGGCACTGATCAAGGACCTGAAAGCACGAGGTCTGTGGGAGGAAACGCTGATCGTGTGGGCGACGGAATTTGGACGCACACCTCACACGGGCAACGGCAACGGCCGCGACCATCACGAGACCGCCTTCACCGTATGGCTGGCTGGCGCCGGCGTGAAGGGCGGAACTCTCTACGGCACCACCGACGAGCTGGGCATGAAGGCCGTCGAGAACATCGTGGCCGTCCATGACTTGCACGCCACTATCCTGCACCTGCTGGGACTGGACCACCAAAAACTAACCTACCGCTTCGGAGGCCGCGACGTCAGCTTGACCGACGTCCACGGTCACGTCATCCGAGATATCCTGAGCTGATCGCCTACACGAACGAGTCAGGCCGGTAACGTCGTCCGCAACGATTCCTTGAACCTTGTCCCCGCTACTGCGGGGCGACGCCAGAATTCGAGTTTTGTCGTACCTTCTCCCCGCTGCCCCGGGGCGAGGACAGCCTTGAGTCCTTATTTCCTCCTTTTCGAGCAGCGATGAGCTGCGTCACAACCTCGACCACGACCGGCCAGCTCGCTTTGACTTCATGCCTATTCCCCGCCCGGCAGGGAGAAGGTGGACCGGGCCGGAGGTCGGTGGATGAGGGGCTGATCGCCGGTTTGGACTACAGCGGGTGCTCCAGTAGCCAGGGCTGTTGATTTTCGGCAACGGCAGGCATAACATCCCGTTTCAGGAACAGCTCAGATAGCGCGGGCGACAAATTCGCATGAGAGTCGGAAATCTATAAAGATATCAAGGCCGCGGACCTGTTAATCAGTGATTGAGCTTCAAGGCAGAGGAACTCATGAGCACGCATTTCTTTGAACTACCCAAGGATCTCCCACGCCCGGTTGATGATGGCGCTGCCTCTCATTTAGAGGGAATGGCTTTGCCAGAGATCCTCCTGGGTGCGACCAATGGCGCCAGCGTCGAACTGGCCGGCATTCAGGGGCGAGTGGTCATCTACATCTATCCGATGACCGGTCGTCCAGGCGTGGCCCTGCCTGACGGCTGGAATGGCATACCCGGGGCACGCGGCTGCACGCCGCAGTCCTGCGCATTCCGAGACCACTACTCGGAGCTGACGGCACTCGAGACGTCGGTCTTTGGATTGAGTACCCAGACCACCGACTATCAAAAAGAGGTGCGGGATCGTCTACACCTTCCTTTCGAATTGCTGAGCGATAGTGACCTTCGCCTCAAACAAGCGCTCGGTTTGCCAACCTTTGAGGTGGCAGGAATGGAGCTCTACAAGCGCTCAACCCTCATCGCGCAGAATGGGCGAATCCAGAAAGTCTTCTATCCCGTGTTCCCACCAGACCGGAACGCCGATGACGTTCTCGCCTGGCTCAGTCAGAGCGCCCAACGCTCAGGGGACGCGCCGCCAGCGGTGCGCCTCTGAGGTGCGCGTTAACCGACACAAGCCTTAAACGAAGCACTCTCGCCCATGAAGAATCAGTTCCCTCGCCGTGTCACGAACCCGCCGTTAAGGCTAATCTCTGTACGCCAGATTGGCTCTGGCCTCGAGGAGTTGCAATATGAGGTGCCGTTCAGGAGAACCGGTGCCGCTTAACCATTCATTCCAGCCGCTGCCGCTTCGCGGCGCGGCTCAACCCGAAGCTGGATGGGATGAGTTCTGCTCCACAACCGGTTGGAAGACACTCGCTGATTAAGAGCAGGTGCACGTTTGCGGCGGTCGTGGCACTCTTTAAGAAGGCCAGCGAGCCAAGGCCAACGAAACAGAGAGGAGAGGTAAAGGCGGAAAATGCAACCAGCAAAAAACGTCAGTGTTAAACAACGTGAAGAATTGTTGAGAACATTGAAAGCCCGCTTTGAGAAGAACATGAGCCGGCACAAGGGTCTGACCTGGGCACAAGTACAAGCAAGGTTGGAAGCGAATCCCGACAGACTTTGGTCGCTGGTTGAAATGGAAAGAACCGGCGGTGAACCCGATGTTGTTGGCCATGACAAGAAGACGGGTGAGTACATTTTCTGTGATTGTTCAACGGAAAGTCCTCTCGGCCGCAGAAGTCTTTGCTACGATCGGGAAGCGCTGGAGGCAAGAAAGGAACATAAACCGAAAGACAACGCCCTTGATATGGCAGCAACCATGGGCATTAAGCTCTTGACGGAAGAGCAGTATCGGGAGTTGCAGAAACTCGGAAGCTTCGATACCAAGACATCGAGCTGGATCAAGACATCATCAGATATCAGAAAACTCGGCGGCGCTCTGTTTTGTGATCGGCGGTACAACCATGTCTTCGTGTATCACAACGGCGCCGAATCTTACTATGCCGCCAGGGGATTCCGTGCTTCGCTGAGGGTCTAACTTTGCACATGCAAGCGAATCGCGTCCCGGGGGATGTTCTCCCGGCGTGAAGGGGATCGGAGTGCAGCCACCAGACACGACGGACTTGCACGTACTGCCGGGGTTTTATCCGATCTTTGTATCTGGAAAAAGTGGATGCAGCGTTAGAGCAAACACGGCCATGGATCCGCAGCACCGGCAGGGTGGCGCCCACGTGATCGTGGATTGACAGGGTTGCAGCCGGGGGAAATGCAGAGGTCGGCAGCCGTCACGAGAATCTGAGCGGAATGGTGACTTGGGGATTTAGCGTGCGGTGCCCCTGTCGGGGCGGATGAACAGCCGTTCGTAGTCCTCCCAATGACGAATCATGATGCGCACTTTTCGCCGCAGATGCTCCGTAAGATTTGGTTCAAGAATTCTAATGCCTTCCTCTTTGGCTGTGGGAGCAACCTGGATCAGGTCTGGCCGGCCGGATTCCAGGAGATCAATCAAGGCATTCGTGTTGTCGATCTCGTGCCGGGCTGTGTAGCGCAGCATTTGCCACTCAGGTGTGCTGGCGAAGCCTCCGAGATCGAGAGGCCTTGCGAGGCTGTTTGTCCTGGCGATGTCCAGATAGTACTGATACTCAATGGCGTTTCTGCAGTTGCGAATGAGAGCCTCAAAAACCCGAATCCGGGCGTCGAGCAGTTGGCAAGCGTTTCGGGTTGGGGCCGGCACCTTCTCGGCCAGCAGGCCCAGCCTGTGCCGGACATCCCCGGTGCTGCCCAGCATTCTCGAAAAGATGCGGCGCGTCAGGCGCAGCGCCCCCATTCCGTCGTAGTCCAGCGTCCCCTGCAAGTCGTTGAGGTTCTCAGCCCGACTCTCCGTGGTCGCCTGGAATTGAAAGCGCCGATAGTAGTCCTTCTCTTCGGGACTCAGCTCCGCCGGAAAGGGAACGAATGGTCGTGTCAGCCATCGCTGCTGAACACTGCCCAGGTAAAAGAGGTACCCGCCCTGCTCCAGCAGCTCCGCGTCCTGCTCCAGCCGGCTGAGGCCCAGCCAGGCCTCCAGCAGCAGTTCGGCGTATTCCTTGCCGACCGTTTTAGCCGCAACGTCGCGAAGGAGCGCGTGTCGCGCAGTGGCACCACTGGTCGGCCGCGCGACAAAGGCGTCAAAAAGCGAAAAATACAGGTCCGTGTTGAATCGGTCGCCTAGCAACACGAAGAGCCGCGGTGCCTTGCTCTGGTTGGCCTCCTCCATTTCCTCCAAAAAACGAACGGGAAGAGGGATTCCGGCGGCGGGATAGTAGGGATAGTAATAGTCCAGCAGGAAACCTACCTCAGCCTTGTAAGGTGTCGCCAGGGGGCCTTCCAGATTCGCGATGGCCGTCCCTGCTTCGAGCTTGAGTGCAATCAGCTCAGGCATTCTCTCGCGGTCCCATCGGACGTCGATCTCCAAACCTGGCGCGCCTCCCTCCATCGCGCCAGCCCGCAGCGCCGCGAAGACGTCGTGGTAACGCTGGTACATCCTGCGGCCCGCCGAGAAGGTATTTCCATTGGCACCAGGGTATAGACCGTCACTCCAGCTCATCCCGCTGCCGGAGTCGTTGGTGTGAAGCGAGATTGTGTCGAGCTGGGGACAAGCCGTCACCAGCTTGCGCAAGGACTCGCGATAGAGTGCCAACACCTCGGGCTCGTCGATGGACGGAGCGAACCGCGGGACCCGCGAACGGATGGGACTGTCGACTTGTGGCCCGCGCCACTTCGGATGGTCTTCAAACACGCTCTCCGGCAACATCTGAGGTTCAAAAGTCGTATACACACCCCTCAGCCCCTCTCGGGCCAAGACCTGGCAGCGGTCCCTAAGGATCCCCAGGGTCCGCTCCGAGTATTCCTTAGGCACGTAAGAAGCGAGTGCATCCGGAACCGCGACCTTGAGCAAGCCGTGATTTGAGTTTGCCCAGGCAGGATAGGGATCTCCTGGCGTGTCAAACTGCCAGTTTGCCCAAGGAATGTCTTCCGCAGTCAGGACGACATGGGTCGCACCCGACTGTTTGGCGCGTCGGACAAAGGCTTCGAATTCCTGAAGGCTTGCAGAATATCGTCCAAACACAATCTTTCGAAATTTCTGCAATCCAGGGGCTCCGGCAGCCGCGGCGAGTTCCGGAACGGGCACCGCGATTAGGGCTGGCAGGACGAGAAGGCCACACAGCCAGAACGAGACGGCCTTCCTCCGGTTCGGTTTCGACGCGCTACCTGCAAGGCACGCTACGCGAGATGCAGTTCCAGACCAAGACCGGGTCCCGCCTGATTGGCTGGAAGTCGAAAAGAAACCTAGAGCGCATCTCATCGCGCACCTCCTGAATGGTTTTGAGATGGAATTCTATACCCAAGGGCTGGAATCGGCTGTCGGAACTGGGTCAACCGGCAGGGGCGCCTGGCTGGGACGAGCCTACATGTCTCGGCAGTCCTCTTATCGGCGATGCTGAAAGCGCAAGGGGCTCGTCCTGAAAATCCGTTACGATTGTCGCCTGCAACAGACCATTCTCGGGTCTTGGACGAGCCCTGGCTTCGTTTCGTAGGGTGGTGGATCCCGTGTGGCTTAACTCTCCGCCGGCGCTCCTCCTTCGGACGGCCTGTTTGGCGCTCGACCGGACCGTGGAGGACTGCGCCGGCTGCCAGACTCTCGCGGTCGAGAGTCTGACTGACTCCTGAACTTCAGCGACAGAAGCAAAACTAAAATCGATACTTCAAGCCGAACTGGATCACCCTGGGGTCGCGGGCTGAAAAAATCTTACCGAAATTGACGCTATTTTGGGTGGTGTTCGGCCCGCCCAAATTCACACGGTTGAACAGGTTGAAGAATTCCGATCGGAACTGGATGGTGTGGGACTCGTGAATTTGGAAGTCCTTATTCAAGCCAAAATCCACCGTGGCTATCCCGGGCGCATCCAGGATGTTGAGGCCGGCAGTGCCCACGGTGCCCGGTGCATTGCGGGTAAACGCATCGGTGTTGAAGTAGCGTGCGAGGAGCTCCTTGCGGGGCCTTCCGGTATCCAGCTTGGGATTGCCGATCAGGTCCGCGGTATCGGCCCCGATGCCGAAATAGGAATTATCGACACCGGAGTAAACCGAAAAGGGTGTGCCGCTTTGAAGCGTGACGATTCCGGAGGTTTCCCAACCAGCCAGCAGAAAGCGTAACGGCGAGTTCTGGAAGGTCGCTTCTCCGGGCAGTCGCCACACAAAACTGCCGACGAAGCGGTGGGCCACATCGATGCCCATTCGAGCTTTGTCGAGGTTGTAGTTGAGCGGATTGCGGGGGCCTTGCGAACCCTCGGTCTGCGGCGACGTCAAACCGAGATTCTTAGCCCAGGTGTAGGAGGACAGGATCGTGAAGCCTCGCGAGAATCGCTTGTTGAGGCTCAACTGCATCGAGTGGTACTGGGAGTAGCCGTCGGTAGCCTCTTCCTCAAGGATGATGAAGTCCTGAAAGGGCCGTCGCGCTTGAATATTTGCGCGACTGGCGTCGGGCCGTGGCCGGGGAGCATTGATGTTGCGCGACATGAAAAGCTTGGAACTCTTCGATCCAACATAGGCCGCCGTGACGGTGTAATCGCGGACCGGCTCAAACTGGATGTTGAGGTTCCACTGCTGGGAGTAGGGTGCAACAAAGTTCGGGTTAAAGGATGTAAAGCTGGTTGGTCTGACGAAGCTCTTCGCTTTGCGATCGGCATCCGACTTGGGAACGGTGTAGGGGAAGGGACTCTTGCCCCCAAACGGGTCGGCAATATCCACGTCCAAGACCGCCACGTCGAGTACGAACGGCTGGACCTGTGCAAAGCGGTTGAGGGAAATACTGCGGATGTGGTCGAAGTAGATGCCGTATCCGCCTCGGATCGCAAAACGATTCGAACCCGTCGGCGTGAATGCAAAGCCGACGCGGGGTGCGAAGTTGTTCAGATCGTTTCCGGTGATGGTGTTCGGTATGCCCGCATCACCCGGATACACCATGCCCTGCAGCGCGTTGGGGTAGATTGTGGACTGCTGCCCAGGCCGAAAGGCAGCCAGCAGATTGTCGCGATCGGACATGCCCATCCAGGGATCCCACCGCAAGCCAAGGTTCAGCGTCAAGCGCGGCGTGACCTTCCAGTCGTCCTGCACGTAAAAAGCTAAGCCGTTCTGGCGCAGGGCGTTGCGCAGCAGGGAGGTCTGCTGAAAGTAGGAGAGGCGGCCCATCACAAAGTCAGCTGCACCGTCTCCGGTGTATTGGCCCGAATACGACAGTCCTCCGCCTGACAAGAACGCGTTGAACAAGTCCGTGCGATGGCGTGAGATTTGACCGCCTAGCTTTAGGAAGTGATTGCCTTTTACCGTGCTGTAGGAGTCACTGACTTCGAAGGAGTCGCGCGAGTGAATGAAAGTGAAGTCGGTCTCTACGAAAAACCGCCCACCGACCCACAAAGTCGTCGTGTAGCCGTCGCTGGGGACAGGGATGTTGGCGCCCAAGTCTTTCCAGTGAAACCTTAACGTGGTGTCCAGATCAAACTTGGTTTTGTTGTAGGTGAAGACCAAGTTGTTGAGAGAGGTCGCGCTGATCGTGCGGTCGTAGTTGGCAGTGAAGCTCTTGCGTGGGTACGGGCCACCGCGGCACCAACCCGGTAGTACCGACGCGCATACGATTTCATCATCGGTCTGGATGTAGCGGCCGGAGATGCGGTCTTTTTCCGAAGCAGTCCAGTCCACTTTACCCAGATACTGGTCGCGATTGCGCCCCGGCTTCAAGGAGGTGGTATACGTATTGGACGGCCCGTTGGGTAGTGGAAGATACGTCTCCAGCCACTTGGCGTTGACGGAACTCAGGCGGTCGGGTGGAATAATGTTGCCTGGGAAGGGCTGTCCCGTGGTGGGATCCATGATCGGGCTGCCGAGCTTGCTGAAGTTGCCGCGGCGCTCCTCGGCACTTAGCGTGGTAATGGTGGAAACCCCCGGCGTGCCGCTTTGTCGATAAGACTCCCAGGAGCCGAAGTAGAACAGTTTGTTTCGAAGAACCGGTCCGCCCAGATAGGCTCCGAACTGGTTCTGATGGTAAGGCGAGACTTTGTTTGCAAAGAAATTACGTGCATTCAGATGGTTGTTGCGCAAGAACTCAAAAAGGCCACCGTGGATCTGGTTCGTGCCCGAGCGGGTGACCGCGGCAATGACGCCGCTGCGATTGCGTCCGTATTCAGCGCTGGAGGAGTTGGTCTGGATCGTGAATTCCTGGAGAGCATCCGGATTAGGGAAGTACTGCGGGGCGTTGAAATAAGGATCGATGAACGAACCCCCATCCAGAAAGTAGTTGTTTGACGTGGAAATCCCGCCGTTGATGGAATAGCCGGGCAGGCCGCCCACGTGCTCGACCGAGCCCCCGCTCACCACGCCTGGCAACAAAGCCTGAAGCTGCAGAGGATTGCGGCCGTTGAGGGGCAGTCCCTCGATGCGCCGGGTGTCGACCACCTCGCGCAGTGTCCCGCTGACCGTGTCGACGTTGGTCACATTGGCCTCCACCTTGACCTCCTCGCTCACAGACCCAAGCTCGACCGTAATATCGAGCGCGGCGCGTTGGTTCACCTGCAGGGTGATGCCTTGCTGGATAAAGACCTTGAACCCGGGCACCCGGGCGATGACCGTATACTGGCCGACCGGGAGCGCCTCCAACACAAACAAACCAGAAAGGTTACTCTCCGTTCGGCGCGTGAACTTGGTGGCGTCGTTGACCGCTTCGATGGACGCGCCGGCGATGGCGGATCCGGAGGGATCGACGATCCTGCCGTTGATGGTCGCCGTCGCCTGCCCGAAGAGCGGAATGCTGGTTAACAGTCCCATTAGACCGATCACCAGACTCATTCGATTCGACTTGGAACGCATTCTCAGCCTCCTTACTAATTGGACTATCGGTTAACCCTTACAAACTACCAAACTCGTGGGTGTCGTCTTGGTCGCCCACATTGGTCTGGTTTGTTTAAGGCAGATTGACCTTGCTGCTGTACCCCGAAAGGCTTAATTCACTACGCAGCAAGATGTTACAGAAGGGGTGCTCAAGCACTTGCGGTATTATATCGATTTAATACCTGGTGTCAAGCATGAAAATTCAAGAATTGAATCGGAAAGGGCCTTTAATGGTTCCCATGCCTGATTCCAGCATAGGAGAAGGTTTAGAATCTCATCGTCGCTTGGGGTTAGCAACCGCTGACAAAACGACTTTTTGGCGGTGACTGGGATTGTCCTCCCTCGCGCCGACCGCATAAGCACCCCTTCCCCACCTCGCTACGGCGACCGCGAAGCTCCTCGGTTTAATGGGTTGTCTCTCGTTGAGACTGGCTAGAATCCACGATTTGTCGGTCGAGTGGGTGGTCATTCGTTCGTTTTGGACCGGCCTTTAGTCGGACGTTGCCAGATAAGCGGGTTTCAATGAACGCCGCAAACACGCACAGCGGCCTTGCTTGGGCAACGCGAGCGGCCGGAGCAGCGGGAATAGGGTGTGAACAAGCACGTGCAACCCCGCGTTGGCTTTTGAGCGGCATTGACCACTCCACCGCTCCACGACTGTCAATATTCGGGGTCAGAGTTGTCAACGGGAGGATCACCGGCGTGCCGGATTGCTGTTTCATCGACAGCAAGGAAGATGCTCCAAGCTCCAAGGGCCCAGTGACTGCAACGGAGGGCCGCGCCTTTTGGCGCGTCCTGGAGCCGACGCCACAACGAACTCTTTCAGAAGGGAAACGGGGGGAGTTTTCAACCAGAAGCAGGGGGGTTCTTCATCCGGTTGCGACAAATTGGGGGGACTTCCGACGGGCTGAACCGGTCCTAATCCGTAGTGAGCCTCTGCCCCGCACACACTAAGGCAAATCCATTTGGGTGGGCGTCAGACCAGGACGGCGGCAACCGGGCTAGCCGGTTCGACACCGGTAAGGCGCTGATCGAGGCCCTGATATTTGTAGGTGAATTTCTCGTGATCGATCCCGAACAGATGCAGCAACGTCGCCTGAAAATCGCGGACATGGACGGGATCTTTGACGATGTTGTAGGAGAACTCGTCGGTCTCTCCATGGACGATTCCTCCTTTCACTCCGCCGCCGGCCATCCACAATGTGAAGCAGCGGGGATGGTGGTCCCGGCCGTAGTCCGTCTGGGTGAGTTTGCCCTGCGAGTAGATCGTGCGGCCAAACTCGCCGCTCCAGACCACTACGGTATCTTCCAGAAGGCCACGAGCTTTCAGGTCCTGCACCAAGCCCCAGCCGCCCTGATCCACGTCTCGGCACTGGCTAGGCAACACGTCGGGCAGGGTGTTGTGCACATCCCATCCCCGGTGGTAGATCTGCACGAAACGAACTCCGCGTTCCACCAGTCGGCGGGCCATGAGACAGCTGTGAGCGAAGGTGCCCCCCTTGCGTGCGTCGTCGCCATAGAGTTGGTAAGTGCTCTCCGGCTCCTTGGTCAGGTCGGTGAGTTCCGGCACCGATGTCTGCATCCGGAAAGCCATCTCGTACTGAGACACCCGCGTGAGAATTTCGGGATCGGCCATCTTACGGTATTGGATCTGGTTGATCTGGGCTGCAGCGTCCAGCATCCGCCGCCTGAGCGAGGAGGAAACGCCTTCCGGATTGTTGATATAAAGCACGGGATCCCCACCGGAACGCAATGCGACCCCCGCGTACTGAGCCGAGAGAAATCCGGCGCTCCACAGCCGTGCCGAAATGGCCTGCACGCCGGCTTTCGGATGCGAGTGCGTGGCGTTGAGCACCACAAAGGTTGGCAGGTCCTGATTCACACTTCCTAAGCCGTATGCGATCCAGGCCCCGAGGCAAGGCTTCCCCGCAATCATGTTTCCGGTCTGAATGAAAGTGATGGCCGGTTCATGGTTGATAGCCTCGGTGTGTACCGTACGAATGATGGCAAGGTCATCCACCATCCTGGCCGTGTAGGGCAATAGCTCCGAAACCCAGGCACCGCTTTGACCATGCTGTGAAAATTTGAAGATCGAGGGCGCAATCGGAAAGCGGCTTTGGGCGGCAGTCATGGTCGTCAAGCGCTGGCCTTGACGGACAGACTCCGGCAGATCTTTGTCGTACCACTCCGTCATTCGGGGCTTGTAGTCGAACAGATCCATCTGCGGAGGTGCTCCCACCATATGCAGGTAGATGGCCCGTTTGGCCTTGGGTGCAAAGTGAGGCAGGCCAGGAAGCGCCCCGATCGCTTCTGGATGAGGCAGCGGCCTGGCCAACAAGCTCCTGTCTCCAAGCATAGTGGCCAGGGCCGCTACTCCCAAACCGCGTGCAGCCTGCCCGAAAAACTGCCGCCTCGTTTCCAGTAGAACGCATTCGTCAAAGGGATGCATGATTTTCTTCCCCCAAAGTTGTTTGAAACGACCTACCCGCTACTTGTTCAGTCCCTCATCGAGATTCATCACCTGGTTGGCCAACATCGTCAAGGCCGCCGACTCCAAAACCGGAAGTTGCTCGTCGGGCTTCGATTCCCCTATCGACAGGAGTTTGCGGGCCTCTTCGGGATCCGCCGTAAAGTGCCTCAAGTAATCCCGGTAGGCCTCCCTGGTGATCTCTCTCTCTTCGTTGTCGAACCTTCGGCCGAGCAGGCGGGCCGTGATGAAATCAATCTCGCCATCGATCTCTCCACCAGCGAATTTCAAGGCGCGCTGGGCCAGCACTCGGGCGGCTTCGACAAACTGCGGATCGTTCATCACCACCAGCGCCTGCAGCGGTGTGTCGGTTCTCTCTCGCCGTACGGTACAACTTTCCCGGGTGGGCGCACCGAAAATCTCCATGGAGGCCGGCGGCGCACTGCGCTTCCAGAACGTGTAGAGGCTTCTCCGGTATAGCTTCTCACCCCGGTCCTGTTTGTAAAATTGGGTGTTGCTGCCGATCATGGCCACAGCTTCCCAGATGCCTTCAGGCTGGTAGGGTTTCACGCTGGGTCCGCCGAGGGTCGGCACCAGCAGGCCGCTGGCAGCCAAGGCATAGTCCCGCACCATTTCACCGTCCATTCGGAAGCGCGGGCCACGCGACAGCAAACGATTTTCGGGATCCGCCTTGAGTTTGTCTTCGTCGGCTTGGGCCGACTGCCGATAGGTGGCCGATGTCACCAGAAGTCTGAAAAACCTTTTGATGTCCCAGCCTGATTCCCGGAACTCGACCGCCAGCCAGTCAAGCAACTCCGGATGGGACGGAGCCTGCCCCTGGGAACCAAAATCCTCGCTCGACTTGACCAGGCCGGTTCCGAAAACCTCCTGCCAGAAACGGTTGACGGTAACGCGAGCTGTCAATGGATTGGACGGATCGACCAACCACTGAGCCAGGCCCAATCGGTTGCGCGGATAGGAGGCAGGTAGGGGCGGGAGAGCCAAGGGGACGTTGGGATCCACCGCCTGGCGTGGCTGGTCGTACTGCCCGCGGTAGAGAATATGAGCCATGGGCGGGCTATCGGCGCGCTCCTGCATGACATGGGTCACGGCGCTGCGCTTTCGAATCCGGCGCTGCTCGGCCACCACCTGCTGCAGCCTTGCCACGAGGTTTCGATAGTCCTGGTCCTGCTGGTTTAGAAAAAGCACATGAAGGTATTCGCGGTCGGTCTCGCTCAGCTGACCTGCCGGCCTGCGGAGAGAAGGGAGAATTTCGGGCCAGGCAAACGCAAGGAGAGCCTCATCCGCAGTAAGTGCTCGATTGAAGATGCGAAATTCCGCGATCGCCCCTCCCTCAAAAAAGCGTTTACCGTCACTGCCCAAACGCAAGGGCTTACTCGTAGCAATCTGACCCGATAGCTCAGTCACGTTGGCGTTTCCCAGGACTGGAATCGCACGGCCGTTCACATAAAGCGCCATACCGGCCTGGTCGCGGCTACCGTCGTAAGTGGCCACCAAGTGATTCCAGGTTCCGGGTTTCAACTGGCGCAAGTGCTCTCCACTGGCGGAAATGCCCTTGCCCTGGTCACCGGTGAGCCTGAATTGTGGAACACGCCGACCTAGTTGGAGCGCCCAGCCACGCCCCTTGTCTTCAGGATCAGTCTGGCTGGCGATCACAAAATCATCCCCATCCCAGGGAGACAAGACCCAGGCGGAGATCGAAAAACCTTGGTCAGATCCGGAGTCGTCGAAATCGAGAATCTCCACTTGAGCCTGAGCGCCGAAATGGAGCGCCTTCATGTCAGGTCGAGGACCGTCTCCCAGCGTCAGTCCCTCCGTGAGAGCGACCGGCTCGGTGCGGCCACGATGGTGCAGAGAAACCGCCGACCCAAGAGTCAGCTTGGCGAGCAGCACAGACTCGTCAACGGGCCCCGTCGAGTCAAAGCGGTATTTGGAAAGCAGCCACTTTTCAAAGGTCTTCCCCGGCCGCTTCTTCACTTGTCGCATGCGCTCCGACATCTCGCGTGCCTCGCGTTGCAGCTGGTCCCATCGCTGAACGTCCGCTCCCGTGGGAACGACAATGATTGGCGGCGTGTCCGGAATGTTGCCGTCCATGGCATTCTGGGTCGAGTTGCGGAAAAACGCCGCCAGGGAATAGAAGTCCTTGGTAGAGATGGGGTCGAACTTGTGGTCATGGCAAGTGGCACAGCCCACAGTCAGCCCCAGCCAGACCGTGCCAGTGGTGTCGACCCGGTCCTTAGCGTAGATGGCTTCAAACTCCTCGGGAATCGCTCCACCTTCGTTGGTGGTCACGTTACAGCGGTGAAATCCCGTGGCGATCCGCTGATCGCGCGTAGGATTGGGCAGGAGGTCTCCACCCAACTGTTCGATGGTGAAAAGGTCGAACGGCAGGTTTCTGTTGAAGGCATTAATCACCCAGTCTCGGTAAGGCCACATCTCGCGATAGTTATCGATATGAATGCCGTGAGTATCGGCATAGCGAGCCGCATCCAACCAGAAGCGGGCCCGATGCTCACCCCAATGCTGCGAAGCCAACAACCGATCAACCAGATCTTCGTAGGCTTGCGGTGAAGGATCGTTGACGAACCGTTCGACATCCTCGGGGGAGGGCGGCAGCCCGGTCAGATCCAGCGAAACACGACGAATCAGGCTCCGGCGTCCGGCTTCCGGAGCAGGTTCCAACCCGGCCGCTTCCAACTTGGCCAGAATGAAGTCGTCGACAGGATTTCGCACCCAATTGGCTTTGGTCACCACAGGCCGCGAAGCTCGCGAAGGCGGAACAAACGACCAGTGTTCCTTCCAGGTCGCACCTTCCGCAATCCATCGTTTCAGGGTGTCCTTCTGCTCGTTCGTGAGCGTCTTGTGCGAACTCTCAGGCGGCATCCTTAAGGCCGGGTCCGCAGCCGAAATACGTTGATACACCAAGCTTGCTTCCAAGTTCCGCGGCGCCACGGGCGTTCCATTCTCGCGCCGGGTAAAGACACCCTCCCGCGTATCCAGGCGCAAATCTGCCATGCGTGTGTTGGCATCGGGGCCATGGCAGTGAAAGCAGTTTTCAGACAGGATGGGCCGAACCACGCGCTGAAAATCGACCGGCGCAGTTCCGGCTGCTGGCGGTTGGGCCAACAGATCTTGCGACATCACGCCAGCCAATAAGGCCACGAGCCCCACTAAACAAGAGTTCATTCCGAAGACCTCTAAAGTGAGTACTGCCATCGAAGCAAAACCGGAGTATGGTGTCTTGGTCGCGCGGCATCCATTACCGGCCTTGGATTGGTGGCATCCTGGAAGGTCCAATTATACGACAGATTTGCGTCATTCCACAGCCACCCCGCGTTTTGAGCGTTCGATTTGTATGAAGGCCAGGGTTCGGTAGCCGGATACCTGCCTGGGCTTCGGCTGGCAGAGTGGACGCAGAGTTGTCTCACGTCGCGATGCAAAACGTCACGATTTGCCAGGGGCGAAAGCGATAGCGCCATTTGGAGCGTGAGAGAGCCAGCTGGGCATCCTTCGTCGAAGAAATAGGCCGGCCATCCAAGTCGGCGACTTCTACCTTGGCGATGGCTTTCGGCCAGTCGAAGGTGGTTTCTTGCGGATCATCGCTGGCGTTCAACACCCGCAAGCCAACGGATCCTCTCCCGGGAGCCGGAAAGCAATGGGTGATGACAACGTGGGCATTGTCCGCAGCGATCCCTCTGAACGCCGGTGCTCCGGAACTGCTGGGCATTGTAATCGGCTGGCGATGATAGCTCTCGGCTAGCCGCATCGACTCGGCGGCCGTGAAGCCCGCGGCCGCGAAGAAACGCATCCCCCACTGGGCGGTCCCCGTAAATTCAAAGTCAAAAACGGTGCACTCCACAAATAGATCACCTCTGACCTCAACTCTTCGAAAGAGGGTATTTTGGGAAGGGCACCAAAGGATGTGTCGGTCCGGCCATTCCAGCCGCACATACCGCGAACAGTAAAATGTATCCTTCTTGTGTTCCTCTTCCGCAAAGGGCGAATCGGCCACGATGCGCAGTCTATCCGCAGGCAGTCGCACCTGAAAGCGCCAGGTTCCAGCGGGACGTTTCCCGGTCGCGAAACGAATGTTGGAGGTGAGGCGATGGCGAAATTCCACGAAGGAAGAGCCCGCCAGGCCTGCCATCGCCATGCCCTGAACGCTTAAAGCCGGTTCCGGCACCTCCTTGATACGCATCAAGTCCTGGCGCCAAGTGGCGACCTCCACCCCCTCGGAGCGGCTTCGCCACGTGATGTTGACAGGGGCCGCTTCGATCTGGGTGTGGGCCGCCTCCGCATTGACATTGGGATGTTCATAGAAAAAAGAGGGAACCTGTCGCCATTCGCCGACAAGGGGATTGATAACGATTTCCTCGCAATGGGGAAGCATCACTTTCCAGGTGTGAGCCCCGTCGGAAGGAAGCAGGAATTCACTCTCGGCCAAAGGCACATCTCTCTTCGGGCCTTTCCGGGCCACACGAACAGCCACCGAGCCGTAGCCGGGCAGGTTTAACATCACTGGACCGACCAGCACATTTCCCTCGTCACTGCGGAAGACAGCATCGAGATTTCGATCCGGTTGCTGGTCCGCTTTCAGGGTGAAGCAGTGATCCGGCCACTGCGTTTCGTCCAGCTCGATCAGAACGGGAGCGTTGACCGGCCACGGGCAGGGATTGAAAAAGCGGGCCGGACTGGCGTCGGCAGAAATCGGTTTCCCCAGTCCCAGCTCCGATTGCAGCGTTTCCTTCACAATGGAAAACTGGTTGACGGCAAGTTCGCTTTGAAAGGATCGTACGTCACCAAGGTAAGCTGGGACACTTCCAGCCAAGTAGGGATCGTGGTTTTGGGACCTGAGCAGCCGCGACCAGAGCTCCGGCAGTTTCCTCCGGACGCTGGAGAGGGGCTCTTCAACACCGGCACCAGCGCAAATGGCCTCGGCCGCCAGCAGCTGGCTTTCGAACCGGTTGGAACCACGGGCGGTCTTTTCGTTCTCGTAGCCCCAGCCTCCCTGGTAGAAATTGTTGTTGTAGTTGGATTGATCCATCCGCAGCCGCATTCGGGGTAAGGGCGCGCGTTTGGAGGCCCAGGCGACGTATTCGCTCAGCAACATCTGCCGGAATCCATTTTGCTCCTGCTGCTGAATGGCCTCGCGATAGGGCGCCACGGAGGCCCCCCAATCAAGCCCCGGCACCCACAGCTCCAGCCACTGAAAGATGAGTGGGGCGGGACGGCCGGCAAGCTGGTCAACGACCTCGTCATAGCTCTTCCACTGGCGGGCACAGCTCAACATGCCCGGGTGGGGTGCGACCGTTGGCAGGGCTGAACCATCCGGCGCTTCCCACAGAATGAGATCCTGGGGCAACGAATCGAGGGTCCCGGAATTTTGAAACTGGACACTTGCGTATTTGAAACCGGCCTGAAGCAACAACTGCGGAAGCTGCGAGTAAAAGCATTGCTCCTCCACCAGAAAAGTGGTGACTGATCGGCCCAGGAACTTTCGGAACGCGGCCTGGCCAAACGTGAGCTGGCGGATGGCGGACTCATAGCCGAAGATTTGCGATTCCGCTTGGCCATAGGTGCCACCGGGCAGCTCCATGCGGCCAGAGTCGAGCAAATCACGGATGACGTTCAAATAAGCTGGATCTTCCTCCGTCACTGATTCCAGAAAATAGGCGTCGAATTCGTGGCAGATGCGATTCTGCGGCCTTTCTTTGAGCCATTGTCGTCCGCGCTCAAATCCTAAGACCGTAGAGAAGTTCCTCCGATACCATTTTCCGTTGACCTCACCCTGCGGGTAGGTTTCTCCAATTCCAAATTGCGTCCAGTGATTGCAGATGACGATAGCCCCCTTGGCTTCGTCTGCCGCTGACGGTTTGGCTCCTCCTCCTAACAGCGAGGAGGCATGAATGCCTAACAGGGACATCGAAGTGCCGCCAGCTGTCAGAAACTGCCTGCGTGTGAGTCGGCCTCGAAGGGAGTGTCTCATCGTCGTCTTGCCTCCATTGTCCGGTACGGGAAAGGGTTGCCATGGCCTGCCTGGGAAAACCGGGATTGACTGATCGATCGCCAGGGTTCCGGTCTAGAGACATTGTGCCTCACAACTCGGTCTTGAGACAGACCCAGTTAGCGCGCGAAGAGTCCGGCATGGTCGAACGGTCGGACTTTTCCACCAGACTTGCTGCAACCCTGATGATTGCTGATACCTACAAACAGAACATGGCTACTTTGATAACCACCAGACATCTCTATTTTGGGTGGACATTCTGAAAAAAATTCCCTTGCCGACGAACCGGTAACGAGCGAAACTAGCGCTCAAGAGTACTACCTTTTTTGACACAAATCGAAGATCTGCTGTGATTCAGCAAGGCTGAATATGCGCAGCCTAGATTTGGCAAATTCTGGCACAGGACGTCGAGCTGGGCCAAAGAACCGGCCGGATCACCGTAATCCCCTCGCATTCCATCTTCCTTCACCGGCGCAGTTGAAGCTTTTTCTTTCTCTCACCTTCCACCAATATGGAGGTTTTCCATGGTGACGATTCGAAGGCGAAGCTTGGTTTCCGGCCTGCTATTGATGGCCTGTCTCTGCTCCCATCTGACGACGTTGCGGGCTGATGTGACGGGAACCGTTCTGGGGACCGTTACACCGATCCGAGTGGCGCCACCGTGCCTGGCGCCAGTGTTGTTCTTTCAAACCCAAACACGGGTTTCACTCGCACGACCGCAACCGATGCCACGGGATCCTATCAGTTCCTCGCCGTCCCAGTCGGCGACTACTACATTGTTGAGGTGGAGCTAAGCGGCTTCCGAAGGTCGACTCAGACCGGAATCAAGCTCCTTGTCAATCAGCGTTATCGGGCTGACTTCCAGCTGGTCGTCGGCGAAATTACACAAACCGTAGAGGTGTCAGCCAACGCGGCCCAGGTTGAAAGCACCAGTACGCAACTGGGAGATGTGATCGAAGACCGCAAAATGACCAATCTCCCCCTCAACGGCCGCAGTTACATTGATCTGCTTGGATTGCAGGCGGGGGTGGTGCCGATTACCTCCGAAGTCCAGTTTACGGATCGTCCGATCGGCGGGACGGGCAATGCGGGCAACGTTTCGGTCAACGGACAAAGGGAATCTGCCAACTCATTTCTGGTAAACGGGGGAGATGTCGTCGAAGGACGCAACAATGGGGCTTCCATTGTACCGACCTTGGACTCAATTCAAGAGTTTCGCCTAGTTACGAACTCCTTTGATGCCGAGTACGGGCGCTTCTCAGGCGCTATCGTTAATGCCTTGACCAAGTCAGGCACCAATGAATTCCACGGTACCGCATTCGAATTCCTCCGCAATGAGAAACTAGACGCTCGTAATTTTTTTGACTTGGAAAAAGGAGTCTTCAAGCGCAATCAGTTCGGCGGGGTCATTGGAGGTCCGATTTTGAAGAACCGACTCTTCTTCTTCAGTGACTACCAGGGAACCAGAGAGAGGCGTGGCCTTTCCAGTGGGAACATTCTGGTGCCGTCACTTCTCAACCGAAGCGGTGATTTTTCCGATGTTGGGATCACTGGATTTCCGGGCCTGGAAGGACGCGTTCGGGGCGACAGTGTCACCGGGAACGGGACATTCGACGAAGTGCTGACCCGTCGCTTGGGCTACACGGTGACCTCGGGTGAACCGTACTGGCAGCCGGGCTGCGACACCCTTGCCGATGCGCAGGCCGGCAGATGCGTTTTCCCCGGCCAGATCATACCTCAGCGGGCCTGGTCCCCGGTTTCGGCGGCCACCCTCAAGTTCATTCCGAACCCCATTGGCACTCTGGCGGGACAACCCTTCTTTGCAACCAGCGCCGAAAAACAAAAGGTTCGAGATGATAAGTGGGGACAGCGAATCGACCTTATCAATCAGCGAACGGGCAACTGGTCGGTCTACTACCACTTCGATGATTCGACGCTTTTGAGTCCTTTTCCCGCATTCACATCGAACGTGCCCGGATTTCCGGCGGTGACACCTCAACGAGGGCAACAAGCGAATATTTCGAACACTCTGACGTTCGGGCCCACTGCGGTCAACGAGGCACGATTCAATTTCACCCGTCTTGCTCTGACTTTGAACAAGCCATCCCAGGGTTTGGGAAAGGTTGCTGACTTTGGCTATCAGAGCGGAGGGCTCGGTATCCTCTCGACCGACCCCACTCTCGAGGGAGTCCCTCCGATCGGTCTCTTCGGCGCAACCGGCCTGTCATTTGGCCTGCCGGATGGCACAACAGGCCAGTTCAATAACAGCTTCCAGTGGCTGGACAATTTCTCCAAGATCGTGGGGAAGCACACCTTCAAGATGGGCGGTGAGTTTCGCTATATCCAGATCAATGAGAGGAATACCTATGCCCAGAACGGCTATTTCGAATTCTATGGGAACGAAACCGGCAGCGATTTCGCAGATTATCTGATTGGGGCTCCTGATCTATTTATCCAATCCAGCCGCCAATTCCTGGATTCGCGAACGAAATACGTGGGGGCTTTCGGCCAGGACAGTTTCAAGATCAAGCCCAACTTCACTCTCAACTACGGACTGCGTTGGGAAGTGAGCCAACCTTTCTACGACACCCAAGGCAAGATTCAGGCCTTTGTTCCCGGCCTCCAATCCCAAGTCTACCCGGATGCTCCCACCGGGTGGGCTTTCCCAGGCGACCCCGGCATTCCAAAGACTCTGGCACCAACGGATTACAAGAATTTCGCTCCTCGGGTTGGGATCGCCTACTCTCCCGGATTCAGTGACGGAGTTCTCGGCAAGATCTTTGGAGGTCCTGGAAAAACGAGCATCCGCGCCGCTTTTGGGATCTACTACACAGCGGTTGAAGACCTGACCCTCTTCTTTGAAGTGGGGGATGCACCGTTTGGGCTTTTCTACGTAAGCCCAACGGAAGTGTATCTAGAGGAACCCTATAAAGATCGTCGTCGCGGAAACAATCCGGGACAGCGCTACCCGTTTTCCATTCCCCGACCCGGAGCTAGGGGCATCTGGCCTCAATTCCAGCCGATCTCGAGTTCTCCGGGTTTCCAGGTGGACAACGTCCTGCCCTATGCTGAGCACTTCAATTTCAGCATTGAGCGCGAGATCAGAAACTCGATGATTCTGCGACTGGGCTACGTGGGCACAAGGGGACATCATTTGATCGCCCAAACTTCGTTCAACCCCGGCGATCCCGCTCGCTGCCTGCAGATTCGAAGCATCCTGGGACCTGACGAAGGATGCGGTCCCGGCGGACAGGATCAGATCTATGACCTGAATGGGGATGGACTCTTTACGCGGGGCGTCGACGCATTTGGAACCCGTCCGTTTTCGGTCACCTCCGGACGCTACATCGACGATGGACTCCTCGACTTTGCAAATAACAACTACTCGACCACCATCGCCAACTCAGCCTACGATGCTTTGCAGATCAGCCTGGAAAAACGCGTCGGGGACTTGCGTTTGCTGGGAGCCTACACCTGGGCGAAGTCGCTCGACAATGCTTCTGGCTATTCAGATAATATCAACCCGTTCAACCACCGGCTGAGCCGATCGTTCTCTTCGTTCGATCTGACTCATAATTTCGTGATCAGCTATTCGTACGAACTGCCCTTTCAACGGTTGACTCACTCGGCTGGGCCTGTGCGCAAGGTGCTGGAAGGATGGCGGATCACCGGCATTACACGCTTTACCACGGGACTGCCTATCAGCATGGGTGCCGGTGGAGACCGGTCTCTGTGCGGTTGTGGGGGGGTGGATCGTCCAAACTACAACGGCCAACCCATCCAGTTCTTTGATCCCAGGGCTTCGGAAACGCATCGTTATTTTTCCACAGAGCCCTTCTTCGAGGAGGAACTGGGGGTACCCGGAAACGCAAATCGTCGTTTTTTTCACGGTCCCGGCTTGAACAACTGGGATTTTTCGCTCCACAAAACTACCAAGCTGCGTGAAAAGCTGTCGGCTGAATTTCGTGCCGAATTCTTTAACATTTTCAACCATGCTCAATTCACCAATCCGAGTGGAAACTTGACTTCCGGAAACTTTGGCCGCGTCACAGGAGCACGTGATCCACGGATTGGACAGCTAGCTTTGAAGTTCATCTTCTGAGGCGGAGAACGCTGCGGTTACCATGCCTCTTACAAGGTGGTGTGAGCCAAGATGAGAGCTCACACCACCTTGGCAAGTAGGTGACCGGAAGCAGGGTTGAGTGCCTCAATTCTGGCTGGACCCGGCTCACCAAATCGTGCCTCGCCCCTGGCTGTGGACCCCGCATGAAAAACACCGTCGTGAAGAAACCTGCATTCAGCTGGAATATTCGCCTTTCGTGCCGACACCGAATTGTTTTGGCCGTACTAGCGGTTTGGCTGCTGCCGATTTCTGCTGCGTCACAGACGGGACGTTCAGTTGCAGTCAGACAGTCGACGGAAGCTGGTGAGCAGGCTCGGAAACATAATCAGACTGGCATCGAGCTTGCACGCCAGAAGAACCACCAAGCGGCCGTCGCGCACTTCGAAGCAGCGGTGCGGCTGCGACCCGACTATGCGGAAGCACACTACAACTGGGGAGTATCCCTGGAGTCACTTGGCGAGATCGACCGGGCGATTCAAAACTATCAGACCGCGGTGAGGCTGCGACCTGTTTCTGCGCCGATTCACAAAGCTCTGGGACTGGCGCTTCTGCGGAAGTACCGCCTGGAGGAGGCCATCAGCGAGTTGCGTCGCAGCCTTGAGTTGGATGCGTCCTCGGCAGAAGCCTTTTACAACCTCGGTCTTGCATTCGGCCAGCAGGGCAATCTCGAGGGGGCGGCGGACGAGTTCCAAAGGGCCTTGCGCCTCCAACCGAACTTCGTTCAGGCCCATCTTCGTCTGGGCATAGCTCTGCGGCGCATGGGAGAAGCCGAACAATCGATGGAACACTTCAAGACCGCAGTGCGTCTGGATCCGAAGAATGCTGAGTGCCACTATAACCTGGGGATGGCACTAAAGGCTCAAGGCAACTTCAACGGCGCGATAGAGGAATTCCGCCGGACGCTCTCGCTGAAACCGGATTTTGAAAATGCTCGCTATAACCTGGGAATCGCATTGCGCACTCAGGGGCTGAAGCAGGCTGGGGAGGTGGAACTACGCCAAGAGGAGGCGCTCAGGACCTTCCGGATGCACCTCGCACGCGCCAAAAGCCTGATTGTGCAGGGGACCGACGCGTTGAAGCGGGACGATCTTGACTCGGCTTTGGATCTCCTTCAAAAGGCAGTGGAAGAAAGCCCGAATTTTCCTGTCACTCACTACTACTTAGGGATGACCTGGGATAGAAAAGGAGACACCGGTAAGGCCCTGGCTTCCTATCAAAGGGCGCTGGAGTTGAAACCTGACTATGCCCGAGCCCGTACAAGCTTGGGGTTATGGTGGTGGAAGAAAGGGGATTATTCCAAAGGCCTGGAGTTTTTCCGGCAGGCGGTGCTCGACGATCCCGACCTCGCTGAAGGACACTACAATTGGGGTCTTGCTTTGGGAAAGATTGGTCACCTGGAAGAGGCGATTCGCGAGTTCTCTGAAGCAATTGTTCTGGATCCCCGTTACTCAGATGCTCGCATCAATCTCGGCCTTGTGCTGAGCCAAAAGAACGATCTGGCAGGTGCTGCAAGCGTGCTCCGCGAGGGGCTCAAATACGCTCCTGATTCGGCTGAATGCCACAACAACTTGGGATTGGTCCTTCTGCAGGACGGGCAGGTCGCAGCGGCAGAAGCAGCCTTCAAGGAAGCCCTGCGTCTGAAGCCCGCCTACGCCGAAGCTCACTACAACCTGGCTCTCCTGCTGATGCAGAAGGGGAAGGCAGAAGCCGCCCAAGCCGAGATCAAGAAGGCTTATGAGCTCGCTCCGGAACTGAAACGGCTTTCAGGCCCACAGTAGGTCTCGACCGATTCAATTGTTGAGTAGAATGTGCTTTCAAACAAGCCTCGGCCTTTCGCTTGGGACGTACTCGCTGACGGGCCATTTCTTCGTTTACCTAGTGGCAGGACAGCTCTGGACTTCTCTCACTTGGGCCAATCCTCAAACAGGTTCTCCGGCGCGAGTACACCTTGACAACGGACGGCAAGCTCTCGAAGGTAACCACTTTCGGGACGCCAAGATTCAGTTTGAGCTCGCCCTAAAGGCAGACCCGACCCTCGCCGAGGCTTACCTCCAACTGGGAACGGTTGAGTTTCGAGTCGAGGACATTTCAAGTGCCATTCAAAATTTCCGCAAGTATTTGGAATTGCAGCCCGGATCCTCCGAGGGTCACTATCGATTGGCACTTGCCCTTCTACGGGGCCAAAACCTCTCGGAAGGTTGCCTGGAACTGGAGAGAACCGTTTCCTTGAATCCCCAGCACGTTGACGCCGCCTACAATCTGAGTGTTGTTTTGTTGGAGATGGGCCGGACCGATGAGGCACTCAGACGGCTGAAGGCGCTACCGGAGTCCAGCCGAAATCGACCAGACGTGGCCTTTAACCTTGTACGGGCAGAGTTGGCCGCCAACCATCTGGAACGAGCGAAAGAAGAGGCCGAACGAGGAATTGGCCACTTCGGCGACGATGCGACCTGGTTGATGGGAGTGGGACAACTCTTCCTTAGTCATCATCAGGCCAAGGAAGCCATTCGCGCCCTCGAAGCAGCCTTTCGACTTCAGCCACGTTCAGAGGAGATTCGCCGGCAGCTTGCAGCCGCCTACATCGAGGCACGTGAACCTGGGCTCGCCGTGGACCTGCTGAAATCAGCTACATCCGCAGAAGATCACTACTTATCTGCGAGCGCTTACCTCGTTCAACGACGGCTGAGTGAGGCTTTTGACCAATCCCAGCGAGCTCTGAAACAGGCACCACACGAACCTCGATATCTTCTGCAGCAAGCTCGAATTACCCAGCGTTTGGGAGACCACCAGAAGTGTCTGGAGATCCTGAGTCAAATCAGCAAAGCCCAGCCGGAATGGGCTGAGCCTTACTACAGTGCCGGAGTCAGCTACTACCTTTTGCGACGGTATGAAGAGGCTCGGCAATTCCTGGGCCACGCCTTGGAACTGGATTCCAATTCGAAACGAGCCTTGTTCCTCTATGCGGCAAGTCTGGCTAACGAGGGCAGGAATCGCGAAGGTGAGCGCTACCTCTTGCGGGCCATTGCGCTCGATCCGTCCAACGCACGGTTTCGATACCATCTGGGAGCGATGCGGCTTCGGGACAATCGCCCGGCCGAAGCCCGCCAATCTTTCGAAGAAGCCATTCGGCTGAGGCCGACCTATGCCTTGCCCCACTATCAGTTGGGCAAGCTATTGGTAAACTCCAACCAGCTGGCAGAAGCTGTGCAGGAGTTGGAAGCAGCAGTGGAATGCCAGCCAGACTTGGCTCAGGCCTTCTACCATCTCGGTCGCCTTTATGCGAGAACCGGCGACAAGGAAAAATCAGCGCGTGCTCTGGAGCGTTTTCAGCAGCTGAAAAAGACCGAAGCCAGCGAGGACCAGGAATTCCAGCAGAACCTGAGAATGGAAGTAGAGCAGGACGATCGTTGAGGAGGTCCGGCAAGGCCGTGGCCCAGGGCCACTCGAGCGATGGATGCGCGTGGCCATCAGCCAAAACTCAATCGTCAGGGCCGTCTGCTTGGAAGGTACCAGCACCCAAGGCATTGGTTCGCGGACAGTTCGTATTTATCCACATGTGATCGGGAAACTCACCCTCAAAAGGACGCCAGCGTTTCTTCGACTGCCTTGGACTGGACAAGAGGCTGGGTCAGTTAGCGAAGGGCCTCTAGCAACTCACGCCGCCATTCACTTCCCGACCTGGCTGTCCCGAGGTCAGTTTCATCGTTCCTTGCGCGGCTCTTGGTCCGCTGCCAGACTGTTCCAATCGAGCGAATCCCGTCGACGCGGCAGACCGTGCCGGTCGGCATAAGCGTTTCGTACCGAGTGGACTCGTTCAAACCATTCGTCGAACGGCAGCAGGAGCTGACGATAGACCAGGTAGCTGAGATCAACGGTGCGGTCGGGCTCGTGGTCTTTCACATCGTCCAGTTGATGAAAGAAGTGCCGTCCATTCGCACTCGGGACCCGGGGCTGCCATGTCATATACCAGGTTCGCTCAGCAAACTGCAGTACGGCGTTACGCTGCCGGCGAATGGACTGCACTTGGTCTAGTGCGCCGTCCAGCGAGGAAACAGCCGCTCGACCATTCCCCCTGCGCGAGGCCTGCCAGGCAGCTTTCAAGAACTCGTCCACCCGACTCAGTCCGGAAAGCAGCTCGAGGTTCTGGCCGTAAATCCTGGCGATTGACAGGAACACTTCAAGGTTGTAGCGATTAAGCTGGACCGTTTCCAAGTTCTTGTCCAGCAGGCCGACCAGTTCGTCGTTCTCCTTCCGAAAGTGAGCCACCAGCTCGAGGCGCTTGCGATTGGCCCAAGTCCAGGGGTAGGAATAAGCCAGGTCGTCAGGAGCGGGCGTTTCCGGTAAATCGATGGTGAAGTCCTGTGCCGGCTCGCGCGGAATGAAGATCCTTCTCGAACTGCCGAAGAGGGGCTTGCGCGCCACGCTGTGGGTGTGCTCCCAACTGTCCGCCCAAAACTGGGCCTGGTGGCTCATGAGTTCGTAGATGCGCTCGATCTGGTGGGTCCCAAAGCCATAGAAGGACCCCAAAAAGCTGCGCATAATCTCAACGGGCTCGGGCATGGTTGGCCTCCAGCCGGCCGCCGTGATGGCCGCATAGCCCAGCCAAAAGGTCTCCGGGTGAAGGCCGGCATCGCCCCAGCCGGCGGTGATCGTTCCGAGGATGTCCGCCTGCTTCCGAGCGGAGTGCGTCGAGATCATCTCGAACCCTTCCTGTACTCGAGGCAGCGCCTGCCGTTCAAGTTGGTGGAGACGCCGATCCTGTGGCAAGACGAAATAACTCGGAAACAGTTCCTCCTCTCCCTGCGTGGAGGTGTGGAGCATTTGGCGAATGCCGCGCGCCCGATAGAGAGGATCGAATCGAGGCCCGTTCACGACGGTGCTGATCAAGTAGGACGGCAGGACCTCAATGTCGCCCGGCTCGAGTGGATACTCACCCATGAAAACCACTCTGCGTCCCCGGGCGCGCAACGGATCGGCAACTCTGGCGATGAAGTCGGCCAGCAGGCGGCCGTTGCTTCCCAGTTCTTTGGCACGAGCCACTTCGCTGCACTGCGGGTTGTCGGCCAGCCCTACATAGTAAGGTTCGTCCGTGGAGAAATAGATGTAGTCAACTCCCTGGTTCGCATCAATCAGTTCGTTGAACATGCCTACCAGTAACTCGGTGCTGGCCGGATTGGTCGTGCAGAGCTCGTAATTGCTGTCTGGAAAAGCACGGAGATGCGCATACTCGGGGTGTTTCAGGATGAAGGCGACGTGGCCGGGACCATCAAGCCAGGGAATCAGCTGCAGGTGGTAGCGCAGACCATAATCAGTGAGTTCTTGCAAGTCCTTCGCGGTCCACGCATAGGGCTCCACCAACGCCGGAACGCCTTTGAACTGGAAGTGGCCCTCCAGCTTCAGGGCGATGGCATTGATCTTGAAAAATGCTGCCTGCCGGATGATTCGTTTAAAGGCCTCGATTCGTTCAACATGATGTGCATCGTCCCAGAAAATCAAACGCAACTGAAGGTCGGGCCAGTCGATGATCTCGCCTTCAGGCAGCAAAAAGCTCCCGCCCTCTGCCTTGACAAGTTGGATGAGAGTCTCCACGCCATACAGTAAGCCTGTAGAGTGGTTGGCCAGGATGCGGATCCGTCGTGGGGTCAGCTCCATCCGGTAAGCTTGCCGCTCGAGCACGGCGCGCTCTCGGTCCAAGGCTCGACCGATCACAACGGTGCCGGGATGGATTTCGAGAACGAGTTCAGGAGAGGCGGAGGAGATGGAAGACTCCTGCAGGCGCACTCGGCAACGGACTTGAAGCTCGTCTTTGAGAACTTCGACGGCCACGTTGTCCGAGCGGATCCCTGCACCGAGCAACAGGCGCCAGTCCGAACCAAACTGGAACTCAGCCTTACGCAGGATCGCCTGTTGAGGGGACGGCACAACGTAATAGCCGCGCTGGAACAGCTCGGAGTCCGCTTGTGGTGCTGACGCCGCGCAGCAATAAAATGGTGATTGGAACAACCACCATACAACAATAAACGGCAGCAGTGGACCGAGGAACACACTCGGAGGGATCATCCGATGGGAAACCGCCGACTTCGGCATCACCAGGCCTCGAATCGCGAATGGCGAGAACAGCTTCACCATTGGTAAAACGCCGACCACCGGCAATTGTGGCCAGCGCCAGTCTCTTCCCTGTTTGATCCACGACAAACTTGAAGCCTGTCCGGAGACCTTCAGCGCAGGCCGGGAATTTTCTTTTGACTGGAACGCCTTGTTGCAGGCAGGAGGTTAACCGGCACCTGGACCCAGAGGACTTCATCGGACAAGTATTCCAACACCACGATTTCCGACACAAACTCGTGAGTCCTCGGACAAAACGGACACAGCACAAAACTCGGGGCCGCCACGGAGTCGCCACCGACCGACGGGCCTCTATATTGAACCCGAAGGATGGCACCACATTCACACTGACACACGTCAAAAAGGGTCATGAACGGCGTCTCCTGCAAACTCCATCGGCCGAAGCACCCCCTCCCATTAGCCGCCAAACCAAAGTCGGA
The DNA here is from genome assembly GCA_040753175.1 of Acidobacteriota bacterium. Lineage (GTDB taxonomy): Bacteria > Acidobacteriota > Terriglobia > Versatilivoradales > Versatilivoraceae > JBFMEW01. The sequence goes on along the minus strand of JBFMEW010000001.1, from coordinate 150,977 downwards.
GGGGCTCTCGAATCTGTCGCCGAAGCCGGCCCCCGTGGACTGTCCGATCCAGACCGATTGCGTCCCAAATGCATTCTAACCCGATAAGGGCTGGGCCTAGAGCGCTATTCTGAGAAACCGCTGTTCAGCGCCTGCCCTTTGCGATACAAGAAGTCTGTAGTTGAATCCTTCTTGGGTTGGATCTTGAGGCCCCTCCTTCTGTACGCTCCTGATGAGCCAGTGGAGGGAATCCAAGCGTCGTGCGGAGTAATCCAGATATGCGGTTGCCCGGTCTCGTTTCTGCTGCCTGGTGGTTAGGAATCGTCCTGCTGCGATCTCCGCATCTCCTGGCTCAATCGACTTTGCCCGGGACTCTGCCCCTCACCGTCGAGGGCGACTTGGCTATGAGCATGGTCGATGGAATCCATACCTTTCTGGATCGCGAGTTGGAAAAGGCTGAGCAGGAACGCCGATGGCGCTGGGAACGCGCTTCTCCCGAGGAATGGGCTCGACTGAGGACCGCTGCGCGGGAGAGCCTTCGCCGCAGAATCGGCGCCGTGGATCCCAGACTCCCAGTCAGGGCGCTGGAGATGCTCGAATCGACAGCCACCCGAGCCCAAATCGCTACCGGTCGCGGCTACCAGGTTTTTCGAGTGCGCTGGCCTGTCTTGGAAGGGGTGGACGGCGAGGGGCTGCTGCTGCAACCCGACGGTCCTCCGCTTGCCCGGATGGTAGCTATTCCTGACGCCGACTGGACCCCGGAGATGTTGGTGGGGCTGGAACCCGGGGTCGCCGCAGAAGCACAATTCGCCCGCCGTCTGGCGGAACTGGGGTGCCAGGTGGTGGTTCCCCTGCTCATTGATCGAAGCAACCAATGGTCTGGAATTCCAGAGATTCGAATGACCAACCAACCCCATCGCGAATTCCTTTACCGCATGTCTTTTGAAGTGGGGCGGCACGTTGTCGGTTATGAGGCACAGAAGGTTCTCGGACTGATCGATTGGTTCGAGCACGAAAACGAGCGCCAACGTCTCATGATCGGCTCGCTGGGATACGGAGAGGGTGGACTTTTGGCCCTGTATGCTGCCGCGCTGGATCCCAGAATCGAGCGGACAGTGGTCAGCGGATACTTTCAGTCTCGGCAGGGGGTGTGGAAGGAACCCATCTACCGAGACATTTGGGGGGTGCTGCGAGAACAGGGAGATGCCGAGATCTCAATCTTGGTGCAGCCGCGCCGCCTGATCGTGGAGGCCAGTTCAGGTCCTGAGATCGCTGGCCCGCCTCCTGAATCCGACGACAGAAAGGGGGCAACACCCAACGGCCGCTTGACAGCAATCCCTCTTTCTTCGGTCCAGTCGGAAGTGGTCCAAGCCCGCAAATACGGTGAACGTAGCGGCTCTGGGGACGCCGCGAGACTCGTGATCAGTGGTGGCGGCTCCGGCTTGCCCGGTTCGGACGAAGCTCTCCTGGCCCTGCTGGAAGGCTTGGCCGTTGATAAGCGAACGGTGGCAGAGGCGGCCAAGCCGTCTGCGCCTCAACGGTCGCTGTCAGCCGATTTTGGCGAAATCTTCTCTGCCGAACGCATGAAGCGCCAGTTCCTCCAGTTGGTGAACTTCACGCAACGGATGGTGAACCGCTCCCCCCGGAACCGCGAGAAATTTTGGGCCACTGCCGATGCCAGTTCACCCGAACGCTGGAACGAAACCACTCGGGGCCACCGGCGCTACCTCTGGGAAGAAGTTTTCGGACGACTGCCGGATCCGCAGGGAGAGGGACATCCCCGCTCTCGACTCGTGTACAACGAGCCCTCGTTCCGAGGTTACGAGGTCATGCTGGACGTGCTGCCGGATGTCTTTGCCTACGGCATTCTGCTGGTCCCCAAAGACCTCAAGCCGGCAGAGCGGCGTCCCGTGGTGGTGTGCCAACACGGGCTGGAGGGCCGTCCAGCGGATGTAGCCGATCCCAACATTGACTCACACTACTATCACCGCTTTGCGGTCCGGCTGACCGAAGAAGGATTTGTCACCTTTTCTCCCCAGAATCCCTACATTGGCGAAGACCGCTTTCGCTCGATTCAACGCAAGGCCCATCCCCTCAAGTTGTCGCTCTTTTCCTTTATTCTGAGCCAGCATCAGCGAATCCTGGAATGGCTGTCCCAGCAGCCCTTCGTCGATCCGCAGCGGATCGGCTTTTACGGACTCTCCTATGGCGGCAAGACGGCAGTGCGCGTGCCCCCCCTGCTGAACGGCTACGCTCTCTCCATTTGCTCAGCCGATTTCAACGAGTGGATCTGGAAGAACACGAGCGTTGAGGCGCCCCACAGTTACCTGCTTACGAAGGAATACGACATGATCGAGTTTGACCTCGCCAACGTGGCCAACTACGCCGAGTTGGCTGCGCTCATGGCCCCTCGGCCTTTCATGGTGGAGCGGGGGCATGCCGACGGGGTGGCACCTGACGAGTGGGTGGCCTACGAATATGCAAAGGTACGACGCTTCTACGTGACCCAAATGAAGCGGCCCGAGCAGACCACTATCGAGTTCTTCGACGGCCCTCACACGATCCATGGAAAAGGGACCTTCGAGTTCCTGCGCCGCCACCTGCGGTGGCCGGAACCGGCGAAGTGAGGACTGGACCACAGACCCGGCGACGGGCTCCCCCACTAAGGCCAGCCCGCCCACGGCAAGCTGGACATCAAGCTTGGACTCGGTCGCGAAGTGGCTGGCGCGAAGGAAAGACGGCGGGGAGGGCCCTGGCTTGTTATTAGAAACCGCGATTCCCGTCAGTAACGGTCCCGCGTGTGACCTGTGCGAAACGACGACCGAGGCTTGTTGCGGCGGAAATTGGAGGTCCCGAAGATCTTGATTTGAAGACGCTTCAACTCGGCCCGTTCCTCGTCGCTGGGAATTCCAATCCGACCTTCCACCCATTCGGACTTTCCGTTCGGCCTCCGATCGGATCCGCCGTTCGGTCGCGGCTTCCGGTGAGCCGCAGCCAGACCGTGGGCAAACCGGTCGAACACCTTTGGCGATCCGTTCTTTGGGGCCGTGCGTTCCGCGCTGAATGGTTGCCTCAAGACCGAGGGCTCCGTGCGCGAAACCCTCGACTTCACTGGTGCATCGTAGTCGAACCCATCCAGCCGTATGCGGGCGAGTTTCCTGCGAATCGTCTTCTCGATCAGCCTGACCGTGGCTTCGTCCTCAGGGGACACAAAACTGTAAGCCATACCGACTTTTTCAGCCCGTGCCGTCCGGCCGATGCGGTGAATGTAGTCGTCCACATTGTTAGGCAGATCGAAGTTAATGACGTGAGAGATGTTCTGCACGTCGATCCCACGGGCCACAATGTCGGTGGCAATCAGGATCGGGCAGTGGGATTTCTTGAAACTTTCCAGAGCAGCCTGGCGTTGACTCTGCGTGCGACCGGAGTGAATCCGAGCCACCTTGAAGCGGCGCCGCTCGAGCAGGCTGTGAAGCCGGTCCGCTCCGTGCTTGGTCTTGGTGAACACCAACAGCGGCTGCATGGTTTCCCGCTCCAGGAGCTCGAGCAGCAAGTCGTTCTTGAGGTGAGAGGGAACCGGATAGAACACCTGGTCGATCCCAGCGGCCGGCGTGCGAGCCTCTCCAGCCTGAATCAGGACCGGATCACTTTGTACCGAACGCGTCAGGTCCAGAACTTCAGGCGGCAGAGTGGCGGTGAAGAGGAGGGTCTGACGCTCTTTGGGCACGTGACGAACGATCTCCCGGATGTCGGGCAGAAATCCCATGTCCAGCATACGATCGGCTTCATCCAACGTGAGAATCTCGATCGTAGAGAGATTCAGGAGTCGCTGGTTAAGCAGATCGAGAAAGCGACCGGGCGTCGCCACAATAATATCGACTCCCTTCTTGAGCGCTTCTTCCTGGTTTTTCTGCGAAACGCCCCCGTAGATGGCGGTGGACCGCAGTTTGGTGAATCGTCCGTACTTGCGGATAGAAGCTTCGACCTGGACTGCCAACTCGCGGGTCGGCGTCAGAATCAGGGCACGAAGTTTTCCGGTTGAGGCTCCCAAGCGCTGCAGCATGGGCAGCACGAAGGCCGCTGTTTTTCCGGTGCCGGTTTGAGCCGTTCCAGCCACGTCGCGGCCCGCTAAGATGACAGGAATCGATTGAACTTGAATGGCTGTGGGACGCTGGTAGGCTGAGGCTTTCAGAGCCTGACTCAGTTCCGCGGTCAGGCCCAATTCGTTAAAGGGCATGTGTTCTCCAATTCGGAAATCCGTGGGATCTCCAGAAGTCTATGGGGTGAGGATGGTCGGTCCCCTGCTGCGGAAGAGTCGCTGAAGGAGTGGCATCCCGGCAGCCACCCTCGAGGTGGCTTTCAGAAAGAGTTCGAATAGCCCGGACACAACACAACAGCCGACTTGGGCAGCGCACAACGGTAGATTACGGCTCCAGATTTGTTGAGGATCGCGGCCAGGCCAGATTGGGAAAACCCCAAATCCGTCGCTGGCACATTCGGCGGAGGAAACTTCAAGGTCAGAAGACGCTAGAGGATTTACTACGCAGATGCAACCCCGGACGCTGAGTATATCGGCTAATCCACAAAAGGCAATAGGATTTTTTGTGGCCTCCGAGCCCGGTTGGCATCACGGTGGGCGTTTTCCTTAACTTAGGTCTTCATCCAATTTGACCTGTAGTCGGCCATCATGGACCGCCAGCACTCTGACGGAAGAGGCCGGCTGAATGGGACGGTGCTCGGGAACCGCATCGGCAAGCCAGAGTTCTCCTTTCACTTGAACGTATCCGCCAGGATCCAAGAGCTGTTTGGCCACGCCGGGTTCTCCAATCAGCTCTTCCAAAGGGGTCCTGCTGACCGTTTCGTAGGCCGGCCGGACAAGCGGAAAGATGACGAAGTCCTTGGCTATAACAAGGACGACGATCAAACAAGCGGCCCACAGTGGGAGGCCGAGCCAGTGTCTAAATCCGAACAGAACCATGGCCGCGAGTCCCCAACCAGGGAGTTGAATCAGAAAGTATCTCTGCCAGACCTTCACCTTCGGTGTCTCCAGCCCTTGCGCTAAGTTGGCAAGGTGTCGTGACGGCTTGCCAGTATTTCACAGTTTGGCGTCCAAGGCACGGGATGTCACACTTCAAATGCTGTTCGGAACAGCCGTTGCCCACCCGATACAGCTTTCTCGAACCCGGCAGCTATATGGTCCTATGAACACTGAACTCTTCCGGCCAGAGTCGATCGGTGACTTGGCCTCCTTCGTGGCGCTTGACACTCCCCTGGGCATTGACGCTACAATTCGCGGAGTTATGCGCTTACCTCATCATCTAAGTCAAGGCACCGCTCATGAGAATCAAAGACATTGCTGAACTGGCAGGGGTTTCGACGGCCACCGTTTCTCATGTCATCAACAACACGCGCTTTGTGTCGGAGCCGGTTCGGCAAAGGGTGCTGGCCGCCATCAAGCAAGCCAACTACTATCCCAACGCCCACGCTCGCAGCCTTGCCTCCGGACGATCCAATACCATTGGGCTCATCATCTCCGATATCTCGAATCCCTTCTTCCCCGAACTGGTCAAGAGCATTGAAGCGTTTGCCACCGAACGCGGATACGACGTGATTCTGGCCAACACCAACTACGATCCCAAGCGCACCGCAGACTGCGTTCGGCGGATGATTGAGAGGCAAGTCATGGGCGTGGCCATCATGACGGCGGAAATGGACTTCTCGCTCATTCGAGAACTGGCCGGAAAGAACGTCTCGGTGGTCTTTCTGGATTTGGGACCGGTTCGCGAACGAATGAGCAATATCAACGTCAATTACCAGTCTGGGATTGAGCAAGCCGTCCGGCACCTGGTGGATCTGGGGCATCACCGCATTGCCTTCATCGGAGGAACGCCGGCTCTCAAATCTGCCCGGACGCGGCGGGATGCTTTTCTGGAGTGCATGAAACGCATCGACGTCTTCAGCGGCAAGCCTCTCATTTTTGAAGGCAACTTCACGAGTGAAAGTGGGCGGCGGGCGGCAGCGGAAATCCTCCGCGAGCGTGTTCTCCCCACCGCCATATTCGCCGCCAACGACCTGATGGCCATCGGCTGCATGAGCGAAGTGCGTTCTGCCGGGCTTCGGATTCCGGACGACCTGTCGGTGGTGGGGTTCGACGATATTTCATTTGCCGCCTTGACGGATCCGCCGCTGACCACCATTGTTTTGCCTCGGGCTGAGCTGGGAAGTCGTGCGGTGGAAGCCTTGCTCCATACCATGAGTTCCAAAGCGAACGAGGGTATCGAATTCAAAATTCGCACTCATCTGGTGGTTCGCCAGTCGACCTCCGTCGCTCCGGCCCGTTCCAGGCGGCAAAAGTCTCGGTCGGAAAAAGTCCCCAGCCTCACCTCTTGACGTTTCAGCTGGCCGGCGCATCGCATCCCGTCCAGGCGCCCAGTTGAGGCATTCCCAAAAAACAGGCTTGACATCCTGAGCGCCTCGGTGGCTTAATGAGGCTCTCAGTAAAGCGATTACGTAAGCGGTTAACAGGCCGCGTATGCCGGCCGGATGGGCGTGGCATACGCGCTGGTTCGACACCCTGACAAGCAGAAGGCGTCTGGGGGGACCCCTTCCGACTTTCCTGCTTCCAGCCGTGTCTCGACCGCGACTCGGGAACGTCGAGAGTCAGCAGATGCCTGATTCGACTTCTCTTAAAAGACAGGAGGCAAATATGAGAGTGGTACTCGTTGCGCTACTGCTTTGTTCTGTGGCGTTGGGGCAAGGTAACACCGGTAGCCTTTTGGGAACCGCCACGGATTCCTCTTTGGCGGTGATTCCGAATCTCAAGGTCGTGATCACCAACGTGAAGACCGGCGTCCAGTCCGTGACTCACACCGACAACCTGGGAAACTACCTGGTGCAGTTCCTGTCGCCAGGTTTGTACCGGATCGAAGTGGAGGCACCTGGATTCAAGAAGTTCGTTCGGGAGAACGTCAACCTTGAGATGAACCGACAGCTCCGAATCGATCTGCCGCTTCAAACCGGTGAGGTAACGGAAACTCTGAACATAACCGAGGCGCCCCCCTTGTTGGAGACCGAGACGGGAACCTTGAACACCACGATCGAAAACGCTCAGGTGACGCGGCTGCCCTTGCTCACGCGAGATCCGCAGCAGTTCAGGTTACTCGTCCCTGGAGTTGTCCAAGTCAGGGACGGTGAAATCATCAGTCAAGGCGGCCTCGAACGCAGAGACAGCTACTTCATAGACGGAGCTCACAGCAGCGTTCACGTCTGGACCGGCAGCCCTGTCAATCCCAATCCCGACGTGATCCAGGAATTCAAGGTTCTCAGCAACAGTTTCACCGCGGAGTATGGTCAAACCAGCGGCCTCATCATGTCGTCGACGACGAAGTCGGGAACAAATGAGATTCACGGAACACTCTTCGAATTTCTCCGGAACGACAAGCTGAACGCAGGCGATTACTTCGCCCACCAGAAGCCCATTCTCCGCTATAACCAGTTTGGAGGGACCGTGGGTGGCCCAGTTTGGAAGAATAAGACGTTCTTCTTCTTCGACACGCAGGTGACCCGGCGTCGGGGAACCCGGGCCTTCACTAATCTGAACGTGCCTATTGCTGCTTTCAAGCGGGGCGACTTCTCCAGCCTTCTAGGCCCTCAGGTGGGAACCGATGCCTTGGGCCGGCCCGTTTTTCGAAACCAGATATTCGATCCGAACACGGCCAGAACGGTGCTCGACGCCGGCGGTCGTGAAGTGGTCGTTCGAGACCCGTTTCCAAACAATCAGATTCCGTCTGATCGCTTCAGCCCCGCAGCCGCCAAATTACAGGATCTTTATCCAGCTCCACAGATTGATAGGGCAGCGGCCAACTACAATTTCTTCGGGGCCACTCAACTGAATCAGTACGAATACGACATCAAGATTGATCATCACTTCTCGCAGACGGACAAGATCATGGGTCGGTATTCTCGGCGGCAGGTAGACCAGATTCAGCCCCGACCCTTCCCTGGCCCCTTGGCGGGCGGCGACGTGGACAACCAAAGCAGAAGCCCCAATCGCCAGCTCGTGCTCAACCACGTTCACATTTTCAGCCCCAGGGCGACCAATGACCTGCACGTTTCCTGGTGGCGGAGCTTTCCGCAACGGCTGCCGACCGGCTACGGCCAGGTAGGCACAGAAGACTTCGGGATTTTCGGCATGCCGAACGGCAAGGAGAAACTCGGGACACCCTCGGTAAACTTTGCCGGTACGGGCAATTTCTGGAGGCTTGGCAGTACCCAGGATACCCTCTTCATCGAGCTCCAAAACAGCCTCGCACTGGTCAACCAGACCTCCTTGGTGTTCAACCGGCACAACGTCAAGTTCGGCGGTGAAATCCGGCGGCTCAGGACGGACAACTTCCAGCCCATTCCGGCCAATACCCGGTTCACGTTCAGTAACCTGTTCACCGACCAACGAGGGTTTTCGCAAACCGGCTATGACTATGCCAGCTTTCTGCTCGGTCTCCCGTCAGGGTTTGGCTACACCATCTTCCCCTCGTTCTTTCAGGCCCGTACTTCGGTGTACGCACTCTTTGTACAGGACGACATCCGGGTCAACCGGAAGCTGACTCTCAATTTCGGATTACGCTGGGATGCTCCCCTGTATTGGCATGAAAAACACAACCGAAGCGGGATTTTCGATCTCAACCGCGGCGAGATCGTCCCGTTCGGGACCAATGGCTTCCGAACGACGCTTTATGAGCAGGATTGGAACAACCTGGGTCCGCGGTTCGGATTTGCCTACAGTCCGTTTGAGAACTCCAAGACGGTCATCCGCGGGGGATTTGGGCTCTTCACGTTGAGTATCCAGGGTGTCGGCCAAAGCGGTGGTTTACCACTGGCCCCCATCTTTGCCGACAACGACGTCTCTCGCTTCAACACGATCGACCAGGTTACCTGGCGTACCACGCTGGACCGCATTCCCTACTCTCCTGCCGACAAGACGGGCCGAAACGCCCTGGGCGTGGGGATCTTCCCGAACCGGCAACCGTATCCCTACTACCAGCAGTGGAACCTCAACGTGCAACAAGAAGTAAAGAACATTCTGTTTGAGGTTGGATATGCGGGAAGTCGTGGGGTCCACCTGCCCTACGGCGGCTTCAACCTGAACGCAATTCCACTGAATCTCATCGCCGAAGCGCGCGGCCGGCGAATTGCCCCCTATGTGCTCTATCCCCAATACCCGGCAGGGGTGGGAGTCAACGCCTGGATTGGATCCTCCATCTATCATTCGCTGCAGGTCAAGGCTGAGAAACGATACGCAGCAGGCCTTTCGTTCCTGACGGCTTACACGTTCCAGAAGACAATCGATGTGGGTCGCGCTGGTTATCGTGATCCGTTGCAGAACAGGAACCTGGACCGCGGTGTCGAGCCCAATAGCGTTCCACACCGCTTCACCGTCGCACATACGTACGAGCTCCCTTTTGGCATCGGTCGGCGCTGGCTGACGAGCGGAGCCCCTGCTCAAATTCTCGGTGGCTGGGAGGTTAATGGGGTGACGACCCTGCAGAGTGGCTTCCCGCTGACGCCTGGTACTACCTTCGACAGTTGCCTGTGCGGGGCTGTCGGAAACCGGCCAAACGTTGTCGGCGACCCGCGGCTCAGCGGATCGCAACGGACGCTGGACCGCTATTTCAACCCGGACGCCTTTGCCCCTCCCCCGCTCTTCACCATTGGGAATGCGGGTCGGGCTCTGTTCTATGGGCCGGGATTGTTCAACATGAACCTCAGCATTGCCAAGCGCTTCTACTTCTTGGGCGAAGGGAAGAACCTGGAGTATCGGGCGGAATTCTACAACGTGACCAATACGCCCTACTTCGCCAATCCGAACACTACGATCGGCACATCTACAGCAGGACGGATTACGGGCGTCAGCAGTGACGCCAGGCAGATCCAAATGGCCCTGAAGTTTTACTGGTGACGATCGCGGGGGGACCAGAATCGGGTACCCGTTCTTGGCCCCCTGTTCCCCGGCCGATTTTGCCGGCCTGGGCCACGAAAGCCTCAGGGTGATCGTTGTTTGCGGTGGTAAAGAAGAGCGGCAGGCGGTTCTTTTGCTTTCTCGTTTAATTCACGCAGAATGGTTGATTGCCATTCCGCCTTTCGCTCTTCGCCGACCTTTCGGTACGCCTTGATCAGACTGAGGTGGGCAGGCGTGTAATCGGATCTCAGCGCAATGGCCCGTTCCAGCACGGGGATCGCTTCCACAAATCGCTCTCGATCCACCAGTATCTTGCCCAGCAAAGCCTGGGAAGCCGCGAAGCTCGCATTCAACCGGATGGCCTCCCGCACGATCCCTTCGCTTTCAGCCGGGTCCATGTTTAGGGAATGGCGCGCCGCAGCCAGATAGTAGTGGCCGCGAAAGTCATTCGGGCTTCCGTTGCAGTAGTCTGCGGCGACCCGGAGAAGGTCCTGGTATCTCGCCGTATTCAAGTAGACCGTTCCCAGAGCATCGAAGGCCAGTCCAAGATCGGGTTTTCGCCTCAGAACTTCGACAAGCTCCTTTTCAGCTTCTTCGTATCGCTTCAGTTCCTTCAGGGCGATGCCTTTGCCCAAGGAGATCAGAACAGAATCGGGAAACAATTGCTGGGCCTCGCTCAGAATCTCGTAGGCGGCCAGAGGGGTATTGCGGCTTAAGAAAATTTGAGCCAGCTGGAGGTGATGGGCTTCGTTCTTCAGCTCCAACGCCAAAGCAGCCTCAGCGTGTTCCACCGCTCGGGTCGGATCGTCAAGCCCATCGAAAGCCTTGGAGGCCAGCAAATGCCAGCGGGCTGTTCCCGGGGGCGATGGAGAGATTGTTTCCAATTCGGCTAGGGCCTCCCGATACTGTCCGGATCCGATCAGCCTCTCGACAAGCAAGAAGTCCTCGTTGGTCCCAATCCACACCACCGCAAACAAATAGATGAGAAGCAGCATCTCGTTTGACCAACCGACCTCGCCGATCCGGCCGTTTGGACGGCCGGTATCGCCTAATCTTCACCAATCTCCAGCCACACCGAACCCGGCAGGGGAAGTTGGCTCTCAAACCATCAGGACCACCATCGCTGTATTCCACTTGATCTCTTCTTATAACAACACCGATTGACTCGTGGCTAGGCCTTTTTCCGAAACGAGGGATGGAAGTACCGCTCTCAGGGTATCGGACTTCCCTCTGCTCGCTCGGGTCGGCAGAGAACCCCACTGCACTTCCGTTTGAATCCTGCTACAATCGCTGCCGTTGGGTAGTGAGCTGCGCGATTTCCACTTAGAGACCTTCGATATCCGGCAACGCACATGCCTCTCCAGTTCAGTTTAGTCGCTGCCTGGTCTCCACCGCTGGGTCAAGTTCATACCATTGACCGGGTAATAGAACAGATGGAAAGCTGAGATGAGACGAGCGCGTATCCTCCTTGCAGACGACGACACGCTTGTTGTACAGGGCTTTCAAAAACTGCTGGAGTCCACCTTTGAATTGGTGGGTATCGTAACGGACGGTCGCAGCTTGCTTGATAGTGCCGTGCGTCTGAGGCCCGAGGTTATTGTTCTCGATATCTCCATGCCCGGCCTAAATGGAATCGATGCTGCGCGCAAGTTGAAAAAGGCCCTGCCGAACGTGAAGCTCGTGTTTCTGACCGTCCATGCCAAAACGGCCTACGTCAACGAGGCCTTCCGGATCGGAGCTTCTGCTTATCTCATCAAGCGTTCCGCCGCCTCCGAGCTGATTTTTGCCATCAAAGAGGCACTAGAGGGGCGACACTACCTCACAACACACGTCACTAAGGGACTCATGGACTCTGTCCTTGGGCATTCTCGCGACCTGCCGTCCAAAATGTTCTCGGGAAAACTGACCGACCGCCAGCGCGAAGTTCTACAACTGGTGGCCGAAGGCCGCACGGCTAAAGAAATTGCCGGTTTGTTGGACATCTCCGTCCGGACTGTCGAATACCACAAAACCGGCATCATGCGCGCTTTAAACCTGCGTTCTACTGCGGAGTTAACCAAGTACGCCGTAGAAGAAGGAATCACAGCCCTTTAGTTTCTCCCCGGAAAAAGCCGCCCCTCGGCGGCGACGGACCGGCCGCCTTCCCAAGCGGCAGCTCACCTCCTTCCTTGCTATGCCTGATTGCGGTCCGACCTTGAGATTGCCGTGGAATCGGGTCAAACCTAGGGATTCCACGAGTACCCCCATAGCCCCAACAGTGCTAGGGTAGAGTCAGCTAGTGGTGCTAGCCGGCCACTCTGAAATTCATGCTGATTGGAGCTGGGAATGATGTTGCGACCACGCATTCTCCTGGCGGACGATGACCCGCTGGTCCGGGAGAAACTGAAGAACCTGTTGGAACAGCGTTTCAGTGTTCCAGGCACTTTTGGAGACGGAGAAGCTCTGGTTGCGGCCAGCCGGCAACTTCAGCCAGACCTGGTCGTAATGGATGTTTCCATGCCCAAGCTCAACGGATTTGATGCCGCTCGCAAGCTCCGGACGATTCTGCCTGACGTGGGCATCATCTTCGTCACCGGCTACGCGGATTCAGCCTACGACGATGAAGCCCGTCGTTTGGGTGCTTTCGCCTGTCTTCCTAAGAAATCGGTGGTTTCAAAGCTGATTCCATCGATCGAACAGGCCCTCCGCCCCAGTTCCTCCACTTCTCGGGCATCTTTGCAGCAAGACTCCAGTTCGTAGCCCTCATTCTGTTCGCTCAGACCTGCGGACCGGCTCACCCCTGGGGAGTCAAAGCGAAGATCCTGTTGAATCCGCCAGTGGCGGTGGAGCTCATGGCTGGGTAGAGTCTGAGCGCTGGTTGTGCACCTTCGGGAAGCAGAGGGATTATCGAGTGAAATACTCAGAGACCGCCTGTTTACCCGCCCCAGACGGCAACGAAAGGCCCTTTGTCGAATGCGACACCTTGAGGGGAAGGTATGAGAGTTCGGGTCTTTCTCAATCGAGGATGGAGGAGTTCATGGATCGAGACCGATACGCAGAAGAATTTGCTAGGAATTATCACCGGACCGCCGGCCTTCTGCTCTCAAGGGGTGTTCCCGAAGAAGAGGCGCGGGACGTAGCCCAGGCCGCCTGGGTGAAGGGCTGGGAAAGACTGCACCAGCTTCAGGACCCCGGCAAGACCTTGGTATGGGTCAATAGCATCGCGATGAACCGCTACCGTAGCCGGTACCGGCGAGAGTCTCGTCACCAGGGATTTGAGGATTCACCCGTCCAACCTGGAATCAACCTCGCCGCCATCGACGTCCAGCGAATGCTCCAGCGATTGCGTGGTGTCGAGAGGGAACTGCTGCGAAGGCGTTACCTGGAAGAGGAGCCTATCCGCGACATGGCCCAGGACATGGAGTGCAGCGAGACGGCCCTCAGGTTGCGACTGATGCGAGCCAGGCGGAGCCTTCGTGAAAAGTTCGACGAAGGCTCACCCAAGGCGTTCTGCTCGAAAGTGTCCCGGGATTGACTTTTTTTAGACGAGACAACAGAGACTCTGAAACCAAACAAGGAGGTTGTCAAAATGGAGAATGGGAAATTGAATTTGGTGGTGTCGTTTGTGGCCGGCGGCGTTCTAGGAGCAGGGGTTGCCCTTCTCTTTGCCCCCCAGAGCGGCAAGAAAACGCGTCGAGACATTGCTCGCGTGGGCGAGATGGGTCTGAATCGATGTAGGTCCGCCCAGCTTGAGTTCAAACGTACGGTGGAAAGGCTGGTGGATAACGTCGGGGAGAAAGTCGAAGATTCTCTCGCGCAGGGCAAAGAATGGACCAAAAAGACTCGTGATCAAGTGCAGCGCGTCCTTCACTCAGCTCATTAAGGCCGCGCGGCATACTTACCGGCCAGATTAGTTAACGCAGTTCTGCGTCTAAACCGCCGACCAATACGGAATTGGCGTCGGCGGAATGGGATCGGGAGGCAACGGCTCAGGTGGACTGGGTGCGGGAGGCCACGGGGCCGGGACAGGTGGATAAGGGGGTATCGGCTCAATACATGTCACCCCGGACCTGGCGTCGAGCCAATGTCGCTTCGGGTCAACGTACCGCGAAAGTACAGTCCAAGTCATTCGTACAAATCTCCCAAAGACACTCGGGTGAGCCGGTCATCCACACTCGATCGAAGACTCCCGATTCTGTCACTCCCCACTGTTGTTGGACTCTGCCGGTCCGTCACTTGTTTCATTCCGTCGCTTTGCACAGTTAAGAGAGAGCGACGGCGGAGAGCTCAGAGCAACTGAGCATGAAACATTTTCTAAGCCGTCTGCGTCTTCAAAGCGGACAGCAGCGGCCATCGTGGTCCTATCGCCTGGTAGCTGTTTCGGATGTGATTCAAGTTCCGTGATCGGGAAAAGGAGGTGCCAAGCGTGTTGAATGGGTGGTCGATTTTGGTAGGCGTCACCGTGGTGGTGGTGGTTGCCGTCGCAATGCAGTGGATACTGAATCGTGTCAAGGCTGCGCTAGGCTCGCGCATTCCAATCGCAACACCCGCCGGAATGCTTCTAGCGGCCGGCTTGCGGTGGAGTCATCGGATTCTGACGGCGGCCGTCTGGGTCACTGCTGCCGTTAAGGTCCTGCAGGTCATTCCAGTGACTCAACCTGTAGCAGACGATTTCGTTGCCACCGGCATGCGAGCAATGAGGCAGATCAGGGTCGCGCTGTTTGAACCATTCGCCAAAGTGAGCGGCACCGACGTTTCAGTCTTTACACTTGTTCAAGTTCTAATCTTCATCATTGCCGTCGCCCTTCTGTCGCGAGTTACTTACAGCCTGCTGCTGAATAAGGTCCTTTCGCGTGCCCCCATCGATAGCGGGCTGCAGCATGCGATTGCGACTTTCGCAAAATACCTGGTTCTCGTGACTGGCGTGTGGGTGGGATTGCAGACAGCCGGGATTGATCTGACAGCGCTGACGGTTCTGGCCGGTGCGGTCGGTGTTGGACTAGGCTTCGGCCTGCAAAACGTGGCCAACAATTTTATCAGTGGCCTGATCCTGTTGTTTGAACGCCCCATCAAAGTCGGGGACCGCATCGAAGTTGCAGAGATCAACGGCAAAGTCACTCACATCGCAGCTCGCAGCACCACAGTGCTCACCAACGATAACATTTCCATTATTGTCCCGAACTCCAGCTTCATCTCCTCAAATGTCATCAACTGGAGCCACGGTGACCCCAAGGTTCGTTTTCGCGTTCCTGTCGGCGTTGCCTACGGATCGGATGTGGAGTTGGTCAAGCGCCTGTTACTCGAGGTTGCTCGCGAGAACAACGACGTTCTGTCGGAGCCGGCTCCCCGGGTCATTTTCAAGGGCTTTGGCGACAGCTCGCTGGACTTTGAGCTGAGGATCTGGACATCTCAAATGCTGCATCGCCGTGGGGTTCTTTTCAGTGACCTCAATTTTGCGATCTATGCCAAGTTTGCGGAGCATGCGGTTGAGATTCCATTCCCACAGCGAGACCTGCATTTCAAGTTGAACGCACAAACGGTGACCCTGTTTAAGGAATTATCTGCGGCGGCGGGTAGCGGTTAGCTGCTCAGCAACGGCTCCCGCTTAATCGCGATTCGGAGTAAGTCATGCTGAGAAGCATCGGAAGCTTAATTGGAAGAGTCGTACAGGCTCTGGATGGGCAGCTGGGATCGGTGTCAAACTTTTTTTTTCACGATCAGCGATGGGTGATCCGTTATGTTGTGGCGGAAACAGGGAACTGGCTGCCGGGCCGCCAGGTTTACATTGCTCACCGGAAGCTGGGAATGCCACAAGGCGGCTCTCCCGTGTTCCCAGTGCTATCCGGACGAAAGGCAATCGAGAAGAATGCGGTCTCCTTGGGCCCAGGCGAGCTCGCGGCCCTCTCACACCGAAACCATCTGAGGAGCAGCCAGCAAGTCGTCGGTCTCACGGTCCTGGGCATCGGGGGACCGCTGGGAACGGTTTCCGACTTGATTGCCGACGATCGATCCTGGCGGATTCGCTACCTGGTGGCAGACACCGGCGATCAACGGACCGGGAAAAGCGTCTTGCTGGCGACCGACTGGATTCGCGCCATCGACTGGTCCAAGCGCACGGTGGATGTCGATCTCACGCCTGAAGCCGTGGCAGCCAGCCCGACCTATCGTCCCGGACAACCGCTCAGCCGGAAGGATGAGGTCCAGCTTTACACCTACCATAGACGGCCTACCTACTGGAGTGCCCCGAGCTGATTCACGTGCGCGCGTCACGGTATCGGGTCGCCCCGAAAGGGCAGGGCCTTCCCCCCTCTTGTCTGCAGCCGTATTCCCCCGCCCCATCAATCTAATGATTCCAGTGACGGGAAGCTCGCCAGCAGATCGGAACACTGCTAGACTTCCGCGGTAGACTGCCGAAAGCCTAAGGAGCTCATATGATCAGAAGACTGTGCCTCGGATTGTCACTACTGGTGATTCTGTCCTCGAGCCTCATTGTCCAGCCTCAGACCAGCCCTAAAGGGGCGTCTCACAGTGCCGCGGTTGCAGTCCGGGCGACCGACACGTCCGCTTCGCCAGAAGATGTTGGCCTTTCGTCTGAACGCCTGGAGCGGATCGGTAAAGCGATCCAGAAAAGTATTGATGACGCCCGAATTGCCGGCGCTGTCGCTCTCGTCGCCCGTCACGGCAAGGTCGCCTATCACAAAGCGTTTGGAATGGCTGATCGGGAAGACAAGAAAGCCATGCAGGTCGACCAGATCTTTCGCATCTGCTCGATGACCAAACCCATTACCAGTGTTGCCGTCATGATGCTCTACGAAGAGGGTCGATTTCTGCTGAACGAGCCCGTCTCTCACTTCATCCCAGAGTTCGCAAACATGAAGGTGTTGAGTCCTCCCCATCCCCAGGACCGAACCTCACCACCGGGTGCGCTGGTGGATGCCGGGAGGCCAGTCACGATTCGCCACCTGCTCACGCATACTTCCGGGCTGTCCTACCACTGGAATTCGCGTCTGGGGAAACGGTACGAGGAAGTTGGAATGGGACACGGGATCCTGCCTCAAGAAGGAACCATTGGCGATGCGGTCAAGAAACTGGCCTCCGTTCCCCTTCTTTTTCAGCCCGGAGATGAATGGGAATACAGCCTGTCGGACGATGTACTCGGCTACTTGATTGAGGTCGTTTCCGGCATGCCTTTGGACCGTTTCTTCGAGGAGAGGATCTTCAAGCCTTTGGGCATGAAGGACACTGGATTCTTTCCGCCACAGGAAAAACGTTCTCGCCTGGCAACTGCCTACACCTACTATGCTGGGAAGGGGCTTCAGCCGTTTCGCGACAAAGAGAAGATTAGAGAGGGACATTTCGTTTACTCAGCCGATTACCCCTACGCAGGGCCTCGCACGTATTTCTCGGGAGGGGGTGGTCTCTGTTCCACGGCGGAAGACTATTATCGTTTCTGTCAGATGATGCTAAATGGCGGGACGTTCAACGGAAAAAGGTTATTGAGCCGCAAGTCCGTGGAATTGATGATCCAGGACCATGTCGCGGGCAAAGTTGAGCAACTGGGATTTGGCCTAGGCTTTGGGGTGAACGCCGATCCTCGACATCTGACTGAGCTGGGTTCCCTTGGGGCTTTCTATTGGGGTGGATTCTTCTACACCTCGTTCGTCATCGATCCGAAGGAGGACCTGGTCGTGGTCTTCATGGGCCAGCTCCATCCCACGGGAGACTTGAATCTCGACGGTAAATCCATTCGCTTGGCGTACCAGGCCATCAACGATTGACATTCCAGGCTCAGGGAAACGATTTCTTGGTTCTGGCATGACGCTTTCCTAACGGGACTTCAGCCCGCACTTCAGTCCCCTGCCCCGGCTCGGAGCGAACGGAAAACCGCCCGCGCACCAGACGAACGCGCTCCTCCATGCTGGCCAGGCCAAGGCCGGTCTGGCCGCTGACGTTCAAAGGGTCGAAGCCAACGCCCGTGTCCTGAATGGTCAGCACCAGTCTGTCATCGGTCCGCCGCAATCGAACCATCACCCGACTGGCGCGGGAGTGCCGGGCAACGTTCCACAAGCTCTGCTGGGCCACGCGATAGAGACACATGGCCACTTCCGGGGAAATGCTGGAGGGCAGCTTTCCGGAGAGAAACCGAACGGGAATTCCTTCACGAACGGCAAACTCTTCACACTCGGTCTGCAAAGCGGCTTTCAGTCCAAGGTCGTCCAAAACGGCTGGATGAAGCTGATGAGACAAGTCACGAACCGTATCGGAAAGGAGTCCCAGCCTTTCCCCGATCGGTTGCAAGCGCTTTAAGATCTCTTTCCTTGAAGTCGGCAGACTTTGCTGGAGCAGTTCCAGATCGATGGACAGGGCAGCCAGCTTCTGACACAGATCGTCGTGAAGTTCGCGCGCCAGCCTCCTTCTTTCGTCTTCTTGAGCGGACACAATGCGAGCCGACAGGTGGCGCAATTCCTCTTCGGCAGTCTTTCGCCGGGTTGTATCCACAGCCATCCCCAGAATTTCTTTGGGGCGTCCATCCTGGCCTCTGGAGAAGACCACATCCCGCGACTGCAGCCAGCGCCACTGGCCATCAGCTCGCTGCACGCGGTATTCGATTTCGAAAACGTCCTCGTCCTGAGCATCAGCCAGGCGGGCCAGGTGCTCCACCACAACCTGAACGTCGTCAGGGTGAAGATTGCGAAGCAGAAGCTTGATTCCCATTTTCTCCACTTCTTTTTTCGCATAGCCAAGAATCTGACTGGCTTGAGGATTGACAAAGACACTCAAGCCTTCCACCAGGTCGTAGATGTACACCAGATTGGGTGTGGCTTGAATGATCCTGTCCGAGAGCCGCTGGCTGACTTCCAGAAGATCTTTGTGGTGAGCTCGGCTCGGCTTGGCAAGATTCAGCCGTGATCCGAAGTAGCTGGATTTAGGATTACTTCGTGCAGAACTGGCAGCGTTCCGCGGTGAGGATAGAACCGGCTTCCCTTCGGTTGCCGGATGGCTCGCTGGAGTTGTTTCCCTCGACTTGATCTTAGCCATCGAGTGTCCCTTCCGGCCTCTCCCTGACCGACCTGCACAGCGTTTCTTCTATCGCCCCAACCACCCGCCATCCACCACCAGAATCGATCCTGTCACGTAGTTGGAAGCGGATGAGGCCAAAAAGACAACGGCGCCCTTGAAATCGTCAGGCTCGCCCCACCGGCCCGCCGGGATGCGCTCCAGAATGGCCGGCGCCCGAACCGGGTCGGAGCGGAGTGCCGCCGTGTTGTCGGTGCTGACATATCCTGGAGCGATGGCGTTGACCTGCACTCCTTTGGGCGCCCACTCGTTGGACAGCGCCTTCGTCAGTTGACCGATCGCCCCCTTGCTCGCGGCATAGCCGGGAACGGTAATTCCTCCCTGAAAAGTCAAGAGCGAAGCCGTAAAGATGATCTTGCCGGAACCGCGTTCGACCATTGACTTTCCAATCTCGCGACTGATCAGGAACTGGGAGTTGAGATTGGTCTGAATGACTTCGTCCCAATACTCGTCTGGGTGCTCAACTGCCGGCTTTCGCAGGATGGTTCCGGCGTTGTTTACCAGGATGTCGATAACGGGGCAGTCCGCTCGGACTTTCTTGAGGAAGTCCTCCACGGCCACGCGGCTGGAGAAGTCGCAAGCATATCCCCTGAACGTCCGGCCGAGGGAGAGAACCTCTTGTTCGACGGTGCTGCCCTGTGGTTCGAGGGCTCTACTGACCCCCACGATGTCGGCTCCCGCCTCCGCCAGCGCCAGGGCCATCGCTTTGCCGATGCCGCGGCGGCACCCCGTGACCAAGGCCGTCTTGCCGTCGAGTTTGAACCGGTCAAGAATGCTCATTCTCCCTCACTCCCTCGTTCATTGTCATAGTCACTTTGCGGTCTCCCTCATTTCCGGTTTTCTCCAGTCGGCGATCCAATATCTTCCGGTTGCCGCTCGCCCGTCACCCGAGTCCCGGAAGAGGGTCCGGCCAGCGCCTCCTGTAGCAGGCGTCCACTCATGTTCTGATGGGGCAGGCCCAGGAGGTAGGCGATGGTTGGAGCCACGTCCAAATTGCGGACATGTCCGATCTGTCGGCCTTTGGCGATTCCACGGCCAGCCAGAACCAAAGCCGGGTACATGCGTGGATGCGAAGGCAGATAACCGTGCCCGTGATAGGGCCGTGATTTGGGACGGGGAACCATCGAGTCGCTCGTGGGGTCGACGACCAAATGCAGATCGATGTTGGCCACAATCATGTACTGGCCGCGCACATGAGGGTCCTCGTCGTAGCTTGGGAGACCCAAGGTACCGTATTCCTCCGAGGTTAGCACGCGGGCAATGCCGGGAAGTCGAGCCGCACGCGACAACAACCGATTTAGCCGATCCAACTCTGTCTGGTTAAGACCGGGCTTCCGTTCCACGTGAAGGACCCACTGGTCCGGGTAAAGGGTAACGCGATCCGCCAACCCCTCCTCTCGAAACAAGGGATACAGGTTCATCTCATCATAGACGCTGTGGAAGCCGTGGTCAGCGCCGACCACAAAGGTGGTCTGCTCAGCCATGCCAGCCTCCGCGACCGCTCTACGCAGCAACCCAATGAGTCGGTCTGCATGCGTGATCGCTGCCCATGACAGGTAGTGGTTCGAGCCATACGGATGCTGGACTTTGTCCGTAGAGACGAAATGAATCGCCAGAAAGTGGGGACGGTGCTTTCTGAGCGTATAGGCTGCAGCCTCGGCGAGCACGGCATCGCCCGCCATGGACAGCTGGGTGTCCCCATGGTAGCGGAAAAAGAGATCGATCGGGATTCCCTCCCGCGTCAGTTCCTCCGCGAAACCGACTGCAGCAGGGCTTTTTTCGGCGTGCCCGTCAGGATCAAGAAGCTCAGGGAGATTGTAGTCGATGGAGGCGTCTTGGTTCGTTTCGGGCCAGAAGAAGGCGGCGGTAGTCAATCCGCGCTCCTTGACGAGGTCGAAAAGAGTGGGAACTTTCACGGAGTCGGCGCGTTTCTTGTTTGTCACATGAAAGCGCTGACGAGTTTCCCGATTCCACATCGCGTTCCCCAGGACTCCGTGCAAACGAGGAGTCACACCTGTCGTCAAGGTTGTATGGGAGGGGTGGGTCAGACTGGGGAACACAGTCTCGCTACTCTCGGCCCACACGCCTTGCTGAGATAACTCCCTTAGGTTGGGAATTTCCAGCCTGGAATCGAAAAGGTAGTAAGCCGCCAGTCCGTCGACGGTAATCAGGACCACGTGTTGAGACTGGCTGAGCCCATTCGTGGAAATCGCGCAAAACATCCAGATTGCGAGAGGGATGAGCTGGAGCCGTGACATGGTCTTCCATCCTGACCAGAGGTCGAGGTGCACGTCGGCCCCCCGGAGGTTCCGGAACCGCTTGATCATGATTTTGATCTTGGAATGGAACTTAAGTGTTTCAGCTAGCGCTCTCATCCGGCCCACTATACCAGCACCGCGTCTAAGATTGAATGCCCACCTAGGCCTGGTGTTGACACCATTCTCAGGCTGTCGATAGAATAGGCGTTCTTATTGGATTCCAAAGGTCTCTGCAATCTCAATTCGAAACCTCCGACAGAACCACGGATTTCTCACCTGCGACCGACTTAGTCCATTGAAACACGTTCATTGAACCAATTCTCCGATAGAACATAAACCATGGAATCCTACGATTGGCTGATTCGCGGCGGACGTGTCATCGACCCAGCCAACCAACTGGACGGCGAGTACGATGTCGCGATTCGAGACGGGCAAATTGCCGCCTTGGCTCGCCGGCTCGACCCAACCAAAGCCAGGCAGTGCTACGATGCCACCGCCAAATTGGTCGTACCCGGTTTAATCGACCTCCACGTTCACGTTTATGACCAAGCCACTCCGCTGGGGATATCGGCGGATCAGTACTGTCTGGGACGAGGAGTCACCACAGCGGTGGACGCTGGCAGTGCCGGATCCTGCAACCTGGCCGGTTTTCGGCGCTTCATCGTTCCCTCGGCCCGAACTCGCCTTCTCGCCTTCTTAAACATTTCCAGCGCCGGTATGTCTTTTGCAGCCCTGGGAGGCGACACTTCCACTGCTGGGGAATTGGAGTCCCTGAAACTGGTGGATGTCCCGGCCTGTGTGGATGCTGTCGAGTCACATCGTGACTTGATTGTGGGAATTAAGGTGCGTCTCTCCGATACACTGTCTGATTCCGGTCGGAATGAGTTGGAGAGCTATCATCGGTCGCTTCAGGCCGCCGGTTCAGTGCGCCTTCCGCTCATGGTGCACCATACTTTTTCGTCGGTGCCCTTGGAGCTTTGCCCTGGACTGATGCGCCCTGGTGATCTTTACACCCACCTTTACCACGGATTCCGTAGCACCATCGTTCAGTCCGGGACGATGGAGGTCGACTCTTCCGTGCTCCGTGCCAGGGAGCGGGGAGTTCTTTTTGATGTGGGCCACGGACAGGGATCTTTTTCGTGGACCGTTTCGGAAATCGCCTTCCGCTCAGGCTTCTGGCCGGATACGATAAGTACAGACTTGCATGTCGGAAGCTGTGACGGGCCGGCCTACGACATGCCAACTGTCATGTCGCGACTCCTGCACCTGGGTATGCCGCTTAATGAAGTGATCCGACGGGCCACCATCGCTCCGGCTCAGGCTATCGGATGGGAGGACCGAATCGGGACTCTGGGGCAAGGTCGGGAAGCAGACATCGCGGTGTTGTCGCTGGAAGAGGTGGAGTTGGATTTAGAGGACTGCCAGTCTCAGTTGCGGCCCGTGCGGCGGATGCTGACAGCTGAAGCGGTGTGGAGGGCTGGAGTCACCTATCCAGTCACGCGTCCTGCTCTGCTACCCAACCCGGATCGCGTCGCTGCCCAACGACGGTGGTGGCATCAGCTGGAGGTACGAGACCCGCAGTGAACAGTGGAAGAAGAGCCTGGCTCGTCCGCCAATGCCCTGGATTCCGCTGAGCAGGTCAGGAAGATTGAAGTCCCAGCGTGGTAACTATTTCGCGAGGAGGAACTTCCAAAAACCATGATCAGAATCGAAGAGCTGGACACCCCCGCCGTCATCGTCGATCTGGATGTGATGGAGCAGAACATCCGTTCGCTGGCGGAATACTGCAAGCAACATAGCCTGAACCTCCGTCCGCACACCAAAACCCATAAGATGCCGGAGATTGCAAGAATGCAGGTGAGGGCCGCGGGAGGGGGGATCACGGTGGCTAAAGTCGGAGAGGCAGAGATCATGGCAGGAGCCGGGCTGGAGGATATCCTGGTGGCCTACCCCGTTCTGGGGGTGGATAAGACCACTCGCCTGGCGCAGCTCGCTCGCGACCGTAAGGTCACCGTCAGCCTGGACTCGTTGGAAGTGGCCGAGGGCCTGTCGGCCGCCGCTCAAAAAGCCGGAAGCCATCTCGACATCCTCCTGGAATTTGACGTCGGGATGCGTCGGTGTGGCGTGGAAACCCCCTCCAGCCTTGTGACGCTGGGACAAGGTGTGGCGAACTTGCCCAATCTCCACTTAGCTGGGGTTCTCTTTTATCCGGGGCATATCTGGAGTAAGCCGGAGCAGCAACAGCCTGAACTGGAGCAGTTGAGTGAACGCATCCAAACGATGCTGGAAGCGATGTGGACGAAGGGATTGAACTGCCAAACTGTGAGCGGTGGTAGCACGCCGACCGCATACAACAGTCATCGAGTTCGAGGCCTAACGGAAATCCGATCGGGCACCTATGTCTTCAACGACAAAAACGAGTGGGGGGCCGGAATTTGTCGGCTCGACCAATGCGCCCTGCGAGTGCTGGTGACGGTGGTCAGTCGGGCTGTGAACGGCCGGGCCATCATCGACGGCGGATCGAAGACGTTCTCAGGCGACCGCTGGCTGTCCGGCGATCAAAAGGGCTTTGGGTTGATTGTGGAACACCCAGATGTCCTGTTCATGGGGATGTCGGAAGAACATGGGCATCTGGACCTGACTGGATCCAGCTATCAACCTCGCATTGGAGACCGTCTCACGGTGGTTCCGAATCATGTCTGCACCTGCGTCAACATGCATGACCGAATCCACTTTCACAGGAAAGGGATCGTGGAGGAAACCTGGACCGTTGCCGGACGGGGCCGTGTGCGGTAGCGTCAGCTTCGGACAGATTCAGAGGCACTTGGAAAGGTCGTTGTCCACCATGGACAAGCGATTGAGCTTCCATCCTCGCTTCCTGCGATTTGCCCATTTGTGATAGGCCTCAGCCTCGAGCATCAACTGACCGACACGCCCGTAGGTAAAGCCGACCCGTTTGACTTCCAGAAGAGGCTTCGGACGATGACCATTGCCCCTGTCCAGACCAGATTTGGCAAAGGGTCGATCATGCTCGGTTCGGTCTCCGGCACTGAGTTTGCCCGAATGAATGACGAAGCAGCCCGATGAAGTCGGCGGTGCCGAGACTGAGTGTGGTTCTACTGTCGTGTCCGACGCCGTCTACGAGCGGGCACAAGGCTGGAGGTGGAGCACTCATCGTATAGGACATCAAAGATGAGGACCATGGCAGCCGAGCCTTCAGTTGTCGCCACCCGAAAGGACATGTTTGGAGTTTCGGCAGCGATGATCCCTGGTGAAGTTCCCTCTTCATGGCTGCGCACAAGCTTCTTGGCAACGATAACCGAGCTTACGGCAATAATCCGCTACTGTTGAAACGTGAAGGCCAGCCTTCGTACGGATGGTCTGACACCGTTTCTGTGATCGGAGCAACGATGGTTCCCTCCACAGCCAGACTCTCGATTTCCCGTTTGATTCTGGTGCCGGCACTGGTCACCCTGGCAGTCACGCTACTGCGCCTCGTGGGCGAATTGAATCGCTGGTCGTCGGTCCTGTTCAATCGCGAGGCGGGCGGCCCAGGAGCGGTTGTCGGCATCGTGTGGCTCGTCCCCGTTTTCGGCATCTACTTCGCCTTTCGACTGGTTCACGCGGGCCACGGCCCCAAGAGTCGCGGGCGGGCCATTGCGTGCGGTTTTGCAGCCCTGGTCGTCCTGGTCGGGTTGTATGCTGCGATCCTGAAATTGGCTCTCCCAATCCTGACCACCGTCGTGCTGATCAACGTCGCCGCGGTGGCGGCAGCCACAGTTGCCTACTGGGGCTGGCCGCAGCTCGGACGCATTGAAGTAGTCTACGGATTGGCGGCTCGCCTCCCTGTGGCGCTAGTCATGCTGGTAGCGATGTTGGCTGGCTGGGGAACGCATTACGAGCTCGGGCCGCCTGGCCTGCCACAAATGGGCCTCTTGACCAAGTGGATGACCATCGGACTTTTGCCTCAGCTGGTGTTCTGGATTGCTTTCACGGTTTTATTCGGATCACTGTTCGGTAGTCTGGCACTGATGTTTCGGCGATCACCCGGATCGTTTTTGGACTCGATCTAGTGCCGCGATAGAAGGCCCCCCAACGCGTAGGGTATCGCAGTCATGCAGTTTGACATCACCCTCCACCACTTGAAGGATGACGGCCGGATTCCGAATAGCCGGCTCCCGCTACTCCTTTATCGACGGGCGCTGACTGGGACTCCCTCGCAAGTGGAGACCTGGCTTCAATCTAATCGTTGGGGGAGTACCTGGCGGAATGGAATCTTCGGCTTCCATCACTACCACAGCACAGCCCACGAGGTTCTGGTCGTCTACCAGGGCACTGCCCGTGTGCATCTGGGCGGTGAACGAGGAGTCATTGAGACTGTGAGGGAAGCAGATGTCATGGTCATTCCCGCTGGCGTCGGTCATTGCAAGGTGGACTCAAGCCCGGACTTTGCCGTGGTGGGCGCTTACCCTGCCGGCCAGACTTGGGATCTGTGCTACGGTAAGGACGGCGAGCGGCCTCAAGCCGATCACAACATCGCCCGGGTGAGGTTGCCTGAAAATGATCCTGTGTTCGGCGTCCAAGGTCCCCTACTCCAGCACTGGTCGGTTGCCCCATGATCACCCGTTCTTGGCGGGGTGCCGGCTTCGAGACGTGGAGGCAACTCTCCATCGTAAGCAAGGTCGGTGTTCACGCGCAGACGTGGGCTAAAACGGAGGTGACGATGCGTTCTTGCGCCGCGCCTGACATCCGAAGTTTCGCAAACGGCCTGGCGATCCTGTTTTTGTTTCTGGCCTGTGCCCCCTGCAAGGGAGCGGAAAGACCCAGGCGAACCCTCGTCGGCATTGAAAGGGACCGTTTCTTGATCAACGATCGATTGACTTACGCGGGACGATACTGGCGGGGCAACCGGATTGAAGGACTGCTGATGAACGCGCGGCTGGTGCAGGCACTCTTCGACGATCGTAATCCCGAGACGGTGCCAAAGTGGGGCTACCCCGACACCGGTCGCTGGGATCCACAGCGGAACATCCGCGAGTTCCTGGCTGCCATGCCGGTTTGGCGACGCCACGGGCTGCTGGCCTTCACCATCAATCTCCAGGGCGGTTCGCCCGAAGGATACTCGCGTCATCAGCCTTGGCACAACTCGGCATTCGAATCGGATGGGAGTCTTCGCGCGGATTACTGTGGGCGGTTGCGTCAGATCCTGGATTTTGCCGATGACCTCGGCATGGCGGTCATTGTGGGCTATTTTTATTTTGGCCAGGACGAACGTTTGGCGGACGAGACCGCGGTGGTCAGGGCTGTGGATCAGGCCACATTCTGGCTCCTGCAAGGAGGCTGGAGAAACATCCTGATTGAGATCAACAACGAATGCAACGTACGCTACGACCACGCTATCCTCCAGCCTCGACGGGTCCATGAGTTGATCGAGCGCGTGCAGAGGACCACCTTCGAGGGGCGAAGGTTGCTTGTGAGTACCTCCTATGGAGGGGGAACCCTTCCAGGAGAGAACGTGGTACAGTCCGCCGATTTTCTACTGTTGCATGGCAATGGCGTCAACCATCCCAGTCGCATTGCGGACATGGTCAAGCAAACCCGCACGGTGACGGGATACACGCCGAAGCCGATTCTGTTTAACGAGGACGATCACTTTGACTTTGACCAGCCCCATAACAACTTTGTTGCGGCAATCGCCGAGTATGCCTCCTGGGGATACTTCGATTTCCGAATGGCCAATGAAGGCTTTGACGAAGGTTATCAGAGCGTGCCCATCAATTGGGGTATCAGTTCGCATCGAAAGCGCGGATTCTTTCAACTCCTGGCGGAAGTGACGGGGGCTCCCAGCCCTTGACGCGAGCTGGAAGGATTTCCTTTCCCTCATCGCACGTAGGTCAACAGGTTGATACCCTGTCCCGAGCGAGCAGACTCATAGCACGCTTCCACGACCCGGACGTTTTGTAAGTAGTCCTCACCAGTCGACTCCACCTGGCGGTTGCCCAGAAGACAGTCCACGAAATGTCGCTGGATGGCATATACGCAGTCTCCCGCGAAGCCCCGGTCCTCGTGTCGATACGGATGTCTATAGGGCGGTTCTCCAAGCCGCTTGATGGTGATATGGCCCTGGGAGTCAAGCTCCAGGTGGCCCTTCTGGCCGTCGATTCTCATTTCTCCAAACGTGTAACGCGGGTTTGAATCATTCGACTCGTTGTAGCGGTTGGCATCCCAGATCGCCGTCGCGCCTCCTCGGAAGCCGAAGAATACCTGGCCTGCGTCCTCGCCCTTGATATCCGGATTGAGTCGGTGCAATTTGCAGTAGATCGTCTCGATCTCTCCCAGGAGGTAGCGAAAGGTATCGATGAAGTGCACTCCCGTTTCATAGATCAGGAGCCGAGGATACTCTCGAAAGAAGGGCTGTCGGGCTCGGTAAGCATCGTCGGACCATCCGTCCCCTGTCCGCATCCGGAAGTAAAGGTGCGATACTCTTCCCAGAACACCCGCTTCCAGAAGCCCCTTAATTTCTCGATACCAAGGCTGCCATCGGAAATTCTCATGAACCATGAATCGTACGCCCCGTTTTCGAACTGTCTCCACCAAGGACAGGCTCAGATCGTAGGTGGGAGCCAGGGGCTTCTGACAAATCACGGCAACGCCTTTGCTGGCAGCGTAGTCGCACATTTCGAAGTGTGTTTCGGGAGGCGTGACAATGTCGACAAAGTCCGGGGCTTCTGTGTCGATCATTTGGCGGAAGTCGCCGTAGTACCGGGTGATGACGAATTGCTTTTGAATTTCGCGAGCTCGGAATTCCGACCGGTTGTACAGCGCACAGATCTCAACTTCTGGGATTCGTGACCAGGCTTCGTACTGGTATCGGCTGAAGTACCCTGCACCGGCTACGGTTCCTTTCAGCTTCGTCATCAGGCTCTTTCCGGGCGGCGCTGGGCCCTGTCGCATTCGGCGCCGAGCTTGATCACGATGCGAGGGATCGCTTCGACGTCCGCCATGGTGGTTCTGAAGTTAACGATGCACGCCCGCAAAGCAAACTTGCCATGGACTACGGCATTGGAGAGAAACGCTTCACCGCTCTTTTGAATGCGGTCCAGCAACTGTTCATTGAGGCGATTCAGGTATTCAGCCACCGATGGGTCGCCTCGGTCCAGATCGACCGGCACATAGCGAAAGGTGGTGATACTGAGTTCCTGGCTGAGAGCTTCCAGTTCAGAGTGCTCCTGGACTTCGCGGTAGAGAGCCCTGGCCATCAGGATGTCGCGAGCAATCATTCGCTTCAGTCCCTCGCGTCCAGCCACTTTCAATGCTAGCCAAACCTTGAGCGCACGGAACCCTCTGGAGTTCTGTGGCCCGTAGGCGTAAAAGTTGATGGCTCGCTCCTCGGAATCGGCATCGAACCGGTAGTACTCCGGCGAGTAGTCATAAGTATCCACGAGGTGCTGCGGGTTCCGAACCAAGGCGCATCCGGCTTCAAGAGGAGCATAGAACCACTTATGCGGATCAACGGCAAGGGAGTCTGCTTCGGCCAGGCCTCTCAAATCGGCCGGAGTTCCCGGCAGAGCCGCAGCGGGCGCTCCATAAGCTCCGTCCACGTGAAACCAAAGGCCAAAGTCCCTGGCGATCTTGGCCAGCTCCGGTAGGGCATCCACAGCCCCGGTGCTGACTGTCCCCGCCGAACCAACAATCAGAAATGGCTGAGCCTCACTCTCAAGGTCAGCCTCGATCGTGGTGCGCAGGACCGATGTTCGAATGCGCAGGCTATCATCGACCGGGATCCATCGAATGGAGTTCGTTCCCAGTCCAGCCAGGTCCGTGGCTTTATGAATCCAGGTGTGGGTTTCAGTCGAAGCATAAACCAGCAAGCGCTTGG
Source organism: Acidobacteriota bacterium (assembly GCA_040753175.1). Lineage (GTDB taxonomy): Bacteria > Acidobacteriota > Terriglobia > Versatilivoradales > Versatilivoraceae > JBFMEW01. Next base: position 121,849 of record JBFMEW010000001.1, on the reverse strand, counting down.
CCAGAGTTCCCGTCAGGCCATCAGCTCGGATATCCCAACCCGCCTTGGCCTTGCGAGCGGCCATGAAGCCGACGAAATTGGCCATGTTGCCGCCACTGACCAATAGCCCTCCACAGCTGGAAGGATACCCAATGAACTCAGCAATCCACCGAATCGTTTGAACCTCCACCTCCGTAGCCGCCGGCGAGAGGATCCAGGCCCCACAGTTCGGATTCAGTGCCGAGGCCAGCAAGTCGGCCAAGACACCGATGGGCGCAGCCGAAGAAGTGACATAGCCTGCAAACCGCGGATGGCCATTGAAGAGGGAGTGCCCCACGAGATAGCGCCACGTCTCATCTAGCAGCTCAGTGGCCGAGCTGCCCTGCTCAGGAAGCCCCCCTGCGCCCAGAACAGAACGAACTTGAGTGGGGGTTTCACCGGAAGTTACAGGTAGCTGACGTATGCCCGCCAGCAAAGCGGCAATGCGATCTACCAGCTGGTGGCCCAGCCGGCGGAATTCATCAGGGCTCATTTCTAATGGCACACTCTCGTCCATTAGTTCGCTCCGTTGTTTTGTAACCTTTTAAGGTAGGGGAGACGGGTCTAATATCTCCATTAGAAAAGTCTCACGGGATGCCTGCGACGAGTCGCAATCCGCTCGCCGTCAGGAAACTCCGTCCAGCCTGCGCCTATTTTGCACCAAGCCTCCTGAGACAGCCTAATGGAAGTTAGAATGGCTTCTAGGGTCTGGGCAAGCAACAAAAAAAGGAAGAGGAACCGACGCCCCAGGCTAGCCCTCGATGCCCGGACCTTCTTCCGTCAGGGTCTTACTGCAGCCTTCCAGCCCTGACGCTCTGCGTGGTGTCCTCTTCCTAAATTGAATCTTGACTCCCGAAAAAAGAGATGTCAAGCCCCTCTTCCAAATTTCACTCTCAGTGGACCTGGTTCTACTTGGGAAACTCCATCCCGCCGGCGGTTTGATCCAGGCCAGTTTTCAAGCCATTCCCCAAGCAGTCCTCAGCTCAGCGCCTGTTTGAATCTTTCAATTTCTTTCTGAATGTATTCCTTCCCAAATTCCAAAGCCTCCTGGGCCTGATGCTTGGTGGCTTCGGTCCACTCCTGGCCATGGTTGATCGTATCCTTCAGCTTCTCCGAAAACTCGTCCATCCAGTTCTCGACGGCATAGCGGACATCAGCCTGCATCGACTCGGCCTTGTTCAGGGCCTTCGCACCTAGGTAACGCAGTTCACGGCGGGTCCTTCGTCCGGATTGGGGTGCAAAGAGCAGTGCCAAGCCGGTTCCCAGAACTCCGCCGGCGATAAAGAATGCCGCCGCGCGAATGTTTCCGTTTGTGCTTGCCATTTTTCGGTCCTCCTTACTGGCTTCATTATGACCCTTAAATAAACTCCGAGTGAGATTTTCTTTTTCGTTGCCCGGCGTCCAGATTTCCGATTGGAATGCAGTTCTTCAGCGTCTACCCGTCTCAGTTCTTCTCTAATATAGACCCTCCCGAAGCCGCTCTGTTTCACGACTTTCTGATACGCCCCTGCGCCGAGAAACCAGACTACGAAGGGCGGGGACCCACTTGGCGAATGGAGAGGTCCTTGCCTGCCGATTTGCGGACGCGGACTTGGATCTTCGAAGCCTTCGAGGCAGTTCCCGTTGACTTCGGAAGTTTTCCCCTCTAGAATCAGTGTCCTGCTAAGTCTTGAGAGGGCTGATGAGGATCGATTGGACTAAGAATCGCTGGTGCCACGGGTTTTGTGCCCTGCTCGTCGCATGCGCCATGCTGTTCGCTCCGGCGCGGCTGACCAGAGATGTTGGAGGTTCGTTCAAATCCGAGACAGAAAACGAGAGTTCCAAGGTCCTTGAAAGTAAAGAAGCCCTTGAAAGCCAGTCGGCCACCCGACATCAAAAAAGCCAGCGCCGAGGCCGGGTTAGCAAGCTACGCGTTCGTGCCACACCCCTTCCCAAGCTCGCGGTCGCGCTCTCAGTTGATCCGCTGTCCACTGCCCACGCCCCGCCTCCTCTCCGCGGCCCTCCACACTTTTCCTGAGCCAGCCCAGTCGGATTGACACGAGTCTATTCCTCGCCGTGCACCAGGTCGGCTTTTCGACCAAGACTATGTGCGGTTTGTTGGCCTGAGTGCGCCTTGAACCTCGTTTTGCGGGAATACTCGCGTCTGCGGAAATCCCTTCTCTCATAAACAACCGAACTCTGTGAGTTCGATAAATCGGAGGAAGTATCCATGGAAAGACTTGTCCAGGGAATTCACCAATTCAAATCCACCTATTTCAGTTCGGAGCGGGAGCTCTTTGAAAAGCTGGCAAAAGGCCAGGAGCCTGAAGTTCTGTTCATTACTTGTTCGGATTCCCGAATCTCACCCAATCTCCTAACCCAATCGAAGCCAGGCGATCTCTTTGTCATTCGAAATGCCGGCAACATCATCCCTCCCCACGGAGCGGCCAACGGGGGTGAAGGCGCCACGATCGAGTTCGCGGTCGCCGGGCTCGGGGTGAAGGACATCATTGTCTGTGGCCACACGCAATGCGGTGCAATGAAGGGCCTGCTGGATCCGGACCAACTCAAAGATCTGCCCGTGGTTGCCAGTTGGCTGGGGCACGCCGAGGCCACCCGGAGAATCATTAAAGAGAATTACCCTAGCCTGGAAGGCCCGGCAAGACTCAAGGCCACCATCGAAGAAAACGTCCTGGTACAGCTCGAGAATCTCAAAACCGCTCCATCGGTGGCCTCCAGACTGGCAAAAGGAACCCTGCATCTCCACGGGTGGGTCTACAAGATCGAAACGGGAGAAGTCTTCCACTACGCCCCCCGCGAGGGCCAGTTCGTGCTTCTGACGGATGTCTCCAAGGGTTTGGAACCTGCGGCCAGACGTCTTTCGGTTCACAACATCTGAAAAAGTCCACTTGAGGAGCTTGACACAATGAGAACTATCTCGAATGCGTCCCCCTCTCGCCAGAGCTATTGGAAGTCAGATGCGCCGGCCGATTTCATGTCGTCGATCGTGGTGTTCCTGGTGGCGCTACCGCTTTGTATGGGTATCGCTGTGGCTTCTGGAGTGCCTCCGTCCCTGGGAATCATCACGGGGATTGTCGGCGGAATTGTGGTTGGAGCCCTGGCTGGAAGCCCTCTCCAAGTGAGTGGCCCGGCTGCCGGCTTGACGGTCTTGGTCTGGCAAATCGTTCAGGATCTCGGGATCGAGAAGCTGGGGCCAGTGGTTCTGTTGGCGGGGATCCTGCAGATGATTGCCTGGGCACTCAAGTCCGCCCAAATGTTTCGGGCCGTGTCACCTGCCGTGATTCGAGGCATGCTGGGCGGGATCGGTGTCCTGATCATCGGTAGCCAGACCCACATCATGGTAGACGATGCCCCTAAAGGTAGCGGTTGGGCTAACTGGCTTTCCATTCCCGAAGCGATCTACAAGGGAATTCTACCGATTGAAGGGACCAGCCACCATTACGCGGCATACGTTGGACTCTTGACGATCATCGTGATGATCTTCTGGAAGTACATGCCGCGGCGTCTCAAGGTCATTCCGGCGCCGCTGGCGGCTGTGGTCGTGGCCGCCATCGCGGCTAATGCGTTCCGCCTTCCGATTAAGTATGTTTCGGTATCCGCCGACCTGATGTCATTGGTGCGATTCCCGGACCCGGATCTGTTCTTCGCCTTCGCCAATCCCGCCGTGCTGACCGCAGCTGTGGCCGTGGCTCTGATTGCCAGCGCGGAAACCCTATTGTGTGCGACGGCAGTCGATCAGATGCACCAGGGCCTACGAACCAACTACGACAAGGAACTGTTGGCCCAAGGCGTAGGGAACGCCGTCTGCGGGTTGTTAGGCGCCCTTCCTATGACCGGAGTCATCGTACGCAGCACCGCCAACATTGAGGCCGGGGGCAAGACCCGGGGAGCCGCGATCTTCCATGGTTTCTGGTTGCTGGCTCTGGTGCTTCTGTTTCCCGGAATCCTCAGCACCATTCCGACCACCAGTCTGGCTGCTGTCTTGGTCTACACCGGCTTCAAGTTGGTTTCTCCTCAAACAGTGCGGTTGCTTCGAAAATACGGGCGAAGCGAAGTGGCCATCTACTTGGCCACTATTGCAGCCATCGTCGCCACCGACCTGCTGAAGGGGGTAATTTTCGGGGTGGTCCTCGCCGCCTTCAAGCTGCTCTACATTGTTTCTCACATGGACGTGCGACTGGAGAAACAAGGCGAGAACCGGCTGCAGCTTGAAATCCACGGGGCAGCCACTTTTGTGCGACTTCCCCAGCTGGCCAAAGAATTGGAATCGATACCGGCCAATACGGAACTGCACGTATCCTTGGAGCACCTCACGTTTATCGATCACGCCTGTATTGACTTGCTTTCGAACTGGGAAAAGCAGCACGCCAGCGCCGGGGGCAAAGTCATCATGGAGTGGGAGTCGCTGCACGAACTCTATTTCGAGAAGAGTCTTAGCAGGAAAACCAAGCGCAACGGCATGCGCGAGCGGGTCGGAACCTGAGTGGGCCCTAAATAATCTTGTCCATTTTTCCAGAAACTTCAGTGAAGGCGAGAAAACACCATGATTGAGATCAAAAACATCCTGTTACCAACGGACTTTTCTGAGCCGGCAAACTATTCCTTGAAGTATGGAATGTCACTGGCCAGTAAATTCAAAGCCACCCTTCACGTCATCCATGTGGCGGAACATGCGCGGGCCGGCTCGGCCGGTGAAGCGGTGGACTATCTCGTGCCGGATCATATTGCCGCGTTGGAATCGAAAGACCGACTTCGGTTGGAAGAACTGGTTCAGCGGATCTGCGCGGAAGGAGTCGACGCCAGGGCTATTTTCGTCGCAGGCAGAGCTTATCAGGACATCGTAAAGTGCGCGCGCGACCTGGATGTGGACCTCATCGTCCTGGCCACACATGGCCGCACCGGTTTTAGTCATCTGGTCTTCGGGTCAACGGCGGAAAAAGTGATTCGTCTGGCTTCTTGCCCGGTGATCACAGTCAAGCTTCCGGTGCCGGATGCGTTGAGAGCACAGGCTTCCTGAAGAGTGTCTGCCGAAACAAAGTCCAACCGAAGGCAGGTCCGGAGTTCTGTAAAGGAGCCAAGGCGATCGGCACCGCATTGGCCAGCAACCTTGCACTCGGCAGTCTCTCCCCGCTGCGGGAGAGACTGCCCGGCAAGAAATCAAACGGAGAGATTTCTCTTCCTTTCTGGGCAAGGAAGAAGGAAGGATGTCGTGCTCGCAAAGCCAAAGACTTACTTGCGGCAGGCGGCCACGAAGGCCACGAAAAACAGGGTGGTCACCTGAAAATCCAACCAGGCCGTAACCGCCAGTCGCCTGGGCGAGATGGCCAAGAATCTGTGGCCTCTGACCCTCTCGCGGATCAGCCGCCAGTTTCGATCAATGTCTGCTCTGGTAAATAGCCAGCGCTTCGAACAGAACAACCCCCATTTTTGCCAGTACAGCGAAACCCTGGAGGGGACCTTCAGCGCGGGCAGGTGGCTCCTGGCTTGTTTGCAGGCCATCTGGAGTTCAGCCACGGTCAACCTGCGTTGAACTGAGACGTAGATGCGTTGCATTTCTTCGAGGAGCGCTTGTTCTGCCGGGCTTCGGGGTCGGGTTTGAAGCCATAGCTCCTGCATTTCCCAGAGCAGGCGGACCAAACCCTTACCATAGTCCCGCAACTCCGCAACACGCATTGCCCAGAACGCCCACCAACCCGGAGTGGCCATCCCGGGACGCACTGTCCGACGGCTCTTTCTCCGAATAAAGCCAGCCATCATGGGATGGCGCCGTTCGAGAAGTGCCGAGTGCTTGTACCACAGGAAGTTTTTGAAGATATTCCAGTAGTTTCGCGGCGCCGTCCTTTGCAGGATTTGCCGCATGTTCTCGAAGCTATAGAAAGTCTCATACGCTTCCTGATAGATCCGGAGCAGCTGACCTGGTTCCGCAAACCCGGGATAGGCCATGACCTCATGCATGGAGTCATATTTATTCAGATCGGGATCCAGCCAGTCCCCTCGTCGCAGCAAGGTCCGGTGATCTTGTGACCCCGGCAGCGGGGTCAGGATGAAAAAGGAAGCCTGCTCGACCTGGATCTCATGGATAAGGGTTTGGAGGTCGCGATGCACCGACTCGCTCGTGTCGTGGGAGAAACCCAGGATGTACCCAACGTGCGTGGCCACTTCCGCCTCCCGCCAGGCCCGGATCAGGTTGACATAGTCGATCGTTTTGTTCTGAGTCTTGGCCGCATCCTTCAAGTTGGCCGGATTGACGCTCTCCATACCGATGAAGACCTGGGTGCAGCCCGCCCGTCGAGCTTTTTCGATGAAACCCGGTATCTTGTGGGAAAGGGCGTCCACTTGCATCATGAAGTGCAAATCGATACCTTCCTTCTCGCGAAGAGCGATGAGCGCCTCGAATATGCCATCCCATTCGGGGTTTCGGGCAAAATTGTCATCCGTGAAAAAATAGAAGTTGACCTTAAAGCGATACCAGTTTTCACGCAAGGCGGCGGCAATGGCCCCCACTGAACGCACCCGCATGGTGCGCCCCTGAACGTTGATCACGGTGCAAAAACTGCAACGATAGGGGCAGCCGCGCCCACAGTCGATGGTCCCATGATTCGAAGCCACAAACCGCTTCATCAGTCGCCGGTCGACCAATGGAATGGGACGGTCCCGTAACTCGGGGCTGCGGTTCAAGAAGTCGTAGAGAGGCTGCAGGCGCCCCTCAATGGCGTCGTTCAACAAATCGGCCCAATAATCCTCGACCTCTCCCTTTACGATGGTCACCCCCGCATCGAGAAGCGACTGGATATCGTGAGGTACTTGGTCAGCCATCGCGAGAGCGCCGCTGACGTGGAATCCCCCAATGAGCACCGTGATCCCAGAGCGGCGAAAGTTCCGGGCCAGATCAGCAGCTCGCGGAAACTGATTGGTTTGCACACCGGCCAAACACACGATCGCCGATCGTCCCCCCCGCAGAGTACGTCTGGCAATACGAGACAGTGGAATCCTCTGCACCGTCTCGTCCAGCAGATGAACGCGAAGTGCGACATCGGCGGGCAGCTGTTTGCGTTCCACCACTTCCCGTGTCAGAGCGGCCAGGCAATTAAGGGTGTTCGATGGAAGGACTCCTCGCACATAGGTGACGACGTAGCCGTCGTCGTCGTAGTTGGATGGCCTGATGAGATAGAGATCCACGCGTCGTTTGCGGCGACCGGCAGCTTTGCTTTCGTCCATGGCAGTCACTCACGAATTGATTTGAGAGATTGAAGAACTCTTAACTTGAGACTATTGCGATGGAGTCGGTTTTCCGGTTTTTGGCTGGCCCTCACCTGCCGTGGGGCCCGGCCACCGCAGGAAACTAGGGCGCGTATTCCATTCCATCCGATAAACCCAATCTTCGGTGCTGGCCGGACGATGCTTCGGGTCATAGGGATAAACACTCATTCCATGAAACGGCAACGCCTCCACAGTTTCTGACTGACCCGAATGCAGCTCGTATCCCTTCTCGTAGCCGTTGCAATACAAGAAGAACGTGCGGGCCCACCCTGCGGGCAGCTCGGGCAGGCCGGCAGCCCGGAATGACAGAGCCACTTCCTCTCCGTGCCCCATGACCACGAACCGGTCGTCCACTGTGGTGAGCAGAGGACGGACGTCGCCGTAGCGGGTGAGCAGCCCGGCATGAGTGCCCCAGTCCGCTTCGGAGCGGATCTGCTGATAATTGAAAATCTCCGGTAGCCGCCCCTCAGGCAAGGTCCTCTCAGGATAACCGAGCCAGCGCAGGCTGGCCGACTCCAGAGGCACGCGGTGAAGCCTCCATTCCCCCCAAGCCGTGTCAGCCTCCGGATCCAGTTGGGTCACTGTTCGCGCCACCCGGATCCGGTCGAAGTAAACAGTCCGATTCGTCCGGATGCGCATTCGGTGAGAGAAGCGGTCCTTCAAACGAGCAAGGTCAACAAGCATCGTGCGCGGCAAACCAGCGGGAACGCCCATGTCTGCAAGGCCGGTCAGCCAGCGATGGCCGCTTTCCAGAATCTCGAGGCTCGGCCCATTCAACTGCTTGCCAGCCTGGGCGGCGGCCACGACCGACGCCGATGAGTTCCAGTAGCTCCAACCATCCAAGAGCAAGACTGGACCGGCATTTCCGGACCACCTCTCCAGTTCCAGATCAAGGAACCACTCCTCTGCAAAACCTTTGAACGGGAGGAGGAGGAAGTGATCAAAAAACTTGCGGTCGTCTTCCCGGAGAATTTCGGTAACGTCATCTCCGTGGTGGTCCAACACCCGATTCAGGGGCCTGAGCGAATCGACCGCGTAGAGGCGCAGGGGCGGTCGATTCTCTGGAGAATTAGTCATGCTTTCGTTCGAGTACACTTCCATCTGAGCGGGATGGTCGACTGCGAGCAGTTTGACCTGGTCTAAATAGGTGACTTCCTCAAGAGGGTTGGTAAATCGCAGCTCCAGCAGATTCCGTTGGTTGGCCCTCAGGGATTCAGGCCCAATCCGCAACCACTCATCCGGGTCCGGCTGCCAGAACTGCCCGGGCGCCACCAGCTCTCCAAGAATTCCGGCGCCCAACGTGTCGGTCACGAACTCGAATCGCTCTCCGTTCCACGAAAACACTGTCGGACAGGAGTTCACATCCAACAGCGGTTCTTCGATGCGGACGATCTGATCGGCCTGGACGTCCCGGAGCGTCCAACGAACTCCGGAGGGAAAGACGGCTCGGACAAAGTCGAGGCTTGAATCCGGGCCCAAGTCAAAATAGACCTCTGCGGCGTCGCTGCCCGAAGCGCCGTTACCCGCGTGTAACTCGGTCCGCTCCCAGCGACCGGGCGATCGCACCTCAACCTTGGCTCCGATGCCCTGGCTGTTGCTCTTGACCTTCCCCGGGGCTGCATAGCCTGCCAGCTGAACCACCAGCCAATGAGAAGTCGGATGATCGCGCCGGTTCAACACCGCCGCCTGGCTGCTTCTTAGGACCAATTCGTCTACAGCCCCGTCTCGATTGAAGTCTCCAAAAGCCCTCGATTCCCCGGGTGGAGAAGCAGGAGGAAGGGTCCCGACTGAGGCTGTTGCCCGGACAAATGTTCCATCCTTGTTGTTCAGAAAGCGTGTCGGGCTGTTGTCAAATCCCAGCAGCACCAGATCGATGGCCCGGTCGTCGTTGAGATCCGAGAACCAGACGTTGCGCACAAGGCCGTCCAACGCAATGATGCCAGACGCTTGACCCGACTCCGTAAAGGTGCCGTTGCCGTTGTTACGGAACAGCAGCCCAACTGGAACGGGGAAATCATCCGGGAATCGGATCTGCGCATTGGTAGCCACCTTTGTCAGGTCCGCCAGGCTGGTGACATACAGGTCGAGATCGCCGTCATGATCCACATCCGCAAAGGCTGCACCCGAATACAGCGTGGACACTGAAACCTTCTGGTTCAGACCAGCCAGAGCGGTCGCTTCCCGGAACGTGCCGTGATCGTTGCGGTAGAGGCGGACCATTCCATAACCGGTGACCAGAAGGTCGGGCCAGCCATCGTTGTCATAGTCTCCCCAAACACAGGCCATTCGCGACTCGTTTCGATCCTCCAGGTGTACGCGGCTTGTGACGTCGCGGAATTGGCCGTTCTCTGTCTGTTCGTACAAAGCCTGCCGCACGGCGCTGGTCAAAAAGACATCGAGCCTTCCATCCCGGTTGTAATCGCAGAATGACGCGCCAGATGCCAGAACCGTGGCCAACCGTCCGGGTGTCTTGGGGTCCAGCAACCATTTTCGGTCTCTTGGCTCTCTCTCCAGAAAAGCCGCAGCGTCGGGGTCGTGCGGTTCGGTTCCAAAATCAATTCCCACCTCCGCAGCCACGTCGGTGTATCGGGGTTCTGGAAGGTGCACGTCTGCTTTTGCAGCGGTTGACTCGGCCACCGCCTCCGCATAGCGACCCTGTTTCAGGTACTCCGTCAAACTCTTAGGCGGTTCCACGACGCGGACGTCGGAGCTCTCCAGGTTTCGGAAGCGCTCTAGTTCCTGTTGAGCCTCGTCGGCCCGTCCTGCGCGATTCAGCGCCATGTATAGGTTGTAGCGCAGCCTTCTTTGATAGGGAACGATCTCCGCCGCTTTGCGAAAAGGGGAAACGGCCTGATCGTATTGTCGCTCCTTGCTGAAGCAATGTCCGAGATGGTACCAACTGTCAGGATCTTCCGGGTCCAGCTCGGTCACCGTCTGAAAGTGCTGTCTGGCTTCGGAGTAGGCCCCCCTCATTTCGTAAATCAATCCCAGCATGTAGTGCACACGAGGATCTCTTGGCAGCTGTCTCTCCAACCCAAGCAAGAGAGACAACGCAGGCTCCAACTGCCCCGAATAGTAGAGAGCCATGCCATGATTGATCTGGGCCGTTTGGTAGCCGGGAGCAATCCGGAGGGCGGTTTCGAATTCTTTAACCGCTTCAGGAAAGTATTTGGGATCCTTCACTCCCGCATCCATCAGCGCCGCCCCCAGATTGTTGTGGTGGACCGCTTCGATGGGTGGAGGAGCCGGTTGTGATCGACAGGAAGTTAAGACGAGGAGGACTCCAAGCAGACTGAAAGAAAGAACGCTGGGAGGATACCGTAAGCCTTGAGAAGACATTTTCACTTCGACTGTTTCTGTTGCGACGCGCATCCCTGCCAGGCGTTCTCCGGCCGCCTGCAGCAATTCTCTACCTTGCCACGGAGACGACCGATATCGCACACAATTTTGAACCCTGAAGCCCCTGCCTGAATGCCAGACCGGAGCCGAACGCCCACAATTGACGTTGTCTACGGCCTCTTCTTCAGCAGCTCATCCAATCGCGAGTACTCCTGCTGGATTCCGACCTGGGAGGGTGCTGCCTCCTTCAAGTAGCGCCTCAGGGGCAGCCAATACTTGCCGAAGACACTTTGCCGGGCTAGTGCCCTCCAACGCAGTTCCGGATCAGCCTTTAAGTCTCCCTCTTCGGTCCATTTGATGGCCCCCTTCTTCAGTTCGCCCCGTTGAACGGCCATATGAAACCAGTTCCCGGCTTCTTGCGGAGCCTTGTTGCGATACGCTAGATAGCCAAGCAGGTAAGGTGCGGCCATGCTCATGGGATTGTCGTCATTGGCGCTCAGCAGCAGCTGGCGGGCCTCTTCCCATTGCCCTCTTAAAAGCGCGACCTCTCCCATGCCGAGCAATCCTCCACTGTCGGGATCCACCTCGTTGGCCCGAGAAAAGTACTGATAGGCTTTGTTCAGGTCTTTTGGTGACGCGGGCTCCAGACAGGCATAGATCAGGCCCAGTTGCATGTAACCCCGCGAGGAACCGAGGGGGTTGATGGAAATCAGATTTTGATACGAGTTCGCCGCATCGGCGTAACGACCCAGTTCGAAGTAACAGTTCCCAAGATAGTAGAGGCTGTCCTCGTGTTGAGGCCGGAGAGCGAGTGACTTTTCGTAAAGGGACACAGCCGCCCCAAGATCGCCGGCGCTGCGCTGGTGGCTGGCCTCTTTGTAGAATCTCCAGAACTCCCTAACCGTATCGGACTGGTTCCTGTCCGGCTGGCTAAGTTGGCTCTCTCGGCTTCGGATAGCCTTGATTGCCGCCAAGCCCACAAAGGCCAGGAGCACCAGAGCAATCAAGATTCGGCTCGGAGTCATCAATACCCCCGGGTATTCAGGGCTCTTTCAGGATCAAAACCTGGTTGACCGGGACATTCTGCTGGCGGACCGTCTTTCCCTCCAGAAACTCCGCGATCACTTCGTCAGCGGAGGTGGCAGAGCCGAGCCCGAAATGCAGGACCAGGCTATTCTGTGACAGGTAAGACGGCTGAGCACCCACCTGCTGCATTTGCATGCGAGCGCCGGTTCGAACCTTGACCACGGCCCCCAGTCCGAACCGGTTTCTCTTTCCCTCCAGTTTGATCTTCAGCCACGCTTTCCGATTTCCTCCCTCGTTACGTAGCAGCCAAAGTGGGCCTTCATGGTTGACCACACAGGCGTCGATATCCCCATCCTGATCAAAGTCGGAGAAGGCTGCACCCCGCCCCACCGTGGCCTGAGCAAAGACGGAACCGCTGACTTTGCTGGCTTCATAGAAACCGTCCGGCTCCCGATTCCAAAACAGCAGATGGGGCATCGAAATGAGTTTGCGTTTGTCCTTGGGATCTTGAAAAGTGCTGCCGTCAACCACCAGAAGATCCGCTCGCCCGTCATTATCGTAGTCCAGGAAAGAAGTTCCCCATTTCACATAGTCCAATGAAATCTGCCCGAGCCCTTCCTGATCAGCCACGTCCATGAAGACCATCTTGCCCGCCGCAGCCCCTACCGAACCGATCCTCATGTTTTTCAGGAGAGCATTCTCTTGGGCCAGCCAGTGCGTCACGAAGATGTCGAAGTCCCCGTCCGCATCCCAGTCGGACACCGCCAGGCCCATGGCTCCTCGGTAGTCCGCAACCCACGCAGAGTGCGAGACATCCTGAAATCGGTCGTTTCCCGAATTCTGGTACATGGCGTTATCGGAAACGTCATTGGCCACATACAAATCGAGCCAACCATCTCCATTGAAATCACACCAGGCCGCTGCCAAACTGCGTCCTGTCGGGTTGTCCACCCCCGCTGTCTTTGCGATCTCGGAGAATCGACCCTGGCCGTTATTCCGGAACAGGAGGTTTCGCTCGGGCCGATAGGAAGACGGGTTCAAGGAATAGGGAACTTCGGCTTCGAACTGCAACGAAACCCGGCTCCAGTCCGCTGGATCGAAATGATACTGGACATACCCACAAACATAGAGATCCAGGTCGCCGTCCTTGTCGTAGTCGCCCCAGGAGGCACCAGCCCAAAAGCCCTTGAAGCGGGCCAGCCCGCTGCTCGAGGTGATCTCGGTGAAAGTCGAATCTGCATTGTTGCGAAAGAGAAAGAGGTCGGGATAGGAGGTCACCACCAGATCCAAGTCGCCATCCCCATCCACGTCGCCCCAGGCGGCAGCCATCCCGCAAATTCGCAGCATGATTCCGGAAGCCTGCGTGACGTCTGTGAACGTGCCATCACCGTTGTTGCGATACAGACGGCAGATAGCCGGAGAGTTGTCTCTCTTCTGAGAATCCAAGGTCAACGGTCCAACGATGTTCGCTACAAATAGATCGTCATCTCCGTCATTGTCGAAGTCGCCCCAGGCAGCGCCGGAGCCCATGTCCTCAGGCAGCTGAGTGGACCGCTGGTCAAAGAAGTGGCGGAAGGGCAGCCCTGTCTTAGCTGCCACTTCCATGAAGCTCACTCGTGGATAGTCAGAGGGTAGCTGCCGCTCCAGGTCCGAGGTAATTCCTTCGGCGCGCTCCTCAGGTCTGTAGCGTTCGGCCGGCCGCTTGTAAAAAGCAAACAAGGCCACCACCAGCAGCACACTGAGGCTTAACATCGCAGTCAGGAACAGTAGCCGCTGGCGGTGAATGAATCGACGTTTCATAGGTCCTTCAAGACATGACCTCAATCTCCATCTTCTGGTGGTGCATGTCCGTGATGGGTGAGGTCAGGGTCTTGCCCTCGAACTCAGGAAAGAAACCGACGCTGCGGACAAAGTTCAGCAGGAACTGGTCGATCTTACGGTAGCGTAGCCGGGCTTCAACCTGGATTTTCCCACTTCCAGAAGCCTGGAAGGCGAACTCTTCCTGAACCGGGGTCGCCTGGCGCTTGACGGAGGAAAGGTCCGGACAGAGAAAGTTGAACTCAGCCGTGTCCGAAAAACCAGGGAATAACGAGCGCCGGTTTCGCACCCCAACCATCTCCCAGAGATTGTGTCGATCGATCAGGTTCCCGTACTGGTCCACTGGTTCCGCCTTGAAAAGGAACGAACCTGGCTTGATGAAACCCTTGTCGTCGACGGTGCCCGACTCGAAAATGACCCGCCCACGCTCATCTTTGGCCACAATCTCGATCCACGACTGGATGATGTCGAGAGGCCCGGTCGGAAAGTCGTGGCCGACTTTGTTGGACGTAACCACACACCGGATGACGACCTTCTCCCCTGCCTTCACTTTCTCCGGGGCCAGCAGCTGAATCGAAACGGCGGGGACCCCCGGCCGGTGCCATTTATGTTCGATCTCAGGAATCGCAAGTTCTCCTTGCAGCCATTGGCGCGTAAGCTCTACATGGCGCTCGGCTCCCTCCAGGTTCAAGAGTAGCGGCATCAGCTGGTTGGCGCCGAGAAAGCGATGGGAGCGGTGTTTCCGGTCGCTGGCCGACCGATTGTAATCGCTGGAGTCACCGGAGGCGGGATCTTGCGACGTGACCAGCGGCATGTGACACTCGCGGCACTCGATCACTTGACCCGGCTCTTTCAGGTCCCGGGCCCACTTGCTCATGCGCCAGTTGTCGTACTGATTCTGAAGTTGAACCCAGCCTACCTTGTTGATCTCCTCGTCCACAAACTGTTTGTGGCAGGCCGCACAGTACTCCGGCTTTTTGAACATCGCTTTCGACAAACCGGCTACATGAGCGCGCGGGTAAGCGCGTATCAAGAAGTCGCGTAGAAGTCGCCAACCTCTGGATTTGGTCTTGTCATATTCCAGCTCGCCGATGTAGCGAGGCGGTTCCTGAACGACAAAGTGAGCGTTACCCTTGATATCCGTTTCCCGAACGGAATGGCAGGAAAGGCACGAAACACCTTCCTGGTATCCCTGCAAACCCGTCAGTTGAGCTTCGTCGGCATAGATGTTCTTGGTCCCTGAGAACAGCGAGATGGGGTCGTGGCAGCCGCCGCAATACCGCGTTGAAGTGGGTCCATTCTGGCGCGCCATGGTCATCTGAATGGCCTGAAATGCCTTGTCCATCGCGGAGTAGCGATGGGCTGAAGGTTTCCATTCCTCCAGAATCTGCTGGTGGCAGCCACTGGTCCCACATCCCTCCGAGCCGGATAGCAGACGGGCATCGATAGGGTTGTTATCGATGGTTCGCGCCAGGCTGGGAGCGAATGGACGGTTCTTGCCGTAGAGCGGGTTCTTTGGTTCCCACAGATCGTAATCCGGAGGGAACTCCCGCGCCAGCGAGGCAGGTTCGTAGGCATAGTACGCCAAACCCACACAAGCCACGAGAAGGGCGGTCATCACGGCAACAGTTCCGCCGAAATTCCGGGCCGCCCGCCAGACCGGAGCCCCGGACTCAGTGAGTCGCGCACGGGCCGCTCGAAATGCCGGAATGATCACGTGGGGTAACACAAAAGCCAGCAAAGCCACAGTGGTCCAATCATGAATGGCTCGCCAGAAGTAGCTGATACGGGTTCCGAACAGCGGTTGGTAGGTCAAGATCAGACCGGAAACGCCACAAGCAATCAGGATTCCCGTGCTGAGGTACCCCAGGAATTTGATGTGTGTCAGGACATGCTGACGATAGTCCAGCCAGTGCCGAATGCCGTAGATAACCAGCGGCGCCAGCAGACCCAGCCCTGCCAGCGTGTGCACCAAAACCGTAACTTGTGTCAAACGGCCAAACGGCCAAAGCCAGATCAACAGGCCGCTTAACGCCAGGAATAAGAGGGCCACAGCGTTCCAGATCGCCAGCCGTGACCGCCAGAATGCTTCCGAATTTGTTCGAAGAACGGGTCCAATGTTGTTCATGATGATTGTCCGCCTCCCAAAGAAAATTCCATCTTCCTACTGATGACGTCGAACCCAAAAAGTCAAAGAAAGAAGTTCTATCGGTCGAGTGCCTATCGTTCGCCGCTCCCAAAGGTGGGACCGGGTTTAGAAGAAACTTCAGTCCACGACGAATTCGAAGGCCCGGCGACCTCCTCCCTTCAACCGAAGGACGCGCTACCGGAACACTGAAACCGGCCGCCTGCCGCCAGGAGAAGTGCCTGAGGGGCGGTAGACTTCTGTGCGTCCCCTGAGTGACCTTTCCACTCAGGCAATGTGGTCGTTCATATTCCTCTGGCTACCCTGGAGGAACTCCCGCTCGACAAGCAGAGCCAGAGAATCAAGGTTCTGAGAATCGAACTGAGGCAGTGGGCTTTCCACCGGTGAGTCCGTCACAATGGCACACAACAACTCCGGAGCATGGGGGCGTTCTTCCTCCAGACTACGGCGGCTCATGACGAGAATCTTCGGAAACGGCTCCCAGCTATACCCTTCCGCCAGCACGAGGTCCACATCGTGAGCATACTTGCGGGTCAGTTCTCCGAGGCTTGGCAGCGCGGGGGTGTCACGAAGAACGCCCACTTCGCCGCCACCGGAAACCAAGGAGACTACGGCGCCCGCCCTCCGGTGCTGCCAGCTGTCCTTTCCTTTGGCGTCGAGGTCAAACCCGCGGTGGCAGTGCTTGGCCGAGGCCACGCGATATCCCAGCCGCGTCAAAGAGGAAATCAGCGAAACCATGCAGCGGGTCTTGCCGGCATTTGAATAACCGATCACAGTAAGAACTGGTGGCGTATTCCTCATGGGCGCGAGGTGACCTCCTGCCGCTCCCCGTCAGTGGTTCTTCGAGCTTGCTCCGAAGTGGGCCGGGGCGGAACCTCACTTTGAAGCGAAGCCAGCTCGGATATCGTCTTGACCTGCCATGAAATCATGAGTTCCTCACGCAGCCGCTGCCAATCCGAATGCAGCACGCAGGGATGTTCTGGGTTGCAAACCCCGCAGCCCAGGATGCATGAGTCAAAATCCTGGCCGGCCTCCAGCGAGCGAATGACATCCCAAACGGTGATCGCTTCGGGGGGCCTTCCCAGCATGTAGCCGCCATGAATGCCCTTCACAGAGAGCAGGAGCCTTCTGTGGCAGAGCTCTCCGAGGACTTTGCGCAAAAAAACAGGAGGGATCTTCTCCTGTTCAGCAATCTCTTTCAGTCCACAAGGTTGATTCCCGGGTTGACCGGCCAAATAAACCATCGCTCGGATACCGTACCCGGTTGCTTTCGAAAAGAGCATTTCCCGATCACCTGACCAGCGGATCCCTTTGTCCGCTATGTTTGCTTTGGGATTCCCTTCTGGACAATAATGAGAAGTCATCATTTTTCTGATCAAGTCATCCGAATGAGAGTTCATGATGTAGTTGATTTGGTGCAGGGCACTTCAGACTCCGCCTTTGCGGTGGATGGGGCGGGGCTCATCGTGTCGTGGAATCGGGCCGCCGAGGAGCTGTTTGGTATCCCGTCGGATGAGGCCGTAGGATCCGCTTGTGGCGACATCCTTCAGGGTCAGGACGAATGCGGACCCGTATGTTCGCGCGAATGCACTGTCAGACAGTCCGTCAGCAAGGGACGGCCGGTCCGCAACTTCGATCTGCGCCTGAAAACCAAAGAAGGATGGCGATGGTGCAATCTTTCGGTACTGATCGCGGGTGTGCCCCCCTCACCCTACGCGATTCACATTGTTCGCCTGATCGACACTCCCAAACGGTTGGAGATGTTGGTCCGGGATTTTCTGGTTGGCGAAACCAATCTGCCGGTCCAGCAGGCAGCGAGCCTGATCTCGTCACGACGAACCGCTGCCAGTGATTGCGACCTGACCAAGAGGGAGCTTGAGATTCTCAGGCTGCTGGCGAAAGGTGATAGCACCGCGAGGATTGCAGAGCAGCTTCATATCAGCCGGACAACCGTCAACAACCACATCCAGCACATCCACCGCAAACTGAACTCCCATACCCGCCTGGAAGCGGTCCGGCGAGCAGAACATGCGGGATTGATCTCCGCCAGGGGATGGTCGGAGAGCTCGGAATAGGCAAAACGATTTTTCGGCGACCTTTCTCAGGTGGCTGATTGATTCCCGCAGAGAGGAACCGACGAACCAGCGCGCCGCATCCGCCCCGGCGAGATGGACTCCACGCTGCCCGACCGAGTGTGCCGTCGCCAACTGAACCTCGTGAATCGATGGAATCTCGGGATGGCCTTTGGTGAGCTACTCAGTCCCGGACCGTATGGCGATGGGGCACGCCATTGCTCTCAGTAGCTGTGATAGCGTTGAGAGACCACACTCCATCATTCACCGCAAACCCGTACGCACTCCGGGATTCGCTCTATGGGAAGGCTTTTCCGAGCCCAGACATCGTCCCGCGGTGTCTGGGCAGCCGGCGGATTCCACGCGTCCTTCACCGATGGAAAGGAATTAATTGTTACTGGAAGGTTTCAGAAGGGATCGCAGCAAGCGCCTGCGGGTGGGTCGGCGTAATTCCCCCAGAGCTTTCACCTCAATCTGACGGACCCGCTCGCGGGTGACTCCCATTTTCTTCCCGATCTGCTCCAGGGTTTGGTCCTCGTCGTTTTCCAGGCCAAAGCGCATTTTGAGAATAGCCTGCTCACGCTCGGGAAGTGTTCCCAACACGTTTCGGGTCACGTCCTGGAGATTGCTGGTCAGCACCGCATCCATGGGAGACAAGGACTGAGTGTCTTCGATCAGATCCTGCAGATGGAATTCTCCATCCTGGCCCAGAGGGGTTTCCAACGAGATCGGCGTTTGGGCTGCTTTGAAAATCGCCCGTACTTTCTCGACGGGTATCTCCATGCGAGCGGCGATCTCCAGATGCGAGGGGCGGCGTCCGAGTTCTTCGGCTAACTTGCGAGAGACACGGATCAATTTGTTGGTCGCTTCTGTCATATGTACCGGAAGACGGATGGTTCGCGCTTGATCGGCGATGGCCCGACTGACCGCCTGTCGGATCCACCAGGTGGCATAAGTAGAGAACTTGAAGCCTCGCCGGTAGTCGAATTTCTCTACCGCCCGCATCAGCCCCAGATTGCCCTCCTGGATCAGATCCAGGAGCGGAAGACCTCGGTTCAGGTATTTTCGCGCAACCGACACCACCAGTCGCAGATTGGCTTCGACCATTTGATGGCGAGCGCAGTCCGCCCCAGCCAGTCCGGCCTTGACGATCCTGAGAGTCTGCTTGAGTTCAGCTCCCGTGGCCCCGACTTCTGCTTCGAATTCCTTGATCCTCCTCTTGACCGAGCGCAGCTCTTTCCTCAGGGGACCCGGATCCTTCCTGACCCGACGAAGCCGTTTTTCCAATTTGTCCCGCTGCGCTTCCAGAGTTTGGAAATACTCTAACTGTCCCTGCAACTCATTGCTGATACGCACTCTTGCGGCGGGCGCTAGACTCAGCTGCCGCACCAGGCGCGACAGTAGGATCCGCTTGCGGGCCCAGACCCTTTGCCGCTTCTTGCCGGCTCGACCAGCGGCTCGACCGGCGCCGGTCTTTCGTCGTCGGTCTTCTTGGGCCAGCATACGCTTGATTTTCCGAATCGACTGAAAGAACGGGTCGGCTGAAGAAGAACCCAGGTCCGCGGTGGCCGCATCCGTGGGATCGGCCACCACGGCTATCACCTCTGCAAGCGCACGCTCGCCACGACGCACTTGTTCACCCAACGCCACCACTTCTCGCACAAAAGCCAGGGACCGAGAAAGGGCCTTGAGTGCTCTAAACTCTCCCCGCTCAATGGCCTTGGCCAAATCCACCTCTTGCTGGCGAGTCAGCAGTGAGATTTCGCCCATCTCCTTGAAATATTGCCGAACTGGATCCCCAGAACGCTCCGAGACCTCCACTTCATGCGACGGGGAGGCCGGTTCTTCCACATCCTCAGCACCCCCCAGCTTCGACGTGCTGTCGCCACTCAAAGCTTGACCTTCTTCCAAGAAGGGTCCGCTTTCACTCTCTTCCACAAGCTGAAGCCCCCCTGCTTTCCAAACTCGTTCATCCAGCTTCGAGTCTCGTTCCCAGGAATCGTCTTCGAAGTTCTTTATCCTCATCCGTTCCTCGTTCCTAATTTTGCTGAATTCTATGTTTTTGATCCAAGCGGGCTGCCTTAGGAGGTCCACACTCCGACCTCAGACGCTCGGACGGGCGACAACAGCCTATTGGGATGCTGATTTTCGACCTGGGGATGTGAGTAACTACTAAGAAAACCGGTGTCTCCTTTGCTTTGCAGACCGCTGCCACCGTCCTCCGGCCGTGTGATCATCCTCCGCCCTCAGAATAGACTCAGGCAAGACCCAATTTGTTTCTCAAACCAAGGGACGTACAATCAGGCCCAAGGCAATGAGTCTGGCCTCGGGAAAGGGCACTCCTAAAAGGCCTGACCGATGCTGAAGAAGAATCCTCCGCGGCTTTCTTCCGGGCGCCGATCCAGTTTAAATCCGTAGTCCACCCGCAGCAGGAAGAAAGGGGTTCGCACTCGCAGTCCAAAACCGGCAGACTTTCGGACTTGAGTTAAGTCGAAGTCGGAGACCTTAGGGTAGACGTTGCCGATGTCGAGGAACCCCACACCGTCAAAGATGTGGACAATTGGAAAGCGGAGTTCGTTGTTGGTGATGAAGACGGCCTCCCCGCCGGCGGGGTCACCAAAGAAGTCAACCGGCCCGAGGCGGTTCTGGTCGAAGCCTCGGATGGTCGTGCCGCCTCCCGCAAAAAAACGCTCGAAGGAAATCACATCCTGTCCCCCCAGACCTTTTGCCAATCCGAGGCGAACGCCTCCGGCATAGACCAATCGCGACTTCCTCAGGCCATCGTTCCAAGGTATCTCTGTCGGGTCCGACAAAGGCACGTACTTGAAGTACTGGCCGAAGTACTTGACAAATCGGATGTCTGAGCCCAAGGCCTGTGGGGCAAATTCGAAGGCATGGGAGGTGAAGGAGCCTCGAGAGGCGTCCAGGAGATCGTCTCGGTTTTCGCGTGTCAGTGTTCCTGTCAGGCGGGCCACAGGCAGGGTGATATCGAATGGGAAGAGGGGGTCGGGCTCTCGGTCGAAAGTGTGCGTCCGATCCAACCGGTAACCGTAAGACAAGATGAATCTATTCCTCAATCGAGCTTCCTGTTGGAGGGAGAAGCCCACGCGATCAGTGACGAAGGAAACGTTTGCGGGAGCTTCTCTCCGTCTGAACCCAATCAGGTTACTCTTGAGAGGGAGACCTCGAAAGAAAGGCTGGCTGAAATAGCCACGAACTTCTCGGGTTTCGCCGTCAAAGCGGGTCCTCAAACCCAGGACTCGGGCACTTCCCAGGAAGTTTCGAGTGGTGGCATCGAGGATGATGCCGGGTCCGCGCTCGGTATCGAAGAAGGCACCGTAACGGACCTGGTAAGGTTGGATTTCCCTCAGTTTGACCGTAACGTGAACTCGTTTTACCTTGTCAGCCTGGCTTGACGCGTCGTCAAGGGGAACGGCCTCAAGGTCTACCAGCGAGTAGGCGCCGGCGTCGTACAGGGTCTTGCGAGAGCGGTTGATCCGGTCAAAATCAAGGACGTCGCCCTCGGAGAACTTCAGCTGACTGCGGACGAACTCGGTGCTTGTGCGCTGATTACCCTCGACCTGGATCTCCGCAATCACGCCCTGACGGTTTTCGACGATATTGAAGGCGAGGTCCAGCACTCCCCGTTCTCCGGTACGCTGGGGTTGGGCCGTGATCACCACATCGTTGTAACCCTTGTTCCAGTACAGTTCCTCCAACCGTGAGGTCGAATCGCGCAGGATGTCCGGGCGATAGCGCTGACCCGGGAATACAGCCACTGACGCGTTCAGTTCCGCCTCCGAAAAGACTTTGTTCCCTCGATACTGTAATCGACCCACCTGATAAGGACGTCCCTCCTTGACTGGGATGACCACACGCCCTGCCTCACTTTGCGGTTCCAACTCGAAGCGTGCGCCCTGGATTTCTGCGTCCAGATACCCTTGCTGGCGGTAGTACGTCTCTAGAAAAGTCCTAACCTTCTCCGGATCGAGATAGAGTTCGTGTTTCAGATTCGCTCCCAGGATCTGGCTCTCCAAATCGGATGGCTGGACCTCGCCGGCCCCCTCGAACACCAGCTCGACCGAGCGGTAATGCGCCCCAGATTCAATTTGAAAAACCACCTGTTTCAGATCATCCGCTGGAGTTTCGACGCTGTAGGTCACCTTAGGCTGCAGAAAGCCCTCCTCGACCAATCCGCGACGGAGGATTCTAACAGACTCCTCAGCCCGCTGAGCATCGAAGACGCCTTCCCGCCATGTCTGCTCGATGGCCTTGCGCCGATGCGAGGATATCTCTCTTCCCTCAAACACGAACTCCACTCGGGGTCCTGACTCGATATTGAGCTTGAGATCGATAACCCCGCTTTTCGGTTCTCGGTCGAGGCGGACCTTGGCTTCCGGGTAACCTTGTTTGGCGTAAAGACCCTGGACTCGATCCAGGCTGTTTTGGACTTTGAAGAAATCGTACTTGTCACCCGCTTTGAGTTTGAACTGGTCCCCCAGCTGTTCTTCCGGAAATACGGTCTTGCCAAGAAACTCGATACCGGCGATTGTCATCTTGGACTTAGCAGCGGGGGAGGTTGACTGTCCCGAGACGACGTGTCCTCCGAATCGGAGATCGTGTCGGAAATCGTAGCGGTAGCTGTTGTCGCTTTGCTTGGTCGCCTTAGCCTCAAACCTCCTCGTGAGGTCATACTCAGCCGTCCAAATTTGATCCTGGCTGTCTGTAAGATCCATGGAGTAAATCAATCGCAGGTCGCGGGTCACGTCCTGTCCGACGGTGAGTCGGGCCCCAGGGTCCGATTCGGCGGCGATGAGATTGGGTTCAATTCGAACCTGGCTCAGACCGAAGGCTTCCTCGGCCGTTCGCGATATCCTTCCCCCAACACGGCCTGCCAAGTAGGACAAGACCTGCTCCTTGGCTACATTCAACTCCGCACCGCGAAACTCCTCCAGCCTTCTTCCGGTTAGCAACAGAGAAACGATATCCGGTTCCGAGAGGTCGGGATCCGAGGGAGATGTGAGGGTTGAGGTCAGGTCTTTGAATGTACCACTGAGTTGGAGATCTATATCCTCTCCACCTGCTTGAGTCTTGGCCAAGATGTCCAGAGACGGTTCGATCCGGTTCTGGCTGATGAAGTCGATCACTCCTCTGTCGATCAGATACTTTCTCTCGTTGAGGTATATTTCACCCCCCTCTCCCAGCGACAACCGGCCAGTCAGAGCCGGGCGATAGTAAGTGCCGACCAGCCTCAAGTTGCTGTCCACCGCCAGCTTGGCCAGATTGTTGTCGATGAGGATGGGCTCCACGGTGCTGATGGCAACGTTGTAGCGGACCCTCGACAGAAAAGGATCGCGCTCTGCCTCCAGCTCCGCCGGTTGGTCAGCGGCAAGGTTGCGCAGCAGTTCGTCACCCAGTTCGACGGGATCTCGATAGCTGCCTTCCGCGATGCGAGTGCTGCCGGCGATCAAAATGGAGTCCTCTGGAGACTGAATGGTCAGATCTGCACTGGCTGAAGTCCTCAGTCCTTCGGGAATATTGAGAAAGACGTCGCTCAGCTGAAGTTTCAGATCGAGTTTCTTCAGCTCTGTACCGGAGTAGTCGACCGTCCCTCCTCCCGAAAGGTTTCCTCCGTTCAATGTCCCTTTCAGCTCGTCTACCCTGATGCTTTGCGGGGTCACGCGAACCAAAAGGTTCAGCTTCTCAGCTTGAATTCTGGGCGACTTGACATTGAATTCGGCATCCCGCGTTTGCAGAAAGCCGGAGAATTCGGGCGACTCCAGGTCACCCTCAATTTCCAGTCGGATGTCTGTTCGGCCGCCGGCCCTCAAATCCTCGGACATGAACGTGAGCACGCCGGCATCGAGTGAAGCATTCACCCTGAGGTCTATGGCGCTCGGCTCTCCGAGATGGGCTTGACCGGCGGCCTCGATTTGCGTGGTCGGCCCCGTCAGGCGGAACTGATCGATACGTAGCTGCCCATCTTGCAGCGAGATCTTCGAGGGCGCGGACTGAGAAACTGCGTACTCTGCCACTTGGAATCGAAGCTCATCAAAGACGGCGTCGGCCGATAGAGACGGCAGCTCAAATTTTGAGGCCTGTCCGTCGATCCGAACGCTGATGGTCCCGGCCACATCTCTTGGAAGCGTGCGGATGGAATCGGCCTGCAGGCCTTGAGCTGACATTGAGAAGCGGGCAGGCCCCGGCTTCCCTTCCATCTGAAACGGTAAGGTGACGGGCATCAAGTTCACGGGAACCTCCCCGCTGGCATGAAGCGTGCCCAGCGCCCACTGGCCCGTAGCCTGATCAAGAATCACGGAGCCGTCTTCCAGTCTCGCGCTAAACCCGACGTCGGTGAAGGGCATGATCAAGGCGGGATCGTAGAAAAATCCCTCTTTGAAGGAAACGCTCGCCTTCGGGATCGCACGGCTGAGACTCCCCTGCAATGACAGATCAAGATCCAGTAACCCACTGGCAAACACCTTGTCCTTTAACGGAACGAATGCCAGCAGCGTTCCCAGTTCGGCTCTTCCACGCACCGCCAGCGCCCCGGCAGGAGAGGTCGCATCGACAGGCAATCTCCCTTCAATTTCAATCCGGCTGTCGCTAGAAGACACGGCGGCACGGCCTACAGCGAACACCCCGTTCTGGTAGTCAAGTTCCAAGACTCCGTCGTTATTGAACTGGTGCTCCCCAGCGGACAGCTCCAAGCGACTAATCTGAGCCGAAAGCCGTCCCTCCTTCCAGTTGTCCAGTGCCCCAGCCGCTTTGAGAACGGCGCTGAGTGTTCCCGTCAAGGGTTGCTCCTCAGCACCTTTCAATTCGAATTGGGAAAGATCCACCCGATCCAACACAACTTCAAGCTCGGATGGGTAAGGCGCCTGAGTCTCGAGGCGGGCCGTCCCAGAAAGACTCAAATAGGGAACCTTCAGCTCTAGCAAGGCCTGCTTATTGGCCAAAACGGCATTGGCGTTGACTGACCCAACAGGCCGTTCACCCCACTGCAAGTCATGGGCGTCAAGCTGAAGCCTGCCGGAAGGATCAGCCAGAGTTCCACTCCCGGAAGCTGAAAGGCTTAAAGTCCCGTGCCAGGGAGGCTGCCCCGGCAGCGTCAATCGCCGCAACTGCAAGTTGTGGGCTTCCGCCTGGAGTTCGTACTGGCCTGTCTGCGGGCGATACCAACCTTGCGCTGTCAATCGTCCCTCGCCGGGTGTCGATCGGTCCTTTTCAAGAAGAAGCTCGCTCAACTCCAGCGCTTCCCCAGTCCAGCGGGCCCGGACGTGAGCATCCCCCATCGATTCTCCGTACACCTGCAGCGAAGTGGCCGAAAAATCCACTGAAGCATCGGGCTTGGCGAGGACTCCACTCAGGTCCAGCTCTGCCCTGTATTTCCCTTCCACCTCCAGGGGCTGCCGCATGGCGGAAAAGGTGCGTCCAAGCGAGCCGTCCTCAAGTGTTGCTTTGAAGGCCAGGGGAGCATCGCTTCCCGTCAATCCCAGTGTGCCCTGCCCGCTGAGTGCCTGTCCTTCCCACACCATTCTGAGATCCCGAAGAAGGATTCTTTCCGCGCTTAAATCAGCCTCTGCCTGCAGCTCTGCCCCCTTGACCTCTCCCATCTGAAGCTGAGCCACGGAGAGAGCAGCAGCCAGGTTGGGATGATTGAGAGTTCCATGGATCTCGGACCGAAAGCTCACTTTTCCGTCGATCGGTAGGGGTAGCAGAGATTCCGATTTCTTTTGTCCGAGAAGCAGACCCAAGTTCTGCAGGGTTACGGCAAGGCTGTCGACGGTGCCGTCCAGGTTGCCGCCAAGTCTCTGACGAGAGCCAACCGAGATCTCCCCCTGAAGAGCTGCATTCATCAGCGGTGCCAGGGAGAACGCGACATCGCTTCGCGAGCCTCGGGATCGAGCGGAGATTTCGCCGGAAAGAGGCAGGACGTTGGCTGCAGGTTGAGAGCGAGTGCTTTTCAGACTGATGCGAGCTTCGCCCTCTTGAACGGTCGTGTCTTGCCAGCGGGCAGACACGGCACCGGTTGCACGGCAGGCAAGCTGCACAGGCATTCCAAGCAATCGCGTGACCGGCTCGATGTCGAGGTGACGAAACTGCAGTTGGACCGATCCAGCACTTGGACCGTCAGTCAGATTCAGCACACCCGCCGCCTCTACCGCCCCATCGGGAAGCCGAGCAGAGAGCGACTCCAGACGCACCATGTGCGATTTCGAGTCCCAATCGCCCTGCGCTCGCAGGCTCACCACTTTGTAGCCGGCCGCCGAGATCTCATCCCCCTGCCATCGGCTGGAGGCATGAATCCGGTCGTCCGACCGAACGATCGAACCTTCTATCACGACATTCCCAGACCGAATCTCCGGAATTCCAAAGTAGCGGGAGACTGGCTCCAGATCTACATTCGCCTGATACGCAAGGTCCAGCATCGGGTCCGCAAAATCCTCCAACGAACCGGTTGTTT
Source organism: Acidobacteriota bacterium (assembly GCA_040753175.1). Lineage (GTDB taxonomy): Bacteria > Acidobacteriota > Terriglobia > Versatilivoradales > Versatilivoraceae > JBFMEW01. The sequence continues at coordinate 95,703 of JBFMEW010000001.1, read as the reverse complement.
CCAAGCGAACGCCCGCCGCCTGGAGCTGAAGATTCGTCAATTTGAGCCCTGCGCGTTCTAAGCGGGCCGCTAGCGCCAACCGGTCGATCGGAAAAGCACGGCCTCCAAGCTCGCCCTCACCACTCCGGCCGGTCGAGAAGGAAAGCTCATGGCCACTCTTATCGGGTTTCAGCGCCAGGTTGAAATCCCAAAGGGGAAGGTCGATTCGAAGCTTTCTCTCACGATCTTCGAAATGAACAGATCCTTGGAGGATCCGCATTGAAGCGATCCGCTCCCAAAATGGCTGGGCCGCAGTCGAATCCGTTTCATCCGCAGCAGATGCCGCAACGTTGCTATGGCCCCGTTCATCCAGGACGTACGCCAGCTTCGGGTTGGAAACTCGGGCTTCCTGCACCGTCAGATATCCCGTGAACAAACCGATCCAGCGGAGGTTGAGGTAGAGTTCCCGAGCCTCGGCCAAGGGTGGCAAGCTGGGAGAGCTGGTGGCGCGAAGTCGAGGGCCTTGAAGGGTTACCTCCAGAGTGAACAAGTTGTAATCAAGCCGTGTGCCTTCCAAATCCCAGCCTTGCGAACGCAGATACTCCTGTGCCCATTCAAAGGCATAGCGTTTCGCTGGGGGCGTGTGCAACACGGCCAGGCCAATCAAGGCGACTAGCAGCACGCCTGCCACGAAAACTCGCACCAGTTGCCATTTCAGCCGAATCTTCATGATCGAACATTAGGAGTGACCGGAGCCAAGCTCCGGCTTCAGCGCGCGGACCGGAGTACGGTGCGGACTTTTGCGGCCTCGGGAGCATTGGGGGCTAACTTCAGGAAGGCCTGGAAGTGCTCCACCATCTTGTCGGGTCGTTTCAGGATGTTGTAGGCCAATCCGGCGTGATAGTGCGCATAGGCATGCTCAGGCTCGATTTTGATGGCCCTTTCCAAACTGTCCACCGCCGCTTTGTAATCCTTGCGGTGTGCCCCAAGCATCCCGCGATAGTAGTAGACTTCGGCGTTGTCGGCGTTTGCCTTCTCCGCTTCATCCAGGGCTGCTTTGGCCTTGTCCAGTTGTTCCTGCCCCAAATAGGCTCGCGCCAAACCGATCTTGACCTGATCCGGAGTCGGAGTGTTGTCGTTGGCCTTTTGAAACAGCCCCTCAGCCTCTTTGAACTTCTCCTGCTCCAGTAACGTCAACCCCAGGTAGTACGCTGCCTGGGCGTTTTCGGGATCCTTCTTCAGCAGCTCACGCAGAGTGCCCTCCGCTTCGGTGTACTTCTTCTCACGGTAAAGCTCCTGCCCCCGCTCTAATTGATCAGCAAATGCGGGTAGAACCAAAACGACCGCCACTGCGAAGACCGTTGTTCGAGCAATTTGTTTCATGAACACGAATCCAACCTCCTTTTGGCTAAGCCTTGACTTCGACTCAAGTCATTCAAGCGCATTGGATGCCACGGCGTTCCGTTTTGAGGCCTCCTTAACACGATTTCCAGACCGAGCTGATACTCCACTGCAACCCAAACGAGCAGAGACCCACAACACGACCCTCCGAGCTTAGCTTTTGGTGATTTGGTGAATCTTGATCAGGATGTTCTGCACTCCTGCGAGCACGCCTGGATCCCCGGTAGCCAGGCCGGAAGTGGTGGCGTCCCGAAGGTCGAGTAACTCCTGAAAGCCCTGTTTCAGGGAGGCGTCGTCCACCTGAGCGAGAACCTCCCGAACGCGGTTGAAGAAACGAGTGGAGTGTCCTCCAGCCAGGTTGTAGTTTTTCTGGCTGGCCTCAAGATACATCATGGCTGCCAGGTCGCGGAGCTCAGCCAGGCCCCCCTTGAACTGACACGAAGCCAGGTTTTGATTCGTCCTGGAGAGTTCTTCACGCAGCTGGCCAACGGTCGAGTACTGTGACAGAAACCCTCCCAAGAAACCCAATACAGCCAGTACCAGTCCCCACGCGAGCCGTTTCATGTATCCTCCTCTCGACTGCCTGACTTTTCTCCATCTTTCATCTTATCACCCGTTTGCGTTGCCGTCTCGGGCTTCTCTGGATCTCGGCCTTCGCTGGCTTCTAAGCTCGAGGAGCGCTCGCAGGTTCTTCGACACGCACTTTCAAGAGGCACGGTACCTCCGGGAGCGAGCCTCTCACCATCAACCTGATTCCTTCCTTGATTCCCGCGACAGCAGTGCACCGACACCTTGGCCTTCAGGCATTTACAGCAAATGGAAGTCGGGCTACACTTCGGGCTCTGCCTTGAATGTGAGAAGAATCGCTGATGAAGCATTGGTTCGCCGCCAAGCGTACGGCGCGATTCGCGCGCTGGAAGTGGGGAGTGGTGAGTTGAAATGGGAATTTCGGCTGCATTCACCGCCCTGGGCCGGCGTCATGTCCACCGCGGGAGGACTGCTGTTCGGGGGATCCAACGAGGGCAATTTCTTCGCGCTGGACGCCCAAACCGGGGAAGCTCTCTGGCAATTTCAAACCGGTGGTCAGATCCGCACTAGCCCGATTTCGTTTGAAACCGACGGCAAACAGCACATTGCCATCGCTTCGGGACAAGCACTTTTTGTCTTCGCACTTCCCTAGCCGGCCTCGCATGCTTGTCTTAAGACTTGGATTCGATTTGAAGCGGTTCCACTGGGGAAGGGGTCTACCGGACTGCAGGATCCTGGACAAGTCGCTGCGACCGGTCGCGCTGAGCAGGCCTCAAACGCTCCAAACCGGCTTCGAAGCGGACTATCGTTCGGAATGACAAGGCTGTGAAAACTGACCGAACGTCAGTCCACTTGATCGACTGCGTGGCTGGGTTCGTGGGACTCGACGTGCGCGATCGTGCCGCCTCCCCGCCTTTTCCACTCCGCAATGACAAAGCCGGCAGTGCAGCCGGCGATCAGCAGGCCGGCCTGCAGGAAAACCCAGCCAAAACCGATGCGGTCTGCCAAAAGTCCCCAGAGGGGGGGACCGAGGAACATTCCCAAACTGGAGGCAGACATATACAAGCTCATCCCGCTCCCCACATGCAAAGGGTGAAACCGCTCGGCTGCGATGGAACTGAGCGCCGGGTAATAGATCCCATGGCTTATTCCGCCCACGAAACCCAGCACTCCCAATTCCCAGGAGTGCCGCGCCTGTGGCAGCAGGGCCAGACACACTCCATAGGAGCACAGACTGGCGATGGCAACCAGCCTACGGGCTCCTGTCTCCAGCCGCTGACTGAGCCCTAGACGGGAGACCACCGCTCCCCCTCCGTAGCCCAAGCCAAATGCGGAAACGGCGCCCGGCCCTAATCGGCTAACGGCCGGAGCCAGAAAGCTAAGCCACACCGAATAACAAAGGCCGAAAGCGAACGAGAAAACCAGGATCCCCTGCAAGGCGGAGAAGTTGCTTCTGAATCCTTCCAGAAATGGCTCCCGTCGCGTTCCCGGAGCAGCCAGCGGACGGGGCAGTTGGCGCAAGACCCACGCAATGACCGCGAAATTCACCAGAACGAGTGTAAACGCACCGCCCATGCCCCAACTTGCGCGGAGAAGCTCCGCGACAAACGGCCCCAGGCCTAGGGTCACAAAACCCGGCAGCCCAAAGTACCCGATGACGCGGCCTCGCAGCTCTTGGGGCACCGCCTGTACCAGATGAAACAAGGCTCCCGCGGTCACCATGGCAGAGCCAGCTCCATGGACGATCCTTGCGCCGAACACCAGATTAGGCCACCAAAGCACCAGTAGATAGCCCAGTCCGCCGAGACAACCCAGGGCCGTCCCCCAGAGCGCCACGGGAACGTTCCCGTAACGATCCGCCAAGCGACCTGAGAGAATCTGAGTCATCAGGTAAACACTGAAAAAAGCGCCCATTGCCCATCCGATCTTCTGGGAGGACCAGTTCTTTCCAACCAGATAATCGGGCAAGAGCAGCAGCACCCACATCGACAGACTGAGGAGTGTGCTGATGGACAGGTAAGCAACCAGCTTGGAAGGGTGGAGACCGCTCACGTGTTTCTCGCCCTCAACCGGCCAGGCGTCCAATGCCCAGCACAACCGTACCTACCGGTCATGCCGAGGGCTGTGAGTAAGGAGTGACTTGAAGGGCCTCTCGAACACAGTTGAGGTTTGGTGTGCTCCGAAATGGAATCAGGCGGGAAGGGTCTGTGGCTTTGCTTCGTCAATGCCGCTTTTGATGGCTCCCAAGCAAGAGGGGGTCAGCCCTCCCGATGTTCCTGTTTCGACTGCGACTTTTCAACCGGGAGAAAGATTCTGAAAGTGCTGCCTTTGCCAGGCTGGCTCTCAACTTCGATTCTTCCCTGGTGCTCCTCGACAATGCGATGCACGATGGAGAGCCCCAGGCCGGTTCCGATCTTAACGCCTTTTGTGGTGAAGCCGGGATCGAAGATCCGTTGCAGATTTTCAGCGGGAATACCGACTCCGCTGTCAGACACCTCCACGACCGCGAAACCATTCCAAGCATAGGTCTTGATCCGAATTGTCCCCAAAGCTTCGATGGCCTGAATGGCATTAACCAGAATGTTCATATAGGCCTGGTTGAGCTGGTCCGGATGGCAATGGATCTTCGGCACTTTGCCGTACTCGCGGACGATCGTGATTCGTCCCTTGATCAGGTGTTGAACCAGGGCCAGCGTACTCTCGAGGCCGTCGAGAATGTCCACTTGAGCTGCAGCCGAGTGATCGAGCCTGGCAAAAGTCCGCAGACTGGAGACGATCTTCATCATTCTCCGGCTGGCCGTGCGGTTGACTTCGCCGGTCTTCTCGATTCGCTCGAGCAGCTCCAGAAGCTTCGCATAAACAGGAGCCTCGACCAGACTGCGGGAAGAATTGAGTAGATCCTGAATTTGCCTGACGGTCCGGCTCACGATGTCGTTGTTGCTGCTCAGGGCGCCTAAAGGAGTGTTGATTTCATGAGCCACCCCGGCCACGAGACTGCCGAGGGCGGCCATCTTGGCCGACTGCACCAATTGGGACTGCTTTTCCCGGAGTTCTCTCGTTCGGGCTTCTACCTTCTCCTCGAGTGTCCGACTGTACTCCTCCAACAGGCGTTCATTCTCCTTCTGTTCCGTCACGTCCTGGCAAACTCCAACGATCCTCAGAGGACGCCCCTGATCGTTCAAAATCACTTCGCCTTTACTCGCCAGGATCCGCACCGACCCATCGGGTCGGACAATCCGCTCCTCTTGCTGAAAGGGCTGCCCTTCCCGGCATGCTTTTTCGATGGTGGAGCGGACAGCTTCTCGATCAGCGGGGTGCACCCTCATCACGAAGTCATCAAAGGTTGACCCAAAGTCCCCGACCTGCAAGCCAAAGATTCGGTGTAATTCCTCGGACCAGGAGACACGGTTCGAAGAGACGTTCCATTCGAAGACGCCCAAGTGGGCCATCGACTGGGCGCCGGCCAAAAGGCTCTGACTTTTCCGAATCTCGTCCTCCGCCCGTTTCCGTGCGGTGATGTCGGATCCATAGATATTGACGTATCCCGCCTCAACGACGGGAACGAAGTTTAGGGAGAAGATCGTTTCTCCAAGGACCGTCTCGACCTCCCGGCTCGAGCCCTTTTGCAGAACGTCTCTTACGACATCACGCCAGGTCGCCGGGACTCGGAAATTCCGCTCATCCGACGACTTTTCCAAAAGGCGCTTTCCGGGAGGGTTCGTATAGAGCGCCGAACCTTCCGGGTCAACCCGAAGGATGGGATTCTGGTTCTCAGCCGGGAAGCGAGCCAACGCCTGGATCTCCCGCTGGGCCTGCTTCCGCTCCGTACAGTCCTGGGCCATGGCCATCCCAGCAGTCACTTGGCCGCTACCGTCCCGCACCGGTAGAGTTCGCACCTCGAATACCCGGCCGCTGTACTCCGCTTCAAAAACCGTCTCTTCGCCCGCCAGAGTGGCTCGATATCGCGGTTCCAGGACCTCGCGCGTTTCAGGAGGCGCGACTTCCCAGATGGTTTTCCCTTCCACTTGCTCCTTTGAAAGTCCGATAAGCTCCAAGGCCTTCCCGTCAACCAGGGTATAGCGAAGGTCGTGGTCGAACAAAAGTACCACGCCGTTTGGGAAGTTCTCCGCCAAGGCCCGGTAGCGCTCTTCGCTCTTTCGCAGTGCCTCCACCGCTTGCTGCCGCTGCGCAGCTTCCATGCCCAGAGCAATCAAGTCTGCCAGCGACCCGGCAAAGTTTTGCTCCTCCATGCTCCATTGGCGGGCCACACCAACGTGTTCGAGGCAGATCACACCAATCATGTTTTCGGCCACCCTAACGGGCGCATCCAGCATGGAGGTGATTCCGAGAGGAGCCAGGTAAGACGCAGAGAATTCAGCCGTGCGGGGGTCCGTGTGAGCATCGTGCGCGGCAATGGTTCGCTCGCTGCGCAGACTTTCGAAGTAGGAGGGAAACTCGCTTTCGGCCAGCTCTAAACCTCTGGAGTGTCGGCCTGAACTAAGCTCGAAGAGGTCGGCACAGCAGATGGCTTTCCGCTGTCTTGTGTAGAGCCAGACACTGCCGCGCTCCACTCCCAAGGTCCGCGCGGCAGCCTCCGTCACTTCCTTGAAGAACTCATCGGGTGTCGTGGCAGCCAAGGCCCTGCTGCGAGCCAGCCGGACCAACACCTCATTTTGGTTCTGGTATCGTGGTTTGTTGTCAGACATCCCACTCAGCAAGGGATTGCTTGGCACGGCCGGCCCCAATCAGGCGGCTTAGAAGGTCGGGTTGCCGGAATCCGAATGCAGCCAGCGCGGGAGCAGTTGGGGCCCTCTGCAATCGAGACGAAATCTCCCCAAGTCTACCCAACCGCCAACAAACGACGCAAGCTGCAGGCGATAAGAACTTCGAGCGGGGACAGTCAGGCCGCCAATCCTTTCAGTACGCCTCGCATGTAGGCAAAAGACTGCTGCATTCCTGGAAGCGGGCTATCGGCATCAATTTCGTATTCCAGGTTGACGCATCCCTCGTACTTCATTTTGATCAGCTGCTTGAAAATCTCCGCAACTGGCATGATACCCTGGCCAACCACGCATTGGCTGTCTCTGTCCGAAAAAGACCGCAGATCTTTAATGTGCATGTCCAGCAAGCGGCGGCCGGCTTCAGCGATCGATTTCACCACGTCGGCGCCGGCGCGCGCAGTGTGTCCGACGTCAATACACAGTCCAACCCTCGGATCCATGCTGCGGATTTCCCTCAGTGCATCCTGCGGTGCTGGAAAATGCTCGTCTTCCGGCCCATGGTTGTGAACAGCCACCTGGATGTTGTACTCCTTTACGAATCTTTCAATGCGCGGGAGGGTTTGCCGGGTGGGTGCGATCACCATCAGCGGCATACCGCTGGTCTTGGCGTATTCGAAGTACCTCCGAATGTCGTCGTCACTGTCTTCCCGGAGTGCGATCGTGCCACCTCCCACAATCTGAAGACCTGCTGATTCGAACTCTTGTCGTCCCGAACGAAGCTCCTCGGGTGTGCTGGCGTAGCGAAGATGAAACTCTTTGATGTTGACATAAAGAATCCGCAAAGACTTGATCATCTCGATTGCCTGGGTTCGACTGAATTTGCGCAACGAGTAACTGGCAACCCCCAGCCGAAGGGAGTCGGAACGGGATGTGGCGGTGGTAGCCACCCCGATCGAGAAGCCCAGGGCAGCCAGACTCAAGCCTCCTGCCAAGAAACCCCGACGCTCAATTTGGGACATCATTATCTCTCCTCGGGAAGCGACAAGTGCCAATGAGATTTGACGGCGCACCTATCTTACCACCGCTACAGCCGTATTGGGGACGGCGGAACCGAAAGCTCGATATCCCTCGGAGCGGCGTCGTCGGACGGACGGAGGGCCTGGACGATTCCGCCGGGCCGTCGGTATAATCCGCCTGTTCGAAACCCAACCGAACACGAGGCGGGTGAATGGAGTATGGAAGCCACGGGTCCCGGGCGGTAGCGCGAAACTCTCGAAGACCGCGAAGCCACATCCGCTTCGAATGACGCGCGGGGTTGGCCTGATTCGGATGCCTGTTCCCCTGGCTCCTGTTCACAGCGCCATGGTCGAAGTTCAAAAGGCCGATTCCACTGCAAGGCGACGAGCGATCCTCCTAACCCTGGGAGGGGCCGCGCTCGGCATGATGCTCATACTGACCTTTCAATCGCAGCAAGGTTCGATTGAAAACTGGTTGCTGGAGCATCGAGAATACCTGGTTGCGCATCCAGCGGTGGTCGGCCTCGCCGTCTTGCTTCTGTTGTCCCCGGCCTTGGCCGGAGCGGGTTACCTTTGGAGGGTTGGAACACGCATCATAGTTACTGAGCGATTCCCACCGGCGGCAGCCAAGGTGATACGCGACACCATGGTGATCTCCGGCCGAGCAGCAGTGAGGCGCGGTTACCTCCTGCGCGTCCTGGCCGGTGTCCTGGCGTTAAACTGCCTGCTTATCATTGCCGCGATCTGGTATCTGATTCGGAGCATGACCAGAACACAGTAGCAGTCTGGAACAAACCAGGAGAGGGTAGCCAACATGGCCTTCGGACGGGCAGTCCCGATTCTGCGGATCTTCGATGAGGCAAAAGCCCGGGAATTCTATGTAGAATTTCTGGGCTTCCGGGTCGATTGGGAGCATCGCTTTGAAAAGGACCTCCCGCTCTACATGCAGGTTTCGAAAGATGACTGCATCCTCCATCTCTCGGAACATCATGGAGACTGCAGTCCCGGGGCAGCCATACGCATTGAAACGGACGAACTGGAAAACTTTCACCGACAGTTGCTGGCCAAACGATACCGCTATGCCAGACCCGGAATCGGGGAAACGCCTTGGGGAAGCCGGGAAATGTGTGTTACCGATCCCTTCGGCAACCGACTGACGTTCACAACCACCATCAATGAGCCATAGACGCGCCCATGGAAGTCGCAGGGGAAAATGCGGTTTGAGCTGTGATTCGTCGAACCGAAAGATGAAGTTAGTTGGTCAAGGCTGACCGATTCAGCTTCCTCTCAGGCAGGATATTCTGGGCTGTCAAGCCAAGCATCATCATCGGCAATGCAGCTGGGTCTCCGGTCACGTCCCGGATTCGCATCACGTGGCGTTGTCGAAGCCGAGAAATCTTTGAGAGAACCGCACCTGCCGTCTGCAGCTTATCGAAGCTTGTCGAAAGGTACTCGTCATGATTGTCCACACTGCTGATCACTGGGTTTACCGTCGGCGACTCCAGCCGGCTCTCGTACTCGCCGCCTTCGTTCTATCGGTGGCACAGCTCGCGGTCTCAGCAGAGGACCAGGACAGGAATGAGGGTGAAGTCCTTGGAGTCCTGGCTCCTGGGGTTCCGGTTGAAGGGGAGATTGCCGGAGGCCAGTCTCACACCTATCAATTCACTCTGAAGGCCGGCGAGTATGCCCAAGTGGTGCTCGATCAGAGGGGAGTAGACCTGGTGCTGACTCTGTTTGGACCGGACGGCGAGAGGCTGGCCGAAACCGACGGCCCGAACGGAACGCAAGGCCCGGAGCAACTTGCCTTGATCGCCGAAACACCGGGCATCTACAGAGTGACGGTCCATCCCTACCGCGATACCGCCTCCACCGGCCGCTACCAAATCGCGATCGGCGACGTCCGAGCCGCAGTCCCAGCGGACGAGACACGCATCCGGGCGCAAAGCCTCCTGATGGAGTGTCAGCAGTTGTGGGCAGAGGGGGGAGCCGACCCTTTAAGAAGGGCCATCTTGAAGTGCGAGGGCGCGCTTCCGCTTTGGCTGACGTCCGGCAACCGCCAGGGAGAAGCTGACACGCTCTACTACCTTGTCTCCGCCAGCGGATCGTTAAATGAGTACGACCAGGCGCTTGCTTTTGGTGAAAAGTTGCTGGCACTGAGACAAGCTTTAGCTGACCGTCGTGGTGAAGCGGTTACGGTGCATAACATCGGGTCAATCCACTTCGACGTGGGCCAGTTCCAAAAGGCACTGGAATACTATCTAAGGGCATTGAATATGGCGCGTCAGCTCGAGAATTTTGAAGAGCTGGGCACATTTCTGGAATCAGCCGGCACGACCTATTCGAAGCTGGGAGAAAAGCAGCAGGCACTACGGCACTACGAGGAGGGGCTTGCTTTCGGTCGCGCCTACAGCCTCCCCGACATGGAGGCCATCATGCTTTACAACATCGGCACCGTCCATCACTCCCAGGGCGAACAGCGCAGGGCACTCTCGTACTACGGCCAAGTCCTGCCTTTTTGGCAAACCCTCAAGGCCAAACGAATGGAGGTGAATACCCTCAGTGCCGCGGGTGCCGCCTACGTGTCGTTGAACGAAACAGAGAAGGGCATCCAGCATCTTCAACGAGCCCTCCTGCTAAGCCGGGAAGTCGGATATCGACTGGGAGAATCCGCGGCTCTGAGCCGGCTTGGCGAAGCTTACCTCTCGCTGGCCGACACCGAAAAGGCATTCGGCGCTTTTGACCAGGCATTGTCGGTGCAGCATGCCATCCGGGACCGCGAGTTCGAGATCATCGCCCGCTCGGGCATTGCTCGGGCGGAGGTGGCCCGCGGCAATCTCGCTGCGGCTCGCCAACATTTGGAGGCAGCACTCGAAATCGTGGAATCAGTGCGCTCGAATGTGGCCCAGCAAGGCCTGCGAGTCGCTTATCTAGCTTCCAAGGAAGAGTATTACAAGCAGCACATTGACGTGCTCATGCGGTTGCATGCCGGAACACCATCGGCCGGCTACGACAAACTGGCTTTTCAGGCCAGTGAGCGGGCCCGGGCCCGGGCCTTGCTCGAAATTCTGGCCGAAGGTGGCGCTAATCTTAGAGAGGGCGTTGAGACTACCTTACTGGCACGGGAACAAAAGCTGCAAAGAGAACTCAATTCTAAAGCCAAACTCTTGACCGGCCTGCTCGCCGGACGAGACAGCGAGGAGCAGGCCTCGATTGCGAAGAAAGAAATGGATGTTCTGCTGGCAGACTACCGACAAGTGCAGGCCGAGATTCGCACGCAGAGCCCACGCTACGCCGCCCTCACGCAGCCGCAACCGCTCACTGTGGAGGAGATTCAAAAGGAGGTGCTTGATCCGGATTCATTGCTCTTGGAGTATCTCATGGGCGAGGAGCGCAGCTTCCTTTGGGCACTGACGCCGATGTCTCTCACGAGCTACGTGTTGCCCCCTCGCGCGGAGCTGGAGCCGCAGGCCCGCAGAGTGTACGACCTCCTCACGGCTCGGAACCGACGACCAGGGGAAACGCCCGGGCAGAGGACCGAGCGCCTCGCTCAAGCGGAAGCCGAATACCTCCGGGCGACGGGGATATTGAGCGGATCCTTGCTCGGTCCGGTGGCTGCGCTGCTGCCAGGCAAGCGGCTCATCATTGTCAGCGAAGGCGCTCTACAGTACATCCCGTTCGGAGTTTTGCCAACACCAGGAGGTGCAGAATCCGGATCCGGCAGAGATAACAACGAACAGAGCAAAGAAGAAGCAGTACCCCTGATTGCCGAGCATGAAGTCGTGAACCTGCCATCCGCCTCGGTATTGGCAGTTCTGCGCCGCGAACTGAAGGGACGGCCCCGCGCTCCGAAGGAAGTGGCAGTCCTGGCCGATCCGGTTTTTCGCGCTGATGACCCGCGCCTGAAATTGCGGCAACCCCGGATGAATCCAGAATCAGGAGGCGTACAGCCGGTGGCGGCAGCAGGTCAGGGACAAGGCAACCTTGGGCTGGATGTGACGCGATCAGCTGAGGAGTCGGGTGTGTCGGATTTCAGGCGGCTTCGTTTCAGCCGCCAGGAGGCGGATGCGATTGCGGCTCTCGTCCCAGCCCAGAAGAGCCTCAGAGCCGTTGATTTTGAAGCCAGCCGCGTCACCGCCACCAGCCCAGACTTAGGCCGCTATGGTGTCGTGCACATCGCCACGCATGGCCTGCTCAACAACCGGCACCCCGAACTCTCTGGGGTTGTCCTCTCGCTGGTGGACGAAGCCGGTCGCCCTCAGGACGGCTTCATGCGCCTGCATGAGATCTACAACCTTAGGCTGGGAGCCGATCTCGTCGTGCTGTCAGCTTGCCAGACGGCACTGGGCAGCCAGTTCAAGGGCGAAGGGCTGGTGGGACTGACGCGCGGTTTTATGTACGCAGGGGCTCCTCGAGTGATGGCCAGTCTTTGGAGCGTCGACGATCGCGCCACAGCGGAGCTGATGAAGAGGTTCTATGAACGGCTCCTGCGCGATCAAGAGCGGCCGGCCGCAGCACTGCGAGCAGCGCAGGTGTCAATGTGGAAGGAGAAGCGCTGGCGACCACCCTACTTCTGGGCCGGATTCGCCATGCAGGGAGAGTGGAAGTAAGTCCGGTCTGGGGAACAAATCCTCCCACACTGGGTTGCAGCCCAGCCGGCGTTTCAAGACCACAGATCGAGCAATGGCGTTCCCTTGACCAGTTCGCGAGGCTGGTTCAGGTGGTTCAAAACTTCCATCTCCGGATCTATGCCGAGTGAAAAGTACACCGTAGCCAGCAGATTGTTGGGATGGACGGGTTTCTCCTTGGGTGCCGAGGCGGTCTCATCCGATTCCCCATACTGCTGCCCTCCTGGAATTCCCGCGCCCGCAATGACGGCAGTGTAACAATACGGCCAGTGATCGCGTCCGTCGGGCGAATTGGTGTTGCCGGAGGTACTGACACCGAGCCGAGGCGACCGCCCAAACTCACCCACAGCCACGACCAACGTCTCCTTCAAGAGTCCACGATCGTGTATGTCTTCCAAGAGAGCCGAGAGCGTGCGGTCCAGGACCGGGCAATGAAGGTTCTTGAGCGGCTTGAAATTGGCGGCATGCGTATCCCAGGAATCGAGTTCCGGGTTGCCATTGGCCACAGCGGGCCAGTTGAGCTGCACGAAACGGGTTCCCGCCTCCACCAGGCGGCGCGCCAACAGAGCCCCCTGGCCAAAGGTCGTGCGCCCGTAACGCTCCCTGATCTTGGTGGGTTCTTTGTCCAGGTCGAACGCATCTCGCGCTTTGCCAGACAGCACCAAATCGAAAGCCTTCTCGTAGTACTCGCCCAGCGCGTAGTGTTCAACGGCTTTGTCCAACTCAGGCATCGACTCGTTCAGTCCCTTCAGCAGCGTGAACCGGTCCTTAAGCCGTTCCGGGGGGACCTCCTTGCGCAGGGTCAGGTCATCCAGTTGAATGGGCCGGTTGGGATCCTGATAAAGGCGATAGGGGTCGTAGGCCTTTCCCAGGAAGCCGGCTGCTCCGCCTTTACCAATGACCGCGGACTCCTGAAGGGGTCGGGTCATCTCGACGAAGGGCAATACAGGCTCAGCGAGGGGTAAGAGCTTGGAAACGTGCGAGCCTGCGGTTGGGAAGTCGGCCGGAGAAGGGGGCTCGAGTTGCCCCGACGGGGAGACCTTGCTGGGCTCATATCCCGTCAGCATCTGATAGATCGCCGCGGTGTGATTGAAGAGGCCCTTGGGCGTATAGCTCATGGAACGGATCAAAGTGCACTTGTCCAGCTGCTCGGCCAGCATCGGCATGGTTTCGCTGACGTGAATTCCGGGCACCTTGGTTTTGATCGGCTTGAACTCTCCTCGAACATTGGAGGCCGCATCGGGTTTCGGATCCCAGATGTCGATGTGGCTGGGGCCGCCCTGCAGGAAAAGCAGAATCACATGCTTAGCCGCTCCAAAACCCTTCACTCCCGAATATTTCGCCGCTCCTGGAAGCGTGGAGGCGGCCTGGACTTTCTGCCATCCGAGAAAATGAGGCAGGCTCAAGCCGAACAAGGCCACTGAGCCCACGCGCAGAAACTCACGGCGGGAAGGTCCGTCACAGGTGTGTCCTGGATGTCCTGGGATGACAAGCATTTTATGACCTCCTCTGGTTACGGGTTGAAGCCGGGCTGCAAGAAGATGGTGCCGCCGAATCCCTTCAACCGAAACCGCCTGCCTGGCGGCCGGCCCGCCTCCAACTCCATCCCTAGTGGTTGAACAAAAACGCGTTGCTGTTGAGCAACGCCCACAACAGGTCCTGAGCCGCTGTCGCCCGGCTGGTCGATTTCTGGATGTGCGCCAGTGCCAGGTCCAGTTCCCGCGGGCTGGGAAACCGGTTTAATGCCGCCATGTACAATTCTTCGGCAAGGTCTCGATCGGAAGCCCCACTTAAAATGAGCTTGGCTACCCGGCCTTCCGGGTGAGCCACAGCGTTCGCCAGGGTAGGGCCGTTCACCAAGTTCAGGGCTTGGGGCAGACTGACGTCACTGCGTCGCTCGCATTCACAGGGTTCTTCCCGCTGCGGACGCCCAAACAAGTCCAGGAAACCACCCATCCCGACGTGAGGGTCAGGCAACTGATTGGCGGTGAAGTCCTCCGGCACGTCGGAGAACTCGAATTTCGCTCCTGTGACTTCTGAAATGGCATCAGCCAATTGCTCGGCACTTAAGCGGCGCGGTTGCTGGTGCGAAAAATTGATGGCGTCGTCCTGATTCCATTCATTGGCGGCAATCGAAGCTTGATAGGTCCGTGAGCTCACAATGGTACGCATGAGATGCCGCAAATCGAAATTGTGATCGGTAAAGTCCTTGGTAAGAGCGTTCAGCAGCGCCTCATTAACAGGGGGATTGGAAGCTCGAATATCATCCACCGGATCGATGATGCCACGCCCCAGGAAGTAGCTCCACACCCGATTCACAATCGCCCGCGCAAAGTAGGGATTCTGCTTGGAGGTCAGCCAGTCCACCAGCGCGGGTCGAGGATCGCCTTCCGGCGGAATGGGCGGAGCAGCCGTGCTGGCCACCAAGTACTCCGGTTTCATCACGCGTCCATCCTTGGGATGCTTCATCACGTTGTCGGATCGCTTCAGATAGACGATCTCTTCACCGCTCTCGAAGCCAGGACGCACGCCCACTGCCGCAAAAAACGCCGCCATCTGATAATACTGGTTCTGGGTCCACTTCTCGAACGGGTGATCATGGCACTGGGCACATACCATTCGCACGCCCAAGAAGAGCTGGGTGGTGGCCTCCATGGCATGCTTGGCATCCCGGGCCGAGCGGAAGAACGCCGCCGCCGGATTCTCGAAAGTGCTGCCTTTTGAAGTCAACAGCTCCCGAACCAGCTGGTCGTAAGGCTTGTTAGAAGCAATCGAATTTCTCAACCAATCCCGAAAGGCCCACATGCCCTTTTGACTGAGAAACTTCCGGTTGCTACGGAGGAGATCACCCCATTTCAACGTCCAGTGGTCAACGTAGGCATCGCTGCCGAGAAGTTCGTCGAGCACCTTGGCTCGCTTCAAGGATTGCTTCGTCTTGTCCGCCAGAAAAGCCATGGTGGCTTCGGAAGTCGGAATTCGGCCCGTCAGATCCAGGTAGACACGACGTAGAAACTCGGCGTCGAACGCCGCCGGAGAGGGCTGGATCTTCACCTTCTCCAGCTTCTGATCGATGAGGCTGTCAATGAAATTGCTCTGGGGCAGTCGTGAGAATCGGAATCCAGGCTGGGGGTTGAGCACGGTGATCGGAACCGTCAGGAAGCGACCCTCGTACCGCACCATCAGGGTAGCCTCCCCTTTGCGTATTCCTTCGACGCCTTCCTGATCGCTCACGACGACCGATTCTGTGTTACTGCTGGTGAGGTGTGCTTCACGCGTGACATCGCGGATGGATCCGTCGCCGTAATGGGCCAGGATTGCGACCTGCTGCTTCCGGCCCGGCCCATGCATAAAAATCTCGGCGGGTAAGACCTCCAACTCCGCCACCTGGTCGGCCAAGAGGTGGCCATAGGTCACCCCTTGGCTGATCCAGGCGAGGATGGTTTGGTAGTATCGCGATCCGATTTCCAGCCGCAACCCTCCGCCGTGGGCTACCTGCATGGTGGGTTTGGCCAGCATGAGACTTCGCGCTGGATCGGCCCGATTGAAACGGCGACCCGACATGTCGTAGAGCAAGGCCCGGTAGTCGAACTCGGGGTCGTAGCCTCGCAGCGACAGTTTGAATCCATTCTTGCCCTTGGCGGCTCCGTGACAGACACCCTGGGTGCAACCCGCCTTGTTGATTACCGGCAACACGTCGCGGATGAAATTGAGGGGCGGTGCGGCCGACGCACTCACCGTAACTGGAAGTTCGGCAGTCTGACCCGAAGCCAAGACCTCCAGCCGGCCTTGGCCGACCTGTCTGGCGGCCAGGAAGAAACCCTCCTCGGCTGCAACAATTCCCTGCGGAGATCGGAACTCGGCGGAAGGCGTCAGGTCGACTTTCTCCCCGCTCTCGGTGAGTCCCAGGACCAACACCTTCCGCTCCTCCCCAAGGAAACGGAATGAAAGAGACGCGGGCTGAATCTCGAGCTGCTTGATGGCTTGCGGGGAGCGAGGACGTTCTGCCGGGAAAGCAGAACCCATCAGCCCCAGTCCGCACAGTGCGGCGCAAGCCAAGAGTTCCCAGGTTCCTACTCTCGGGTGTCCGTCCTTCAAGTCACATGATCTTGGAATCGTTGACATGGGATGCGCCATCCTATCTCCCCGTGTTCTCCAGCTTGGCAGCCTTCTGCTGACCGGTCACCACGATGCGCGCCGGCACTGGATCAATCCGGTAGGGTACCCTTTCCTTGTCACGCCCCCCCAAAGTAGAGGTGGAAATCAGGTCCATCCGGTACTCCCCCGGCGGAACTGATTCAGCCGCCCGACAGGAGATCCGAAACGTCTCCTGCGTTCCCGAAACCTCAGTCTCCTGACACTGGACACCGAGGGGAAAATTCTCGGGCTTGATGGTGACCAGTTCGCTGAAAGCAGGGTCACGCTGGACCTTTCCGACCAGCTCCCCTGTCCCACCCTGGCTCAGCTGAATCCCTTCCGATGGGACCAAAAGTTTGTATCCCTCCACCACCTCAATGGAAACCGCAGGCGAATAGATTTTCTGGGCGTCGTCACCGACTTCGAGATCCCCACTCAGGAAGACGTTGAACGTGCCCGGCGGAGTTCCGACGGTGGTGACCACCCGGTACTGGCCCTTCCGGAGATACTTGGCTTCGGGATCGTCCTGGGCAATTCGGATTTCCCGAGCGCCAAGTGACGTCGGTGTGAGGCGTCTCGGAGGCTGCATACCGGTCTGCTCCGATTCGAAGTGCCAGCTGATTTCATGCTCGCCACCCTGGAGCAGACGAGCCTTGCGCGGCCCATCGATCACCAACCGGCCGGCCGCTTCTTTCGTCACCACGGCGGGAAGAGCCATCCCCAGCCACGTCGCCACAAACGGTTTTTGCTGGTCCGAACCGGTAGGGTCGGGAACGCCCGTGCCACCCAAAACAGGTGTCACCATACCCACTCCACTGGCTCTCCGTTCGATGACCGTTCCATCCGGCAAGACCCCGCGGCCGACTACCGAAAGCGACAAAGGGCGCGGGGGCACGCCCGGCTTGGCCGAGATCGTGAGCACGCCGGTCCGGGAAACCACTCGCCGCTCAGCATTGTACTCTTCCGCGGGAATCACCCCGCCCTCTACGATGAAGTCTTCTCCCGCCTCCGGCACGCTCAGGAGAATTTCTCCCTGGTAGCCGCGGCGGTCGGCCGTGACGGTAACCACGCTGGTCCCGTTTGCGGGAATGTTCAGAAACGGACTGGCAATGGTCAACCGAAAGTCCGCCGCTTTTCTCTCAGCCAGCAGGCGATAACTCAACAGGGGACCGCCGCGCTGGACAAGGTCCTCCACGGCCACGGTCAGCTCCGTCATTCCCGCCGGAACCGTGTAGTTCAGGTAGGGATCGGAACTGGTTTTGCCGGGCGCGACGAGCGCAAAGACATCCATGTTCGGGATATCGTCTCCCGCCGAAGCCAGACGCGTCCCTTTCGGGTCGTATAGCGTCAAGACCGGATATAGTTCGGAAGTCCCCAGGTCTCTGGCACTCAGCTGAATGAGCCACTGCTCGCCGGGGCTTACGCGCAGCTTGTAGCGGTCCACCTCTCCGGCTTTTGAAATCCGGCCGTTGACAACCGTCGAGGCCGGCAGCTCCAGCTCGGCAGGCGGCTCTTCCGTCGCAATCATCTCGGACAGGTCGCCCACCACGAACGGAAACGGCAGCGCCCCGGGGTCTCCTGGAACACGGACCATGACCACTTCATCCTCGGCGCCCAGCCCGCTCAGATCCACTGTTGATTCCGCCCCGGACGCGTTTCCTCCACTCCAACGAATCACCACCTTGTCTCCGCGTCTTCCTCCCAACGGGAAGAATCCGTCCGCAAAAGCAAACTGTCCCAACTTGAGACGATAAAAATTCTGTTCCTGAGCACTGAACCGGGCGTCGTGTACCAGCACGAAGTATTCGCCGGTCCCTGGCAGCACGGCATCCAACCGGCAGTCTTGCCCCAATCCGGGAGCGTCTCCATTGACTGCAATTTCTCGCTTCTGAGAATCCAGAAGTCGGATCACGGGATCCAGAGCGGACCCTTGTCTGCGGGCTTCCACCTCCAGAACCAACCGTTCGCCTTTCTTTCCCTGAAACCGATAGAAATCCCGGTCGGGGCCTTGGAGGGTCCCATTCACTGTCATCGGGACCGAAACGATCTCGGCCGTCTCCAGGGAGTCGTTCTGTGGATCGTGGACAAGGAGCTCAGATTCCTTCTCGGTCTGCTCAGGAAACACGCCCACGCTGAAAAGAAGCACGTTCGACAAGCCCGCTGGAGAACTGACCCGAACCGGATAAAGCCCCACCGGTGTGTTGCCTTGCAACTCCACCAGAAAGGGCAACTCATCATTTGGTCTTGATCGAGTGCTTTCAACAGCGGGACTCAATGGTGTGAAAGCGGCGGGAAGCGTCGAAATGACTTTCGTGCCCTCCACCAGGTTTTTACCGACCAACGTCAACGTGAACGGCTTGCCGCGCTGTGCGCCCGCTGGCTTGAGCCGAAGCAGCGCCGGGGCGGCAGCCTGCAGGGAGACACTACCCAAACAACTGAGCAGCAGAAACGTTGACGTCATCCGAAGCCTCGACCTGAACAGAGCCGACGTCCGTTGGAGCAACGCCGATGTGAGAAGACGGACCGGTCTAAGCAGGATCATCGCTCCTCCGGCTTTCCTGAAGCGGTCAATGTCCCTTCCAGTGGAACGGGCACAAACTCTTTGACTATCTCCCCAGTGTCTGCAGCGTAGATTCGCACTCTCCCTTCAAACCCAGCCGTGGCGAGGTGTTGGGAGTCCGGATGAAACGCTACAGCGTAGATCCCAGCGGCGTTGCCTCTGCAGGCGGCAATCCGAGCACCGGAATCGACCTGGTAGATGGGGACCTCATGACCGGCTCCAGCCACCGCCAGTCGGTTGCCGTCCGGGCTGAATGCCACCGCGAAGATCTCTCCTTCCTGGCGAGGGAACTCACGGATCAGAGTGGATTCATCGGCAATCACCATTTTCTTGATGCGGTCCATCATGTAGTAGTAGGGCACCCGGTCTTCACCGCCCACCACCACCGCATCCCGCAAGGGATTTCGGGCAACGGCGGCCAGTTCCTTACGCAAGAGGTTGAGGTTTTCGATGAACGCACCGCTCTCGGCATCGGTGAGTTTTGCCGCATAGTCTCGGCCCACAGAAACGATGCGCTTCCCATCGATCCCGAAGACGGTGCCCAGCACCCAATTTTCGTGGTGCCCCACCTTCAACAGCTCTTTGCCCGTCTCCAGTTCGTGGACTCTCAAGGTCTGATCGGAACAGCCAAAGGCCACCTTGTTCCCGTCGGGTGAGATGGAAGCGCCAAAGAGAGTGTCGTTACAGACCGTGACGGAGCGCTTCAGTTTCCGGGTTTCCACGTCCCAAACCTGCAGTTCTCCAAAGCGCGCGGGAGAACCCCCTGCGGCCACCAGTGTCTTGCCGTCCGGAGTGAAATCAACCGATTGAATCCGGTCCGAAACGCCCAGCAGCCGTCCCACGATTCCTGAGCCATCCGACTGATGCAGGATCACCTCGCGATAGCCAGAGATGGCCAGGAGCGAACCGTCCGGTGAGTAGGCGAGAGCGGTGATGACCGGAGCCTGCCGATAGACGGGCGGCTCCGTGCTGGCTGTTACCCGCTTGACCTCAGCCGGGGTGTCGTCCTTGGCTCCCTTTCGGATCCATTCCCGAAACAGCTCAATTTGACTCTGGTCCAGCGGGTCTTGCCCCATTGGCATGCGAGGTTCGCGCCGGCCGGTAATCAGGGCCATTAACAAGCTGCCATCGGGATCGCCCGCCACAAATGCCGGTCCGCTCTTGCCCCCGGCCTGAAACGATTCATATCGGGTCAAGTCCAGATTGCCCAGTTTGACCGCCGGTTGATGACATCCCTGGCAGCGCCGCTGAATGACGGGCCACACATCCCGAAGGTAACTCACCTCCTCCGTACCGCGTTTCTCACCCTCCTGGGCTAGGCCAGTAGGCGACCAGTTGAAAAGCGCCAGGCCACAAGTCATCGCGAGGATGACTCCTGACACGTTCAGCCGGAACTGACGTAGGAATGCTGGAAACAAGGATCCCCTCTCAGCCTGGGCCGTTAGTCGCGAGCCCGCCGCGGCGCACCAACAGCCGGGTGCCGGGTGGTCGTCGCATCCCTGGGGCCTTCTTAGACCTTTACACGCTTAGGCTCAGAAGATTAGGAGAAACGGCCACCAATTTCAACAGGTTTTCCGGATTCGCATCCGGAATACGGGAAATCGATCTGTGTAGGCTTGCGGAAGCTAGCCGCCGAGGTACTGGGGGCGATGGCCGAGCCCGGCCTGAGTCTGCACGTCCCGCTTCCACTCTTCCAATCTGGGTCCCTTGATTCTTTCGGCGCGCGACCGCAAGGTCACCATTTGCTGTTCCGAAAGAGGCTTGAAGCTTTGAGCGATTCGAACGTCGTCCTCCAGCTGACCGATAGTGGTGCATCCGATGGCCGTGCAATGGATGGGGAGACTCAACACGTAAGACAGGCAATCGTGAGCGCTGAATGCCTGCAAGAGCTTAGCGTTTCCAAAGTTTTTCATGCCCTGAATGCCCAAACCGCGTTCGACGGCCATCGGGAGCACCTTCTTCTCAAAGCTCAGGTAGCCCGGATCCGCGATGTGCAGTGGCATCAGAATGGTGTCGTATTTGTCGTAGGCCTTCAGCATGGCCAGGTGCACATCGGGATCGTGATGCCCGGTAAACCCAATGAAGCGGCACTTGCCTTCTTTCTTGGCCTTCTCGAAGGCCTCGACCGCCCCTCCCGGTGCGAAAATCTCTTCGACCTCAGACAGTTCGCTGACCTGGTGCATCTGCCAGAGGTCCACATAATCCGTCTTCAGTCTCTTCAGCGACTGGTGCAGTTCTTCCATTGCCTCTTTTGCCGTGCGTTTGGCGGACTTGGTGGTGATGAACACATCCTTGCGAAAGGGCGGTAGCACTTGACCATAGACTTCTTCCGACTTTCCGTCCCAGTACAGGTGGGCATTGTCGAAGTAGTTGATGCCAAGATCGTAGGCGCGCAGGGTAATAGCCTTGGCGGCTTCTTCACTGATCAACGGGAACCGCCCGCCTGCCTGTCCAATGACTGTCAGCTTGACCCCGGTCTTTCCGAAAACGCGCATCGGAATGTCACCGGCCTTGATTTTCTTCCCCGATCCTAAGGAAGTGCCAAGCGATCCCACTCCAGCCAAAGCGCCACCTGCCAAGCTACCGAGGAAAGATCTTCGACGCATAGGAGTCCTCCTTGTTGCAGACGTGTCACGCAATAATCAAAAAGGGCCAACCGCAATTGATAGCAATTATATCCAGCGTAACAAGAGCCCGTCACGAATTTTCGTCAAGCGCTTTAACCAGGCCCGCTGTTCGAGAGGTCTCACTGAGGAAGTGATATCATCTTCCCTCGGACTTTGAGGACCTCTGAAAAGAAGTCTTTTCGCAAACGAATTTCTCAAGGAGTGAAACGGCATGCGATGGGGAAAACCATGGGCCTTTGTTCTGCTGTTTTTGGGTGGGCAGGTGGTGACAGCGCAGCCAATGAAGAGCGATGACGGAAGACCTAACTTTCTGATCATTGGCGCCGAGGACATCAGCCCAGACCTGCGGTGTTACGGGGACCGCCAGGCCATCACACCCAACCTCGACGGCTTGGCCGGTCAAGGGGTGCGTTTCACGCGGGCCTTCACTCATGCGCCGGTTTGCGCACCCAGCCGATCCGGTTTGATCACTGGCAGATACCCAACCAGCATGGGAACCCATCACATGCGGTCGAAACTGATCGCGCCTCCCCCCACCTTCACCTCGCTTCTACGCAATGCGGGTTACAGGGTGTACTGGCCAGGCAAGACAGACTTCAACTTCGATGTGCCCGCCGACGCTTTCGACAGCACGGACGATTGGCGCCAACATCCACTGCAGGAGCCGTTTCTGGCTTACATCAATTTCACCGGGTCCCACGAGAGCCAGATCCGGGCAACCCGGGAGGAATTCGCCAAGAAAACCGCCCGCTTGAGACCCGAAGAGCGGCACGATCCGTCCAAGGTGATCGTTCCTCCCTTTTATCCCGACGCCCCGGAAGTTCGTCGCGACATTGCCAACTACTACGACTTGGTGACTGCCGTGGACTACCAAGTGGGTGACGTACTCCGGGAACTGGAGCGGCGCAAGCTGGCCGACAGGACGTTGGTTCTCTTCTTTGGAGACCACGGCAGGGGGATGCCTCGCTACAAACGATGGGTGTACGACACCGGAACTCGCGTTCCCCTGATTGTGCGGTGGCCGGGTCAGATCGCTCCCGGCTCAGTTCGCGATGATCTCGTCTGTTTCTTGGATATCGCACCTACCTTCTTGGCGCTAGCCGGGGCCCCCGTTCCAGAAGGCATGCAAGGGCAGGTCTTTCTAGGTCCACAAGCCAAAGCTAGGGAATACGTGTTCGCAGCCCGAGACCGCATGGATGAGACCTACGATCGCATTCGCAGCGTGCGGGATAAGCGCTATCAATACATCCGCAACTTCCATCCGGAACTGCCGTATGCCCAGGAGATTGCCTACATGGAACTGATGCCGACCATGCAGGTGTGGCGGCGCTTGCATTCCGAGAAGAAACTGGTAGGTCCCGCTTCACTGTTCTTTGCAGCTCGAAAGCCCCAAGAGGAGCTGTATGACTTGGAGGAGGATCCCTACGAAATCAACAATCTGGCAGAGTCTCCCGCCCACCAGGACATTCTTAAGCGGATGAGGGCAGCGCTCGACCGTTGGATGGTCGAGACTCAAGACTTGGGCGGTGTCCCTGAACGTGAACTGATCAAACGTAGTCTGGTGCGCGATGTGCTGGCTGCCTATGAGGAACGGAAAGGCAGTGGCAAGGTCCAGTAAGGTGCAGGCGGAGCCTACCGACTGCAGTCCTCCCCCACCAGCTGCGAGCGCGAGCAACCAGCTTGGCAAGGTCGTGGAGCTTCCTTTTCAGGCGCCTTCAGGGATTCAGCGGCGAAACAAATCCATCACGCCGGCTGTCATGGCCTTGACTCCGGTTTTTAAGGTCGGTTCCGGGTCCGGAGCATAACCGCTGGAGTGTAGAGACGGCAAGGGCTTGGCCTCTGGCAGGCGGCTTTGCTTGATCTTGTCCGGGTTGACCGCGCCCAGCCAAAAAATGCAAATCGGAATCCTGGATGGCGTCTTTCCATACAGGCCAAAGTCTTCACCGCCCATCACCGGTTCACGGCTCACCACGTTCTCCTTCCCCAGGATGGCTTCGGCCGAAGCCCGCAAGCGGCGCGTCAGTTCCGGGGTGTTATAGGTCGGATCGATCCCTTCGACGACTTTGACCGACGGCGCCAACTCCGGGGGGAGCCCCGCGGCCTGAGCCAATCCGCGGGCGATTCTTTCGAGACTTTCAAGAATATGCGTCTTCATCTCATCGCTGTAGAAGCGAATGGTCAATTGAAGCTTGACCTCGTCGGGAATGATATTGTGTTTGGTTCCAGCATGGATGGATCCAACCGTGACGACGGCTGAATCCAAAGGCCGAATCTCCCGGCTGACGATGGTCTGCCAAGCCAGGATGGTCTGGGAGGCCAGGACAATGGGGTCCTTGGTCATGTGGGGCCAAGCGCCATGACCCGAAACGCCGCGGATGATGACATCCACGGACCCCGTTCCGGCCAAAGCATTCCCCTCGCAGAAGCCCACCTTTCCTGCCTCCAGTCCCGCGTCGTCGTGGAGGGCAACCACGTAGTCCGGTCGTGGGAATCTCTCAAACAATCCGTCGTCCAGCATGGCTTTGGCGCCGCCGCCGCGCTCTTCTGCCGGCTGCCCGATCATCACTAACGTCCCCTGCCAGCGGTTTCGCATCCGGCTCAGCAGCCGAGCTGTGCCAACAAAGCAGGCCATGTGGACATCATGTCCGCAGGCATGCATCACTCCCACCTCGTTTCCTTCGTCGTCCTGCGTTCTCACCCGGCTGGAATAGGGCAGGCCTGTCTGCTCCGTGACAGGCAGTCCATCGAGGTCCGTGCGTACCATCACAGTAGGTCCTTCTCCGTTCTTCAGGACCGCCACAAAACCGTGTCCCCCCACTCTGGACGTGACGAGGAACCCCACTTGCTTGAGTTCCTGTTGGAGTCGGGCGGAGGTCTCCGCCTCCTGACGGGACAACTCCGGGTGGGCGTGGAGGTGACGATAGAGGTCGAACAGCGAGGGGTACTCCTCTTCGACTAGTTCGACAATCGGCATTGCCGATTCGCTGGGACGAGTTTGTCCGGGCAGCCCGATTCTCAGGCCTGCAAGCATCAATAGGAGAACCGCTGAGACACGGAACAAATTCGAGATCACTTGGCCATTCCTTTCCGGTGAAGTGCCCAGGAGAGCCTGGAACCAAAGAATGTGCGCAACCAGCCCGACTGCCTTGGCCCTAGGAGAGGCCCTGCAGTCCCCTTTTGTGGGTTCTCATCGATTGGCCGGACTGACATGCTTCAAGAGACTTTCTGCAACGCCGGCAAAGTCGCAGAAGGGCGTGAACGGAATGCCGGCACCCAGACAAAACGATGCCAGCCCATCTTTTGCAAATACCAGGTCGGCAACCTGGGCGCCTCTTCGATCTGAGAAACCATCGCCGACGAACACGGTCCCCAGTCCCTGCTCTTTTGCCTGCCGGATGGCCCGGGCCTTATCGTGCCCCCAGGGCGACTCGTCGAGGAACTCCAGGGTCCACTGGCCCTCCACGATGCGGAGGGAGTTCGCCACAATGGTCAGATGAGTGAGCTGATAGGGCGCTAGCAGGTGCTCGATGACCTGCCGCATACCACCGCTCAAGACAGTGACCGGGATTTCCAAATCCTTGCACCAGTGTGCGAAAGGAGGAAAGCTGCGGTCAATCGTGACATGCTGCTCCAAGAGGCTGAGGACCTCCGGCAAACTTCCACAAACAGCTGCGATCTCCTGACGAATACCTTCCCGCAGCGAGATTTCGCCGGAACGGATTTTAGTCCCGATCTCCCGGCGAAACTCCACCCCACGAAAGGACTCCGCCAGAAAGTTCAGGGTGTCTGGGTGGCTGATGGTGCCATCAAAATCTGAAAAGACAGCCCACGTGCGGAAATCAGCTAGGCTCATGAGTATCCAATGAAGGGTCTCGTCGATCGACCCGAACCCCAAGGGCAATGACGATAGCCGACTTAGCGATTCTCCGACAACAAAAAACAAACTCGATGAGACAAAAGACCGAGCCGCGATTTCTTCTGCTTTCCGATCGCGCCTACGTCAGCCGTGCTCCTTCCGGATCGAGGGGAGGGGCACTGTTTCGTTGTTTACCCTCGTTTTCGACCTAAGCTATAATCCTCCAGGAATTTGAAGGTCAACCTTATCCGGCGATTGAATGAAGACCATACTTGAAGCCATTGATGTTACAAAGACTTATAAAATCGGGAACATTGAGGTTCCTGCGCTGAGGGGAGTTTCCTTTAAGGTGAGGGAAGGGGAGTTTGTCTCGATCATGGGGCCTTCCGGCTGTGGAAAATCTACGCTCCTCCACATTCTGGGTGGTCTGTGCAAGTCCACCTCAGGACAGGTGATCATCGACGGCGAGGAGATCTCCACGGCCAAAGATGCGGTCCGAACCGATATTCGCCGGCGAAAGATCGGATTTGTCTTTCAGAGGTTTAACCTTCTCCCAACCTTAAGTGCTCGGGGAAATCTGGAGATCGCTCGAGAGATCTACGGCAACGGAAAGGGGAATCGAGCCTATGTGGACGAACTGATGCGCCTGCTGGGTCTCGCTGCGAAGGTGCATCACAAACCCTCCGAGTTGTCGGGAGGTGAGCAGCAGCGCGTGGCCATTGCCAGAGCCATCATCAACAAGCCCGCGATCTTGCTGGCTGATGAACCGACGGGCAACTTGGACTCGGAGAATTCACAACTCGTTCTGAAAATGATGCAGGAGTTGAACCGAACCTTCAATCAGACTATTGTGATGATCACTCACAATCCGGAAGCGGCCTCGGTGGCCAACCGGTTGATCGAAATGAGAGATGGTCGAATCGTGCCTCACGAGCACGATGTGAGCTGGGACGCCCAACAGGACGAAATCTACATTTGAGCTCCATGCAGACTTTATTGAGGATCATTCTCTGGTCTCACGCGCGCGGAACTCTCCAATACGATATCCTTTGTGCCCTCATCCTCATTTTTATCTTTGTGACTCCGCGTCAGGTTTTTCACGACTGGCCTGTCATCGATAATCCCCACCAGTTCAAGTATGGCGACCAGATCGTTTCGACCCTCGACACCGAGGGGAATCCCGTCTGGAACGTCAGCACGCAGTTGGTACCCTGGCAAGGCGATGCGGTGACGCTTCGCAACGCGGCTAAGATCCAGCTCCAGAAGACGCTTAACAAGCCGGTCTCCATCGCTAATATGAAACCCATCTACGGCGAGAATGGCGAAACGATCGGCTACTCCATCTGGCTGGCTGCGGACGGTTCAGACACCTTTTAGTCCCGTAACGACATCCAACCAACCGAGTGCGTGACGGAAGCCGACTAGGAGAGAGGACAATCATGCCAGTAATGATCCCGTTTGTTGTCCGGATTCAAGCAGTGACGGGAGCCCTGCTTCTGGCGCTGAATGCGACAACAGCAGCCCCGAACTCGACCCATGCCACCCAGAAGGTTTTGGCCAAAATGGATGAGGCCGGCCGGAAGCTGTCAAATCTGACGGCAGATATCAAGCTCACCAAGCTTACCAAGGTGATCAACGACGAATCCGTTGAGAACGGCAAGCTATTCTACCAGCTCAGCAAACAAGGCAGCCGGGCCCGGCTCGAGTATGAGGAACCGAAAGACAAAACGCTGCTGATCGACAAAGGCAAAGCCCTCATCTACGAGGCCCGAATCAAGCGCCTGCAGGAATACGATTTGGGCAAGAACCGGGATGTCTCGGATTTTCTGCTGACGGGGTTCGGTTCCACGGTCACGCTGACCAAGCGATATGAGGTCTCCTTTGTCAGAGAAGAGACTTTAAACGGAACACCCACTTCCCTGCTGGATTTGAAGCCCCGATCGGATTCGTCGGTATTCACCCGTGTTGAGCTCTGGATCGAGCACAATCGCTGGATCCCGATTCAGACGCGGTTGCATGAAACCAGCGGAGACCATCTGACCATTCAGTTCGATAACCTCAAAATCAATCCGGGCATCCCCGATCGGATGTTCAAACTCAGTGTGCCTTCCGACGTCCAGCGGATCAAGACCGCCACACGGTAGCCTCTACAAATAACCGTTGCCATGCAGAAGAAGATTCTCGTTGTGGATGACGATCCGAGAATGCTGTCGTTGGAGAGGACCATTCTCCTGCAGGGAGGGTTCAAGGTTGAGACCGCCCCGGACGGCAGCCAAGCCATCGAGAAAGCCAGGACTGAGAAGTTTGATGGAATTGTGCTGGATGTGATGATGCCCCAGATGGACGGCTACGAAGTGGCCCGTCAGATCAAGCAGATTGAGTCCTGTCGAGGCGTGCCGATCGTCATGGTGACCGCCACCACCGACAGTCGGGCAATGGGCCGGGGCTTTTCCTCAGGCGCCGTTGTCTTCATGAACAAGCCCTTCAGCTCAAACCGTTTCCTCTCGGTCATTCGGACAGTCACCGAGAGCGGGTCGAAGGAGTCGGTACTCCCAGAGGCTCCCTATTGAAAACCCCGACCAGCCCGCTGGAATCCTGATCGACACGGAGAAGAAAGATCGTCTAATATCTCTGTCTTATGGCCCAGAAGAAACGTGTCTACAAAGTTGTTTTTGTGAATGAAGGCAAAGTTTACGAAGTCTTTGCCCGGGCGGTGAGCCACGGTTCAATGTTCGGATTTGTCGAGGTGGAAGGACTGCTCTTCGGCGAGAAAACCTCCGTGGTCGTCGACCCTTCTGAAGAGCGCCTGCAAACCGAGTTCGCCGGCGTTGAGCGAACCTACATCCCGCTGCACAGCATCGTCCGGATTGACGAGGTCGAGAAGCGGGGTACCAGTAAGATCCACGCATCGGACGACAAGGACGGAAAAATCCACCGGCTCCCCACAGCCATCTACACTCCCGTCAAACGCGACACCTGATCCGGCCGGGTCTTAACCGCTTGTGGCGATGAAAGACCCGGAAACCGACCACGCGGGCCACGCTAGAGTCTTCGTTTCGTGGCCAAAGGTTTCGGCGCTCCTGCCCCCCAACCGTGCTGCCGATCCCGGCTTGTCAAATTCCCGGTCTTCAGCCGATTCCGCCACACTCTCCCTGTTCGTCTCTCATCCATCCCGCGGGGTCCTGACGGCAGTTAGAATCCCCTACGTCCCAGCCAGTTCCGTCGCTCAAAAGGACTTGCCCTGGGAAAGTTGCGCCCTCAGACTTTAGACCCAAGCAGCTTGACCTCACCGGGAGGATTCTTGACAAAATATTATCTTAGATATAGTCTAAATTCCCAATGGATGTCGAGACCATCAAGCGATCTTTTGAGGGCAGCGGGTTGCGGTGCACGCCGCAGCGCTACGCTGTGATGGCATTTCTGATGGAGCACACCGGACATCCCACGGCTGCGGAAATCTTCAACGCCGTGAATCGCGTGGATCCGCGCTCTTCAAGGGCCACAACTTATAACAATCTGCGGGACCTGGTCCGAGCGGGTTTGGTGCGTGAAGTAGCCGCCGAGGGCCGTGCCGCGCGATTCGACGCGAAAAGCTCGCAGCATCACCACTTCATCTGTGACCGTTGCGGCAGTGTCGAGGACGTGGAGTGGTACGACGTGCCCCGGCCTGCGGCGCGGTGTTTGGGTAGGCGCATTCTTCGGACCAGTGAGCTCATTTTTCGAGGGCTTTGTACGAAGTGTGCACCGCGTCGAAGGCCCACTCAGTCTTGAAGGGGTGTGGGCATCAGATCAACGGCGCAGCGTCAGCAAAGCGCGACTGGCGATAGCGCGAAGCAACTCAAGCCAGCAGGCTTTCATGATTCGGCGCAGTCTTATTGAACTCATTCGAAGGAGGATGAACAGATGGAGAAGAAACTCAGCACTGCAGAAGGGACGTCTGTCCCTAAGAATCCGAAACAAAACGTGTCAGCCGAAAGCAAGTGCCCGGTAACGGCCGGGGCTCAGGGACAAGCCGCCGGTAAAGGAACGTCGAACCGGGATTGGTGGCCGAACCAGTTGCGCTTGGACATCTTGCACCAGCATTCCTCCAAATCCGATCCGATGGGTGAGGACTTCGACTACGCTAAAGAGTTCAAGAGTCTCGACCTGGCAGCTGTGAAGAAAGATCTCGCAGCCCTGATGACAGACTCGCAGGACTGGTGGCCGGCGGACTTCGGTCACTATGGGCCCTTGTTCATTCGTATGGCGTGGCATAGCGCCGGCACCTACCGGATTGGGGACGGCCGTGGCGGCGGCGGCAGAGGTCAGCAGCGCTTCGCGCCGCTGAACAGTTGGCCGGACAATGTCAGCCTCGACAAGGCGCGCCGCCTGTTGTGGCCGATCAAGCAGAAGTACGGCCGCAAGATTTCCTGGGCGGACCTGATGATCCTCGCCGGCAATGTGGCCCTGGAGTCGATGGGCTTCAAGACGTTCGGCTTTGCCGGCGGTCGCGAGGACGTTTGGGAGCCGGATCAGGACGTATACTGGGGCAGTGAGAAAACCTGGCTGGAGGACAAACGCTATTCCGGCGAGCGCGATCTCGAGAACCCGCTCGCTGCCGTACAGATGGGTCTGATCTACGTGAACCCGGAAGGTCCGAACGGCAAGCCGGATCCGATCGCAGCGGCCAAGGATATCCGCGAGACGTTTGCCCGCATGGCGATGAATGACGAAGAAACGGTCGCGCTGATCGCGGGAGGCCACACCTTCGGCAAGACTCACGGCGCCGGCCCAGCGTCACACGTGGGGGCCGATCCGGAGGCGGCTCCCGTCGAGGAGCAGGGCCTTGGCTGGAAAAGTAGCTACGGCAGCGGAAAGGGCGGCGACACGATCACCAGTGGACTGGAAGTCACCTGGACCACGACGCCTACAAAGTGGAGCAACAACTTCTTTGAGAATTTGTTCAGCTATGAGTGGGAACTGACGAAGAGCCCGGCCGGCGCGAATCAGTGGAGGCCGAAGAACGGCGCGGGGGCCGGCACGATTCCAGATGCGCACAACCCGACCAAGCGTCACGTGCCAACCATGCTGACCACTGACCTCTCTCTGAGGTTCGACCCGGCCTACGAAAAGATTTCCCGGCGCTTTATGAAGAATCCAAACGAGTTTGCCGACGCGTTCGCTCGGGCATGGTTCAAGCTGACGCACCGCGACATGGGTCCACGCTCGCGTTATCTCGGCCCCGAGGTGCCCGCCGAAGAACTCATTTGGCAAGACCCTGTCCCTGCAGTCAATCACAAATTGATTGATGAAAAGGACATTGCCGCCCTCAAGGCCAAGGTCCTGGCTTCCGGGCTGTCGATCTCCCAACTGGTGTCAACCGCCTGGTCGGCGGCCTCCACCTTCCGTGGCTCCGACAAGCGCGGCGGTGCCAACGGCGCACGCATCCGTCTTGCACCGCAGAAAGATTGGGAAGTCAACCAGCCGGCTCAACTCAAGACGGTCCTGCAGGCCCTCGAGGGAATCCAGAAGGATTTCAACGGCGCGCAGTCCGGTGGCAAGAGGGTTTCGCTCGCCGACATGATTGTTCTGGGCGGGGGCGCCGGCATCGAGGAGGCCGCAAAGAAGGCCGGCCACAAAGTGACGGTCCCCTTCACGCCCGGACGCACGGATGCGTCACAGGATCAAACCGACGTGGAGTCCTTTACGGTACTCGAACCGGTTGCAGACGGGTTCCGCAATTACCTCAAAGCAAAATATGCCGTACCAGCAGAGGAGCTGTTGGTGGATCGTACGCAACTGCTGACGCTGACCGCTCCTGAGATGACGGTTCTCATTGGCGGCATGCGCGCCCTGAACACTAATTTCGGCGGCACCCAGCACGGCGTCTTTACCAAGCGCCCCGGGACGCTCACAAACGACTTCTTCGTACATTTGCTCGACATGAGGACGGTGTGGAAGGCAACCTCGGAAGACGAGGACCTATTCGAGGGTCGTGATCGCGCAACGGGCGAACTCAAGTGGACCGCCACTCGAGTCGATCTCGTCTTCGGCTCGAACTCCCAACTGCGCGCCTTGGCCGAGGTCTACGCATGTAAGGATTCCCAGGAGAAGTTTCTGCACGACTTTGTAGCCGTCTGGAACAAAGTCATGAACCTTGACCGTTTCGACACCGCCTGATCGTCAGGTCAACGCCTTCCAGGACTTGGCTTCCGATTGGGGATGATGGCGGCGAACTTCGAGGATCGCCGCCATCATCTCGTCGGAGCGCTGATTGGGCGACAACCGGGGGGTTCCTGAGAACTCCTCGGGGTCAACTGCGCGAGAAGATCAGGACCGATCAGGCACTCGCTCAACAGCTCTGGAAGACCGGCAACATGCCCCGCCTCCAGTTGGGGCAACTCTCGTTTCGGTCTGCCCGATTCGGGCCACTCTGCTCTGTCAAGACCTTGAGTTCGACCAGCCACTGGATTTCATGTCCTGAAAGCGGAACTGGACCAACTTGCCGTAAGGCGCAGCAGCTACACTTCGCTGTCGCTATGCTCTACGTCGCCGCCGGCTGGGTAGGAAGCAGACCAACTGTGCTGGTCGGAATGAGTCCCCTCTGTGGCTAATGCGACCTCGTTCTCTCGTCTTAGAATGGCCCCAAGGAGGAAGTTTATGGCCGATCTACGCTATCCCATTGGCAGGTTCAACTTCACCGTACCCCCGACCGCGGACCAGCGTCGCATTCTCATCGACCAGATCGCTGAGACACCGGGTCTCCTCAAGGCAGCCGTCAAGGGATTGACTGAGTCCCAATTGGCTGCACCCTATCGGCCGGAAGGTTGGACCGTTCGTCAGGTGGTCCATCACGTCGCCGACAGCCATATGAACAGCTACGTTCGATTCAAACTGGCATTGACCGAGGAACAACCCACCATCAAAACCTACTTCGAAGACCGGTGGGCGGAACTACCGGAAGCGCGCACGGCTCCAGTGGAGATCTCCCTGGCTTTGCTGGACTCCCTCCATGCGCGCTGGGTGATGATGCTGCAAGCGATGACAGAAGCAGACTTCAACCGGAGCTTGCATCACCCGGAGTTAGGCATCGTTACCCTTGAGAAGAATCTGGCCCTCTACGCCTGGCACGGACGTCACCACGTAGCCCACATCACTTCGCTGCGCGAACGGCTGGGCTGGAGGTGACCTTCTCCACCCCCGAGCCAGGCCCCGGCATCTTCTCCCCAACCATTGGCAGGCTTAGGTAGAGCCCTGATAGACCTTGTATCGAGGGCTCGCCGCCTCCAACCCTAAAAGACGTCGCAGACCAGCGAGCCGCTTAGGAATTGCAATCCTTCGACGTTTGACGGAAACTGTCAGACCTTGATGCCACGTGCCCTACCCAGCGCTCCCAGAGCAGTTCCACGCGTAGGAGGATCACGAAGCAGGATCACAGAAGCGGCATTTCCAGCGACTGTGTGTAAAGGAGGAGAATGAATATTCGCCAATACTTCGATTTGAAAGGGCGAGTGGCCTTGATTACCGGCGGCAGCAAAGGGCTGGGCAAGGCCATGGCCCGGGCTTTTGCCCAGGCGGGCGCCGACATTGTCATCACCAGCCGACACGAAGCCGAGCTTCAGCAAGCGTTGACGGAAATCTTGGAAGGAACGACTGCTCGCGGGATTTTTTTGGTCAGCGACCTCTCCCAGCGGCACGAAGCCGAAACACTGGCAAAGACGGCTCTGGAAAAGATGGGGCGTGTCGACATCTTGATCAACAATGCGGGTACGAACGTGCCTTCCCCCATCGATGCAGTGCGCGATTCAGATTGGGACCGGACCCTGGAGCTGAATTTGAACTCGTACATGGTCCTCACACGGGCGTTGGTTCCCCAAATGAAAGAGCAGAAGTGGGGCCGGGTTATTCATGTCTCTTCGGTTCTGGGATTGGGTTCCAAAGTAGGGCGAAGCAGCTACTCGGCTACTAAATCCGCAGTCATCGGGCTGGCCCGGGGCAGTGCTTTGGATCTGGGACCTTACGGCATCACTGTCAACTGCCTTGCTCCCGGTCCGTTTCTGACCGATCTGCCTGCCTCCATTCTGAGCGAATCGGACAAGCAGAAATTTGCGGATCGAACGGCCCTCGGTCGCTGGGGAAACCCCGAGGAGATCGCGGGACCCGCCCTGCTGCTGGCCAGCGAAGCAGGAAGTTACATCACAGGATCTGTGCTGGTGGTCGATGGTGGGGTGCTGGTGCACACACTCTGAGGGCGGATGGGATATCTCAGCAGCGCCCATCGGGAATACGGGTGCCTGCCAAAATCTTAAGAGGAGCTTTCCATGAGGTATGTTGACCTCCAACTCAAAATGGCCTTTCTGTTAGCGGCATGGTTCATCCCGGCTTGGACCCAACCCGCTGCGGCGCAGCCCCTGAAATCCGGACCAGATCGTTACTACGCCCGCATGAATACCGAGAAAGGAACGATCGAAATCGAGTTGTTTGCCCGCGAAGCACCCAAGGCGGTGAAGAACTTTCGATTTCTGGCCATTGGGCATCATTACGATGGAGTCACCTTTCATCGCATCATCAAGGGCTTCATGATCCAGGGGGGTGACCCAAAGGGAGATGGCACCGGAGGGGAAAGCATTTGGGGCGGCAAGCTCGAAGACGAGATTGAGCCCGACTCGCCACT
This sequence comes from Acidobacteriota bacterium, assembly GCA_040753175.1. Lineage (GTDB taxonomy): Bacteria > Acidobacteriota > Terriglobia > Versatilivoradales > Versatilivoraceae > JBFMEW01. The sequence continues at coordinate 61,603 of JBFMEW010000001.1, read as the reverse complement.
CTACCGGAGAGGTTACAAACGCGGCATCGTGGCCATGGCCAACGCCGGCCCCGATACCAACGGCAGCCAATTCTTCATCATGCATCGGGATTATCCGCTGCCCGCCAAGTACGTCATCATCGGGCAGGTTGTGGCGGGCATGGAGGTGGTGGATGCTCTGGCGGAGATGCCTGTCACCCGCGGCGCAGATGGAAATCTAAGCCGCCCGCTTGCTCCTCCCAGGATTCTCAGCGTGACGATCTCACCGCGTCGAACTCCCGGGGCCAGACCGGTCCGGGCAGCCCAGTAAGCGCCTCCTGGTAGTCGAAATGGGGACCGCGTGCAAGCGTCGGAATCCTGAACCCCTTGAATGACGCAGGGGACGGGAGCGGCTGATGATCAGGCTTCGGGGGCGGCCTTCCGAGCAATCAATCCAAAACCTCGGTTGGTGGCACGCTCGCGGAGTTTGGCCATCCGCGAGCGTCCGGACTTCTGGTCGCCGGAGCCGACCTCCAGTTCCGCCAGGGCTAGTTGCGCTTCGAGATGGATGCCGCCATACCCGAGTTGATTCGCCTCTCGATCCACGGCGTGCAGGCGCCGGAGAGCCTCCGCGAGGTAGCCCTGAGCCGCCCGAATGCGGGCAGCCGTGAGCTCCGTCGAGAGGACCAGAGCCGTGCGTTGGCTCCTGGCTGACAATGCTGCAGCCCGATCCACCGCTACCGCGGCGGCCCTGAAATTTCGCTGGGACAGCAGTGCGCGGGACAGCACCAGATAGGCCTGGGCTTCGCTGGACCGGGCACGTTCCCGACGAAATTGGGACGTCGCCAGGCGGGCCGCCCGTTCGGCATCTTGTGGGCGTCCCTCCTCAATCGAAAGATTGGCCAGGTAAAGCCGGCTCTCACCCGCAGTTCCCCACTCGCCCAGTTGCTCTCGCAACTCGAGAGCCTGTTCGTGTTTTCTCCTGGCCTGGGCTAGGTCGCCCTGCGCCAGGAAGATTTCCCCGAGCAAAGCCAGATCATAGGCCACACCGCGCTTATGTCCGGCCTTGGTTTCGTTCGACAGGGCCTCTTCGACGAGGATCCGCGCTTTTTGAAGCTCACCTTGATCGAAGAGGACGTTGGCATCCGCCAACTGCACCATGGCGATGCCGCGCTGGTCGCCGATTTCTCTTCGCAGAACCAGGGATTCTTGGTTTAGCTTGGCTGCCTGGGCCAAGTCACCCTGGTCCTTGAGAACCAACGCCAGATTGTGCAGGGCCCTGACGATGGCGCGCTTCTCGCCAGTTTCGCGTGAGATGGCCAGAGACTCCTCATATTTTTGTTTGGCTCCTGCCAGATCGTCCTGACCATAAAGCACCACCCCAATGTTGCTGAGAGACACCGCTACCAAAGCTTTGTCGCCCAGTTCACGGCGAATGGAAAGGGCTTCCTCGTGCAGTGTCATGGACTCCTGCAGCCTTCCCTGGTCCTTAAGGCGAATGGCCAGATTGTTGAGGGCGCTGGCTGTTCCACGTTTGTCACCGATCCGGCGGCAGATCGCCAACGACTGCTCGTGCAGCTTGACTGATCCGGCCGGATCACCCTGGTCGCTCAGGACAGCGGCCAAACTGTTCAGGGCCAGGGCCACGCCTCCCAGATCGCCTGCTCGGTCAAACACAGTGCGGGCCTCCTCAAGAGCGGCGGACGCCTCCTCCGGCCGGCCCAAGTTTCTCAAGACCCGTCCCTCCAGAAGCCGTGCCCGGGCGACCAGCAGTTGCGCACCCTGTTCCCGACCCTTGCGAATGGTTTTCAGCAGGGCTTGCCGCTCCCGTTCGTAATCCGAAAGCGCGGAGGCCGCTGAACTCTCGGCTAGATCAATTCTTGGATCGTGTGAGTTGGGTTCCGGCAGCCGGCGAAGGGCGGCCACGGTAGCCAAAGCGTCGCTGCCCAGGCTCGCCGCAGTCTGGGCTGCCGCCAACCGCAAGCCGTAATCCAGGCTGTCCGGAAAGAAATTGAACAAGGTCCGGTAAATCTCCACGGCACCGGACCAGTCTTGAGAGAGCTCTCGATAAAGGCCTTCCACCGAGAGTCGATCTTCGCGCGACAGGCGTTCGGAAAGTTCGACAGCCTGACGGGCTTCCAGCCGAGCTTTTTCGTCGTATCCAAGGGCGGCCCAGGCCGTGGCCAAGGCGGAGTGGGAGAGCGCATGTCGCGGATCGGCATGAACGGCTCGCTCCAGCAGGTCGCGGGCAGCCAGCGGCTCAAACTTGCGTAGCCTGTCCAGTCCCTCGGCATAGAGGCGCGCTGATTGCGGGTTAGCCGGGAACGAAGCCGTCACGCCGGTCCTCTCACTGGACGCCACGTCTGCGACGCCCAGTTCTTGCCGGAGACGGGCACCACTCCGTGCCACCAGAGCCAGCAGTTGCTCCTCCGATCCGGTTTCGCTGACCACGCCGAAGGTTTCCCCTGCCACCGCATCCTGAAGACGCAAGTCCAGCCGGATTTGTCTAGCTTCGCCCGGCACCACCAGAAAGGATCCCACCACCACCACATCGCTTCCCAAATTAGAACGCAGCCGGACGAGCGTCTCCTTGGAATAGCTGTCGGCTTCCTCCAGGGCCAGCTCCATCCGAACGCGCGCTACGTTCTCTCCAGGGATGGCACGAAGTTGGCCGCCGGCGGCTAATTCGGAGGTCAGCATTTCCGCCAGAGCGGTCGAGAGCCAGGCGCTTTCCGGTCGTCCGCTCAGATTCTTGAAGCCCAGAAGCGCCACCGAGCGACGCGAGGCCGATCCTTTCGAGAGGAGCCCTGACTCTCCGTGGGGACCCCTTCCCCTCAGTCGGGCCGCCAAATCCGAGCCGGCTTGGGTGAACAGGAGCAGCGAGGCACCCAAGACAACGAGCAGGCAGGCCGCCGATGCTACGGCGGCAACTCTGTGTCGCTGCAGCCACCGTTGGCAGCGATAGGCCCAGGCACCCTTTCGGGCGGCAACGGGTTGCCGCCTCAGATGCCGCAGGAGATCGTCGGACAGCTCCGCCGCCGACTCATAGCGCATCTCCGGCTGCTTCCGCATCGCCTTCAAGATGATGGCGTCCAGGTCTCCGGCCAGGCGTCGGCGCAGCCTGTCCGGACGGCCTTCTCGGCTCTCGCTGACGACCTCCGGAGTCAGTGTGACAGGCTCTCCGTTCGGCCCGTCAAGGGTCTCGACCCGACTAATGGAAGTACTCGGACGCTCAGGCTCCTGTTCACAAATGGCTTGCACCAATTCATGAGGCAGAGCCCCCTTGACACGATAGGGCCGCCGGCCGGTCAGCAGTTCGTACAGCAGCACGCCTAGAGAATAGATGTCGCTGGCGGGCGTGATGGGCTCGCCGCGCACCTGCTCGGGACTGGCATAGTGGGGAGTCATCAAGCGCAGTGAGGTCAGGGTGGCGTCGGCGCTGTGCTCTGAGGCTTCTGGATTCAGAATCTTGGCAATCCCGAAGTCGAGGAGCTTCGGCATTCCCTCGCGAGTCACCAAGATATTGCCCGGTTTGAGATCCCGGTGGACGACATGGCGGGCGTGCGCGTAGTGAACCGCCGAACAGATTTGGCGAAACAGATCCAACCGACCGGCTGTGTTCAGCTTCCGATCGTCGCAGTAAGCATTCAGGGGCAGTCCCTCCACGTACTCCATCACGAAAAAGGGAGCACCTTCGGGGGAGGTTCCTCCGTCATAGAGGCGGGCAATATTGGGATGGTCCAAACCGGCCAGGATCTGCCGTTCGTGAAGGAATCGACGCAGAATAAAGTCGCTGTAGTCATCGCGGCGTACGACCTTGACGGCAACTTGACGTCGATACTGGTCGTCGGCCCGCTCGGCCAGATAGACTGCGCCCATCCCCCCATGACCGATTTCACGCAGGATTCGATAGGCACCGATCCGCCTTCCCAGCCAGGGGTCGCTTAGTTTGTGGGAGGGAGCCGTATCGGCCGAGGCCAAAGCCGGGGACTCAATAAATCCTGAGGCGTTGGCATGCGAGGCCAGCAGCGATTCGACTTCCGCTTTCAGCTCGGGATCCTGCAGGGTCAGACTCCGGAGGAGAGCCCCCCGAGACTCGGGGGGCTGTTCCAGCAAAGTCTGAAACAAATCCTTGATTTGCTGCCAGCGTTCAGGGGTCAAGGTTGCAGATCGAAACGAGTCCTTCAGGAAACCCTACTTGTGTGTGATCACGACGTAGCTTCTTCCGCGGTACAGTCTCAGCTCTCCGCCTTCCTTCCGAACCGTCAACGGTTGCGGAGTACGGATCGCATCGTCACGCATGGCGCTCAGGACATGAAGCGTACTGCCAGCCAGGTCCAGGATGTTCATCTTGCCATCCTTCGTGAAGCTGAAACCGTACGCTCCGACACTCAACTCAGTGTCGCCTAGCTTGACTTTCGAATCGCTAATCAAGAACCCCTCGTACTTGGCCTGGACATCAGAAGAATAACCGCTGGTATCCACAAGCGCCGCAATCAGGTGTCGATTCGCACCGAACCGAACGGCGCCCGCATTTCGCATCTGGGTGGGCCCGCTCCTGCCCTCAAAGTAGAAACCAGCGGGCACCACTTTGGCCAGGTCGTTCCCACTGAGGACCACAGCATCGTCTGCCCTGACCTGTTGTGCTCCGGCCCACAACAGGGCCGCGCCAATCATCAAAACCGCACTCCATTTTCGCATTGTTCCTCCTCGGAATTTGGGAGCTTCCGGCTCCAGTTGACTATTTCAAAATGGTCGACCCGTTCTATTTCGTCCTTCCTTGACCCGCACTCAGGTATCGCACCTCGCCAAACCTATTGCGATCCTCCAAGCTGTCAGCACGCATTCTCCTCACTCCGGCCGGATAGCCTGATCAGGCGCCCTCCTTCGGCTTGGCCTTGGCAGCTTCCACTTGCGCCTCCAGACGCGCAATCCATTCGGAGACGGAGAGGCTCTTCAGGAGGTCGAACTGTCGAGCGGCTAGAACCAGCTTGCGAACAGCCGGCACGACCGCCAGTTCCGATTCGGCCTTTGGCTTCTGGGCCTGGTCCAACTCCCTCGTGGTGCGGCCGGCCCACTGCTCGTCGGGAATCCGCCTTTCTTCTAAGAATCCAACGGCCTCGATCCCGACCTGACCCACCACCGAGAGGGCCTCCGACAGCGGGATGGTTTCACGCAGCAGGTCGGATGTCTCAAGTGTCGGTCGCAGCCTCTGGTGATTATCTCTCCAGCCTTCCAAGGTGGTCCGCAGCGTCTGTAGACAGACGGAGGGTACCTGCGGCGCCATTTCGAGGCAAGCATCCACCTTGTTTTTGAAATGCCTTGCAGCAACGCTTTCCGGTCTAGCGGTGTCCGCCAGGCGATTCAGGGGCATCTCGGTCGTGTAGCGCTGCGAGTGGTGCCGTGCATAATCCTCCACCGGCTCCACCACATCGGCCAGGTTTTTCAGCATCTCGACCGAAGAAGAACCGGCCAGGCGCTCGAGCATCGGCTGATAGCTGGACTGGTGCGTCAACCCCAGCTTGTTCAATCTGGCACTCTGAATTTCCAGACGCCGATACATGTCGTGGACGTCGCGGACTCGGGCAGGAGACCAGAGCCGCTCGGCGATCGCCGCCGTTCGGGGCCAGATCCGCGAATCCACGTTCTCCTCGGATACCAGCTCAGTCCACATTGTCGCCTCGCCACCCAGCACGTGCTGCTGCTGTTCTGGGGTCAGGTCATGGCCGGCTGGGAGAGGGTCATAGGCGTAGTGGCGCGCTGCGGGCCATGCCAAGTCGATGTAGTAGCCGTTTGACAGCAAGCCGTCATAACCTCGTTGGGCCGCTTCGGCCAAAGCCGCAGTGCCCCGCCAGGACTGGACAACAATGTCTCTCGGCAAATCCGGGTGCAAGATCTCATCCCATCCCACCATCTTCTTGCCATGCCGGCTCAGAATCTGAGAGAGGCGTTGATTGAAGTAGGCCTGAAGGTCGTGATTGTCCTTCAGCTTCTGCTGGCGCTTGAACTTCTGGATTCTTTCATTGGCATTCCATTGCTTCCCATTCACTTCATCGCCGCCAATGTGCAGATAGGGATCGGGAAAGAGGGCTGCCATTTCACCCAGAAAGGCATCAAGGAACTCGTAAACCTCTTCGCGGGTCGGGTCGAAGGCAGGATCTTTAATCCCGAACGTCTTCTCGATCTGATAGGGTCCCGGCGCACTGCCCAACTCAGGATGGCCGACCAACCAACTGGTCACGTGGCCGGGCATGTCGAACTCGGGGACCACCCGGATGGCCCGCGCTCTCGCATAGGCAAGAACGTCCCGAATCTGTTCCTGAGTGTAGTACTGGCCCTTAGATCCCAATTCGTGAAGCCGAGGAAAACGCTTGCTCTCAATTCGAAAGCCCTGATCGTCCGTGAGGTGCCAGTGGAGGACGTTCAGCTTCACGGCCGCCATCCCGTCCAGATTCCTCTTGATGACCTCGAGCGGCATCCAATGACGACAACTGTCGATCAGCAGGCCCCGCCAGGGGAATCGGGGCTGGTCCGAGATTTTGACGGCCGGGACAACGTGACTTCCATTGCGGTCCTCGATGAGCTGCAGAAACGTCTCGAGCCCACGCAAGGCACCAAGTGGTGTAGCGGCCCTCAGTTCGGCCTGCTGCGGTGTCACCACCAGCTGATACGACTCGTCCTCCGATGGAAGCTGGACGGGTTCTCCCTCGTTTTCACAGGAGATGAGCAGTCGTGCGCCTGAGGCAACTTCCGTTGCCGTCCTTTGACCCAGCAAGCCATCGAGGCGACGCATGGCCCGCCCAACGGCCTCTCGCACCCGCACCTCGACCTTGCCGGCCACCTCAATCCGAAACCGGGCGTCGATCGACAACGCTCCTTCCTGCCACGTGACTTCTGAAGGAACCGGCATGAGATCATGGGACGCACAACCTCCCTGTCCGGAAAGAACTGACCAGCTCATCATGAGTGCCCCAACAAGGAACGGCAGCCGCTCTACCATACCTCACTCCTTTTGCCGGCGACTACGCCCCGCCGTTTCCTGGGATTCTCCGTAAAGAAAGTGGAATCTTCAAGGACTTCATGTCCGGATCTGTGTTAGCCTTGCCGAATTGAAGGCCTGACCAAAGCAGTCATCCTGCGGTTCGATCCTGTCGGGCCTGGGATATCTTGGGAGGGGACACTCATGGAACCCAGCCGTCGTGGTTTTCTAGCTGCCGGGACTGCCGCAATAATGGGCTCCCTGGGCATCCGTATGTCAGGTTCGGCCATCGCTTCCCCGCCGACTCCGGAGCGCAGGTTCTACATGGACCTAAGCTGCGGCCGAATCGGAGTCAAAGCCACCTTTCCCGAAGCTGTCGACCTGGCGGTGCGTCACGGATTTGAAGCGGTCGATCCCGATGTTGGCTACTTCAGTCATCTGTCTGCGAGCCAGATAAAGGATATTTTGTCTGATCTGAAGGCCAAGGGGTTGCGCTTTGGTCCGGCGGGTCTCCCTGTCAACTTTCGAAAGGATGATACCAGCTTCCAGGAAGGGTTGAAGCAACTTCCTTCGTTTTGCAAGACGCTGCAGCAGGCGGGCGTGTGGCGCGTCAGCACTTATATCCTCTCCTTTCATCCGGAACTGACCTATCTTCAGAATTTCCGGACCCACGCCTACCGATTGAGGGCCTGCGCTCAGATTCTAAAGGATCACGGTCAAAAGCTGGGATTGGAGTACGTCGGACCTATGACCTCCTGGAGGAGCCAGCGTCACCCTTTCATCCACACTCTCAGCGAGACTAAGGAACTCATAGTCGCCATTGGAACGGGCAATGTCGGCATTCAACTGGACAGCTGGCACTGGTTTACGGCGGAAGAGGGCGAGGCCGACCTGTTAACTCTTCGCAACGAAGACGTGATCACCGTTGACCTGAACGATGCACCCGCGAGTCTGCCCCTGGACAAACAGATGGATCTCAGTCGGGAATTGCCTGCTGCCACGGGGGTGATCCCGGTCAAGATGTTTCTGGACGCCCTTCGCAAGATCGGTTATGACGGACCGGTGCATGCCGAACCTTTCAATGCTGCCTTGCGGGCCATGCCCCGCGAAGAAGCGTGCGCCGCTACGGCGGCTGCCATGAAGAAGGCCTTCTCTCTTTGAGACAGTGCAGAACGGTGGGCGCGCCCCATCCGGTTTGACTCCCCCGGCAGGCCGCGATGTTCCAAGGTCCCAGGGGCTTCCTTGACATGACCGGGGAACCGGACGTATAAGAGGACAACTTATTCGAGGCCTCACTACAGTGGTCACCGCCAAAAAGAAGGGGGCCAAGCCCAAACGGACGCAGGTCGACAAGAACTACATTAGCGTGACAGCCAAGATCCTGGCCGTTTTGGAATACTTCGTTCGGGAAGGCGCAAAGCACCAGTCTGTCTCCTTCCAGGAGCTGGCCTCCTCCTTGCCTTTTGCCCGCACTACGGTCCACCGGGTCTTGTACTCGCTGGAAAAACTGGGCTACGTCGAGAAGGCCGAGGTCAAGGCCCATTATCTGCTGGGCCCCAAGTTCTTCGAGCTGACCAATTCTGCCACGCACTATCGTCGTCTCCAGTCGGTCGCTAAAGCCGTCATGCTGGAACTGATGGTTCGTTACTCCGAAACCGTCAACCTTGGCGTGATCGACGAAGGCCAGGTGGTCTACCTGGACGTTTTGCAGAGCCCCAGCTCGCTTCGGATCGCCGCCAACCCGGGGGATCGGAACCCCGTTCACAGCACGGCACTGGGTAAAGCGATTACAGCCTTCCTGCCGGAAAAGGAATTGGCCGCCATGCTCGACCTCTATCCCATGGTCAAGATGACGGGAAAGACCATCACACAGCGAGCTCAACTCTTGCAGCACTTGTCCTCGGTCCGCGAGCAGGGAGTTGCTTTCGATCTCGGTGAGAATCTCGATGGCGTCATTTGCGTGGCCGCTCCGATTTTTGATCCCGAGGGGCGGGCGATTGCGGGTCTGAGCGTCTCCGGCCCAACCAGTCGCATGGAACCGAAACTTCTGGTGGTTCGCGACGACGTCAAAGATTCCGCCCTAAGAATCTCCAGGATGCTGGCTCCCCTCTCGGCCTTGAGGGGAAGCCCAGCCAACCCGCGCAGCTCCGTGCCGTCGCAAACCCAATAACCCCTCCTTGTCCCGATTCCAGTGATCCGTTTCCGGATTACGGTCTTCCGACTGCTTCGCGGATGTCGGATTTCCTCTTGAAAAGAGTCATTTAAGTCTTTATGCTAACGCTCTTCAGCCTTGACTCGCTAGGGTTCGCGGCCACGATTCGACTCTTCGTCACTCGAGGAGCGCTGGCTAGTCTGAACCGATCTCGACCGCAAGGACGTAGGCGGTCGGGGCGCAGAAAGGCTTCCAATCCAAAACACGAACGGAACTGCCATAGATGAATCCCGAGCCAGCGAAACGGCGCGAGTTCCTTCTGTCGATTATTCTGGGCGTTTGGGCGCTGATGGGCCTGTTGCTCCTGATCCCGGCCTCAGTCTACCTGTTCTGGCCTCCCCGGGCGCGGAAGCGCTCCGACTGGGCGGAAGTGGGAAGCCTGACCCAGATGCCCATCGGCGTTCCAGAGCAAGTGGTCTATCGACGCAACCGGGCAGATGGCTGGAAGGTTACCAGCGAAAAGACGTCCGCTTGGGTCGTGCGGACTTCGGACCGGGATGCGATCGCTTTTGCCCCGCAGTGCCCCCATCTAGGCTGTGCCTACCACTGGGATTCCTCCAACAAGGAGTTCTTGTGTCCCTGTCATGCCTCCACCTTTTCACTTGAAGGAGACGTGCTCAGCGGTCCCTCTCCGCGAGGATTGGATCGCCTGGCCGTCAAAGTGCAAGGGGACGGTCTGTTGCTGGGTGGAGTCCTCAGCCAAGGCCAAGAGGGAGAGCGACGGTGACCCTCAAGCAGCGCGTGCTTGGCTGGGTGGAACACCGTACCGGCCTCGAAACTCTGGTCAAGAACTTTCTGTTCGAAGATATCCCGGCTTCCTGCGGATGGCGGAACGTTTTCGGCAGCGTGGCAGTCTTCCTGTTTCTGGTGCAGGCTTTCACTGGGATGCTGCTGGCTTTCAACTTTGCGCCGACTCCGGGAGACGCTTATAACAGCCTGCGCTACATCGTCGGCGAGCTGACCGGAGGGGAACTGATCCGGGGCTTGCACCACTGGGGCGCCAGCCTCATGATCGTGGTGGTGCTGATCCACCTGGGGCAGGTCTTTCTTTATGGTGCCTACAAACGCCCCCGGGAAGCCGTCTGGGGCGCCGGAGCCATTCTGCTTCTACTGACTATGGCCTACGGGCTGACGGGATACCTCCTGCCCTGGGACAATCGCGCCTATTGGGGCACCGTCGTGACGACTCAGATCATGGGCAAAGTGCCCTTGTTCGGCCCCTACCTCACCCGGTTTCTGGGAAGCGACGGTGGGATCGGGGTCGTCACCTTCGCCCGATTCTACGCGCTGCACGTGCTGCTCCTTCCTCCTCTGACCACCCTGCTGATTGTGGTGCATGTGTATCTCGTCCGCAAACACGGCGTTGCACCCGTGCCGGCAGATGCCGGAAAAACAAAGAAGTTCTTTCCTGGACAGGTCTGGCGCGACACGCTGGCCATCTTTGTCGCCTTCATGGTTCTGTTCCTGCTGGCGGTCTTTATCAAAGTCCCGCTCGAGCGGCTGGCCGACCCGACCGACACCAATTACATTCCACGCCCGGATTGGTACTTTTTGTTCCTGTTCCAGCTTCTAAAGATTTTCGACGGTTCGCTGGAAATCTTCGGTGCGGTCATCTTGCCCACCCTGGCCATCCTCGGATTGTTTCTGGTGCCTTTCTTGGATCGGGGCCAAGCCAAGGCGCTGCGGGATCGGACCGTGGCGTTTGGAGTGACGGGGTTATCCCTGGTGGCTTGGATCAGCCTGACGCTGACCGCCGTTTTGACGACCCCTTCACCCGGGAGCGCCGAGCCCGGGGCGGCTGAAAGCATCGCCGGATGGCAGCAGCTCGCCCCCTCGGAGTTGGCCGGCTTGGGCTACTATCGCCAAGAGCGTTGTGACACCTGCCACAATCTGAGCGATGGCAAGGCCAAGGAGGGCCCCAACCTGGCCGCGTCCAGCCGACATCGATCAAAGCAGTGGCTGATCGAGCACTTTCGCAATCCTTCCAGTATCATTCCGGGGACGTCGATGCCTCCGATTCATCTCGATGATAACCAATTGGCCAAGCTGACCGCTTTCTTGCTGAAGCTCCGCCCGGAGAATGCCTCCTCCCTGGAATCCGCTCCCGCCCCGGTGGTGGAGGGAGCCATGCTTTATGCGGCCAATAACTGCGGCACGTGTCACGTGACCAATGGGGAGGGAATGGCCGTAGGCCCGTCACTGAATGGCCTGATCAGCCGCCGCAGCCGCGAGTGGATTGAGGTCCAGATCCGGCATCCGGAGCGCCACTCGAAGGAACCCATGATGCCCGCTTATCCCCTCTCAGAGACCGAAATGAACCACTTGATTGCTTACCTTTTGGCCTTGCCCGGTCAATCCCCTCCCCCCGCCGGAGCATCCGTCCTCGAACAGTAGTCCGAAATACGGATTTAACATCGAAATTGCTTGACAGCTCGCCAGAGCCCGAATACGATCTCGCCCATCTCGGTTAAGCACGTCCCGATTTGCCCAGATTCTCTGTGGGTCAGGGGCATTCAAGTTCAAGAAGGAAGACCTCCTGGCAGGTCGACCTGCGGGCGAATGGTCTCCTATGTACCATTTCGGAATGTTCGTCCGTAATACGGAAACAATTTCGCCAGCCACCCTATCCGCCGGAGGAAAATAAACATGAGCAGGAAACGATGTGCAATGGTGCCAGTCATTGGAACGGCGCTTTTGTTGCTGTGGAGTGCCAGCCGTCTTCAGGCACAGACGGATCGCGGAACCATCACGGGCACAGTCAGCGACTCCACCGGAGCCGTGATCGCAGGAGCCAGAGTGGTCGCAGCCAACACGGCCACCGGTCTCGAATTCCCTACGATCACCAGTCAAGCCGGTGTCTATACGATCCCGCAACTGACCGTGGGCCTGTACCGGGTCTCGATTGAGCAGGCTGGGTTCAAAAAGTTCGTTCAGGACGGGATTCGTGTGGAGTTGGGCCGCACCGTGAGAGTGGACGCCAGCCTTCAAGTTGGAGAAGTTTCCGAGGTGGTCGAGGTCAGTGAACAGGCACAACTCTTGAATCCGGATACCTCGGAATTAGGAACCACTATTAGCAACCAGCAGATCCTAGACCTGCCGCTGTCACTCACAGGCGAACAACGCAGTCCGGCCACCTTCATTCGCCTGGTTCCCGGCGTCGTGGGTCGGGGCAGTAGCAGCGTCAGCAATCCCCAGGCAGATTTCTCGACCACCGTCAACGGGGGACAAACACTGAGCATGGAAATCCAACTGGAGGGTGCCTCAATCCTTGGAAGTAACTTGCCGGGCGACCTCCGCATTCTCGGCTTCCCTGTGGACGCGGTGCAAGAGTTCAAGATGTATACGAACAACTTCGCGGCTGAATTGGGCCGAACAGGCGGGGGGGTCACAAGTTTCACCCTCAAGTCCGGCACCAACGATATTCACGGGTCGGTCTATGAGTACTTCCGCAACGAAGTCCTGAATGCCCGGGGATTCTTCCAGCTCAATCGGCAGCTCAACAAACAGAATGAGTACGGCTTTACCATCGGCGGCCCGATCATCAAGGACAGGACCTTTGCGTTTGGTTACTTCAATGGCTTTCGTTATCGCGCTGGGGCGGCCAGTGCCACCATTTCAGTCCCAACCGATGCCTTCAAAAACGGAGACTTTTCGAGCTTGAGAGACAGTAGCGGAAACCTGATCCAGATTTATGATCCCGCAACTACCAAGCCGGATGGGCAGGGTGGATTTACCAGGGACCCATTTCCGGGGAACATCATCCCGAGCTCGCGCATCAGCTCCGTCGCCAAGAAACTCCAGGCGTTTCTCCCGCAACCCAACAGGCCTGGCAACTTCCTGAACTACACTCAAACCGCCGGGACCGGAACCTCAACTGACCAGTGGGGATTCAAGGTGGACCATTCCCTCTCATCCTCGAACAAAATCAATGTTTCTCTGGCCCATTCTTACTACGAGGACAAGGGCTTTACACCTTTTGCAGGTCCCTTGGCCACCAACACCGTCACCACCGATCCCATTTGGGTGGTTCGGCTGAGTGATGACTGGTTCATTCGCCCCAACATCATCAATCATGGAACGGTGGCATTTAACCGGAATACCTTCTCGTTCATCCCCGGTGATGCCCTCTTTGGTTGTCCCACCCAAGTTGGCCTGACAGGGGTCAATCAGAGTTCGGTGTGTCCGCAGCTCAACATTTCCAGTTTTGGGAGCTACGGTGGTGGAGGAGTCAGTATCATTCCAGAAAACGGCTGGAACTTCGTTGATAACGTCACCTGGATCAGTGGCAAGCACAGTTACAAGTTCGGTTTCGATTTCCGAGCCAACGGCGACAACACGTTTAGTACGAATCGGGACGCCGGCTTTTTTGACTTCAGTTACCTCGAAACGTCACTGCCCGGCAATGCCAACACCGGGGCCGGCTACGCCAGTTTCCTGCTGGGTGCTGCTGATGCTGGAGAAGCCTGGGTTTACGGCACGGGCTCGGTTGGCAATCGCTCGCGCTACTATGCCCTTTTCTTCCAGGATGACTACAAGGTTAGCCCGAAGCTGACGTTGAACATGGGCCTGCGTTATGACATCCAGAAGCCCCGTTACGAAGTGGCCAATCGTTTCGCCACGTTTGATCCCACCCTCGCCAACCCGGGGGCCGGGGGCCGGCCCGGAGCCGTGCGGTTTGCCTCCGACTCTCAAAGGACTTTTGCCGACACGGACTGGAGACAGTTTGGACCCCGCTTCGGACTGGCTTACAGTCTCGACAGCAGGACGGTTTTCCGCGGTGGCTACGGCATTTACTACAGTGCAGGCGGGGCGTCGCTGGCCAATGGACACCTGCTCGGATTCACCATGGGGTATCAGTCCAATAACCGCATCGTCAGTACGGACGGAGGCATCACGCCGGCCTTCTTCCTCGACCAGGGTTTCCCTCAGAATCGGTTCCCCCGGCCGCCGTTCATCGATCCCTCCGTGGTCAATGGAGGCGTGCCTTATTACATGGCTCGTGAAGACGGCCACGGGCCTTACATCCAGAACTGGAACGTCAACATTCAGCGTGAACTGCCCGGAGGGATTCTGGTCGATGCTGCCTACGTGGGGAGTAAGGGCACTCGGCTGATCAGTAATCTTCTCCCCACCAACCAGCTTCCCTCAGAGGCATTGAGGTTTGGAAACCTTCTCTACGCTAACGTCAATTCCCCCGAGGCTCAGGCAGCCGGTATTCCACTTCCCTACGCAGGGTTCAATGGCTCGGTGGCTCAAGCCCTGAAGCCGTTTCCTCAGTATTCCAGCATCACCCGGCCGTATGAGAACTCCGGCAACTCCACCTACAATGCCTTTCAGCTCAAAGTAACCAAGCGATTCTCTCAGGGGCTGGCGTTCCTTCTGTCGTACACCGCTTCGAAGATCCTCACGGACTCCGAGTCCCAACTGGCCGTGCCGTTCTCGAGCCAGGCTCAGGACAAGTTCAACCGCAAAGCAGAGAAATCGATCAGCCAGAACGATTATCCGCACAATCTGGTCTTGAGCTATAGCTACGAGTTACCTTTTGGCCCTGGGAAGAGATTCTTGAACCAGGGAGGTCCGGCCGGCAAATTACTGGGCGGCTGGGCCATCAATGGGATTCAACAGTACCAGAGCGGCGCTCCTCTCGCCGTCACCGTAAACAATCCTCTTCCGGGCATCGGTGGTAACTGGTTGCGACCAAACCTGGTTCCTGGAGCCCGGAAGCGCAGCGGCGTTGCGGCAGGAGACTTTGATCCGGAAAAGGACGTCTATATCAACGCCGCAGCATTTTCAGTTCCGGCACCGTTCACGCTGGGTAACGCCCCACGCTGGTACGGCGACTTACGCAAGTTCGCGTATTTGAACGAAGACTTCTCGATCATCAAGCGCACCAGCGTTACAGAACGTGTGAACATTGAATTCCGCGCAGACTTCATCAATGCGTTCAACCGTGTCGTGTTCGGCAGCGATACAGGAGGGAATCAATTCGCTGCGACGGCCAATGCCAATTTGAGCGACCCGGCAACCTTCGGGCGTGTGTCGTCCCAAACCAACCTACCCCGCACGATCCAGTTTGGTCTGAAGGTCAACTACTAGGAAGGACTACTGGGCGACGGTGTTCACGCACTTCGCTCAGCAAACCCTTGGGTCCCGTTTGGCTTCAAACGGGACCCAAGGGTTTGTTTGAAGGCGACTCGCCAAGGCCCCTTCGCTGGTGTGTCCCCTGGGCGCTGGGGTTGCTTCGATCGGGACCACGTCCCGAAGCAGGAGGGTCATGACTCCGAACCTAATCCCGTAAGGTTTCTCTGAAGTGAAGGGGTGGACTGGAGCGGGATTCTACTTCTTCTTCGACTGGGTTTGCCGCAGTTTCTCCGAGCGCTGCAGCTCCCGGTCTTTTTCTGCTTTGGTCAGCTCCTCGAAGATCGCCAAATGATGTTCACGTTTGGCTTGATCCTTGAGTTGCCCATACACCTGAGCGAGTTGATAGTGGGTCATCTTTGAGTTGGGTTCCAGTTCAGCGGTTTTCAGCAGGACTTGAAGCGCCTCTTGGGGCTTGCCCAGAGCGAGATAGCACTTCCCAAGCTGGAACTGAGCGGCGATGAGATCCGGATCTGCCGCCACTGAGATCTGGAGATACGGAACCGCTTCAGCCGGCTTTTGAGATCTCAGCAGAAGTTCCCCCAGATAGTAGTTGGCCATGGGATGGTTAGGGTCCTCGTTCAAGGCCAAACGAAACTCCTTCTCGGCCTCAGCCGGACTGACCATTTTGTAGTAGATCTCTCCCAAACCAAAGTGCACCCCGGGGAAGTTAGGGTCTATCTGAAGCACCTCCTCGTATTCTCTGATTGCTTCGGAATACTTCTCGTCCTCCGTGTAGGACTCGGCTCGCAGCACATGAAAAAACACCGAATCCGAATCGACACGGGATAGCTGCTTCACGGCAGCCAGGGAAGCGGCCCGGTGAATACGGGCCAATTGATAGAGGGCTTTGGTGTCCCTGGGATCCTCCTTGACCAGAAGCTCGAATTGCCGGACGGCGTTCCCAATTTGATTGAGTGACTGGTAAGCCAGTCCCAAGTAGAAGCGAGCGCGCTTGTACTTCGGATTGATGCGAAGCTCCCTATCAAATCCGGCCATCGCTTTTTCGAACTCATTCACCCCAAGGTAGGACAAGCCAAGATAGAAATTCACTTCCGGGTAATCAGGCGTCTCCAGCAAAAGCTTTTGGAAAGTCTGGATCGACTCGAAGAACTTGAACTCTGTCTGATACACAATGCCCAGTCGCTTCGAGATCTCGGGCTGGCCGGGAAAGGTTGTGGCAGCAGCCTGATAGACGCGTTCAGCACCTGCCAGGTCGCCGTTGTTTTCCAGCTCTCTGCCCTGGCCGAGATAATCGTCGAGTGATCGAGGCTGTGGAAAAAACGAAACCGGGACCGAGAGGAGTAGCAGCATCACCAGGCAAGGAGTTTGCGTCGTTTTGAGCAATAGTCGCATCTCGTCCTCTAGCCAATTGGCTGTTGGCCTGTCTACATCGTCCCTGGATTTTGAAGGCTCGATTCGAAGGGGCAGCGCTCCAACTATACGCAACCCCAGAGATCCGTTCCAGGCTGAGATCCTCCGCGGATTCGCTTGGACGATCGCTGATGGGTCCCGGACCTCGTCGCAGCCGGAGGTTAATTCCCTCCGGCAGACTAATCTCGCTTTCCTGTGTAGGCTTGGAGTCGCCCCTTCTGCTGCGTGGCTTGTTGTTCCACCAATCCTTCTAAGACCTGCAGATGGGCCTCCGCCTCGGCATCCTTTCCAAGTCGTCGCAGCAGATTGCCCAAAAGCAGGCGGGCTCGTCTGTCCTTTGGATCTGCAGAGACCACTTCCTGAGCCAGTTGGCGCCCTCTTTCGTACTCTGTAGTCTTGAGGCAAAGCGAAGCCAGCTCCAACCGGGCATCAACATCTCCTTCGTTTCTTCGCACAAGGTCCTCAAGCAAGGGGCGGGCTTCCGCGTATCTTCCCTGCTTGGCCAGGTTCGAGCCTAATCCAAACTGAGCCGCATCGGTGACCGCTGAGTCTTTTGTGAGCTGCAACACCTTGCGAAAGTACTCCTCCGAGGTCCCTAATTTTCCTTGCTGCTGCAATTCGGTGGCGGCGTACAGGGGAGCCAGCGGAAAATTTGGAAAATCTTCTGCCACGGCCAGGGCACAATCCAGAGCTTTTTGAAACTCCTTCCGCTGTCGGTGATGAGTGACACTCAGAAACCGGATTTGAGCCGGGCCGAAGTTGCGGTACGAGAGTCTGAGCGCCTCCTGGAGCCGGCCCTGGCTGATATAGAGCAACGCAAGATTTGAGCGCGCTTCCGCGAAATCCGGGGCCATCTGGAGGGCGGATTCGAAGTGGCCGGCTGCTTTCGCGACCTCACCCAACTTCTGACACACGACACCCAGCAGGTTGTGGATCTCGGGAACTTTGGGGTAGGCAGCCGCTAGATCCAGCAACTCCTTTCTGGCCGCGACATACTGGCCTCTCTGGAACTCGGAGTAGGCATAAGCATAGCGTTCCTCAAGGGCAGTGCCCACGACTTGACCTAAGGCCACCGGCATTTCGAAACAAACGATTCCGGCGGCGAGGATCAAAACCGCCAGTGTTTCTGACAGCCGACGTCCTGCCCTGGCAAACATCCACGACTTCGAGCTGGTGTTGTGTTTCCTCAATGGATCCTCTCGATCGATCCATCAACCGGCCAGTCAGCAGCAAAATTCTGGGTGACGTTTCTGTTTATCTTCTCTAAGAGTTCGACCTCGGGCCGTGCTGTCATTCTCGGCTCCGATGGCTCATGACCGGTTCCAGCTATCCTGCCACCACCCGGAACAAGAAACTCTCTCTCGACTCCACGGCTATCTCAGATTGGACCCACTCGAGTCCCGGCGCGAAGGAGATAGATTAGCACGTTGACTTACTGCTGCACACGGCGTGAAACACAATTTCGGAATCTCCTTCCGGATGCTTGGCTCTGTCCCTTACAATGCGTGCTTCCTGACTCCTCCGGCAGCACGGGAAACTCGGCTTCTTCGAGGTCTTCAATCACCGAGCCTCGATCACAGGACGCGCCGGGGAACGTGAGCGATTGATGGATAATCTTAGGCTACTGATCCTAGGCTGCATTCTATTTGGTACCCCCCTGAGCATCTTCTCACTGAAGGCGCCCGGCACCCATTCGGACGGAATGCTTCTGCCTTTTGCCGACCGGGCCGTGGAACTCGGGCTGGCCTTCAAACACGAGCGGGGCGTTTCTCCCAAGAAGCACCTGACTGAAACGCAGGGGTCGGGCTGTGCCTTCCTGGATTTCGACGGAGATGGTTGGCTGGACATCTTCTTCGTCAACGGGGGGCTGGCGCCCGACACTCCGACCACTTCAACCGATTTCCCAGCTCATGCCCTCTTTCGCAACTTGGGTGGGAAGAGATTTGAGGATGTCACTTCCCGCTCCGGCATTCGGCCAACCAGTTCCTACGGCATGGGCGTGGCGGTGGGCGATATCGACAATGACGGAGATCCGGATCTTTACATCACGGCCTACGGAAGCAACCGTCTCTATCGGAATGAGGGTCAAGGGCGGTTCGTTGATGTCACCGAGGAAGCCGGAGTCAGATGCGGAGGCTGGAGCACCAGTGCGGCCTTCCTCGACTACGACCGGGATGGATACCTGGATCTCTACGTGACACGATATCTCGATTACGACTACGACCGGGCTCTCGCCTGCACGGAACGGGGCATCCGCAGTTATTGCCATCCCAAGAACTATCCCGGCCTGGCTGATCGGCTCTACCGAAACCTCGGCAACGGGCGTTTTGAGGATGTTTCAGAACGGACCGGGATTGCCAGAGCCGAGGGTAAGGGTTTGGGGGTTGTGGCAGCCGATTTCGATGACGATGGCTGGATGGACCTCTATGTAGCTAATGACACCACGAGGAATCTTCTCTTCAAGAACAATCGCAATCTGACCTTTTCGGAAGTTGCGTTGCTTTCCGGCACTGCTTACAACGAGGAGGCTGAACCCGAAGCCGGGATGGGCGTCGATGCTGGAGACTACAACGGAGATGGAAAGATAGACCTGGTCGTCACCAACTATGATATGGAGACCAATGCCCTGTACCGAAATCTGGGACTCTGCCAGTTCAGTGACGAACGCTGGCCATCTGGGTTGGCCGCAACTGACCATTTCTACCTGGGATTCGGCGCGGGATTCTTGGACTTTGACAACGACGGCGACTTGGATCTCCTGCTAGCCAACGGGCATGTCTTGGATAATGCCGACCAAGTTCTCGACGGCATTGGGTATCTTCAGCCCGCCCAACTGATCGAGAACAGGAACGGGATTTTTTCCGAGAACGTGGCGTTTCAAAAATGGGCCGCCCAGCACCAACGCGTGGGGCGGGCTGCCGCTTTTGGAGACGTAGACAACGACGGTGACGTGGACGTCCTGCTCTCCACGTCAGGCCAGCAACCCATGCTTCTCATCAACAGCGTTGGGCAGCAGCAAAACTGGCTTTCAGTCAAACTGGTTGGGACCCAAAGCAACCGCGACGGTGTGGGGGCGAAGGTCTCACTCCAGTGCAAACATGGCGTTCAGAGCAGCCAGATTCGCGGGGGTCGAAGTTATCTTTCGGCCCACGACCTGAGGGTCCATTTCGGTTTGGGAACGTGCGGGGAATCCGCCATCATCAGAGTCCATTGGCCGAGCGGCGCTACGCAAACGATTCGGCATGTTCGGCCCAACCAGCTTCTGATTATTGAGGAATGAAGCCATGTGGACCTCCTTTAGAACCTCAGCTCAAATCGGGGCAGGGATTTCCTCATCCGCGACCGGTCAGGTGGCGAATCGTTTTCCAAATTCTCGTCTGATCAAAACGTCGTGCGTGTCGCCGGCAAACTTTCGGACTGCTTTGGCCAAAAAGGCTTCTGCAAAGTCAGGATCTCCCTCGCGCAGGCACGCGACGATCTGGCCATGTTCGACGACACTCTGTTTCCAGCGTTCCGGTTCATCCATGGCCCCGCCCCGCTTCATGACTACGAAGGCGAATAAGGGAACCACCAGCCGGCGAACGTGATCGAGCAAGACTCGGTTGCCTGACAGCTCGCAGATCAGCAGGTGGAACTGCAAATCGCGCTCGTAAAAGGCTCGCATGTTGTTGCATTCCGCAGCCGAACGCATGTCAGCCAGTGCCTGATCCAGCAGACCGAGATCCGGTTTTCGTTCCGCCACCAGTCTGGCGGCAAGGCTTTCCAGCGCCGCTCTCACCTGGTAGGTCTGAAGGACATCTTCGGTTGTCAGCCGGGTGACGGTAGCACTCCGGTTCGGTCCTTTTTGAACGAACCCCTCCGCTCCCAGGATGTTTAAGGCTTCCCGAATGGATGCCTGGGCAACTTTCAGCTTCGTGGCCCACTTGCCCTCTACAATACGTTCGCCGGGCACAACCCGGCCCCGGATGATTTCCTCTCGAAGAATTGAAGCCACATGATCCTTGAGCAGCACCTGTTCACCCCGCCCGCTCCATGTTTAAGTGCTGAAGCGGAGGCAAGCATACTATGGATCTCCACAAACGCTGCCGTTTTGTGTTGACATCTATCAGGCGGGACCGTACTTTGAGCGCTCAATCGTCCAGCATCTTCTGAGGATTGACACAATGAACCTGGATGTATATGTGCTTGATTCCGCGCTGGTCCCCCATACCCAGGAGGTGCAGGTGGAGCAGCAAGTGCTGGAGGGCTGCGCCACCGTTCATCTCTTGCGTTTGAGTTCCGACGTAGACTTCCTTCCCCATCGCGACAAGGCCTCTGCCATCATCTTGTGGCACCAGCTGGCCTTGACCCGGCAGCTCATTGAGCAGCTTTCCAAAACTCGACTCATCGTTCGCAACGGCGTGGGCTTCGAAAATGTCGATATCGTGGCGGCCGCGGAACGGGGGATTGCCGTGTGCAACGTCCCCGACTATGGTACCGAGGAAGTCGCCGACCACGCCATTACCCTGGCTCTCTGCCTCAACCGACAGATGCCGGCCCTGGCGAAAGACATCCAGCAGGGGAATTGGCGGTGGCAGACGGCCCTCAAAGCCCGCCGCTTGCGCGGAAAGAGTTTTGGGATCGTGGGGTGTGGACGAATCGGTACGGCCACGGCGCTACGGGCTAAAGCGCTGGGGCTGAATGTTTCTTTCTTCGATCCCTACTTACCCCAGGGCTACCAGAAAGCCATCGGCGTGGCCCGCTTCACCCGCCTGGCTGACCTGCTGCATAGCGCCGACTTCGTATCGCTGCACACCCCTTTGACCGAAGAGACCCGCTACCTGATCGATTCGGAGCAGTTGCGTTCCATGAAATCGGAAGCCTATCTCATCAACACCTCGCGGGGCCCCGTGGTGCGTCAAACAGCCCTGGAGGAGGCTTTGGAAAAGGGGTGGATTGCCGGGGCGGCTCTGGACGTTTTGGAGCACGAACCGGCCGGCCTGGATTCCCTCCTGCGATTCGGCAATTGCATTCTGACCCCACATAGCGCTTTCTATTCCCAGGAGTCGTTGGTGGAGATGCGCCGCACAGCGGCGCAAACCGTGCGCGATGCGCTGACCGGCAACGGATTTGCCAACGTGGTCAATGGCGTGACCGAGTCGACCGATGCCGGAGGGGCGCGGCGCAATGCCCGAAGGTGAGCCATCCGCCAGCTTGACCGCAGGATCGCCTCACCGGGTTCTCATTCAACCACCACGAAAGAAGCAGAGGCAGCACGGTTTTTGGTCCCACCAAGACGGAAACAGATAGGAACCACAAACACCACAGGAGGAAAGATGAAAGAAAGAGTCCCGATTAAGGACCGGTTCAAGGGAAAGGTTGCCATTGTGACCGGGGGGTCTTTTGGCATTGGCCGCGCTGTAGTTGAAGAACTTTGTAAGGAAGGCGCGGCGGTGGGCTTCTCCGGCATCGAAGCGGCCGGGGACGGAGTCGCGGCTGAACTTCAGGCCAACGGCTATGATGTGCTGTTTTTCCAGGGCGATATGGCCGACGATACCTTCTGCCGCAAAATTGTGACAGAGACGGTGGCCCGATGGGGCGTGATTCACTATCTGGTCAACAACGCCTTCTCTTTCATAGCCAAAGGACTGACCGCGACCGCGGATGACTGGGAACGAGCCCTTCAAGTCGGGCCGGTGGCCTTCGCCAGAATGGCCCAGTATGCGGTGGAGCACATGAAGCAACAAGGCGGCGCCATTGTCAACCTCTCGAGCATTTCTGCGTTCATCGCCCAGCCCGATCGCTGGACCTATAACGCCGCCAAAGGAGCCGTCCACACGCTCACGAAGTGCATGGCACTGGATCTGGCACCATTTGGTATCCGAGTCAATAGCGTCAGCCCAGGTTGGATCTGGACCCGCGAGGTCGACAAAGGGGCAGAAGGTGACCGCAGCAAGTGGGAGCCGGTCTGGGGCCAATTCCACATGTTGGAGCGCTGTGGCAATCCGATCGAGTGTGCGGGTCCGATTCTGTTTTTGCTCAGCGATGACGCCTCCTTCATCACTGCCGCGGACCTGGCGATTGATGGGGGTTACCGAGGCCTTGGCAGCGAGGGTTTGGGTAAGGCCAGCAAGTTTGCCGGCTCAAACTAGAGAACGAGGAGGCCAGATGGAAACGTCGCACTGGCTCACCGGGATGCTGCTGATTCTGGTCGGGGGAATGATGGAGGGGAGTTTTGCACTGCCCCTGAAGCTGACTCCAAAATGGAACTGGGAAAACATATGGGGTGCGGGCTCCTTTATGGCGCTGCTCTTGGTTCCCTGGCCTCTGGCCACGCTGACCATCCCCCACCTGTCCGAAGTCTATCGAAGCAGTCCTGCCGGTTCCCTGTGGATGGCTCTCCTTTTTGGTGCAGGATGGGGAGTGGGCGGCGTCTTCTTTGGACTGGCAGTCAATGCCGTTGGGCTCTCGATTGGCCTCTCCCTGATCTTCGGGTTGATCGCCATCAACGGTTCTCTAATCCCTCTTGTGCTGGAATACCCCGAGCAATTAGTCCAAAAAGCAGGTCTGATGGTTTTGGGGGGCATCGCCGTCATGAGTTGTGGCTTGACGGTCTGCGCTTTGGCGGGGAGACGGAGGGATCGGGAACTGCAGATGTCGCTTCAACAGGGTAACGCCGGCTTTGCGCGTGGCTTCGCCCGGGGGGTGATCTTTTGGTGATCTTTTGCATGCTGGCAGGGATTCTGTCGGCCCTGGTGAATTTCGGACTGGTTTATGGAGGGGAAATCACGAGCCATGCGGTTCGGTTAGGAGCCGATCCGGCCCAGGCCTCCAATGCGGTGTGGGCCCTCGTTTTCACCGAAAATTACGGAGTCAACATCAGCTATTGCCTGCTGTTGCTCCGCCGTCACCGCAGCACCACAAAATTCCTGCAGCCTGGCACGCGCTGGTATTGGCTGGCTGCGGCCCTGATGGGGTCGGTCTGGGCCGGTGGCATTGTGGTCTACGGATTGGGGGCGGTTCGGATGGGGCGATTCGGGGCGTTCGTGGGCTTTCCCATCATGCTAATCACCTCCATCCTCACGGGCAATGCCCTTGGCTACTTCAACGGAGAGTGGGATCGGGTGACTCGCAACACCAGGCAGGTCATGGTTGCAGGAGTGTCGCTCTTGGTCGCGGCCATCCTCGTCTTGAGTTACGCAAACCAGTTCTTCGGCAGTGCCAGCCAGTAGGTGAACATGAGGTAGCTGATGAAACACGTCCTGACCTCCCTCACAGTTTTGATGTTGTGGCTGTCCCTGGCGCCACACTCAGCGGCCGGAGTCCGGCCGGCGAACCTTCGGTGTGAGTACCGAGTCAACCCGTTGGGCCTCGACATCCCGAGACCTCGTCTCAGCTGGGTGCTGGAAGTGGACCAGGCCGGAGAACGGGCTCAGAAGCAGACCTCCTACCAGGTGCTGGTGGCCAGCGCTCCGGACCAGCTAGCGGCCGGCCGAGGTGATCTGTGGGACTCCGGGCAGGTGTTTTCGGACCAGACTCTGCACGTGGAGTACGCCGGAAAAGCACTCAAGAGTGGAACCTGGTGCTATTGGAAGGTGCACGTGTGGGACCAGCACGGAAAACCCTCCGGCTGGAGCCCCACCGCTTATTGGTCGATGGGCCTCCTGGAGCGAAGCGATTGGGGTGCTGACTGGATCGGCGACAACAAAGATCTGGTGAATGCAGAGATGGAAGCCGAAGCCAGTCGCGACACATGCCTCGGCTTTCGAACGGAGGCCACGCATCCAGATACCGAGCGGCGGGTGGTCTTGGATCTCGGGAGGCCGATTGAAATCGATGCCGTCAAGTTATTCCCAGCGCAGCCGCGCGGCTGGCACCAGGATGCGCCCAGCGTCTCTTTTCCCGTGCGATTCGTTCTGGAGGCTGGAAGCCGGTCGGACCTGTCAGACGTCCGGACTTTAGTCAATCGGGCGGACCGCGACGAGGAAGCCCCATCAACCGGTGAGCCCAAGCACTATCGCTTCAAACCCCAGACAGTCCGCTATCTGCAATTGAGAATTCTTCGCTTGACCCGGGAAAGCGACTCCAAGAGTGCCGCGGCGCTGGCGGAGCTGGAGGTCTGGTCGGGCCAGCGAAACGTTGCACAAGGCATCGCGATTACAGCCCCGGACTCGGTGGAAGTTGCTGGTTGGTCCAAACGCTGCCTGGTGGACGGACAAGTTCGAGCCTCTGCAAGTCGTTCCATTCTCTTGCCGGGCACCATGCTACGCAAAACGTTTGAGGTTTCAAGCCGGGTGGTCCGTGCCACCCTTTCTGTCACGGCCAGGGGTCTGTATGAGGTCAGGCTCAATGGAAAGCGGGTTGGGGAGCAAGTACTGTCGCCGGAATGGACCAACTACCAAAAGCGTATTCAATATCAAACCTACGATGTCACCGGACTGGTCCAGGAGGGTGGCAACGCTCTGGGGGCGTTGCTGGGAGCAGGCTGGTATGCAGGCCGAATCGGCTTGTTTGAACGCCGCGCCATTTATGGGAGCAGGCCACAGTTGCTCTTGCGGCTCGACATGGAGCTCGCGGATGGACACCGCGAGAGCGTGGTGAGCGATCGGAGCTGGAAGCTCCACGACGACGGTCCCATCCGGTCCGCCGATATACTGGATGGCGAAATCTACGATGCTCGAAAGGAGCAGCCGGGTTGGGATACCTTCCACTTCGATGATCGCGGCTGGCTCCCTGTCCAGGCCGACTCGGAGCCCGGTTCTGCCCGGTTAGTCTGGCAGCGCAACGAGCCGATTGCCGTGGTCAAGGAAATCAAGCCTCGTCGCATTACGGAACCACGGCCGGGCCTGTATGTTGTGGACATGGGCCAGAACATGGTGGGTTGGTGTCGGCTGAAAGTAAAAGGGGCGCGCGGCATGGTGGTCACCTTACGCCACGGAGAGATGCTTCATGAAGACGGCACGCTCTACACCGCGAACCTGCGCAGTGCCGGCCAGGTTGACCAGTTCATTTTGGCCGGGAACGGAGAGGAGGTCTTTGAGCCTCATTTCACTTATCACGGATTTCGTTACGTGGAACTGAGCGGGCTCTCCAGCCCTCCGGCTGCGGACGCCGTACTAGGTCGGGTGTTCCATTCCTCTTCTCCGACTGCCGGCAGCCTTGAAACCTCCAATCCGCTCTTCAATCAGATCATGAATAACATCGTCTGGACGCAGCGCGGGAACATGCACAGTGTGCCCACAGACTGCCCGCAGCGCGACGAGCGGTTGGGTTGGATGGGAGATATCCAGGCCTTCGCGCAGACAGCCATCTTCAACATGGACATGGCCGCCTTCTTCAGTAAATGGGTACAAGACGTCAGAGACGATCAGCGAGAGGACGGTCGCTTCCCTGATTTCGCTCCCAACCCCAATACGGTATTGGGCCGGGATCTCTTTTCAGGCGTCGCGGGCTGGGGTGATGCCGGAACGATCATTCCCTGGCGGGTCTACGAGAACTACGGCGACAAGAGAATGTTGCAGGAGCACTTCGACTCGGCCCGAAAATGGGTCGACTTCATACACCGCAACAACCCGGGGCTGTTGTGGGAGCACGCCCGGCACCGAGACTATAACGACTGGCTCAACGCCGATACGCTTATCCTCGATGGATGGCCCAAAGCGGGCGGCGCGGTGCCGCAGGCCATTTTCGCAACGGCCTTTTTCGCTCACTCCGTCGAGCTGGTGTCGAAGATGGCGGCAGTCCTCCAGCGAGATGAGGATGCCAGGCACTATCGGGAGTTCTATGAGCAGATTCGGAATGCGTTTAACCGTGCCTACGTCAAGCCGGACGGAGCCATTGAAGGCGAGACACAGGCGGGCTATGCTGTGGCTCTCCACTTTAACCTCATCCCAGAGGCGAAGGTGGCGCTGGTGGCCCGCCGCATGGTGGAGGGGTTCCAGCGCTACGGGGGTCACCTGTCGACGGGAATCCAGTCCACCCACCGACTGATGATGGAGCTGTCGGAACACGGATACCAAGAGGAAGCCTACCGTTTGCTAAGCTTGAAATCCTTTCCATCCTGGGGATTCATGGTTGAAAACGGTGCCACCACGATTTGGGAGCGATGGGATGGCTACGTGAAGGGACGAGGGTTTCAAAACCCGCATATGAACTCCTTCAACCACTGGGCTCTGGGGGCGGTGGGCGAGTGGATGTGGCGGAACATCATCGGGATTCACCCGGATGAATCCGCTCCGGCATTCAAGCATTTTTCGATCCGCCCCCGCCCCAGCCTTCAGGTATCGTGGGCCAGGGGCCAGTACAATTCGATTCGAGGCCGAATCGCCTGCGAATGGGAAAGGACCGAGGGACGTTTCACACTCCGTATCACCATCCCTCCCAACACCGCAGCGACGATTTTCGTGCCGACTCACGATCCGGCTTCGGTCCGAGAGGGAGCGCGCTCCGCTGCGGACGCGCAAGGCGTGCGCTACGCAGGCCGGGTCGGGGACGCGGCTCAGTACGAGGTCGTTTCGGGCGACTATGTTTTCCAATCCGGATATTGATCTCCGGCTGAGCGCTCAGGTTCCGATAGCGGCCACCACCCGCAGCCCATCCAGTTGGCCATTAGTGGTATCCTCATAACAGCTTCTCTTGACAACCGTTGCCCCTCCTGTACCGGACTGAGCGCTTAATCCCCCAAATCAGCTCAGACGTCGTACCCCCAGTTTCGCCGCCCAATTCTGTCCGCATTACGGAATAACGTCCGTGCGTTTTTCCTTGACAGACTTAGATGCGCCTTCTAGCATGCTCAGTATTCGTCACAGTATTGTCATGACTGCCACGCAAAAGGTTGTTCGGTGAAAGGAGAGGCTATGGCGGGAGTCAATCGCTTCATCGCCAGTCTTTGGAGATTTCTTTCGTTCGCATGGGTTGTCTTTTTCGGCTCTGTGTTGGTGATGGAGGCCCAGACAGACCGAGCCACGATCACGGGAACGGTCACCGATCCAAGCGGGGCCGTGATTGTAGGAGCCAAGGTAGCCGCGACCAACACGGCGACTCAGGTCACCACCGAAACGGCCACGACCTCGAGCGGGCAGTACACGATTCCCGGATTGAGAGTGGGAACCTACGACGTGACGGCGGA
Organism: Acidobacteriota bacterium; assembly: GCA_040753175.1. Taxonomy (GTDB): domain Bacteria; phylum Acidobacteriota; class Terriglobia; order Versatilivoradales; family Versatilivoraceae; genus JBFMEW01. Next base: position 33,835 of record JBFMEW010000001.1, on the reverse strand, counting down.
ACAAAGCGGTTTCAAAAAAGCAATTCGGACCAGCGTTCTCTTGCAGGTGGGGCAAACGGTCCGGGTGGATGTCTCCATGGAGTTGGGAGAAACGACTCAAGCAGTCGAGGTCGTCGCCGACTTGATTCAGGTCCAGAGGGATACCTCTGATCGGGGAACTGTTGTCACAGGCCAGGACGTGCTCGAGCTGCCCATCATCGGTGTCGGGGAGCAACGGAACCCCGGCTACTTCATGACGCTCGCGCCTGGCGTGACAGGCCGAGGCGTGTCGTACAGCGGTTCACCCAGAATGCTGAACACCACCGTGAACGGCAGTCAAAGCGCCAGCAACGAATTCCAGTTGGATGGGGCCATCGTGGGTAGCGCCTCCGAATGGGCTGGAGACTTTCGAAATCTTCCCTTCCCGCAAGATGCGGTGGGAGAATTCAAAGTCGTCACCCTCAACCCACCCGCGGAATATGGCCGGACCGGCCAAGGCATCACCAGTTTCACCATTCGATCCGGGACGAACCAGTTCCACGGTTCGGTTTACGAGTACCTCCGCAACGACGCCCTCGACGCTCGAGGCTTCTTTGCCCAGAGAACACCCACGAACAAGCAGAATGAATTTGGATTCACCACCGGTGGTCCCATCAAAAAAGACAAGACCTTCTTTTTTGGATGGTACCAGGGTTTTCGCCTAAGGAGGGCATCCAGTAACTCCACCGATACGGTGCCCACCGCCGCCATGAGGGGCGGCGACTTCAGCAGCATTCTTGGCGGCCAGATCGGCACAGATGCTCTAGGCCGGCCGGTCTATTCGAACCAGATTTTCGATCCCGTCACGCAGAGAACCGTTGCTGCCGGCGCCGTAGACCCGGTCAGCGGACTGACAAACACCAGTGGCAGCAATGCCATCTTGCGCGATGCCTTCGGATTCAATTCGGTGACGGGGCTTCCGATTCCCGGCCAAGCCAATATCATCCCGTCCAGCCGGATCGACCCTGTAGCCAAAAACATCTTTTCCTATTTTCCCGATCCTGTCCGACCTGGTACCGGTCCCGGCGGCTTACAGGCCAACTGGCTGTCGACCGCCTTCTCGCGACCGGGCACCAACCAATGGGGTACCAAAGTAGACCATGCCATTGGGTACAGGAACCGTATCAACGGACAATTCATCGGCTCTCGGACCAATAACCCGACCAGTGGGCGTTACCCTGAGCCGATTGGTGACGGCAGTATCAGTTCTACGCGTCAATATATTGCCCGGTTCAGCCACGATCTGATCCTGCGGCCGAATCTGATCAATCACTGGACAGCGGGATTTAACCGATGGTTCAGCCAGAGCATCTCGGAAGCGGGACTAGGATGGCCGGCGACGCTGGGTTGGAAGGGTGTTCCCGGTACGGGAGCCGGATCGGTTTTCCCCGGCTTGAACATCGGCGGCTTGGGCAACACCTATGGGAACGGCGGTCAAAACTATGATGCGACCAATGTCTTCACTTTTGAAGACGGATTGAGCTGGACTAAAGGGAAGCATTCGTTTAAGACGGGCTTTTCCTATATCAAGATGCAGCAAAACGATGGCGGGTTCGGCCGACAATCCGGCTACTTGAATTTCAATTGCGGAGCCACCTCCCTGCCCGGGCCGTGGTATGCCGACGGTTGTGCTGCAGGCAGTCCAAATCCTGGGTTCGGGGCGGCCACCTTTTTGCTCGGGTTAGGCAGCTCCGGTGAAGCCTATGTTTATGCGGCCACGAACGCCGACCGGATTGGATCCTATGCCGGTTATTTTCAGGACGATTATAAGGTGAGTTCCAGGCTCACCCTTAACTTGGGTCTGCGTTGGGATTTACTGCTTCCCACCGTTTCGGCTCACGATCAGATGTCCTGGATGGATCCCGAAGCTGTCAACCCGGAACTGGGCATCAAGGGTGCCGTGGTGTTCGCCAGCCCCAACAGAAGGACGGGAGCAGAAACCTATAAGAAGGCATTTGGCCCGCGTTTTGGGTTTGCTTACGGTATCAACGATCAAACGGTGGTGAGGGGCGGCTACGGAATCCTGTATTCCACCACCGGCGCCCACCGCTCTCACCGGGGCCTGTATGTGCAGGGTTTCAACTCCGTCAACATCCTCGGCTTGGATACCAGCACCGGTTATCCAGGATTACTGCCTGCCTTTACGTTGTCGGGTGGCTGGCCGGAGTCGAGATTCCCAGCTCCCCCTTTTGTCAGTCCCTCTTACGGGCTGACCGGCTCTCCCAGGCCCATATTCCCTGGGGACGGACGCCCCGCCGATATTCAAAACTGGACTTTGGGGATCCAGCGGCAGCTTCCAGGAAACATCCTCGTGGATCTCGCTTACGTTGGAACCAAGGGGACTCACCTGTCCAGTCGGTTGGGAACCACCAACGTAATGCCGACCCAGTACCTTTCGCTGGGTAGCCTTCTGTTCGCAAACATTGGAGACCCGGCCGTGCAGACTCTTGGGGTCGTGCAGGCCATGCCGATCGATCCGGCGACGGGTCACCACTCTCCGTTCAAGGGGTTTGAGTCTCTCTTCGGGGGGGGAGCCACGCTGGGACAAAGCTTGCGGCCCTTTCCGCAGTACACACGTGAGGCCAATGCCCAGATGCGAGATTTCATGGAAGGGCTGGGGATGTCCAACTACCATGCCTTTCAGCTGCAAGCTCGGAAGCGATTCTCGCATGGTCTGACGTTCCTCACATCGTACACATGGTCGAAGACCCTGACCAACGCAGAGAGTATCTTCAATGAGTTCTCGGGTTTCACACAGGACTTCTACAACCGACAGGCGGAAAAGGCGCTCAGCCTCAACGACCATCCGCACAACCTGGTCCTGTCCTATCAATACGAGCTGCCCTTCGGCCCCGGCAAGAAATTTGCGAACGTAAGTGGGGCAGCGGGCAAGGTTTTGGGAGGGTGGAGCATCGCCGGGATTCAGCAGTATCAAAGTGGAGCGCCGGCGGTGATCATCGCTGGAAGCACTGCTGGGGACCCCTACGCGGGACCCAATGGTTTCCTCGGGCGTCCCAATGTCGTACCCGGAGTGAACAAAAGGTCGGCAGCCTTCCTGAATGGCACCTTCGATCCCAACGACCCGGGAGACCGGGGTTCGATCTACAATCCAGCCGCCTGGTCGTTCCCCGCACCCTTCACTTTTGGTAATGCTCCCCGCACCGACGGTGACATTCGTTCGTTCTTCTACCTGAATGAAGATGTCTCGATCATCAAGCGCACCAACATCAACGAACGCGTGAATGTGGAATTCCGGGCCGATTTCCTGAACATCTTCAACCGGACAGTTTTCGGATTTGACCAGGGCGGCGACCAGTATGGATCAATACTCGGAGGCAACGCCTTGGCCTTTGGATTCGGGCGCGTCGGCCAACAAGGTAACTACCCCCGAGAAATTCAGTTTGGATTGAAGATCAATTATTAGCTACTCGGTAACCCCGGGTAGCCTTCTGATGAGGCCGCAATCCTTGCGGCCTCTTTTTTTGTCTCGAGTCCGTCGGGATTCCAACGGGATTCCAACCGTTACGACCACCATCTAAACTGTGATGCCGTCACTCTTGCGATCGCTGTTTGTCCTAACTGGTCTCCTCACCGCTTTCTTGCCTGGATGTTCTCCGAAAAAGGACTCGCTGGACCGACCCATTCGATTGCCCTATCTCAAAAGGCCGGCGGTCATCGACGGCGACTTGTCGGACTGGAAGGAGCAGGCCTTTACCGACGGCTTATGGGATATCTATCGCGTGCGGCAGTCTTCCTGGTACGAACCAGAACGGAATCGTTTGACCGATCACGGCAACGAGCCTTCGCCTGAAAGAGACTTAAGTGCCCGTTACTTCATGGCGTGGGACCTATCTTTCCTGTACCTGGGAGCAGAGGTTCAGGACAACGCGAACGATACGGTGGACCCGGCACACGAGGACCGGCGTTGGTACTTTAAGGACGCCGTCTGCTGGTTTATTGAAGCTCCGCGCGACGACATTTCGGAATTCTTCGGTCAGGGGGACAACGCCTTCTGCTTTGTGATCGATCCCCGAAAACCCGACTACGGAGCCTGGTGGCGTCATGGTGCGCCCGGCAAAACCTTCGTCGAAGAGCCGCTTCCGAAACGTGCCGTGGAATATTCGCTTCGGATGAATCCCTGGGGCGAGCGTGCAGGAGACTTTGTACTGGAAGCCAAAGTCGATATGGCGGCTACTCTGGGCAAGAGTGATCCGAATTGGCATCCCCCCAAAGAGGGCGATCTTTACAGCGTGGAGATCGTCCACACCGACCCCGATGGAGGCGATTACGGCGGCCACCTCCTGATCTACGGCAAAGGTGATGACGATGCCACCTGGGCGAGGATGATCCTCTCGGGTCCCACTCACTCCGTCGAACGGAAGCCGAACTGAGGACGGCAAAAGCACCCGGCGGCGTTTAAAGCGGAAAAGAAGTCCGCTCGCCGTTTTGAAAGGGCTTCATGGTTGAGCTTCCGCCAGACAAGCCAGATAAAATGCTTGGCGTCTCAAGACGGACCACGGTCCGGTTGCAAGATGGCCGGTTAGCCGCGCCGGTCGACCGCTGATTCACAGCCTGCTTACCTTCCGCTCAACACCGGTTACTGTGGCGTCGTTCTGGCGCGCTGGTAGATTTTGTCTTTTTCGGCCAGCGACAAGCGCTGAAATTCTTTGAGTGCTCGGGCACTGGCTTCGTTGTCTCCCAGACTGCGGTGCACCTGGGAGAGCAGATAGTGGGCCTGTGGATCGGTGGGATCGGCCGCAGCCGCAATGAGAAGCTGGGCTTTGGCCTTTTCAAAGTCCTTCAAGGCTTGATAGCACTTACCCAGGAGAAAGTGTGGGCGGGCTGCTTTAGGCTGGGCGGTTGTCGCTACACGCAGATAGGGCAAAGCGGCTTCGAAGTTGCCCCTGCCCACTGCGAACTCACCCAGGTAAAGGTTGACTCGGAAGTCGTTGGGGTCCTCGCGCAAGGCCAGCTTGAACTCCTTCTCCGCCTCATCGATTTGCTTCAGATTTCGGAGGGCCACTCCCAGGGCGTAGTGAATGCCGGGCGCGTCCGGACGTTTGGCCAATGCGGCGCGGTACTCTTTGAGCGAATCTTCGTAGCGATTGTTATTGGCGTAGACCTCTCCGATCAGTGCATGGATCTGGAACGAGTCTGGGTCGAGGTCGGTCAACCGCTGAATCACTTCGAGAGAAGCATTCATGTGGAGCCGCCCGAGTTGATAGAGGGCATCGGCATCTTTGGGATTTCGAATCAAGGATTGATTGAACTGGGAGATGGCATCATCGCGACGGCCCAGCGACACCAGCGCTATGGCGTAGTAATAGTGGCAGCGCGGGTGGGGCTGAGGCGTGCCCAATTCTGCCTGGAAGTGCTCGATCGCTTTCTGGAATTGATTGGAACCAAGATAGGAAGCACCGAGAAAGAAATTCACCTCGGGATGCTGGGGTGCCGCCGAAAGGGCTCGGCGGAAGAGCTCAATGGATTCCTGAAAGCGCAGCTCGGTCTGGAGAAGAACACCAAGGCGCTTGAGCACTTCGGGGTCCTGGGGAGCCAGCGTCAAGGCTTGCCGATAGCTCCGTTCGGCACCGCGATAGTCCTCGGCCTTCTCGTAGCTGCGGGCCTGTTCGAGGAGAGAGTTCACGTCCGCAGCGATTCCGAGCGGCCGCCAAGGCGACTCCAAGACGGATACACTCAACACCAGGCACCAACTCAGCACAGTCGATCGGACGATGGATTGTTGGCGCGATCGAGGGACCATCATGGGTGAGATCCTGATTCCCCTGGGCTCCCCACTGCCTCTTCCAGCACGCGCCTGTCCCGCTTCTGGGCTTCTTGTGTGAGTCGTTGGAAGATCTCCAGGTGTTGCTGGCTTTCCCGCTTCATGCCCAGCCGGGCATAGACCTCGTGCAGCTGGAAGTGGACTTCCTTATAGTTAGGGTCCTGCTCCAAGGCTTTCTTGAACGCCCCCACTGCCCGTTGCGGTTCCCCTGATCCTGAATAGGATTTGCCAAGAAGCCAATAGGCACGGGTCAATTCCGGGTAAACGGAGATGGCTCTTTCGAGGTGTGGAATAGCCCGCTCGAACTCCTGCTCCGAAACAAAGATATCACCCAGGTAGTACTGGGCCAGGGCCTGGTTGGGCTCTTCAACCAGGGCCAGTTCCAGTTCCACTCGCGCCTTGTCCAGGTCTTTTCGCCTCCAGTGCACTTGGCCCAAGGCCAAGTGTATGCCGGGGAACTTTGGATCCTTCCGCTGAACGTCCTTGAATGCCGCGATAGCTTCGTCAAATCGCTCCGTATCGGCCAGGACCTCCGCTTGGATGGCCCGAGCAAAGGCCGAGTCGGGGTATGTTCTAGTCAGCCTTTGACCAGCCTGCTGGGCGGCTGCCTTGTAGTCAACTGCCAACTGGTAGAGAACCGCTGCATTCTGGGGATCCTCCACTCGCAGTTGCTCCAGCTGTTGGATCGCCTCCAAAAGCCTGCCGGAAGCGCTGAAGGCCAGGGAAAGGTAATACTTGGCCTGTTTGTCGGTAGGGTTGCCTACCAGTTCTTTCTGGGCCGCTTCAATCGCCTTGTCGAACCGGTTGAGCGCATATTGCGAAATGGCCACCAAGGTATTCACACCCGGGTAAACCGGAGCCCGTTTGAGGATTCTCTGGAAGACTTGGATCGACTCGTCAAACTTGCCTTGCTGCTGGCAGACAAGACCGAGCCGCCTGAGAACTTCGGGATCTTCGCCCAGGGTTTTCAGAACCTCACGATAGACCCCTTCGGCTGCCGCGAAATCCTTGCCCTCCTCCAGTCGAATAGCCCGAGTAAGCTGTCTTTCGACATCGGCCCGCGGCTGAACTTGAACTCCTCCACCCAAGAGGAGCCCCGCCATGATGAGATGAAGGCCGCTCACGTCACTGGCACCCTGATACCGGCCGAATGGGACTGGACTCTCTGAAGCCAGGGATTTGCCCTGCAGAAGGACAGCACAGCAGTCGGTCCGTTTGGAACTTCACCTCCACGTTTCCCGCCCCTCAAGCAAGCGCTCACCGCTAAGGAGGAACGGCGCGGCGATATACCGGGGTCTGGTCTGGCGACCACTTCTGCCCCCCAAAGAGCCGCCATCCATTCTCGTCCGGGGACTCTGAATCATCTGGTCGAGGGACATCAATTCCCGTCAACCGTACTTTCCTTCTGCAACGCTTTGTCCAGTCCCTCCTGCCTTTTCTTGTTGCGCCGTTCTCGTTCCTCGACGTTGAGTTTTTGAAAGAGTTCAAGGTGATACTGTTGTTTGTCGGGCTGCTTGAGCCGAGCATAGAGCTGTCCCAGCTGGTAGTGAACCATCTTTTCCCCGGGTTCCAACTCAGCCGCTTTCAGCAAGAGCTTGAGGGCCTCGTCGAGCTTTCCCAGGGTCGCGTAGCATTTCCCCAGCTGCAGATAGCCCCGCATGAACTGCGGACTGGCGGAGACCACAATCTCGAGCAAGGGGACAGCTTCCTTTGTTCTCTGGCTCCGCATCAGGATGTCGGCCAGATAATAGTTGGCCATGGGCAGGTTGGGGTCTTCTCTTAAAGCCAGTCTGAATTCTCTCTCAGCGTTAACATTGTCGAGCTGGTTGTAATAAATCCCCCCCAGTGCAAAGTGGACGCCAGGGTAATTAGGATTCTTCGCCAGAAGCTGTTGGTATTTCTCGATGGCTTCCGCGTACTTCTCATCCTCCGCATACCCTTCGGCCTTCAACACCAACATGAAATCCGAGTCCGGATCCAAATTACCCAGCTGCTTAATGGCCTGAACCGTGGCGGACTTCAGGAGTCGGATCAGCTCGAACAGAACTCGCTTATCGCCGGGGTCATCCTTGAGCAGCATCTCGTACTCCCGGATGGCATCGGTATTGCGAGTTAGAGACTGGTAGGCCTGGGCCGAATAAAAACGAGCCCGACGGTATTTGGGGTTTGCCTCCAGTTCCTTGCTGAAGGAGTCGATCGCCTTTTCGTACTGATTCAGGCCGAAGTAGGAAAGTCCTAAATAGAAGTTCACTTCAGGATACTGGGGAGCCTGCTGAAGCACATTTTGGAAGGTTGCGATCGATTCCTGGAACTTCAATTCGGTCTGGTAGATCAGGCCCAACCGCTTGAGAACTTCGGGTTGCTGAGGGTAGTTGGCAGCCGCTTCCAGGTAAATCTTCTCCGCGCCCGCATAGTCCTCTCGGCTTTCCAACTCTCGAGCCCGTTGGAAATAGGTCTCCAGGCTTGGCGGTGCAGTTTGGGCCCCAGCCCAACTCAAAGAAAGAGTGAGAGAGAAAAGACACCGGCCGAAACGCCAAAGGCTGGCCACGACTGGGTTTCGTCTTAAATGGAGCACACTAAAAGATATCATGTCCCGAAGCAGGCTCCTAGTTCGATTTCCATCTGAACCAGCCCGCTCAGTTCGCCACCAGACGCGCCATGACGTGAACGTGATCGAATCGAAATACCCGTGGCCGCCGGGGGGTGAGCGATCGAACGGAGACCTTTTTGAGGGAACGGTAGCCTTCTGTCTGGACTCGAGTCTTGCTCTCATCCGGAAGGAGGCATAGGAGAGCGGCGTTCCCCGTAATCACCACCTGCCCGGGCAGCTCAGGATTTGTTCCACTGAATTAAGGATTGGAACGATCTTCCAGACCTTGTCCATTTGCCATCGAATGATGACGCGACGGCTCAAGGATCTGCCGGATTCCTGTGCTAAGATGATCTTCGAGCCTCAAGCAATCGGGGATCGCCTGCTTGGTTTTAGCCGCCCGGTAAGGAAACTGCGGACGTGCCGCTATTCGGACACGGATCCGCCGTGCGTCATTCGATGATCTTCGAGACCTTTGGTAAGCCTGCAAATGGAGGAAATCCTGACCGCCACACGGCCCGTCGATGGTCGGGATGGATTCTCGCTCTCCTGCTCGTCGCCGGCGGATTTTCCTTTTATCCCTGCTGGGGTCAGGCCACCCAGAACCGCTCCGCAGAGGCCTCGGATCAATTACAGCACTACTTTCGAGCCGCACGCGAAGCGGAGCGTTCGGGCGATTACGACAAGGCCGTTTCGTCTTACCGGGCCATCCTCAAGCTTCAACCGGATCTGGCCGAGGTTCACCATAATCTCGCTTTGGTTTACTACATCCAGTCCAAGAACCAGGAGGCGATTGAATCGTTCCGTTCAGCCCTCAAAAGAAAGCCCGATTTGATGGGGGCCAACCTGTTTCTGGGAATGGCTTATGTGAGAACCAACCAGTACGAGAAAGCGATTGGACCGCTGAACAAGGCCATCGGCCAGAACCCCAAGGAGAGTCGGGGCTACCTGAATTTGAGTTTGTGCTATGTCGAGACCGGGCAGCCGTTGGAAGCCGCGAGGGTTCTCCAGAAGGGAATTGAGCAGTTCCCGGAAGACATCGACATCTTGTACAACTTAGGCAAAGTCTATTCGCAACTGATGGAAGGGACGTTCAGGAGAATGGCTGCGACCGATCCCGATTCGTACCGGGTTCATCAGTTGATGGCCGAAGCTTTCGAGGCCCGTCGAGAGGTTCAGAGAGCGATCGAGGAATACAAGCTGGCTCTCCAGCGGAATCCACAAGCTCCTGGGTTGAATTATGCGATTGCAAACCTCTATTGGAAGGAGGGGAGTCTGGAGGAAGCGGAGGAAGGATTCAGAAAAGAACTCCAGATCAATCCGGAGCACTACTTGGCAACTTGGAAGCTCGGGAACATCTATCTGATTAGACGGGAAATGGATCAGGCCCTTCCGTACCTCCTGAAGGCGATCGAGCAGAAGCCGGACCTCGGTCAGGCGCACCGCGACTTGGGTAGGGTCTACGCCGACCAAGGCGATCTGCAAAAAGCCATCGAGCACTTCCGAACCGTCGCCCGATTGTCCCCGGACGAGCCTACCGTCCACTACCGCATGGCCCTTATCCATAGGCGCTTGGGAAACAAAGAACAAGAAGTCAAAGAGATGAGCCTTTTCCAAACGCTGAAACAGGCCAGCGACGCCCGCGAAAAAAGGGCCACCGATCTGGAGCGAAGACACTTGGACCTGGAGTCGGAACGATCCAAGAAGGATCCGGAATTCCAACCCGAACCCGATTGAGAGCTTTCCCAAACCTGAACCACAACACGAATCATCGTCAGCCTGGCCTCTTGGTGTTGGAGTCGCGTTGGATCGTTGCGGTCGGGTGTCTCCCCGGCCTCAACAGGGGTTCATCAACAAAGATCCCGCAATGCCCACCATGCCTCGTCTCGTAGGACAGATTGCTCTGCTGCCGGTGCTCTGGGCTGTTTTTGCCGCAGAACCCACCTCGAGCCCGCCTGACTCCGGCCCGATTTCCGGAAACAAGCAACTGCCGGTTTTTACCGATGTGACTCTGGAAGCTGGAGTGGCGTACCAGATCATCTGCGGTGATGAAGTCACCGAGTACCTGATTGACGTGAACGGGGAAGGGGCTGCCTTTTTCGACTATGACAACGATGGGGATCAGGACATCTATCTGGTCAACGGGTCCTCCCGCAAACGAATTCAAGCAGGGAATCCCCCGCATGATTACCTCTTGCGAAACAACGGGAACGGGACGTTTACGGACGTCACGGAGAGTGCGGGTCTTGGGGACCGGGAATGGAGCAGCGGTGTCACGGTGGGAGACTACGATAACGACGGCTTTCCCGACCTCTATGTGACCAATTTTGGGCCCAACCGGCTTTATCACAACCGGGGCGACGGAACGTTCGAGGAGGTCGGCGAACGGTCGGGCGTGGCCGATCCCAAGTGGGGATTTCCGAAGTGGAGTATGGGAGCGGCTTTCGGAGACATTGACAACGACGGCGACCTCGACCTTTATGTCTGCAACTTTACCGACTTCAACTATCAGCCGGATCGGCCGGCTCCCCACCCCGCCAGTCCCTGCAAAATGAAGGGCGTTCCCATTGCGTGCGAGCCAGAGCGATACAACGGTGCCCAGGACCTCCTCTACCGCAACAACGGAGACGGCACCTTCACCGACATCAGCCTCAAGGCGGGCATTACCCGCAAGGACCCAGGTAAGGGCTTCGCGGTGGTGTTCTCCGACCTCGACAACGACGGCGACCAGGATCTCTATGTCGCCAACGACGCCGGGCCCAACTTTCTCTACTTAAACGACGGCAAAGGAAATTTCACCGATCGAAGCCTGACTTCCGGAACTTCCGTGGATGAGTACGGCAACGCTCAAGGGTCGATGGGTTTGACAGTCGGCGATGTGAACGGCGATGGCCTTCCGGATATCTTCGTCACGAACTTCATCGATCAGCCCCGCACTCTGTACGTGAACCAGGGCTCCAACCTGTTTCTTGATCAAACCACAGCTTTTGGGATTGGAACGGTGGCTTTTCATTACAGTGGCTGGGGAACCAAGTTTTTCGATTTCGACAACGACGGCTGGCTGGATATCTTCTTTACGAACGGCCATACGATGGAGCAGCTCGAGAAAGAGTTCCCCATGGATCCGTTCGCCAATCCGAACTATCTCTGCCGCAATGAGCAGGGAAAAGGGTTTCGCGACATCTCGGAATCAGTGGGTCTGCGAAAGATTCCCAACAAAGTCGGGAGAGGCACAGCCTTTGGGGATTACGACAACGACGGAGACATCGATATTCTGAACATCAACAAGAACGACATTCCCTATCTCCTCCGCAACGACGGCGGAAATTCAAACAACTGGATCAGCCTGCGAACCGAGGGGGTCAAAAGCAACCGCAGTGGACTGGGAGCCAAGATCCGGGTGACGGCGGGCGGGTTCAGACGCTATTTCGAAGTGCGTGGCAGTGACAGTTACCTCTCGAGCAACGACCTGAGAGTGAATGCCGGGCTGGCCAACCTGAGAGAGGCAGAGGTAGAGATATACTGGCCCGGCGGCCAAAAGGACAAGCATCCTGGAGTGAAAGTTAATCGATTCTACCTCGCCCGGGAGGGCGAACCGTTACGCCCGGATCCCAGAATTAGATAACTGGATTGAAGAGGGGCCGAAACCGCTTCTGAACGGCGAGGAAGCGCACCGATTCCCGTGAATTGGCGGTTCAGAATCTGACCGTGAATGGACGCGAATGAACGCGAATAAAGGGAGGCACTGCGGGAGTTCGAACCAAGGGGGCGCCACGACTTGCCCGACTCGACAAAGGCTCAAGCAAGCCCTTGCGGTCTCCCAGGCCACGTTCTAAGACTATTCGCTTTACCGCTCATTCATTCACCATTGAAATCTCGAGTCCATGACCATCCTGGGGCTTCAAAGCTTTTCACCTCCTATTCTGCGGCCTACTAATATCCTGCGGGCTAGAGATACAGCTGATGCCGCCATTCGCGTCGATTCGCGTGAATTCGCGGTTCATAATCTGACCGCGAATGGACGCGAAGAAGGAAAAGACACCGTGGAGCCTTGAACCAAAAGGGAATCACGACTTAGCCCGACTCGACAAAGGCTCAAGCAAGCCCTTGCGGTCTCCCAGGCCGATTCTAAGGTGTGACTACCCCCCTTGTGTTCGTCCCTCATTGGTTGAATCTCATCTCCATCGCGAACTTGAGGCCTGCCACAAGGCGTGCGCCGGTGGTTTCTGGCGTACAATCGTGCTGTCGGCGATTGTTCGCATCCGTTCGCGTGACATCGCGGTTAAAACCTTGAACTGGCGCTGAAATGGCCTTTGTATGGACTTACTATTGAAGGATGAGGTCTATCAGATCGTTGGTTGTGCCATCGAGGTACTCACGGCGCTGGGACATGGGCTCATGGAGAAGCCCTATGAAAACGCCTTGGCGGTTGAGTTCAGGTCCCGGGGCATCCCTTTCGTTCAGCAGCCGCACTATGAGGTGCATTACAAGGGAGTTTTGGTCGGCGAATATGTCCCGGATTTGATCGTCTTTAACGCTGTGGTTGTCGACACCAAGGTCATTGAGGCTATCACCGACCAGGAACGCGGTCAGATGCTGAACTACCTGAAGATTACGGGACACAGAGTGGGTGTCATACTGAACTTTAAGCGAACTCGACTGGAATGGGAGCGGATCGTCCTGGAGAAGAACCGCTGCTGCCGCCATTCGCGTCGATTCGCGTGAATTCGCGGTTCAGAATCTGACCGTGAATGGACGCGAATGAACGCGAATAAGGGAAATGCACCGCGGAGCCTTGAACCAAAGGGGCACCACGGCTCAGCCCGACTCGACCAAGGCTCAAGCAAACCCTTGCGGGCTCCCAGACCGATTCTTTGAGGCTATTCCCGTCGCCTCGTGTTCATTCACCGCTGAAGTCTTGTGTCGATGGCGTGAACTCGGTTTCGTGAAAGGCTTAGATCAACTCAATACCACCACCAATCCTTTTACTTTCTACGCAGCATCACCGACCAAGCCAGAGGCTTGATGGCCGGATTGATGGTTTCAAACCGTGTTTCCCGCAGCCATTCGAATTCGAACAACGCTGAAAAATCCGAGCGGATGTCCTCTTCCGCAACCTGAGGCGGAGCATAACGGAGCGGCAACTCGTTTGGATTCCCGGCCAGAAGCAGGAAGCGGCTTCCAGGATGAGAGAATTTCCGCACCGTCTCCACGTAAGCCTTGGCGTTATGAAGTCGGACCTCATGGTAACAGCCGCGGTCAAAGAGGAAATCGAAGGGCTGCATTGGGGGGAGGGCCAGCACATCCGCCAGCAACCAGGTCACTTTAACACCGGCTTTGCGGGCTCGCTCCTGAGCTAGACTGAGAGCCGTCGGAGCAATGTCAATGGCGGTCACATCGAAGCCCTTGCTGGCAAGGTAAACGGCATCAGTCCCCGTACCGCAGCCCAAATCCACGGCCCGCCCCCGGGAAATGATGCCGGATTCCACCACCCGCTTCAGCTCGGCCGAGGGTCTTCCGGCATCCCACGGGGGGCGATGGCCGCCTCGATAGCTGCTGTCCCACATGTCCAGCAACCTCATCCCCTCCGGTCCCATCGGAAGAATGCCTGAGGGAAAGGGTCTGAGTGGCAACAGAAGCTTGCCTCGGCGATCGGCGACGGTGATGTCTCCGGCACCGCCCCCCACGGGGGGCAGAGTGACCTGAAAGTCGCGCAGATCGGTTGAAACGCTCAGATGCAAAGAACCATCCCGGGTGGCCATCCGGGTCATCGCCTCCGAACCGCCCGCCAAAGGCAAAGCTTGCAGGACGTGCACAAAACGTGACTCCGCTGTTCCACTCGGCCCCTCCACAACCAGATGGTGCTCCGCCCCCGAAGATCCTGCTGTGCCCGGGGTTACTCGAGAATGGGCTTGACCGGGAAACAGCGTCTCGCAAACTACGACCCCCTGCTGGTCAACGAGCCGGGCGGTACGCTTCGTGACAACCGGCTTGGTTCGCGAGGAAAGAAGCCATCGAAATTCCTGTGGAGAAGACGGCGCCTGAATGGTGTCTTCCACCACGATGGTGGACGGTTTCAGGAGGATCACCCGCCGGAACCGGTGCGGTGCTTGTTCTGCCTCTTCAGAGGCACCCGTGGCGGCCAAGGCATAAACGAAGTAGGGATTCTCTTCAAAGGCCACCACGTCTCTTGGCTGGAATGGGGCACGTTCGTAGGCCAGTGTGATGACCGCGGAATAGGCACTCCGGGCTGGATTCGCGCTCCCGAATTCCGAGGCCAACTTCAGAAGATCGGCCGTTCGCAGGGGAGAGACGGACTCCTGGAAGGCCGGCGTTTGAGCGGGTGATACCGCGGTCGAGGGCACTAATGCAAACGCTGTGGCCAGTAGTCCACGGAGAAGCAGCACCGCGCTCCGCCGCGAGGGGATGCGAGCCGTCAGACCATTGACTGAGCCGAACTGGGCGGAATTCACTCCGTCCGGCACCGCTGTTCCCAAACCTACTTTGGCTCGGTGCTGGAGCCGCTGGACAACACAAAATCGATCCGTTTCCACTTTCCTCCGTTTTCTGCGAGGTAGAAGACAAACACTACCGCTCCTGTGTTCGGGTTGCGGTAGGTTCGCAGCGTCGCCTTCCAGTTTCTGCTTTCCTCAGCATACTGAGGTTGTCCCGTCTTGCTGAATTGCCTCTCCTGCGCGGTCCTGGTGGGTTCCAACGAAGACCGAAGGTACTGCGTTCCCATCACTGGAAGCTTGGCAGACAACTCGAGCAAATCGTCTTCAACCCGACGGCCCCGAACGGTGGCTTGGACCGTCCCGTTGCTGACGAACGAAAGGAGGTACCCGACGTCTTCCTTGCGGATTGCGAGGTCATAGATCCCTTTGTTCAGCTCGACGTTGTCAATCCGCAACTCGATTGGAATTGAAACTTGCCCCGTGAAGGTCTCCGCTGCTGGTGCACCGTGGGCCTGATCAAGAAGCAATAGCCAAAACACCGCTGCCGTCAGGAATCGCAGGGCGACTCGGAAACCGAATCCGGCCAAGGAACCGCTTGAGACAGCCAGTTGGCAGGGGTTGTGAGGTCTCATCATCGTCTTGCTGGATTGGCCCGCCATAATCTGGATTCTATCGTCTGAATGACTCCAAACACTGTCACGGTCGGAGGGTCAACTGCCACGTCAACCCTGCAATAAGCGAGCCGCGATGCTGTGTTGGCCTTCTTCACCCACGCCTGTCAGCCTTTTCTCCAGTCCGGAGACCGTGACATGCAACTCCCGATGATCCAACCCGAGCAACTCGAGCATGGTGGCATGCAGATCGTGAATATGCACGCGATCTTCAACCGCCCGAAATCCGATCTCGTCAGTGATCCCGATGGCCTTGCCACCTTTGATCCCCCCGCCTGCCATCAGGACAGAAAAGCCATAAGGATGAATTCGTTCAGGTTGAACAACGTCAAGCACAGCTGAGACAGGGCAACACCTTGAGCCGGCTTGAGGGTCGCCAGTCCTTTGGGCAGTGGTTCACTCGTGTGGCGCTGTTCGGCCTCAGCCTCCAGTCGTCTCAGAAGGGCCATCGCTTCTTCTTCCTCTTCCGGATCGGGCGGGCGTACCAAAGCGATTCTCCAGGCCTCGCGAATCCAAGCCAGCGGGTCGTTTCCTCGGCGGCTGACCAGTTCTGCAGCGAAGTGCCGAGCTTGCTCGTGTGGAACCGAATTGTTCAACGTCCAGAGCACCTGTGGGGCCACCGTCGTCACCTCACGTCGCGCGCAGCTGGAGGCTGGGTCTGGCCGATCGAACTTGTCAAACATCGGAAATGAGAAGTTCCTCCTGGACAGGATATAAACTCCGCGCCGGTTGCTTTCCACTGAATCCGCGGGAGGAACCCACCAGGGCTTGACCCTCAGAGCCGCCATCTCGGCTTCAGACAGCGGAGGCATTACCGGACGGCCACCCATCTTCAGGTTCAGCGTTCCGGCTACGGCGTGAATGGAATCCCAAACGGCCTCTGCCTCCAAACGCCTGCGGTTCATGCGCCACAGGTAAAGGTTTTCCGGATCCTGGCGGCTGTTGTCGGCGTCCGTAAACCGGCTGGCCCTTTGATAGGCATCCGAGAGCATGATGAGTCGGTGCATCGACTTCACGCTCCACCCGTTCGAGACGAGCTCACAAGCCAGCCAGTCCAGCAAATCCGGATGAGTTGGCAAGCTTCCCTGCTGACCGAAATCGTTGGCGGTGGAAACCAATCCACCACCGAAGTGTCCCTGCCAGATCCGATTGATCATGACCCGGGCCGTCAGGGGATGGTCGGGTTGAGTCAGCCACAGCGCCAATCGGCGCCGGTATCGGGGTCCTTCCCTGTCCGGCAGCAACGTGTCCGGTTCACTCCCGTCATTCAGGATCGCCGGAATCCCAGGACCCACCAACGCTACGTTTTTGCCCAGGTCGCCCCGGTCGAGAACGTAGGTGGGCGGGATCAGCTCCGGTTCAAGGTGACCCAACACAGTAGCCATGGGGAGGTCGAAGAATCCGTCGAAACGAACCCGGTGGGAGGCATCCTCTTCAGGCACCGACAGGACGGTACTCACCAGCCTGAGGCTCAGCTCGCGATGCAGGTCGCGTTCTCCCTCTGAGAAATGCTCCTCCATCTTGATTTCGCTGTACTCTTTCAGCAATGGCCCGGCTAGTTCAATATCTCTGGCCGATCTCTTCTCCGGAGCGGTCTCAAAAGCACGGACCACGTCGGCCGGGAAAGACGATTTTCGCGATTCGATGACTCGATCTTTGACGGTCTTCTCCAGCGTGCGGTAGGCCCGTCGGGTTTCGTCCAGAGCGATCATCCAATGGTAAGCTTCATCACGATGGGTCGCCGACAGGCTGGTGACCACTGGGATCTGCACAGGTCTGCTGGTCGCGAAAATGGCCTGAAGGCGGAAATAGTCTTTTTGGGGGAAGGGATCGAACTTGTGATCGTGGCAGCGGGCACAACCCAGGCTCAACCCCATAAAGGCGGCCGTCGTCGTGTCTACCGCGTCCGTTAGCCATTCATAGCGCAGTTTCTGGCCATCCAGGTGAGACTCCTGGATTTCCGGTCCGAAGGTGTACATCCCTGTTCCAATCCGGGCTTCCAGGTGCTCCAGCTTTTCCAGGGGAACATCGTAGAAACCAGGCAGCTCCAGCTGGTCCGGCCAGAGCTCATCACCGGCGATCTGTTCCTGAACGAAGCGGTCGTAAGGCTTGTCCTCGTTGAAGGACTTGATGACGTAATCGCGGTAACGCCAGGCATTCGGATAGTACACGTCACCTTCGAAGCCCGCGGAGTCTGCGTACCGAACCACATCCAGCCAATAGCGACCCCATCGCTCCCCGTAGCGGGGCGAGGCAAGCAGTTCATCAACCAGCTTGGCAAAAGCCTCGGGACTGGAATCTGACAGAAACCATTCTGCCTGTTCGGGGGTCGGCGGCAGCCCAGTCAGATCGAAGCAAGCTCTCCGCAAGAGCGTGCGCTTGTCTGCAAGCGGCGCGGCCTTCAATCCTTTCTCGTTCAACTTGGCCAGGATGAAGGCATCTATTGGATTCGAGGAGCGATTCCCCGTCCTGAAATCCGGTACTGTGGGACGCCGCAGCTTCTTGAGAGACCACCAGGAAGGTTCGGTCCGTCTTGCGGTAGCCGGTCCGTCGGGCCACTCGGCTCCCTGATCGATCCAAGACCTCAAAATTTCCAGTTCTTCGGAAGGCAGGGCCGCAGCGCTGCCGGGAGGCATCTTCAAATCGCCCTGATGTGCGGCAGCCCGATACAACAGGCTTTCCTCGGCTTTGCCCGGTTTGATGGCGGGACCTCGGGTGCCACCCCTCAGAGCCGATAAGCGATGGGTGAGGTCAAGACCAGACATCCGGGACGCGCCATGGCACATGACGCACTTATCCTGCAAGATACTCTGCGCCCTCTCCTTAACCGTCCCGTCCTGGGAGTGTGCGAGAGGGGCATAAGCCAGAGCCACCAACCCGGCAGCGACGTCGGCTCGCCGAAGGATCTTCCATAGCGGCCGCAGCTGGTACCGGCTCGAAGAGAGACGTCCGGACACGGTCCAGTGGAGCCGTCTGGATGAGGGTGAGTGCCTGATCATGGGTTGCACAACCATTCTAGAACAGCAATGGTGAAAGCAGAAGGGACAAACGTGCCGCGTCCAGGCCCTTCGGCAATCAGCAACCGTTATTTCTTTGGGTAACGACAATCAGATGTTTCGGCGCCCGACACACCGAACCGCATAAGGCCTGAAGGGCCGTTACCAGCCTCTTCCGCAAGTCAGTAGGCAATCTGTCGGTCACCAAGGCCATGGATTTGCAGGCCGACTCAGGCACACGGGCTTCCAGCCCATCCAGAGGTCGCGTAGCGACGCTTGATCCTAGCCCGGCCTTTCAAGGCCGGGATCGCCACGGGGAAGATGCCGAGTCGCTTCGCGACGGTTGACGCCTAGACCGATTCTTAAGCACGCAGGCCGCGTCGCACCCACCCTGCCTTCTCCCCGACACTTGGCTCGAGGATGAAACTCGATTTTCCCATGCCCTCTCCCCGCTGGCGGGGAGAAGGGGGACCGGCCGTAAGGCCGGTGGATGAGGGGCTGATCTGACGGAGCCACCCCTCACCCGGTCCGCGATGCGGACCACCCTCTCCCCGCTGGCGCGGGGCGAGGGCTGATCTCGCGTAAGGGCTTCTGAAACTTCGCCGGTCT
The DNA here is from genome assembly GCA_040753175.1 of Acidobacteriota bacterium. Classification (GTDB taxonomy): domain Bacteria; phylum Acidobacteriota; class Terriglobia; order Versatilivoradales; family Versatilivoraceae; genus JBFMEW01. The sequence goes on along the minus strand of JBFMEW010000001.1, from coordinate 14,714 downwards.
CATCAATCGTCGCGATGCGACTGGGCGATTACCGAACCCTCTGTCCCGGCCTTGAAAGGCCGGGCTAGGATCAAGCGTCGCTACGCGACTCGGGCGGTTAACAGCTCCGCGCAATTGGGACTACGGCCTTCGCCCCCAGCCGCTCTCAAGCGACCCCGTAAAAGGTGATTTCGAACACGCCGGCAGGAAGGGGTCGCCAGATTCTCCGATCGAGCGGCTATTCACGCCTTACAGCGTTCCCCCTTGCAGGAAATGAATGTCAGTGGAGAACAGCTTGTGGAAGGGAACCGGTTCCAGGTAGGGCTTCCCCTGATGGAAGCTCACGACGTTTCGGATCCATCGCCTGGCCAGATCGAACCCCAAAACGGCCCTCAAGTTCAGGTGATAGAGCACGGCCAAATCGGAGGGATGATCGATCACTTTCGCAAATTTTCGAGTAGCCTCTTGAACCTGCTCGACTGCTCCGTCGAAGCCCGCCAGGCTTTGCTCCAGTTCCCCGACAAAGACGTCATATTCCACCTGATTCTTTTTCGCGAAGGCCCGGTCAAAAGAGAGGTAGGCCTGCCGGATGGTGATCAGGGCTTGAATGTAGTCGCGATAAGACTCCGTCCTGTTGATCATGAAGTTCAGTTCATACTTGCCTTGTGGTTCCACCTCCGGCAGCGCCTTGCCCATCTCATCCAAAGCCTGATTGAGCAGGCGCACTGCTCCCTGGTAACGATTGATGACATCGGGTGACTTGATTACGAAGGGCCCCCAATCAGCAGTTTTGGGGCCGTCGAAGGCGTTGTCCTGACGAGAGTAGCTGTAAGCCAGGCTCACTTCCGGCAAAGCTCCGCAGCAATTCATGGTCGAGTAGCCATAATTGTAGTAGCCCAGCCAGGCTTCGTTCTCTTCCAACCGCAGGTATGCCCGGCACATGGGCTCTGCCGAGTTTTTCCCAAAGAGGCGTGTGGCGTAATCTTTATAGAAAGCTTCCGGTGTGAGATCGGGATTCCAGGCGGCCACGGCCGAATAGCGGCTGTTGGTCTCGGTGCCGCGGGCCCTTTGCACTTGACCCGCATGCCCGCTGAGGCCGTATTTTGCGCCGTCTGTAAAGATCCGGTCTTTCTCGGCATACTGCCGCACGCTGAATTGCATGCCCATCATGTTGACGTCGTCGTCGATGCGCTGCTGGAGAATGCGTTCGCGCTCGCCCATTCCGCCAAAGTATTTCATCGGCAATCCGGCCGGAGTCCAGACTCCGCTCGACTCCAGGTCGGTGAAAGGAATCTCCCTTGCCAGCATTTTGTCCATCAGCGGAAGCAGGTACCCCCTTCCAACCCCCATCACGCCCAGCTTAGCTTGAGGAGCGAATTCCCGACCCTTGCCGAGCAGAAACCGAAAGAGATCCAGATACCCGATGGCCGAGTCGATGATGCGGTCGCTGCTGTTGCCGGCCCCCCAATCGAGCCAGGGAGCACGAAGATCTCGAACCTCATGAAACTTCGGTCGCTCGCGGACAAAGAAATCGTGATGCTGTTCGTTGTTCAATTCCGGATAGAGTTCGGCCAGAACCAGGAAGTAGCCTTCAGCGTCGGGATAGGTGCGGATCAGGTTCTTCAAGCGTTCCGCCTGGATCTCGCGGTTCACGGGATCGAGCGGATGGGCAAACGTGCCGAAGATGGGATGAAAGGGCAAGGTCCCGACCCTCTCGGTGAAGCGCGCCAGGTTGGGAGGCAGAGCGGCCATTTCAATGGCCGGCCAGACCTTGATATGTCGTTTCCGAGCGTGTTCGATGACCGCCTTCAACAGATCGCGGGCCACGTCGAATGCTTCTTCCGGACTTTCGACGTTCTGGAATTCGGGCGGAGCCATACGCCGCGCCCTGAAGTGTTCTCTTCCGATGGTCACATCGTCCGTAGTGCGGGAACCCATGGAGGAATGAGCCCAGGTCAGGTAGCCGCTCTCCTTGGTTGAGACGTCTCCCATCCACATTGTTTCGCCTCGGTAGGAGTGCAGCAGCCAGGGACTGAAGGCAAACCACCAGAACTGAAGATAATTGCATTTCATCTTGGCCATCTGATCGATGAACCTGACATAATCGGCCTTGGAAAAAATAGTCAGGTTGTCGAACCCGGAAGCCTGGAGCAGGAATCCACGGCGTGGGAATGCAGGCTCCCGACGCAGATTCAACGTGGGAACGGACAGCGACTCCCGCCGGGACGGCACAATATCTCCCGTGAGCCGGAAGGTGACTCCCCAGTGCTCAATCAGTTCGTAAACTGCGTACAGAGTTCCGCTTTCATCGTTTCCTCCCGCCAGGACCACCGGCCGTGCGCCCAGCCGCCCGGTACGCAAGACAAAGCCGTCTCTCTTGAGATCTCCGAAACCGGCCTGAGTCACACCAGAAAGCTTTTGCGTCACCGCATTAAGGCGGGGGCCTCCAATCAGGATCAATGCTTCGTGCGCGGGGCGCGAGTTGGCGCCATTCTGATCGACTATCTCCAATTGAACTCCGGTGAGCAGTTCCACATACCTCTGCAATTCTGCTCCGGCAAACCGCAGGGGCTCCGTGCTTCCCACCACGATCGCCGCTTCCGCCTTTCCAGCTGCCACAACGGGGATAACCTTGGATGAGGGTTGACGGGTCTCAGACCACGCCACCGAGACAGCGAAGAGAATCAGAAAAACGACCCGGCAGGACAACCGGGCAAGTGAACGGAACCCGCGGAGTGGCTCCCAGTCGGGAGATAGGGGGATGGTGCTGTGGCCGATTTCATTCATGGTTCCGGTTAGTGGGATTGAATGATCTATCCACGCCGTGTTCGGAGTAATGATCGAGGAGGGCACAATGCAGGCTCTACAATTCAAGCTTATCACAGGAACTTTGGTTTTCTTCTTCACACTCTGGACCGGCCTCGTGCCGGCTCAGCACAGGAAACTGTCTCCACTGCGCAAGGCAGCACCGGTCACGATGGCGGCACTGGGCACCATGCGCAGTCAGGGTGTATCGGTTGTTGAGGTCTCGGATTACGTGTTCGGAAACTATCGAGGAGAGTTCCCCAGTCCGCCCCACGCTGATGGAAATGCCAAGAAGGCCTTTGTGGTGTTCTGGAAGGAGTTCCCGTTTCGGTTCGTTTTCGCGCATGAAGGCAGCTACTGCCCCTGGTTTGAATTTCGTTCGGGAGCCGGCTTCTGCTACCAGTTTTTCGAGGGCAACGAAGGCTGGGCGGAATTGTTCAACGATTGGGGTCGGAAGGAACGAAACAGCTTCGTGGACGTCTTGGAAACGGGACCGCAACGAGTCTGGATCCGCTGGACCTATTTCGGGGTCAACATGGAGGCTGGGGAGCCGGCCTATCGTGGTACCGAGGATTTCTGGGCCTACCCGAACGGGCTCGTGCTGCGACGCCAGACTTACGAGTCGCTTCTTCCCGACAAGAACATTGGGTATGCCCGGGAACCCATCGAGATGATCGGTATGTGCCCGGTCGGCAAGCTTTGGACCGACGTTCTGAAGAAATCCGGCGGTTCCAGTGATTACCACGCGTTGGCCGTGCTGGATCCCTTCTCCAAGAGCCGTTATGACGTGTTTTGGAAACCCACACTCCAATCGGACGAGATCTGGAAGGCCGAACCGCGGCGCACAGGAGCTGACTGGAAACTGTTCGACGATTCGGCCGGCGTGGCCCTGATCGTTCCGATGCAGGAGGGCTCTCCTTTCTGCATTTTTGGGGACGCTTCCGGCTTTGGGAGTGCTTTCACTCGGATCAAGGAGCACAGCTTCCGCGACACGGGAGGCTGGGGTTGGATTTCCAAGTCTTGGGACCACTGGCCCATCGGCTGGCTCAACAGCCAGGCGCACGCCGTGGATGCCGAGTCCCTGAAGAAGTATCCCAACCACTTTTCGCCGGCCGGTATGGACTTCTGGGAGCTGCCCAACGAAGAGTCAGCCCAGCGCGAGTTCTATTCTTTGATTGGTGTGGGCGGCAATGACCTGGAGGCCATTCGTGCGGTCGCGAAACGCTGGCTGGAGCAAGGAGAAAGCGCCGTCACCAACCCGGATAACATCAGGGATTTTCCGGCTGTCTCTGGAAAGTAGGCCTCAGCACAGCCACACAGCCCAAGGATGGCTTGGTCTGAAGGCTCAGCCACCAGCGGCCACTACGGCACTTTCAACTCCAAGCGATGCAGATGATGAGTGTGCAGCTGAAACGCCTGGTAGAGTTTTTCCACGCCGTAGCGTACGTCGGGTGTGTAACGAAAGCTCCAGGTTTCGTTGTCGAGGATGAGCGGAATGGACGTGCCGCGGGGAGCGGCGGCGAGTAGCCGAACCAGACTGCTTCTGTTGCGTGCGCCCGTCCACTCGCGCTGCTTGAACTCCTGGATGTCCTCCACCTCCTGGAGCCAGGCAGAGTCTGAGTAGACCTTGCAGCGGTACCAGTTGTTCTTGTCGAAAGGATCCATTCCCTGCGCCATCCTTACCCAGATGGTGGCCTCTTCTCCGGGATCGAGAACCCCGTTTCCATTCCCCTTCCCTTCGGTCACCTTCCGCTTGATGGAGTCCCCGCCGCCTTGATTGCCCTTCTGATGGAAGACTGCAAACTCCAGGCTGCGACCATCCAGAATCTCAACGGCCTGCGGAATTGGAAGGGTCTCCGGGATCACCAGGACGTCGATGTCTTTGCTGGTTTCGTACCAGCCGTCGTAAGTCATCTTCAAACTGAATCGAACTCGGTCGAAATAGCCGTTTCCTGAAGTGAATCGCACCTTGAAGGCGGAGGAAAGATCCACCATGGTGCCCGAGCCGATCGAGGGGATGCGAGCCTGACCGCCGGCGATCGTCACCGTCGGATACTCGCTCGAAAGGTCGAGGCTGATGTCCTGCATCGACTCGCCACGAGGATTGTAAATCCGGATCGGTAAGTTCAATTCCCTCTGAGGCGGCAGCCGCAGGGTGTCTTTGCCGGTCAAAGGGAGCAGCACAGGAGGTTGAGCGCCGGTCCCGGGTCCGATGAAGCTGAGTTGATGGCCACTGCCATCGGTTGAAACGGTCATTCGGCCTTCACTGTCGGCCTGGATCGGCCGGCGAGTGGTCTCCCCGGTGGTTAGTTGATAATCCACTACCGTGTAGGCTTTGTTGGCGCTGTAGAGCGGAGCTGTCGTGATGGAAATCTGCCTCTGGGACACTGGAGGCCCATCGGGAGCCCAGCGCCGGGTGGTCACCCGGAGTCCGCCCTGCGACACATCCGAGAGCACGGTGAATCCTCCCTCCCCGCCCCGGCTCTCCACCTTATAGCTCCAGACCTCAAACGCTGAGTATCCGTCGGCGTGGTCAAAGCTTACCGGAACATTGTTGAGCTTTGGGTTATTGAAGGCCTTGACGTGAAATTCGAAAGTCTCTTCGATGGAGGTCGCCCAGTGGCGGTGATATTCGTCCTGCCGAAACTCGAAGTCGACGGCCGCCGCCCGTGCATAAGCATCCCGGGTCTCTTCGTGGTACTGGCTGATGTAATCCCCGCTGGCCCGGATGAGCCGAACCATAGTCTGGGCATGGTTACCGATATGGTCTTTGGGCCGCCACAGTACCCGTCGGTCCTTTTCTCCGACGTAGAACTCCGGGCCCGGGTTGAAGGCCGAAGCGCTTCCCACCCACTGAGGAAAGCGAGCGCTCAGATAGAGGCTCATGAAGCCTCCCATGCTGAGCCCTGAGACCCCGCGGTGACGCCGATCGGTGAGCGTGCGATAAGTGCTGTCGATGTGCGCGATCAGTTCTTGGAAGTAAGCTCCGAAGTCATAATCTCCGCCCTCCTCGTTCACGTCCCAGGGAGAGCCTCCGTAAAATCCGGTGTAATCTCGGGCGACATAACCGTCCACACAAACGACCATCACGTCGTGGGCCGCCACGAAGCGAACCATCTTGGGAATGGTGTCGGCCCCCTCGTCGTACTTCTCGACCGTGTAACGGTCACTGTGCCCGTGAAAGTAATAGATGACCGGGTACGACTTTCCACTGGTGTCATAGTCCGGGGGCAGGATGATCCGATAATGACGGGGCTCGCCGAACACTTTTGAATTGTGAACTCGATCGTAAAAGGGCTGGCCCGCCTGGGCCGACGTCAAAAGACAGCACCACACCAAGACCAGCATCCGCATTCGCATATCAAGTTCACCTTGGGGAGGAGATTCTTGTCTGGGGCCTCGGGAGCCGCCTTTGACAGTGTGCCTCGACAGGTGGCACTCAACCTACCGTTCAACTTCGATCTCACCTAAGTCGTACCAACCATCGGGCTGCCGTCCTTCGATGGCCAACCGAATGGCAGGCTGCCCCGTCCGGGGGTCCAGCGTTCCGACACGAAACCGATAGCGGCCTGGCTTGAGGTCGTGGGCCACATAGCTTGTCCCTTCATAGACCGCATCACCGGGCAGCCATTTTTTGAGATCAACGGGAAGGGCCACCTGGCTCGTTCCATTGCTGGATTGCAGCTGCAGGGCCAGTGTGAAGTCGGAGTAGACGGGAGCAACTCCGGCGTTGAGCCACCACATGGAAATCGGCATCATCTGACCCGCCCGCACCACCGCCGGGTATTCCAGTCTGCGCAAGACAAACCGGTAGCCCAGTTTCTTCTGGAAATCCTCGAACGCCTTCTTCCAGGGCTCGGGAATCGCCGTGGATTTGATGTTGATCGTGCTGGCATGCCAGCGTAGAGCCTGCTCCAGGATATAGTTCAGATCGAATCCCAGCTGAAACCACGAGCCGGGAGTGCCACAACTTTCCAACGACACCGGACTCCGTTTCCACGCATCCTGAGCGCTGGCCTTGACCACCTGTTGCGGGTAAAGATCCAACATGTGGATCAGGTTCTTGCCTGGACGGCCCATGTCTCCCCAGCAGTCGAGGCGCCAGCCCGCTCCTCTCTGAACTCCATAGGCCAGGGCTCTGAGTTCGTCGAAGTTCATCAAGAGAGGTGTCCTCTGGAAGGCTTCGAAGTAGGCATCGATGAGGGCTTTCTGGATTTCCCAGCTGGGCAGATATGGCCCCCAGCCTTCACCCCAGTACCCCACCGTGGAAACGTCCACCGTGTCCAGGTCAGGATGCCCATCATAGCGCTTGCCGAGTTCGGTGATCAAAGCGTTCCAGTGTTTCAGATACAGCGGATCTTCTGCGTCCGGAGACCAGACCTCTCCATCCTTGTCGGTGGCTTTGTTAGCCCGCCTGGCGCCCGATTCGCGATACCACTTGGGCAACGCATCATTCTGGTCATACGGCATGACACGAATGGTCAGCTTCTGCCCATGGCGCCTTCCTTCCTCCAGCGCCGAATCGATGATTTCCCACCGATACCTGCCCGGTTCAGGTTCCAGCTGCCACCAAAACCACCGCAGGTAGGCCACCGACGTGTCAGGGAAATCCGGCTTGACCGGCGCGTCGCCTACTCTGGTCTCCGGGCCTACCTCGGACCACTTCAGGCCCGGGTTGATCGCTTGTCCGTTAAATCGCTGGAACGTCGTGATCCCCATGCCTGGATTGACCAGCAGGTCAGGGATTTCCTTGGGTCGAACCACCACGGTTTTGGTTTGGGAGAACAGCTCGGGGATAGGAGCCCATAGGCAGGTCAGCAAGAGAAAGGTCCCAAAAGTTTTTGACCGACGAAAACTAGTGGGAGGAGGGCCTTTTCGGACCTCAAAGGATCGCCCCTCTCTGTGGTTAGATCTCATTGTCCTCATGATTCTTACATGCGTGATCCACACGCTCCGAGATTGTTTCTTGCGACGCGCAAGTTTCCTGATGTATACTCCGGTCGTTTTGCAACTGTCAAATCAAAAGCGGCCTGGAGTCGGCAGCTTCGACCAGAAGGAGGATTCTATGTCATCCCTATCGCGCCGCAGTTTCGCCAAAAAAGCCGGCCGCGCTGCCTTGCTGGCGACAGGTCCCTTTGTGATGACGGGACTGGCGCGCCAGAGTCCCAACGACACCATGAATGTCGCGGTGATGGGCATTCGCTCACGTGGCAGGGACCATGCCACCACGCTGGCGCAATTGCCTAATGTCAACTGCGCTACCTTGTGCGACATCGACGAGCGCCTGTTTCCCAAGGCCCTGGCAGAAGTAGAGGAGCTGGCCGCCAAACGTCCTAAGACCGAAACCGATATCCGGCGCGTCCTCGACGACAAAGACATCGACGCCATCAGTATCGCTTCGCCGAACCACTGGCATGCTTTGGCCACCATCTGGGCCTGTCAGGCGGGCAAGGACGTTTACGTCGAAAAGCCTGTTTCACACAACATCTCAGAGAGCCGCAAGATGGTGGAAGCAGCGCGAAAATATGAGCGCATCGTGCAGGTCGGGACGCAAAGCCGCAGCGAAAAGGTCGTCCAATCGGCCATGGAGTTTCTCCACGCCGGCAAACTGGGAAGGCTGTACATGGTCAAGTGCGTCATCTTCCGTCCGCGGGAAAGTCTCGGCCGCAAAGCGAACAGTGCGGTGCCGCCGGGTGTTCATTATGACCTCTGGTTGGGCCCCTCCCCCTATCGTCCCTTCAACGAAAACCGCTTCCACTACAACTGGCATTGGTTCTGGGCCACGGGGAACGGTGAAACGGGCAACAATGGCCCTCATTACACCGACATGGCTCGCTGGGCGCTTCAGAAATATGATCACCCCCGCCGCATTCAAAGCATGGGCGGTTATGACGTCTTCGATTCAGACCAGGAAACTCCCAATACTCAACTTTCCCTGCTCGAGTGGGAAGATGAAACGCGAGTGCAGATTGAAGTCAGGGGACTCTACACCAACGCCGAGGACGGCACTACCATGGGTCTCTTATTCTTCGGTTCGGAGGGGTGGATGAACCTGAGCGGGAACAAGTGGAAGACCTATTTCGGCCGCAAGAACGAACCTGGGGAAAGCCAGACCGCAACCAGACCTCAAGGCAGACCGCGTAACATCATGGATACTGACGATGGCGTTCACTTCTCCAACTTTATTGAAGCGGTTCGATCCCGCAAGCGCGAGACGTTGAATGCGGAGATATTGGAAGGCCATCTCTCCACGGCCATGTGTCACCTGTCCAACATCGCCTATCGCACCAGACGGCAGGTGATCTTTGATTCGGCCAACGAAATTTTCCCTGGCGACGACGAGGCCAACAGCTACCTCACCCGCGAGTACCGCCATCCGTTTGTGGTACCAGAAAAGGTCTAGGCCATCCTGTCTGCCGGCCCGCAGCAAACCATGGCTATGCGGGCCGGTGGGCCGGACTTCCCGCTACCCCGTGAATTCAGAGCAAGACGCCTTGACAGCAATCGTTTTTGACTTTGGGGGCGTGGTGATCGACTGGGATCCGCGCTACCTTTTCCGAAAACTGTTTGACGGAAACGCGAACGCGGTTGAGCCCTTCTTGACAGAAATCGGCTTTGTGGAGTGGAACCATAAGCAGGACGAGGGTCGTCCCTTTGCTGTTGCAGTCAACGAACTTTGCCGCCGTTTCCCGCAGCACGCCGATCGGATCCGGGCCTACGACCAGCGCTGGCTGGAATCCATCGGCGGCCCCATCGAAGGAACAATCCAAATCCTGAGGTCTCTCAAGGACGCCGGGTATGTTCTTCTCGGACTCACCAACTGGTCCGGTGAGAAGTTTCCCCTGGTGCGGAGTCGCTATCCCTTTTTCGATTGGTTCGACACGATCGTGGTCTCGGGAGAGGAAGGCCTAGCCAAGCCCGATCCGCAGATTTTTCAGTTGCTGCTCCAAAGGAGCAATCGACAGGCCGGCGAATGTCTGTTCATCGACGACTCGGAGACCAACGTCGCAGTCGCCCGCCAACTTGGTTTTCACGCGATTCGCTTCCAGTCGTCTCCTCAATTGAGGCTGGAATTGGAGGGGTTGGGACTGCTCCCGGCCAAGTGAGTGGACAGCAGATTCTCCCGCCGGAGACTACGGATTGCCATGGGCCCTGCGATTCCAGCTCCGTGCCAAAAGTCTGGTCACTGGGATTGTCCGGCCTATCTTAGAGGGATTGATGTTACATTCTTTGCAGGGCTCCCTGAATCCCGCCGATTTGGCGGCGAACTGGCAAAGTTGTCTCATGTTCCTTGGTGCCCCGGTCCCACCGTCCGCTACTTCCTTTCCTTTCCAAGGTTGGTGCGGTGCTGTGCCGGGTGGCGGTCGCTGGAGGCATCCTGAATGCCGAGGTTTGGAATCGCCGGCGACTACGGACATTGACCGACATGCTCAAGCAACGATCGCAAAAACTTCCACTGGGTGATTGATCCATGATGAGATTCCTCAACGCAATGGTCGCGCTGGCCGTTCTGATCCTGACGAGTATCGCTTGTGACGTCCGGAGCCAGGACGCCGATCTGATTCTTCACAACGGGAAGATTGTCACCGTGGATTCGGGGTTCAGCATTCACTCGGCCATCGCGGTCCGAGGTGAGCGCATCTTGAAGGTGGGCGGCGAGGATCAAGTCATGAGGACACGAGGCTCGCAGACGCTGCTGGTGGACTTGCAAGGCAAAGTTGTCGTGCCAGGCCTGATCGACTCACATGTTCATCCCGCCGATGCCTGCATGACGGAGTTCGACCACCCTATCCCGAAGATGGAAACCATCGAGGATGTCTTGAAATATATTGCCTCTCGGGCCAGTCAGGTCAAAGCCGGCGAGTGGATCCATGTTCGCCAGGTTTTCATCACGCGGTTGAAGGAACAACGCTACCCGACCCGGCAGGAATTGGACCGCGCGGCACCGCGCAATCCGGTGGTCTTCTCGACCGGCCCCGATGCCTCCATCAACAGCCTGGCCCTCAAGCTGAGTGGAATCGACAAGGACTTCAAGATCTCCGATTCAGGCCCGGGCTACATCGAAAAGGATGCCCAGACCGGCGAACCCACGGGGATTCTGCGCAGCTGTACCCGTTTCATCAAAAGTGAGGATTCGGTCAGGCAGCCTTCCGAAGAAGACCGTTGCCGGCGGTTGAAGGAGTTGTTCAAGGACTACAACTCGGTGGGCATCACCAGCATTGGCGACAAGGATGCCAGCCCAGCCGAAGTGGACCGCTATCGGCACCTGCGTTCCAAGGGTGATCTGAGCGTCCGGGTCTCATTGTCGCAACATGTCGACACGATCGGGCCGCTGGAGGAGATCCAGTCTGAGATTCGCAAGATCGGAAAGGACCCGCTCACCAAAGCCGACCCGCTGCTGCAAATCATCGGGATCAAGACCTATCTGGACGGGGGAATGCTGACGGGCAGCGCCTACATGCAAGAGCCGTGGGGCCTGAGCAAGATCTACTCGATCGACGATCCGAACTATCGGGGATTGCTCTTCATTCCCAAGGAACGTCTGCTTCTCCTGGTGGAAACTGCCGTGGACTCGCATCTCCAGTATACCGCGCATTCACAGGGCGACGCGGCAGTGCAAACGTTGCTGGATGTTTATGACGAGATTAGTCGGCGGAAACCCATCCGACAAACGCGTCCCTCCATCACGCACTGCAGCTTCATGAGTGGAGAGTCCATCAAGCAAGCGGCCCGTCTGGGTGTGGTGATCGATTTGCAGCCGGCTTGGCTCTATATGGACGCCCGAACCCTGACCGGACACTTCGGCTATGACCGGCTGCGCCACTTCATTCCCTTGCGGTCAATCTTTGAGGCCGGAGGGGTGGCGGGAGGCGGTTCGGACCACATGCAGAAGATCGGTTCCTTCCGGGCAGTCAACCCCTACAATCCCTTCCTGGGTATGTGGATCACTCTCACGCGCAAAGCCAAGTGGTACGAGGGACAGCTTCATCCCGAGGAAGGGCTGAGTCGGGAGCAAGCTCTGCGCTACTACACCTCAAACAACGCCCACCTCTTGTTCCGAGAGAAGGAGACGGGATCGCTGGAGGAAGGGAAGCTGGCGGATCTGGTCGTGCTCGATCGCGACATCCTCACCTGCGCGCTGGATGCGGTGAAAGATACCAAGGTCCTGAAAACCTACCTCAGCGGCAAGCTGGTCTTCGACTCAGTTGCCGGCGTCAAAAAGGAATGACGAGACCTGCGACGTCCGCGCGCCTCAGATCCACCTTGACGTGTCCACCACCGCCCCCTCACTGTACTGGTGCGGCGTACCAACAGACTTCAGAGTGGTTCCGGTCTCCCTTGACAGCCCGCGACATGGCCATCTCTCCCTGCTCCACGCCTACCAGGAAAAGGGAGGAATCGGACGCGTCGTAGGCCAGACGCGGAATGGTATGCCATTCACCTGTCCCAGGATCCCAGTCGCTTAGAACCATGGAAGTCTCTTCCCCGGAGTAGAACCACACGTTGGCCAGGAGTCTTCCGGAAGGCAGGAGGAAGCATCCTTCCACGCTGATGCGAGAATGTGCCGGCGGGTCCAGGGGTCCAGGCCAGCGGGGAAGACCCGTGTCGGCAATTTGAACATCACTGCCATCTTTTCGCAGGGTGACCAGCTGTCCTGGTGGAAGCCACATCCAGACCAATTCCTTTGTCAAGCCGAAGGAAATCCGGCCACCTACTTCTGGTGCTTCCTCAGTGGACTTTGCATGAAGACTGAACTGCGAACGAGGCAGGAATTCCTCGAGGACCTGACCTTCCCGGCCGAATCGGGTGATCATCGCCACCTCTTTGGGATCCTTTCCGCCGGAACCAGCCCCCATCACCCAGATGGAGTCGTCTTCATCGACCTCCAGTTTTCGGACTTCTTTCCCAGCTGGAAGCCTTGCAGCACTCAGCAGTTGGCCGCTCAAGTCGTAGATCAGGAGGTGGGAGCTGAGTTCATCCTTTTCGCTCCGGGCCACAGCCCCCACGGCCAGCAGGCCCGACTGCCCGATGGAGAAATCCCAAATGGCCAGCGATCTGGCTTCAGGGAGAGATTTCAGCAGGTTCAACGAGAGTTTGCGGCTGCCATCCCGGTTGTACACTTCCAACTGGTCCTCATCCGGATTACCCCTGATCACCGTTCGGATCAACAGATCTTGCCGGGCTTTCAAGCGGCTCCTCTTGCCTTTGAGATCAAAGCGGACGGCTCCCAGGCTGCTCTGAGCCGGAATCCTGATCGGTAGCGCCCAGCCGAACAACCATGTCATCAGAACCAGGCTGGTTACCTTGACAAGCCATCCCGAGGCAATCCTACCGTGCCCGAAGCTTACCATCAGACACCTCCTACCAGGGTAAACTCTCAGTGACGTTCTGAATGCAACCCAAATCAACGCTCTTGGCTGACTCTCAATGAGTATTCTAGCGCCGAATCAAAAGGACCATCTCGGGTTTCCTTGATTCAGTCCGTTTCCCCCTTTCTCTGCCTTTTGATCAAAAAAGGTCTGCGAGTCGGATTGGCCCCAGACGGAGTAGAATTTGGGTCATGATCAGTCTCCGTGATGCGCTTGAATGGCTGAGCCGGTTGTGTCTGTGCGTGGGATTCTTCGGGGGTTGCTTCCCACGGCAGCGCCCAGTTTGCGGCGGGGCGGCTGTCAGAATTCGAAATTTTCGGCTGCAACAACGCATTGACGGTGGCGACCAAACTGCTTCTTCGTCCCCCCAAAGAGACTGTCAACGGTAACGCGGAAGCAAGATTTTTTGGGGCAGGCTAAGTTGGAAGGTCGTCTCCTGATTTCCACTGACGCGGTTCTTCGCGACTTCAGCTTCGTGAGCTTGCCACCAAACCGAGTATGGGAAAAAGCAGCGCCAAGACAAACGCCGCGCCCATCGTCCAATTCAACCACCGTTTCTCAGGGTGGTTCACCCATTGAAACAACAGCCACGATAGTAAGAACGATTGCGCCAGGATTTCCGGTAGCAGCGTCATATGAAGCGAAAAAGGGAAAATCGTGTAGATGAGGCCCTCCAGTGAACCGGGTGCCGGCCCAAAAGTTCCCAGGATGCCAGCCGAAGCAAGGACAACCCACATGGAAAGCCAACCGTTCTTCCTGGCAAAGAAAGGCTCCCTGAGTAGGTAGAAGACCAACCCGAACAGACTACCTCTGATGGGCTGCCAAAGCGGTCCGGCCATCACCATGGGGTGGTGGAGCGGCCGCATCAAGCCCCTGAGTTCGGTTTCCGCCATTAGAGCCGCGTAGTCGAACAGGAAAAATGCCGTGACACCTACAACAAAGTAAGTGACTGTGTGGGTCACAACTGTCTTTGCAAGGATGCTACGAGCATTAGCCAGCGAGCGATTCACGGTCGCGCTCCTCTGGTGCCGTCAGTTTCCACAAAAACAGGCCGGTGACCCTGAAAAACCATCCGAAGCCAGGTTCTCCCGTGCCCGATGCTCACCATCACATACCTCCCACCAAGCGTAAGCTGACCGTGAGGTTCTGAATCTGAACTCCAAATCGACGTGAAGCAGGTCTTAATGAGTCAAAGGTAGGAAGCGAACAGCTGTCGTGCCAACCACAAGGCCCGCGGGCAAAACGCGCTGATGGTGGCTACCTCTCTCACATGTTCCTGGGTCAAAATCAGCTTCTGCTCACCCAGTACGAAGACCTGTTTGCAGGACCTTCGCGGTCCGGCGGACCTTGTGACGCTTGAGAATCAGGATATCCGGCTTGCTGGGTAGGGGGATTTTCCCAACCGTTTCCCGACCAGATCCGGTCTGCTCACAGAATTCCTGAAAATTTGTTGCCTGACAACCGCAAAGAGCTGACACAAAATTCTGTCATCGACTGCATACTCTTTCGAAGGTAGAGTGTGCATGATCCAGCTGCTGGTACTGTGCGGCCTCAATGCCC